>JBFXDA010000001.1:0-300681 GCA_050181585.1 Reyranellaceae bacterium
ATTTCTGGTTCCACACCGGCGACAGCGGGCGGATGGACGAGGACGGCTATTTCTATTTCGTCGACCGCAAGAAGGACGCGCTGCGCCGGCGCGGCGAGAACATCTCGTCCTTCGAGCTGGAATCGGTAGTGATGAACCATCCCAAGGTGCTCGACTGCGCCGCCGTCGCCGTGCCCAGCCCGCTGACGGAGGACGACGTGAAGATCGTCGTCGTCGCCCGGCCGGGCCAGACCCTCGATGCGCAAGAACTGTGGGCCTATTGCGAGGAGCACATGCCGCGCTTCTGGGTGCCGCGCTACGTCGAATTCCGCGACGCGCTGCCGCGCACGCCGACCCAGAAGGTCGAGAAATACAAGCTGCGGGCCGGCGACGGCGCCGGCGCCGTGTTCGACCGCGAAGCGTCGGCCGGCAAGGCCAAGGCCAGTTGACGCCGCCACCAGGCGTCGCCGAGCTGACGTCGCTGCCGGACGCCCCTTGCGTGCGCGAAGCGTTTCCGGGAATGCAGTGACGCGAGGAACGGAACGTGCTAGGTGATCCACTGTCTCGGCCGCAACGCCCAGTTGCCCAAGTTCTCCGGGGATCCTCGGCTTCATGCGCAAAAGCGATCTGATGCAGTCCGCTCCGCCTCCACGGCCGAAATTCGACAAGCGACGCGACAAGCTCCTGGTGATCGCCGCCCGCTGCTTCAACGAGCAGGGCTACGATGCCGCCTCCATGCGCGACATCGCGCGCGAGATGAAGATACTGCCCGGCACCATCTACTATTATTTCCCCTCCAAGGAGAGCCTGCTGGTCGCCGTGCACCAGGAAGGCGTGCGCCGCATCAGCGCCAAGATCGAGGAGGCGCTGGCCAAGTCCTCGGCCGATCCCTGGCAGCGGCTGAGCGACGCGGCGGCGGCCTATCTCAAATCCATGCTCGGCGTCGATCGCGACCTGTGCGCGGTCATCATCGCCGAGTTCCCTCGCCGCCATTCCAAGACCCTGCGCGCCCAGTTGCTGGCCAACCGCGAAGTCGTCGAGGCCCATTTCCGCCAGCTGGTGGCCGACCTGCCGCTGCGGCGCGGGGTGGACCGCAGCCTGTGGCGCCTGGCGCTGATGGGCCAGCTCGCCTGGACGCATGCCTGGTACCGGCCGGGCAAGCAGACCCCCGAGCAGATCGGCCGCAAGCTGGTCGACTTCCTGCGCCGCGATTCGGAGGCGTAGGCGGCGATTACGACGCTTTCTGGGCCTGCGAATTCTGGGTCTGCGAATTCTGGGCCCGCGAATCGCCGGCGGCGCGCGCGCGCCCCGTCAGGCCCGGGTCGAGCGACCCGTCCCGGAAGGCGACGGCGTAGATCTCTTCCGCGCTGCGCGCCGAGACGATGTTGGCCCTGACATCGGCGGCAACCAGCTCCGGCGAGCGCGAGCGCGGATCGCCGAAGCCGCCGGCGCCGGCGGTGCTGTGATAGATGACGTCGCCCGTCGCCACCTCGATATGCACATGCGTGCCGCCGCCGATATCGGTGGCGACGCCCTGGCGGATGACGAGCGTCTTGGCCGGCGTCCCCGGCAGGCCTCCCTCCACGCCAGGCGCCGGCTCCAGGCGTCCGGTCCGGACCATGACATGGCCGGGGGCGAGGAAGCGCCATTGCCGGTAGACGCCGGCCGAGCCGCGGTACCGTCCCGCCCCGGCGCTGTCGGGCACGAAGCCGAAGCCGTCGATCATCACCGGCTGTTCGGCTTCCAGCATTTCGATCGAGGTGCTGCCATAGGAGCCCATGAAGACCGGCGCCACGCCGTCGATGCCGTCGGCCGTCGGCCGCGCGCCCCAGCCGCCGAAATAGAGATCGAGAAACGACACTTCCTGGCCGTCCTTGGCGTGGCCGCTGAAATGCAGCGCATCGCCGCCTTCGCCGACCACCGGCACGCGGCCCGGCAAGGCCTGCGCCAGGGCGGCGAACACCAGGTCGAAGATGCGGAAGAACACCGGCGCGCGGCCGGCCACCGGGGCGGGGAAGGCGGGATTGAGCACCGAGCCCGCCGGCGCCACGACCTCGACCGGCCGGAAAAAGCCGCAATTCATCGGCAGCTCCGGGCCGATGATGCATTTCAGCGCTCCGAACACGCCGGCCCGCGTCATCGACAGCGGCGAGTTCAGCGCATAGGCGACCTGCGCCGAGCTGCCGGTGAAATCGGCGACCATGCGGTCGCCGGCGATCTCCAGCGCCAGCTTCAGCTCGATCGGGCCTTCGCGCTCCTGCATCGTATAGGACGCCCGATAGGTGCCGTCCCGGGTCGCCGCGATCGCCGCCCGCAGGCTCTTCTCGGCGTGATCCATGACGTGGTTGCAGGCGCGGGCGAAATTGGCCTTGCCGTGGCGCGCGATGATCCGCGCCGCCTGCTCCGCGCCGCGCTCGCAGCCGGCGATCTTGGCCTTGACGTCGCCGATCCACTCCTCCGGCACGCGCACGTTGGCGCGCACGATGTCGAGCACGGCCTGGTTCATGCGGCCGGCTTCCACCAGCTTGACGATGGGGATGCGCAAGCCCTCCTCGTAGCTGGAGCGCCCTTCGCTGCTGAAGCTGCCGGGGAAGCGGCCGCCGACGTCGGAATGGTGCGAATAGGAGACGCAGAACCCCTGCGGCGCGCCGTCGAGCATGATGGGGACGACGACGGCGAAATCGGGCATGTGGCCCATGCCCGAATAGGGATCGTTGGTCAGGACCACGTCGCCCGGCCGGAAATCGGCCCCGTAGGAGGCGATCACGTATTTCATCAGCTCTTCGAAGATCGCGAGCTGGAAGGGGGCGGCGAAGCCATGGCCGATCATGCGGCCCTGGGCGTCGCAGATGGCGGTGGCGAAATCGCCGGTCCTGAGCTGGCCCGACTGGCCCGAGCGCCAGATCACCACCGCGATCTCCTCGGTCACGGCGGCCATCTCGTTGTTGATCACTTCCACCAGCACGGGATCGAACGGTTCGCTCATTTCTGCGGCTCCCGCGCTTTCTCCAGTATGACGTTGCGCAGCCCGTCGATGCGCGCGCTCCATCCCGGCGGCACGACGATGGAAGTGTCGCGCTCCTCGACGATCATCGGCCCCTCGGTTCTGGCGGCCGATAGCGCGTCGCGCGACAGGGTGGGGATCTCCACCGGGCCGAGGCGCGGGTCGAAGCAGACCTGCCGACGGTTGCGCGGCGCCTCGTGGCCGGCGGCGGCGGCGATGTCGGCTATGGCGGTGGCGCCGGCGCCGGCCGTGCCGCGCACGCGCAAGGCGACGATCTCGGCCGGATCGTCGCGCCGGTAGCCGAACTGGGCCAGGTGCTCGGCGGTGAAAAGGCCAAGCAGATGCTCGCCCAGCGGCCGGCCGTCGTCTGGTGCTGCGAATTCCAGCATCAGCGACTTGTCCTGCCCCTTGTAGCGGACGTCGACGTAGTCCTTCAGCACCGCAGCGGCGAGGTCGATGCCCTGCGCCGCCATCGCCTGGCGCACGTCGTCGCGCAGGCCGGCGAAATGCCGCTCCATGTCGTCCCGGTCGAGCCGGTCCAGCGGCACCACCAGGCTGCGCACGCCGTCGTAGCGGAACTCGGCCAGCAGCAGGCCGACGGCGCTGAAGATGCCGGGGAAGGGCGGCACCACGACCGAGGCCACGCCCAGCACCTCGCCGAGCTGCGTGGCATGGATCGGGCCGGCGCCGCCGAAGGCGATGATGGAAACGCCCCTGGGGTCGACGCCGCGCTCGATCGACACGGCGCGCAGCGCGCGCATGGTGGCGGCGTTGGCGACGCGCACGATGCCGGCCGCCGCTTCCAGCAGGCCGAGGCCGAGCGGGCGGGCGATGTCGCGCTCGATCGCCGCGGCGGCGGCGTCGCGGTCGATCGAAAGGGTCTGCCCGGCCAGGCCGGCCGGGTTGATGTAGCCCAGCACGACATTGGCGTCGGTGACGGTGGGGCGCATGCCGCCGCGGCCGTAGCAGGCCGGGCCGGGCTGGGCGCCGGCGCCTTCGGGGCCGACGCGCAAGGCGCCGCCGCCGTCGATCCAGGCGATCGAGCCGCCGCCGGCGCTGACCTCGGCGATGTCGAGGGTGGGCACCTGCACCGCGTGCCCCCAGCCGCCGTAGAAGCGGGAGGCGATGTTGATGCCGGCGCCGACCTCGCCGCTGGGTTTCTCCAGCGGCTTGCCGTCCATGATCAGCGTCGCCTTGGCGGTGGTGCCGCCCATGTCGAAGGCCAGCGCCCGCGCCAGCCCCGCCTCGGTGGCGATGCGGGCGGCGGCCATGACGCCGGCGGCCGGTCCGGATTCGATGATGGTGACCGGCCGGCGGCGGGCGGTGGCCGAGGCCACCAGCCCGCCATTGGACTGCATGACCTGCAGGTCGCGGTCGGAGACGCCGAGCTGGCTTTCCAGCCGCGTCAGGTAGTCGTCGACGATCGGCCGCAGGGCGGCGTTGACCACCGTGGTGCTGGTGCGCTCGTACTCGCGGATCTCGGCGAAGTCGCGGGCCGAGGCGGAGACCGGCAGGCCGGGGACGGCCTCGCCCAGGGCGGCCTCGAGCCGGAATTCGTGCGCCGGGTTGCGAAAGGAGTTGATCAGGCAGATCGCGACCGCCTTGGCGCCGGAGGCCTTGACCGCCTCGACCTGCGCCGCCACCTCCGCCGCGTCCAGCGCCAGGCCGATGTCGCCGCTGCTGGCGATGCGTTCGCCGACCTCGTAGACGCGCTCGCGCGGCACCAGCGAGGGCGTGCGCTTCCAGTTCACGTCGTAGACGTTGGGGCGGCGCTGCGTGCGCATTTCGAGCACGTCGCGGAAGCCCCTGGTGGTGAGCAGCGCCACCGGCGGCAGCTTGTCCTCCAGGATGGCGTTGGTCGCCACCGTGGTGCCATGGACGAAACTGTCGGCCGCGCCGCCATGGGGTTGCAGATAGTTCCGGATGTCCTCTCCCACCCGCTCGAGCATGGAGAGGATCTTCAGCGTGCTGAGCGTGCCGTCCTTGAACAGCACGATGACGTCGGTGAAGGTGCCGCCGATGTCGAACGCGACCCGTTGGACGTTGCTGCGGTCAGCGCGCATGGCGGGTCCCTGCATGGAAGGCTGTGGCGTCGGGAGCGGGCGACGGCGCGTCCGTCGCGGCGGCTGGAAAGCCAGGCGCCGCATCGCGCCCGGCGCGCGTTTTCCATTCCCGCCAATACCGAATGAACATTCGTTTTTCCCTATAACACGCGTCCGACTCGTCGAACAGTCGTTTGTTTCGGCTTCCAGCAGCAAGGGCGTGCGGCGCCGCCCGGAGAGGTGTAGAATTCCGATAATTCCTTGTTGACGGAAACGGTGCAACCATATTTGATCAAACGTTCGTTTTATTCAGCCTGTCCGTTCGAAGCGCAGGCATCGGCACGTGGCTTCGACAATACGGCCCACCAAGGGGCCAGCAACGGGAGGGAACCAGCATGAGAATTCTGTCGGCGTTCGTCGCCTGTGTCCTGATGCTTTGCGCCGCCGCGGCCAATGCGCAGGAACCCGTCAAATGGCGCTACTACTCCGTCATTCCCGCTTCGCACGATTTCGGCAAGCGCGTCGTCGAAGGCCTCAAGGCGATCGAGGACAAGACGCAGGGGCAGCTCTCCATCCGCTTCGTCTTCTACGGCGAGACGCCGTACAAGTCGACCGATGCCCTGAGCGTGCTCAAGCGCGGCCAGGTCGAGATGACCGAGTGGCTGCCGTCCTACAGCGCCGGCACCTATCCGCTGCTGGCGGCGCCGGAACTGCCGTTCCTGCTGCCGACCATCTCGGATCCGGCGGCGGCGCAGGCCGGCATCGACCGCGCCTGGGCGGCGCCCGCCATGAAGGCCGAGCTCGACCGCGTCATGGCGGAGAACGGCGGCCAGATGCTGACGCACTACTACTACGAGCCGATGAATTTCTGGTTCACCAAGCCGGTCAAGAACGTCGCCGACTTCTCGGGCAAGCGGGTGCGCGTGTTCAGCCCCGAACTGTCCGAGCTGATCGAGGCCTTCAAAGCGAGCCCGGTCAGCCTGGGCAACCCGGAAGTCTATTCCGCCCTGCAGCGCAACTCCCTGGACGGCGTCATCACCGGCGTCGGCAATCTGGGCGGCGGCGGCCAGTGGAAGGAAGTGCTGCGCTCGGGCTTCATCGCCAACCCGATGTTCGTGTCGAGCTCGATGCTGGTGAACAAGGAGGCGCTCGCCAAGCTGCCGCCCAAGCTGCGCGAGGTGCTGCTGGCGGAACTCGCCACGCTGAACAAGACCCTGCGCGCCTACATGCCCGAAAGCGACCGCACCAAGAAGGCCGAATTGCGGGGCATGGCCAACTTCACCCTGACCGACGCCTCGGCGGCCGACTACGCCACCATGCGCAAGCTGACCGCCGACAACGTGTGGGTGGCGTGGAAGAAGCGGGTGGGCGATAAGGGCGCCCAGGCACTGGACGAGATCCTGAAGCAGGTCGAGACGGCGAAGTAGCCGTCTCTTCCATCTGCCGTCACCGAACCCCGCGAGAGCCGGAATGCTGGTGAAGTTCGACCGATTCCTGTACTGGATTTCGGCTCTCATCGTGCTGGTCATCACGGCCTTCGTCGTCTTCGACGTGGTCGTGGCGCAGTTCAAGCTGCCGACCTACCTGTCGAACGAAATCGGCCCGTTCCTGATGGCGGCCATGGTGTTCTTCGCCGTGCCCATCGTCACCCACGACGAGACCCATATCAGGGCCGATTTCTTCGACGCCTTCTTCCCGGCCAGGGCGCGCGCCATCATCAGGCTGTTCCTGACCGATCCGCTGTTCGTCCTCTATGCCGGCGTGCTGCTGTTCATCGCCTGCCAGCTCACATGGTACGGCTACCAGAGCGGCGAGCGCACGCAGAACCTGCTGCGCACGCCGCTGTGGATCCCGCAACTGGCGATGATCCTGGGGCTGCTGGCGCTGTTCCTCAGAACCATCGTCATCACGCTGAACGACGCCAGGCGGTTCCGCAGCGCTTACCGCAACGATCAAATCCGGCAGTAATCATGATTCTCGTTCTCATGGGCGCGACGATCCTGGTGCCGCTGGTGCTGGGCATGCCGATCGCCATGGCGCTGGGCCTGTCGGGCCTTTTCTGGCTGGTGCTGCTCGACCCCAACCTGCTGCAGGGCGCGGCCATCGGCATGTGGAACACGGCCAGCAACGACGTGCTGATCTCCATTCCGCTCTTCATCCTGATGGGCGAGATCATCCAGCGCGCCGGCGTCGCCACCCGCTTCTACAACGCGGTGGCGTGGTGGGTGCGCGGCGTGCCGGGCGGGCTGCTGCACGCCAACATCGCCGCCTGCGCGGTGTTCTCCGCCGTCTGCGGCTCGAGCATCGCCACGGCGGCCTCGATCGGCAAGGCGGCGATCCCCAATCTGCTGCGGCTGGGCTACCCGCAGCGCGCGGTGTTCGGCTCGATGGCGGCGGGCGGCACGCTGGGCATCCTCATCCCGCCCTCCATTCCGCTGATCATCTACGCGGCGCTGACCGAAGCGTCGCTGGGCCGGCTGTTCCTGGCGGCGATCGTGCCCGGCGTGGTGATCACGCTGATCTTCCACATCTACATCTTCCTGTCGGCGTTCCGCGCGCCGAAGCCGCCGGAACTGCCCGAGGCCGAGCGCCAGTCGGTGCTGAGCTCGCTGTCGGAGATCGTGCCGCTGACCGGCATCATCGTCACCATCCTGGGCGGCATCTACTATGCCGGCGCCACCACCAACGAGGTGGCCGGCATCGGCATCGTCATGTCGCTGCTGGTGGCGGCGGCCAAGAAGCAGCTCGACTGGAAACTGATCCGCGACTCGGTGCTCAGCACCGCGCACGTCACCGCCATGCTGATCTTCATCGTCATGGGGGCGCAGATCTTCTCCTTCGCCGTCTTCTCCTGGGGCATCAACCAGGAAGTGGCCGACTGGATCACCGGCATCTCCACCGGCCGCATCTGGATTCTGCTGATCATCGTCGGCATCTACGTGCTGCTGGGCATGTTCATCGACGCCATCTCGATGATGGTGCTGACCCTGTCGGTGGTCTATCCGGTGATCATCGGACTGAAATACGACCCGATCTGGTTCGGCGTCATCCTGGTGCTGGTGCTGGAGATCGGGCTGATCACCCCGCCGGTCGGCCTCAACCTGTTCACCATCCAGTCGATCGATCCGTCGCGGATCAAGTTCATGGACGTCACGCGCGGGGCGCTACCCTACGTCTTCCTGCTGCTGCTGGGCATCGCGATCCTGATCGCCTTCCCGCAGGTCGCGCTGTGGCTGCCCTCGACCCTGTTCAGTTGATTGCAAGAGGAGTTGGGAAATGGATTCCAGCGTCAAGCTTCCCGACGGCGGCAGCATCGCCTATTCGGTCGATTCCGGCCTGGCGTCCTGGCAACAGCCGACGGCGACCCTGGTGATGCATCACGGCGTCGGCTTCAACCGCGACGCCTGGCGGCAATGGCTGCCGCAGCTCATCGGCGCCGGCTACAAGGTGGTCCGCGTCGACATGCGCGGCCATGGCGATTCGGTGCGGCCGGCCAGCGGCTACCGCTGGACCACCGAGCAGTTCCTCGACGATCTCAACGCGGTGCTCGACGCCGAGGGCATCGAGCGCACGCATTTCGTGGGCGAATCCTGGGGCGGCACGATCGGGCTGGCCTGGGCCGCCAAGTTCCCGGCGCGCGTGCAAAGCCTGTCGGTGATGTCCACCACCTACGACGGCGCGCTGGTGCCGATGATCGACGGCTTCGCCGAGCTGATCCGCAAGGAGGGCATCGAGCGCTGGACCCGGGTGATGAACGAGGCCCGCTTCTTCCCCGACGCCGACCCCAACGTGCTGGACTGGGCCTACAAGGCGCAGGTCGACTGCACGCCGTACGTCATCGCCGAGATTTTCCAGTACATCCTGACCCAGAGCATCGAGAAGCAGCTCGCCACCATCGAGGTGCCGGTGCAGATCCTGGCGCCGCAGGGCAGCCCGTTCGTCAAGCCGTCGCTGGCCTACGAGCTGCGCAACCGGCTGAAGGACTGCGAGATGGACATCTTCCCCGGCCATCGCCACGGCCTGGTGCTGTCGGGCGCCCATCTCGCCTGCGACTCGATGATGAACTTCATCAGGCGGCGCTTTCCGAAGTAGAAGCGGGCGCGCTTCCGCGCGACGTTTTCTTTCGAATGCCGGACTAGGTTCAGATTTTCCCAAGTTATGCCCTTCTCCCGCTTGCGGGAGAAGGTGGCCAACGGCCGGATGAGAGTGTTCGCGCCACACGCGATGCTGCTCATCGGAGCAAACCCAGCACACCCTCATCCGCCCTTCGGGCACCTTCTCCCGCAAGCGGGAGAAGGGCGTAGGGGGGTGCGCTTATCGGACAGTGGCCTGCCCGCGCAGCAGGCGGCCATTGAGCACGCCGGTGCTCTCGCCCTCGCGGTAGCTGACGGCGCCGGACTTGATGGTGGCGGTGTAGCCGGTCGCCTTCTGCAGGAAGCGCTTGCCCTGGGTCGGCAGGTCGTGGACGACGTAGGGGCGATGGGCCTGCAGTCGGTCGAAGTCGATGACGTTGACGTCGGCCTTCTTGCCCGCGGCGAGAATGCCGCGATCGTGCAGGCCGGCGGCCTGGGCGGTGTCGGAGGTCTGCCGGCGCACCAGCTCCTCGAGCGGGAATTTCGTGCCGGCGCGATCGCGGCCCCAGTAGCTCAGCAGGAAAGTCGGGAAGCTGCCGTCGCAGATGAAGCCGACATGGGCGCCGCCGTCGCTCAGGCCGATCAGCGCGTTCCTGTGCTTCATCATCTCCTCGACGAAGCGCAGGTCGTAATGGGCGTAGCTGACCAGGTTCACCAGGAGGAAGTTGCGCCCGTCGTCGGCGGTCAGCAGGTCGTAGGCGACTTCCGGCGGGGTGCGGCCCTCGCGCTGGGCGATGGCCTTCAGGCTCTTCTCCCGGGGCGGCTCGTAGTCGAGCGAGGCGTCGAACGGGAACATCCAGTCGTAGCCGATGCGTTCCATCAGCGGGAAGGTGCTTTGCGCGCGCGGATCCTCGGACAGGATCTTGCGCCGCAATTCGGGATCGCGCATGCGGGCGGCGCGCTCGGCGACCGGCAGGTGCTCGATGGCGCGATAGGAGGGGCAGCCGGAGAAGGGATTCTGGCTGCCCTGCAGGCCGAACATGATGCCCACGGCGCGCGGCGGGAACACCGGGCGGATGGGCACGCCGCGCGCCGCCGCCTGGTCGGCCAGCGCCAGTATGTCCTTCCAGATCTCGGGCCGGTCGTGGCGCTCGTTGAGCGTGATGAGGAACTTCAGGCCGCTGCGCTCGGCGATGCGGGTCATCAGGTTGAACTCGGCCGCCGCGTCGGGCGCCCAGTCCGACACCGCTTCGAGGATGCCGCCGCCGGTCTCCGCGATCGCCATGGCGATGCGGGTCAGCTCCTCCTCCTGCGCGCGCAGGGTGGGGATGAGTTCGCCCGCCAGCGTCTTGTGGCTCGACGTGCGCGAGGTCGAGAAACCGAAGGCGCCGTCGCGCATCGCCTGCTGCGCGATCTGGCACATCTGGGCGATGTCGGCGTCGGTCGCCGTCTCGCGCCAGTTGGCGCGCTCGCCCATGACGTGGACGCGCAGCGGCGAATGCGGCAGCAGCACGCCGATGTCGACGTCGAAATTCTTGCGCTCCAGCCGGTTCAGGAAATCGCCGAAACTGAGCCAGCTCCAGTCGAGGCCTTCGTGCAGCGCCGGGCCGGGAATGTCCTCGACGCCCTCCATCAGCTCGATCAGCCGGTCGCGGTTCTCCGGCTTGCAGGGCGCGAAGCCGACGCCGCAATTGCCGATCACGGTCGAGGTCACGCCATGCCAGCTCGACGGCGCCAGATGGTTGTCCCAGGTGACCTGGCCGTCGTAATGGGTGTGGATGTCGACGAAGCCCGGCGTCACGATCTTGCCGCGCGCGTCGATCTCCTCCTTGCCCCGGGCGGCGACCTTGCCCACCGCCGCGATGCGGCCGTCCTCGATGGCGACGTCCGCCTCGAAGGCCGGCGCGCCGGTGCCGTCGATGACAGTGCCGTTGCGGATGACGATATCCATGGCGCGCTCCTGAATGGCGTCGTCCGGTGCGTGGCCGGAGACCGGAAGGACTGGCGTGGAATAAATTGAACGATAGTTCGAGAAGTCTGCCCTGTCAAACCGCCGGCGGCGGCAAAGCAGGTGCGAAAATCCCGGTCCTGCAAGGCTTTACCGCGGTTGCCGCGGCCCGGCAATTCGCGCACAATCGGGGAAAAATCAAACGCTCGTTCGGGAAACCGTCGGGCAGCAGCAATGGGATTGCGCATGGATTCTCGCGACTGGCTGCAGCAGGGCAGCGTCACGGTGCACGGCGTCCTCGAGGATCGCGCCCGCGCCGCACCGCAGCATCCGTTCCTGACCGCCGACGGCCAAGTATGGACGCTGGACGAGATCAACCGCGCCGCCAACCGGCTGGCGCACGGGCTGAGGGCGAAGTTCGGGGTGGGCCAGGGCGATCGCGTCGCCCTGATGATGGCCGGCTCGGTCGACTACGTGATCGCCTGGTTCGCCATCGCCAAGGCCGGCGCGGTCGAGGTGCCGATCAACACCGCCTACAAGGGCGAACTGCTGAAATACATCGTCGACCGGGCGGCGCCGAAATGCGCCATCGTCGACGCCCAGTTCGTCGCCGAGATGGCCGCGGCATTGCCCCAGGCCGTGCCCGTCATCGTCAACGGCGCCCAGGCGGGGGCGGCGATCGACCTGCGCGACGTGCCGGCGGCCGCCGGCGCGGGCGACGCCAACCCGGATCTGGGCCTGACGGGCACCGATCCGGCCTGCGTCATCTTCACCTCGGGCACCACCGGGCCGTCCAAGGGCGTGGTCATCACCCATCACCACGAGGTCTCCTTCGGCGCCTTCTTCAACGAGATCGTGTCGATCCGTTCCGACGACGTCGCCTACAACTATCTCCCCTTCTTCCACATCGCCGCCAAGTTCCTGACCTTGGGGCCGCTCCTGGCGGGCGCGCGCATGATCCTGGTGCCGGTCTTTTCCGTCAGCCGCTTCTGGGACGACGTGCGCCGGCACAAGGCGACGATCTGCGTCGCCGTCGGCGGGCTCTGCCACATGCTGCGCAGCCAGCCCGAGCGGGCCGACGACGCCGACAACACGCTGCGGCTGATCTACGCCGTTCCCGTCCCGGCCGAGTTCCAGGAGGAGTTCGAACGCCGCTTCGGCGTCGAGCTGGTCGAGGCCTATGGCGCCACGGAAAGCAACCTGGTGGTCTACAGCCGGCCCGGCCAGACGCCGCGCGGCTCCTGCGGCCGGGCCAGCCCGCATTTCGAAGTCGCCATCCGCGACGAGAAGGGCTTCGAAGTGCCGGCTGGCGCCTCGGGCGAGATCTGCATCCGCCCGCGGCTGCCCAACACGCTGCTGGCCGGCTACCTGGGCATGCCCGAGAAGACCCTGGAGGTGATGCAGGATTTCTGGTTCCACACCGGCGATCGCGGCTACGCCGATGCCGACGGCAACATATTCTTCCAGGACCGCATCAAGGATTCCATCCGGCGCCGCGGCGAGAACATTTCCTCCTTCGAGGTCGAGCGCCTGCTGAACGCCCATCCGGCGGTGGCCGAGGCGGCCGTCGTGGGCGTGCCGTCCGAGGTGGGCGAGGAAGACGTTCTGGCCGTGCTGGTGCTGCGCACGGCGGTGGCGCCGGCGGCGCTGTTCGAGTTCGCCCAGGCGACGATGCCCTATTTCATGGTGCCGCGCTTCGTCCGCTTCGTCGACCAGTTGCCCCGCACCCCGACCCAGAAGATCAGGAAGATCGAACTGCGCGAACAGGGAGTGACCGGCGACACCTGGGACTGCGAACGGCACGGCTATCGCATCGGCCGCAAATCCTCGGCCGGCTGACGGCCGGCGGGCCGATCGCGTCTCCCGCCGCGGCCCGCCAGCGAGTCCGTCAGACCATGATTTGATCTAATCCGGCAAGTCCAGTTTCAGGCCATGGACCTTGCCGATCACGGCCAGCTTGCCGAGATCCGGGTTCTCCTGCGGGATTTCGCGGTCGAAGTCGGTGAACATGTGCGAGGCGCCCTCGCGCGAGGTCAGGGAAACCATCTCGCCGCCGCCCTGGCCGAACCGGAACCAGTGCGTCGTGCCGGCCGGCAGATGCACCAGCGTTCCGGGGGTCGCCAGCATTTCCTTTTCGTCTATGCCAAAGGCGATCTCGCCCTTGGTCACGTAGAACGCCTCGTCCCAGGGATGGCTGTGCGGCGGCGGCCCGCTGCCCGCCGGACCGGCCTGGAAGAAAATCTCGTAGCTGCCGGTCTGGGCTCCCGAGGCGAGCACGGTGATCTGCTCGCCCACGACATTCAGCGGCCGGGGCGTAGCGCCGGGCGTGACAACCAGAGGCTTGCGCATGGCGGTGGATCGCTCCCGTCGTTTCAGGTGTCCCTATTCTCGCTGAAATCGCCGTGCCCGCCCATACCGCCGACAGTTTTTTAGTTTCGTAAGAGGACTGACGCGAGGTGTCTGCATTCGGAAGTGAATCGATGATGCGGTATGTTGGTAGCAGCACAGTGGGAAGCGGGAATGGGAAGCTATTCGATCAGTGTCGCAAGCGCCGATGACGTGGCGCTGATGGTGTCCTGGGCAGGGGACGAGGGGTGGAACCCGGGCGAAGGCGACAGCATCCCGTTCCGCGCCGCCGACCCGGGCGGCTTCCTGGTCGGGCGCCTCGACGGACGGCCGGTGACCTGCATCTCGGTCGTGCGCTACGAGGAGCATTTCGCTTTTCTCGGCTTCTACATCGCCCGACCCGAAGCGCGCGGGCAGGGCTATGGCATCCGGATCTGGCGCGCCGGCATGGAGCGGCTGGCCGGCCGCAATGTCGGTCTCGACGGCGTCGTGGCGCAGCAGGGCAATTATCGCAAATCCGGTTTCGTCCTGGCCTGGAACAACATCCGGTACGAAGGTGCGGTGGCGCCGCCGCCGGCGCCCGCCGGGGTCGAGCTGGTCGACCTGCGCGCCGTGGCTTTCGATCGCCTGGCGGCCTATGACCGCCGTTTCTTTCCGGCCCGGCGCGATGCGTTGTTGTCGTCGTGGGTGGCGACGCCGGGGCGCTACGGGCTGGCGGCGATAAGAGACGGCGCCATCGCGGGCATGGCGGCGATCCGCCGTGGCCCCGCGTCCTGGCGCGTCGGGCCGCTCCATGCCGGAACGCCGGCGATCGCCCATGCCTTGGTGGGCGAACTGGCGAAGCGTTCGGGGGCGGCCTCGGTCGCCATCGACGTGCCCGACCGCAATCGTCCGGCCGTGGCGCTGGTCGAATCGCTGGGAATGCGGCCCTCGTTCGAGACCGCGCGCATGTACACCGCCGGCGCGCCGGAGATCGACATGGCGGGCCTGTTCGGGGTCGCCAGCCTGGAGCTGGGTTAGGGAAGACGGCCCGATGAACCTGGCCGACCTGCTCACCGATCGGGCCAAGCGCGCCCCCG
The DNA here is from genome assembly GCA_050181585.1 of Reyranellaceae bacterium. Taxonomy (GTDB): domain Bacteria; phylum Pseudomonadota; class Alphaproteobacteria; order Reyranellales; family JAQSWP01; genus JAQSWP01. The sequence goes on from JBFXDA010000001.1 coordinate 14,472, forward strand.
ACAGCCCGGCGGCGATCCACGACGACGGCACGATCAGCGCCGCCCAGCTCGAACGGGCGGCGTGGACGGTCGCGGCGCGGCTTCGCGAGCAGGGGCTGAAGCCGGGCGACGCGGTCGGGCTGCTGGTCGGCGATCCGCTGCTGCACCTGGTCGCCATCTTCGCCCTGGCGCGCTACGGCGTCGTTCACCTGCCGGTGCAGCCGCATATGTCGGCCGAGACCAATGACAGCCTGCTGCGGCGCATCGGTGCGGTCGCGGTCGTTACCGAGTTCGAGGGCGTGGCTTCGTCGTCCTGGCGGATGATCGTCCTGGATCCGCGCCTGCCGTTCGAGGCCGAGGGCGGTCCCGACCCCGGGCTGCGTCACGACCGTGCGGACTGGCCGTTCTCCTTCAAGACGTCGTCCGGCACCACCGCGGCGGCCAAGCTCATCGGCGCCAGCCATGCCGGCGCGGTCGCGGCGATGGCGCGGGTGCAGGCGGGACGCGGGCATCTGGAGGGGGAGAAATTCTTCTCCGCGGTCGGCATGCATTCGGACGGGCCGCGACGGCGCTACATGACCTGCGTCGTTGCCGGCGGCATCGCCGTGTTGCGGTCGCGGCCGCCCGGCGCCTCGCCGCTGATCGAGATGATCGACCGCCTGGACATCCGCCATTTCGGCTGCCTGCCCAACCATGCGCGCGAATTGCTGAACCAAGTGCCCTCGGATGGGCCGAGATTCCCCCGCATGCGCTGCCTGCGTCTCAGCGCCGCGCCCTCCGACGACCACCTGCGCGAGCTGGTGCGCCGGCGTCTGTGCGGCAACCTGGTCGTCAGCTACGGCTGCTCCGAACTGGGGCCGATAAGCTCCGCCGAACCGGAACGGGCGGCGCGCTCGCCGGGAACGGTGGGCTACGCGCTGCCTGGCATCGCGATCGAGATCGTCGACGAGGCGGGCAAGCCCCTGCCGGCCGGCGCGGTCGGCAACGTGCGCGTCCGGGCGGCCGGAATGCCGGCCGGCTATCACGACGATCCGGCGGCGACGCAACGGCATTTCCGCGACGGCTGGTTCCATCCGGGCGACCTTGGCGCGCTGGCGGCCGACGGCGAATTGCGGCTGCTCGGCCGCGCCGACGACGTCATGATCTATGACGGGCTGAAGATCGCGCCGTTCGAGATCGAATCGGTCCTGATGCGCCATCCGGCCGTGCGCGAGGCGGCGGCTTTTCCGCTGCGCTCGCCGCGCTCGTTCCAACTGCCGGCCGCCGCTGTGGTCGTCGCCGCCGAGGTCCCGTTGCAGGAGCTTCTGGACTTCGCCCATGCCCGGCTGAAAAGCCGCAGCCCGCAGATCATCCTCGTCCTGCGGCAGATGCCGCGCAATGCGGCGGGCAAGATCCTGAAGCGCGAGCTGGCGGAATTCGCCGAGAACGACCTGCGGCGCCACGGCCGGCTGGTCTGATCCGCTCTATCTGCCCGCCTGCTATCTGCCAGCGCGTCGCCCCGCCATGTGCCGCAGATAGGCCAGCACCTGCTCCAGCTCGGCATCGCTCATCTGCTCGGCGCCGATGGCGGGCATTTTCTGCTCCGGCCAGGCGCGCACCGAGGCGGGATCGCGCAGATAGCGGCGCAGTGCTGGCGGCTGGAAGTACTCGGTGGGATTCATCGGCAGGTTCAGGTCGGGGCCAACGGCGGCCTCGCCGCCGCCGTTCATGCGGTGGCAGGCGAAACAATGCTTGACGAACACGTCCTGGCCCAGCCGGGCGGGCGCAGCTGGCGGCAGCGCCGGATCGACCGCGATCTGCGGCCAGCGCCGCGCCGGCGGCGGCTCGATCGACAGCGCGGCCAGCATGTAGGGCCATTGCTCGGGGCCGATCCCCTGGGCCTTTTCGTCGGTCCAGATCAGGAAGAAAGGGCCGGCGCTGGCGTTCTTGCCGGGCAGGGCGGGCCAGGGCGCGTCGGCGGGCTCGACGGCGATCAGCGCCTGCGCGCCGCCCTGGCCCAGCGCCGGCGGCAGCGGGATCTGCGCCACGAAACCGTCCGTGGCCTTGCCCTCCAGCGTGGCGCCGTCGGGGATGGCGAAGCCGGCCAGAAGGGCCGTCAGCGGCACGGCGCGATAGCGCATGGCGCGGCGATAGGCGGGATCGGCAGTGATCTCGACCTCGCGCGCGGCCGGGTGGGCCAGCAGCGATTGTCGCGTGATCTCGATGCGGCGCTCGCCGATCCGCAAGGTCAGGGTCGGTTCGGCGGCCTGCGCCGACACCATCGTTAGGACCAGCCCTAGCCCCAGCCCCAGCCCCAGCAGCGCGGCAAGACGGGCGATCAGCCTCACGCCGCCTGGCCGCGGGCGCAGAAGCAGGAGACGGCGACCGGCAGATCGGCGCGGGCGGCGGCCAGCTCGACGCGCTGGCGGATCAGCTTGGCCTCCACCGTCTCGCCGCGCCGCTCCAGGCAGTCGAGCAGCCCGCGCAGGCTCCACAGATTGTCCGGATGCACCTGGGCGCGCGGCAGGCTGCCGGCCAGGCCCAGATCCTCGCGATAGACGGCTTCCGCTTCGCCCGCGCGGCCCTGCTCCAGCAGCAGCGCGCCCAGCGCATGGCGCACCGGCTGCATCCAGCCCCAGGGCTCGTCGTAGGGCAGGTCGTCCTCCAGCGCCACCGCCTGGCGCAGATGGGCGAAGGCGATGTCGTGCTGGCCGCGGCGATAGGCGATCTCGCCCTCAAGCATCTGCTCGGCGATCGCCATCAGCTTCTGGCACTGCACGTTGTGCATGTAGCGCGTTTCGGGCACGCGCCTGGCCGCTTCGCGGAACAGCGCCTGCTCCTTCTCCGCCGCCGCCACGTTGCCCATGGCGGCATGGGCAACGCCCTTGGCGTAGAGGATGGTGGCCACGGTGTTGCAGTAGAGTTCGCGATCCTTGGGCAGTTCCTGCTCGACGATTTCGTTCCACTTGCCGAAGCGCACCAGCACGTGCTGCTTGACCGAGATGTAGCTCTCGAAGAAATCGGCCATCGGCGGGGAGGGGATGCGCAGCATCTCCTCCGGCGTGGTCTGGATCAGTTCCTCCGCCGCCGCCAGGGCCGGCGCGTACTGGCCCAGGAACATCGCGCCATAGGCGGCGAAGTGGTAGTCGTGCACGCGGTAGCCGGAATAGAAATTCATCGGCCCGGCGCGGTCGTAGTATTTGCGGTCGGCGACGATCGCCTTCTGGTTCCACAGCATGGCGTCGCGGTAGTGGCCGCACTGGATGTCGATATGGGTCGGCATGTGCACCAGATGCCCCATGTCGGGCGTCAGTTCGCGCAGCCGGTCGCCGGTCAGCAGGGCCGCTTCCGGATGCGGCGACATCTCCATCAGATGCACGTGCAGATGCAGCAGCCCGGGATGGTCGAGCGCGCGCGGCACCGAGCGGAACGCCGATTCCAGCACCTCGCGCGCTTCCGCCGTGCCGGCGCCCGGCGCCGGCTGGCCGCTGCGCAAATCCCACATCTTCCACGGCGTCTGGTTCAGGATCGCCTCGACGAAGATGGCGCGGATGTCGAGATCGCGCGGCTGGGCGCGATGGGCCATACGCATGGCGGCGGTGAAGGCGTCGTTCCACGGCTTCTGGTCGTCGATCGGCGCGCGCTGCGGATAGCGCGTCGCCAGCGCTTCGATCAGCGCCCGTTCCGCCGGCGTCACCTTGTCGATCAGCGCCAGGGCGGCCTGCGCCTCGTCGTAGGCGCGCCCCAGCGAGGCCGCCTTGCCGGCCGGGTCGCGCAGCTCCCAGGGGAAATTGTAGTTGGGGCCCATGGCGTAGGAGATGCCCCAATGCGCCATGGCGCAGGCCGGGTCGGCCTTCAGCGCCTGCTCGAAGCAGACGATGGCCTCCTCGTGGTGGTAGCCGTAGCACCAGTTCAGGCCGCGATCGAACCAGAGCTGGGCTTCGGGCGAAGTCGTGGTGATCTTCCGCTTGTATGGACCGACATCGTACGGGTAATCGTCCATGGCGCTCCCCCTGGCGATGGTGTCGCCGTATGGTAGCCGACCGGCCCATTTGCACAATGGCGACGGCGTTGCGATACGGTTGCGGTTGGGAACGGGAATGGTGCCATGACTCTTCTGGGACAGGCGGCGATCGCCATGTGGTGGGACATCGCGCCCGCGCAGCAAGCCGAATTCGAGCATTGGCATTCGCACGAGCATTTCCCCGAACGCCTGTCGATCCCCGGCTTCCGGCGCGGCACGCGCTGGAAGAGCGCGTCGGGCGGCGAGGGCTACTTCGTCGTCTACGAACTGGAAGCCTACGAAACCCTGACCTCGCCGCACTACCTGGCGCGGCTGAACGATCCCACGCCGTGGTCGCGGAAGATGATGCCGCATCATCGCAACATGGTGCGCAGCCAGTGCCGGGTGATGGCGAGTTTCGGCGCCGGCGTTTCGGGCCATGCGCTGACGCTGCGGTTTTCGCCGGCAAGCGACGCGGCGTTGAAGACGCTGGCCGCTGCCCTGGGCGAATTGCCGACCCGGCCCGGCATCGCCGGCGCGCACCTCCTGCATACGCAGACCCCGCCGGCGACGCAGACCGCCGAGCAGCGGATCAGGGGCGGCGACGCGGCGGCGGACTGGATCGTGCTGGTGAGCGGCTACGACCGCGAGGCGCTGGCGGCGCTGGAGCTGTTGCCCGCCGCGCGGCGGGACCTGTTCCGCCTCTCGCACACGCTGGCCAAGGCCGATCTCTGATCGGGGAGGAGTGGCGCCTCACAGCGTCGCGGCGGCGCGGTCGTCGAGATTGAGTGCGCGCTTCTGCGAGGCGATGCGCACCGGCGCGTTGGCGGCGCCGTAGCCGGCATAGAGGCCGCGCCGCTCGACGATCTCGAAGAAGAAGCCGTCGCCGTAGGAACGGCCGTAGATCTGCAGGTACTCGCCCGCCTCGTCGCGGTCGTAGAGGATGCGGTGGCGGCGCAGGCGCTCGATCTCCTGCGGCGCCAGCCCGAACCGCGCCTCGACGTCGTCGTAGTAGTTGGGCGGCACGTCGAGGGCCTGGAATCCCAGGGCTTCCAGGCGCCGGGCGGTGGCGAAAATGTCGTCCGTGGCCAGCGCCAGGTGCTGGATCGAGGAGCCGAAGCTCTTGGCCACGAAATGCCCGGCCAGGGTGCGCGCGTTCTCCGCCCCGTTCAGCGTCAGGCGCAGACTTGCATCGGCGCTTTCGATCACCTGGCTGCGCACCAGGCCGGCGGGATCGACCACGTCGACGGCGGGCAGCTTGCGGGTGCGGAAGATGGAGACGTAGAACAGCACCCAGCTCAGCATCTCCTCGTAGTTCATCGTCTGGGCGATGTGGTCGATGCGCTTCAGCCCGGCATCGGCGGTGGCCGCATCGTCCGCCAGGTCGAACTCGATCTCCCATACCCGCGCCAGCTCGGAGCGGTCGTCGAGGAAATAGAGCACCCCGCCGCCCACGCCGCGAATGGCCGGGATCGACAATTCGCCCGGCGCGCGCTCTTCGGCGAAAGGCTCCGCCCCCAGCGCCCGGGCGCGCGCGACGGTCGCCGCCGCGTCCTCGACCTTCAGCCCGATGGCGTAGGCGCAGGTGCCGTGCACCAGATAGGAGGAATGGGCGAAGCCTTCGCGCTCGGTGTTGACGACGATGTTGATGCCGCCCTGGCGGTAGAGATCGACGTGCTTGGTGCGGTGCCGCCCGGCGAAGCGGAAGCCCATGGATCGCAGCATCGCGGCCAGGGTTTCCGCCTCCGCCTCGTCGGCGGCGAACTCGACGAACTCGACGCCGTGCACGGCGATGCGGTCGGGCATCGGCCGGTCGGATATCGGCAGCGGCGGCCGGGCGACGCCCGGCTCGAGGCGGGCGACCTGGTCCATGAGATTGACCAGCGAGCGCTTGCCGTCGACCGAGACCGATTTGGGCGAGCCGCCGCGGAACTGGTCGTTGAAGATCTCCAGCGACAGCGGCCCGTCGTAGCCGGTGGCGCAGACCGCGCGCATGAAGCCGGCCAGGTCGAAATCGCCCTGGCCCGGCATGGTGCGGAAATGGCGGCTCCAGAAGAGATAGTCCATCTTCACCAGCGGCGCGTCGGCGATCTGCACGATGAAGATGCGGTCGCCGGGAATGGCGCGGATCGAGTCGACGTCGATGCCGCGGCACAGCGTGTGGAAGGAATCCAGGATCAGCCCGACATTGGCATGGCCGGCGCGGCGCACCACCTCCCAGGCGTCGCGGTGGTCGTTGACGTGCCGGCCCCAGGCCAGCGCTTCGTAGCCGACGCGCAAGCCGCGCCGCGCCGCGCGCTCGCCCAGTTCGCGGAAATCGGCCGCGGCGCGATCGATGCCGCCGATGGCCAGCGGCGAGACGCTGGAGCACACCAGCATCAGGTCGGTGCCCAGTTGCTGCATGAGGTCGAACTTGCGTTCGGCGCGGTCGAAGGCGCGGGCGCGCGGCTCCGGCGGCAGCCCCTCGAAATCGCGGAACGGCTGGAACATGGTGATCCGCAGCCCGTGATCGGCGACGATGCGGCCGACCTCGGCCGGCGTGCCGTCGAAGGCGAGGAAGTCGGCCTCGAAAATCTCCACCCCGTCGAAGCCGGCGGCGGCGATGGCGGCCAGCTTCTCGCGCAAGGTGCCGCTGATGGAAACGGTGGCGATCGAGGTCCGCATCGCGCCCTCCCTGGCATGTAACGAACCAGTTAGTACATAGTAGGCGCGCAGCGGGCAAAGGCAAGCCCCCGGCGGCGGGGGCGGAAGTGAGCGCTCGCTCAGTCCTTGGGCAGGGCGGACGTCTTGGCGACGAAGCGCAGCACCATCTCCACGGTATTGCGGCGCAGGCGGGCCTGGGCCTCGGCCGAGCCGATGTCGCGGCCGAAGATGCGCGAGAAGGTGGCGCGGTTGGAAACGTTGAAGAAGCACAGCGCGCTGATCTGCCAGTGCAGCTCGACCGGGTCGAGCCCGCGGCGGAAGACGCCGCCGGCGATGCCGCGTTTGTAGATGCGGGCGATGTGGTCGATGGCGGTGACGTTCAGCTCGCGCACCGCCTCGGAGCGGTCGAGATACTGGCCGTGATGGATGTTCTCGATCATCACCATGCGGATGAACTCCTCGTGCTGGTGATGGTGGTCGAAGGTGAACTCGACCAGCCGCTGCAGCGCCGCCATCGGCTCCATGCCTTCGGTGTCGAGCTTGGCCTCGCCCTCGCGCACCAGCCGGTAGGCGTTCTCGAGCGCCTTCAGGTACAGCCCCTCCTTGTCGCCGAAATAGTAGTAGATCATCCGCTTGCTGGACTTGGTGCGGGCGGCGATCTCGTCGATGCGCGCGCCGGACAGGCCGTTCAGCGCGAATTCCTTGGACGCCACGTCGAGGATGTCCTGGCGCGTGCCCTCGGGGTCCTGGACCCGGGTGGGGGCGACGCGGGTGGGGGCGCCGTCCGCTTTGCCGATCCGCTTGATTTTTCTGGTCATTCTGGCCTGCCGAGCTGGGGCGATTGACTAAACTAACTATTTCGTACAATGCTGCCCGCGGTGAGATGACTTGCATATCCGACACTCAGGTTGAGTGACAAGGCTGGCGAAGGGCTGGCGAGGGGCTGGGGTGCAGGAAACGCGCGATTGGACGCTCGAGCCGCTGCGCCGGGCGGTGGCGGAGCGGCTGGCGAACGGCCAGGCGAACGGCCAGGCGGGCGGCACGGACGTGCTGGTCGGCCTGCTGGGCCGCGCCATCCAGTCCTCGCGCTCGCCCGCCATGCACGAGCGCGAAGCCAGCCGGCTGGGGTTCTCGTGCTCCTATTTGCTGGTCGATTTCGACGCGTTGGCGCTGCCCGACCAGGCGCTGGGCGCGGCGATCAAGGCGGCGCCGGCGCTGGGGTTCGCCGGCTGCAACGTCACCCATCCCTTCAAGCAGCAGGTGCTGGGGCATCTGCAGGGCCTGTCGCCGGAGGCGCAGGCGATCGGCGCGGTCAACACCATCGTGTTCTCGCCGCACGGCGCGATCGGCCACAACACCGACGCCTGGGGCTTCCTGCAGAGCTTCCGCGAGGGCCTGCCCGGCGCCGCGCTGGGGCGCGTGGCGCAGTTCGGCGCCGGCGGCGCCGGGGCGGCGGTGGCGCAGGCGCTGCTGGAGCTGGGGGCGAGGGAGATCCGGCTGCGCGATCCCGACCGGGCGCGGGCGGCGGCGCTGGCCAACCGCCTCAACGCCGGCGGCCGCGGCCGGGTGATCGTGGTCGACGATCCGGCGGCGGCGATCGCCGGCGCCGACGGCATCGTCAATGCGACGCCGGTCGGCATGGCCAAGTATCCCGGCCTGCCTTTCGCCGCCGAGCTGCTGCGGCCGGCCCACTGGGTGGCCGAGATCGTCTATTTCCCGCTGGAGACCGAGCTGCTGCGCGCCGCCCGCGCGCTGGGCTGCCGCACGCTGTCGGGCATCGGCATGGCGATCGGCCAGGCGGCGCGCGCTTTCGAGCTGTTCACCGGCAAGACGGCCGATCGCACCGCCATGGCGCAGTTTTTCGAGGCCGCGTGAAGTTGAAGCAACGACCAACAGGCAACGGGAGGAAGACATGACGATCAAGACCACACGACGCCGGTTCCTGGCCGGCACGGGGGCGCTGGCCGCCGCCGTCGCCATGCCCGCCATCGCGCAGGACAAGCAGAAGCTGCGCTTCTCGGCGGTGTTCTCCGAGCAGGACATCCGCGCCGAGATGATGAAGCTGTTCGCCAACGCCATCGCGCCGGACTTCGTCTTCGAGGGCTATTACGGCGGTAACCTCTTCAAGCAGGGCACCGAGCTGGTCGCCCTGCAGCGCGGCAATCTGGAGATGGGCAACATCGCGCCGCAGGATTTCTCCAAGCAGATTCCGGCCTGGTCGATCCTGACCGCGGCCTACCTGTTCCGCGACGCCAACCACCTGAAGAAGTTCTTCGCCAGCCCGATGGGCGCGGAGATGAGAAAGATGACCGAGGACCAGCTCCAGGTGCGGGTGCTGGGTCCGACCTATTTCGGCGCCCGGCAGGTCGGCCTGAAACCCGGCAAGAAGATCAACACCCCCGCCGACCTGGCCGGCATCAAGCTGCGCATGCCGCCGGGCGAGGCCTGGCAGTTCCTGGGCGAATCGCTGGGCGCCAGCCCCACCGCCATGGCCTATGCCGAGGTCTATACCGGGCTGCAGACCGGCGCCATCGACGGCCAGGACAATCCGCTGCCCAACGTCGAGAACATGAAGTTCTACGAGGTGATGTCGCAGATCGTCATGACTTCGCACCTGGTCGGCTTCGACCTGCTGACCGTCTCCAGCAAGGTGTGGAACGGCATGTCGACCGAGAAGCAGCGCCGCTTCCAGGCCGCGGCCGACAACGCCATCGAGTTCTCGACCAACAAGCACCTGGCGCGCGAGAAGGAGCTGGTCGACTTCTTCAAGGGCAAGGGCCTGCAGATCTACGAACCCGACCAGGCCGCCTTCCGCAAATACGCCCAGGCCAAGTACCTGGCTTCCGACCTGGCCAAGAGCTGGCCGCCGGGCATGGTGGACAAGATCAACGCGCTCTAGCGACAATGGCGGCAGGCTCGGCGCCCGACGCCGGGCCTGTCCTTTTCGGGGCTCGGTCCATCGTCATGGTTTCCGTTTCCGGCTCTCCCCTCGCGGCCGCCGGCGGCTGGCTCTATCGCCGCGCCGAGAACCTGCTGGCGGCCATGCTGCTGGCCATGTTCGCCGCCTTCGTGCTGCAGATCGCCTTCCGCTATCTGTTCAAGCTCTCGACCGGCTGGACCAGCGAATTGAGCGCCATGCTGTGGATCTGGATGGTCCTGTGGGGCGCCGCTTTCGTCATCCGCGAGGAGGAGGAAATCCGGCTGGACCTGATCTATGGCGCGGTCGGGCCCGGCGCGCAGCGCGCCATGCTGCTGCTGGCGGCCCTGGCCCTGATCTTCCTCTACGGATACTCGCTGCCGGCCGTCGTCGACTACGTCGCCTTCATGAAGGTCGAGAAGACGGCGTCGCTGAAGCTGCGTTTCGACTGGCTGTTCTCGATCTACGTGGTTTTCGTCGTCGCCGTGCTCGTGCGCTATCTCTGGCTCGCCTGGCGCGCGGTTTGGGGCGACGGCCGCAGCGCCGGCTCCACGGGCGCGCTATGAATCTCGCCAGCCCGTTCTCGCTGTCGATCGTGGCGATCACGGCCCTGGCCTTTCTCGGCCTGCCGATCGGGCACGCCATGATCGCGGGCTCGATCCTCTATCTGCTGCTGGCCGGCCTCGACATGGGGACGGCGGCCGAGCAGATCCTCAACGGCATGTACGTCAACTACATCATACTGGCCGTGCCGCTGTTCATCCTGGCGGCGGAGCTGATGAACATCGGCTCGATGACGGAACGGCTGCTGCGCTTCTGCGACGCCATCGTCGGCCGCTTCCGCGGCGGCCTGGCGCAGGTCAACATCCTGCAAAGCGTGATCTTCGCCGGCATGTCGGGTTCGGCCATCGCCGATGCCGCCGGCACCGGCAAGATGATGCAGACCATGATGACGGCGGGCGGCAAGTATCGCGCCTCCTATGCCGCGGCGCTGACGGCGGCCACGGCGGTGATCGGCCCGATCATCCCGCCGTCGATTCCGATGATCCTCTACGCATTGGTGTCCGACGCCTCGATCGGATACCTGTTCCTGGGGGGCATCGTCCCCGGCCTGCTGATGGCGGCGGCGCAGATGGGCATCGTCGGCTGGCAGGCGCGGCGGGAGAACTTTCCGGTCGAGCCGCCGCCGCCCCTGCGCGAACTGCCGTGCATCGCCTGGCGCGCCTTGCCGACGCTGCTGATGCCGGTGCTGCTCCTGGGCTGCATCTACAGCGGCGTGACGACGCCCACCGAGGCGGCCGCCCTGGCCGGCGCCTATGCGCTGCTGATCGCCGCCGCCCTCTATCGCAGCGTCGGCCTGCGCGATTTCTACCGCTCGCTGCTCGCCAGCGCCCGCACCTCGGCCGGCATCGGCATGCTGATAGCCGGCGCCCTGGTGTTCAACTACGTGGTCACGGTGGAGAACATCCCGGAAGCCGTGAAGGCGCTGCTGACGCGCTGGGAGCTGTCGCCGATCGCGTTCCTCGTCCTGGTCAACCTGCTGCTGCTGGTCCTGGGCTGCCTGCTGGAGGGCACCACCATCCTGCTGGTGATCGTGCCGGCGCTGATCCCCACGGCCAAGGCGCTGGGCATCGACCCGGTGCATTTCGGCGTCATGGTGGTGGTCAACGTCATGCTGGGGCTGATCACGCCGCCCTACGGATTGCTGCTTTTCGTCATGACGCGCATCGCCGAGGTGCCGGTGCGCGACATCGTCAAGGACGTGATGCCGTTCCTGTTCGCCATGATCGCGGCGCTGGCGGTGATCACCTTCGTGCCGGCGACGGTGCTGTTCGTGCCGCGGCTGCTTGGATATGGAGGCTAGGCATGGCGCACCAGCCGATCTTCGTGATCAACGGGCCCAACCTCAACCGGCTGGGCACGCGCGAGCCGGAAATCTACGGCACCACCACCCTGGCCCAGATCGAGGCGATGTGCCGCGCGGCGGCGGGGGCGCGGCCGCTGCGTTTCCACCAGTCCAACGTCGAGGGCGAGATCGTCGGTTTCGTCCACCAGGCGATCGACGAGGGGGCGGGCATCGTCATCAACCCCGCCGGCTATTCCTTCACCTCGGTCGCCATCCTCGATGCGCTGAAAATGTTCCGCGGGCCGATCGTCGAGCTGCATATTTCCAATATCCATCGGCGCGAGGCGATCTATCATAATTCGCTGGTGTCGAAAGCGGCGACGGCCGTGATCGCCGGGCTGGGCCCGCGGGGATACGCCGTCGCGGTGCGCGCCTTGCTCGACATGCTGGACCCATAGGAGGCCGCCGATGGACGACAGCGAACGCTATTTGCCGCTGGCGCCGGGCCTGCATCCGCTGCCGCTGACGCCTTCCTACGGTTCGACCGTCAAGCGCGCGCCGCAGCAGGCGCCGATCCGCCTGCCGCAAACCCTGTCGGAGATCACCGGCCCGGTCCTGGGGGCGCAATACGTGCAGGAAGGCGACAGCGACCTCACCCGCCAGCATGGCGGCGAGCCGCTGGGCGAGCGCATCGTCGTCGAGGGCCGGGTGCTCGACGAGAACGGCCGGCCGGTTTCCGACACGCTGCTGGAGATGTGGCAGTGCAACGCCGCCGGCCGCTACCGGCACGACAACGACCGGCACGACGCGCCGCTCGATCCGAATTTCACCGGCAACGGGCGGGCGCTGACCGACGCCGAGGGCTTCTACCGCTTCGTCACCATCAAGCCCGGCGCCTATCCCTGGCGCAACCACGCCAATGCCTGGCGCCCGGCGCACCTGCATTTCTCCATCGCCGGTCCTGCGACGCTGACGCGGCTGGTGACGCAGATGTATTTCCCGGGCGACCCGCTGCTGGCGCTCGATCCGATCTATAATTCGGTGCCGGACCGCCAGGCGCGCGAGCGCCTGATCGCCCGCTTCAGCCTGGAGGCGACCAGGCCGGAATGGGCGCTGGGCTATCGCTTCGACATCGTGCTGCGCGGCCGCCACGCCACGCCGATGGAGAGCTGAGCATGGCGCCGAAGCCCACCAGCTCGCAGACCGTCGGCCCCTTCTTCCATGGCGGGCTGATGTGGCTGAACACGCCCGACCTGGCCGCCGGCGCCGGCGAGGGCGAGCGCATCGAAATCGAAGGCGCGGTGTTCGACGGCGACGGCGCGGCGGTGCCCGACGCCATGCTGGAACTGTGGCAGGCCAACGCCCATGGCCGCTACAACCATCCCGCCGACCGGCAGAACCGCAAGCTCGATCCCGGCTTCGCCGGCTTCGGCCGCATCTGCACCGACAACGCGGGGCGCTTCCGCTTCGCCACCATCCGCCCCGGCTCGGTGCCGGACGGCGACGGCCGGCCGCAATCGCCGCATATCAACCTGATCCTGTTCATGCGCGGCCAGCTCACCCATCTGCACACCCGCCTTTATTTCGCCGACGATCCGACCCTGGCGCAGGACCCGGCGCTGGCCCGGGTCGAGCCGGCGCGCCGCGCCACGCTGCTGGCGCAGCCGCGCCAACCGGGCCGCTACGAATGGAACGTTGTGATGCAGGGCGAGAGGGAAACGGTATTCTTCGCCTTCTAGACCGCATGGCAGAAGCCGCTTGAAGCAACCGCCCGCCTCTTACGCCGCGCTCTACGCCCCCGCGAACTCGACGCCGGAGCTGCTGCGGATCTATTCCGCCCAGGCCACGGTGCAGGCCATGCTCGACGTCGAAGCCGCGCTGGCCCGCGCCGAAGCGCGCTGCAAGCTGGTGCCGGCGCGGGCGGCGGCGGCGATCGCGCGCGCCTGCGATGCCGAGCGCTTCGATCTGGCGGCGATGGCGCGGCAGGGCAGGGACGCGGGCAATCTCGCCATTCCCCTGGTGGCGGCGCTGACGCGCAAGGTGGCGCGGGCCGACGCTAAGGCGGCGCGCTACGTGCACTGGGGCGCCACCTCGCAGGACATCGTCGACACCGCGACGGTGCTGCAGTTGCGCGCCGGGCTCGCCGCCATCGAGGCCGACCTGACGCGCACGCTGGCGGCGCTGGCGCGGCTGGCGCGCCGGCACCGGCGCACCATCATGACCGGCCGCACCCTGCTGCAGCCGGCCGGTCCCGTCACTTTCGGCCTCAAGGCGGCGCTGTGGCGCGATGCGCTGCTGCGCCATCACCGGCGCTTGAAGGAAGCGCAGGCGCGCTGCCTGGCGCTGCAGTTCGGCGGCGCCGTCGGCACGCTGGCGGCACTCGGTCCGGCCGGTCCGCGCGTGGCGCGGGAGCTGGGCCGGCTGCTGCGCCTGCGGGTGCCGGCCCTGCCCTGGCATGCCAATCGCGACCGCATCGGCGAGGTCGCCGTCGTGCTGGGCCTGCTGGGCGGCAGCCTGGCCAAGATGGCGCGCGACATGGCGCTGCTGATGCAGGGCGAGATCGGCGAGCTGCGCGAACCGGCGGCGCCCGGCCGCGGCGGCTCTTCCGCCATGCCGCAGAAGCGCAATCCGGTCCTCTGCGTCGACGTCCTGGCCGCCACCGCGCGTATTCCCGGCCTGGTCGCCACGCTGTTGCAGGCCCAGGCGCAGGAGCTGGAGCGCGGGGCGGGAAACTGGCAGGCCGAATGGCCGGTGCTGCCGGAGCTGGTGCTGCTGAGCGGCGGCGCGCTGCGGCAGATGCACGAGATCCTCGCCGGGCTCGAGGTCGATGCCGGACGCATGCGCGCCAATTTCGAGGCGCAGCGCGGCCTGCCGATGGCCGAGGCCGTGGCCATGGCGCTGGCCGGCAGACTGGGCAAGGCGCAGGCGCATGCGCTGGTGGCGCGGGCCGCCCGGCGCGCGGCGGAAGAGGGAATCCACCTGCGCCAGGCGATCGGCGACGAGGAGGACATCGCGTCCCGTCTCGACGGGGAAGCGCTCGACCGCCTGTTCGATCCCGCCGCCGCGCTCGGCGCCGCCGAGCGGATGGTCGCGGCGGCGCTGAAGCTGAAGCCTTAGGAGACCGAAGATGGACGAGAAGCAGCGCTACGAGGAAGGGCTGAAGGTGCGGCGCGCGGTGCTGGGCGACGCCCATGTCGAGCGCGCGCTGGCGCGGCAGACGGAGTTCACGGCCGAGTTCCAGGACATGATCACCCGCCACGCCTGGGGCGAGATCTGGACCCGGCCCGCCTTCGACCGCCGCACGCGCAGCGTCATGACGCTGGCCATGATGATCGCGCTCAACCGTCCGGACGAGTTCAAGCTGCATGTGCGCGGCGCGCTGAACAACGGCCTGACCCAGGACGACATCAAGGAAGTGATCCTGCAGGCCGCCATCTATTGCGGCGTGCCGGCGGCCAACAGCGCCTTCCACCAGGCGCAGGAGGTCTTCGCCGCGGGGCAGAGCGGATCGTGAATTGACGGAAGCGCGCGGGCTTCCGTCAATTCCCGTGAATCCGCTCCGTTTCCAAAGATAGCGCCCGGCGCCAGTTCCACGCATCGGAACGCCGCCGGGCTGCGGCAAAGGCTTGGCTGCGGCAAAGCAGGCATCGCGGCGTTTGGCCCGGCGGCTATAATGGCGCCACCGATTGGCGTCCAGCTTCAAGAGAACCCGCCATGCCCGATTCGACCCTGCCCGCCAAGTCCGCGCCGGTGAAGACCGAGCGTTTCGACGTGCTGATCGTCGGCGCGGGAATTTCCGGCATCGGCGGCGCCTACCACCTGCGCGACCAGCGCCCCGAGACCAGCTTCGTGGTGCTGGAGGAGCAGGAGAGCTTCGGCGGCACCTGGATCACGCATAAATACCCCGGCATCCGCTCCGACAGCGATCTCTACACTTTCGGCTATCGCTTCAAGCCCTGGACCGGCAAGCCGATCGCCACGGCACGGGAAATTCTCGACTACATGGGCGAGGTGATCGCCGACAACGATCTGGCCCGCCATATCCGCTATCGCCATCGCATCGTCTCGGCCCGATGGTCGAGCGCGGAGAAGGCCTGGACGCTGGACGCGATCCGGCTGGATACCGGCGAGACGGTGCGCTTCGTCGGCAATTTCCTGTGGATGTGCCAGGGCTATTACCGGCATTCGGAAGGGTATACGCCCGACTGGCCCGGCATGGCGGATTTCAAGGGCACGATCGTGCATCCGCAGCGCTGGCCGGAAAACCTCGACTACAAGGGCAAGAAGATGATCGTGATCGGCTCGGGCGCCACCGCCGCGACGCTGATCCCTTCCGTGGCGACGGATGTCGAGCATGTCACCATGCTGCAGCGCTCGCCGACCTACTTCATCCCGGCGCGCAACGCCAACACCCTGGCCGACGAATTGCGCCAATTGCAGGTCGACGAAAGCTGGATCCACGAGATCGTGCGCCGGCGCATCCTGTTCGACCAGGCCAACTTCACCCGCCGCTCCTTCGAGGAGCCGGAGAAGGTGCGCGAGGAGCTGCTGGGCGCGGTGCGCCTGTTCCTGGGCAACGACTACGACATCGACAAGCACTTCAATCCCAGCTACCGGCCGTGGCGCCAGCGCATCGCCTTCGTGCCCGACGGCGACCTGTTCCGCGGCATCCGCTCGGGCAAGGCCTCGGTCGTCACCGACGAGATCGAGCGCTTCACCGAGAAGGGCATAGTGCTGAAATCGGGCCAGCAGCTGGAAGCCGACATCATCGTCACCGCCACCGGCTTCGATCTCAACGTGCTGGGCGACATCGAGTTCGAGATCGACGGCAGGACGCTGGACTTCGCCGACACCGTCACCTATCGCGGCATGATGTTCACCGGCGTGCCCAACATGGTGTGGGTGTTCGGCTATTTCCGCGCCTCCTGGACCTTGCGCGCCGACCTGGTGGCCGATTTCGTCTGCCGCCTGCTGGGCCATATGAAGGACAAGCAGGCGAAGAAGGTCGAAGTCGCGCTGCGGCCGGAAGACAGGGACATGCCCCTGCTGCCCTGGATCGACACCGAGAACTTCAATCCCGGCTACATTCTGCGCGGCATGCATCTGCTGCCCAAGCGCGGCGACAAGCCCGAATGGCAGCACACCCAGGATTACTGGGCCGAGAAGGACATCTTCCCCAGGATCGACCTCGACGACAAAGCCTTCGTCTACGGCTGATGCCGCAGACCAGCGCCGGCATCCTGCTCTACCGGCGCCACGGCGCTGCGCGCGAAATCTTCCTGGTCCATCCCGGCGGCCCGTTCTGGGCCAGGAAGGACGAGGCCGCCTGGTCGATACCGAAAGGATTGATCGACCCCGATGAAGAGCCGCTGGCGGCTGCACGGCGGGAATTCCGCGAAGAGACGGGGTTCGATGTCGACGGCGATTTCGCCGATCTGGGCATGTTCACGCTCACTGGCGGCAAGAAGCTGCACGTCTTCGCGCTGGAGAGCGATTGCGATCCGGCCAAGCTGAAAAGCAACGACTTCGAGCTGGAATGGCCGCCGCGATCGGGCCGCCGGCAATCCTTTCCCGAGATCGATCGCGGCGCCTGGTTCGATCCGGAAACGGCGCTGCGGAAGATCACCAAGGGGCAGCGGCCGCTGCTGCAAGCCTTCTTTGCGCGTCAGTGGCGGTAGGACCCGTCCAGGCGATCGAGCTTGCGCAGCAAGGCGGCCCATTCCAGCGCGCCATAGCCGCCGCTGTTGGAACCCGCCTGGGCATTCAGGGTGGGATTGGTCTGGGCCTCGTTCAGCAGCGTGATCTCGCTGCCCTGGAAACAGCTCACCGTGTTGTCGATGGCCTGCTGCGTCGGCTGGTGCAGGGTGCGGTTGCAGGCCAGCATGTCGACCTGGATGCGGCAGGCATTCTCCAGCCAGTACATGGCGTTGAAAGCCTGGGCGATGCTGCGGCCGCAGGCCAGCAGGCCGTGATTGCGCAGGACCAGGATGTCGTGGTTGCCGAGATCGCGCACCACGCGGTCGCACTCCGCGCCGCTGATCGCCGGTCCCTCGAACTCGTGATAGCCGACCTGGCCGTGGAAGCGCATGGCGGTCTGCGACAGCGGCAGCAGCCCTTCGCTCAACCCGCTGACGGCGGTGCCGGCGCGGCTATGGGTGTGGATGATGCACTGCACGTCGGGCCGCGCCCTGTGGATCGGCGCGTGCAGGTAGAAGCCGGCGACATTGACGCTGTAGCCGTGATCGGGCTGCAGCAGCGTTTTGCCCTCGACGTCGATCTTCACCAGGCTGGAGGCGGTGATCTCCTCGTACAGCATGCCGTAGGGGTTGATCAAATAGTGCTCGTCGCGGCCGGGCAGGCGGGCGCTGATGTGGTTGTAGATCAGGTCGGTCATGCCGTAGAGCGCCATCAGCCGGTAGCAGGCGGCGAGATCGACCCGGGTCTGCCATTCCTCGGGTGCGACCGCGTCCTTGACCTCGGCGACGGGCAGGACCTGCATGGCTCCCTCCTCAGGCGACGGCGGCGCGGGCGACGATGTCGGCCAGGTCGGGGCCGTTGGCCAGCGAACCCATCACGCCGGCATGTTTGCCGTTCAGCCGCGACTCGACGAAACGCTGCGCGACGTTGGCGGGACTGTGCCGCAGCATCTCGCTGGCCTGCAGCGCCAGCGCCATGCGGCTGACCAGCGAGCGGGCGCTGCCCTCGTCGTTGAGCCGCGCGCCCAGGTCCTCGTTCAGCCTTTGCAGGAACCCATCATGCGCGCCGTCGACCGTGCCGCCGCCGGCGATCTCGGCCATGAAGGCCTCGCGCGTGCCCGGCTCGCGGCCGAGCGCGCGCAGCACGTCCAGACACATCATGTTGGAGGTGCCTTCCCAGATCGAATTCAGCGGCGCCTCGCGGTAGAGGCGGGCGATCGGATTCTCCATGATGAAGCCGTTGCCGCCATGCACCTGCAGCGCCTCGTAGACGAAATAGGCCGCGCGCTGGCAGTTCCAGAACTTGGTCACCGGCGTGGCGATGCGCGCCAGCAACCGCTCGCTGTCGTCCGTCTCCATCGCGTCGGTGGCGCGGGCGATGCGCAGGGCCGACAGTGTGGCCGCCTCGCTTTCCAGCGCCAGGTCGGCCAGCACGTTGGCCTGCATCGGCAGATCGGCCATGCGCTGGCCGAAGCCGTCGCGGGTCGCGGCATGGTTGATGGCCAAGGTCAGGGCCTGGCGCATCAGCCCGGCCGAACCGACCGCGAAATCCAGCCGCGTCAGATGCGCGTGGCTGAGGATTTCGCCGATGCCGCGGCCTTCCTCGCCGACCAGCATGGCCCGCGTGCGGTCGAACTCGACTTCGCTGGAGGCATTGGAGCGGTTGCCGCATTTGTCCTTCAGCCGCTGCAGGAAGACGCGGTTGAGGCTGCCGTCGTCGAGCACGCGCGGCACGAAGAAGCAGCTGATGCCCGATCTGGTGCGCGCCAGCGTGTAGAACCCGTCGCAGCCCGGCACCGAGAAGAACCATTTGTGGCCGGTGATGGAATAGACGTCGGCGCCGTTCTCGGATCCGGCGAACTCGGCCGTGGTCTGGGTCTGGCGCAGATCCGAGCCGCCCTGTTTCTCGGTCATGGCATAGCCGATGACGGCGGCGGTCTTCTCGCCGATCGGCAGGCGGCGCTGGTCGTAGCCGGCGGCGATGGTCTTCTCGTGCCATGGTGCGAAGGGCGGCCGGCCGGCGAAGCCGGCGGCGGCGGCATAAGCCATGCCGGTGGGGCAGCCGACGCCGTTCTCGACCTGGTTCCACAGATAGCTGAGCACGGCGCGGGCGAAATGGCCGGAGGATCGGCCGGCGGTCCAGGCCAGGCTGTGCACGCCATGGCCGAAGGCCAGGCCCATGAGCCGGTGCCAGGCGGGATGGAACTCGACCCAGTCGATGCGGTTGCCGAAGCGGTCATGGGTTTTCAGTTGCGGCCCGTGCTCGTTGGCCAGCCGCGCCGCCTCCTGCACCTGCGCATCGCCGGCCAGCGCGCCGAGCGCAGTGGCCGCCCCGGCGCTCCAGGGCGCATGGCGGTCGACCTGCTGGCGCAGCACGGCATCGCCTGAAAAGGCGTTGTAGCCGGCGCACGGGCTGGCCTGGTTCAGCACCTGATGCGTGTCGAACCGCGGACTCATTTGCCTCTCCGTATCTTTTTCGCCACCGCCAGTTTGGGACCGCTCGCTCGCACCATGCGCACGCAGGCATTGGCGACCTGCTCGGCGAGCGTGTCGATCTCGTCCTGCTTCGGCCGCCCGGCGCGGGCCAGGGGCCGGATCAGCGGCTCCATCATGGCGCCGGTGATGCAGGTCGAGAGCATGTCGGCCGGCAGGTCGACGAACTCGCCGCGCCCGGTGCCCTCGACCAGCAGGCGGGCGATCTGCCGCGCCAGCGCGTCGCGATATTGCAGGCGGGCCTCGTCCAGCGCCGGCTCGCACGGCTCGGCGATCAGCGCATAGGCCAGGCGCGGCTGGCGCGCGGCGCGGCGGATGAACATGGCCACCACGTCGTGCAGGCGGGAAGTGGCGTCGCCCGGCGAGTCGATGATGCCGGATACGACCTCGGCCTCGCGTTGCGACACCTGCGCCAGCACCTGCACGCACAGATCGACCTTGGAATCGTAGTAGCGATAGACCGAGCCGGTGGCCAGGCCGGCGCGGTCGGCGATCACCGAAATCTGCGCCGCCGCCCAGCCGCCCTCGGCGATCAGCGCCCGCGTCACCGCCAGGATGCGGTTGAGCGTGTCCTCGATCTGCTGGCGGCGAAGCTGGGCCAGGGCCATGGTGAATTCTCCCTCATGAAAAATGAATCTAGATTCATTCCGAGACCGAGTCAAATCCCGCCCCGGCGTCCTGGGATGCCGGCGCGCGGCGAGTCCTCTAGTCCCTCGCGCAGGCCGCACGGCGGACTCCGGCGGTGCCGGCGCCGTTGCGCGCCTGGCCAAAGGCGGCCAAGCTCGTCGCAACCAGAAAGCCCAGGGAGGACGAGATGCAGTCAGGCCGCGTGGTTCTGTCCAAGATGGACGAGGTGCAGTTCGGCAAGCCGGCGGCGCAAGCCGTGGCCGAACTGGCCAGGCGCTACGACGCGCAGCGCGTCTTCCTGATGGTCTCGGGCACCCTCAACCGCGAGACCGACGAGATCGAGAAGCTGCGCCGGGCGCTGGGCAATCATTGCGTCGGCGCCTTCGACCGCATGCCGCCGCACACCCCGCGCCAGGCGGTGATCGAGGCGGCGGCGATGGCGCGCGAGGCCAGGGCCGACCTGATCGTCACCCTGGGCGGCGGCTCGATCACCGACGGCGCCAAGGCGGTGCAGATGTGCCTGGCCAACGACATCCGCAAGCCCGAGGACCTCGACCGCGTGCGCTCGGTGAAGCAGGCCGACGGCACGATGGGGCCGCCGCCGATGAACCCGCCCACGGTGCGGCAGATCTCGGTGCCGACCACGCTGTCGGCCGGCGAATTCTCCGCCATTTCCGGCGTCACCGACGAGCGCACCAAGGTCAAGGAGCTGTTCCGCCATCCCGGCATCATCCCGCAGGCGGTGGTGCTCGATCCGGCGGTAACGGTGCACACGCCGATGTGGTTGTGGCTGTCGACCGGCATCCGCGCCGTCGACCATTGCGTCGAGGGCGTCTGCTCGGGCGAAGCCAATCCCTATGGCGACGCCTCGGCCCTGCACGGGCTGTCGCTGCTGACGCGCGGCCTGCCGCGGGTGAAGGACAACCCCGACGACCTGCAGGCGCGGCTGGACTGCCAGCTCGGCTCCTGGCTGTCGATGGCGCCGCTGGCCGCCGGCGTGCCGATGGGCGCCAGCCACGGCATCGGCTACGTGCTGGGCGCGGTGTTCGACATCCCGCACGGCCACACCTCCTGCATCATGCTGCCGGCGGCGATGCGCTGGAACAGGCCGGCCAATGCCGAGCGCCAGAAGCTGATCGCCGCCGCCATGGGCCAGCCCGGCCGCGAGGCCGCCGACGTGCTCGACGATTTCATCCGCGGGCTCGGCATGCCGCGCTCCTTGCGCGAGGTGAAGGTCGGCAAGGAGCATTTCGAGCGCATCTCGACCCAGGCCATGGGCACCCCCTGGGTGCCGCGCAACCCCCGCCCGATCCCGACCCCGGCCGAGGTGCGGGAGATCCTGGAGCTGGCGTACTAGCTGCCCCAATCCGTCATAGCCCGGCTTGACCGGGCTACCCATGCCTGAGGCGGGCAACGGTGTGGCTGAGCGCGCATCGTCGCTGCGGCACGATGGGTCACCCGGTCAAGCCGGGCGATGACGATGATAGAGAGACGGGCAACGACGCTGACAGAGAGAAGCTCGGGCCGCCTACTGTCTCTTCTTCCGTCATAGCCCGGCTTGACCGGGCTACCCATGCCTGAGGCGGGCGACGGCGTGGCTGAGCGCGCATCGCCGCTGCTGGACGATGGGTCGCGCGGTCAAGCCGGGCGATGACGATGATAGAGAGCCGGGGGCGGTGACGATGATAGAGAGGCGGGCGATGACGATTTGCCGGCTAAGCCGCCCAGTCGAGCGCGCGGGCGCGGCCGATGCCCAGTTGCAGCAGGCGCTCCAGCAGGTCGGCATAGTCCAGCCCGTCGTGCTTGGCGGCCTGGGCGAATTCCTCCTCGCGCGCGATCTCGGGATTGGGGTTGGCCTCGAGGAAGAAGGGCACGCCCTCGGGCGAGAGGCGGAAATCGATGCGGGCATAGCCGTCGATCTCCAGCGTGCGGCAGATGCGCTTGACCATGCGCGCCATGCGCGCCTGCAGTTCGGGCGACAGGCCCTCGGCCGGCCCCTGCAATATGCCGCGCCGCTCCTGGTAGTCGACGTCGTGCTTGACCCTGAGCGTGGCGATGCCGCGCGCGCCATGCGCCATCTTGCCGAACTCCAGCTCCCATACCGGCAGCACGCGCAGCCGGTCGTTGCCCAGCACGCCGACATAGAGTTCGCGCCCCTCGATGTACTGCTCGGCGATGGCATGGGTGCCGATGCGCTCGTGGATGAAGCTGACGCGCTCGGCCAGTTTCTCGTCGTTCTCGACCACCGAGGCCTGGGCGATGCCGACCGAGGCGTCCTCGGTCAGGCTCTTGACGATCAGCGGGAAGCCTAGCCGCGCCGGCCGCCGCACCTTGCGATTGAGCGGCAGCACCACGAAATCGGGCACTGGAATGCGGTGGTAGTGCAGCAGTTTCTTCGACAGGTCCTTGCCGCGCGCCAGCATCAGCCCGCGCGGGTTGCAGCCGGTATAGGGGATGCGCAGCAGCTCGAGATAGGAGGCGACGTTCTGGTCGTAGGCGGTCTCGCCGTGGAACTGCTCGAGCAGGTTGAACACGACGTGCGGCTTGAAGTCCTCGACCGCCTCGCGGATCGGGCGCAGCTCGTGCTGCACGCCCAGCGGCCGCACCTCGTGGCCGCGCTGGCGCAGGGTGCTGACCACGTCGTACTCGGTCTTCCAGTCGTTGCGCTCGCGCGTGCTCAGGCCGGTGGCGTCGTCCGGCGGCATCAGGTCGGGATGCATCAGCACCAGCACGCGCAGTTTCTTCATAGCGCGAACCACTTCCGCCGCGAGCGGCTGTAGATGGCGTGCACCGTCTTGGCCGTCAGCAGGACGGTGAAATCCATCCGCAGTTTACGCTCCGGACCGACCGCGCGCAGCCTCAATTCGCGGCAGCGGCCGATCATCTCGTCCATCAGCGCGTCGAGCGTGAGCTGGTGCTCGCCGGTCCAGCGCGACACCGCCTTGCGAATGCGAGCGCGATTCTTGCGCAGGAAGGTGGAAGCGGCCGGCGCGTGCGGATGGCGCTCCTTGCTGGCGAAGATGCGCATCAGGTCCGGATCGTAGGTCTTGGGGAAATCGTGCGCGTAGGCCGCCTGCTTCTTCTGGTAGTGCTCCTCCAGCGTCATCGACAAGGTGCGCAGCGGCTCGATCTTCTTGCGGCTGGTGAGCAGCGGCTTCTTGCCGGCGATCTCGCGCATCAGCTCGTCGACGTATTCCAGCTTCTTCAGCGCCGGCCAGCCGGCATAGCGCCGCCGCCAGTCGCTGCGCGGGCGCAGCCACACCGCGAAGGTCTCGGCGAAATCCTCGGCCGGATGGCTTTGCGCGTACCACAGCGGCAGATGCTGCACGAAGTTGCGGCTCGACGGGTTGGGCCGGTAGTAGCGCGGATAGCGCTGCGAGGCGGCGCCGAACAGTTGCTGCCAGCGGCGGCGGCGATGGAGCTGGAAGGCGTTCTGGATCACGTGCCCGGCCTCGTGGCGCAGGATGCGCATGCATTCGGCGACGCTGCCGCCTTCGACGTCGATCATCTTCTTGCGCTCCAGCCGCGTCAGCCGCGGATGGGCGAGGTAGAATGGGATGGCGATGCCCGGCGCCTCGTCGGGGCTGAACCATTCGTCGGAGATCCAGGCGCGGGGACGGACCAGCAGCTTGCGCCGTCCCAGTTCCCAGTAGAGATCCTGCATGCGCCGCTGCAGCGGCGAGCCCTCGATCGTCACGTTCAGATCGCGCAGCCGCAGTTTCAGCAGCTCCTCGTCGGGCAAACGTGTCCAGAAAAACCGGCGCGGCATGGCAGTTCGGGGGGAACCGGGTTGGTGGCGGAAGGGCGGATTTTGCCTGCCGATCGGCGGGCGAACAACTGTCGGGTGGGCGAAAACGCCCGGGGGCGGGCCGCTGTTCCGCCCCCCGGCGGGCGGCAATAGGCCCGGAACTTTCGGGGTTTTTCGGCGCTACCCCTTGACCGAACCGGAGCCGACCGAACCGGAGCCGAGAAATGCGCGCCCTACCCTTGTTTCTGGCCGGCCTGGCCGCCCTGACGGCCCAGATGGCCCCGGCCTCTTCGCCCGATGCCTGGGACCGGTTCCGCGCCGAGCTGGTGCAGGCCTGCGCCGCCAAGGCCGGGATGCCCCAGCCCAAGGTGACGGTGGCGCCACAGGGCACGGCCAGCTACGGCGTCGCCCTGCTCAGCGGCGAGGCCGGCGCCGGGACGGAGCGCAAGACCGTGGTTTGCGTCGCGCGCAAGACGCCCGAAGGCATCGTCGACGTCGAGGTGACGCCGCCGGCCGGCGAGTGGATCGCCATCGAATAGCCCATCCCCTATGCTCCCCGCCAGCGCAGGATCCGCAGGGGAGTGGCCGGCCGATGGCCGAAATCGACAGACTTCTGATCGCCAATCGCGGCGAGATCGCCGTCCGCATCGCCCGCAGCGCCGCCGAGCTGGGCATCGCCACGGTTTCGGTCCATTCCGAGGACGACGCCCAGTCGCTGCATGTGCGCCGCAGCGACGAGACCCGCCCGTTGCGCGGCGCGGGCGTGGCGGCCTATCTCGATGCCGCCCGGATCGTGGCCATCGCCCGCGAAACCGGCTGCCAGGCGGTGCATCCCGGCTACGGCTTCCTCAGCGAAAACGCCGGTTTCGCGCGCCAGTGCGAGCAGGCCGGGCTGATCTTCGTCGGGCCGTCCGCCGAGGTGCTGGAGTTGTTCGGCGACAAGGGGAGGGCGCTCGAGCTGGCGCGCCGGTTGTCGGTGCCGGTGCTGCCCGGAACCCAGGGACCCACCAGCCTGGAACAGGCGCAAGCATTCCTCGCCGCGCAGGGCCCGGGCGGCGGGGTGATGGTCAAGGCGCTGGCCGGCGGCGGCGGGCGCGGCATGCGGCCGGTGCTGGCGGCGCAGGACCTGGCGGCGGCGTTCGAGCGCTGCCGCTCGGAGGCGCAGCAGGCCTTCGGCAACGGCGATCTCTATGTCGAGAAATTCTATCCGCGCGCCCGCCATGTCGAGGTGCAGATCGTGGGCGACGGCACCGGCGCGGTGGTCCATCTGTGGGAGCGCGACTGCTCCCTGCAGCGCCAGCGCCAGAAGCTGGTCGAGATCGCCCCCGCGCCCGGCCTGGAGGACGGGCTGCGCGGCAAGCTGCTCGAGGCGGCCGTGCGCATGGGCCGGGAGGCCCAATATCGCGGCGTCGCCACCATCGAATTCCTGGTCGATGCCGGGGCGGGCGCCACCGGCTTCGCCTTCATCGAGGCCAATCCGCGCCTGCAGGTCGAACACACCGTCACCGAGGAAATCCTCGGCCTCGACATCGTGCGCCTGCAGCTCCAGATCGCCGCCGGCGCCACCCTGGCCCGGCTCGGCCTGACGCAGGACCGGGTGCCGGCGCCGCGCGGCATGGCGCTGCAGGCGCGCATCAACCTGGAGAGCATGGCGGCGGACGGCTCGGCGCGTCCGGGCGGCGGCGTGCTGGCCGCCTTCGATCCGCCCTCGGGTCCGGGCGTGCGCGTCGACAGCTTCGGCTATACCGGCTACCGCACCTCCGCCCGCTTCGATTCGCTGCTGGCCAAGCTGATCGTGCATTCGAGCGAGGCCTCGCTGCCCGCCGTGGCCGCCAAGGCCTATCGCGCGCTGGGCGAATTCCGCATCGCCGGCGCGCCCACCAATCTCTCTTTCCTGCAGACCCTGCTGCGCCATCCCGAAGTGCTGGCCGGCCGGAGCCATACCCGGCTGGTCGAGGAAAGGATCGGCGACTTGCTGGGCGGCGCGCACCGGCCGCTCTATTTCGACGACAGCGCCGCCTCCCGCCGCGCCGGCGCCCGCATCGACAGCGCCGACCCGCTGGCGGTGCTGGCGCTGGGCAAGGAAGGCGGCGGCGTGCCCGCCGCGGCCGATGTCGTCGAGCCGGACCGGCTGTTCCCGGAGGCGCCGGACGGCACCGTGCCGGTGCCCGCACCGGTGCAGGGCACTATCGTCAGCCTCGCCGTCGGCGAAGGGCAGGCCGTGCGCGCCGGCGAGGCGCTGCTGGTGATGGAAGCGATGAAGATGGAGCACGTGGTCGCGGCCGCCGTCTCGGGCATCGTGCAGCGCCTGACCGTCGCCGCCGGCGAGACCGTCTACGAGGCGCATCCGCTGGCCTTCATCGCCGAAGCGGAGATCGCCGACAGCGGCGCGGCGGGCGAGGCGGCGGTCGATCTCGACACGATCCGCCCCGATCTGGCCGAGGTGCTGGCGCGGCAGGCCAGGCTGCAGGACGCGGCGCGGCCCGACGCGGTGGCGCGCCGGCGCAAGACCGGCCAGCGCACCGCGCGCGAGAACATCGAACAGCTCTGCGATCCGGGCTCGTTCCACGAATTCGGCGGGCTCACCGTGGCGGCGCGCCGCACGCGCCATGCGCTGGAGGAGCTGATCGAGCGCACCCCGGCCGACGGCATGGTCATGGGCATCGGCCGCATCAACGGCGCCCAGTTCCCCGACGAGGCGGCGCGCGCGGTGGCCATGTCCTACGACTACACGGTGCTGGCCGGCACGCAGGGGCAGAAGAACCACCACAAAAAGGACCGCATGTTCGAGCTGGCCGAGCGCTACCGGCTGCCGCTGGTGTTCTTCACCGAAGGCGGCGGCGGGCGGCCGGGCGACACCGACGCCATCATCGCCGGCGACCTGCATATCCGCACCTTCCAGCATTTCGGCCGGTTGAGCGCGCTGGTGCCGATGATCGGCGTCGCCTCCGGCCGCTGCTTCGCCGGCAACGCGGTGCTGCTGGGCTGCTGCGACGTGGTCATCGCCACCGCCAACGCCAATATCGGCATGGGCGGGCCGGCCATGATCGAGGGCGGCGGGCTGGGCGTGTTCCGGCCCGAGGAGATCGGGCCGATGAGCGTGCAGGTGCCCAACGGCGTGGTCGACATCGCGGTGGCGGACGAGATCGCGGCGGTCGAGGCGGCCAAGAAATATCTCTCCTATTTCCAGGGCGCGCTGAAGGAGTGGGACTGCGCCGACCAGCGCCTGCTGCGCCGCGCCGTGCCGGAGAACCGGCTGCGCGTCTACGACGTGCGCCAGGTCATCGACACGCTGTGCGACACCGGCTCGGTGCTGGAGCTGCGCGCCGCCTTCGGGCCGGGCATGGTCACCGCCCTGGCGCGCCTGGAGGGCAGGCCGATCGGCATCATCGCCAACAACCCGCGCCACCTGGGCGGCGCCATCGACAGCGACGGCGCCGACAAGGCCACCCGCTTCATGCAGCTCTGCGACGCCTTCGACGTCCCGCTGCTGTTCCTGTGCGACACGCCGGGCAACATGGTGGGGCCGGAGGCGGAGAAGACCGGGCTGGTGCGCCATTGCTGCCGCGTCTTCGTCACCGCCGCCAACCTCACCGTGCCGTTCTTCACCGTGGTGCTGCGCAAGGCCTACGGGCTGGGGGCGCAGGGCATGGCCGGCGGCTCCTTCCACGCGCCGTTCTTCGCCGTGTCGTGGCCGACCGGCGAGTTCGGCGGCATGGGGCTGGAGGGCGCGGTCAAGCTGGGCTTCCGCAACGAGCTGGCCGCCATCGACGATGCGGGCGAACGCAAGGCGGAGTTCGACCGCATGGTGGCGGGCATGTACGAGCGCGGCAAGGCATTGAGCGCGGCCAACCTGTTCGAGATCGACGACGTCATTGACCCGGCGCGGACCCGCGACTGGGTGCTGGCCGGGTTGCGCTCGGTGCCCGCCCCGCCGCCGCGCACGCACAAGACGCGGCCCAAAATCGATAGGTGGTGTTGGATGTTTGCCGCAGCAATCTCCGTCACCCTGTGCGCAGCTACGGGTCTTCTCTCTGTCCCAAAATCGGTGCTGAAGAGAGAAGATGCTTCGCTTCGCTCAGCATGACGGAAGAAGGTTAACTCCGTCTAAAGATCACGCTGAGATTGTTGGCCGGCATCTGGACGGTCTCGTCGAGCGCCAGGCCATGGCGCTCCGCCAGCGGCATCACCTCGCTCTCGAGGCAGCGCACGCCCCAGGCCGGGTCTTGCGCTTTCAAGCTCTGGTCGAAGGCTTCGTTCGACGGCGCGGTGTGTCGGCCGTGGCGCTTGAACGGACCGTAGAGAACCAGCGGCGCGCCGCTGGGCAGCAGGCGGCCGGCGCCGGCGAACAAGCCCTCGGCCGCCACCCAGGGCGCGATATGGATCATGTTGGCGCAGAACATCGCCTGCGCCCGTTCGAGCGGCCAGGCCGGCGCCGTCACGTCCAGCCGCAGCGCCTTCAGGATACGCGGGCTGCCGTCCGCATGGGCGTCGATGCCGGCCAGGGCTTCGGCCTCGAAATCGCTCGGCTGCCAGGCCAGCGTCCCCGGCAGGCGCGGCGCGATGAAGGCGGCGTGCTCGCCGGTGCCGCTGGCGATCTCCAGCACTACGCCCTTTTGCGGCAGCGCGCGCTGCAGGACGGCGAGGATGGCGTCGCGGTTGCGCAGCGTGGCGGGCGCGTGCCGCCTGGCGTCGCTCACTTTGCCGGCGCGATGCGCACCGGCGCGTCGATGTGGAAGACGCCGGCATTGGGGTTGAAGCGCTTGCGGTATTCGTCCTTGACCTGCGCCAGCTTGTCCTGCGCATCGCCGGCATTGGGATGCACCAGCACCAGGATCTTGGTCGGATTGACCGCAGCACCGGCGCCGGCATTGGCGCTGCGGCCGGCGCCGTCGATCACCGTCAGCCCGTCGGGGAAGCGCGGCGCCACCACCTCGGCCAGGAACCGGCCCCACTCCTCCTCGCTCACCACCTTGCCGTCGGGCAGGCGCAGGCCGAAGAACACCTCGGTCTTCAGCGTCGCGGCGCCGCCCCACGGCGCCTGGGCCTGCGCCGAGGCGAAGCTGACGAAAACCAGGGCCAGAACGGACAGCGCCAGAACGGCGAGGCGACGGAACATGGGCACGGCAATCTCCCCCTGAAAGAAAAGATGCGGGATTCCGAAGCAAGCCCCGCACCGTGTCAACTATTCGGGCGCAGCAAGCACCTTGTCGGCGCGCAGCCGCGCGATCTGCTCTTCGCTCAGGCCGGCCGCGCGCAGCAGCGCCGGCCCGTCGGCGCCCAGCGCCGGCAGGGCGAAATCCGGCCGCGCCGGTTCGTTGGCGAAGCGGATCGGCACGCCCAGATGGTCGCTGCCTTCGGCATCCTTCAGCCGCATGCCGCGCGCCTGCACCTGGGCATGGTCGAGGCCTTCGCGCAGGTCGAGCACCGGCGCCCAGCACACGTCCTTGCCCTTGAACCACTCGATCCACCAGGCCAGCGGCTGGCTGGCGAAAGTCGCCTCGAGGAAGCGCCGCACCGGCAATTGCGCCGCCCCGGCCGGCCGGCGCGCCGCGTCGATCAGGTCGGGCCGCTGCAGCGCGGTCAGCAGGTTCTCGGCGAACTTGATCTCCGATCCGCCCAGCGTGAGGAAACGGCCGTCGGCGGTGCGATAGATGCCGTAGAGGGCGGCGCCGCCCAGCAGCCTTTCGTTCGCCGGCGCCGGCAGTTCGTTCTCGGCGAACAGCGCGCCGGTCAGATGCGCCATCCACGACACCAGCGCATCGTGCATGGAGATGTCGAGATAGTCGCCCTGGCCGGTCTGCTTGGCGCGCAGCAGCGCCATCAGGATGCCCGACAGCGCCATCAGCGACGACGCCATGTCGGCGGCGGGGATCGAGGGCAGCAGCGGGCCGCGCTCGGTATCGCCGGTCAGGCTCAGCGCCCCCGACAGCGCCAGCACCGACAGATCGTGCGCCGGCTGGTCGCGCATCGGCCCGTCCTGGCCGAAGGCGGAGATCGAGCAATAGACGATCTGCGGCGCCACCTGGCGCACCGCTTGGTAGTCGAGGCCCAGCCGTTTGGCGACGCCGGGCCGGAACGTCTCCAGCAGCACGTCGGCGTCCTTCAGCAGCGCCAGCAGCGCCTGGCGGCCGGCTGGCGCCTTGAGGTCCAGCGCCACGCTGCGCTTGCCGCGATTGGTGTTGCGGAAATAGACGGTGTGGCCGTTCTGCTGCTGGCCGATCGAGCGGGTGGCGTCGCCGCTGCCCGGCTGCTCGATCTTGATCACTTGCGCGCCGTGATCGGCCATCATCATGGTCAGATGCGGTCCGGGCAGGAAGCTGGAAAGGTCGACGACCTTCACGCCTTGCAGTTTCACGGGGCGGTTCCTCGTTCTGCGCCGCATCACGGCTGCGGCGTTGTTCTTGGCTGTTGCCGGATATAGCCTGAGATCGCCCGGCGGAGGCAAGCGGGAGGACGCATGCAGGAGCGCAAGGTCAGGATCGCCACGCGCGACGGCAGCATGGGCTGCCATGTCTTCCGCCCCGACGGCATCGGCCCGTTCCCGCCGGTGATCTTCTACATGGACGCGCCGGGCCTGCGCGAGGAATTGCGCGACATGGCCCGCCGCATCGCCAGCGTCGGCTACTGCGTGCTGCTGCCCGATCTCTACTATCGCAGCGGCGAGGAGCTGAATGTCGGCGGCGAGGATTTCCACGGCGACGAGACCGTGCGCAAGAAGATGTGGAACTGGCTGCGCAGCATCGACAACGCCAAGGTGGTGTCCGACACCGAGGCGCTGCTGCGCTTCATCGACCAGGACCGCACGGCGCGCACCGGGTCGGTGGGCTGCGTCGGCTACTGCATGAGCGGCCAGTTCGTCTTCGCCATCGCCGCCGCCTATCCGCAGCGTTTCGCCGCCATCGCCTCGATCTACGGCGCCGGGCTGATGACCGACCGGCCCGACAGCCCGCATCTGGCCGCCGACCGCATCCGGGGCGAGATCTATTTCGCCTGCGCCGAGATCGACGCCTATTTCCCGCCCGAGAAGGTCGCCGCCCTGGACCGGCACCTCGCCGGCCTGGCGATCCGGGCGCGGGTCGAGCTCTATCCCGGCGCCGAGCACGGCTTTGCCTTCCCGCAGCGCCATTGTTACGACAAGCTAGCGGCCGAGCGGCACTGGGAACGGCTGTTCGATCTCTTCCGCCGCAATCTCTAGGAACATCCGATGCCCGACGCGCCCCATAACGCCATCGCCGGCCGCAGCGCCTTTCTCGCCGTGCTGCGCGAGGAGGGGGTGCGGCGCATGTTCGGCAATCCCGGCACCACCGAACTGCCGATCATGCATGCGCTGACCGAGCAGACCGAAATCGCCTACGTGCTGGGCCTGCAGGAATCGGTGGTGATCGCCATGGCCGACGGCTATGCCCGCGCTTGCGGCGAACTGGTGGCCTGCAACGTGCACGTGGCGCCCGGTCTGGGCAACGCCATGGGCACGCTCTACACCGCCAATGTCACGGGCACGCCGATGATCGTGACGGCGGGCCAGCAGGAGCAGGGGCACGGGCTGACCGAGCCGCTGCTCTATGCGCCGCTGGTGCCGATCGCGCGGCCGGTGGTGAAATGGGCGGTCGAGGTCAGCCGCCTCGAGGATTTGCCGCGCATCCTGCGGCGGGCCGCCAAGGTGGCGCGCACCGCGCCGACCGGGCCGGTGTTCATCTCCCTGCCCGGCGACATCCTCAACGCCAGTGCCGCGATCGATCTGGGCGACACGACGCAGGTCGATACGTCCGTGCGGCCGTCGGACCAGGCGGTGGAAGCGCTGGCCCGGCGCATCCTGGCGGCGAAATCGCCGGCGATCCTGGCCGGCAGCGAAATCTACACCTCCAACGCCTGGGACGAGGCGGTGGCGCTGGCCGATGCGCTGGGCGCGCCGGTGTGGCAGCAATCGGTGCAGAGCGGGGCGCATTTTCCCTCCGCCCACCCCGCCTATATGGGCGCGCTGACCCGCAACCAGGCACAGGTGCGCGACACGCTGACGCCGCACGACCTTCTGATCTGCCTGGGCGCCGAAGTGCTGACCATGTCGGTCTATTCGCCGGTCGACCCGCTGCCGGCCGATACCAAACTGGTGCAGATCGGCCTGCGCGACTGGGAGATGGGCAAGAACTGGCCGGCCGAGATCGCGCTGCGCGCCGATCTGAAGCCGACCCTGCAGGCGCTGGTGCCGGCGCTGCAGCGGATGGGCGGCGGGAAACTGGCCGAACGGGCGGCAGCGTCGCTGCAGCAGTTGAGCGCGCGCAACTGGACGGCGCAGCGCGCCAGGAAGGCGCCGGCCGCCGCCGCCCTGTCGGCGAGATCGCCGCTGGTGCCCGACTGGCTGATGCTGCGGCTCTCCGATCTGCTGCCGGCCGACGCCGTGGTGGTCGACGAGGGGCTGACCACGGCTTTTTCCCTGCTGTCCTTCTATCCCTATCGCGACCGGCAGTCCTATTTCGGCAACGTCACCGGCGGCATCGGCTGGGGCATCGCCGCCGCCGTCGGCATCCAGCTCGCCCTGCCGCAGCGCAAGGTGGTGGCGGTGATCGGCGACGGCAGCGCCATGTACTCCGTCCAGGCGATCTGGAGCGCCGCGCACTACAAGGCGCCGGTGGTGTTCCTGATCGCCAACAACGGCGGCTACCGCATCATCAAGCAGCGGCTGAAATCCTTCCACGGCAACGAGAAATTCATCGGCATGGATTTCCAGGACCCGCCCATCGACATGGGCGCGCTGGCCCGCGCCATGGGCGTGCCGGCGACGCGCGTCGCCACTGCCGCCGAGTTCGACGCCGCCCTGGCCGCGGCGCTGAACAGGACCGACGGGCCCTGCGTCATCGAGGCCATGGTCGAGAAGACCGTCTGAGCATGGGCACGCCGCTGCTTTTCACGCCCTTGCCGTTGCGCGACGTGACGCTGAAGAACCGCGTCGTGGTGGCGCCCATGCACCAGTATTCGGCGGTCAAGGGTTTCGCCACCGACTGGCATCTGATGAATGTCGGCCGCTACGCCGCCGGCGGCGCCGGCCTGGTGTTCATGGAATCGACCAAGGTCGAGCGCCGCGGCTGCGGCACGGTGGGCGATCTGGGCCTGTGGCGCGACGAGTTCGTGCCCGGCCTCAAGCGCTGCGCCGACTTCATCCGCAGCCACGGCGCCGCGGCCGGCATCCAGCTCGGCCATTCCGGCCGCAAGTCGCGCCGGGCGCGGCCGTGGGAAGGCGGCGGCCCCTTGCCGTCCGCGCCCGAGATCGACGACTGGAACGACTGGGAATTGGTGGCGCCCTCGGCCCTGGCCGCGCCGCCCAGCGATCCGCTGCCGCGCGCGCTGGCGCGCAGCGAGATTCCGGCACTGATCGAGAACTGGCGGCAAGCGGCGCGCCGGGCGCAGGAAGCGGGCTTCGACGTGCTGGAGATCCATGGCGCGCATGGCTATCTGCTGCACCAATTCCTCTCGCCCTTCTCCAACCAGCGCGCCGACGAGTATGGCGGCAGCGAGTTGAATCGCGCCCGGCTGGCGATCGAGATCGCGGAAGCCATCCGCAGCGTCTGGCCGCCCTCCAAGCCGCTCTTCCTGCGCCTGTCCTGCGAGGACAATGTCGGCTTCGGCCCCGAGCAGAGCGTCAACCTCGCCCGATGGGTCAAGCCCAAGGGCGTCGACGTCATCGACTGTTCCTCCGGCGGCATGACCAGCAACCCGGTGGGCGAGGTGGGCTACGGCTATCAGGTGCCCTATGCCGAGAAGATCCGCGCCGAGGCCGACATCATGACCATGGCGGTGGGCCTGATCGTGCATGCCGACCAGGCCGAGGACATCCTGCAGCGCGGCCGGGCCGATCTGGTCGCGCTGGCGCGGGAGATTCTCTACAACCCCAACTGGCCGATGGATGCGGCGCAAAAACTGGGGCTGGACCGCGATTTCGCCCTGGTGCCGCCGCCGCAGGCCTATTGGCTTGCCAAGCGCGCGGCCGGCAAGAGCATCGTTCCCTCGACTTGGGGCCGGCTGAAGCCGGAGTGACTCCCGCCGGGAGCAACTGGCGCTTCCGCCTCGTTCTCCCCACATTGCCGAGACAGGCTCGCCGTTTTTCGGGAGGGATCATGCGCGTTCTGGCCCTTGGACTTGCCGCGGTCGTCGCCGCCACCCTTGCCGCCATGCCGGCCCTGGCGCAGAACCGCACCGTCGCCACCCAGGCGGCGCGGCTGGAAATCCGCACCGTCGCCCAGGGGCTGGACCATCCCTGGGGCGTGGCCGAGCTGCCCGACGGCAACCTCCTGGTCACCGAGCGCGCCGGCCGGCTGCGCCTGATCTCGCCGCAAGGCCAGGTCTCGGCCCCGATCGCGGGCGTGCCGCAGGTTCAGGCCAGCGGCCAGGGCGGGCTGCTCGACGTCACCCTGGCGCCCGATTTTGCGCAAAGCCGCCTGGTCTATCTCTCCTACTCGGAGCCGGGCGAGGGCGGGGCGGGCACCTCTGTCGCGCGCGGCCGGCTGGATGGCAATGCGCTGCGCGACGTGCAGGTGATCTTCCGCCAGCAGCCGAAGGTCAGCGGGCCGAACCATTTCGGCTCGCGCATCGTCTTCGCGCCGGACGGCAAGCTCTTCATCACCACCGGTGAGCGCTTCAAGTTCGATCCCTCGCAGGACCTGAACTCGCATCTGGGCAAGGTGATCCGCGTCAATCCCGACGGCTCCGTGCCCCCGGACAATCCCTTCGTCGGCCGCGCCGGCGCGCGACCCGAGATCTGGTCCTACGGCCATCGCAACATCCAGGGCGCGGCGATCAACCCGCGTACCGGGGCGCTGTGGATCAACGAGCACGGCCCGCGCGGCGGCGACGAGGTCAACATCCCCGAACCGGGCAAGAACTACGGCTGGCCGCTGGTGAGCTGGGGCGATCACTATTCCGGCCAGCCCATCGCCAAGCCGCCGACGCGGCCCGACCTGGTCGACGCCGTCTACCAGTGGACGCCGGTGATCGCCGTCTGCGGCATGACGTTCTACGATTCCGATGCCGTGCCGCAATGGCGCGGTCAGGCCTTCGTCGGCGGCCTGGTCTATCCCGGCATCGTGCGGCTGATCCTCGACGGCGACCGCGTCGCCAGCGAGGAGCGCATCGATCTGGGCACGCGGGTGCGGGCGGTCAAGGCGGCCGCCGACGGCGCGCTGCTGGTGCTGACCGATTCCGGCGACGGCGCGGTGCTGCGCCTCGTGCCGCAGCGATGAACCTGCCGGCGCTGGTCCCGCCCAGCCGCGAGGAGCTCGATGCGCTGGTGCGCGAGGCGGCGCGGCGCTACTTCGCCGACCGGCACGCCCGCGTCGACGGCTTCGTGGCGCGTCATTTCGGGGTCAGGGGTGCTGCTTCCATCCATCGCCGCGCGCTGGGCTGGGACATCGTGCGCGCGCCGGTCAACCTGGCGCTGGCGGTGCCCAATGTCGGGCTGAAACTGGCCGCCGCCGGCGCCCGCACGATGGGCGCGCGCCGCGCCGGCGCCTGGCTGGGCTCGCGCAAGCTCCTGATGGACACCGCCGTCGGGCGCGAGATCCAGTGGCGCCTCATCACCGACCTGCTCGAACTGCCCTGCCGGATGGACGGGCGCCGCAGCGAGAAGGACGCGCTGCAGGACGCCATTCTCGCCATGCCGCAGATCCAGAACGCGCTGCGCCTGACCCTGTCGGAGCTGGCCCGCCACGGCGACGAGCCGGGCTTCCGCCAGAAGCTGGAGGACGCGATGCTGACCTATGCCGGCACGCGCGCGGCGGCGGCGGAGATCACCACCTCGCTGCTGGCGG
Organism: Reyranellaceae bacterium; assembly: GCA_050181585.1. Taxonomy (GTDB): domain Bacteria; phylum Pseudomonadota; class Alphaproteobacteria; order Reyranellales; family JAQSWP01; genus JAQSWP01. The sequence continues at coordinate 50,204 of JBFXDA010000001.1, forward strand.
TCAGCGCCGGTGCTGCGGTGCTGCACCAGGCGACGCCCGGCATGATGTCGCTGGGACCGGCCCTGGCGGCGGCCCTGGCGCAGCACGCCGCCGTCGCCTCCTTTCCGCTCGGCACCGCCGCGGGCGGCATGTGGTTCGGCGTCTTTCCCGCCGCCGTGTCGCCGGTGCTGCTGGTCGGCGTCACCGGCGGGCTGCTGGCGGTGGGCGCGGTGGCGGCCGCCTTCGCCGGCGTGATCGCCGATCCGCTGCAGCGCCGGCTCGGCATCCACCAGCGCCGCCTGCACCGGCTGATCGACACGCTGGAGCAGCAATTCTGCGACGGCCGCGACGCCGCCTTCACCGCCCGCGACCCCTATGTCGCCCGCCTGGTCGAGGTCTTCGACCTGCTGGCGGCCGCGGCCCGGCTGGCAAGGGGCTGAAAACGCCCGAAAATTCCCGATTTGCCGATATGAACGCCGATATACTAAGCTAGCTTATGAACGGCCGGGACGATGGGCCGGCCGGGGACACCATGGACGACGAGCGGCTTGGGTTTCTGCTGCATGACGGAGCGCGGCTGATGCGCCGCGACTTCGAGCAGCGCGCCCGCAATCTGGGACTGACGCGCGCGCAGTGGTCGGTGCTGGCGCACCTGTCGCGCTGCGAGGGCATCAACCAGGCGGGGCTGGCCGACATTCTCGACGTGGCGCCGATCACGCTCGGCCGCCTGCTCGACCGGCTGCAAAGAGGCGGCTGGGTCGAACGGCGCGCCGTGCCCGGCGACAAGCGGGCGCGCTCGGTGCACCTGACGCCGAAATCGCGGCCGGCGCTGAAACGGGTCTTCACCATCGGCCTGCAGACGCGCAAGCGGGCGCTGGGCGGCTTCAGCCCGGCCGAGGAGACGCGGCTGATCGAGATGCTGATCCGCCTGCGCGCCAATCTCTCCAACGGCAACGGCCGCCACGGCAAGGGGGGGCGGTGATGAAAAGCCGCTTCCTGCTGATGGGACTGGCGCTGGCGGCGGGCATCGTCGCGGCGGCCTGGGTGCTGTTCAGCGGCGGCCGCTACGTCGAGACCGACAACGCCTACGTCAAGGCGGTGCGCATCCAGATCAGCCCGGAAATCTCCGGCCGCGTCGCGGCGGTGCTGGTCGAGGAGAACCAGCTCGTCGAGCAGGGCGCCGAGCTGTTCCGCATCGACGACGAGCCGCTGCGCATCGCCATGGCCCGCGCCGACGCCGAGCTGGCGCTGATCCGCGACCAGATCGACGCCATGCGCGCCGCCCTGCGGCAGAACCTCGAGGAGCAGAAGCAGGAAGCGGCCAACGTCGAATACGCCGAGCGCGAGTTCAAGCGCCAGTCCTCGCTGGTGGCCAGCCGCGTCGCCGCCGAGGCGCGGCTGGACGAGGCGCGCACCAGGCTGGACGTGGCGACCCAGCGCGTGGCGGTGCTGAAGCAGGAAGCCGGCAAGCTGCTGGCCGATCTCTCGGGCGATCCCGGCATCAAGGCCGAGGACCATCCGCGCTACCGCATGGCGCTGCAGGGCCGCAACCAGATGGCGCTCGACCTGCGCCGCTCGGTGGTGCATGCGCCCGCCCGCGGCATCGTCGGCCGGCTGGACCAGATCCGCACCGGCGGCTACGTGCGCGCCGGCACGCCCGCGCTCAACCTGGTCGGCGTCGACGAGGTCTGGATCGAGGCCAATCTGAAGGAATCGCAGCTCACGCGCGTGCGCGAGGGCCAGCCGGTGACCTTCACCGTCGACGCCTATCCCGGCGTGCAGTGGAAGGGCAAGGTGGAGAGCCTGAGCCCGGCCACCGGCGCGGAGTTCTCGATCCTGCCGCCGCAGAACGCCACCGGCAACTGGGTCAAGGTGGTGCAGCGCCTGCCGGTGCGCCTGTCGATCCAGCCCGACGCCGCCAAGCCGCCGCTGCGCATGGGCATGAGCGCCATCGTCAGCATCGATACCGGCGAGGGGGGCGCGGCGGCGCAGCCGCCTTTGTCCTCGCCGCAGCGCCGCTAGGCCGATGGCGAGCCGGATGCAGGCCGGGAGCCCGGTGGCCGTGACGGCGGCGGTGCTGGCGCCGGCCATCATGTACGCGCTCGATACCACCATCGCCAACGTGGCGCTGCCGCACATGCAGGGCTCGCTGTCGGCGACGCACGACCAGATCGCCTGGGTGCTGACCTCCTACATCGTGGCCGCCGCCATCATGACCGCGCCCACCGCCTGGCTGGCGGCGCGCTTCGGCCGGCGCAACTATTTCACCTTCGCCGTGGTCGGCTTCACCGTCGCCTCCGGCCTGTGCGGCGCGGCGCAGAGCCTGGAGCAGGTGGTCGCCTTCCGCATCCTGCAGGGCATGTTCGGCGCCTCGCTGATCCCGCTGTCGCAGGCGATCCTGCTCGACACCTGGCCGCCGGCCAAGCACGGCAGCGCCATGGCGTTCTGGGGCGTCGGCGTCATGATCGGCCCGATCCTGGGGCCGACCCTGGGCGGCTATCTCACCGAGTTCTACGGCTGGCGCTACGTCTTCTACATCAACCTGCCGATCGGCGTCGTCAGCATCGTCGGCATCCTGCTCAGCATCGTCGAGCATCCCGACAACAGGCGCTTTCCCTTCGACGGCATCGGCTTCGCCCTGCTCAGCATCGCGGTCGGCTCGTTCCAGCTCATGCTCGATCGCGGCGAGGGCGAGGACTGGTTCGAGTCGCTGGAGATCAAGCTCGAGGCCATCGTGGCCGCCACCGCCTTCGCCATGTTCGTGGTCCATTCGCTGACCGCCGAACGGCCCTTCGTGTCGCTGGGCCTGTTCCGCGACCGCAATTTCGTGCTCGGCAGCACGCTGATGTTCCTGGTCGGGTTGCTGCTCTACTCGGCCATGGCGCTGCTGCCGCCCTTCCTGCAGCACCTCAAGGGCTATCCGGTGATCGAGGTCGGCGAGATCATCGCCCCGCGCGGGGTCGGCACCATGCTGGCCATGCTGATCGTGGGCCGGCTGGCGCCGCGCATCGATCCGCGCTGGTTCATCATGGTCGGCCTGGTGATCGCCGCCTACGCCACCTGGGAGATGACCCTCTTCACCATCGACGTCGATTTCATGTTCCTGCTGGTCAACGGCTTCGTGCACGGCTTCGGGCTGGGCTTGATCTTCGTGCCGCTCACCACCGTCACCTTCTCGACCCTGGCCCCGCGCCTGCGCACCGAGGGCACCGGCATCTACGCCCTGCTGCGCAACATCGGCAGCTCGATCGGCATCTCCGTGGTCGTGGCGCTGCTGGCGCGCTCGACCGAGGGCAACGTCATCGAGCTTTCCTGGCGGGCCGATTTCGACGTCGAGCGGGTGCGCGAGACGCTGCAGGCCGCCGGCGCCAGTGTCGACCGGCTGCAGGCCGCCTCGGTGATCTACGAGGAGCTGGCGCGGCAGGCGGCCATGATCGCCTATCTCAACGACTTCACGCTGCTGTTCTGGATGACGCTGGTGCCCATGCCGCTGGTGTTCCTGATCCGCCGCCGCCGCGCCATCGCCTGATCAGCCGCCGCTGCGCGGCTGCCGGCCGGCGATGGGATATTGCGGATCGCTGTAGCCATGGGTGGAGGCGTGGCCGCGCTTCACCATGCCCTCGACCAGCGCCTCGTCCGCCGGCGTGAAGCTGTAGTCCAGCGCCTTCAGGTATTCCTGCCACTGCTCCAGGGTGCGCGGGCCGGCCAGCACCGAGGTCACCAGCCGGTTGTTCAGCACCCAGTTCAGGGCGAACTGGCCGGCGGTGATGCCGCGCGCCTCGGCGTGCTTCCTGATGTCCTGCGCCAGCAGCAGCGATTCGCGGCGGAACTCGGTCTCCATCATGCGCTTGTCGGCGCGGCCCGCGCGGGTGCCCTGCGCCGGCTTCTCGTCGGGCGGGTATTTGCCGGTCAGCACCCCGCGCGACAGCGGGCTGTAGGACACCACGCCCAACCCGAAATGCTCGGTGGCCGGCAGCAGCTCGACCTCTGCGACGCGGTCCATGGCGTTGTAGTAGGGCTGCAGCGCGATGGGCTGCGGCACGCCCATCTGCCGGCACAGCATGACGAAGGCGGCCAGCCGGTAGGCGCGGAAATTGGACAGACCGACATGGCGGATCTTGCCGGCGCGGATCAGGTCGCCCAGCGCCGCCACGGTCTCCTCCAGCGGCGTGTCGAAATCGTCGCGATGCACGTAGTAGAGGTCGATGGTGTCGACGCCCAGCCGCCGCAAGCTGTCGTCGCAGGCGCGCATCGCCCAGCGCCGCCCCGAGCCGCGTTCGTTGGGGTCGCTGCCCATCGGGCTGGCGAACTTGGTGGCGATGACCCAGCGGTTGCGGTCGGCCTTCAGCAGCCGCCCGGTCATTTCCTCCGACTTGCCCTGCACGTAGACGTCGGCGGTGTCGACGAAATTGATGCCGGCCTCGCGCGCCGACGCCACGATGCGCCCGGCCTCGCCCTCGTCGGTGCGGTCGGCGAACATCATCGCCCCGAGGCAGATCGGCGAGACCTTGACGCCCGAATTGCCCAGCCTGCGCAGTTCCATCCGCCGCCTCCCCTTGCCGTCGCGTTTCGCGGTGCGGGCCGCCCGTCCGCGCGCCTGCTTGTTTGCGGTCGACCGGGCCCGGCGCCAGTGTAAAGTCGCTGGCATAAAGAGCGAGAGGAAACAGCCAGGATGCAGGAACTTCTGCCCATCGCCGCCCGCATCGGCGCGCGGCTGAAGCAGCGCCAGGAAACCGTGGCGGTCAGCGAATCCTCGGCCGGCGGGCTGATCTCCGCCGCCCTGCTGGCGGTGCCCGGCGCCTCGGCCTATTTCCAGGGCGGCGGCGTCATCTATACCCGCATCGCCGGCAAGGAGCTGTTCGACATCACCCGCGAGCAGATCGCCGGCCTGCGCTCCTCCAGCGAGCCCTATGCGCTGTTCATGGCCCGCACGGTGCGCGCCAAGCTCGGCGCCACCTGGGGCCTGTGCGAGACGGGGGCGGCGGGACCGACCGGCAACCGCTACGGCGACGCTTCCGGCCATAGCTGCTTCGCCGTCGCCGGCCCGGCGGAGCGGAGCCTCACCCTGGAGACCGGCAGCGAAGACCGCGTTGCCAACATGCGCGCCTTCGCCAAGGGCGCGCTGGAGCTGCTGGAACAGCATCTGCAATGACCTCGCTCGCCGCCATGCAGGACTTCGCCCGCGCCCACGTGGCGGGACGCGACCTGCAGACCGACGCCTTCCCGCACGATCTGTGGCGGGCCATGGGCGAGGCCGGCCTGTTCCGCATCGGCCTGCGCCAGGAGTTCGGCGGCGCCGGCGGCGGCTATCGCGCCATCGCGGAAGCCGAGAAGGCGCTGGTGGCGGAAGGCGGCTCGCTGGGCTTCGGCCTGTCCTGGACCGGACACCAGCTCACCGCCCTGTGGTTCGTCGACGGCTTCGCCAGCGACGCGCAGCGGCAGCAATACCTGCCGCTTCTGGCGAGCGGCGAGCTGACGGCCTCCGTCGCCATCTCCGAGCCCGGCATCGGCGCGCATCCCAAGCACTTGAAGGCCACGGCCAGGCGCGACGGCGAGGCGTTCGTCATCGACGGCGAGAAAGCTTTCGTCACCAACGGGCCGATCGCCGATCTCTTCGTCGTGCTCGCCATCACGTCGACGGACGAGGGGCGCAACCGCTTCTCCGCCTTCCTGGTGCCCAGGGACACGCCGGGTTTCAGCGTCGTCGCCAGCAGGCCGCTGGGTTTCCTCCGGCCCTCGCCGCATTGCCAGTTGAAGCTGGAGAGCTGCCGCGTGCCGGCGGCCGCGCTGCTGGGGACCGAAGGTACGGCCTTCGAGCGCATGTCGCTGCGCTTCCGCGACGTCGAGGACGGGGTGGCGGCCGGCGGCATGCTCGGCATCGTCGACCATCTGCTGCGGCGGATCGGGAAGTCGGTCGCCGCCGAGCCGCCGGCGGAAACCCTGGCGGTGCTGGGCGAGCTCGCCGCCCTGCAAGCGCTGGCGGCGCCGCTGCTGGCCGCCGTGGTCGATCCGCTGGACGGCAAGGGCCGCAACGCCGAGGCCGCCGCGCAGCTTGTCGGCCTGCGCCTCACCGTGCAGCGCATGCTGGCGCTGATCGAGGGCCTGGATATCGCCGCCGCCGAAGGCCTGGCCGCCATCGTCACCGATCTGCGCGGCAGCCTGAACATCGCCCGCGGTCCGCGCGCCATCAGGCAGGCGCGGCTGGGCAGCGATCTCATCGCCCGTTCGCGGGTTCACGCCTGAGCAAAGGGAACAACGCCATGGCCGGTCTCTACTACGAACAGTTCAGCGAAGGGCAGGTGTTCAACCACGACCTGACCCGCACCGTCACCGAGATGGACAACGTGCTGTTCAGCGCCTTGACGCACAATCCCCAGCCGCTGCATCTGGACGAGGAATTCGCCAAGAAGACCGAGTTCGGCCAGCGCCTGGTCAATTCGCTGTTCACCCTGGGCGTCATGATCGGCATCTCGGTCGGCGACACCACGCTCGGCACCACCATCGCCAATCTCGGCATGACCAAGGTCGAGTTCCCCAAGCCGGTGTTCCACGGCGATACGCTCAGGGTGAAGACCACGGTGCTGTCCAAGCGCATGAGCAAGTCGCGCGGCGATGCCGGCATCGTGGTGTTCGAGCACGTCGCCCACAACCAGCGCGGCGAGCTGGTGGCGCTCTGCCATCGCTCCGCCTTCATGCGCTGCCAGCCCAAGGCCTGAGGAGCCGCCCATGCGCTCGATGCTGTTCATCCCCGCCGACAGCGAGAAGAAATTCGCCCGCGGCCGCATTTCCGGCGCCGACGGGCTGATCATCGACCTGGAGGATTCGGTCGCCGCTGCCAAGCGCCCCGAGGCGCGCAAGCTGGCCGCCCAGATGCTGTCGACGCCGCACCCGGACCAGCGGTTCTACGTCCGCGTCAATCCGCTCGCCAGCGGCGAGATCCTGAAGGACCTGGCGGCGGTGATGCCGGCGAAGCCCGACGGCATCGTCTTCCCCAAGAGCACGCCCGAAGGCACGGTCGAGCTCGACCACTATTTGTCCGCCTTCGAGGCCGCCGCCGGCAGCGAGGTGGGATCGACGCGCATTTTCTGCATCGCCACCGAGACGGCGGGCGCCATGTTCAAGCTGGGCGGCTACGAGGGCTGCTCCCGGCGCCTGATGGGCCTGTCCTGGGGCGCGGAGGACCTGTCGGCCGCCATCGGGGCGGCGCATAACCGGCGGCCGGACGGCGTTTACGACGATGCCTTCCGCCTGGCGCGCGCGCTCTGCCTGCTGGGCGCCTCGGCCGCCGACGTGCAGCCGATCGACACCGTCTATACCGATTTCAGGAACAGCGAGGGCCTGCGCGAGGAATGCGCCGCCGCCCGCCGCCAGGGCTATACCGGCAAGATCGCCATCCATCCCGACCAGGTGCCGGTGATCAACCAGGCTTTCACCCCCTCCGCCCAGGAGATCGACTGGGCGCGCAAGGTGGTGGCCGTTTTCGCAGCCAATCCCGATGCCGGCACCATCGGCTTGGAAGGCAAGATGCTCGACCGCCCCCATCTGGTGCTGGCGCAGCGCGTGCTGGCCCGCACCGGCAACTAGTTTTCACGGAGATAGAGACATGGACACCAGAACTTCCCCTCCCGCCAATGCCCCCGACGTGGTCGAGAGCCTGCTCAAGGCGCGCTGGTCCTGCCGCAGCTACAAGCCCGACCCGGTGCCGCAGGACATCGTCGAGCGCATCCTGACCATGGCGCAGCACACCGCCTCCTGGTGCAACAGCCAGCCGTGGAAGCTGGTCGTGGCCTCCGGGGCGGCGATCGAGGCGCTGCGGCAGAAGATGCACGCGCGCGGGCTGGCCAACGAGCCGGACGATTCGGATTTCCCCTATCCGCGCGAATATCGCGGCGTCTACCAGGAGCGCCGGCGCGAGAGCGGCTTCCAGCTCTACGACGCGGTCGGCATCGGCCACAAGGACATGCCGGCGCGCACCAAGCAGGCGCTGGAGAACTACAATTTCTTCGGCGCGCCGCATGTCGCCATCATCCACACCGACGAGGCGCTGGGCGTCTATGGCGCGGTCGATTGCGGGCTCTACGTCAGCTCGTTCCTGATCGCCGCCCAGTCCTTCGGCGTCGGCACCATCGCGCAGGCCGCGCTGGCGCGCCAGTCGCAGTTCCTGCACAAGCATTTCGACATCGGCGACGACCGGCGCATCGTCTGCGGCATCTCCTTCGGCTGGCCCGACGAGAGCCATCCCATCAACCGGTACCGCACCTCGCGCGCCAAACTGGCCGACGTCGTCGACTTCCGGCGCTGATCGCCGGCCATGGCAAGCCGCGCCGCCCCGCTGCTGGTCATCGGGCTCGGCGCGGCCTTGCAGCCGCTCGACACCTCGGTCAACGTCGCCTTTCCCGCCATCACCGCCGCGTTCGGTCTGCCGCTGCAGTCGATCCAGTGGATCGCCATCGCCTATGTGCTGACCTACGCCGCCATGGTGCTGGCCTGCGGCCGGCTGGGCGATCTCTACGGCCATCGCCTGGTCTTCCGCCTGGGGCTGGCGATCTCCGCCGCGGCGCTGGCGCTGTGCGCGCTGGCCGAGACCTATCCGGTATTGCTGGCGTTCCGCGTGCTGCAGGGCGTCGGCGCGGCGCTGGTGATGAGCTGCGCCCCGGCCCTGACCGTGGCGCTCTATCCCGAGGCCCAGCGCACGCGCGCGCTCAGCCTCTACGGCATGCTCTATTCGGCCGGCATCGCCGCCGGTCCCGTGGCGGGCGGCATCGCCATCGAGGCGCTGGGCTGGCCGGGCGTCTACTGGTTCCGCCTGCCCATCGCCCTGGCGACGCTGGCCGCCAGCGGCCTGCTGGCGCCCGGCGCGCGCGGGGTGGGCGAGGGCAATCGCTTCGATCCCGGCGGCGCGCTGCTGCTGGCCTTGTGGATGAGCGCCATCCTGCTGGGCCTGGCGCTGCTGCAGGCGCCGGGCGTGCCCTGGACCCTGGCGGTGGCGCTGCTGCTGGCGGGCGGCGCGGCCTTCGTGCTGTTCCTGCGCCGCGAGCGCGGCTCGGCCAGTCCGACCATCCGCCTGTCGCTTTTCGCCGACCGGCGTTTCGCCGCCCTCAATGCGCTGAACGTCGCGGTGTTCCTGGTCGGCTTCGCCGCCATCCTGCTGGTGCCGTACTACCTGATGCGGATCGTCGGCCTGGCGGTGCGCGACATGGGGCTGGTGATGACCCTGTGGGCGGCGGGCTCGATGCTGGGCGCCTGGGCCGTGGGCAAGCTCGCCGGCCGCGTCCTGTCGCAGACCGCGCTGGCCTTCGCCAGCGGCGTCGTGCTCTGCCTCGGCCTGGCGCTGGCTTCGCTCTGCGACGAGCGCAGCGGGTTGGCGCCGATCGGCCTGGCACTGCTGTTGCAGGGCCTGGCGCTGGGCGGTTTCCAGGTCGCCTATACCGACCAGGTGGTGGCGGCGCTGCGCCAGGACGAGCGCGGCGTCGCCGGCAGCCTCGCCATGCTGACGCGCACGCTGGGCACCGTCGGCGGCGCCACCGCGCTGGCCGCCGCCTTCGCCGGCTGGGAAACCGCGGCCTTGCAGGCCGGCGCTTCCACTTCGCAGGCTTTCCTCTCCGGCTTCTCGCAGGTCTTCGCCTGGAGCGCGGCCGGGCTGTCGCTGGTGCTGCTGGCGACCCTGCTCGGGTTCAGAACGGCTCGATGAGGCGCTTGCGCTCCGTGCGCGGGGCGGGCGGGGGCAAGGTCGCAAGCGTCTTTAGCAGGATGTCGCGCGTGTCGGCCGGGTCGATCACGTCGTCGACCAGATAGCGCGCCGCCACTTCCAGCGCGGTGTTGTGCGCCTTCAGCTTCTCCGCCAGCTTGGCCTGCAGCGCCGTCCGCGCCTGCGCATCGGGTTCGGCCGCCAGCTCTTGGGCGTGCAGGATGTTGACCGCGCCTTCCAGCCCCATGCCGCCGAACTCCGCCGTCGGCCAGGCGACCAGCAGGGCGGGATCGAGCGGTTGGGAGCCCAGGATGTAATAGCCCAGCCCATAGGCCTTGCGCAGCACCACCGTCATCGTCGGCACGCTGGCATTGGCCAGCGCGGTCAGGATGCGGGCGGAGCGGCGCACCAGCCCGGTCTTCTCCACCTCCGGCCCCACCATCAGGCCCGGCGTGTCGCACAGGATGAGCAGGGGGATGTCGAAGGCGTCGCAGACCTGGATGAAGTGGGCGGCCTTGTCCGAGGCTGGCCCGTCGATGGCGCCGGCCAGGAACATGGGCTGGCTGGCGATCACCCCCACCGGCCGTCCGTCGAGCCGGATCAGCGACGTGACCAGCGCCCGACCGTAGGCCGGCTTCAGCTCCAGCACGCTGTCCTTGTCGGCCAGTACCTCGATCACCTTGCGCACGTTGTAGGCGCGCTTGGGGCTTTCCGGCACGATGTCGCGCAACGTCGTCTGGTCGCCCGCCTCGCCCTTAGGATGCGGCCCCTTGAAGTAGGAGAGATACTTCTTCGCCGCCTCGATGGCCTGCGCCTCGTCGTCGACCAGGATGTCGATGACGCCCGAGGCGACATGCACCGAGGCCGGACCCAGCTCCTCCGGCGTCATCTTCATGCCCAGCGCCGCCTCGACCAGCGGCGGCCCGGCCATGCCCATCGAGGAGTCCTTCGTGGCGATCAGCACGTCGCACATGCCGGCCAGGTTGGCGTGGCCGGCGAAGGCGCGGCCGGGCAGGATGCCGATGGTCGGCACCAGGCCGGACAGGCGGGCGAAGGTGACGAAGGTCGGGATCGCGGAGCGGTTGTTGACCAGCATGTCGTGCGGGCGCGCCCCGCCGCCGTCCAGCCAGCAGATCACCGGCAGGCGGTGCTGCTGGGCATGGGCGAACATGCGGCTGATCTTGGGATGGTTCACCGGGCTCTGCGTGCCGGCATAGACGGTGTAGTCGTAGACCACGAGGTCGACCGGCACGTCGTTGACCCTGGCCGTGCCCATGACCAGCCCGTCGGCCGGTCCTTCCATGTGCGCCAGCGCCGGCCGCGCCAGCCCGCCATACTCGACGAAGCTGCCGGCATCGGCCAGCCCGGCAATGCCCTCGCGCGCCGTCCAGCGCTGGCGCTTGCGCTGCTTTGCGACCGCTTGCGGCCGCGCCGCATCCATGATGGCGGCATGCGCTTGGATCACCTGCTGCAGGTCGGGCCGCAGCTTCTTTTCCCCGGCGTCTTTCGGCATCGTCTTCCCGTCGGCAAAATCCGGCGGCAGACTACGACTTTCAAGCGAGCGGCGCATCCCGTCCGCGCAGCGTGCGGCCGCTTCGCAGGTCGAAATTGCGCCGAGAACAAGGAAACGGAGCGAGGAAAATGACCCAGGACCCGCGCATCCCCGCGCCCGAGATCTGCGTGCTGCGCCCGCTGCTCGACCGGCGCGCCGCGGCGCATCCCGACCGCGTCTATGCCGTCTTCCCCGACGGCGCGCAGTGGAGCTATGCCGAGCTGCGGCGGCGGGTGCGGCGGACGGCGCGGGCGCTGCAGGAACTGGGCGTGAAGCAGGGCGACAACGTGCTGGTCTGGCTGCCCAACGGGCCCGACATGCTGCGCGTGTGGTACGCCATCAACTACATCGGCGCCGCCTACGTGCCGATCAACACCGCCTATCGCGGCCGGCTGCTCGAACACGTGGTGGAGAATTCCGACGCCAGGCTGGCCGTCGTCCATGCCGGGCTGGCCGGGCGGCTGAACGAGGTCGGCACGGCGAAGCTGGAACGGATCGTGGTGCTGGGCGGCGCGCCGCAGCCGGTCGGGAGCCTGACGATCCATCCCGGCGACGTCCTCGACGGCGACGAGGAGGCGGTGCTGCCGCTGGAACGGCAGATCCAGCCCTGGGACCTGCAATGCATCGTCTACACCTCGGGCACCACCGGCCCGTCCAAGGGCGTGATGAATTCCTACCTGCAGCTCTATTCGACCGGCGAGGCGATCGACTGCCTCGACGAGACCGACCGCTACATGGTCAACCTGCCGCTGTTCCATGTCGGCGGCACCTTGCCCTGCTACAAGATGCTGTGCATCGGCGGCTCGATCGCGCCGATCGACGCTTTCGACACCGAGAGCTTCTGGCGCACCGTGAAGCAGACCGGCACCACCTACACCATCCTGCTGGGCGTGATGGCGGGCTTCCTGATGAAGCGGCCGGACAAGGGCGACGAGCGGGACACCACCCTGCGCCATGTCCATTGCGTGCCGTTCGACGAGGACAGCATCGCCTTCGGCAAGCGCTTCGGCATCACCGTCTACACGCTGTTCAACATGACCGAAGTGTCCTGCCCGCTGGTCAGCGGCCGCAATCCCGCCGTGCCCGGCACCTGCGGCAAGCCGCGCCCCGGCGTCGAATGCCGGGTGGTGGACGAGAACGACTGCGAGGTCAGGCCCGACCAGGTCGGCGAGCTGATCGTGCGCGCCGACCGGCCATGGGCGATGAACCATGGCTACAACAAGAATCCCGAGGCCACGGCCAAGGCCTGGCGCAACGGCTGGTTCCACACCGGCGACGCCTTCAAGGTGGATGCGGCGGGCTATTTCTTCTTCGTCGACCGCATGAAGGACGCCATCCGCCGCCGCGGCGAGAACATCTCCTCCTTCGAGGTCGAGGCCGAGATCATCGCCCATCCCGCCATCCGCGAAGCGGCGGCGGTGGCGGTCAAGAGCGAAGTGGCCGAGGACGAGCTGCTGGTGGCGGTGTCGCTGGCCGAGGGCGCCACGCTCGATCCGGCGGCGCTGATCGAGTTCCTGCGCCCGCGCATGGCGCATTTCATGATCCCGCGCTACGTGCGCGTGCTGCCCGACCTGCCCAAGACGCCGACCCAGAAGGTGCAGAAGCACCTCATCCGCGGCGACGGCGTCACCGCCGACACCTGGGACCGCGACAAGGCGGGCATCAAGATCAAGCGCGAGAAGCTGGCGGGGTAGGAACCGCATAACGATGCAATGCACCCCTCATCCTGAGGAGCGAGCGCCAGCGAGCGTCTCGAAGGATGGGCTGCAAGACTCGTCCTGTCCCAATCCTTCGAGACGCCGGGCTGCGCCCGGCTCCTCAGGATGAGGGGGAACTGTAAAGGCAGGAACTAGGCCGGCACGAAAATATTGCGCCCGTCCCGGCTGCTGACGGTGCCCGGACGATCCAGCCCTTCGCGCTCCTGCAAATCCAGCAGCACGGCGGGATCGTCGGGCGGGTTGGCGATGAAGCGGCGGCCGCTCGCCGTCTCGCGCCCGATCACCAGGCCGAATTCCGGCCCGTGGCGTCCGTGCATCACCGTATAGGTCTCGATGGTGGCGGCGCCCGACGGCGTTTCGGTGAACGGCGCCTTGGGCAGGGCATCGAGCTCGGCCTGCAATGTCGCCGGCGCCTGCCGCCGCCAGGCGCCCCTGGTCGGCGTGGTCGAATAGATGCCGAAGGAATGCTTGGTGACGTAGTTGCCGTTGGCCGTCACCAGCCCGTAGGCGCCGGGCCTGGCGCGCATGGCCCGCACCATGTGGGCGATGGCATGGGTGACGTAATTGTTTCCCGGCCCGCCGAAATAGGGCAGGCCGCCGGTGAGGGTGAGGCCGCGCGGATCGTCCTCGGCCAGGCCGATCTCCTGGCAGCCGATCTCGACGGCGGAGGGAAAGCAGCTATAGAGATCGAAAGCGGCGATGTCCTGCAGCGTCAGCCCCGCCATGTCCAGCGCCAGCCGGCTGCCGCGCCGGATCGCCGGCGAGGAATGGAAATCGATGCGCTCGGTGACGTACCAGTGGTCGTGCCCGTCGGCGCAGCCATGCAGATAGACCCATTTCGCTTCCGCTACGCCGCGTCGCCGGGCTTCGCCGACCGAGGTGACGACCAGCGCCGCCGCCTGGTCGATGAAGGCGTTCGAGTTCATCAGCCTTGGATAGGGAAAGCCGATCCAGCGATTGCTGTCGCCGACCGTGGCGATCCGTTCGGCCGAATAGCCCTCCCGCCGCGTCGCCAGCGGGTTCTGCGCCGCCACCGCGGCGAAGCGGGCGAACAGGGCGCCCATGGCCTGCATGTGCTGGGCGACGCTGCGCCGGCGCTGGCCGCGAACGGCGTTCTCGAACAGCGGGTACATGGCGATCGCCGCGCGCAGGCGGTGGGCGTCCTCGTGATCGTTCCAGCCGCGGCGGGGAACGCCGACCAGCTCCGGCGCGCCGCCGGGATCCTCCGCCCAGGAGACGTCCAGCCCGGCGCGCTCGACCGCGTGCTGGGTGCGCATCGCCTCGCCGCCCACGATCATCGCCGCCCGCATCTCGCCCTGGGCGATGGCTTCGGCGAAGGCGTTGACGAGGTACTGGGGCATGTTGCCGCCGTTCCAGGCATAGACGTGGCGCGACGCCTCGATGCCCAGGCGCCGTGCGACGCTTTTGGGCGGGTTGCTCGACGTCCCCAGCTTGGTGGCGAAGCGGTGCGAGGTGTCGGAGAACAGGCGCGGCATCGCCACCGTGTCGATGCTGGAGGCGAAACCGGCGACGCCGGTATCGGCCAGCGCCAGCCGGCCGGCCTCGGCGGCGATGTCGAACGGCGAACGGCCCCGTTCGGCCGGCGTCGTCATGTCCGTCACCTCGCCACAGCCGACCAGAATGGGTGTCCGCTCTTCGTTCATGGTTTCCTCCGCCTGGCGCGATATTGCGCTGGCGAACGCCGCGGTTCAAATCGACCGCACGACAGAGCCGGAATGCGAAACCGGCCCTTGCGCTTTTTCCCGGTTGCCAGCAGCGTACGCCCGCCAAGCCGGCGCGGGCCGGAAAGAAGGCGGAGAAGACATGAACGTGCAACGCCCCTGGGCCGCGATCGTCGCCGCCACGCTGCTCAATACGCCGTTCGGCTCGCTCTACGCCTACAGCATCTTCCTGGTTCCCTTGGAGCGGTCGCTGCAGGCCACGCGCTCCGATCTCTCCATCATCTTTGCCCTGGCGACGGTGACCTTCTGCCTTGCCTTGCTGCTGGCGCCGCGGCTCTTCAACCGGTTCAGCGCGCCGGCGCTGGTCGCCCTGTACAGCCTTGCCGGCGCCGGCGGCATCGCCCTGGCGGCCATCGCCGACAACCTCGTCGTGCTGGGCATCGGCTACAGCTTTCTTTTCGTGCTGGGCGCGGGCATGGCCTACATCACCATGCAGCAGGGCGTGAACTTCATGCTGAAGGGCCATCACGGGCTGGTGAACGGCTACATCGTCAGCCTCTATCCCGCCGGCGCCATGCTCGCCCTGCCGACCTTCGGCTGGGCGCTGGAGCAGTTCGGCCTGCGGGCCACCCTGCTCGGCCTGGCGGGAGTCATGCTGGCGAGCGGCGCGCTGGCGGTGCTGTTTTCCGTCATCGCCGGCCTGCGCCTGGTGCAGCCGCAGGACCAGGTCCTCGCCCGCGGCGAGCCTCCGCCCCGGCGCGTGTTCTGGCAGATGGCGGTGGTGTTCTTCCTGGCGGCGGCGGCCGGGCTGATGGTGCTGAGCCAGCAGGTCGGCATCGTCATCGCCTATGGCGGCGACATGGCCCTGGCGGTATTCGCCGGCACCGCCATCACCGGCTTCGCCGCCGCCGGCCGGCTGAGCGGCGGCTGGCTGCTGGACAAGTTCTCCGTCCCCTCGGTCATGGCGTTCGCCCATGCCTGGTCGCTGGTCGGCGCCGTCGGCCTGACGCTGTTTCCCGTGCCGCTCATGGCGGCGGCCGGGCTGGGCATGATCGGCATGGGATACGGCTTCGTGTCCGGCGCCCTGGCCGGCGGCATCGCCTATTACTGGCCCAGCGCCGATTACGGCCGCATCGCCGGCCGGCTCTATATCTTCTGGGGCATCGCCGCGCTCAGCCTGCCGGTGCTGGCGGGATTTCTGTTCGACCTGACCGGCGGCTACGTCGCGGCGGTGATCGTCGCCGGCTGCGGCAACCTGCTCGGCATCGTCGTGGCGCTGGGCCTGCCGCGGCAGGTGCGGCGCGCGCCGGCGCGAAGCGCGGCATGAAAAAGAGGCCGGGGATGCCCGGCCTCTTTCCCTACGCTACCACTCGACAGACGCTGCAGCCCTAGCGCCGCCACTCCCAGCGGTCGCGGTCGCGATCCCGGTCGCGATCCCGATCCCGATCATGGCGGTCATGCCGGTCGTGCCGGTCGTTCCAGCCATAGCCGCGATCGCCGCGTCCGTGCTGCGTGCAGGCGGCAAGCCCCACGCCGGCGACGGAAATGGCAAGAACGGTGAGCACGGTGCGTGCGAGCTTGCTGTTCATGTCTTTTCTCCTCGTCCCAGGGCTTCGCCAAATGAAGCCTCGATCAGCGTTACGAGGCGAACCGGCGCGACTTCCCCTTGGCGCGCGGCGCGCCTGACGATTTCCCCGTTTCGCCACAATTCCATCACCACCCCTGGCCCTGCCGGGCCTTGCCCGCGCCACCCGGCCTCTGTTAGGAGTCGATGAAACAAACAGAATAAATGTTCTGATAGACAGAACAGCCGGGGAGAGACGCCGTAGAATGGCGAGGGAATCGGTCGATGTGGTGGTGGTCGGCGCCGGCAATGCGGCGCTGTGCGCCGCCTTGGCCGCGCGCGAGGCCGGCGCGCGGGCCATCGTGCTGGAGCGCGCCCCGGTTGCGGAGCGCGGCGGCAATTCCGCCTTCACCGCCGGCGCCGTCCGCGTGGCCTACAACACGGTCGAGGACCTCTACGCGCTGCTGCCCGATCTGTCCGACGAGGAGAAGCGCCGCAGCGATTTCGGCACCTACAGCGAAGAGCAGTTCTTCGACGACATGGCGCGGGTGACGCAGCATCGCGCCAATCCCGACCTGGTCGAGCTGCTGGTGCGGCGCAGCCACGAAACGGTGAAGTGGCTGAACGGCAAGGGCGTGCGCTTCGCGCCGATGTATGCCCGCCAGGCGTTCGAGATCGACGGCAGGTTCAAGTTCTGGGGCGGGCTGACCATCGAGGCCTGGGGCGGCGGGCCGGGCCTGGTCGAGGCCCAGCACGCCATCGCCGCCAGGCAGGGCATCGAAATCCTTTACGGCGCCCGCGTCACCGAATTGCTGGCCGACGACGCGGGCGTGCACGGCGTGCGCTTGCGCCGCAACGGCCGCAGCGAGGAGATCAGGGCCCGCGCCGTGGTGCTGGCCTCGGGCGGCTTCGAGGCCAACGGCGAATGGCGCACCCGCTATCTCGGGCCGGGCTGGGATCTCGCCAAGGTGCGCGGCAGCCGCTTCAACACCGGCGACGGCATCCGCATGGCGCTCGACATCGGCGCGCAGCCCTACGGCAACTGGTCGGGCTGCCACGCCGTCGGCTGGGACCGCAACGCGCCGGAGTTCGGCGATCTCGCCGTCGGCGACGGCTTCCAGAAGCACTCCTATCCCTTCGGCATCATGCTGAACGCCAAGGGCCGGCGCTTCGTCGACGAGGGCGCCGATTTCCGCAACTACACCTACGCCAAGTACGGCCGCGTCATCCTCGAACAGCCGGGCCAGTTCGCCTGGCAGATCTTCGACCAGAAAGTGGTGCATCTGCTGCGCGACGAATACCGCATCCGCCAGGTCACCAAGGTGCAGGCCGACACGCTGGAAGAGCTGGTGCGAAAGCTCGACGACGTCGATGCCGAGGCGTCGCTGGCCGAGATCAGGGCCTACAACGCCGCTATCGACCAGGCGACGCCGTTCAACCCCACCGTCAAGGACGGGCGCGCCACGCGCGGCCTGGCGGTGCCCAAATCGAACTGGGCCAACACGCTCGACCGGTCGCCCTACCTGGCGTTCGCCGTCACCTGCGGCATCACCTTCACCTTCGGCGGCCTGCGCATCACCAACGACGGACAGGTGGTCGACACCGACGGCGAACCGATCCGGGGCCTGTTCGCCGCCGGCGAGCTGGTCGGCGGGCTGTTCTATTTCAACTATCCCGGCGGCACCGGCCTGCTCTCCGGCATGGTGTTCGGCCGCATCGCCGGCGCTTCGGCCGCGCGCCTGGCCAAGGGGTAGCGCCATGGACGGGCTGCTGATCGGCGATCGGGTGATAAGCGGCAGCGGCGCGATGCTGCGCAGCGTCAACCCGGCCGACGGCTCGACCAATTACGAGATCAACGGTGCGTCCGCCGCCGACGTGGATCGCGCCGCCGCGCTGGCGCGCCAGGCGGCAGGCGATCCCGGCTGGCGCCGGCAGAAACCGCATCAGCGGGCGCGGCTGCTGTCGTCCATCGCCGATACAATCGCCGCCAATGCCCAGGCGCTGGCGCGCCAGCAGATGATCGAGAACGGCAAACTGCTGGCCGAGTGCCGCGCCCAGGCGGCGGCCGCCGCCGCCACTTTCCGCTACTACGCCGCCGCCTGCGAGACCCTGGAAGGCCAGATGCCGCCGGCGCGCGGCGACTATTTCGGCCAGACGGTCTACGAGCCATACGGCGTGGTGGCGGCCATCACGCCGTGGAACTCGCCGCTGACCATGGAGGCGCAGAAGATCGCGCCCGCTTTGGCGGCCGGCAATGCGGTGCTGCTGAAGCCGTCGGAGATCACGCCCGGGGTCGGCCTGATCCTGGCGCGGCTGGCGCTGGAGGCGGGCTTGCCGCCCGGCCTGCTGCAGGTCCTGCCCGGAACCGGCGGCGAGACCGGCGCGGCGCTGGTGGCGCATGCGGCGGTGCGCATGGTTTCCTTCACTGGCGGCACCCATACCGGCCGCGCCATCGCCGCCAGCGCCGCGCAGCGACTGGTGCCGGCGGCGCTGGAGCTGGGCGGCAAGTCGCCCAACATCGTGTTCGCCGATGCCGATCTCGACGCGGCTGTCGCCGGCGTCGTGGGCGGCATTTTCGAGGCCACCGGCCAGTCCTGCGTCGCCGGTTCGCGGCTGTTCGTCGAGCGCGGCATCTACGAGGATGTCGTGGCGCGCATCGTCGCCGCCAGCGAAAGCCTGAAACTCGGTTTGCCGGACGCGGCGGGATCGCAGCTCGGCCCGCTGGCGAGCTTCGCCCAGCGCCAGCGCGTCGAGCACTACGTCGCCAGCGCGCGCGGCGAGGGCGGCCAGGTGCTGAGCGGCGGCGAACGTCCCTCGGACGCGGCGCTGGAAAAGGGCGCCTTCTATCGTCCCACCGTGATCGACGGCCTGGCCGGCTCGGCGACGGTGTGCCGGGAGGAGATTTTCGGGCCGGTGCTGGTGGCGCTGCCGTTCGACGGCGAGGACGATCTGATCGCGCAGGTCAACGAGTCGGCCTACGGCCTGGCCTGCGGCATCTGGACCGAGAACTACAGGCGCGCCTGGCGCATCGCGCGCGCCGTCGAAGCGGGCACGGTCTGGATCAACACCTACAAGCAGCTTTCCATCGCCGCCCCGTTCGGCGGCTTCAAGCAAAGCGGCATCGGCCGCGAGAAGGGGCTCTCCGGCCTGCGCCTCTACCAGCAGGCCAAGAGCCTCTACTGGGGGCTCGATGGCTGAACCTGGCACATTGGGCTTCGTCGGGCTGGGCGTCATGGGCGAGCCCATGTGCCGCAACATCGCGCGCGGCAGCGGGCGGCGGATGCTGGCTTGCGATCTGAACCCGGCGCCGCTGCAGCGGCTGGCCGCGCAGGGCGTGGTCGCCGCCGATCTCGCCGGCATTGCCGGGCAGGCGGAAATCGTCTTTCTCTCCCTGCCCTCCGGCAGGGAAGTGGAAAGCGTCTGCCGCGCCCTGCTGCCGGCGATGCGCCAGGGCCAGACCGTGGTCGATCTCAGCACCGCGCCGGTCGAGCTGGCGCGCGCGCTGGCGCAGGCGTTCGCCGCAAAGGGCGTCGATTTTGCCGATGCGCCGGTGGCGCGCACGCGCGAGGCGGCCGAGCAGGGCACGCTGTCGATGATGGTCGGCGCCGCCGACGAGGTCTTCGCCCGCATCCGGCCGCTCTTGGCGCATTGCGCCTCCGACATCACCCATTGCGGCGGCGTCGGCGCGGGGCAGATGGCCAAGATCCTGAACAACATGGTGCTGTTCCAGACCGTGGTCGCGCTGGCCGAGGCGCTGGCGCTGGCGCACAGCGCGGGCGTCGACGGCGCGGCGATGTTCGACACCCTGGCCAAGGGATCGGCCGACAGTTTCGCGCTGCGCAGCCATGGCATGAAGGCGGTGCTGCCGGGGGTTTTTCCCCAGCGCGCCTTCTCCACCCGCTATGCGCTGAAGGACCTGTCCTATGCGCTGGAGCTGGCGCGCCGGAACGGCGTGCGCCTGGCGGGCGCGGAGACGGTGGAGCGCTACCTGCAGGCGGCGATCGCCGGCGGCGACGGCGATGCCTACTGGCCGGTGATCGCCCGCTACGTCGACAAAGAGAAGACGCGATAAACCAAAACAAGCGAGGGAGGCTGACCATGGCGGCATCAAAGGCCGAAAGCGAGAAGGACGGAGCGGGCGGCGTCGCCGCCGTCGAACGGGCATTGACCATCGCCGCCACGCTGGCGGAAGCGGGCGAGCCTCTGACGCTGGCGGCGCTGGCGCGGCGCACCGGCTACTACAAGAGCACCCTGCTGCGCCTGCTGGTGTCGCTGGAGCGCTTCGGCTATTCGGTGCGCCTGCGCGACGGGCGCTATGCGTTGGGCGGCACCGCCTTCCGCCTGGGCGTCGCCTACGAACGCTCGCAGCCGCTGCGCAACCATGTCGAGCCGGTGCTGGCGGAGCTGGCGGCGCAGGGCACCGAGAGCCCGTCCTTCCATGTCTGGCACGACGCCCACCGCCGGCTGTGCCTGTTCCGCCGCGATTCGGCGCATGCCACCCTCGACCGCATCCAGCCCGGCGACCTGCTGCCGCTGCGCCGCGGCGCCGCCGGCCGGGTGCTGCTGGCCTTCGCCGGCGAGGCGGGCGAGAGCTACGACGCCATCCGCCGCGATCTGCTGGCCATCTCCCATGGCGAGCGCGATCCGGTCTGCGCCGGGCTCGCCTGTCCCGTGTTCGGCCCCGGCGACGTGGCGATCGGTGCGCTGTCGGTCTCGGGGCCGCGCGAGCGCTTCACCGAGGACAACGTGCGGCGCATGACCGGCCTGCTGCTGCAGGCCGGCATCGGCATCACCGAGGCGCTGGGCGGCGATGCGCGGGGGTTGCGGGCCAAGCTCGCCGCGCACGAGGCGGGGGCGCGGCCGCAGCCCCGCCTGCGCCGCGCCTGAGCCGGGAGAGCGGCCATGGCCCAGTCGCCGGCGCCCTACGAGGTCTACGCCATCCGCTACGCGCGGCACGAAGAGCGCCGCGCCAGCGACAACTTCATCGGCGGCCACGATCCGCACGACGATCCGCCCATGCCGCTGGATTTCTTCGTCTGGGTGGTGCGCGGGCCCAACGGCGTTTTCGTGGTCGATAGCGGCTTCGACGAGGCGATGGCGGCCAAACGCCAGCGCCGCATCCTCTGCCCGGTGGGCGAGGGCTTGCGCAAGCTCGATATCGACCCGGCGGCGGTGGAGACCGTGCTGATCACCCATCTGCACTACGACCATGCCGGCAACAGCGATCTCTTCCCCAAGGCGCGCTACCACCTGCAGGACAAGGAGATGCAGTACGGCACCGGCCGCTGCATGTGCCACGCGCCGCTGCGGCAGGCCTATGCCGTGGAGGACGTCACCGCCATGGTGCGCAAGGTGTTCGAGGGCCGCGTGCAGTTCCACGACGGCGCCGCCGAGATCGCGCCCGGCCTGAGCGTGCACCATGTCGGCGGCCACACCATGGGGCTGCAAGTGGTGCGGGTGTGGACGCGGCGCGGCTGGATGGTGCTGGCCTCCGACGCCAGCCACTACTACGCCAACATGGAGCAGGGCCGCCCGTTCCCCATCGTCTACAACGTCGCCGACATGCTGGAGGGCCATCGCTTCGTGCATCGCCTGGCCAGCGCGCCGGCCAACGTCATCCCCGGCCACGATCCGCTGGTGCTGGAACGCTACGCCGCCCCGCGCGATGACCTGAAAGGCATCGTGGCGCGGCTGGATGCGGAGCCGCGCTTCTAGACTCGCCGCCCATTGTCATATAAACGCTCGTTTACCAAGTGCAGGCAGAGGCGCTCCCCGGGGCGCCCGCGGCGACCCAGTGGAGCGAGAAGAAATGTTCGATTTCAAGGAGATAGTGGCTGACGAGGGCCGGTTGCGCGCCGCCCTGGAGGCCGCCGACACCGTGCCGCTGGCGCTGTCCCTGGCGCAGCTGACCGGCGAGGGCGAGCTGCTCGAGCGCCTGCGCCCGCATGTCAGCGGTCCCTGGGACTATTCCGAAACCATCCCGCCGGAGCTGAAGGCCGAGGTGCGCGCGCGGCTGGTCGCGGCCTTGCAGGACTATGCCGCCACCGGCCGCGCCTTGCCCCCGCCACCCAACCCCGAGCTGCTGCGCGCCATGATGGCGCTGGCGGCGGGCCAGGCGATCCCCGAGGAATACGCGCCGATGATGCTGGAGCAGTCCTCGCTCGACGGCGGCGAGACGCAGCGGCGCTGGCGCAAGCCGCAAGGCCGCGATTTTCAGGTGGCGATCATCGGCGCGGGCATGTCGGGCCTGGGCATGGCCATCAAGCTCAAGGAAGCGGGCATCCCCTTCGTCATCTTCGAGAAGAACGACACCGTCGGCGGCACCTGGTACGAGAACGGCTATCCGGGCTGCGGCGTCGACACGCCCAACCATTTCTATTCCTTCTCCTTCGAGCTGTTCCACGACTGGACGCATTTCTTCTCCAAGCGCGAGGCGCTGTGGCGGTATTTCGAGCGCCTGGCGGACAAGCACGATTTGCGCCGCCACATCCGTTTCAACACCGAGGTCACGGCGGCGCAGTACGACGAGAAGCGCCAGCGCTGGGTCGTGACGTTCCGCCGCCAGGACGGCGGCGAGGGCGGCTTCGAGAGCGACGCGCTGATCTCCGCCGTCGGCCAGCTCAATCGCCCGGCGGTGCCGAAGATTCCGGGGCTGGAGAGTTTCGCCGGTCCCGCCTTCCACACCGGCAAGTGGGACCATTCCGTCGATCTGCGCGGCAAGAAGGTCGCCATGATCGGCACCGGCGCCTCGGGCATGCAGGTCGGCCCGACCATCGCGCCGCAGGTCGAGACGCTCGCCATCTTCCAGCGCTCGCCGCACTGGGTGGTGCC
The DNA here is from genome assembly GCA_050181585.1 of Reyranellaceae bacterium. Taxonomy (GTDB): domain Bacteria; phylum Pseudomonadota; class Alphaproteobacteria; order Reyranellales; family JAQSWP01; genus JAQSWP01. The sequence goes on from JBFXDA010000001.1 coordinate 73,218, forward strand.
CAATCCCAACTACCACCGCTCGGTCAAGGACGAGAAGAAGTGGGTGCTGCGCCATATCCCCTATTACGTGCAGTGGTACCGCTTCCAGCTCTTCTGGGGCTTCGCCGACGGCTTGTGGCCGGCGCTGCAGAAGGACCCGGGCTGGGACAGGCCGCAGCAATCGCTGAACGCCACCAACGAGCGCTACCGCATCAACATGGTGCGCCACATCGAACGCGAGCTGGGCGAGCGCAAGGACCTGCTGGCCAAGACCGTTCCCGACTATCCGCCCTACGGCAAGCGCATCCTGATCGACAATCACTGGTACAGGATGCTGAAGCGGCCCAATGTCGAGCTGGTGACCGAGAAGATCGACCATGTCGAGCCCGACGGCATCGTGACGGCGGACGGCAAGAAGCATGCGGCCGACGCGATCGTGCTGGCCACCGGCTTCCAGGCCGGCCGCATGCTGTGGCCGATGCGGATCGTCGGCCGCGCCGGCCGCTCCCTGCGCGACGTCTGGGGCGAGGACGATCCGCGCGCCTATCTCGGCGTCACGGTGCCGGAGTTTCCCAACCTCTTCGTCATGTACGGGCCCAACACCAATCTGGGCCATGGCGGCAGCGCCATCTTCCACGCCGAGTGCCAGATCCGCTACGTCATGGATCTGCTGCGCCACATGCTGGAGCAGAGCCTGGGCGCGATCGAGGTGCGCCAGGACGTGCACGACGACTACAACGCCCGCGTCGATGCCGCGCACGAGCGCATGGTGTGGACCCATGGCGGCATGAGCAACTGGTACAAGAACAGGAAAGGCCGCGTCATCGCCAACTCGCCCTGGCGGCTGGTCGATTACTGGCGCATGACGTCGCGAGCCGATATGCGCGATTATGTCGTGCAGCGCCGCGACGGCGGGCCGCTTCTGGCCGCCGAATAGGAGGAGGCCATGAACGAACTCGATTTCACCGGCAGGAGCGTGCTGGTGGTGGGCGGCTCCAGCGGCATCGGCAACGGCATCGCCCAGGCCTTCCGCGCCCGGGGCGCCAAGGTGGCGGTCTGGGGCACGCGCGCCAAGGCGTCCGACTACAGCAAGGAGGACGGCAGCGACCTGGAGGGGCTGGCCTATGCCCAGGTCGATGTCGGCGATTTCGCCGCCATCAAGCGCCAGCCCGATGTCGAGAAACTCGACGTGCTGGTGCTGTCGCAGGGCCACGTGCTCTACAAGCGCGCCGAGTTCGAGATCGAAGGGTTCAGCAAGGTCGTCGACGTCAACCTCAACAGCCTGATGGCCTGCGCCGCCAAGTACCACGCCGCGCTGGCCGCCGCCAAAGGCTCGCTGATCGTCATCTCCTCGACCGCCGCCTTCCACTCGACCAAGGGCAATCCGGCCTACAACGCGTCGAAGACCGGCGCGCTGGGCCTGACCCGCACGTTGGGCGAGGCCTGGGCGATCGACGGCATTCGCGTCAACGGCATCGCGCCGGGCATGGTCGACACCAAGATGACCAAGGTGACGACCGCCCATCCGCAGCGCCTGCAGGCCACGCTGGAGCGCATCCCGCTGCACCGGCTGGGCACGCCGCAGGACATCGCCGGCGTGGCGCTGTTCCTGGCCTCGCCGCTGGCCGCCTATGTCGTGGGCCAGACCATCGCCGTCGATGGCGGCGTGATCCTTTAGAGCAAATCACGTTCTGACGGAATCGCGAGCGATTCCGTCTGATCATGTGAATCCGCTCTAGAACACGCCGGCCTCCAGCCCGGCCGCCATGGCCAGGCCCAGCTCGCGGCACTGATCGACGAATTCCTCGCGCCATTCGCCTTTCATCACCAGCGGCTCCTGCACCGCCCGCCAGCGCAGGCCGGTGGCGATGGTCTCGATGCCGCGCCGGGTGCCGGTGCCGTCGTTGCCGGCCCGGATCCAGGCGGCGAAGGGCAGGCCCTGCGTCTGCTCCAGGCAGGGATAGTAGATGCGGTCGAAGAAATCCTTCAGCCCGCCGCTCATGTAGCCCAAATTCTCGGTGGTGCCGAGAATGACGGCCGAAGCGCGCAGCACGTCCTGCGGCTTGGCCTGCAGGGCGGCGACGAAGGCGACGTCGATGCCGGAAATCTCGCTGCTGCCGGCGCCAGCGATGGTCGCGTCGCGCAGCCGCTCGGTGTTGGGCGAGGGCGCGTGGGCCACGATCAGCAATTGTTTGCGGCTGGACATCGGACCCATACTAGACGCGGCAGCAGGGAGGAAACCATGGATCATATCGAAACGGCCGAGCCGGTCCGGCTCGAGACCATCCGCAAGATCGGCGCCGCCTTCGCCGCCCGCGACGTCGACGGCATCGTCGCCGCCTTCGCCGCGGACGGCGAGTTCCGCAACGCCAAGGGCCCCGATATCTGGGGCAAGAGCTACAAGGGCAAGGAGGAGATCCGGCAATTCTTCGCCGCGCTCTTCGCCGGCAGTCCCGACATCGCCTGGCGGCACACGGCGGAATACGTGGTCGGCAATCGCGGCGTCACCGAATGGCACCGCACCGCGACGCTGACCAGCGGCGAGCGGCAGGAATGGCTGGGCGTCGACATCTACACCTTCCGCGGCCAGCAGATCCTGCGCAAGGACACGTATATCAAGGTGGTGGGCTGAAAGCCGTACAGGGCTGTTGCGGCCGGGCGCGGCCAATGCAAAAATCTAACGGCCATTAGATAGACGCCTTGCCCAAGACCTTGCCCAGGAGTAGCCATGCCCCGCCCGGAAGATTTCGGCTTCACCGACGAGAAGCTGCTGACCCACCCCACCGTCTATGCCCCCGCCCTGTTCAAGGGCAAGCGGGTGCTGGTGTCGGGCGCCGGCTCCGGCCTGGGCAAGGCGACGGCGGCGCTGTTCGGGCGGCTGGGCGCCGAGCTGATCGTCTGCGGGCGCAAGGCCGACAAGCTGGCCGAGGCGGTCGAGTTCCTCAAGCGCACGGGCGCTGTGGTGCATAGCGACGTGCTGAACATCCGCGAGGCGGAAAACGTCGGCCGGTTCATGGACCGCGCCTTCGACGAATGGGGCGGCATCGACGTGCTGATCAACAATGCCGGCGGCCAGTTCGCCCAGCCGGCGATCGATTTCACCGTCAAGGGCTGGAACGCGGTGGTCGACACCAACCTCAACGGCACCTGGTACATGATGCAGAACGCCGCCCGCCACTGGCGCGACCGCGGCCAGCCCGGCTGCATCGTCAACATCACCGCCACCATCGCCCGCGGCCTGCCCGGCATGGCGCATTCGACCGGCGCGCGGGCCGGCGTGATCTACGCCTCCAAGACGGTGGCGGTGGAATGGGCGCCGCTCAACATCCGCGTCAACTGCCTGGCGGTCGGCGCGGTCGAGAGCAGCGGCTTCGCCCAGTACAGCGAGGAAGGCCGCCGCACCTTCTCCGAAAGCAACCCGATGCGCCGGCCGGGCGACGTCTGGGACGTGGCCGAGGCTTGCGTCTATCTCTCGGCCTCCTCCGGCAAGTTCATCACCGGCGAATTGCTGACCCTGGACGGCGGGCAGCAATTGTGGGGCGATTTCTGGTCGTCCGGCCGGCCCGACTATTTCAAGATCGCCTGAGGAGGGAGGCTAGCGGCGCCGCGCCTTGGCCGGCGCGGCGATGCCGTCCAGCACCAGCAGGCAGGCCTGGCGGGCGATCTCGCGCACCGGCCCCCGGCGCAGGTCGACCCATTCGGTGCACCAGTTCAGCGTCCCCAGGATCAGCATGCGGGTGATGCCCAGATCGATGTCGGCGCGGATTTCGCCGGCGCGCTGCGCCTTCTCCAGCAGCTCGCGCCAGAACTCGGCATAGTTCTCGCGCAGCGGCAACTGCTTGCGCTGCACCGATTTCGGCACCTGGCCGAAGATGCGGATATTGGCCGAGGTGTAGTCGCCCTGCTGCAGCAGCATCTCCAGATGCGCCTCGATCGCCACCTGGATGCGCTGCGCCAGCGTGGCGTCGGCGGGCAGGGCGGCCGAGCGCTGGCGCACGGCGTCGACCACGCGCTGCATGCCGATGCCGAACACCGCCTCCAGCAAGTCCTCCTTGGAGCGGAAATAGTAATAGAGGCTGGCGGCGCGGATTTCGGCCGCGTCGGCGATGTCGTTCAGCGTCGTGGCGGCATAGCCCTTGTCGCGGAAGGTGCGGGCGGCGGCGTCGAGGATCTTGCGCCGCGTGGCGGCCGACTTGGCCGGCTGGCGGACCGGCTCCTGCTCTGCGGCGCTGGTCTTGGGCATTGCGTCCCCATGGTTTATCTAACTACTATTCGATAGAAAAGCCCGAAAGCCAACCGAATTCGAAGGAGCACGCTGGCGATGGACTACGAGGATATTCTTTACGCGGTCAAGGATGGCGTCGCCACCGTCACCATCAACCGGCCCAAGGTCTACAACGCCTTCCGCCCGCGCACCTGCGTGGAGATGCTCGACGCCTTCATGAAGGCGGGCTGGGACAACAATGTCGGCGCCATCGTGCTGACCGGTGCGGGCGGCAAGGCCTTCTGCACCGGCGGCGACCAGTCCGACCATAGCGGCCAGTACGGCGACGGCTCGACCCGCGGCACCATCGGCATGCCGGTCGAGGAATTCCAGAGCATGATCCGCGACGTGCCCAAGCCGGTGGTCGCCAAGGTGCGGGGCTACGCCATCGGCGGCGGCAACGTGCTGGCCACGATCTGCGACCTGACCATCGCCGCCGAGAGCGCCATCTTCGGCCAGGTCGGGCCCAAGATGGGCTCGGTCGATCCCGGCTTCGGCACCGCCTACCTGGCCCGCGTCGTGGGCGAGAAGAAGGCGCGCGAGATCTGGTACATGTGCAAGCGCTACTCGGCCAAGGAAGCCAAGGAGATGGGGCTGATCAACCACTACGTGCCCGACGACCAGCTCGACGCCGAGGTCGACGCCTGGTGCGCCGAGCTGGTGCAGCGCAGCCCGACCGCCATCGCCATCGCCAAGAAATCGTTCAACGCCGACACCGACAATATCCGCGGCATCGGCGGGCTGGGCATGCAGGCGCTGCGCCTCTACTACCTGACCGCCGAATCGCAGGAAGGCGTGAAGGCGCTGAACGAGAAGCGCCCGCCGCGCTTCAAGGACTTCTACAAATAGGGGAGCCGCAGCCATGGACTTCGGCTTCACCGAGGACCAGGAACAGATCGGCGCCACCGCGCGCCGCTTCGCCGACGAGAAACTGGCGCCGTTCTACCAGGCGCGCGAGAAGGAAAACTCGATCTCGCGCGACCTGATGCGCCAGATGGGCGAGCTGGGCCTGATCGGCGTCGACCTGCCGGAGGAATTCGGCGGGCTGTCGGCCGACAGCGTCACCGCCGGGCTGGTGATGGAGAACATCGCCTCGGGCGACATGAACGTGGCCTATGTGCAGTTGCTGGGCTCGCTGATGGGCTCGATCCTGTGCCGCCACGCGCCGCCGGAGCTGGCCAAGGAAGTGGTCGGCGGGATCTGCGCCGGCACGACGCTGGTGGCGCTGGGCCTGACCGAGCCGCGCGGCGGCTCCGATGCCGGCAACCTGATCCTGAAGGCCGAGCGCGACCACAAGGGCTATGTGCTGAACGGCGAGAAGACCTCGATCTCGCTGGTGGCGCAGGCCGATTCCATCATCCTGCTGGCGCGCACCGGCAATGCTGGCGCCTCGGGCGTCACCGGCTTCTTCGTGCCGCTCGACCTGCCCGGCATCAGCCGCACCACCTTCAACGATCTGGGCTCCAAGATCATCGGCCGCGGTTCGGTGTTCTTCGACAATGTCAGGATTCCGGCCGAATACCGGATCGGCGACGAGGGCGCCGGCTTCCGCCAGGTCATGCAGGGCTTCGACTATTCGCGCGCCCTGATCGGCCTGCAGGTGCTGGCGCCGGCCTGGGAATCGCTGCAGGAAACCTGGAAATACGCCACCGAGCGCAAGGCCTTCGGCCATCCCATCGCCAAGTACCAGGGCGTCACCGAGCCGCTGGCGGAGGCCGAGACCATCCTCACCGGCTGCCGCCTGCTGTGCTATCGCACCCTGTGGCTGCGCGACAACAACAAGCCGCACACCTCGGAGGCGGCGATGTGCAAATGGTGGGTGCCCAAGACCTCGTTCGAGACCATTCATCGCTGCCTGCTGACCCATGGGCATGGCGGCTGGAGCATGGATTTGCCGCACCAGCAGCGCCTGCGCGACGTGATGGGGCTGCAGATCGGCGACGGCACCGAGCAGATCCAGAAGATGATCATCGCCCGCGAGCGCGTCGGCCGCGTCGCCGTGCCGTACTAGGGGGCCAGCGATGAGCGACAGCGAGAACCCGATACTGGTGTCGACCGACGGCGCGGTCGGCATCGTCACCCTCAACCGGCCGAGCAAGTTCAACTGCATCTCGCGCGAGTTGGCTCAGGGCCTGCTCGACGCCGTGCGCACGCTGGAGGTCGACGCATCGGTGCGCGTGCTGCTGCTGAAGGCCAACGGCAAGCATTTCTGCACCGGCGCCGATCTCGACCAGGTCAAATCCGCCCGCGCCACGCGCGAGGGGCTGGAATCCTGGCTCGGCCGGGGGCACGAGGCGCTCTACGCCATGGAGGCCTCGCGCCTGCCGGTGATCGGCGTGGTGCACGGGCTGGCGCTGGCCGGCGGGCTGGAACTGGCCATGGCCTGCGACGTGCTCTTTGTCGGCAAGAGCGCCCGCCTGGGCGACCAGCACGCGCAATACGGGCTGGTGCCGGGCTGGGGCGGCACGCAGCGCCTGCCGCGCCTGGTCGGGCTGCGCCGCGCCCTGCATCTGATGTATTCCGGCGCCTGGCTGGAGGCGGACGAGGCGCTGGACTGGGGCCTGGCCAATGCCGTGTTCGAGGACGGCGAGCTGCAGGCCAAGGCGATGGAGTTCGCCCGGCAGCTCGCCAAGCGCAATCCGCAGGGTATCGCCGCCATGAAGTCGCTGAGCCGCCAGGGCCTGGACGGCAGCCTGCGGGCGGGCATCGACGCCGAACTGCAATGCGTCGCCGACGCGCTGCGCTCGGCCAATGTCGAGGAGGGCCTGGCCGCCTTCGCCGAGCGGCGCGAGCCGGTCTTCAAATGAGGGGCGTTTGACGTGTACCCTGTCCCGGCGAACGGGACAGGGGGGAAACGCGCCATGGCTTCTGGGGCTGCAGGAAAAATCGCCATCGTCACCGGTGCGGGCACCGGCATCGGCCGCGCCGTGGCGCTGGCCCTGCTCAAGGCCGGCTACGGCGTCACCCTGACCGGCCGTCGCCGCGAGCCGCTGGAGCAGACCGCCGCCATGGCCAAAGGCAGGACGCTGATCGTGCCGGGCGATGTCGGCAAGCCCGAGGACGTGAAGAGGATCTTCGCCGAGACCAGGCGCGAATTCGGCCGCCTCGACCTGCTGTTCAACAATGCCGGCATGGGCGCGCCGCCGATCAATCTCGAGGATCTGACCTACGAGCAGTGGAAGGCGGTGGTCGACGCCAACCTCACCGGCGTCTTCCTCTGCACCCAGGAAGCCTTCCGCATCATGAAGGACCAGGTCCCGCGCGGCGGGCGCATCATCAACAACGGCTCGATCTCCGCCCATGCGCCGCGGCCCAACTCTGCGCCCTACACCTCGACCAAGCACGCCGTCACCGGCCTGACCAAGTCGACCTCGCTCGACGGGCGCAAATACGACATCGCCTGCGGCCAGATCGACATCGGCAATGCCGGCACCGAGATGACCGAGCGCATGAAGGCTGGCATCGTGCAAGCCAATGGCAGCATCGCCGTCGAACCGCTGATGGACGTCAACGACGTGGCCTCGGCGGTGGTCTACATGGACAGCCTGTCGCTGGACTCCAACGTGCAGTTCATGACCATCATGGCGACCAAGATGCCGTTCATCGGCCGCGGCTGATCCCGATCACATCTGCTGGTCCCACAGCGGCGTGCCGAGATTGACGTCGTCGGAATTGGTCACCGCGCCGGTCCCGGCGCCGACGCCGGCCCCGATCAGCGCGCCCGGTATGGCGCCGACGCCGCCGAACAGCAGCCCGATGCCGCCGCCGGTCGCAGCCCCGATGCCCGCGCCCGAGGCGACGCGGTCGTCCGATTCGGTGCCGCAGGCGGCCAGCAGCAAGGCTGCGCCCAGGGCCATCGCCCAAATTCCTGTCCTGCCCATCGCCATCTCCCTTGCAAGCAACGTCCTTGTCGCAACGGCCGCGGCGCGACCGCCGTTCCCTGGGCGCCGGTAGGCCGGAACCGCGCCCGGGCCGCCGCGTTGCAGTGCTCGACGCCAATCGAGAGGAAACATTCCATGCTGGGCACCATTCTGCTGATCGTCCTGATCCTGCTGCTGCTGGGCGCTTTGCCGGCCTGGCCCTACAGCCGGAGCTGGGGCTATGGCCCGTCGGGCGTCACGCTGGTGATCGTGATCATCCTGGTGGTGTTGCTGGTGACCGGCCGGGTGTAGCGGCAGGACGACGCGCCAGCGGCGCGCGACCAGCCTGCCGGAAGCGGCGACCGCCCTGCGGAAGCGGGGCGGAATGCGCTTGATCGGCGCGCGGCGCATCTGATTGAGTGCGGCCAGGGCCGCGCTCAAGCATCGGCCATCGTGGGTGGAAAATGGCCGACCTGTCCGCTTCGTCGAAACGCGTCGATCTCACGCGTCTGCAGCATCTCTCGCGCGCCTACTGGCAGAGTGCGGCCCTGTTCGCCGCCATCGAGCTCGACGTCTTCACCGCCATCGCGCAGGGCGCCGACACGGTCGCGGCCATCGCCCGGGCGCGCGACTTGAGCGAGCGGCAGGTGAAGCGGCTGATCACCGTACTGACCGCCATGGAGCTGCTGCACAAGGACGGCGAGCGCTATCGCAACGCGGAGGACGTGCAGCGCTTCCTGGTCGGCACGTCGGAGCGCTTCGCCGGACCGTGGATGCTGTTCACCAAACCGGACTGGAACGAGTGGGGCCGGCTGGGCGAGCATCTGCGCTCGCGCAGCGAGGGCCGGCTCGGCATGTACGAGGATTTCACCGTCGAGGCGGCACGCAAGTACCACGAGGCGACCTATTCGATCGGCGCCGGCTCGGCCCGCCACTTCGCCCGCACCACCGACCTGGCCGGCCGCCGCCATCTGCTCGATCTGGGCGGCGGCTCGGGCGCCTACAGCATCATGGCGACGCAGGCCTTTCCCGGCCTGAAGGCGACGGTGTTCGACCTGCCGCCGGTCGCTGTCGTGGCGCGCGAGTTCATCGCCCGGGCGCAGGCCGCCGACAGGGTGGAGGCGGTGGGCGGCGATTTCACGGCCGACGCCTTCCCGTCGGGCGTCGATGTGGTGCTGATGGCCTCCAACCTGCCGCAATACTCGGCCGAGCTGATCCAGCTCGTGGTCAGGAAGGCGTTCGCCGCCCTGGCGCCGGGCGGCGAGATGCACCTGATCGGCGAGGCGCTGAACGATGAGCGCACCGGCCCGCTCGATCCCGCCCTGTGGGGGCTGAACGAGGCGATCTGGAACAGCACCGGCGAGGCCCATTCCGAGGCCGACTGCCGCGACTTCTTCCGCCAGGCCGGCTTCGTCGACGTGAAGACCGAGCCGTTCATTCCCGGCATCCTGACCCGCATTTCCGGCCGCAAGCCCGCATAGGAACCACCATGGTCGATTACCGCTCCGTCTTCCGCCCCGGCCTGTTCCAGGACCAGGTCGTCATCGTCACCGGCGGCGGCTCCGGCATCGGCCGCTGCATCGCGCACGAGCTGAAATCGCTGGGCGCGCGCGTGGCGCTGGTCGGACGCAGCGTCGAGAAGCTGCAGGCGGTGCACCGGGAGCTGGGCGGCGGCGGCGACGTCTTCACCTTCAGTTGCGATCTGCGCCAGGAGCAGCCGGTGAAGGAGATGGTGGCGGCGGTGCTGCGATGGGGCGGCCGCATCGACGGGCTGGTCAACAATGCCGGCGGCCAGTTTCCCGCCCGCCTGCGCGACATCAGCCTCAACGGCTGGAACGCGGTGGTGGCCAACAACATGACCGCCACCTTCCTGGTCTCCAAGGAGGCGTTCGTGCAATGGATGGAGGCCCATGGCGGCGCCATCGTCAGCATCGGCGCCGACTGGCCGCTGGGCATGCCCGGCATGGGCCATAACGGGGCGGCGCGCGCGGGGCAGGAGAACTTCACCCTGACCGCGTCGATCGAATGGGCCGCCTCCGGCGTGCGCCTGAACCAGGTCATTCCCGGCTTCATCGCCTCGTCCGGCCTCGACAAGTATCCGGAAGCCGCGCACGACACGCTGCGCAACGTCGCCAAGCGCGTGCCGCTCAAGCGCCACGGCACCGAATCGGAGATCGCCGCCGCCGTCGCCTTCCTGCTGTCGGAGGCCGCCGCCTACATCACCGGCGCTTTCATCCGCGTCGATGGCGGGGTGCACAACAACAACCGCTCGACCTTCTTCGAGGTCCCCGACCACGACAGGAGCAAGCCTTATATCGGCTTCCCCCTCTACAAGCGGCCCAAGGTACTGGGCGGCTGATTGCGTTTCGCAGGCATCGTGTTTTCTGGAACGGTTCGGGGCGGGCGCTAGAATGCGCCCGTCATGAGCCAGGAAACCACCGTCATCACCCGCGGCGTGCTCCGCCTGTTGCGGCACATGGGCGTCATGTCGACGGTCGAGGTCGAGCTGCCCAGCGGCCGGCGCGCCGACGTGTTCGGCGTCGACGCGGCGGGCTGCATCAGCATCGTCGAGATCAAGACCTCGCTGATCGACCTGCAGCGCGACGGCAAGTGGCCGGAATACGCGCCGCATTGCGATCTGTTCTATTTCGCCGTGCCCGGCGGCTTCCCGATGGAACACCTGCCGCCGGAAGTCGGCATCATCGTCGCCGACCGCTATGGCGGGGAGGTGCTGGTCGAGCCGCCGCGGCGCAGCCTGGCCGCTGCCACGCGCAAGAGCCTGACCGTCCACTTCGCTCGGCTCTGCGCCTTGCGCCTGGCCCGCGCCTACGACGCCGAATTCGACCTCTGACGCCTTGCTTTCGCCGCTTCCGCTTGCCATAGCAGGGACATGATCGGCTGGCTGAAGAACTTCCTGGCGGCGGAAAGCGGCCCCACCTCGCATGCCGCCCTGCACGAGGGCGACCGCGTCATGGCGGCGGCGGCGCTGATGGTCGAGGTCGCCGCCCGCGACGGCGAGTTCACCGCCGGCGAGCGCGCCGTGATCGAGCATTTGCTGCGGGCCCATTTCGAGCTCGACGCCGGGGCGGCGAAAGCGATGGTCGACGACGTGGTGGCGCTGCACGAGAACGCGTCCGACGTGTTCCGTTTCACCAGCGCGCTGAACAAGCGCTTCTCGCCCGAGGAGCGGCTGGGCATCGTCGAGCTGCTGTGGGAGATCGTCTATGCCGACGGTGCTGCGCATCACTACGAGACCAGCCTGATGCGCCGGCTGGCCGGCCTGCTCCATCTCGACGACGCCGATGTCGGCGCCGCGCGCAAACGGGCGCTGGCGCGCCGCTAGGGCGCCAGAAGGTCAGCGGAAAACATCCCGCAGGCTGAGGGCGCGCGCCAAGCGGTGGCGCAGGCGTTGCTCGCTCCAGGCGCGCGCCTGCGCCTCCATGCCGCCCAGCGCCGCGTCGAGCTGGGCCCGCTCGGGCAGGTCCTGGCGCCGGAACACCACCAGCGAATAGCTGCCGTTCCACGGCAGGCTGGCGGCCGGCTGCCATTGCGGGTGGCGTTGCAGGAAGGCGAGTGCGGCCTCGTGGCCGAAGCCGGCCGTGACGACGTCCTGCGGCCGGCCGCTGACGGAGTACAGCACGATGACGTCGGGCCGGGTCGCTTCCATATAGGCGAGGCTGTTGCCGTGGCGCGCCACTTCGGCGTCGGCCAGCCCGGCCAGGTCGATGGCGCGCCAGCCGGCGTGATAGGCGATCAGGCCGGAATCGGCCATGGCGACGGTGTAGCCCCGCGCCTTGAGCGGCGCCAGCGCCAGGCCCAGCGCGCGATGGACCTGCGTGGCGGCGGGCGTATAGCCGATCAGCCATTCGATAGGACTGCGCGAGAAATTGCCCAGCCCGGCCAGCAGCGCCATGGCGGCCAGCGCCATCGCGCGCCAGCGCAGGGGAGGGCCGGCGACGCCGTCATTCACCATGGCCAGCGGCGCCACCAGTGCCAGGGGCAGCAGCGCCTGCAGCGGGAAGCGGTCGGCGAAATTCATCTGCAAATGCGCTGGCGCATAGAGCAGCAGCACGATGGCGAGCTGCGCCAGCAGCAGAAGGCGGAACGTCCGGTTGCCGACCAGCACCAGCAGCGCGCCCGCCAGCACGAGATAGAACCGGAACGCGAACAAATTGGCTTCCAGGTCGGCCAGGGTGAAGCCGGCCTTGGCATGGAACGGCGTCGGCAGCGCTTGGCCGAAATAGGCCCAGCGAGCCAGGAAGTAGGCGAGGGCGCCGGCCAGGGCGAGGACCGGCCAGCGCCACTGCACGCCTTGCCAGCCGACCTGCCGCAGCAGCAGCAGGGCGGCCACGGCGGCGAAGGCCGCGCCCTCGGGCCGCACGAAAGGCAGCAGCGCCAGCAGCAAGCAGAAAACGCCCTGGCGTTGCGCCGCCCCGCCGCCCAGCAGGCGGGCGGCGATCTCCACCGTCAGCAGGATGAAGACCGGCGTTTCCAGCCCCGAGGCGGCATGCACGAACAGGAACGGCGTGCCGGCCACGACCGTAGCGCCATAGGCCAGCGCCGGCGCGCCGCCGAAGCGCCACAGCCGCTGCAGGGTCAGCGCCAGGGCGACGATCCCGAGCAGCTTGAAGAACGGCGCCGGCGGCAGGCCCAGCGCCGCCGGCACGAGGGAGAGCAGGGCGTAGAGGCCGCTGGTATAGGCTTCGGCGCGCGGTCCCGACGGGTTCCAGTTCCACACGCCGTGCTCGATGAGGTTGCGGCCGTAGCGGAAGGTGATGAAGGAATCGTCGGCGGTGAAGGCGAGGAACAGCCACAGCCAGGCAAGCGACAGCGCCGCGGCGGCGAGGATTATCGCCCGCCGCGCGCCCGGCCTGTCGTCCCATGCCTGCGCCATTCCCCCAACCGTCCCGGCGTCAGATGAAGCCGCCGATCACCGCCACCGTCGTTGCCAGCCATAGTGCGGCGAACAGCGCGATCCAGGGATCGCCGATCAGCTCGCGCGCCGGATTCTCGCCCTTGCCGGCGCGGAACGCCAGCCATGTGTAGCGCGCCAGCACCGCCAGGGCCGGCGGCGCCGTCAGCCACAGATTGGGCGCGGCATGCCATTCGATCGAGCGGGCGTCGAGGGTGAAGCCGGCATAGAGCGCGCCGGCGCAGACCGCCGTCGCCAGGGTCAGCGCGTCGAGCAGGCGCCGGTTGTAGGCCGACAGGCTGGCGCGCGAGGCGTCACCATTGGCGGAGACGAACTCGGCCCGCCGCTTGGCGAAGCCCAGGAACAGCGTCAGCGCCAGCGCCGTCGCCAGCAGCCAGCCCGAGGGCGGGATGCCGACCCCGACCGTGCCGGCCAGCACGCGCAGCATGAAGCCGGCGGCGATGGTCAGCACGTCGACGAAGGGAATGCGCCGCAGCAGCCGCGAGTAGAACAGATTGAGCACCAGATAGGCGCCCACCAGCCCCAGCGCCTCGGCGCGCACGGCGGCGGCGATGACCAGCGCGGCGAAGGCCAGCACCATGGCGAAGGCCAGCGCCCGGCGCGGGGCGATGGCGCCGCTGGCCACCGGCCGGTGGCGCTTGCGCGGGTGGCGGGCATCGGCATCGGCGTCGGCGACGTCGTTGAAGGCGTAGACGGCGGAGGCGGCGAGGCAGAAGGCGGCGGTGACCAGCGCCACGTCGATCACCAGCGGCGTCCGGTGCCAGGCCTCGGCGAACAGCAGGCCCAGCGGCACGAAACCGTTCTTCAGCCAGTCGAGGGGGCGCGCCAGACGCAGATAGGCGGACAATTCCATTGCCCGCACAATACCGTGCGGCCGTCAGTTGCGTCACGCTACTTTTTGCCGGAAATCAGCTTCCCGCCACCCGGCGCGCGTGCCCTTTCCAGTACGGCTCGCGCAACTCCTTGCGCTTGATCTTGCCCACCGGGGTCTTGGGCAGCGGCTCGGTGCGGAATTCGACCGCCAGCGGCTTCTTGTAGGAGCCCAGCTTCTCGGCGCAGAGCTGGATGATGTCCTGCTCGCTGACCGCGAGCTTGGGATCGACGGTGCAGACCGCGTGCGGCGCCTCGCCCCATTTCTCGTGCGGCACGCCGAACACGGCGCATTCGATCACGGCCGGATGGTCGGCGATGGCGTTCTCCAGCTCGGCCGGATAGATGTTGAAGCCGCCCGAGACGATCATGTCGTTGGCGCGGTCGAGCATGTAGAGATAGCCGTTGGCATCCAGCATGCCGACATCGCCGGTCAGCACCCAGCCATCGACCATGCGCTCGGCCGTGGCCTTGGGATCCTGCCAGAAGCCGCTCATCTGCCCGTCGGTGCGGGCCACGATCTGGCCCGGCTCGCCGGGCTTCACCGGCCGGTTGTTCTCGTCCCAGATCTGCAGCTCGGCGAAGGGCAGCGGCATGCCGCAGGCGCGCAAGGGGGTGGAGCCGGGCACGCCGGTGGCGAACCATTGCGCCGGGCCCATGATGGCGATGGGCAGCACCTCGGTCTGGCCGTAGCCCTGGTACATCGCCTTGCCGAACACCTCGTAGCCCTTGAGCGCGGTGTCGTCGGCGATCGGGGCGGCGGTGATCAGCAGGCATTTCAGGCGCGAATAGTCGCGCTCGCGCATGCCCGGCACGCGCAGCACCGCGTTGAGCATGGTCGGCACCATGAACATGTAGCCGATCTTCTCCTTCTCCATCAGATCGACCACGGCCGCCGGATCGAACTTGTCGATCATCACGTTGCAGGCGCCGCCCATCCAGATCGGCGTGAAGAGATAGCCCGAGCCGTGGCTGATCGGCCCCAGATGCAGGCAGGCATCGCCGGGTTCGACCGGCGGGTAGAGGTAGAACCAGTCGCGCGCCGCGGCCAGCCAGGAACGATGCGTATAGGCCACGCCCTTGGAGCGGCCGGTGGTGCCGCCGGTGTGGCGGATGATGTAGACGTCGTCGTCCCGGATCGGCGGGTCGGGGTCGATGGTGGACTGGCCGGCCAGCCAGGACTCGTAGGTGCCGTCGCGGACCAGCACGTGCTCGAGGTCCGGCAGCTCGGCCGCGAAGCCCTCGACCTCATGCGCATAGTTGGCGCCGACCACCAGCGCCTTGCACTGGGTGTGGCCCAGCATGTGCAGATGCGCCTCGCGGCTGTTGCGCGGATAGAGCGGCACGCGCACCACGTTGGCGATGGCGGCGCCGACGAAAATGTCGGCGGCTTCCAGCGAGTTGTCCTCCAGCACGCCGACCCGGTCGCCCGGCTTCAGGCCCAGCGCGATCAGCCCGTTGGCCATGCGCACCGCCCGCTCCCAGGCCTGGGCGAAGCTCAGCCGGCGGCCGCCATGCACCACCGCGTCCCGGTCGGCGTAGAACTGCGCCGACCGGCGCATCACGCTTCGCACGTCCATCCCGTTCCTCCGCTCCCCAAGTCTTCTTTAGGCCGTCGAGTTTCGGGCTGCGCGCCGGCCTGTCAAGCGCAGCGATGCGCCGGCCGGAGCGGGCGCAAAAGCCTTTGACCCGGCGGCAGCGCTGCCCCACCCTGCCCGGCAAGAACAAAGGGAGGAACCATGGCGGGCGCGCTCAAGGGTCTGCGCATCATCGACATGACGTCCGTGGTGCTGGGCCCCTATGCCCTGCAGCTCCTGGGCGACCAGGGCGCCGACGTGATCAAGGTCGAGGCGCCCGAGGGCGACACGGTGCGCCATATCGGCCCCTCGCGCGCCAATCCCGGCATGGGACCGCTGCATCTCAGCGTCAACCGCTCCAAGCGCTCGCTGGCGCTCGACCTGAAGCAGCCCGAGGCGCGCGCCGCCTTCGCCCGGGTGATCGCCAAGGCCGACGCGCTGGTGCACGCCATGCGGCCGCAGGCGATGAAGAAGCTGGGGCTGGACTACGACAGCGTGAAGCGGATCAATCCCAACATCGTCTATGTCGGCGCCTATGGCTATCGCGCCGACGGGCCCTATGGCGACCGGCCGGCCTATGACGACGTGATCCAGGCCATGTCGGGCGTGGCGTGGCTGAACGGCATGCATGACGGCATCCCCAAATACGCCCCCACCATCATCGCCGACAAGACGGTGGGGCTGACGCTGGCCTATGCCGTGCTCAGCGCCCTGATCCACAAGCTGCGCACCGGCCAGGGCCAATCGGTCGAGGTGCCGATGTTCGAGACCATGGCGCAGTATCTGCTGGTCGAGCACATGTTCCTGCGCAGCTTCGCGCCGGAGGAGGGCAAGCCCGGCTACAACCGCATGATGGCGCCCGGCCGCAAGCCCTATCGCAGCCGCGACGGCTGGATCTCGATCCTGCCCTACACCAACCGCCACTTCGCCGATTTCTTCCGCCTCGCCGGCCGCGCCGATCTGGCGGCCGACCCGCGCTTCACCACGGTCTCCGCCCGCAGCCACAACATCGTCGAGCTCTACGAGTTGATCGCCGAGATCGCCGCCACCCGGACCACCGCCGAGTGGCTGGACGGGCTGATGGCGGCCCAGATCCCCTGCGCCCCGGTCAATTCGCTGGAGGACATCCTGGCCGACCCGCATTTGAACGCGGGCCATCTGTTCGGCGTCATGGAGCATCCCAGCGAAGGGCCGATCCGCGTCGTCAATCCGCCGGTGACGTTCTCCGCCAGCCCCAGCGCCATCGCCCGCCACGCGCCGCTCTTGGGCGAGCACAGCTGCGAGGTGCTGCGCGAGGCGGGCGTGCCGGAACAGGACATCGCCGGGCTGGTCGCGCGCGGCATCGTCGTCGAACCGAAAGGGAACGTTAAATGAAAACGGTGGGGCTGGGCTTCTTCTGGCAGGACATCCAGGTCGGCGAGCGCTATCGCACCGTCGGCCGCACCATCTTCGAAGCCGATCTCGCCGCCTTCATCGCCGTCACCGGCATGGGCGAAGTGCTGTTCAACAATATCGAGTTCCTCAAGACCGAATCGGCCATCAAGGGCGGCCGGCCGGTGCCCGGCGCGCTGGTCTATTCCTTCGCCGAGGGCCTGCTGATCCAGTCGACCATGCAGGGCACCGGCCTGGCCTTCCTCGGCTGCACCCTCGACATCAAGGCCCCGACCTTCGTCGGCGACACCATCCATGTCGAGCTGGAGATCACCGGCATCCGCCAGACCTCCAAGGGCAACCGCGCCATCGTGCACACAAGCAACGAGGTCAAGAACCAGCGCGGCGAAACGGTGCTGGTCTACGACCCCAAGCGCATGATGAAGGGACGGGAGTAGGGCTTTCTCTCCATTGTCATCCCGGGCGAGCGTAGCGAGACCCGGGACCCATGATGACCGGCGTTATAGGTCCCGGCTCTACGCGCCTGCGGCGCTTGGCCGGGATGACAAGCTATAAAGCCTAAGCCCCTTCGCGCCCCGTATCCTTGGGCCGCGATTTCTCCTCGCCGTAGCGGGCGCCCTCATGGCCGGGGGTGGTGCGCTTGTCGTCCTTGGGCTGGCGCGGGTGGCGATGGGTGTCGTCCTTGACGCCGGGCTTGGCGGGCGCGGCGGGTTTCTTCTCGGTGGCCATCACAGCTCCCTCGACGATGGGGAAGAGGATTTGCCGCTGCCTTCGGCGCGGCGCTCGAACCAGACCTCGACCCATCCCAGCACGGTGATGACCAGGAAGATCGCCACGGTGAGCCCGATGGCGAGGGCGAACATGCCGCCGCCGCAGGCTAGCCCGATGGCGCCGGCCATCCAGATGCCGGCCCCCGTGGTCACGCCGCGCACCTTCTCGCGCGACTGGATGATGGTGCCGGCGCCGAGAAAGGCCACGCCCGCCACCACCGCCTCCAGGGCGCGGATCGGATCGGCATTGTCGTTGCCCTGCGCGATCAGCCGGGCGTGGAAATCGAAGCTGATGAGGGTGAAGCTGGCCGCCGCCAGGCTGACCAGCATATGGGTGCGCAAGCCGGCCGGCTTGTCGCGCAACTCGCGGTCGATGCCGATGACAAGGCCGCAGAGCAGCGCCAGCCCCAGCCGCAGCGCCGTGTCGGCGACATCCATGCCGGCCAGCCGGTCGTCGAACCAGATCGCGTCCATGCGCCCCGCAAATTCCGTTGCGGCGGAAAAACGGCTGTGGCGTCCGGCGGTTCCGGGCGGCACCATCGAGGCAAGGAAAAAGGGGGGAGGGGACATGGCCCGCACGCAGCGCGAGAACCCGCCGCCGGCCACCGTCATCGTCAACGCCCGCGTCCGCGACTGCCGCGGCGATCTGGCGCTGCACGAGGCGCTGGCCTTCGCCGAGGGCCGCATCCTGGGGCTGGGCAGTGCCGCCGAGATGCGCGGCCTGGCCGGCGGCGGCGCGCGCGAGATCGACCTGCGCGGCGCCACCCTGATGCCGGGCCTGATCGACACCCATCCGCACATGCTGCATTTCGCCGCCCGCTCCGGGCTGCTGGTCGACCTGTCGGATGCGAAGGATCACGACGATATCGTGGCCCGCATCGCCGCGCGCGCCGCCGTCACGCCCAAGGGGCAGTGGATCATGACCACGCCCGTGGGCGAGCCGTTCTATTTCATCCGCCGCTCCTGGCGCGATTTGCGCGAGGGCCGGCTGCCCGACCGGCGCGTGCTGGACCGCGCCACCGCCGACCATCCGGTGTTCCTCTCGGCCTACGGGCCGGTGACGCCCAATGTCTGCGCCTTCAATTCGCTGGGCCTGCGCAGCGTCGGTATCACCAGCTTCATTCCCGACACGGTGTGCCGGGTCGAGATCGACAAGGACGGCGAGGGCCGGCCGACCGGCATCCTGCGCGGGCCGGTCAACAACTACTACACCTTCGATCCGTTCTGGACCCAGATCCTGCTGAAACTGCCCAGCGCCGTCGGCGTCGACCTGGAGGCAACCACGACCAAGGCCATGGCGCTCTACAACCGGCTGGGCGTCACCACCGCTTATGAGGGGCACAACATGGTGCTGCCCCATATCGACGCCTATCGCCGGCTGCGGGCCAGGCAGGCGATGACGGTGCGGGTGGCGGCCGCGCTGGAGATCGAGCCGACGGCCTTTCCGCCGTTCGAGCCGCTGACCATGGCGCAGTTCCGCGCCAATCTCGACCTGGCGCGCTCATTGACCTCGACCCGCGACGACCTGCTGCGTATCGAAGGCGCCACGCTGGCCACCGGCGGGCCGTGCTGGCCGGGCTTCCTGCGCATGCACGAGGACTATTCCGATCCCTGGGGCGAGCCGACGCGCGGGCTGACCTTCGTGTCGCTGGAGAAGCAGGACGAATTCATCCGCTACTGCGCCGACCACGGAATGCGCGCCAACTATCTGGCCGGCGGCCAGCGCGACCACGACGATTTCCTCGCCTCCTGCGAACGCCTGGCGGACCGGCACGACATCGCCGGCCAGGACTGGCTGATCCAGCACGCCATCCTGACCACCGAGTTGCAGGCCAGGCGCTACAAGGCGCTGGGCTGCGACATCACCACCTCGATGAGCTTCTCCTGGGGCAAGGGCGATCTCTATCGCCAGCGCATCGGCGATTGGGCGCTGCAGGACCTGGTGCCGCTGAAACGCCTGCTGGACGCCGGGCTGACGGTGGGCTGCGGCACCGATTGGGGCCCGAAGAACCTGTTCGAGCACATCCGCTATGCCGAGACCCACGAATTCTGCGGCAGCGGCCACCGCAACGACACGCCCGCCCACAAGGTCGGCCGGCTGGAAGCCATCATGATGTGGACGCGCGATGCGGCAAAGGTGATGCGCTGGCACGGCATCGGCACGCTGGCGGTCGGCCACCATGCCGACCTGATCGCGCTCGACCGCGATCCGTTTACCTGCTCATTGGACGAATTGCCCGGCACGCGGGTGCTGCGCACCTGGCTGGGTGGCCAAGCGGTGCACGATGGCGGAGAGCTTTAGGCCAGCTCGTCGATGAAGGTGCGGACGGCCTCGGTGAAGACGTCGTTGGCGTCGCCCGCCACCATGTGGCCGGCGCGGGCGATGTCGACGAAGCGGGCCTTGGGCTGCAGCTCCATGAACTTGCGCACCGAGTCCTCGCTGATCACGTCGCTCATGCGGCCGCGCACCAGCAGCATCGGGCAGGTCATGTTGCGCACCGCCGCGGCCAGCCGCTCCGGCCGGCGGCCGCCGTCCATCTTACGGTCGCCGGCGACGAATTTCGGATCCCAGTGCCAGCGCCAGCGCCCGTCCTCGCGCTGGCGCAGGTTCTTCTCCAGCCCCTTGAGGTCGGTCGGGCGGGGACGTTCGGGCAGGTAGGCGGCGACGGCGTCGGCCGCCTCGTCCAGCGTGGCGAACCCTTCCTCCAGCTTGTCGCGCATGAAGGCCAGCACCCGGTCGGAGCCCTTGATCTCGATATGCGGGGCGATGTCGACCAGGATCAGGGCGGCGAAATCGGCCTGCGGCGCCTCGCCGCCGGAAACCATGGCCGACAGCCCGCCCAGCGAAGCGCCGACCATCACCGGCCGGCCCAGCTTGGCCGCCACCAGGCGCACGTCGTCGGCGAAGCGGTCGAGCAGGTAGTCGCCGCCGGGCGACCAGTCGCTCTCGCCATGGCCGCGCAGGTCGAGCGACACCGCATAACAGCCATGTTCGGCCAAGGCCCTGGCCGTGCCGCCCCAGGCATGCCGCGTCTGCCCGCCGCCATGGGCCAGCAGCACCGGCCTGTCGCCCGGGCGGCCATAGGCGTCGGCGGCCAGGGAAAGACCGTCCTTGGTGCGGAAAACCAGCCGTTCGGGGCCGGCGGAGGCGGAAGCGGAAAAGGCTGGAGAGGCCATCGTTACCACTGACTGAACGTTTGTTCGGTAGGTGGTATCAGATGCCCGCCGCCCTGCCAAGCCTCCCGGCAGGGAGCCTACGCCAGCTTTTGCCCGATTTTGCGGCGGCCCTTGTTGATCTCGCGCAGCATGTCGATGCCTTCGGCCGCCACCGCATCGCCGATCATGAAGTCGCCCTCGGTGGCGAAGCCGTCGATGTTGACCCAGGCGGCGTAGACGTGGCGGGTGCGCTCGGTGATGATGCCGCACTTCCACAGGGTGCGGGCCAGCACGTTGAAGATGTTGGCCTGGTCGCGCGTGTCGTTGCGCCGGTTGTCGTCGGAATAGACCTCGCGCACCGCATCGCGCACCCATTCCCAGTCGAGCCCGAACTGCTCGTAGATGACGCGGCGCTGGCGGATGTTGGTGAGGTTGAACAACAGCGTCTCGAAGCAGCTCGCCGCCCAGTCCTCGACGATCTCGTGCTCCCGCGGCGTCAGCTTGGGCACGGTGCGGTCGGCCCAGATCTTGCCGAACTTGTGGTGGAAGGCCTCGTCGGTCATGACGAGCTGCACCAGCCGCTTCAGCAGCGGGTCGCGCGTGTGCGCGTGGGTGTGAGCGAAGGCGCCCATGGCCAGGCCCTCGATCAGCATCTGCATGCCGACCAGCTTCTTGTAGACCACCGGCGTCAGCACCAGCTCGTTGATCAGGTCGCCCAGCGCCTGGCCCACCGGGTAGGGCTTGCCCCAGCGCAGCTTGATGTAGCGGCCGAAGGCGGCGACGTGGCGCGCCTCCTCGCGCGCCTGGTTGGCGGCGTATTCTTGGGCGCCGGGATCGTAGAGGATGTCGCACAGGCTGGCCGACAGCGACATGGCGCCTTGCTCGCCGTGCAGGATCTGCGACATCGACCAGCGCACGTTCTCGTTCACCAGGGCGATCTTCTGCTTCTCGTCGAGCCGGTCGGCCACCGCCGATTTCAGCTCGATCTGCCGCTCCGGCGGCAGCAGGTACTCGTTGTCGAGGTCGAAGGCTTGCGTGAAGTCGAGATAGGCCGGATCGTAGGGATCCCAGAAATGGTCGTGCGTCGCGGAGATGATGCCGTCGAAGGCGTCCGAGCGCGTCTCGTAGCGGTCGACGTCGATCATGGCGCGGAAATCGTCCGGCGCCACGGTGTTGTAGGCCTTGTCGTGGGTGATGTGCCGGTCGTCACGCTGGGCCATGCTGCAACTCCCTGTTCGATGAACGGATGTTCACACGGGCGGGTTGCGCTGTCCAGTTGCCGGCAAAAGGCGACTCGGCGGGTTGGGTAAACCCGCCGGTCCTTCCTGCCGCTATTTGGCCTGCCGCTACTTGGCCGCCAGCTTCCTGGCGATTTCCGTCACGTGCCGGCCCTGGAAGCGGGCCAGCTCCAGCTCGTTGGCGGAAGGCTGGCGCTTGCCGTCGCCGCCGGCGATGGTGGTGGCGCCATAGGGCGAGCCGCCGGTGATCTCGTCCATGCGGGTCTGGCCCTGGGCCGAATAGGGCAGGCCGACCACCACCATGCCCTGGTGCAGCAGCGTGGTGTGGAAGGAGAGGATGGTGCTTTCCTGGCCGCCATGCTGGGTGGCGGTGGAGGCGAAGACCGAGCCGACCTTGCCCACCAGCTTGCCCTGCGCCCACAGCCCGCCGGTCTGGTCGAGGAAATTGCGCATCTGGGCAGCCATCATGCCGAACCGGGTGGGCGTGCCGAAGATGATGGCGTCGTATTCGGCCAGCTCCGCCGGCTGCGCCACCGGCGCCTTCTGGTCGGTCTTGGCGCCGGACTTGGCCAGCGCCTCCGCCGGCACCAGCTCCGGCACGCGCTTGATCTCCACGCTGGCGCCCTCGACCGATCGGGCGCCCTCGGCTATCGCCTGCGCCATGGTCTCGATATGGCCGTACATCGAATAATAGAGCACCAGCACCTTGGTCACGAACATCACTCCTTGCTTTGGCGCGGCCTATCCCGCGCCCCTGCCCTAAAGATCGCCATCGCGGGAGCGGTTTCAAGACGGTACGCCGACGTTCGTCGGTTACCCGCGTGTAAGCGAACGAACGCCGACGCGGACAGTTACCCCAGATGCGCCTTCGATTCGGCCCGGCCGCGCAGCTCCGCCCCGTGCTTCAATTTGATCTTGGCCACGCGCTCGGGCGGGAAGTTCAGGCCCAGCAGGGCCGGCGCGGTATCGGCCACCTCGCGATATTCCTCGATCAGCCCGTCCTGGCTCAGCTTCATGATGCTGACGCCCTCGAACATCACCCGCGCCCCCTTGGCCTCCGGCAGCGTCGACTTGTAGGAGAAGACGTAGCGGACATAGAGCGTGCGCCCGTCGCTGACCGGCTCGTGCATGTCCCATTTGAAATCCTTGGCCGTCTTGTAGAACCAGACGTCGATCAGCTCGGCCACCCGCGCGCGGCCCTTGAACTCGCCGTAGAACGCGTCGTGGTAGACTCCGTTCTCGGCAAAGAGCTGCGCCAGCGCCGCCCCTTCGTGCTTCTCCACCGCGTCGGTGAATTTCTTCAGCATTTCCTCGATCTGCATGATTCCTCCCGCGAAACCGGTTGGGCATTTGCCTGCCTTGGGATGGGCCGCTATAAGCGCCTGATCATCAGGGAGGATAGGGCATGAACGCAGCGGTGCAAAAGCTCGCGGTGCCGGCCGGGGTCGAGATCAGGGGCGAGGTCAGGCCCGGCTACGAGCGCGTGCTGAGCGAGGAGGCGCTGGCTTTCGTCGCCGATCTGGAGCGCAATTTCGGCCCGCGGCGGCGCGAGCTGCTGGCGGCGCGGGTCGAGCGCCAGAAGCGGCTGGACGCCGGCGAGAAGCCCGATTTCCTCCCCCACACCAAGGCGATCCGCGACGGCGACTGGACGGTGGCGCCGATCCCGAAGGACCTGCTCGACCGGCGGGTCGAGATCACCGGCCCGGTCGACCGCAAGATGGTGATCAACGCGCTGAACTGCGGCGCCTCCGTCTTCATGGCCGATTTCGAGGACGCCTCGACGCCGACCTGGCACAACATGATCGACGGCCAGAACAACATGATGGACGCCACGCGCGGCACCATCGAATTCGACGATCCCGCCTCGGGCAAGAGCTACAAGCTCAATCCCAGGATCGCCGTGCTGAAGGTGCGCCCGCGCGGCTGGCACCTGGAGGAGAAGCACGTGCTGGTCGACGGCCAGCCGATGTCGGGCTCGCTGTTCGATTTCGGCCTGTTCTTCTTCCATAACGCGCGGGTGCAGATCTCGCGCGGCACCGGCCCCTATTTCTATCTGCCCAAGTTGGAGAGCCATCTCGAGGCGCGGCTGTGGAACGACGTCTTCGTGCACGCGCAGGACCGGCTGGGCGTCAAGCGCGGCACCGTCAAGGCCACGGTGCTGATCGAGACCATCCTGGCCACTTTCGAGGTCGACGAAATCCTCCACGAGCTGCGCGAGCACTCGGCGGGGCTGAACTGCGGCCGCTGGGACTATATCTTCAGCTTCATCAAGAAGTTCTCCCGCCATCCCTGGGCCGTGCTGCCCAATCGCGGCGAGGTGACGATGACGACGCATTTCCTGCGCTCCTACTCGCTGCACGTCATCAAGACCTGCCACAAGCGCAACGTGCACGCCATGGGCGGCATGGCGGCGCAGATCCCGATCAAGGACAACCCGCAGGCCAATGAGGAAGCGCTGGCAAAAGTGCGCGCCGACAAGAAGCGCGAGGCCACCGACGGCCATGACGGCACCTGGGTGGCGCATCCCGGCCTGGTGCCGATCGCGCGCGAGGAGTTCGACGCGGTGATGAAGGAGGCCAACCAGATCGCGCGCAAGCGGCAGGACGTGAACGTCGCCGCCGCCGACCTGCTGCAGATCCCGCAAGGGGCCAAGACCGAAGCCGGATTGCGCCAGAACATCAATGTCGGCATCGGCTATCTCGAGGCCTGGCTGCGCGGCGTCGGCTGCGTGCCGCTCTACAACCTGATGGAGGACGCCGCCACCGCCGAGATCAGCCGCGCCCAGGTCTGGCAATGGGTGCATCACCGCCAGAAGCTGGACGACGGGCGCCTGGTCGATCTCGAGCTGTGCCGCAAGATCATCGCCGAGGAGCTGGAGAAGACCAAAGCGCAGGTCGGCGCCCGCTTCGAGGCCGGCCGCTACGCCGAGGCGGCCAAGCTGTTCGACGCGCTGATCGCGCAGGAGAATTTCACCGAATTCCTGACGCTGCCGGCCTACGATCAACTGGTTGCCGAGGGGGCGTGATTTCCTTTTCCGTCATGCTGAGCGCAGCGAAGCATCTTGCTTGAGTAAATACGTGCGCTTCTTGCAAGTCTGTGCTCGTAGACGCAAGACCCTTCGCTTCGCTCAGGGTGACGGAATAATAACCGTCAAAACTCCACCACGATCTTGCCGATGGCTTCGCGCGCCTCGACCTTGCGCATGGCGGCGCGGAAATCCTCCACCGCGAAGCGCGTGACGGGCATTGGCGGCAGTTTGCCGTCGGCCGCCCATTGCATCAGCATCGCCATGGTCTGGCGCAGGCGGACGAAGTTTTCCGGCGCCGGAAGCTGCCGGCCCCAGCCGAGGTAGTAACCCCAGTAATAGCCGATGGCGGTGACGTTCTTGACCAGCAGGATGTTGGCGGGAATCTGCGGAATGCGTCCCGAGGCGAAGCCGTAGCAGATCAGCCGCGCCTGCGGCGCCACGCAGCGCAGCGACTGGTCGAAGAGATCGCCGCCGACCGGATCGAACACCACGTCCACGCCGCGCTCGCCGGTCAGTTCCAGCACCCGTGCGCGCAAATCCTCATGGCGCGAATCGATGATGTGATGGGCGCCGGCCTCCGTCGCAGCCGCGCGCTTGGCCACGCTGGAGGCGGTGCCGATCACCGTGGCGCCCATGGCGCGGCCCAGCATGACCGCGCTCAGCCCGCTGCCGCCGCCCGCGCCGTGCACCAACAGCGTTTCGCCCGGACGCAGCCGCGCCGCCCAGTCGAGCGCCAGGAACACGCTGCCATGGGTGCCGGCGACGATCATCGCGCCGGCATCGTCCACGCCGTCGGGGATCTTCCAGACCGTTTCCGCCGGCGCCACGAAACGCTCGGCAATGCCGCCGCCGCGCTGCGCCAGCGCCGTCACGCGGTCGCCGGGTTTCACATGCGCGACGTCCGGCGCGGCATCGAGCACGACGCCCGACACTTCGCCGCCGGGGATATAGGGCAGGCCAGGCTTGTTCTGGTGCTTGCCGGCGATGCCCAGCACCACGGCGAAGGAGATGCCGGCGGTGCGGGTGGCGATGCGGACATGGCCGGGCGCCAGCGCCGGTTCCGGCCAGTCGCTTTCCAGCGTCAGGACGTCGGGGGTGCCGTATTCGCGGCAGACCAGGGCGCGCATGGCCGACCTCAGAGATCGTGGAACGAGCCGTGCCGACCCTTGCCGTCGGCGAAGCGGCGCGCGCCCGCCATGGCTTCCGTGCGGCGGGCTGCCGTCGCCAGTGCCGCCTCGCGGGCGATGGCGGCGGCGAAGCCGCAATCCTCCTGCTCGTAGGCCGAGCGGCGGTCCGAGCGCAGCGCGATCTGGGGAAATTCCGCCACCTGCTGCGCCAGTTCGACGGCTTCCTTCAATGCCAGCCCGTCGCCGGCCAGCCGCGTCACCAGCCCCCATTCCAGCGCTTCCCGGGCCGGCACCGCGCGGCCGGTGATCAGCATGTCGAGCGCGCGGGCGCGGCCGATCAGGCGCGGCAGGCGCACCGTGGTGCCGTCGCTCATCGGCACGCCCCAGCGGCGGGAGAAGACGCCGAAATTGGCGCTCTCCTCGGCGATGCGGATGTCGCAGAACAGCGCCACGCCCAGTCCGCCGGCGCAGGCGGTGCCGGCGATGGCGCCGATCACCGGCTTGGAGAGCGGCGCGCGCAGCGGCCCCCGCTCGCTGCCGGCCCAGGGGAAATAATCGGTGCCGCCGGCCAGCGCCTTCAGGTCGGCGCCGGCGCAGAAAGCGCCGCCGGCGCCGGTCAGCACGCAGACATGGGCCGCCTCGTCGGCGTCGAATTCGTGCAGCGCCTGGCCCAGCAGCAGCGCCGCCTCGTTGTCCAGCGCGTTGCGCACTTCGGGCCGGTTGATGGTGACGATCCGCACCTTGCCCTCGCTGCGGGTCAGTATCTTTTCGCTTTCGCTCATGGTCCCTCGGCGTCTTGGCAAATTGCGGCTGGCGACATCTTATTGCAAACTCGCTGAAAAACAGGGGGAAGCATTGGCCGATTTCGTGACGATCGAGAAAGGGCTGGGGCCGGAAGGCCGCGTCGCGGTGGTGCGGTTCGACCGCGGCGACCGCACCAATGCGCTGTCGCCGGCGGCGATGCGGGCGCTGACGCAGGCGGCGCGCGGCTTCGAGGACGACGCCGACACCTCGGTCGTGGTACTGACCGGCAATGCCAATGCCTTCTCCGCCGGTTTCGACCTCAAGGACGCCGAGGGACGGCAGCGCCGCGGCATGGACATCGGAACCTTGCGCCGCCATCTGCGGGTCGGCCCGCGCCTGTGCCGCGCCTGGCAGGAGATGGAGCAGATCACCATCGCCGCCATCGAGGGGTTCTGCATCGGCGGCGGGGCGGCGCTGGCGGTGGCGCTGGATTTCCGCGTCATGGCCAGCAACGCGCATTGGCGCATTCCGGAGGTCGGGCTAGGCATGAACATGAGCTGGCAGAGCGTGCCGCGCATGCTGGCGCTGATGGGACCGGCGCGCACCAAGCAGGCGGTGATCATCGCCGACGAGCGCATCGAGGCGCAGGATGCCCTGGAGTGGGGCCTGGTCGAGCATCTGGCCGAGCCGGGGAAAAGCTTCGCGGCGGCGATGGCGCTGGCGGAGAAGGTGGCGCGCCAGCCGCCGCTGCCGGCGATGATGACCAAGCTCACCGTCAACCGCCTGGCGCATGCGCTGGACGACCTGGCCAGCCACATGGACGGCGACCAGTTCGCCTTGGCCAGCCTGACCGACGACCATCGCGAGGGCGTCGCCGCTTTCCTGGAGCGGCGCCAGCCGCGCTTCCGCGGGCGCTGACATGCGCGCCGAACTCAGCCAGGAGCAGATCGAGGCCGGCGAGCGCCTGCTGCGCCGGCTGGAGGAACGCGGCTCGAGCGTGCCGGCGGCGCTGTGGAGCTACGCGCCCGACATCAACGAGTGGCGGCTCTACATGAACATCAGGGCCTCGCGCCTGCAGGGCGCAGCGACCGGCGTGGAGCTGGTGTCGCAGGCCATCACCTCGCTGCGCAGCGAGGAGGACTTCCCCCTGACGCGGCAGGA
This sequence comes from Reyranellaceae bacterium, assembly GCA_050181585.1. Lineage (GTDB taxonomy): Bacteria > Pseudomonadota > Alphaproteobacteria > Reyranellales > JAQSWP01 > JAQSWP01. Next base: position 101,317 of record JBFXDA010000001.1, read on the forward strand.
CATCTCGCCGGTCAACGGCGATCATGCCGTCATCGCCGGCCTGGCCGCCGCGCTGGGCACCGGTCCCACCATCTCCCGCCTGCGCATCCAGGGCACCAAGGTCAACGGCGCGCTGATCGAGGACGCGCTGATCTACCGGCTGTATCGCGCCGGCTTGACCTGAAGGACTTCAGCTCGCGTGCGTGCGCTGCGGCAGCTCGGCCATGATGCGCCGGCGCTCCTCGTCGCTGTAGGAGGTCCAGCGGCCGATCTCCTCGACCGTGCGCTTGCAGCCGATGCACAGGTTGCTGTCGGGATGCAGCATGCAGACATTGACGCAGGGCGAGGGGATGGCGCGCAGCGGCTTGGCGGTCATGGCTTTTTGTAGCATCCGGCCTCGATGGCCCGCCTTCGCACCAGCGCCAGCACGACGTCGATGGCCGGCGTCGGCACGTTCAGCAGGCGGCCGATCTCGACCACCGCGCCGACGATGGGATCGATCTCCATCGGCCGGCCGTTCTCCAGGTCCTGCAGCATCGAGGTCTTGTGCGCGCCCGCTTCGGCCGCGCCGGCGATGCGCTTGGGCGTGTCGATCAGGAAATCGATGCCCAGCGCCTCGCCCACCGCGCGCGCCTCGCTCATCAGCGCGCTGACCAGCGGCGCCAGCTCGGCGTCGGTCGCCAGCACGTCGAGCGTGGCGTGGGTCAGCGCGCTCAACGGGTTGAAGCAGACATTGCCCCACAGCTTGATCCAGATATCGGTGCGGATGCGCGGCCGCACCGGCGCCTTCAGCCCGGCCGCGATCATCGCCTTGCTCAGCGCCTGGATGCGCTCGGAGCGGCTGCCGTCGGGCTCGCCGATCGGCACGCGGTCGGAATAGGTGTGGCGGATGACGCCCGGCGCCTCGATCGCGGCGGCCGGGTCGAGCACGCAGCCGATGGCGCGCTGCGGGCCGATATGGGTCCACATCAGGTCGTCGGGATCGACCGATTTTAGGCGGCGGCCCTCATGCGGGCCGCCCAGCCCGTGGAAATACCAGAAGGGCAGGCCGTTCATCGCCGTCACCACGCCGGTGTCGGCGCGCAGCATCGGCGCCAGGCTGGCGGCGATGGCCGGCGCGCTGTTCGACTTGATGGTGAGGAAGACGAAATCCTGCTCGCCGGCCTGCGACGGATCGTCGGTGGCGCGCGGGCGCACGGTGAAGCTTTCGTCCAGCGTGTGCAGCGTCAGGCCCTTGTCGCGGATCGCCGCCAGGTGCGGGCCGCGCGCGATCAGGGTGACGTCGACGCCCGCTTTCGCCAGCTTGGCGCCGAGATAGCCGCCGATGGCGCCGGCGCCGAAGACGGCGATCCTCACGCCGCGTCCCTCATTTGGCCAAACCCAGCTTTTGCGCCAGGCCGATGCGCTGCACCTTGCCGGTGGCGCCCTTGGGCAGCTCGTCCATGATCAGCACCTGGCGCGGCACCTTGAAATCGGCCAGGCGCTGGGCGGCGAAGGCGCGGATCGCCTTCTCGTCGGCCTGCGAGTCGGGCTTCAGCACCACGGCGGCGGCCACGTCCTCGCCCAGCTTGGCGTGCGGCACGCCGAAGGTGACCACCTGGGCGATGGCGGGATGGTCGAGCAGCACCTCGTCGACCTCGCGCGGCGAGATTTTCTCGCCGCCGCGATTGATGATCTCCTTCTTGCGCCCGGTGATGGCAAGATAGCCGTCGCCGTCCAGCACGCCCAGATCGCCGGTGCGGAACCAGCCATGGGTGAAGGCCTCCTCGTTGGCCTTGGGATTGCTCTCGTAGCCCGCCGTCACGTTGGGGCCGCGAATCACCACCTCGCCCTGCCGCCCGCTGGGCAGCAGCGCGCCGTCATCGGCCATGATGGCGATCTCCGGCCCGGCGGCGATGCCGACCGAGCCCGGCTTGCGCGGCCGCGGCGGCAAGGGGTTGGAGGCCATCTGGTGCGCCGCCTCGGTCATGCCGTAGCTCTCGATCACCGGCGCGCCGAAGGTCTGCTCCAGCTCGGCCATCACCTGCGGCGGCAGCGAGGCGGAGGAGGAGCGGATGAAGCGCAGCTTCGCCTGGGCCAGCGCCTCCCGATTGCGCTCGGCCCGCGCCAGGATCGTCTGGTGCATGGTCGGCACCGCCGTGTACCAGCTCGGCTCGAACTCGACCAGGCGGGCGAAGAAGTTCAGCGCGTTGAAGCCCTCGGTGCAGACCACCGAGGCGCCGGCCCGCAGCGAGGACAGCACGGCGGCGATCAGTCCGTGGATGTGGAACAGCGGCATCACGTTGAGGCAGCGGTCGGTCTCGCCCAGCGCCAGGGTGGCGGCGATGTGATTGGCGGAGGCGACGACGTTCTTCTGCATCAGCGGCACGATCTTGGGCCGCGAGGTGGTGCCCGAGGTATGCAGCACCAGCGCCACGTCGTCGGGGCCGGCAAACCCGTCCGACGAGGCGCCGCGTTTTTGCAGCAGCGCGGCATCCTCGTGGCTTTCCGGCACCAGGTCGAAGCTGCCGGCCGGCAGACGCTCGTCCTTGCCCAGCGCCAGCACCGCAATGCCGTGCCGGCGCGCCACCTGGGTCGCCGGACCCTCGTCGCCGCGCGCCACCACCAGCACCGCTGGCTTCAGGTCGGAGAGGTAGAAATCGAACTCCTCGGCGCGATAGGCCGGATTGAGCGGCGCGGTGGTGGCAGCACTGCCCAGGGTCACGAAGGCCGAAGCCATTTCCGGCCCGTTGGGCAGCACGATGGCGATGCGCTGGTTGCGGCCGATGCCGAAGCCGCGCACCACGCCCAGCGTATGGTCGACATGCTGGCGCAGGCCGGCATAGGTGAGGGTGGGGCGCCCGGGGGCGAGGATCGCAGGCCGCGCGTCGCGGCCGCGGTCGAGCAATTGGCGGATGGTCTGGGTGGCGATGCTCATGGCAGCGGCAGGGTTACCCAACCGGCACCGGCCTGTCGAGCCCCTCGCGGTGTTTGGGCACCGAATTCGAGACGAACGGGGCCGAAACAAGGCCGGAACCGCTACCGGCAGCCGCGGGTTTCCTTGGCGTGGGTTTGCAACGAAAGGAGGGCCTATGGCTTGGTTCGAGACTCCGCTGCGTTATGGCGTTCTTGCCGGCGCAAGCGCGCTGGCGCTGGCTCTGGCCGCGCCGGCGATGGCCAACGAGCTGCAGAGCACGCCGGGCAGCACGGTAAGCGTGCCGCAGAATCCGGACGTCGGCGGCGGCTATCGTCCCGATCCCACCCGCAAGACGGTGGGCGAGATGGAGCGCGACGTCGCCGAGGGCAAGTACAAGGATTCGACCGCGCCGCAGAGCAGCGGCGACATGAACAGGATCGGCGAGACCACGAACGACCAGCCCATCCATCGGGGTACGCCGCTGCCCAGCGGTCCGGGCCGCCCGATGGGCGATGCCACGGCGCCGGGCTCGGGCACTTACGGCTCGACCGGCGCTGGCGACGGCCAGGGCGGCGCCTTTCCCGGCAGCGCCGCCAATCTCCAGGTCGATCGCGTGAGCATCGAGGAGCTGCCGCCCGACCTGCAGGCGGCGGTGAGAAGCCGGATGGATCGCCAGCAGACGCCGAACGAGCTGGTGGAAACCACCATCCTCAACCGTCTGGCGCTGATGGGCAGCGAGTACCGCCTCGACAGCGCGCAGAAGGTCGGCGCCAACTACGTGCTGCGGATCAGCAATCCCGACGGCCAGCAGGCGACCATGCTGTTCGAGACCCAGTCGGGCACGCTGCGCGAAGTGCAGATGTAGCAAGCCGGCGCCCGGCGTCGGATCCCAGAGTCGGATCCCAGAGTCGGATCCCCGCATCAGAGCAAAGCAAAACCGGCCGCTCCTGCGAGCGGCCGGTTTCTCTCGCGCTCCCTGTCGTGTTCTATTTGCTGTCGGGCTTGCCGATCTCGTTCAGCCGGCTTTGCAGCTCGTCCAGCTTGCGCTTGAGCTCTTCGATCGTGGGATTGTCCGCGCCGGCCTTGTCCGCCGGCTTGGCGTCGCCGCCGGCGGGCGGGGCGAACGGGGTGAACATCTTCATCGCCCGCTCCAGCATGGCGACGTTCTGCTTGCCGACCTCCTCGAACTGGGCGAAGGGGTTGAAGCCGAAAGTCGACTGCATGTAGTCGCGCATGCGCTCCTGGTTCTGCGTGAACGACTTCATCGAGTGCTCGAGATACTGCGGCACCACCGACTGCAGCGAATCGCCGTAGAAGCCGATGAGCTGGCGCAGAAACGAAATGGGCAGCAGATGCTGCCCCTTGCCTTCTTCCTCGACGATGATCTGCGTCAGCACCGCGCGGGTGATGTCCTCGCCGGTCTTGGCGTCGTACACCACGAAATCGGTGTTCTCCTTCACCATCTGCGCCAGATGGTCGAGCGTCACGTAGCTCGAGGTCGCCGTGTTGTACAGCCGCCGGTTGGCGTATTTTTTTATGACCACGGGGGCTGCCTTGGCCCCGCTTGCCTGCTCCTGCTCTGCCATCCCACGCCCTTTCCCTGGACGCCCCAACCCCCGGGCGGTGTTCCGCCCTTTTTCAGATGTTACGCACGCGCGAAGGAATTGCTGCGCTGCGTAAATTTTCGTCACCTTAGCGCGGGGAATTTCGCGCCGCAAGCGACGCCGCCGACGCTGTGCCGCAGCGTCGGCGGCGTTATACTGCCCGCCATGGCCGACGAGACCGAGTTGCAAACGCTGGCGCGCCGCTACCTGGATCTCTGGGAGAGCCAGCTTTCGGCCATGGCGGCGGACAGCGAACTGGCGGCGCAGCTTGGCCGGCTGTTCGCCGCCACCAATGCCAGCCTGCTGGCGGGCGTGCAGGCGCAGTCCGGCGCTGCGGCGGGTAGCCGGGGAACGGAACGGGAAGATGGCGATGCAGGCGGCAATACCGCAGCGGATCGGACCGCGGCCTCTGCCGCTGCACGCGGCGACGGCGCTGTGGACGTGGCAGAGCTCGAGCGCCGGATTGCCGCTCTTGAGCGCCGCCTCGACGCCCTCGAGCGCCGCCAGCCTTCCGCCGACTGACCAGGCCGAGCCCGGCCTGCGCGGCTTCGCCTCGCTGGCGCGCCATCACGAGGCGTGGCGGCGGCGCATGATCCGGCTGCGCGCCGACCTGGCGCTGAGCGACGAGAGCGCCAGCCTCGACGACATCGTGCGCGGCCCCTTCGCCGCGGCCCTGCAGCGCGAAGCCATCAGCCGCATGGACCGCTTCCTGGAAGGCGTGCAGCTCTATCGCCGCCATCCGGCGCGGCGCGATTTCGACGAACCGGACACCGCACTGGCGGCGGGACAGAGCCGCCTGCTCGATTTCGCCCGCTTTTCCGCCGGCGCGGCGGCGGGCGACACCGCACTGCTGATGATCCCCTCGCTGGTCAATCGCTGGCAGGTGCTGGACATCACCGCCGAGCGCAGCTTCATGCGCGCCATGGCGCGGGCCGGCATCGGCGCGTTCCTGGTCGACTGGGGCACGCCCGACGCGGCGGAGCGCGGCTTCTCCGCCACCGACTACGTGCTGCGGCTGGAGCGCATGCTGGAATTTCTCCAGCGCCGCGGCTTCGCGCGCATCCATATCGGCGGCTACTGCATGGGCGGGCTGCTGGCGCTGGCGCTGGCCGTGCGCCGCCAGCGCGACATCGACAGCCTGCTGCTGCTGGCCACGCCGTGGGATTTCCACGCCGACCGCACCGGCCAGGCGCTGATGATGGCCAACCTGCCGTTCCTGTCGCGGCTGGTCGGGCATGCCGGCGAATTGCCGGTCGATGCGCTGCAGACGCTGTTCTATTCGCTCGATCCTTGGCAGGTGATCCGCAAGTTCATGCGCTTCGCCCGGCTCGACCAGGACTCCGCGGCGGCGCGCGAATTCGTGCTGCTGGAGGACTGGCTGAACGAAGGCGCGGCCCTGCCCGGGCCGCTGGCGCAGGATTGCCTGCTGGGCTGGTACGGCGCCAATACCCCGGCGCTGGGCCAGTGGCAGGTGGCGGGCGAGGCGGTCGATCCGCGCCGGCTGGAGAAGCCGGTCTTCACCATCGTGCCGGGACAGGACCGCATCGTGCCGCCGGGCTCGGCCCGGGCGCTGGCGCCGCCCTCGCCGATCGCCCCGCCGCAGGCGCGGGGGCTGGAACTGCCGCTGGGCCATATCGGCATGGTGGTCTCCGGCCGCGCGCCGCAGATGCTGTGGCAGCCGGTGCTCGACTGGCTGCGGGCGCCGGGCTGACCATGCGCGCCTTCCTGCTGCGCTATCGCCTGCCGCTGGTCTGGGGCGCGGTCCTGCTGCTGTCCTGCGTGCTGCAGACCTTCACCGCGCTCTACGACAGCCGCGCCGCCGGCCGGCCTTTGACCCTGACGCAGGCGGTGATCCTGGAAGGAACCAGCCATGTCATGTGGGTGGTCCTGCTGCCGGCGATCTACTGGCTGCAGAAACGCCTGCCGATCCATACCTCGCTGCTCAACATCCTGGCCCATGCCGGGGCGACGGTTCCGGTCAGCCTGGCGCATGTGCTGGGCATGGTGGGCTTGCGCCATCTCGCCTTCGCCGCGCTGGGCGCGCCCTATGCCTACGGCTTCACCCTGGAGCACCTGCTCTACGAGTACCGCAAGGACGCCATGACCTACCTGATCTTCGCCGGCGCCTACGTGGCGCTGAACTACGTCTTTGCCCGCGTCGACGAACGGCTGGCGCCCCCGGAGCCGCAGCCCGAGCCGCAGCCCGAGCCGCCGGCCGAACCGCAACCCGCCGCCGGCGCCAGGCTGTCGCGCTTCGCGGTGCGCAAGAAGGACCGCGAGGTGCTGGTGTCGGCGCAGGATATCGGCTGGATCGAGGCGGCCGGCAATTACGCCATCCTGCATGTCGGCGGCGAGAAGCACGAGATCCGCTCCTCCCTGGCGCGGCTGGAGGGCGAGCTCGACCCGGCCAGTTTCGTGCGCGTGCACAAATCGGCCATCGTCAACATCGCCCGGGTGCGCGAGGTCGAGCCCTGGATCAGCGGCGACTGGCGCATCCGCCTGCAGGACGGGACCGAGGTGCCGCTGTCGCGCCGCTACCGCGCCCGGTTCGAGGAAAAGGCCCCGGTACGGCGCTGAACCGCGCTGCCGGTCGTCACGCCCGGCGCGCCGGTCGTCCCAAACCCCCGCCTTTGATCACTTTTTCGCCCCAAGCCGGCGCGCGACGGGCGACAACCGCCGCGAACCGAGCAACGGGGCCCCGCCATGATTTCGACCACCGACGGACGGCGCAGCGACATCGACTGGCTGCGGGTTCTCGCCTTCTCGCTGCTGATCCTCTACCACGCCGGCATGCCCTATGTGGACTGGGCCTGGCACATCAAGAATGCCGAGCATTGGCCGGCGCTGCAGGAGGCCATGCGCTTCGTCAATCGCTGGCGCATGCCGCTGATCTTCCTGATTGCCGGCGCCACCATCATGCTGGCGCTGGGCCGGCGCGGGGCGGGCGCGTTCGTGCTCGACCGGCTGAAGCGGCTTCTCCTGCCGCTGGCCTTCGGCATGCTGGTCATCGTGCCGCCGCAGATCTATTTCGAGCGCCGCCAGCAGGGCCGGTTCGCCGGCTCGTTCTGGGAATTCCTGCCGCAGGCGTTCGACGGCGGCGCCTATCCCGACGGCAACGTCTCCTGGCACCATCTGTGGTTCCTGGCCTATGTGCTGGTGCTGACCCTGGTGCTGCTGCCGCTCTTCCTGTGGCTGCGCGGCGGCCGGGGCGCGGCCCTGGCCGATCGCTGGTCGCGCTTCGCCGCCCGCCGTCACCTGGTGCCGCTGCTGGCGCTGCCGCTCTTCGCCTCGCAGTTCTGGCTGCTGCCGGTCTCGGTCAACCGCAACGGGCTGGTCGGCGACTGGCACGGGCTGGTCGCCAACGGCGTGCTGCTGCTGGCCGGCGCGCTGCTCTATCGCAGCCCGGTCCTGCTCGACTGGCTGCTTCGCGCCCGCGTCGCCGCGCTGGGCGTCGGCATCGCCGCCTATGCGCTGCTGGAGATATTCTTCTTCGCCCCGGGCGGGATCGTGCCGGGCGGCGCGGACTGGCTGGGTTTCAGCGCCCTGTCGGCGGTCAACCTGGTGGCCTGGCTGATCGCCATCACCGGCTTCGCCCGCGCCCTGGCGCGGCCGTCCCGTTTCCTCGCTTACGCCACGCCGGCGGTCTATCCCTTCTACATCCTGCACCAGACGGTGACGGTGGCCGCCGCCTTCTACCTGGTGCAGACCGGCTGGCCGGTGGCGGCCAAATACCCGCTGACGGTGGCGGCCACGTTCCTCCTCACTTGGCTGCTCTACGAGGGGCTGGTGCGGCGGATCGCCCTGCTGCGCCTGCTCTTCGGCATGGCGCCGGACAAGGCTGCAATGCCGAAACATGCCTTGAAACCGACCTGAAACGCGCGACTTTCTTCGCAGCCGCAGCACCTTGCCCCGCCCGCCGGGCCGGGCCTAAAGTGCCGGGCAAGGGAGCTGTCTGTTCCGGCCCGCCCCTGGACGGCGTGGCCCGCGCGAGGAGGAATTCGAGAATGTCGAAGGAAATCGTCATCGCCGCCGCGGCGCGCACGCCGATCGGCTCGTTCAACGGTGCGCTGGCCGGGCTGCCGGCGCACGAACTGGGCAAGATCGCCATTTCCGAGGCCCTGAAGCGGGCCAAGGTCGATGCCGCCGATGTCGACGAGGTCATCATGGGGCAGATCCTGACCGCCGCCGCCGGCCAGAACCCGGCGCGCCAGGCCGCGGTCAATGCCGGCATCCCGGTCGAGAAGACCGCACTGGGCATCAACCAGCTCTGCGGTTCGGGCCTGCGCGCGGTCGCCTTCGGCTGGCAGCAGATCGCCGCCGGCGACGCCAACATCATGGTGGTGGGCGGCCAGGAGAGCATGAGCCAGGCGCCGCACGCCGCCCATCTGCGCGACGGCACCAAGATGGGCGAGATGAAGATGGTCGACACCATGCTGAAGGACGGGCTGTGGGACGCCTTCCACGGCTACCACATGGGCAACACCGCCGAGAACGTCGCCCAGCGCTATCAGGTGACGCGCGAGGACCAGGACAAGTTCGCCGTCGCCTCGCAGAACAAGGCCGAGGCGGCGCAGAAATCCGGCCGCTTCAAGGACGAGATCGTTCCGGTCACCGTCAAGACGCGCAAGGGCGACGTCGTGGTCGACAGCGACGAGTTCCCGCGCCACGGCACCACCATGGATTCGCTGGGCAAGCTGCGGCCGGCCTTCGCCAAGGAAGGCTCGGTCACCGCCGGCAACGCCTCGGGCATCAACGACGGCGCGGCGGCGCTGGTGCTGATGACCGCCGAGGAAGCCAAGAAGCGCGGCGTGACGCCGCTGGCCAAGATCGTGTCCTGGGCCACCACCGGCGTCGATCCGGCCGTCATGGGCATCGGCCCGGTCACCGCCAGCAAGAAGGCGCTGGAAAAGGCCGGCTGGACGGTGAAGGACCTCGACCTGGTCGAGGCCAACGAAGCCTTCGCCGCCCAGGCGGTCGCCGTCGGCAAGGAGCTGGGGCTGGATCCCGAGAAGCTCAACGTCAATGGCGGCGCCATCGCGCTCGGCCATCCGATCGGCGCTTCCGGCGCGCGCGTGCTGGTCACCCTGCTGCACGAGATGCAGAAGCGCGACGCCAGGAAGGGCCTGGCGACGCTGTGCATCGGCGGCGGCATGGGCATCGCCATGTGCGTCGAACGCTGATTCCGGCACGCCTTATCCGAAATAAGCAGGCCGGCGATTCGCCGGCCTGTTTCTTTTACGTCCGGCCGATCCCGGACCGGTTGCAATTCCGGTAAACGGCGATTTGCTTTAGATTGTCGCAGCGCCAGCCGCGACGGACTTAAATAAGCTGGCGATCAAACAGGAACATTGGCAGCACGTTCAAGGAGGAGCTCATGAGCAGGGTGGCGGTTGTGACGGGCGGCACGCGCGGCATTGGCGCGGCCATTTCGCTGATGCTGAAGCAGGCGGGCTACAAGGTGGCCGCCACCTATGCCGGCAACGACGAGGCGGCGAGCAAGTTCAAGGCCTCCTCCGGCTGCGGCGTCTACAAGTTCGACGTCGCCGATTTCGCCGCCTGCCAGGCGGCCGTGGCGCAGATCGTCAAGGAGCTGGGGCCGGTCGACGTGCTGGTCAACAACGCCGGCATCACCCGCGACGGCACCATGAAGCGCATGACGCGCGACGCCTGGGACGCGGTGATCGATACCAATCTCGGCTCCTGCTACAACATGTGCAAGGCGGTGTGGGATTCGATGAACGAGCGCGGTTTCGGCCGCATCGTCAATATCGGCTCGATCAACGGCCAGGCCGGCCAGTACGGCCAGGTCAACTACGCCGCCGCCAAGTCGGGCATCCACGGCTTCACCAAGGCGCTGGCGCAGGAAGGCGCCTCCAAGAACATCACCGTCAACGCCATCGCGCCGGGCTACATCGACACCGACATGGTGGCCGCCGTGCCGGCCAACGTGCTGGAGAAGATCGTGGCCAAGATCCCGGTCGGCCGCCTGGGCAAGGCCCAGGAGATCGCCCGCGGCGTGCTGTTCCTGGTCGCCGACGACGCCGGCTTCGTCACCGGCTCGACCCTGTCGATCAATGGCGGCCAGCACATGTATTGATCCTCGCCCCTTGGGCGTTGCAACGGCGCGGCTTCGGCCGCGCCGTTTTGCTTTTCCGATGGCGGTGATCGGAAAAATTCGCGTTTCCGGGCCTTGCGGTCGGGCCCGCCAGGGTCTAATTAAGAATCGTTCGCAATTGGAGTTGAGTATGACCCGCGACCTCGTGAAGACCGCCAGTTTCGCCGTGCTGCACTTTGCGGTCGGCTTCGGCGTCGCCTATGCGCTGACCGGCTCGGTGGCCATCGCCACCGGCGTGGCGCTGATCGAGCCGACACTCAACACGCTGGTCTTCTTCCTGCACGAGCGCGCCTGGCAGCGTTTCGGCCGCCGCCGCGGCGGAGTCGCGGCCGCCTAGCGCGCCATGGCGCGGGCCAGCATGAACAGTGCGGCGCCGAAGAACAGCAGTTCGATGCCGAGGAACATGCCGGGGACCAGCAGGCCGGTGCCGGGCAGGCCGGCCAGCACCAGAATCCCCAGTACCAGCGACAGCACGGCGCTGAACGCCATCCAGCCCCAGCCGGGGGCGGGCCGCAGGCGCCAGGCGATGACCGCCTTCATGGCGCCGGCCAGCAGCAGGAACACGCCCAGCACCAGAGTCAGCGAAACCGCGCCGGCGAAGGGATTGAACAGCATGATGCCGCCGGCGACGATGGCCGCCACCGCCTGCAGCAGCGCCCAGCCCAGCCCTTGGTGCCAGCCGCCGTCGACCTGCCGCCAGGCGCGCACGCAGCGCACGATCTCGACCAGACCGAAGGCCAGCAGCAGCGCCCCCAGGAGCAAGGTGACGGCCAGCGTGGCGACCACCGGTAGCAGGATGGCGACGACTCCCAGGATCGCGATCAGCACGCCCTGGATCGTCAGGCTGCGCGCATGCCGCCGCCGCTGGTCGGGCGGAAAGCCGCTGGTGGCGGTCGACTGCACATCGGTCATGGTGTCCTCCTCCCTGCCTCTAACGGCTCAGTGCGGGCAAAGTGTCCGCTCAGATCGACAGGCGCAGCCCGTCGCTGGCCAGTTCGCATCCGCTCACCTCGCTTTGCCGCGCCAGCATGTCCGGACTCATATGCGTGAGAACGACGCGCCGGGCGGCGATGCGGTCGAGATTGTCGCGCAAGGTGGCGTAGTCGAGGTGCCACTTGATCTTCTTGTCGAAGAAATAGGCTTCGGCGATCAGCAGATCGACGTCGCGCGCCGCCTCGATCAGGCGATCGGTCCATTCCGTGTCGCCAGTATAGCATAGGCGCTTGCCGTCCATTTCCAACCGCAGGGCCAAAGGCGGCGCGGCGCAGAAATGGTCGACTTCGAAGGCGGCGATGGCGATGTCGCCGATGGCGCTTTGGCCGCCGGGTGCGATCTCCTCGATCTCCAGCGCATAGCCGGGTGCGACGGTCGACGAACGGGGAAAGAAGATCTCGCGTGCCGCCAGCAGCCGCTCCCGGAAGCCGAGCGGGCCAATCAGGCGCAACGGCTTGCGGCGCCGGCTGACCAGCTGCGCATCGAGCAGGAAAAACGGCAGGCCGCCGAAATGATCGCCATGCAGGTGGCTGATGGCGATGCCGTCGATGCCGTTGGGGTCGATCTGCTGTCGACGCAGCGCCACCAGCGAGCTGGCGCCGCAATCGACCAGGACGCGGCTGCTGGCGCTTTCGACCATGATGCAGGTATTGAAGCGGCCGCCGCTGCCGAAGGCGTCGCCGCTGCCGATGAACGTGACCTGCATCCGGTGCCTCGCTTCAGCGCGCCGCTTTGGCGTGCTCGCCGATCAGCCCGGCGATGCGCGGCACTAGCGCGCGCGGCAGGTCATGGCCCATGCCGGCGATCGTTTCCAGCCGCGCCCCGGGGATCAGGGCGGCGGTGTCCTGTCCGGCCGCCAGCGGCACGACGGGATCGTCTTCGCCATGGATCACCAGCGCCGGCGCCCGCACCGACGGCAGCTCCTTCACCCGCCCGCCCGACGCCAGGATGGCGTTGTACTGGCGCGCCGCGCCCTGCGGATAGAAGCTGCGGTCGACGTTGCGTTCCACCAGCGCGCGCAGCTCGGCCGCGCTCGCGGGATAGCCGGGCGAGCCGATGACCTGGCGCAGCGCGATGCCATGGGCGATCACCGTCTCGCGCTGGTTGTCGGCGGGCGGCGTCAGCAGCGCCTTCATCGCCTCGGGCTTGCCCGGCGGCAGGCCGCGGCGGCCGGAGCTCGACATGATCGAGGTCATGCTGGCGACGCGGCCGGGGAAGGCGATCGCCATCTGCTGCACGATCATGCCGCCCATCGAGACGCCGACCACGTGCGGGCGGGCGATGCCCAGCGCCTGGGCCAGCGCCAGCCCGTCGGCGGCCATGTCGGAGAGCAGGTAGGGCGCGGGGATTTTCTCCCCGGCCATGATCCTGACCGTCAACTCGGCCAGGTTGGGCACGCCGTAGGCGTCGAATTTCTGCGACAGGCCGATGTCGCGGTTGTCGTAGCGCACGACGCGGAAGCCGCGATCGACCAGGGCGGCGACCAGCTCCTCCGGCCACAGCGTCAGTTGCGCCCCCAGCCCGTGCACCAGCAGGATCGCGGGCGCGTCATGGGCGCCATGCGTCTCGTATTCCAGTTCGATGCCGTTCGCCGCGATCTTCGCCATATGCTTCCGCCCCGCTATAAACGCCAATTGCTGGCAAGCTTAGAGCGTTTCGGGAGGCGTTGGGATGGATTTCGAGCTCAAGGAAGAGCACCGCATGCTCAAGGAGCTGGTGCATAAATTCGTGCGCGACGAACTGCTGCCGCTGGAGCCGGCGGTGCTGGCCCGCGACATGGAAGGCAAGGGCGTCGGCCTGACCGAGGAGGAGCGCGCCAAGGTCAATGCGCGGGCGCGCGAGCTGGGCCTGTGGGGGCTGGACGCGCCGCCCGAGTTCGGCGGCCACGACCTGCCGCTGGAGGCGATGATCGGCGTCGCCGAGGAGATCGGCCACACCGTCATCAACTACGCCATCCCGCCCGATTCGCCCAATCTGCACATGCTGATGCAGGTCGCCACGCCGGAGCAGACGAGGCTTTACGTCGAGCCCTATGCCCGCGGCGAGGCGACGGCGGCCATCGCCATTTCCGAACCGGGCGCCGGCGCCGATCCCTCGGCCATGACCACGCGCGCCGAGCGCCAGGGCGACCACTGGGTGCTGAACGGGCGCAAGACCTGGATCAGCCGCGTCGACGTCGCCGACTTCGCCATCGTCATGGCCGTCACCGACAAGGCCAAGGGCGCGCGCGGCGGCATCTCCGCCTTCCTGGTGCCGCGCGGCACGCCCGGCTTCAACCTGCAGCGGCGCATTCCCATGATCGGCGGCCGCTTCACCTGGGAGATCGCGATCGAGGATTGCCGCCTGCCGGCCGATGCGCTGCTGGGCCGCGAAGGCGAGGGCTTCGCGCCGATGCAGAAGCGGCTGTCGGTGCGCCGCCTGCAGATGGGCGCCTGGTGCATCGGCATGGCCGACCGGGCGCTGCAGATGATGATCGAGCACGCCGTCAACCGCGTCACTTTCGGCGAGCGCCTGGCCGACCGCCAGGCGATCCAGTGGTGGGTGGCCGATGCGGCGATGAGAATCCATGCCTCGCGGCTGATGGTCTACGACGCGGCCTGGAAATGGGACCAGGGCCGCGAGATCCGCACCGAGCTGTCGATGATCAAGGTCTTCGTGCCGGAGATGGCCAGCGAGGTGGTCGACAAGGCGATGCAGACGCTGGGCGCCATGGGGCTGGTCAAGGAACTGCCGCTGCACGCCATGGCCAGCATGCTGCGCTGGATCCGGGTTGGCGAGGGACCGAGCGAGGTGCATCGCTGGGTCATCGCCCGTTCGCTGCTGGGACGCGGCGGCCGCAGAGCCTGAGCCGGGCTGCTTGACGGCGGCGGGCCGGCCTTCTAGCAAGGCGCGCCATGCCCCAGTCCGCCGCCCCCGATATCGCCGCCCGTCGCCGCGCCACCGCGATCGGCGGGCTGGCGGTGCTGATCTGGGCGACGCTGGCGCTGTTCACCACCGCCACCGGCGCCATCCCCCCGTTCCAGCTCGTCGCCATGGCCTTCGCCATCGCCTTCCTGCTGGCGTTCGGCAAGTGGCTGGCGAAAGGGCAGGGCGTGCGGGCGCAGTTGCGCTGGCCCTGGCGGGTGTGGCTGGTGGGGATCGGCGGGCTGTTCGGCTACCACGCGCTCTATTTCCTGGCGCTGAAGAGCGCGCCGCCGGCGCCGGCCAATCTGGTCAACTATCTGTGGCCGCTGTGCATCGTGCTGTTCTCCGCGCCGCTGGCGGGGGAGAAGCTGCATTGGTGGCATCTGGGCGGCGTGGCGCTGGGGCTGGCCGGCACCGCGCTGGTGCTGCTGGCCGGCGCCACGGTCGCTTACGAACCGGCGCATCTGGTCGGCTATCTGGCGGCGCTGGGCTGTGCGGTGACCTGGGGCCTCTATTCGGTGCTCAGCCGGCGCTTCGGCGAGGTGCCGACCGACGCGGTGGGCGGTTTCTGCGGCGCGGCCGCTCTGCTGGCGCTGCTCTGCCACCTGTTGTTCGAGGCCACGGTATGGCCCGCCTCGACCGGGCAGTGGCTGGCCGTGCTGGCGCTCGGCATCGGGCCAGCGGGCGGCGCCTTCTTCCTGTGGGATATCGGGGTGAAGCGCGGCGACATCCGGGCGCTGGGGGCGCTGTCCTATGCCGCGCCGGTGCTGTCGACCGTGCTGCTGGTGCTGTTCGGCCGCGCCCAGCCGACGCTGGCCCTGGCGCTGGCCTGCCTGCTGGTCACCGCCGGCGCGGTGCTGGCCTCGCGCGAATTGTGGGGCAAGGGGCCGGACCACAGCAAACAGGGGCCGGTTTCCCGACCCCTGTCGCACTGACCTTCCGGACCGCAACGTGTGGGGGCGTCAGATCCAGTAGGTCGGCACCTTGTAGTATTCGTCGACCTTGCGGCCGTAATCCGGCGTCCAGGAGAATTCGCGCGAGCGGTCGTAGGAGGGGGCGTTCTCCAGCACCTTCTTCTCGAGATTGACGACGTAGCCTTCCAGCTTGGTGTCGTAGTTCAGCGTCTGCCACGGCAGCGGATGATGCTTCTCGCCCATGCCCAGGAAGCCGCCGAACGACATGATGGCGTAGACCGCCTTGCCGCTGACCTTGTCGATCATCACGTCCTCGACCGTGCCCAGCTTCTCGCCCGAAGGATTGTAGACGCTGGTGCCCTGCACCCGATCGGCGGCGATCAGGCCGTGGGACGAAGCGCTCTTGTGCATTTCCATGATGGTTCCTCGTTCGATAAATGGCTCTGGACGCTTCGCGCGTCCGGCTCGGGAAGAACGAGGCGGCGCACCGGCGCGTTCCGGCGCGGCCGAGATTTAATGCCGCACTCGATGCAACGGGCGCGGTATCAGGGCGCGTCGCCCGGGCGCCAGTGCGGCGGCGCCAGCTCGAAGCCGGCGAACTCGAAGCCCGGCGCCACGGTGCAGCCGATCAGGCTGAAGCCGCCCAGCGCGCGGGCGCTCTGCCAGGTGCCGGCCGGCACCACGAGCTGCGGGCGCTGGCCCGCCGCCAGATCGACGCCCAGCACGTGCGCGGCACTGGCGATGCCGTCGGCGCTGAGGCAAAGCTCGAGCGGCGCGCCGGCGTGGAAGTGCCAGATTTCCTCGGCATCGACGCGATGCCAGTGCGAGCGCTCGCCGGCCTGCAGCAGATAGTAGATCGAGGTGACGGCGGCGCGCCGGCCGGGCGCGGCCCGGGCGCGGTGGATTTCGCGATACCAGCCGCCCTCGGGATGTTTCTCCAGGCCGAGGGCGGCGATGATCGCGGCCGCGTCCATGCGGCCGGTCAGGCCTGCGGCACGGTGGCCTGCATCGACTTGCGGCGGGAGAACTTGTCGAACCAGGCCGCCAGGCTGGGCCGGCTCTTGCGCCAGTTCATGTCGGCGAAGCGGAAATCGAGATAGCCCAGCGCGCAAGCCACGGCGACCTGGCCGATGGTCAGCCCGCCGCCCAGCTCCTTGGCTTCCTTCTCCAGCAGGTCGAGCGCCTGCGTCACCTTGCGCTTCTGCCCCTCCAGCCAGTCGGTCCAGCGCAGGTTCTCCGGCCGCATGGCGATCTCGTAGCGGGCCAGCAGCGCGGCGTCGAGAATGCCGTCGCCGATCGCCTGCAGGCGCAGCGCCTTCCAGCGCCGCGCGCCGGAGGCGGGGAACAGCTTGTCGCCGCGATGCTTGCTGTCGAGGTATTCGCAGATCACCGGCGAATCGAACAGGGTAGTGCCGTTGTCCAGCTCCAGCGCCGGCACCTTGCCCAGCGGATTGGCCTTTTCCACCGTCTTGTTGCCGCCCATCGGCGTCACCGCCTGCGGCAGCTTCTCGATCTTGCGGTCGAGCCCGCGCTCGATGGCGAGAATCATGACCTTGCGCACATAGGGCGAGGTCGGCGAGTACATGAGCTTCATTGTTGTTTTCCCCATACCGCTGTTGTTGAACGACGAAAATCTAGGCCGCGCGCGGCGGCGGCCGCGTGCGCATCACGGAAGGCCGCTTGTGCATGTGCGACAGCCACTCGGCCAGCGCTTCGCATTTGGGCTTCCAGTCCACCACCTGGTCGACCGACAGGAAATCCAGCGCGCAGACCAGCGCGATGTGGCCGAGGTTGAAACCGTCGTGCAGCTCGCCGGCGTCGCGCTCGAGCCGGTCCAGCGCCCGCTCGATCGCCTGCTCCTGGCGCGCCACGTAGCCGCGATGCACGCGCTCGGGCTTCTGCGCCCGGTTCAGCAGGATCACGACGGCGGCGTCGAGCATGCCGTCGGCCAGCGCCTGGCGGCGCAGCGCCTTCAGCCGCAGGGCGGGCTCGGCCGGCAGCAGCCGGTGGCGCCCGTCGAGCGCATCCATGAAGTCGGACACCGCCGGGGAATCGAAGATCGCATCGCCGTCCGCGGTGACCAGCACCGGGATCTTCGACAGCGGGTTGACCCGCAGCAGCTCCGGCGCGGAGTCCCAGGGATTGACGTTCAGCACCTCGATCCTGCCGTCCAGCCCGGTCTCGATGGCGCAGATCATCGCCTTGCGCCCGAAGGGCGAGCTGGGATTGGTGTAGAGCCTCATCGCCAGGGGCTCACTGGAAACAGGCTCACCGGAAATGGGCTCACCGGAAGACGTCCTTGCGCGCCCGCACCTCGGCGAAGACGCGCACCGGATCGGCGCCTTCCAGGCCCACCGCCTGCGCCACGTCCGGGTCGTCGGCGCGCAGGAAGGGGTTGGTGCGCTGCTCCTCGCCCAGGGTCGAGGGCACGGTGGGAATGTTCTGCGCCCGCATCTCGTCGATCCGCCGCGCGCGCCGCCGCAGCGCCTCGTTGCGCGGATCGACGGTGAGGGCGAAGCGGGCGTTGCTCTGGGTGTATTCGTGGGCGCAATAGACTTCGGTTTCCGGCGGCAGCGCCCGCAGGGTCGACAGCGAGCGCCACATCTGTTCCGGCGTGCCCTCGAACAGCCGCCCGCAGCCCAGCGCGAACAGCGTGTCGCCGCAGAACAGCGCGGCATGCTCGGGGAACCAGTAGGCGATATGTCCCCGCGTGTGGCCGGGCACGAAGAAGACCTTGGCCTCCGCCTGGCCGAACCGGTAGGTGTCGCCGTCGCCCACTTTCACGTCGATGCCGGGAATGCGCGCCGCGTCCGGCGCCGGCCCGACGATGGTGCAGCCGAATTCGCGCTTCAGCGCCAGATTGCCGCCGACATGGTCGGGATGGTGATGGGTATTCAGGATGTGGGTGAGCGTCCACTCATTTTTCTGCAGCGCCGCCCGCACCGGTTCGGGATCGGCGGGATCGACCACGGCGACGAAGCCGCTCTCCGGCTCGCGCACCAGCCACAGGTAATTGTCCTGCAGCGCCGGCACGCGCTCTATCTGCAAGCGTTGGCTCATCTTTACCGCTTCCTCCGGGCAAAAACCGTAGCATCGGGCGGTGACGGCGTCACGCCTCCGCTGTTACTCTTCGCAGCATGTGGAACGATGTCGTCGACCTGCGGGATTTCTACGGCCAGAGCCTGGGCCAGGTGGCGCAGCGGCTGATCCGCAACCGGCTGCGCTCGATGTGGCCCAGCCTGCGCGGCCAGAGCCTGCTGGGGCTGGGCTACGCCACGCCCTATCTGCGGCCGTTCATGGACGAGGCCGAGCGCGTCATCGCCGTCATGCCGGCGGCGCAGGGCGTGCTGCGCTGGCCGCAGAACGAGTCCAGCCTGGTGGCGCTGGCCGACGAGACGGCGCTGCCGCTGCCCGACCGCTCGATGGACCGCGTGCTGCTGGTGCACGCGCTGGAATGCTCCGAGCAGATCCGGCCGATGCTGCGCGAGGCCTGGCGGGTGCTGGCCGATGGCGGCCGGCTGCTGGTCATCGCGCCCAACCGCACCGGCCTGTGGGCGCAGCTCGAGCGCTCGCCCTTCGCCGTCGGCCATCCCTATTCGGCGGGCCAGCTCGGCCGGCTGCTGCGTGCCACCATGTTCACCCCCATGCAGGAGGCGCGCGCGCTTTACGTGCCGCCGGTGCGCTCGCGCATGGTGCTGCGCGCCGCGCCGGCGCTGGAACGGCTGGGCCAGCGCCTGCTGCCGCGCTTCGCCGGCGTCGTCATGCTCGAGGCCGGCAAGCAGCTCTATGCCGGCACCGCCCTGCGCGAGCCGGCCAAGGCGCCGGTGCGGGCCAAGCTGCGCGTGGTGCCGCAGCCGGCGGCGCGCAATCCGGTCGACGACGGCAAGCCTTCTTTCGACTGACCGCACCCGGTCCCACCCGCAAGTACCTGCGATACAAGGAAAATTCCTCGCCGCCGGATGGGGCTTGACTTCTCCCTACCAGTAGGTAGGCTGATTCTATGTCCAAGTCCGCCAGACTTGCCGCCGCCGCGCCCGATCCGGGCGAGGGCGATACGCGCGCGCGCATTCTGGACATCGGCGAGCGGCTGCTGCTGGAGCGCGGCTATGCCGGCTTCTCCTATCAGGACATTGCCGAGGCGGTCGGCATCCGCAAGGCGTCGATCCACCATCACTTTCCCAGCAAGGAAGATTTGGGCCGCGCCATCGTCGAGCGCACGCGGCTGCGGCTGAACGACGGGCGCGGGCCGGTGGCCGAGGACGGCGAGCAGGCCAAACGCCAGTTCGAGCGCTTCCTGCGCTTCTTCGAGCGGCTGTCGGAAGAGGGCAGCCGGCTGTGCATCGGCGGCCGCCTGAGTGCGGATTTCGCCGTGCTGCCCCAGCCGGTGCGCGATCCGTTCCGCGCCTTCATGGCCGAGCACGCCGCCTGGCTGGAGGAGCTGTGCCGCATCGGCCAGAAGACCGGCGCCTTCCGCAAGGACATGCCGCCGCGCGAGCAGGCGCTGGTGCTGCGCGCTTCGGTGCAGGGCGCGGTGCAACTGGCGCGGGCCGGCGGCGATCCGGAGCTCTATCGCAGCGTGGCCCGGGTCATGCGGCGGCAGATCCTGGCCTGAGGGGATTTTGTTTTGGGAGCGGACCTACCTACCGGTCGGTAGAGACCGATTGGTGCAACCGCTGGAGAGAACGATGGCGAGCAAGGGTTCGAGGGCGAAGAGGAAAGCGGCGCTGCCGCTGGGCCTGCGCGCGGCGCGGCTGGGCTTCGCGCTGTTCAGCGCCGTGGCGCCCGGGCCGGCCGGGCGCCGGGCCGAGCGCATGTTCCGCGTCCCGGCGCGACGCGTGCGGCCGGCCGAAGAGCAGGCGCTGCTGCTGAACGCCCGGCCGCTGGTGCTGGCGTTCGAGGGCGTCGAGCTGGCCGGCTACGAATGGCGGCCGGAGCGCGACGAGCTCGACCTGCCGCCGGTGCTGGTGCAGCACGGCTGGGAGAGCCGCGCCAGCCAACTCGCGCCCATCGTCAGAGCGCTGCTGGGCGCCGGCCACCGCGTCGTCGCCTTCGATGCGCCGGCACATGGCGATTCGCCCGGCCGCACCGCCACGGTCTCCGCCTTCGCCGACATGGTGCTGGCGATCGACCGCCGGTTCGGCCCGTTCCATGCCGCGATCGGCCATTCGGTGGGCGGCGCGGCGGTGCTGTCGGCCATCGCCGGCGGCCTGCGCGCCCGGCGCGTCGCCACCCTGGCGGCGCCCGCCTCGCTGCGCCGCGCCACGCATCGCTTCGGCGTCTGGCTGGGCCTGAACGGGCGCGCCATCGCCGCCTTGCAGGAAGCGACCGCCCGCGCCAATGGCCGCCCGCTCGAGGCCATGGAGTTCACCGCGCTCAAGCCGCCGGCCGAGGTGCCGGTGCTGCTGCTGCACGATCCGCGCGACGTCCAGGTGCCGGCGGCCGAATCGGCGGCCATCGCCGGCGTCTGGCCCAACGTGGTGCTGCGCCACGTCGCCGGCGTCGGCCATAACGGCATCCTGGCCGCCGACAGCGCCCATCGCCTGCTGCTGGATTTCGTGGCGCCGCGCCCGCGCGCGGCGCAGGGACTGGCTTTGGCCAGTTGAGTTCGGTGCGGCGTCGCGCGACCGGGTACGTGGTCGCGCGGCGGCGCACTGCCGCCGGCGGTGGCAGGGAACGCTCCCACGCCTGCCGCCGCCGAGCGGTTCCATTCCATAAACGCCGTCATCCCGGCCAAGCCCCGCAGGGGCGCAGAGCCGGGACCCATGATGCCGCATGCCAAAAGCGAGCAATCGGCAATTTTGGCGAATGGCGTTATGGGTCCCGGCTCTCGCTACGCTCGGCCGGGATGACGGAGGAAAGCGGCAATGCCCGCTAGCTTTTGTTCCGCAGCAGGAACACCGCCTGCTCGGCGCGCAGGTTGATCAGCGCCGGCAGGTCGACGGCGGAGCCGACGCGCCGCCCGTCCGGGCCCAGCGCGATCATGCGCTCGATCTCCACGCCGACCGAGGCGGAGAGGTCGAGGAAGTCGCGGATGGTGCACAGATGGATGTTGGGCGTGTCGTACCAGGAATAGGGCAGGGTCTGCGTCGTCGGCATGCGCCCGTTCAGCAGCAGCGCCAGCCGCACCCGCCAGTAGCCGAAATTGGGGAAGGAGACGATGGCGCGCCGCCCCACCCGCAGCATCTGCCGCAGCACGCCGCGCGGATCGCGCGTCGCCTGCAGGGTCTGGCTCAGGATCACGTAGTCGAAGGCGCCGTCGGGATAGGCGCGCAGATCGGTGTCGGCGTCGCCCTGGATCACCGACAGCCCGTTGCCGACCGCCGCGTTGACGCCCTCCTGGCTCAATTCCATGCCCCGCCCGTCGACCTGCTTGAAATGCACCAGGTACTCCAAGAGCGTGCCGTCGCCGCAGCCGATATCGAGCACGCGGCTCCTGGCCTCGACCATGTCGGCGACCAATTGCAGGTCGACGCGGATGGCGCCGCGCCGCTGGACGAAGGTCTCGGCGGTCATTTGCGGTTCTTCAGGCCCCGCGCGCTCGCCGCCGCTTCGAGGAAGCCGTCCAGCACCTTGTACATTTCCGGCTCGTCGAGCAGGAAGGCGTCGTGGCCCTTGTCGGTCTCGATCTCGACGAAGGAAACGTTGGCGGCGACGGCGTTCAGCGCCTGCACCACCTCGCGGCTCTCCGGCGTGGGGAACAGCCAGTCGCTGGTGAAGGAGACCAGGCAGAAGCGCGAGCGCGACCGGCGGAAGGCGTTGGCCAGCACCCCACCATGCTCGCGCGCCAGGTCGAAATAATCCATGGCGCGGGTGATGTAGAGATAGGAATTGGCGTCGAAGCGCTCGACGAAGGTCGAGCCCTGGTGGCGCAGATACGACTCGACCTGAAAATCGGCCTCGAAGCCGAAGCCCAGCTTCTCGCGGTTCTGCAGGTTGCGGCCGAACTTGCGGTGCAGGGCGGCCTCGGACAGATAGGTGATGTGCGCCGCCATGCGCGCCACCGCCAGGCCGCGATGCGGGCGCGTGCCGTGGCTGTGGTAGTCGCCGCCGTGCCAGTCGGGATCGGCCATGATCGCCTGGCGCCCGACCTCGTGGAAGGCGATGTTCTGCGCCGAGTGCCGCGCGGCGGTAGCGATCGGGACGGCGGCGAAGACGCGCTCGGGATAGGCGCTGGCCCATTGCAGCACCTGCATGCCGCCCATCGAGCCGCCCAGCGCGCAGAACAGCGATTCGATGCCGAGATGGTCCAGCAGCATGGCCTGGGCCCGCACCATGTCGGCGATGGTGACGACCGGGAAGTTCAGCCCGTAGGGCTTGCCCGTCGAGGGATCGGTCTCGGTCGGGCCGACGCTGCCCATGCAGCCGCCGACCACGTTGCAGCAGATGATGAAGTAGCGCTGCGGATCGAGCGGCTTGCCCGGCGCGATCAGCGCTTCCCACCAGCCGGGCTTGCCGGTGACCGGATTGGGGTCGGCGGCGAACTGGTCTGCGGTCAGGGCATGGCAGACCAGCACCGCGTTCGACCGCTCGGCGTTCAGCGTGCCGTAGGTCTGGTAGGCCAGGGTGAAGGGCCCCAGCTCGACGCCGCAATCCAGCCGCAGCCGGCGCTCGGCGCCGAGCACGACATGCTTGCCCGCCCTGAGCGCCAGCGCGCTGGGGGAGACGTTGTGGAATGCAGGCGAGGCGACGGCTGTCACGGCGAAAAACCGGTGTTTCGGCCCTGTTTGCAACGGGTCCGCTAGCTAGGGACCGGGGGCCGCCAGTGTCAATGTTTTCTTTGCTTTTGGCCGCTTCTGCCCCTACTACTATCGCCCTTCGCCCGCCGGGCCAAGAAGCACCATCCCATGCCGACCGAGCTCGACAAACTTCGCCGCCAGATCGACGAGATCGACATCGCCCTGCACGACCTGGTGCAGCAGCGCACCGCCATTGTCGAACGGGTCGGCCGCGCCAAGGGCGCCGGCAAGGCGCTGGCGTTGCGGCCCGGCCGCGAGGCGCTGGTGCTGCGCCGGCTGCTCGACCGCCATACAGGGACGTTCCCGCGCGGCGCTCTGGTGCGTCTTTGGCGCGAGATGATCGCCGCCGTCACCGGATTGCAGGGCCCCTTCGTCGTCACCGTCTGCGTGCCCGAGGAGCAGCGCGGCTTCTGGGACATCGCGCGCGACCATTTCGGCGTGCAAGTGCCCATGCGCCGCCACACCACCGCCGCGCGCGTGCTGTCCGACATCGCCGAGGACGCCGCCGCCGTCGGCCTGCTGCCGCTGCCCTTCGAGGGCGATCCGCAGCCGTGGTGGCCGGGCCTGGCCTCCAACGAGAAGACGACGCCGCAGATCGTGGCCCGCGCGCCCTTCTTCCGCACCGACAATCCGCGCACCGAGGGCTTGTCGGCGCTGGTGGTGGCGCGGCTGACGCCGGAAGCCAGCGGCGCGCCCGACAGCGGCCTGGACCGTTCGCTGCTGGTGCTGGAATCGCCCGCCGACGTCAGCCGCTCGCGCATTTCAGCCGCCCTGGCGGCGGTGAAGCTGCCCGGCTTCACCTCGGCCATCCGCCAGGAGGCCGCCGGCGGCGGCACGCTCTATCTGATCGAACTGCCGGTCTTTATGATTGCCGGCGATCCGCGCCTGGCGGCGCTGGAGCAGGCGCTGGCGACGCCGGGGGTGCGGCTGAAGCCGCTCGGCGCCTACGCCGTGCCGGTGGACCTGGCCGGCTGAGACTACGGAGAGCAGGATGAGCACGCTGAAGCCGCGTCCGGGCATCCAGGACATCGCCCCCTATGTCGGCGGCAAGGATACCATCCCCGGCTTCGACAGGCCGATCAAGCTGTCGTCCAACGAGGGCGCGCTGGGCCCCAGCCCCAAGGCGATGGAGGCCTATCGCAAGGTGGCGGGCGAGCTGCACCGCTATCCCGAGGGCGGCGCCAGCGACCTGCGCGAGGCCATCGGCCGCCATTACGGCCTCGACCCGGCGCGCATCGTCTGCGGCGCGGGCTCCGACGAGCTGATCAACCTGCTGGTGCGCGCCTACCTGGCGCCGGGCGAGGAGCTGCTCTACAGCGCCCATGGCTTCCTGATGTACGCCATCAACGCCAAGGCGGTCGGCGCGGCGGCCGTCACGGCGCCGGAGAAGGGGCTGCGCACCGACGTGGACGCGCTGCTGGCCAAGGTGACGCCCAAGACGCGCATCGTCTGCATCGCCAATCCCAACAACCCGACCGGCTCCTACATCACCCGCGAGGAGCTGAAGAAGCTGCATGACGGGCTGCCCAAGGACGTGCTGCTGCTGATCGACGCGGCCTATGCCGAATACGTCTCGCGCAACGACTACTCCGCCGGCGTCGAGCTGGTCGACGCGGTCGACAACGTCGTCATGACCCGCACTTTCTCCAAGATCTACGGGCTGGGCGGCTTGCGGCTGGGCTGGATGTACGCCTCGCCCGCCATCGTCGACACCATCAACCGCCTGCGCCAGCCCTTCAACGTCAGCTCCGCCGCCCAGGCCGCCGGCATCGCAGCCCTGCAGGACGTGGCCCATACCGACGCGCAGCGCACCAACAACGACATCTGGCTGCCCTGGTTCGCCAAGGAAGTGGCGGCGCTGGGCCTGCAGGTCTATCCCAGCGTCGGCAATTTCGTGCTGGTGAAGTTCCCGGCGGAAAAGGGCAAGGACTCCGAAGCGGCCAATGCCGCCATGCTGAAAGCCGGCGTCATCCCGCGCATGATGGGGGCCTACGGGCTGGGCGAATGCCTGCGCATCACCATCGGCACCGAAGCCGAAATGCGCGCCGCGCGCGAGGCGCTGGCGAAGTTCGTGGGCCAGGCGTGAGCGGCCCAGCCATGAGCAAGCCGCTGTTCGACAAGCTGGCGCTGATCGGCATCGGCCTGATCGGCTCCTCCATCGCCCGCGTGGCGCGCCAGGAGAACCTGGCCGGCACGATCTCGGCCGCCACGCGCCGCCGGGAGACGGCCGAGGAGGCCCGCGCCCTGAACATCGTCGACGAGATCGGCACCGATCCGGTGGCGGCGGTGCGCGACGCCGATTTCGTCGTCCTGTGCACCCCGGTCGGCGCCAATGCCGAGGCCATGGCGCAGATCGCGCCGCACCTGAAGCAGGGCGCCATCGTCTCCGACGTCGGCTCGGTCAAGCAGGCGGTGATCCGCGACGTCGGCCCGCTGGTGCCCGAAGGGGTGCATTTCGTGCCGGCCCATCCGGTGGCCGGCACCGAGCATTCCGGCCCGGCGGCGGGTTTCCCCGAGCTGTTCAAGGGCCGCTGGTGCATCGTCACGCCGATTCCCGGCAGCGACCGGGCGGCGGTCGACAAGGTGGTCGAGTTCTGGCGCCGCTGCGGTTCGGACATGGAGGAGATGTCGGCCGAGCACCACGACAAGATCCTGGCCATCACCTCGCATCTGCCGCATCTGATCGCCTACACCATCGTCGGCACCGCCACCGACCTGGAGGACGACATCAAGTCGGAAGTGATCAAGTTCGCCGCCGGCGGCTTCCGCGACTTCACCCGCATCGCCGCCTCCGACCCCACCATGTGGCGCGACGTCTTCCTCAACAACCGCGAAGCGGTGCTGGAGATGCTGGGCCGCTTCTCCGAGGACATCACCGCCCTGCAGCGCGCCATCCGCTGGGGCGAGGGCGACAAGCTCTTCGAGCTGTTCGAGCGCACCCGCGCCATCCGCCGGGCGCTGATCGACGCCCGGCAGGCCTGAGGCCGGCGGCGATGGGCGGCGGCCGCATCGATCCCGCGCCGCGCCAGTATCCGCCCTTCGTCGGCCTGAAGCGGCGCGTCGTCGACGGGCACCAGCGCGTGCCTTCCGCCTGCAGCGTGGCCGATGTCGAGACCTGGCTGCTCGACCAGGCGCTGCAGCAGCCGCACACGCTCGATCTGGTCGACCAGCTCGCCTGGCGGCTGGTGGCGGCCGGGTTTCCGCTCGACCGTTTCAGCGTGCATGTCGGCACGCTGCATCCCCAGCTCCTGGGATTCGCCTGGAACTGGCTGCGGGCCGACACGATCTGCGACGAGGTGCAGGTGGCGGCCGACTCGCTGGACACCGACGCCTACCGGCGCAATCCGCTGGCGCAGGTGATCGGGCACGGCCGCACCATCCGCGCCCTGACCGCCGATCCCGACGACGTCGCCCGCTACCCGCTGATCGCCGACCTGGCGAAGTCGGGCATCGCCGAATACATCGCCATGCCGATGAGCGGCGCGGCCTATCACAACGCCGTCACCCTGGCGACCCGGCAGCCGGGCGGCTTCAGCGACGAGCAGCGCAGCGCCATGGCGCGTCTTCTCAAGCTGTTCGCCCTGCATGTGGAGCGCCACATCGCCCTGCGCATCGCCGACAACGCGCTGGTGGCCTATCTCGGCGAGCTGGCGGCCGGCAAGGTGCTGTCCGGCAGCATCCGGCGCGGAGCGGGCGACTCCATCCGCGCCGTGATCTGGATGTCGGATTTGCGCGGCTTCACCGGGCTGACCGAACGGCTGGGCGGCGCCGACATGATCTCCCTGCTCAACGCCTATTTCGAGGAGATGGCGGGGGCGGTGCTGGCGCAAGGCGGCGAAGTGCTGAAATTCATCGGCGACGGGCTGCTGGCCGCTTTTCCCATCGAAGGCGACGGCAAACTTGCCGCCGCGCGGGCCGTCGCCGCCGCTCGCGACGCGCTGGCCCGGTTCGAGCGGCTGAACGCGCAGCCGCCCGTTTCCCTTGCCGGGATTAAGGGCTGGCATCCGCTGCGCTCGGGCATTGCCCTGCACGAGGGCGAAGTCTTCTTCGGCAATATCGGCGCGCCGCAACGGCTGGACTTCACCGTCATCGGCCCGACCGTCAACCAGGCCAGCCGCGTCGAGGCGCTGCAGAAGACGCTGGCGCGGCCGGTGCTGATCACCGACGCGGTGGCCCGCCTGCTTGACGAGGAACTCGAACCGCTGGGCGCCCATGCGCTGCGCGGCGTGCCGCAGCCGGTGGCGATCTTCGGCCTGAAATCCGCCTGATCAGGCGCCGCCGTTGCTCCGCAGCTCGATCACCGGCTTCGACAGCGTCGCCTCCTGGTCCCAGGGGAACAGAATCCAGGTGTCCTGGCTGACCTCGGTGATGTAGGTGTCGACCAGCGGCCGGCCGGCGGGCTTGGCGTAGACGGTGGCGAAATGGGCCTTGGGCAGCAATTCGCGCACCGCCTTGGCGGTGACGCCGGTATCGACCAGGTCGTCGACCAGCAGCCAGTTCTCGCCGCCGTTCGCCATCGCCTCCTGCGGCGCCTTCAGGATATTCACCTTGCCGGAGCGCTCCAGCTTGTCGTAGGCGGCGCAGCACACCGTATCGATCAGGCGCAGGTTCAGCTCGCGCGCCACGATCGCCGCCGGCACCAGCCCGCCGCGGGTGATGGCGATCAGGCCTTCGAACGGCGCCCGTTCCGCCAGGCGCCAGGCCATGGCCTTGCAATGCCGGTGCAGCTCGTCCCACGACACCGGAAACATCTTCTTGTAGCCGGACCCCATCATGCCCCGTCTCTCCCGCTGATCGCGCCAGTCTGCAATGCGCCGGGCGCGGTTGCGAGCGCCCAAATCGACGCTACACTCCGCCCGCCATCATGTCCCCATCCGCTTCCAGCTCCGCGCCCCTGCCGCGCTGGCAGGCCGTGCTGCTGCCGGCGCTGTTCGTGCCGCTGTGGAGCACCGGCTTCATCAGCGCCAAGCTGGGCCTGCCCTATGCCGAGCCCTACACCTTCCTGCTGCTGCGCTACGGCATCGTCACCCTGATGCTGGCGGCCGCCGCACTGCTGCTGCGCGCGCCGTGGCCGAAACGCTGGCAGGACTGGGGGCACATCGCGGTCGCCGGCCTGCTGGTGCACGCGGTCTACATCTCCTGCGTCTTCGATTCGATCTATCACGGCCTGCCCTCGGGCGTGTCGGCGCTGATCGTGGGGCTGCAGCCGCTGCTGACCGCCGCCATCGTCGGCCCGATGCTGGGCGAGCGCGTCAGCCGCCAGCAATGGATCGGCCTGCTGCTGGGGCTGGTGGGGGTGACGCTGGTGGTATGGGAGAAGCTGAACCTGACCTTCGACGGGCTGTGGTCGGTGGCGCTGTCGGGCATCGCGCTGCTGGGCATCACCGCCGGCACGGTCTACCAGAAGCGCTTCTGTCCGGCGCTCGACCTGCGCTCGGGCACGGCGATCCAGTATTTCGCCACCACGCTCTATGTCGCGATCTTCGCCTTCGCCATCGAGACGCGCCAGGTGCAATGGACCGGCGAATTCGTCTTCGCGCTCACCTGGTCGATCGTGGTGCTGTCGATCGGCGCCATCTCGCTGCTGTTCTACCTGCTGCGCCATGGCGCGGCCTCGCGCACCGCCGCCCTGTTCTACCTGGTGCCGCCCTGCACGGCGATCATCGCCTTCTTCCTGTTCGACGAGCGGCTGGGCGCGCTGGCGCTGCTCGGCATGGCGCTGGTCGCCTGCGGCGTGGCGCTGGCGACGCGGCCGGCGAAAGCGGCCTGAGCCATGGCCGGCGATCTGCACGTCTTCGCCTATGGCTCGCTGATGTGGGACCCGGGCTTCGCCTTCGAGGCGCGGCGGCCGGGCCTGCTGCGCGGCTATCACCGCGCCTTCTGCATCTATTCGCACTATTATCGCGGCACGCCTGACAATCCCGGCCTGGTGCTGGGGCTGGATCGTGGCGGGGCCTGCCGCGGGCTGGTCTATCGCGTCGCTGCCGAGCGCGAGCAGGAAGTGCGCGCCTATCTGTGGGAGCGCGAGATCGGCAATGACGGGGTCTACAAGGAAAAGACGCTGCCGGTGCTGCTCGATGGCGGCGCGACGGTGCAGGCGCTGACCTATGTCGCCGATCGCGGCCATCCGCAATATGCCGGCCGGCTGGCGCCGCAGCAGGCGGCGGCGCTGATCCGCGCCGGCGTCGGCCAGCGCGGCCGCTGCCTCGACTATTTCGCCAGCACCGTGCTGCATCTGGAAGAGCTGGGCTTCCGCGAGACGCCGCTGCACCGGCTGCTGCAACTGGCGACGGCTCCCGAGCCCACGGGTTAGAGGCGGCCCAGATCCATCGCCGAGCGCAGCGTGTCGTAGAACTCGTGCCATTCGACGATCCGGCCGCCTTTCATGCGGATGCGATGCTGCCACTCCGCCTCCGAGCGCCGCCCCGTCTTGCGGCATCTCGTGCGCAGGCGGCCCCAGGCGAAAACCCAGGGCCCCCGCGCCACCACGCCCTCGCAGGTGAAGGCTTCGTGCTCCAGCTCGGCCGATATCCTTTCGAGAAACGCCAGCACGCCGTCGCGGCCCTCGTAGATTCCGCCCCAGGCCATCTTCTCCCGGGGCGCGTGCTCGACATAGACCGTGTCGTCGCCGACCGGCGCCAGCACGGCGGCCAGGCGCCGTTCCGGGGTCGATTCCGTCCTGTCGTAGCCCTGGTAGACCTTGCGGATGGTCGCCGCGTTGCGCCGTTCGACCGGTGTCATTTTCCTCTCCTCCCGCGCTAAGCTTCGCTGCCGGCGAGGCTAGGGCGACCGGCCGCCGCCGCCACCTGTAACTTCTGACAGAGCCCCCGTTTTGGACGATCCCGCTCTCGACACGCTGCTGCGCCTGGGCCTGGCGCTGGCCATCGGCTTGCTGATCGGGCTGGAGCGCGGCTTCTCCCAGCGCGACGAGCCCGAAGGCAGCCGCGTCGCCGGCCTGCGCACCTTCGGCATCATCGGCTTGAGCGGCGGGCTGGTGGCGGTGCTGACGCAGCACACGCATTGGGCGGTGCTGGCGGCGGCGATCCCCAGCTTCGTCGCCCTCGTGCTGTTCGCCTTCTGGCACGGCCAGCGGCGGCGGCGCGACATCGGCGCCACCACGCTGTTCGCCACCCTGGCGACTTTCGCGCTCGGCATCGTGGCGGTGCTGGGCGAGATCGAGCATGCGGCGGCCGCGGCGGTGGTGCTGACGGCGCTGCTGGGGCTGAAGCGGGAGATGCATCTGGGCATCGAGCGGCTGAAGCGGGTCGAGCTGCGCGCCGCGGTGCAGTTGCTGCTGATCTCCGCCGTCATCCTGCCGGTGCTGCCCGACAAGGGCTTCGGCCCGTTCGAGGCGCTCAATCCCTACCGCATCTGGCTGATGGTGGTGCTGATCGCCGGCGTCTCCTTCGCCGGCTACGTCGCCATCCGCCTGTTCGGCGCCGGCCGCGGCGTGCTGCTGACCGGCGCGCTGGGCGGGCTGGTGTCGTCCACCGCGGTGGCGCTGTCGCTGGCCGGCCGGGCGCGCGAGCCGCAGGCGGTTCCCAACGCGCTGGCGGCGGGGATCGTGGTCGCCTCGTCGATGATGTTCTGGCGCTGCGCGCTGATTGTGGGCGCCATCGACCTGGCGCTGGGCCTGCAACTGGCCTGGCCGCTGGGCGTGGCCGGCATGGTCGGCATGGCGGGCGGCGCGCTGCTGGCGCGCGGGCCCGGCGGCGAGTTCGAGCCGCGCGATCCCACCTCGCTGCGCCTGGCGCTGCAGTTCGGCCTGCTGCTGGGCGCCATCGAATTGCTGGCCGCCGCCCTGCACCACTGGTTCGGCGATCGCAGCCTGTTCGCGCTGGCGGCGATTTCCGGCCTGGCCGATGTCGACGCCATCAGCCTGTCCGTCGCCGACCTGGCGGGGCGGGGGCTGGATCGCACGATTGCCGCCGGGGCGATCCTGGTGGCGGTCGCCGTGAATACGGCGGTGAAAGTGGCGATCGTGGCGGTCCGCGGCACCGCTTCGGTGGCCTGGCGCGTGGCGCTGCCGCTTTTTGCGGCGCTGGCGGCCGGCGCGGCGGCGATTTTACTGCCGCCGCCGTGGTGAACCGTCATCGCTTTGCCGCGTTCGGTCGGCATCCTATGATGGATGCAACGCGATAGGGGGTTGTGCGAATGTTCGGCAGTTTCTGGCGCGATCAGGTCGGGTCGATCGCCGATCGCGGGCGCGACATCCTGCGCCTGGCGACCGGCAAGCGCGAGCCGGAGGCGGGCGAGCTGGCCCGCCGCCTGCTGGCGCAGCGCGGCGAGGCGTCCGGCCTGGCGCTGGCGCAGGAGCTGGCGCGGCTGATCCGCGCCATGTCGCCCGAGGCGCTGGCCGGTTTCCTGCAGACGCTGGCGCGCGACTTCGTCGGCGAGCGGACGGCGATCGACGAGGCGGTGGCGCGCTGGCAGCGCCAGCCCGACGACGCGGCGCTGGGCGCCTTGCGCAAGGCCGTCGAATCGCCGCGCCAGGAGCTGTTCCGGCGGCTGAACATGGCGCCCGACGGCACCGCCACCCTGGTCGAGCTGCGCCGCTGCCTGCTGGAATTGCTGCCCGGCCATCCCGAGCTGCGCGGCATCGACGAGGACATGCGCCATTTGCTGGCGTCGTGGTTCAACCGCGGCTTCCTGGCGCTGGAGCGCATCGACTGGAACACCCCGGCGGCGGTGCTGGAGAAGCTGATCCGCTACGAGGCGGTGCACGAGATCGACGGCTGGGACGATCTGCGCCTGCGGCTGGCGGCGGATCGCCGCTGCTTCGGCTTCTTCCATCCCGCCATGCCGAACGAGCCGCTGATCTTCGTCGAGGTGGCGCTGGTCGACGGCATGTCCGAGGCCATCGCGCCCCTGATCGCCAAGGATCGCGCGGTCGGCGATCCGGCCGAGGCCGATACCGCCATCTTCTATTCCATCAGCAACTGCCAGGACGGGTTGCGCGGCATTTCCTTCGGCAATTTCCTGATCAAGCAGGTGGTCAGCGAATTGCAGGCCGAGCTGCCGGGCATAAAGACCTTCGCCACCCTGTCGCCGGTGCCCGGCATGCGCCGGGCGCTGCAGGACAAGGAGGCGTTCAGCCAGGCGCGGCTGGAGGCGCTGCTGGGCGAGGAGACGTGGCGGCTGCTGCGGCAGAACGGCTATGTCGATCCCATCGCCGGCCTCGACGGGCTGCTGGGCGCGGGCGAGCCGCTGCCGGCGGCGGCGCAGAAGGGCTTGCAGCGGCTGACCCTGGCCTATCTGACCCAGAGCCGGCGCGGGGCGGGCGTGGCCGATCCGGTGGCGCATTTCCATCTCGCCAACGGGGCGCGGCTGGAGCGCATCGACGTCGCCGCCGACCTGTCGGAGAAGGGGCTGAGGCAGTCCTTCGGCACCATGGTGAACTATCTCTACGAGCCGCGCAGCCTGGAGGAGAACCACGAGCGCTACGTCGACACCGGCGACGTCGCCATGCCGCGCCGGCTGGCGGGCGACGCCGAGGAGATCGCCCGGCTGTGGCAGCCGGTGCTGGCCGCCTGACGCATGTTTCCCATCGGCGACGACAATCCCGCCAGCAGCCGGCCGGTCCTGACCCTGACCTTCATCGGCATCTGCGTCGCCGTCTTCCTCTACCAGATCACCCTGCCGCCGGCGCAGGCCGAGGCCTTCGTGTTCCGCTGGGGCTTCATCCCGGGCGACGTGCTGGGGCCGGGCGGCCTGGAGGCCGACGACGTGCCGGCCTGGAGCAAGATCTTCACCTCGATGTTCCTGCATGGCGATTTCATGCACATCATCGGCAACATGCTGTTCCTGTGGATCTTCGGCAACAACATCGAGGACACGTTCGGCAAGCCGCGTTTCGCGATCTTCTACCTGCTGTGCGGCGTGGCCGCCGCCTTCACCCAGGCTGTCACCGACACCGCCTCCGGCGTGCCGATGATCGGCGCCTCGGGCGCCATTTCCGGCGTGCTGGGCGCCTATCTGCTGCTGTTCCCGCACGCCCGGGTGCGGGTGCTGGTGATGTTCGGCATCATCACCGTGGTGCATATGCGCGCCATCGTCGTGCTGGGACTGTGGTTCGTGCTGCAGCTCGTCAACGCCGCCCTGGCGCCGGTCGGCGAGGAGGGCGGCGTCGCCTTCTGGGCCCATGTCGGCGGCTTCGTCGCCGGCATGGTGCTGATGCCGGTGTTCCGCCCCGCCCGGCCGCGCGTGCGCGGCCCGTGGGGGTAGGTACGATCAACCACAGAGGCACAGAGACACAGAGACGATGATGTCCTCTGTGCCTCTGTGTCTCTGTGGTTCAGTCGGAAAATCGCTGCATCAAATGCCGGCCGATGCGCTCGTTCTGGATTTCGGTCGAGCCGTCGGTGAAGGCGCAGAGCTTGGCGTTGGTCAGGTGCCTTCCCAGCACGTACTGGCTCTTCAGCCCTTCCGCGCCCATGAGCTGGATGCAGTCGGCCAGCCCCTTCAGCGCCACGCGCACGGCGAATTTCTTGCAGTGGGCGGCGGCCAGCACCGCATCGCCGCCCTGCTGCACGATCAGCGCCGCCTTGTCGGTGAGCAGGCGCGCGGCCTCCAGCTCGGTGGCGATGTCGGCCAGGGCCCAGCGCTGCCCCTCGTGCTCGAGGATCGGCTGGCCGAAGATCCGCCGCTGCAGGCCGTAGCGCGCGGCGGTCTCCAGGCTGGCCTCCAGCATGGCGCAGCACAGGCCGGCGACATAGGTGCGCGCCCCGTTGATGCCGGCCATCGCCGCCTTGAAGCCGGCGCCGGGCGGCTGCAGCATCTCCTCGCCGCGGGCGCGATAGTTCTCCAGGCGGAAGCCGCCGGCGCCGATGGCCGAGCCGCCATGGAAGCGCAGCGGCGCCTCGCGCACGAAGCCCGGCCGGTCGTCGCGCACCAGGAAGGCGGCGATGCCACGCCAGCCCGCGCCGGGCTCGGTCTGGGCGTAGCAGATGACGGCGCCGGCCACGGCGGCATTGGTGATCCAGGTCTTGGCGCCGTCCAGGAGCCAGCCCTCGCCGTCCCGCCGCGCCGTGGTGCGGATGGCGGCGAAATCGGAACCGGCGCCCGGTTCGGTCAGCGCCGTGCAGCCGACGATCTCGCCCCGCCGCATGGCGGCGACCAGTTCGCGCACGTCGCCCTTGGCGTCGCGGGCGATGCGGGTCAGGGCGTTGTGGTGGTTGACCAGCGAGAAGGCGAAGGCCATGTCCTGGCGCGCGATGGCCTCGATGGCGCGCAGCTTGGCGATGAAGCTCAAGCCCTGGCCGCCGTGATCGCGGCTCAGCTCCAGATCGGCCAGGCCCTGGGCGCAGGCCTCGACCAGCGCCTGGCGCGGGAATTCCTGCGCGTCCTGCCAAGCCTGGGCGCGGGGGCCGACATAGGAATCGGCGAAGCGCCGGGCGCGGGCGATGGCGGCGCGCTCCGGCTCGCTCAGCAGGCGGTCGATCTCGAACATGGCGGCGAGGCTAGCAAGCGCCTTCGCGTCGGCCAAGGCTTTGCCGCCCGGCAGCCTTCGTCTTGTGCTAGAGCAAATCATGTTTTGACGGAATCGCTTGCGATCCCGTCAAAACATGTGAATTTGCTCTAATCATTAAAAGATAGAGCGGATTCACACGATCAGACGGAAGCGCATGCGCTTCCGTCTGATCGTGATCCGCTCTAGACTGCGCCCGCCATGCTCGATCTGATCATCCTCCTGGCCGCGGTGGCGCCGGCCTTTCTGGTATTGCGCATCTTCATCCGCTGGGACCTGTTCCCGGAGCCCAACCGCGTCATCCTGGCCACGTTCTTCTGGGGCATGGTCTCGGTGATCCCGGTGCTGGCGATCGGCTATGTCGCCTACGAGCCGCTGATGGCGATCCAGGACCCGTTCTGGGGGCCGGTGGCGGTGGCCTTTCTCGGCGCGGCGATCCCGGAGGAGCTGACCAAGTTCGCCGTGCTGTTCTTCTACTGCATGCGGCATTCGCATTTCGACGAGCCGATGGACGGTCTGGTCTACGGCATGACCGCGTCGCTCGGCTTCGCCGCGCTGGAGAACATCTTCTACCTGATGAGCGCCGGCCCCGACTGGGTCGAGGTGGCGCTGCTGCGCGCCTTCCTGTCCGTGCCCAGCCACGGGCTGGACGGGGTCCTGATGGGGTTCTTCGCCGGTCTGGCGCGGTTCGAGCCGCAGCGCGCCGGCCGCTGGTGGCTGCTGTGCCTGCTGGTGCCGATGTCCCTGCACGGGCTCTACGATGCGCCGCTCTTCCTCGCCGGCATCGACGAGCCGGCGGGGTCGGGAGGCGAACAGGCGGCCTTCGTGCTGGTGCCGCTGCTGGTGGTGGCGATCCAGCTCGTCTGGGCGATCTGGCTGTTCCGCCGCCTCAACCGCGACCAGCAGGCGCTGCTGGCGCGCCAGGCCAGCCAATAAGGCCGGCGCATCGGGTTTCGCGGCGTGGCGGCATGTCCTCGACAGGGGCGGAACGATTGGCTATACGCCTGACGGTGCTTGTGAATATATCCGCCACCCTTCGTTCCGCGGCAGGCCGCGCCGCCCGCCTGGATTAAGCAGCCCGAGTTCCATGGCCGATCCGCAGGAAAAACCGCCCGCCCAGCCCCGCCTTGCCGTTCGTATCGTCGGTACCCTGGTATCGTTCGTGGTGGCGGTCGTGCTGACCGCCGCGTTGGCCGAGATATTCAGCCGCGTCGTGGTCGATGACGGCATGCATTTCGATCTGGAAATGTGGAAATACGCCAAGGAGATCAAGCGCGAATCCGACGTTCCCGGCCTGGGCCACGAACACCGGCCCAGCACTGCCGGCCACTTCATGGGCGTGCCGGTGTCGATCAACGCGCTGGGGCTGCGCGACCGGGACTATACGCCTGCCAAGCCCGCGGGCGCGGTGCGCATCGTGATGCTGGGCGATTCGGTCACCTTCGGCTGGGGCGTGCGCATCGAGGACACGCCGTCGAAGATGGTCGAGCGCCTGCTCAACGCCGGCACCGCCGCGCCGCGCTACGAGGTGATCAACACCGGCGTCGGCAACTACAACACGGTGCAGGAAGTCACCTATTTCCTGAACCGCGGGCTGCAGCTCGATCCCGACATCGTGGTGCTGAACTACTTCATCAACGACGCCGAGCCGACGCCGCTGCGCAAGCAGAGCGCGCTGGCCGAACGTTCCTACGCCGCCGTCGCCGGGCTCAGCGCCTTCGACACGCTCTCGCGCGCCTATTTCGGCAAGGCCGACTGGCGCGAATACTATAGCAACCTCTATCGCCCCGATGCCGCCGCCTGGCAGGCGGCGCAGCAGTCGATCCGCGATCTCGCCCGCCGCTGCCGCGAGCGCGGCATCAAGCTGCTGATCGCCAACTATCCCGAACTGCACGTGCTGCAGGACTATCCCTTCGCCGCCGTCACCCAGGCGGTGCGCGCGCTGGCCGCGGCCGAGAACGTGCCCTTCGTCGACCTGTTGCCGTCGGTGGCGGCGCTGCCGCCGGAGTCGCTGTGGGTCTCGCCCACCGACGCCCATCCCAACCGGATCGCCAACGAGCGCTTCGCCGCCCTGCTCGCGGCCGAACTGCGCAAATCCTTTCCCGACCTGGTCGCGGCGGGAAACTGAGGTATGCGCGAGATCGCCATCCGCGTCGCGACGGTGGCCGTCACCGTTCTGGTCATGCTGCTGCTGGCGGAGGGCATGCTGCGGCTGATGCCGTCGCTGATCGGCGTCGCCGTGCTGGAGCGCTTCCACCCCTCCCTGCGCACCGAGATCGCCGGCCGGCTCGGCCTGGCCACCCAGGCCGACCGGCTGATCGTCGCTTCGGCCGAGCGCGCCGACAAGGGGCCCGATCTCGCCCTGCACTTCCCCAACCGGCGCTACGTGCGGCCGGTCGACCAGCCGGATGCCGAGATCGGCGGCGTCGAGCATTTCGACACCGACTCGCTGGGCTTCTGCAATCCGCCCGGCCTGGCCGAGCGCCGGCCGATCCACGTCGCCTCGATCGGCGGCTCGATCCCCAACTGCACCGCCGTGGTGGCGGCCGACAACTACACGGCCCGGCTGGGCGAGATGCTGGGCATCAACGCCTACAACCTCGCCGTGCCCGGCGTCGGTCCCTACGAATATCTCGAGACCCTGCGCCGGTTCGGCGGCGGGCTGGCGCCGAAGATCGTCGTCATGACCATCGCCGAATCCAACGACCTGCGCGACATCGAACGCTTCCACCGGTTCAAGGCGCGCGACGGCCGGCCGCGCAAGGACGCGGGCGCCGGCGGCCTCTTCGCCGCCAGCTACGCGCTGGCTTTCCTCAAGGGCGGCGTCGAGGTGGCGATCAGGTCGCTGCGCGACAGCGGCGGCGCGAATTTCCGCTATTCCGTGACGGTCCAGGGCAGGCGCGTGCCGCTCAACGTCAACAACGGCGACGTCGACGAGCTGAAGCTGGCGCAGCAGATCGAGCAGGGCCGGATATCGCCCCGGCTCTACGAGGACAGCGTCGCCGCCTTCGCCGCCCTGTCGCGCCAGATGGGCTTCGTGCCGCTGGTCGTGCTGGTGCCCGCCGCCTACACCACCTATGCCGAGACGATCGAATACGAGGACGCCGCCATCACCGCAGCCATGCGCCGCTACAGCGACGTGCAGCGGCAATGGTTCGCCGACAACAGCGCCCGGCTGGGCGTCAGGTATTTCGACGCCACGGCGCGGATGCGCGAGCTGGCCAGGGAGCGGCCGCTACTGTTCTTCCCCAGCAACGTGCATCTGACGGCGGAAGGCCACAAGGCGCTGGCCGAAGCCGTGGCGCCCGCGGTGCGCGAGCTGCTGGGCGGCCAGTAGGCCGCGGGCAGCGGATTATTTCCTAGAGCAAATCATGTTTTGACGGAATCGCTCGCGATCCCGTCAAAACATGTGAATTCGCTCTATTCATTAAAAGATAGAGCGGATTCACACGATCGGACGGAAGCGTCCGCGCTTCCGTCCGATCGTGATCCGCTCTAATCCAGCTCGAAGGCGTTCTTGTAGTCGAGCTTCAGGGCCGGGTCCTGGTCTTCCTTGCGCAGGAAGCAGTTGCCCACCACCAGCACCTCGATCTCCGAACCCATGAAGCAGCGGAACGCGTCTTCCGGCGTGCAGACGATCGGCTCGCCGCGCACGTTGAAGCTGGTGTTGACCACCACCGGGCAGCCGGTCAGCGCCTTGAACGCCGAGATCAGCGCGTGGTAGCGCGGATTGGTCTGGGCGTGGACGGTCTGGATGCGGGCCGAGTAGTCGACATGGGTGACGGCGGGAATGTCCGAGCGCGGCACGTTCAGTTTGTCGATGCCGAACAGCGCCTGCTCCTCGGCCGTCATCGGACGCCGCCGCGGCGCCTGCACGTCGGCCACCAGCAGCATGTAGGGGCTGTCGCCGTCGAGCTCGAACCAGTTCGCCACGTCCTCGCGCAGCACCGAGGGCGCGAAGGGGCGGAAGGATTCGCGGTACTTGACCTTGAGGTTGAGGGTCTTCTGCATGGCGGGCGAGCGCGGATCGCCCAGGATCGAGCGGCCGCCCAGCGCCCGCGGCCCGAACTCCATGCGGCCCTGGAACCAGCCCACCGCCTTCTCCTCGGCCAGCGCCTGCGCCGTCGCCGCAACGGTCTCCTCCTCGCCCAGCACGGCGAATTTGGCGCCGGCGGCGGTGAGCCGCCGTTCGATCTCGGCCTGCTCGAACTGCGGGCCGAGATAGGAGCCGTGCATGGCGTCGAGCGCGCCGTTGACGTGGCGCGGGCCGTTGCCGAAGCTGTGATAGGCGGCCAGTGCGGCGCCCAGCGCGCCGCCGGCGTCGCCGGCCGCCGGCTGGATCCAGACATTGTCGAAAGCCTGGTCGCGCAGCACCTTGCCGTTGGCGACGCAGTTCAGCGCCACGCCGCCGGCCAGGCACAGATTGCGCGCCCCGGTGTCGCGCGCCGTCGAGCGCGCCAGCTTCAGCACCACGTGCTCGGTCACCGCCTGGATCGAGGCGGCGAGGTCCATGTGCCGCTGCGTCAGCAGCTCCTCCGGCTGGCGCGCCGGCCCGCCCATCAGCTCGTCGAACTTGCGGTTGGTCATGCGCAAGCCGGTGCAGTAGTCGAAATAGGACAGGTCGAGGCGGAACGAGCCGTCCTGCTTGACGTCGATCAGATGCTCGAGGATGCGGTCCTTGAATTTCGGCTCGCCATAGGGCGCCAGCCCCATGACCTTGTACTCGCCGGAATTGACCTTGAAGCCGGTGTAGTAGGTGAAGGCCGAATAGAGCAGGCCCAGCGAGTGCGGGAAATGGATCTCCTTGCGCATCTCGATGCGGTTGCCGCTGCCGAAGCCCATCGACGTGGTGGCCCATTCGCCGACCCCGTCCATGGTCAGGATCGCCGCCTCCTCGAAGGGCGAGGGATAGAAGGCGCTGGCGGCGTGGCTCTGGTGGTGCTCGCTGAACAGCAGCTTGTTCTGCCAGTCGAAGTCGGGCAGCCAGTTCTTCAATTCGTCGCGCAGCAGGATCTTCTGGTAGAGCTTCTCCTTCAGCCACACCGGCATGGCCATGCGGAAGGAGCGGAAGCCGCTGGGCGCGAAGGCCAGGTAGGTCTCGAGCAGGCGCTCGAACTTCAGGAACGGCTTGTCGTAGAAGGCGATGAAGTCGATCGCGTCCAGCCCGACGCCCTCGGCGGCCAGGCAGAAATCGATCGCCTTGGTGGGGAAGCCCGAATCGTGCTTCTTGCGCGTGAAGCGCTCCTCCTGCGCCGCCGCCACGATCTCGCCGTCCCGCACCAGTGCGGCGGCACTGTCATGGTAGAACGCCGAGATCCCCAGGATGCGCATGCCGGCCGGCCGTCCGCGGGATCAGAAGATCGTGTAGATGAAAGGCGCCACCGCCGAGCCCTTGGCCAGGACCAGAAGGCCGCCGAACACGACCAGCAGGATCAGCACCGGCGCCAGCCAGTACTTCTTCCGGGCGCGCATGAAAGCCCACAATTCTTGAATCAGCCACATCTCGGTCAGACCCCCAGTGTCAGAACTGCCGCCGCATGCTGTCGGCAGGCGGTCCCGGCGGGTTGCGTTCGATCCAGTAGCTGGCGGCGGCCGGATCGCGCTTCAGCCGCAGCAGGTCCTTGCCCAGCAGCCGCACCGCCAGGCCCATGGGCGTGATGGCGACGAAGAACAGCAGGCCCATGACCAGCGGATTGACCACCCGGTGCAGCAGCAGGCCGAAGCCGGTCCACAACCGGTTGAGCGGCGCCAGCACGCGCGGCGCCAAGAGCGCCAGCGCCAGGAAAATGCCGGCGAAGGGCGCGGTCCACCAGCGCACCGGATTGCCGAACAGCACCGGCCAGAGCGTGATCACGGCGAAGAATACGAAGAAGACCAGACCGAAAACGCGATCGGAACTGCTCTTTACTCGTTCGCTCCGGTCGAAATTCTCGTGGAACTGCGCGTCTTTTGTCATTCGCTGGGCCTTGGTGCGGGTTACGGATGGGGCATGTCGCCGCAATTGTCAACTCGCCTGAAGGCGGCCTGCGGGGCGGGGCGGCAAGCGTCGTCTGGCCGGCGGGAGGGGCCCCGCTTTGCCGGGCGGGCGCGACGCTTCGCCGCTGCCGGATGGGCCGCTGCCGGGGTGGGCCGCTGCCGGGGCGGGCCGCCGCGCCGCGCGCCGCCTGCCGCAGGTGTGCAGCCGCGGTCCCGGTACTATAATTCGGCCAGCCAGCGGAAACGGTGCAGCGGAAACGGTAGAGCCATGAAACCAACGGTATTCATCCACACCAACGCCAAGCAGATCATCGGGGCGCTGGTGGCGGAATACGCGCTGAAGCGCAATGCCGCGCGGCCCGAGGCGTTCGACGTGCGCATCATCCGGGCCGAGGATTTCCCGTTCCTGGCGCGGCACGAAGGCCAGCATTACCGGCGCGAAGGCGGCCGGGCGCTGTGGACCATGAACGATCTGCAGTCCTTCACGCCGCTGCGCTTCACGGTGCCCGAACTGATGGGCTATGCCGGCCGCGCCGTGGTCATGGACCCCGATATCTTCGCCGTCGGCGACATCGCCGAACTGCTGGGCCGCGACATGGCGGGCAAGGCGATCCATGCCCGCCGCATGCCGGCCTCGCATCGCCGCCCGGCGCACTACGCTTCCAGCGTCATGCTGCTCGATTGCGCCCGCCTGCGGCACTGGCAGGCGGAGCGGCAGTTCGCCGAGCTGTTCGAGTTCCGCCGCGACTATCGCGACTGGATGTGGCTGCTGCAGGAGCCGGAGGGGACGCTCGGCGAGCTGGGCGAGGAATGGAACCATTTCGACACGCTGGAGCCGCGCACAAGGCTGCTGCACAACACCCATCGCCGCACCCAGCCGTGGAAGACCGGCCTGCCGGCCGATTTCACCCCGCGCGGCACCACGCGAAGCTCGCGCACGGGAATCTGGTACCGCCGCCTGCTGCACCGGCTGGGCGCGAAATCGGCCAGCGGCTACTATCTGCCCCATCCCGATCCGAAGCAGGAGGCGTTCTTCTTCGGCCTGCTGCGCGAATGCCTCGAGGCCGGCATCGTCAGCGAGGCGATGCTGCGCGAGGAGATCGGCCGGCGGCACGTGCGGCGGGACGCGTTCGAGCTGCTCGACAGGGCGCGCCGGGCGAGCGGGCGGGAGCTGGGGATGACGGGCGCGGGCTCGGCCGGCTGAGCCGCCGCGCCGCAGCGAATGGAATTCGAGGAGGGGACGCATGAGGGGGGTCGTCGTTGCAACCGCGGTCTGGAGCGTCATCGCCGCCGCCCTGTGGCTTGCCTTCGAAGGCGGCTATGCGCTGGTGCGGTGGAGCAAGCCGGACCGCAGCATCGCCTACAGCCTGGTGTCGGGCCGCTCGGAAGCGAAGGCGGCGGAGCAGGGGGTGTTCCCGGTGGCCGCCAAGTCCGAGCTGGAAGCCATCATTCCCGAGCTGGTCGCGGCCGGCGGCGGCATGGGCAACGTTCCCTACCGCAAACAGATGGACGAGCGCAATTCGATCAACGACGTCGACGACAAGGAATGCCTGACGTCGCGGCCCAATCTGCGCAAGCTGACCAGTTATGTCAGGAACGCCGACTTCAACCGCTTCGACCCGCCCAGCATGTTCTACAACGCCGACGCCAAACTGCCGCCGGCGCTGGCGGCCTTCGTCGGCAAGTACGCGGTCAACCTGGCGGCCTACTCGACCAACGGCAACGGCGAGCGCCTCACCCTGCCCGAGGTGGCGCGCCCGGCCAAGG
The DNA here is from genome assembly GCA_050181585.1 of Reyranellaceae bacterium. Taxonomy (GTDB): domain Bacteria; phylum Pseudomonadota; class Alphaproteobacteria; order Reyranellales; family JAQSWP01; genus JAQSWP01. The sequence continues at coordinate 143,668 of JBFXDA010000001.1, forward strand.
CGCTGGTGGCCGGCGATTCCGTCGCCGTCGGCGTGATGCTCGACGACAAGGACACGATCTCCTCGCAGCTCCAGCGCGCCGACGAGGCGGTGCAGTATGTCAGCATCGGCGCCAGCGGCTCGACCGCCAGCCAGAATCTGTGCCGGCTGGAAAAGGCCCTGAAGCGCTATCCGGGCCAGGTGGCGCGCATCATCTACGTCTATTGCGAGAACGATTTCAGGAAGGACGAGGCTTTCGGCACGCCCCAGGCGGTGGTCGAGGCGCTGGGCCGGCTGGCGGCCGAGCATCGCGTCGCCAAGGTCGCGGTCGTCTATGCGCCCTATATCTACAACGTCCTGCCCCACCTCACGCGCATCGAAGGCACGCGCGGCGGCGCGCATCCGGTATACGCGCGGGAGGCCAAGGCGCTGCGCGAACTGGCGACCGCGAAGGGCTGGCTCTACATCGACATCGCCGATCTGGCGCGGCAGGAGATCGAGGACAGGAAGACCGATTTCGCCGCCCTGGCGCTGTTCCTCGACCACACCCACCTGTCGGAATACGGCACCGCCAAGCTGGTGAGCAAGCTGCGCTGAGGCCGCAAGGCGAGTTCGGTCCTATCCTTTGATGTTCAGGAAGCGCTCGCGCTTTCCTCGAAATCCGATTCGCGTCAGGCGACCTTCTGGCGGTCGAGGGAATCGATCAGCCGCAGCGCGTCGTGGCGCACGTGGTTGAGGCGCATCTGCTCGCGCAGCATGGCCTCGCTGATCAGCCCGTTTTCCATGCACTCGCGCACCAGGCCGAAGAAGAACGCCACCTGGTTGGGATCGGGATGGTCGATATAGGTGCGCTCGACCGCCGGCTTCTCGCCGATCAGGCTGCGCTTCAGCCGGCGCAGGAATCCGGCCTCGTTGACCTTGTTCTCGTTGCGCTGGAAGTCGATCGGCAAGCCGCTCTTCCACGGCTGGGTGCGCCGGCGCGTGTTGTGCAGCATCTTGGTGTGCTCGTTCAGCGTGTCGAAGTGGTTCCACTCCTCCTCGAACAGGCCGATGGTGCCTTCCGGCTCGCATTTCAGCGAGATCCAGTCCATGTAGTCGCGCTTGAATTCGAACAGCTCGCCGAACTCGCGCTCGCAGTCCCAGTGCGCCAGCCTGGCGCAGTCCAGCAGCATGACGCTGGAGGCGTATTGCTTCTTCTCGCCGCGCCCCTTGCACATCAGGGCCTTGCCCTGCATGTCGCGGCTGAGCAGCTCGTGGACGTCGCCGACGGCGAAGACGTCGGGGTCGACCACCACGGCGCGGCCCTGATAGCCCATCAGCTTGGGCGGCATGAAGCGCAGCGGCGTGAAGGACTGCAAATCGTCGTTGCGCCAGACGCGCGTGACGCCGTCGCGCAGGAAGCCCTGGCCGTCGCGGGCGGCCAGGAACGGATAGTCCTTGAAATGGATGATCTGCACGTCGAAGGCGTCGGCGTGGCGCGAATTGCGCTTCATCGAATAGGCCGAGACGATGGCGCCGACGATCTGCTTCTCGTTGGTGTGGACGAAGACGGTGCCGGTCGTGGTCATGGATCACCTGCCTGCAGCGCGCGCCGCCGTTTCGGCCGCCGACGCATAGCCATAGTGCGGATCGAGGGTTTCGCGCACAACCGCGTCGATCTGCGACACTTGGTCCGCGTCGAACTGGCGGCGATAGCCGCCGGCCTCGCCGGAGCGCGTCTTGAACGACTGCAGGTTGCCGGCGTCGCCCGGCTTCAGCTTGCGCGGCGCGTCCGGCCGGTCGGCGCTCTCGCGCTCGCGCCGCTGCATGTTCTCGAACGAGCCGTACTCCACCGCCTGGTCGATCGCTTGCTGATCGACCTTGCCGTCGACGAAGGCGACGAGCCGCGCCAGCTCCTTGCGGGCGTCGGCGCGCAGGTCCTCGTAGCGCACGGTCAGCGCGTCCTGCCGGCCGCGCGTCTCGGCCGCCCAGCGGTTGAGCAGGCCGACGGCGTGCGCCATGCCCTTGGGCTCGCGCAGCACGAAGTCGAACGGCGACATGTCGGGCTTCGGCTCGGGATAGTAGTTCAGCCAGCGCTTGCGCGGGGTCATGCGGTGGCGCAGGTGATGGAACATCGAGAGCGAAATATCGGCCGGATGGCGCGCCAGCACGATCACTTTCACGCCCTGGTGCCAGGGGCGGCCCTCGGCGCCGGCGACGTCGCGGATGTAGTTGTCGTGGGTGAAGTAGATGCGCAGGTCGCGGCCGGTGGCTTGCTCGTAGGCGCCGAGCATGACGTGCAGCCAGGTGCGGCCGCTCTTGGCGCAGGACACGACGACGGCGCGCGAGCGGCCGATGCGGATCGCCTCCTCGCTGCCGCGCAGCCAGCGCTGCAGGCGGCGCTGCCGTTCGGGCAGCAGCGAGCGGGGCACCCGCACCAGCAGCTTGCGGGCCAGGATCACCGCCTTGAGGCTGCCCCATTCGAGGGGGGAAAATCGCGCTGATCGCATCTTGGTCGCCGCACTCGCTCCGTCGGGCGCATGCCCGACGCGAGGCCGGGAACGCCAGCACTTTTGGCATGTTCCCGGGCAGGGCAAAAGCCTTTTGTGGCGCCCGGCAAGGGCCTCGATGCAGGGCCCAAGCGTAGTGGGATTGTTTATGAGTATCAAGAGGTTGGAGGAGACGCCGCTGGCCATCACGGCGGCGGAACTGGAAAACTGCTTCAAGCCCTTCATTGTCCGCCATTGCGGCGACGGCGACGAGTCGTGGCGCCGGGCCGTCGCCAAGCGCGACCGCCGGGTGCGCCAGACTTCCTGGCATCGCGGACTGCTGCGCTTCCTGCCGCCCGCGCGCCGCGAGGCGCGGCAGATCGAGCGCGAATACAGCCAAGTCTGGCGCGGTATCGACTTCGGATTCTACCGCCTCTCGCCGCCGCCGAGCGACCGGGCGCCGTGGGAATGGCGCGAGCGGCGCTGGATCGCCAGCCGCTTCGGCGGGGCGCGCGTGCGGCTGATGCTGGCGATGCGCGCCATCGAGTTGACGCGGCCGCGCAGCGTGCTGGAAGTCGGCTCGGGCAACGGCGTCAACCTGCTGTTCCTGGCCGGCCGCTTCCCCGCCACACGCTTCGCCGGGTTGGAACTGACGTCGCAGGGCGTCGCCGCCGCCCACGCCTTCCAGGCCGCGCATGCGCGCTTTCCGGCGGCCAATGCCGCGTATTCCCCCTATCGCATGCGCGACGAGACCGCCTTCCGGCGCGTGACGTTCACGCAAGGCTCGGCGCAGCATCTGCCTTTCCCCGACGGCAGCTTCGACCTGGTGATGACGGTGCTGGCGCTGGAGCAGATGGAATCCATCCGCGGCCCGGCGCTGCGCGAGATCGCCCGGGTGGCGCGCCGGCACGTGCTGATGATCGAGCCTTTTTTCGACCTCAACGCCCGCGGCCGGCGCCGCCGCTACGTCGACGCGCACGGCTATCTGCGCGCCCGCGTGCGCGACCTGGCCGATTACGGCCTGCGCGTGCAGTGGGCGACCGCGGATTTTCCGCAGAAAGCGGCCATGGCCGCCACTTGCGTGCTGGCGGCCAGGCACTGAGGGTTCAGCGCGGCGGCAGCAATTGCCGGATGCGGCTGGCGACCCGCGCCAATTCGTCGTCGAGGCCGGCGGGCGCCGGCGCGGGATAGGGCTGGCCGAGCTTCACGGCGCGGCCCATGGCGTAGAGCTTGCGATGCAGCGCCGTCAGGTCGCGCGAGCCGCCCAGCCGCAGGCGCTGCAGGATCGCGCGCGCGCCTTCCTCGCCGGCCAGCCGGTGCAGCGCGGCGCCGAGCGCGCGGGCCAGATGCTGCGGCCACAGCGAGGGGCGCGGATCGGGCGGCAGTTCGCAGATCGCCAGCGGCCGGCCCAGCCGCGCCACTTCCGTCAGCATCGAGGCGCTGTCGCCGGTGACGACGAACCGGTCGGCCAGCCCGAGCAGCGCCAGGTAGGGATTGCGCGCGGCATCCGCCTGCCAGCGGAACAGCCGGTCCGCCGGCGACAGGCTGGCCGCGATGGCCTCGGCCACCGCCGGCGGCGTGCGCCGGCTGGTGGTGACGAAGAGCGAGCCCGCGCCGGCGTTGGTCGTGGCGATCAGGCGCATCATGCGGCGCGCATCGTCGGGCGCGAAGCGGAAGGGCTGGGTCTGCGCCCCCACCAGCACCGCGGTCAGCGGCCGCGCCATGCCGGCAAGCTCGGCGCGCCATTTTTCCGCCTCGGCGGCGATGCGGTCGGCAGCGGGGAACAGCAGCGGCAGCGACAAGTTGACGACATTGTCGCGCGGCGGCAGGCGGAACTGGGGCGCGGCGACGATCAGGTCGCAGGCCTCGAAGCGCCCGTGCGGGCGTCCCACCAGCACCAGCCTGGTCGCCGGCGAGCGCGCCTTGATCCATAGCGCGACATTGAACAGCCGTCGCCCGGCCGTGATCACCATGTCCGGCCAGGGCGGTTCGAGCGGATCGCCGGCGGCGGCGTCGATATGGGAGATGTCGACGGCGATCGGCGGCTTGGCCAGGCGCCACTGCTCCTGCACCACGACGGTGCGCCGCTGCCAGGGCAGGCCCGCCGCATTGGCCACCGCCTCGATCTGGGCGTTGTCGCCGGGCTTCTCCGCCATCAGGGCCCAGATCGGCGGGCCGGCGCGGCTCGGCGCGTCTGTCGGGTGATCGGTTTCGGGCACGGCGGCATTCCTGTGGCGGGCGGAAACCATACGTTGAAAGTTCAATTGATTGGTGATTTAAGAGCGCGGCCGGGATTTGCACCGGGGTTTCCAGCCTGGGATTAACCCCTTGAATCGGCACTGATTCTGGAAATTCCGGACCCGTTCCGCCGTGCGCTGTGGCATAGTTGCCGGCGTCGGCGGGCCAAACGGCGGCAGCCCGGCCGGAAGCCGGGCCAGGAGTAGAGCTTGAAGCGTCGCAAAGGCAATCGAAAAAAGAAGCAGGGCGGTTCGACGATCCTGCGCATCGCCGCCTCGGTGCCGCTGCCGCGCACGCTGGCGGTGGTTTTCTGCCTGGCGGTGGCCGGCGTCGTCGAAGGCATCGGCATCGCCAGCCTGGTGCCGATCCTGGCGCTGACCGAGGGCGCCGGCACGGGCGAAGTGTCCAGCCTGGGCCGCATGGTCATTTCCGGCCTCGACTATGTCGGCCTGCCCGCCACGCCGCAGGTGCTGGTCGGGCTGCTGATCTTCGGCATGGTCGGCAAGGCGGCGCTGATGATCCTGGCCATGCGCGAGGTGGCCCGCGCCGTGGCCGAGGTCGGCACCAGCATGCGCCTGCGCCTGCTGCAGGCGCTGCTCGACGCGCGCTGGGGCTTCTTCACCCGCGAGCCGCTGGGCCGCTTCGCCAACGCGCTGGGCAACGAGGCGTACCGCGCCGGCGACGCCTTCGCCGCCGTCGCGCAGTTCGCCGCCCACGCCATCCATGCCGTCATCTATATCGGCTTGGCGGCGCTGATCTCCTGGCAGCTGGCGGCGCTCGCCATAGTCGCCGGGCTGATCATGGTGCTGTCGCTGCAGCGGCTGATCACCATCACCAAGCACAACGCGCGCCTGCAGACGCGGCGCATGAAGGACATGGTGACGCGGCTGGCCGACGTGCTGATCGGCCTGAAGCCGGTCAAGGCCATGTCGCGGCACGCCCAGTTCGCGCGGCTGGTGACCAACGACATCCGCGCCATCGAGCGCGCCATGCGCCGGCACATGACCGCCAAGGGCGCCAACCGCGCGCTGCAGGACCCCATCATCGCGTTCCTGGTGGTGGGCGGCTATTTCGCCCTGACCACCAACACCATTCCGCTGGCCGAGCTGCTGGCCATGGGCGTGGTCCTGATCAAGTCGATCAACGTCATCGGCAAGGCGCAGCAGGACCTGCAGGCGATCCGCGGCACCGAGGCCAGTTTCTGGTTCGTCGAGAACGCCATCGAGGACGCGCAGCGCGCGCGCGAAAGCGAGCATCCCGGCGTGGCGCCCAGCTTCGAGCGCGGCGTGGTGATGCGCAACGTGTCGCTGAGCTTCGCCAAGAACGACGTGCTGGTGGCGGCCAATTGCGTGATCGAGGCGGGCAAGGTGACGTCCATCACCGGCCGCTCCGGCGCGGGCAAGACGACGCTGGTCGACATCATCCTGGGACTGCACGAGCCCGACAGTGGCGAGGTGCTGATCGACGGCGTCAGCCTGGCCGAGATCGACACCAAGCTGTGGCGCGGCATGATCGGCTACGTGCCGCAGGAGCTGATCCTGTTCCACGACACCATCGCCATGAACGTCGGCCTGGGCGATCCGGTCTATACCCGCGAGGACATCGAGCAGGCGCTGCGCCTGGCCGGCGCCTGGCCGTTCGTCGCCGCGCTGCCCGACGGCATCGACCATATCGTCGGCGAACGCGGCGCGCTGCTCTCCGGCGGCCAGCGCCAACGCATCGCGCTGGCCCGCGCGCTGGTGCACAAGCCCAAGCTTTTGGTGCTGGACGAGGCGACCAGCGCGCTCGATCCGCAGACCGAAGCCACCATCGTCGAGAACGTCTGCCAGATCTCGCGCGAGACCGGGCTGACGGTGCTGGCCATCACCCACCAGCCCGCCTGGGTGCGGCTGGCCGACAGCGTGATCGAGATCGAGGCCGGCAACGTCAGCCAGAAGCCGGGGCCGACGCTGCGGCCGACCGTGGTGGCGCCGCGCGCCCTGGCCGAATAGCCGGGCGGAAGACGGCTAAAGCCGCCACAGCTCGACGCCGGCCGGGATGGCGCTGCGGTCCAGGACGGCCTGGACGTCGACCACCAGCCCGCGCTTCTGCCGCAGGCAGGATTGCGCCAGGGTCCAGCCGCCCTTGACGAACTGCTCGTGCGCGACGGCCAGGATCACCGCATCGGCCGGCGCCAGCGCGTGCCTGGGCGTCAGCTCGATGCCGTAATGCATCCGCATCTCGCCGGCGTCGGCCAGCGGATCGTGCACCTGCACCTGGATGCCGGCACCCTCCAGCTCGCGCACGATGTCGACGCAGCGCGTGTTGCGCACGTCGGGCACGTTCTCCTTGAAGGTGGCGCCCAGGATGGCGACCGTGGGCCGGCCGCTCAAGCCGCGCGCCATCAGCCGCTTGATGGTCTCGCCGGCGACGAAGCGGCCCATGCCGTCGTTGACCCGGCGGCCCGCCAGGATGACCTGCGGGTGGTAGCCGATCTGCATCGCCTTGTGCGTCAGGTAGAAGGGATCGACGCCGATGCAGTGCCCGCCCACCAGGCCGGGGCGGAAGGGCAGGAAGTTCCACTTGGTGCCGGCGGTCTCCAGCACGTCGCGGGTGTCGATGCCCAGCCGGTGGCAGATCAGCGCCATCTCGTTGATCAGCGCGATGTTGAGGTCGCGCTGGGTGTTCTCCAGCACCTTGGCGGCCTCGGCCACCTTGATGCTGGCGGCGCGGTGCAGCCCGGCCTTGACGACGCTGCCATAGACCCGCTCGACGATGTCGAGCGTGGCGGCGTCGCAGGCGGCGATCACCTTGCGCACGCTGTCCAGCCGATGGGTGCGGTCGCCCGGGTTGATGCGCTCGGGCGAATAGCCGACGGCGAAGTCCGCACCGCACGCCAGCCCCGATTCCCGCTCCATCGCCGGCACGCATTCCTCTTCCGTCAGGCCGGGATAGACGGTGGATTCGAACACCACCACGTCGCCGCGCTTCAGCCCGTGCTTGCCCAGCGTGCGCGCCGCCGACAACAGCGGCTGCAGGTCGGGCACGTTGGCCTCGTCGATCGGGGTCGGCACGGTGACGATATGGAAGTCGCTGCCGCGCAGCTCGGCGGCGCGGTCGGTGAAATGCAGCGTGCGCTGCTGCAGCTCCTCCAGCTCGATCTCGCCGGTGCGGTCCTGGCCGGCGCGCAACTGGGCGACGCGCTGCGGGTCGTGGTCGTAGCCGAGAACCGCGCCCTGGCGCGCGAAGGCCACGGCCACCGGCAGGCCGACATAGCCCAGCCCGGTGACGGAGACCTTGCGCCCGTGCGGCATGGCTATTTCAGCGTCGCCAGATAGGCGATCAGGTCGGCGCGCTCGTCGGCCTTGCGGATGCCGGCGAAGGCCATCGAGGTGCCGGGCACGATCTTGCGCGGCTCGGCCAGGTACTGCTCGAGAATCGCCGGCTCCCAGGTGATGTCGGCCTTCTTGTTGGCCTCGCTGTAGCGGAAGCCCTCGATCGAGCCCGAATGGCGGCCGATCAGGCCGAACAGGGTCGGGCCCTGGCGCGAGGGGCCCTTGGCGGTGGCGATGTGGCAGGTCATGCAATAGCGCTTGAACACTTTCTCGCCGTTCTCGGCATTGCCGCTCTGTGCGCCGGCGGGCAGGGCGAACAGCATCCACGGCAGCAGCAGCAGGATACGCAACATCGACTTCTCGCTTTGGCTTGGCGGCGTCTTCCTAGGACGCGGCGACCACATAGTAAAGCACCAGCATCGCCAGGGCGGCCAGCGGCAGGATCCACAAGCCGTTGCGGCCGCGGTTGCGCAGGTTGAAGGCGTGCCGCACCGCCGCGCCGACCAGCATCAGCGCCGCCAGGACGGCCCAGTTCCACTCGTGGCCCCAGGTGCTGGCGAAATGGGTCGACAGCATGACGAAGACGACCGGCAGGGTCATGTAGTTGTTGTGGATCGAGCGCTTCTTGGCCTCCTTGCCCAGGCGCGCCTCGGGTTTGGCGCCGGCCCGGGCGGCGGCGACCAGGGCGCGCTGGGCGGGGATGATGCGCATCCAGACATTGGCGGTCATGATCGTGCCCAGCGCGGCGCCGACATGCAGATAGGCCGCCTGGCCGGTCATGACCTGCGACAGGCCCCAGGCGGCGGCGATCAGCAGCGCGAACAGCAGCCCGCCGGCCAGCAGCGGCTTGTCGCCCAAAGGCGACTTCCAGGCGAGGTCATAGATCGTCCAGGCGATCGACAGGCCGACGATGAGGCCGCCGATACCCAGCAGGTCGCTGAAGCCCTGCGGCGCGTCCTGCAGGAAGGCGCCCTGGCCCAGATGGTAGAGCAGGATCAGCAGCAGGAAGCCGGTGATCCAGGTGAAGGCGGCCTCCCATTTGAACCAGTGCAGCTCGGCCGGGATCTCCTGCGGCGCCACGTCGATCTTCTCGACCCGGTAGAAGCCGCCGGAATGCACCAGCCAGGCCTCGCCCTCGACCTTCGGCCGCGCCGGGCTGGGCGGGCGCAGCTTGGCGTCGAGCCAGTTGAAATAGAACGAGGAGCCGATCCAGGCGATGCCGGCGATGACATGGGTCCAGCGGATGACGAGATTCAGCCACTCGCCGACAAGCGCGTCCATTGTTCCCCCAGGAGCAGTCTCGCGATCATTCTACCGGAAGCAAACGGCGGGCCAGAACCGGCAAAATCCCTGATCCCTTGCGGCGAAAGAGCCGCCGCCTATAATCGGCGCGGCTGCGATCGGCTCCGGGCGGCCCCGGGGCGGCCCCGGGCGGGTATGATGTAATGGTAGCCTGTCAGCTTCCCAAGCTGAACGCGCGGGTTCGATTCCCGCTACCCGCTCCAGCTTCCCGTCGACGCCTCACGGAAACGAACACGCCCAGGCCTTGATCTCGCAGGTCTTGGGATCGCCGTCGCGCTGGCAATAGAACATCACCTGGCGCTGCGCCTCCAGCCGCGTACCGGCGGTGCCCCAGAACACCCCGCCATCGTCGTCGGCCGCCACCGAGGCGCACAGATTGGAGAAGCTGATGATCACGCGGCAGCCGGCGCCGCGCTTGGCGCAGTTTTCCTGCGCCGCCCGGTTGGCGCTGTCGCTGTCGCCATGGCGGGTGGAAAAGCCGAAGGCGCCGTTGCGCGTGCTGTAGGAGATCGCGCCATAGACATGGCCCGCCTCGCTGCGCGCGTGCAGCACGGTGGCCGCGGTCGGCCCCAGCAAGATGCCGATGGCGCTGGCACACAGAAGCCCGGTTGCGATGCGCATCGCGGCTCCCCAGGGGATTACCGCCGAATGGTAGCCAATTGCCGCGCTTCGGCAAGCGGCGGCTCAAGCCGGGTAACAGCCCGCCGTTTTCGCCCGCATCGCCAGCAGCGGCAGCACCGTATCCAGCACCGGCGTCGCAAGCTTCGCCTGGCGCGCCAGGTCCTGCACGATGGCGAGCTGGCTGTCGATCTCCATGGTGCGGCCGCGCTCGAGGTCCTGCAGCATCGAGGGCTTGTGGTGCAGCGCCACGCCCATGCCCACCGCTTGGGCGGCATCCGGCAGCAGCCCGGCGAACCCGTGCGCCGCCGCCACCGAGGCGGTTTCGCGCATCAGCGCCATGGCCAATTCGCCGATCGCCGGGTCGTTATAGGCGTCGGCGACGGTCGAACCGGTCAGGCTGCAGAGCGGCGAACTGGCCGAATTGCGCACCAGCTTGGCCCACATGTCGCGGCGGATATCGGCCAGGGGCTCGCAGACGAAGCCGCTGCCGTCGAGCGCGGCGGCCAGCGCCGGCGCGCGGTCGCCGGCCCGGTTCGGCATGGCCCGGTCCGGCATGGCCTCGCCGATCGTGAAGCCGTTATTGGCGCCCTCGTTGCGCACCACGCCCGGGGCGATGACCTCGTTGGAGGAGCGCACCACCATGCCCAGCGAGCGCTCGACGCCGATCAGCCGGTGCAGGGAACCGTCGCGGTCGAGCCGGCGCGTGTCGGGGACCATGCCGTTGGGCGCAAATCCGTCGCCGTAGAACCAGAACACGCCGTTGACGGCGAAAGCCACCGCGGTCCCGGCATGCAGCAGCGGCGCCATGCCCTGCGCCACCTGCGGCAGGGAGGGCGTCTTGGCCGAGACGACGACCAGGTCCTGCGGCCCCAGCTCGGCGGGCGAGTCGGAGGCGGGCAGGCGAACGGTGATTTCGCCGTCCTGCGCCTGCAGCGTCAGGCCGTCCTTGCGGATCGCCGCCAGATGCGGGCCGCGCACGATGACGCTGACCGTCTTGCCCGCCTGCGCCAACCGCGCCGCCAGGAAACTGCCGACCGCGCCGGCGCCGAAAATGCAGATTTTCATCGAACCCCTCGTGAGGGGCGCATTATGCCGCCTTAAACTCTTTTCCGTCACCCCGAGCGTTAGCGAAGGGTCTTCTCTACACGACTCCGGTCTATCGCATGAGAGCAGATGCTTCGCTAACGCTCAGCATGACGAAGTGTGGCGGAGGCAGGTCAGTGCCGCGGTCGATGCGGCTCGCCGCCGCCTTTGGCTTCGATCAGGGTCTTGATCGCCAGGGTGACCAGCGCCAGCACGGTCAGGGTGGTGGCGGCGGCGAAGGCGCCGACGGCGTTGTAGTCGTGATAGAGCAGCTCGATGTGCAGCGGCAGGGTGTTGGTCTCGCCGCGCACGTTGCCCGACACCACCGAGACGGCGCCGAACTCGCCCATGACGCGGGCGTTGCACAGCACCGCGCCATAAAGCAGCGCCCATTTGATGTTGGGCAGGGTGACGCGGAAGAAGCTCTGCCAGAAGCCGGCGCCCAGGCTGGTGGCGGCCTCCTCGTCGTCGCTGCCCTGCGCCTGCATCAGCGGGATGATCTCGCGCGCCACGAACGGGGAGGTGACGAACAGCGACACCAGGAAGATGCCGGGCACGGCGAACATCAGGCGGATGTCGTGCTCGGCCAGCAGCGGGCCCAGCAGGCCGTTGGCGCCGTAGAGCAGGATGTAGATGACGCCGGCGACGATGGGCGAGACGGAGAAGGGCAGCTCGATCAGCGCGATCAAGAGCTTCTTGCCGGGGAAGCGAAACTTGGTGACGGCCCAGGCGGCGACGACGCCGAAGCCGATATTGATCGGCACCACCACGAGGGCGGTCAGCACGGTCAGCCAGATGGCGTGCCGCGTGTCGGGATGGGCGATGTTGCGGGCGTAGTAGGCCAGGCCCTTGCTGAAGGCCTCGGCGAAGATCACCACGAGCGGCGCCACCAGCAGCAGCAGCGCCAGCACGATGCCCAGGCCGATCAGCGCCCGGCGCGCCCCCGGCCGGGAGCGGCGGCGCAGCGGCGGCAGCGTGTCTTCGGCCGCGCTCATGGCGCCTTCTCGCTGTGGCGCTGGCTGCGGGCCTGCAGCCAGTTGGCCGCCAGCAGCACGATCAGGGCGGCGACCAGCACGGTCGAGGCCAGGGCGGCGGCGGCCGGGTAGTCGTATTCCTCCAGCCGGATGAAGATCAGCAGGGCGGCGATCTCGGTCTGTTCCGGCAGGTTGCCGGCGATGAAGATCACCGCGCCGAACTCGCCCAGGCAGCGCGCGAAGGCCAGGGTGCAGCCGGCGATGAAGGCCGGCAGGATGGTGGGGAAGATCACCTTGCGGAAGATCTGCCAGTCGCTGGCGCCCAGCGAGGCGGCGGCTTCCTCGACCTCCGGCCGCACGTCCTCCAGCACCGGCTGCACGGTGCGCACCACGAAGGGCAGGGAGGTGAAGGCCATGGCGATGGCGATGCCGAGCGGCGTGTAGGCGACCTTGATGCCCAGCGCCGCCAGCGGCGCGCCGAACCAGCCATTGGGCGCGAACAGCGCGGTCAGCGCGATGCCGGCGACGGCGGTGGGCAGGGCGAAGGGCAGGTCGACCAGCGCGTCCAGCAATCGCCTCCCGGGGAACTCGTAGCGCACCAGGATCCAGGCCAGCAGCAGGCCGATGCCGGCATTGATCGCGGTGGCGAGCAGGGCGGCGGTCAGGGTGACGCGGAAGGAGGCCAGCGTGCGCGGGCCGGTGACGATGTCGATATAGCGCGAGAAACCCAGTTCGCCGGTTTTCAGCGCCAGCGCCACCAGGGGCAGCAGCACCACCAGGGAGAGGTAGAACAGCGTCAGGCCCATGGTCGGGCCGAAACCGGGAAGCACCCGGCGAGCGGTGAGCGCGCCAGCCATCAGCGGAAAATCCAGCGTCGGAAAAACGAAGGCCGGCGATGCTAGCGCCATCGCCGGCCGGCGGCAAAGCGGCGGTTCAGCGCTTGACGAACACCTGGTCGAGAATGCCGCCCTCGGCGAAATGCTCCTTGCTGACCTTCTCCCAGCCGCCGAACACCTGCTCGACGGTGTAGAGCTTCACGTTGGGGAACTGGCCGGCGTACTTGGCCTTGACCTTCTCGTTGTTCACGCGATGGAAGCTCTTGGCGACGATCTCCTGCGCCTCCTCGCTGTAGAGGAACTCGAGGTAGCCCTGCGCGATCCCGGTCGAGCCGCGCCGCTGGGCGACCTTCTCGACCACCGCGACCGGGAACTCGGCCAGCAGCGAGGCGGGCGGGATCACCACGTCGAACTTGTCCTCGCCGTATTCGCGGCGGATGGAGAAAACCTCCGCCTCGAAGGTGATCAGCACGTCGCCGATCTGGCGCTCGACGAAGGTCGTGGTCGAGCCGCGCCCGCCGGTGTCGAATACCGCCACGTTGGCCAGCATCTTCTTGGCGTAGGCCTTGGCCTTCTCCTGGTCGTTGCCGTTCTTGGCCAGCGCATCGGCATAGCCCGCCAGATAGGTGTAGCGCGCGTTGCCCGAGGTCTTGGGGTTGGGGAACACCAGCTTGACGTCGTCGCGCGCCAGGTCCGGCCAGTCCTTGACGTTCTTCGGGTTGCCCTTGCGCACCAGGAAGGCCGGCAGCGAGTAGTAGGGCGAGGCGTTGTTGGGGAATTTCTTCTGCCAGTCGGCCGGCAGCAGGCCGCCCTTGGCCAGCACGTCGATATCGGTGACCTGGTTGAAGGTCACGACGTCGGCCTGCAGCCCTTCCAGGATGGCGCGCGCCTGGCGCGAGGTGCCGGCATGCGACTGCTTCACCGCGACCGCGGGGTTGCCTTTCTTCTTCCAGTATTCCTCGAACACCGGGTTGATGGCGGCGAACAGCTCGCGGGCGATGTCGTAGGAGACGTTGAGGATGTCGCCCGGCGCCTGCTGGGCGCGGGCGGCGGCGAAGGGCAGGCCCGTCAGGGCGGCGCCCGCGGCGCCGCCGGCCAGGGTGGCGAGGAATTGTCTGCGGAACATGGGTCGGTCTTTCCTGTTGGATCGTGGGCCGATCAGGCGGCCTGGCGGACGGTGGCCGCGTCCAGCGCCTGCCTGAGATCGGCGAGGATGTCGTCGATATGCTCGATGCCGACGGAGAGGCGGACATAGCCGTCGGTCACGCCGGTGGCCTTCTGCTCGTCGGCGGAAAGCTGCGAGTGGGTGGTGCTGGCCGGGTGGATGGCCAGGCTGCGCGCGTCGCCGATATTGGCGACGTGATAGAAGAGCCGCAGCGCGTCGATGAATTTGCGCCCCGCCTCGCGGCCGCCCTTCAGCTCGAAGCCGACCAGCCCGCCATAGCCGCCCTTCAGATAGCGGTCGGCGCGGGCTTTGGCCTCGCCCTTCTGCGCCCCGGGGAAGATCACGCCGGTGACGGCCGGGTGCTGGCCGAGGAACTCGGCCACGGCGGCGGCATTGCGGCTGTGCTCGCGGATGCGCAGCGGCAGCGTCTCCAGCCCCTGGATGATCTGGAAGGCGTTGAACGGCGAGATCGCCGCCCCGGTGTCGCGCAGCAGGGTGACGCGCGCCTTGATGATGTAGGCGATCGGTCCCAGCGGCTTGACGGCTTCCGTCCACACCGCGCCGTGATAGCTGGGGTCGGGCGTGTTCAGCAGCGGCTGCTGCTTGGGGTGGGCGGCCCAGTCGAAATTGCCGCCATCGACGATGACGCCGCCGATCGAGGTGCCGTGGCCGCCGATATACTTGGTGGTCGAGTACACGACCACGGCGGCGCCATGGTCGAAGGGCCGCGCCAGGATCGGGGCGGCGGTGTTGTCGATGATCAGCGGAATGCCCAGCTCGCGGCCGATCCTGGCCACCTCGGCGATGGGGAACACGATCAGCTTGGGATTGGGCAGGGTCTCGGCGTAGTAGGCGCGGGTGCGCGCGTCGGAGGCGCGGCGGAAATTCTCCGGATCGGCCGGATCGACGAAGCGCACCTCGATGCCCTGCTGCTTCAGCGTGTTGGCGAACAGGTTCCAGGTGCCGCCGTAGAGATCGGTCGAGCTGACCACGTTGTCGCCGGCCTGCGCCAGGTTCTGCAGCGCCAGGGTGGAAGCCGCCTGGCCCGACGCCACCGCCAGCGCCGCCACGCCGCCTTCCAGTGCGGCGACGCGCTTTTCCAGCACGTCGGTGGTCGGGTTCATGATGCGGGTGTAGATGTTGCCGAACTCCTTCAGCGCGAACAGGTTCGAGGCGTGGTCGGTGTTCCGGAACTGGTAGGAGGTGGTCTGGTAGATCGGCACCGCCACCGCGCCGGTCGCCGGATCGGCGCGCCAGCCGGCATGCAGCACGGCGGTTTCGGGATTCTTGAACTCGCTCATCGGTGTCTCCGTTCTTGCTTCTTGCCTAGAGGTTGGAGGAGAGCAGGGACGCCTGCTCGGGGTTGAGGTCGAACTGGCCCGGCTGGCGGGCGAACAGGCGTGCGCGGCGGAAATGCGGCCGCACCCGTTCGCCCACCGCCAGCGCCAGGGCGGCGAAATCCTCGCGCGGGATCTCGGCTTCCAGCAGCAGCGCCTGGTCGTCGAACAGGGCCTCCACGCGCACGAACGGCCCGGCGACGCCGACGAAGCGCACCGTGGCGGGCCCGCGCGGGTCGGGATGCAGGCGCACATCGTGCGGGCGCACGAACAGTGCCGCCTCGCCCTCGATATTGTCCTCGTTCTCCAGCGCATCGACGGCGATGGCGGGATGCACCACGCGGTTGCCTTCGATGCGGCCGGGAATCTCGTTCACGTTGCCCAGGAACTTGTAGACGAAGGGATTGCTGGGCTGGCCGTAGACGGCGGCCGGCGAACCGACCTGCTCGATGCGGCCCTGGCCCATGACCACGACGCGGTCGGCCAGTTCCAGCGCCTCCTCCTGGTCGTGGGTGACGAAGACGGTGGTGGTGCCGAGCTGGTCGTGCAGGCGGCGCAGCCAGCGGCGCAGGTCCTTGCGCACCTTGGCGTCCAGCGCCCCGAACGGCTCGTCCAGCAGCAGCACCCGGGGGTCGATGGCCAGTGCGCGCGCCAGCGCCACGCGCTGGCGCTGGCCGCCGGAGAGCTGCGAGGGATAGCGCTGCGCCAGCCCACCCAGTTGCACCAGGTCGAGCAGGCGCTGCACGCGCTCGGCGATCTCGGCCTCGGCTGGCCGCTCGCGGCGCGGTCGCACGCGCAGGCCGAAGGCGACGTTCTCGAACACCGTCATGTGGCGGAACAGGGCGTAGTGCTGGAACACGAAGCCGATCTGCCGCTCGCGCACCGAATGCTGCACGGTGCTCTCGCCGTCCAGCTTCACGTCGCCGCTGTCGGGCCATTCCAGCCCGGCGATGATGCGCAGCAGCGTCGTCTTGCCCGAGCCCGAGGGACCGAGCAGCGCGATCAGCTCGCCCGAGCCGATGCGCAGGTCGATGCCGTCCAGCGCGGTGAAGGCGCCGAAGCGCTTGGAGATGCCGATCAGGTCGATGCTCATGGACGCCCCGTTCTCAATGTCCGCCCGGGCCGCGCCGGCCCAGCCGCCACTCGACCGCCGATTTGGCGATCAGCGTCGCCAGCGCCAGCAGGGCCAGCAGCGAGGCGACGGCGAAGGCGGCGACGAAGTTGTATTCGTTGTAGAGGATCTCGACATGCAGCGGCATGGTGTTGGTCAGGCCGCGGATGTGGCCGGAGACCACGGACACGGCGCCGAATTCGCCCATGGCGCGCGCATTGCACAGCAGCACGCCGTAGAGCAGGCCCCATTTCACGTTGGGCAGCGTCACCCGCCGCACCGTCTGCCAGAAGCCGGCGCCCAGCGACACCGCCGCTTCCTCCTCCTGCGTGCCCTGCTCCTGCATCAGCGGGATCAGCTCGCGGGCGACGAAGGGGAAGGTGACGAAGACGGTCGCCAGCACGATGCCGGGCAGGGCGAAGATGATCTTGATGTCGTGCGCCTGCAGCCACGGCCCCAGCCAGCCCTGCAGCCCGAACAGCAGCACATAGACCAGGCCGGAGATGACCGGCGACACCGAAAAGGGCAGGTCGATGAAGGTGGTCAGCAGGCTCTTGCCGCGGAACTCGAACTTGGCGATGGCCCAGGCGGCGAGGAAGCCGAACACCAGGTTGAGCGGCACGGCGATGGCGGCGACCAGCAGCGTCAGCTTGATCGCCGCCAGCGCGGCGGGTTCGGCCAAGGTCGCCAGATAGGGCGCCACGCCCTGGCGGAAAGCCTCGGCGAAGACCACGACCAGCGGCAGGACGATGAACGCGGCCAGGAACGCCAGGCCGATGCCCAGCAGCACGAACCGCACCGAGCGCGGCTCGCCGCGGATGTCCTGGCGGGCGGCGGCGGCGAGGGCGGCGCCAGCGGAATAGTCCATGGTGACGACCGTCATTTTCCGGCGCCTCCCTGGCGGTTGCGGCTCCAGCGCTGCAACAGGTTGATCAGCAGCAGCAGGACGAAGGACAGCATCAGCATGACGGCGGCGATCGCCGTCGCCTGGCCGTAGTCGTATTCCTCCAGCTTGATGACGATCAGCAGCGGGGCGATCTCGGAGATCATCGGCATGTTGCCGGCGATGAAGATGACCGAGCCGTATTCGCCGACGGCGCGGGCGAAAGCCAGGGCGAAGCCGGTGGCCAGCCCGGGCAGCAGGATCGGGAAGGTGACGCGGCGGAACGTCTGCCAGCGGCTGGCGCCCAGCGTGGCGGCGCATTCCTCCGAATCGGCCTCGAGGTCGAGCAGGATGGGCTGCAAGGTGCGCACCACGAAGGGCAGCCCGATGAAGACCAGGGCGACGAAGATGCCGGCCGGCGTGAAGGCGACCTTGATGCCCAGCAGGGCCAGCGGCGCGCCCAGCCAGCCGTTCTCGGCGAACAGCGCGGTCAGCGCGATGCCGGCGACGGCGGTGGGCAGGGCGAAGGGGATATCGACGATGGCGTCGGCGATGCGCTTGCCGGGGAAGTCGTAGCGCACCAGCACCCAGGCCAGGATCAGGCCGAACGCGGCGTTGACGGCGGCCGCCGCCAGCGAAATGCCGAAGCTCAGCTTCAGGGCGGCGACGACGCGCTCGTTCAGGGCGGCGGCGAGGAAACCGCTCCAGCCCAGCGTGCCGGCCTTGAGGAACAGGCTGGCCAGCGGCACCAGCACGATCAGGCCGAGCCAGAACACGGTCAGGCCCAGCGCCAGCCCGAAACCGGGGATGGCGCTGGGCTGCCGCAGCGGCGGGAGGCGAGGGAGGACCGCTGCGGTCATGACCGCCTACTTGCCCGGCTTGTAGATCTGGTCGAACACGCCGCCATCGGCGAAGTGCTCCTTCTGCGCCTTCTGCCAGCCGCCGAACGTGTCGTCGATGGTGATCAGCTTGACGTTGGTGAAGGTGTCGGCATAGCGCTTGGCGACTTCCGGATTGCGCGGCCGGTAATAG
Organism: Reyranellaceae bacterium; assembly: GCA_050181585.1. Classification (GTDB taxonomy): domain Bacteria; phylum Pseudomonadota; class Alphaproteobacteria; order Reyranellales; family JAQSWP01; genus JAQSWP01. The sequence continues at coordinate 162,010 of JBFXDA010000001.1, forward strand.
TGTTTGGCGGCGATCTCCTGGCCTTCCGGCGTGTAGAGATGCTGCAGATAGGCTTCGGCCAGGGCGCGCGTGCCGCGCCGGTCGACCACCTTGTCGACCACCGCCACCGGCGGCTCGGCCAGGATCGACAGGCTGGGTACCACGATGTCGAATTTGTCCTTGCCCAGCTCGTTGACCGCCAGGAACGCCTCGTTCTCCCACGACAGGAAGACGTCGCCGACATTGCGCTGGGTGAAGGTGATCAGCGAGCCGCGCGCGCCGGTGTCGAGCACGGGCACGTTCTTGAACAGCGCCTCGACGAAGGCGCGGGCCTTGGCCTGGTCGTTGTTGGTCCGGCCCAGCTCGTAGGCCCAGGCCGCCAGGTAGTTCCAGCGCGCGCCGCCCGAGGTCTTGGGATTGGGCGTCACCACCTTGACGTCGGGCCGCACCAGATCGCTCCAGTCCTTGATCGCCTTGGGGTTGCCCTTGCGCACCAGGAACACGATGGTCGAGGTGTAGGGCGCGGCGTTCTGCGGCAGGCGCTGCTGCCAGTTGGCGTCGATCAGCCCCTTCTCGGCGATGGCGTCGATGTCGTAGGCCAGCGCCAGGGTCACGACGTCGGCGTCCAGACCGTCGATGACGGAGCGCGCCTGGCGGCCGGAGCCGCCATGCGAGGCCTGGATCGTCAGATCCTCGCCGGTCCTGGCCTTCCAGACCTTGGCGAAGCTGGCGTTGAAGTCGCGATAGAGCTCGCGCGTGGGATCGTAGGAGACGTTGAGCAGGGTCTTGCCTTGCGCCTGCGCCTTGCCGGCGGGGATCAGAAGCAGGGCGGCGGCGAAAGACAGAGCCAGCAAGCTCAGCACGGCCAAAAGCGATCGGCGGGTCATGAGGCCTCCAGTCGTCCATGAGGACATGGTTGAAAACGCTCCCTTGGGCTTCCTGTTCATTCGTGCCGCCGGTTGTGGAGGCGGATTTCTTTCAACTAGGGAATAATGTGGATTAGAGGCGACGCGGCGGAGCCATGTGGCAGACGAATGCCGGATTCTCTTTTGCCCTGGCCGCGCCAGCGGCCGGGACGGGCAGGGTCGTCGGCCGCGTCGGCGGCGGAGCAGGGCGTGCAGCCGATCGAGCGGTAGCCCTCGGCCGCGAGCGGATGGCGCGGCAGGTCGTAGGCGGAGAAATAGGAGTCGATCTCGCGCGCCGACCAGCGGGCCAGCGGATTGAACTTGATCCGCCCCATGCTCTGCTCGATCACGGCGATGTCGTCGCGCTGCCCGCCCTGGAACCGCTGGCGCCCGTCGATCCAGGCCGCGAAGCCTTGCAGCGCGCGCTCCAGCGGCTCGACCTTGCGCAGCCGGCAGCACGCCTCGGGATCGCGCCGGAACAGCAGGCCGTCGGGATCGTAGAGCGCCAGCGCCGTGGCGTCGGGTTCGACGACGCGCAGGTCGGCGAGATCGAGCCGGGCGGCCAGCGCGTCGCGATAGCGCAGCGTCTGGTCGAACAGCTTGCCGGTATCGAGGAAGATCACCGGCACGGTGCGATCGATCCGCGCCACCAGATGCAGCAGCACGGCGGCTTCGGCGCCGAAGGAGGAGACCAGCGCGATCCGGTCGCGGAAGAAGCCGTTTATGGCGTCCTCCAGCAGCAGGCGGGTGCTCTTTTCGTCGGCGCCGGCGGAGAAGCTCAGCCAGTCCGCATCGCGGCCGGCGAAAGGCAGCGAAGGAACCATCGCTAGCCCGCCGTGCCCGACCAGGTGGCGGTGGCGCGCTGCTCGAACAGGGCGCGGCGGCGCAGCTCGAGGATGGTGGCGCGGCCGTCGCCGGTCGGCTGGTGGAAGACGGTGAAGGCGGCGACCGCCTTGCGCCAGGCCAGCTCGGCGTCGGGCCGCGCCAGCTCGAAGGCGTCGAAGCCGCAGCGCTGCATGAACAGGAGCTGGTCGAGCAGCACGTTGCCGACGGCGCGCAATTCGCCCGCGTAGCGCAGCTCCTCGCGCAGGATGCGGGCCTGCGAATAGGCGCGCCCGTCGGTGTATTTGGGGAATTCCAGCGCGATCAGCCCCAGCCGGCCGACATGGTCGGCCAGCGCGCGCACGTCGTCGGTGTTCTTCAGCCGCAGGCCGAGTGCGGCGTTGCGGCCGAACAGCCGGTCGGGCTCGGCCTTGAAGCGGGCGAAGCTGATGACGATGGCGCCGTCGGCGGGCAGCGGCGCGTCGTCGGCGACCGGCAGCCAGGCGTCTTCGGCGACGCGGCCGTTCCTAAGCAGCGGCATAGAGGCGCTCCTTGAAAGGGGAGATGCCGACGCGCCGCACCGTGTCGAGGAAGCGCTCCTTGCCCTGGCGCGTGTCGAGATAGGTGCGCACGATGGTGTCGATGGCGCCGACCACGTCCTCGGAGGCGACCGCGGGCCCGACGATGGCGCCGAGCGCGGCGTCGTTCTCGGCGCTGCCGCCCAGCGTGATCTGGTAGAATTCCTCGCCGTGCTTGTCGACGCCCAGGATGCCGATATGGCCGACGTGGTGGTGGCCGCAGGCGTTGATGCAGCCGGAGATCTTGATCTGCAGCTCGCCGATGTCGGCGCCCAGGTGCGCATCGGCGAAATGCCGCGAGATGCGCTGCGCCACCGGAATGGAGCGGGCATTGGCGAGCGCGCAGAAATCCAGGCCGGGGCAGGCGATGATGTCGCCGACCTGGCCGATATTGTCGGCGGCCAGGCCGATCTCCTGCAGGCGGGCGAAGATCGCGGGCAGGTCGTCGATCCTGGCATGCGGCAGCACCAGGTTCTGCGCATGGGTGACGCGGATCTCCGACAGGCTATGGGCGTCGGCCAGGTCGGCGATGGCGTCCATCTGTTCGGCGCTGGCGTCGCCCGGCGGCTCGCCGTCGGGCTTCAGCGAGATGTTGACGATGGCGTAGCCCGGCTGGCGGTGCGGCGCCACGTTGGCGCGCAGCCAGCGGCCGAACGCCTTGTCCTTGAACTTCAGCAGCGCCACTTCCGGCGAATCGGCCGGCAGCTTCTCGTAGACCGGCCGGGCGAAGCGGCGCTCGATGTCGGCGATCACGGTGGCGTCGAGCTGCAGCGGCCCGTCGCGCAGCGCCTGCCATTCCAGCTCGACGCGGCGGCGCATTTCCTCGACGCCGATCTCGTGCACCAGGATCTTGATGCGCGCCTTGTAGAGATTGTCGCGCCGGCCGGCCTGGTTGTAGACGCGCATGATCGCTTCCAGGTAGGACAGCAGATGCTGCTTGGGCAGGAACTCGGCGATAGTCTTGCCGATCATCGGCGTGCGGCCCAGCCCGCCGCCGACGATGACCTCGAAGCCGATCTCGCCGGCATCGTTCCTGTGCATGCGCAGGCCGATGTCGTGCACCCGCACGGCGGCGCGGTCGTTGGGCGAGCCGGTCACCGCGATCTTGAACTTGCGCGGCAGGAAGCTGAACTCGGGATGCAGCGAGGACCACTGGCGGATGATCTCGCACCAGATGCGCGGGTCCTCGATCTCGTCGAGGGCGACGCCGGCCCACTGGTCGGCGGTGACGTTGCGGATGACGTTGCCCGAGGTCTGCAGCGCATGCATCTGCACGCTGGCCAGGTCGGCCAGCGCGTCGGGCGTGTCCTCGAGGCGGAACCAGTTGAACTGGATGTTCTGGCGCGTGGTGAAGTGGCCGTAGCCGCGATCGTAGCGGCGCGCGAGATGCGCCAGCATGCGCATCTGGGCGGCACTCAGCGTGCCGTAGGGGATCGCCACGCGCAGCATGTAGGCATGGAGCTGCAGGTAGAGGCCGTTGGTCAGGCGCAGCGGCTTGAACTCGTCCTCGGACAGTTCGCCGGCCAGCCGCCGGCGCACCTGGTCGCGGAACTGGGCGACGCGCTGGTCGACGAAGGTCTGGTCGAAATGGTCGTACTGGTACATGACCGTTTCCTAGAGATAGGGCAGCGCTTCGACGCCGAGCATGGGAGTGGTGGGGCCGAAGGCGCGGATGCGCTCGCGCAGCGAGGCGGGACGCAATTCGCCGTCGACCTCGCGGACGTCGATCAAATAGGGCCCGACTACCACCGCGTTGGCGGCGTCGCGTTCGGCGGCGGCCAGCAGGCGGGCGGCTTCCGCCTCGCTGGCGGCGACCTCGGCGTCGGCGATGCGGCTGGACCAGCCGCCGGTGAGGGTGCGGAACACCACGGCGCCGTCGCGCAGGCGGTTGGCGGTGGCGGCGCGCAGGGCGCTGGAAGCGGGCCGGGCCATCACACCGCCTCCTGCAGATCGCCGGCCGCGGCCTGGATGTCGGCATCGGCGAGGGCGGCCACCTTGCCGATGATCAGCAATGCGGGCCCGCCGTCCTTGTGGCGGTCGGCCAGCGTCTTGAGCTGCGACAGCACGCCGGTGCTGACGCGCTGGTCGGGGCGCGTGCCGCGCTCGACGATGGCGACCGGCGTGCTGCGGGGCAGGCCGGCGACCAGCAGCTTGGCGGCCAGCGAGCCGGCATTGCTCAGGCCCATATAGACGACCAGCGTCTGGTCGGGGCGCGCCAGCACGCGCCAGTCGGTGGCCAGCTCGCCGTCGCGGGTGTGGCCGGTCAGGAAGGTCACCGACGAGGCGTGGTCGCGATGGGTCAGCGGGATGCCGGCCGAGGCGGCGCAGCCCAGGGCGGCGGTGATGCCCGGCACCACCACGGTCTCGATGCCCTGGCGGCGCAGATGGTCCAGCTCCTCGCCGCCGCGGCCGAAGACGAAGGGATCGCCGCCCTTCAGGCGCAGCACGCGCTTGCCGGCCCGGGCGTGCTCGGCCAGCAATTCGTTGATCTGCTCCTGGCTCTTGCTGTGGTGGCTCTTGATCTTGCCGACATAGACGCGCTCGGCGTCGCGGCGCACGTAGGTCAGCACTTCCGGCCCGACCAGCTCGTCGTAGAACACGATGTCGGCCTGCTGCATCAGGCGATGGGCGCGGAAGGTCAGCAGGTCGGGATCGCCCGGGCCGGCGCCGACGATATAGACCGCGCCGCGTCCGGCCTCGCCGCCGCCTCGCAGCAGGTCGGCGGCCAGCGCCTGCGCCCGCGCATCCTTGCCGGCCAGCACCGCTTCGCCCACCGGACCGTCCAGCACCTGGTCCCAGAAGCGCCGCCGCCCGGTTGCGGTGCGGATCACCGCCTTGGCGGTTTCGCGAAAGGAGCCGGCGAAGCGCACCAGCTCGCCCAGCCGCGCCGGCAGGGCCGCTTCGATGCGCGCCCGCAGATTGCGCGCCAGCACCGGCGAAGCGCCGCCGGTCGAGATGCCGACCGTCACCCCGCCGCGCTCGACGATGGCCGGCATGATGAAGTCGCACAGTTCGGGCCGGTCGGCGACGTTGACCGGCACGCCCGCCCGCCGCGCCTGTTCGGCGGCAACGGCGTCGGCGGTGGCATCGCCGGTGGCGACGAAGGCCAGCTTCTGCTCGGCCAGGTCGGCCGCTTCGGCCTGGGCGGCCTGCCAGCGGATGCTGCCGTCCAGCGCCAGCTCGGCCAGTTCCGGATGCAGGGTGCGGGCGAAGACGGTGATGCGCGCGCCGGCCTGCGCCAGCAGGCGGCTGCGCTGCAGGGCCATGGACGTGCCGCCGATGACGGCGACGTGCTTGCCCTGAAGATCGAAGAAGGCGGGGAAATGCTGCATGGCGACACCTGACGAAGGCTTGCGTCGTGGAACGAAGCGAAGGCCACCCTGGAAGGCGGCGGCGGGCGATGGGGCCGAGGGCCCGAGCGCTCAGCGACTACAGCGGCAGCGCCGGTCGCGTGTGTCGGGCTTGGCGGGCCAGCTCTTGTGCCAGCTCTGGGGCAGGGTCGAATTCATGGTCCACTCCGTTCTATCGGGGCCCACGAAACCCGTTCGTGGCGCTTTAGCGTTTGGTCCGCGGCGCAAGCTGCTCCGGTCAAATTCCCGCGCGCAGTTGGGGGTGCGAGCCCACCCTGAGGTTTCCGCCCTCGAGGCCCTCTCATTTTTTACATCCGCTGATCGGAGTCAATTCATATTTTACTAATCTAAACGATATAAAAAACTAATTAAATCAGTTTAATTTGTGAAATTAGCGGCCGTCGTTTCGGCCCGTGGTCCGGGCCGGAATCGAGGCCCGGTACGAACACCGTTCACGCCCGTCAATCGATCGATAGACGTTTTGCACGTCCCGTCCGCCGCCGGTGCAGTTGCACGATTCTGCGCTCCGCCATCGTCCGCCGAACGGCGCGCCTCGCGCAGCGAAACCGAAGCGGTTTCTGCGCTCTACGCTATTGCCATCGCTCGCGATTGCTCCCATCATCGCGCCAACAAGAAAGAAGAATACGATGGTGTTCCGCGGCGGTTTGCGGGCATCCGACGTGGGCGTAGGGAGGTCGAGTTTTGCTGTCCAATGTTTGCGCCTCGTTGCCCGCGAAGCGGGCGACGCAGAGAGTTGCGCGCCGCGTCAGGCGTGCCTGGTTTCGCGCCTGCGGAGAAATGTCGGCATGAGCGTCGCTGCGGTTTCCAAATCGACCCTGGCCGACGGAGAGATCCAGCTTTCCGTGCAGGGCGTCTCCAAGCGGTTCGGCGGCGTGCGCGCGGTGGAGGCGATCGACCTCGACGTGCCCAAGGGCCAGATCCTGTCGGTGATCGGCCCCAACGGCGCGGGCAAGACCTCGCTGCTGAACATGATCAGCGGCTTCTACCAGCCCGACACCGGCTCGGTGACGCTGGAAGGCCGCAACATCACCAATTCGCGGCCCAGCCAGATCGCCGCGCTGGGCATCGCCCGCACCTTCCAGAACATCGCGCTGTTCCGCGGCATGACCGTGCTCGACAACCTGATGCTGGGACGGCACGTGCACATGAAGGCGGGCGTGCTGTCCTCCTTCATCTACTGGGGCCTGGCGCAGAAGGAGGAGATCGCCAACCGCGCCCGCGTCGAGGACATCATCGACTTCCTGAAGCTGCAGGATCTGCGCAAGCAGCCGACCGGTGCGCTGGCCTACGGCCTGCAGAAGCGGGTCGAGCTGGGCCGCGCCCTGGCGCTCGATCCCAAGGTGCTGCTGCTCGACGAGCCCATGGGCGGCATGAACCAGGACGAGAAGGAGGACATGGCGCGCTACATCCTCGACGTCAACGAGGAGTGGGGCGTGACCGTGGTGCTGATCGAGCACGACATGGGCGTGGTCATGGACATCTCCGACACCGTCGTGGTGCTGGAGCAGGGCAAGCGCATCGCCGGCGGCACGCCCGACGAGGTGCAGCGCAATCCGGAAGTCATCCGCGCCTATCTGGGCACCAGCAAGGGTGGAGGAACCGTCTGATGGCCGACAACGCCAACCCGACCGGCGCCGCCGGCGCCCTGTCGGAGAGCTTCACGCTGCCGCAGCTTCTGGCGCGCAACCTGGCGCAGTATCCCGACGCGCCGGCCCTGCGCGAGAAGGACCGCGGCATCTGGACCACCCATAGCTGGACCGACTACGCGCGCCACGTCGGCGACTTCGCCAACGGCCTGGCGGCGCTGGGCTTCAAGCGCGGCGAGAAGGTCACCGTGGTGGGCGACAACCGGCCGCGCCTGTACTGGGCCCAGGTTGCCGCCCAGTCGCTGGGCGGCATCGCCGTGCCGGTGTTCCAGGATTCCATCGCCTCCGAACTGGTCTACGTGCTGAACCACGCCGAGGTCGCGGTCATCGTGGCCGAGGACCAGGAGCAGGTCGACAAGGTGCTGTCGCTGCGCGACCAGCTGCCCTCGCTGCGGCTGGTGGTGTACGACGATGCCCGCGGCATGACCGGCTACAACGAGCCGATCCTGAAGTCGTTCGCGGAGATCGAGGCGCTGGGGCGCGACTTCGCGGCGAGCAACCCGGACCATCTGAAGAACGAGGTGGCCAAGGGCAAGCCGACCGACGTGGCGCTGTTCGCCTATACCTCCGGCACCACCGGCAAGCCCAAGGGCGCGATGTTGACCCATCGCAACCTGATCGGCGCCGCCGAGGGCTTCATCCAGGTCGAGGATCTGCGCCGCGGCGACGAATGGCTGTCCTACCTGCCGATGGCCTGGGTCGGCGACGCGATTTTCTCGCTGGTGCTGTCGACGGTGGTCGGCATCACCTGCAACTGCCCGGAGAGTCCCGAGACGGTGCAGCGCGACCTGCGCGAGCTGGGGCCGCAGGCGATGCTGGCGCCGCCGCGCATCTGGGAGAACATGCTGACCACCATCAACGTCAAGGCGGCCGACGCCTCGCCGCTGAAGCGCAAGGTGTTCAACTATTTCCGCAACCTCGCCGAACAGGTCGAGCTGGCGCGCAGCGAAGGCCGCCAGCTCTCCACCGGCCAGCGCCTCAAGCACTGGCTCGGCGAGTGGCTGGTCTACGGGCCGGTGCGCGACCAGCTCGGCCTGCGCCGGCTGCGCTGGGCCTATACCGGCGGCGCGCCGCTGGGCGCCGACACGTTCCGCATGTTCCGCGGCTTCGGCATCAACCTGAAGCAGGTCTACGGCTCGACCGAGACCTCCGCACTGGTGGCGATCCAGAGCGACACCGAGGCCGATCCCAACACGGTGGGCCGGCCGTGCAAGGGCATCGAGGTGAAGATCGCCGAGAGCGGCGAGGTGCTGATCAAGAGCAAGGGCATCTTCTCCGGCTACTACAAGCAGGAAGAGGCGACGCGCGACGCCATCGACGCCGAGGGCTGGTTCCATACCGGCGATGCCGGCTTCATCGATCCCAACGGCCACCTGGTGATCATCGACCGCGCCAAGGACGTCGGCAAGATGGCCGACGGCACGCCGTTCGCGCCGCAGTTCATCGAGAACAAGCTGAAGTTCAGCCCGTTCATCCGCGAAGCCATCAGCTTCGGCAACCAGCGGCCCTACGTGGTGGCCATGATCGCCATCGACCTGACGACGGCCGGCAACTGGGCCGAGAAGCGCGGGCTGGCCTACACCTCGTTCATGGACCTGGCGCAGAAGCCGGAAATGGCCGAGCTGATCCGCGGCGAGATCGAGAAGTGCAACGCCGGCCTGCCGCCGCAGACCCAGATCCGCCGCTTCCTGCTGCTGACCAAGGATTTCGACGCCGACGACGCGGAGATCACGCGCACGCGCAAACTGCGCCGCGCCTTCATCGCCGAGAAATACGCGCCGGTGATCGAAGCCTTCTACGGCGGCGCCCGGCAGACCGAGCTGGTGGCCGACGTCACCTACGAAGACGGCCGCAAGGCCACGATCCGCTCCACCGTGGCGATCCACGAGCTGGGCGGCGCGGGCGAAATGCGCAAGGCAGCCTGAGGAGCGGCACGGCTATGGAGTTCGATTTCACCTTCTTCTCGCTGCTGGTGACCAACGGCGTTCTGATCGGCCTGATGTACTCGCTGATCGCGCTGGGCTTCGTGCTGGTCTACAAGGCGACCGACGCCATCAACTTCGCCCAGGGCGAGTTCGTGATGATGGCCGGCTACCTGGCGGTGCTGGGCGCGTTCGGCGAAAACTTCTGGCTCGGCCTGATCGCCTCGGTGGTCGGCATGGCCGCGTTCGGCTTCGTGCTGGAGCGCGGCATGCTGCGGCCGCTGATCGGCCGTCCCGTGGTGGCGGTGATCATGGCCACGATCGGCCTGGCGGCGGTGCTGCGCGGGCTGTGGCCGATGCTGGTCGGCGTCGACACCTACGCCATCACCCTGCCGATCAGCGACGAGCCGATCGAGATCGGCCCGCTGTTCCTGCAGCCGGTGCAGCTGTTCGGCGCCGGCGTGGCGCTGGCCTTCCTGGCGGGCTTCACCTGGTTCTTCATGAAGAGCCGCATGGGCGTGGCGATGCGCGCGGTGGCCGACAACCAGCAGGTCGCCATGGCGATGGGCATCAACGTCGAACGCTATTTCGCGCTGGCCTGGGCCATGGCCGGCCTGGTGGCGGCGCTGGGCGGCGTGGTGTGGAGCTCGATGCTGGGCGTCGACACCCACCTGGCGGTGATCGGGCTGAAGGTGTTTCCGGTGGTGATCCTGGGCGGGCTCGATTCGATCGCCGGCGCCATCGTCGGCGGGCTGATCATCGGCGTGGTCGAGAGCGTGGCCGCCGGCTATCTCGATCCCTATGTCGGCGGCGGCACCAAGGACTTCGCGCCCTACGTGCTGATGATCCTGGTGCTGATGTTCAAGCCCTACGGCATTTTCGGCAAACGCAAGATCGAGCGCGTGTAAGGCGTGTCGGCGGAAATCGGGTAAGAGAAAATGTTCCATCGCGAGTCAGGCGTCTTCAAGACCAGCTACCGGGCCGACATGGCCCTCTACCCGCTGCCGATCGCCAAATGGACGGTCGCCGTGCTGGCGGTGCTTTTCATCGTCGTCGCGCCGCTGACCCTGGACGACTACTACCTCTCGCTCATCAACCTGATGATGATCGCGTCGGTGGGCGCCATCGGGCTGAACATCCTGGTCGGCTATACCGGCCAGATCTCGATCGGGCACGCCGCCTTCATGTCGGTCGGGGCCTATACCGCCGCCAATCTGGCGGTGAAGTTCGGCCTGCCGTTCTGGATCACCTTGCCGGCCGGCGGCCTGATGGCGGCGGCGGTCGGCGCCCTGGTCGGCATTCCCTCGCTGCGCATCAAGGGCCTGTATCTGGCCATCGCCACCCTGGCGGGCCAGCTCATCATCGAGTGGACCATCAACCACGTGCCGGCGATTTCCGGCGGCACGCAGGCCTCGATCGAAGTGCCCAAGCCGACGATTTTCGGCTATTCCCTGTCCAGCCAGGGCGAGCTCTACGGCTTCCTGCTGTTCTTCACCATCATCGCCATCGTCGGGGCGCTCAACCTGGTGCGCAGCCGCATCGGGCGGGCCTTCGTGGCCATTCGCGACCAGGACATCGCCGCCGAGATCATCGGCATCAGCATCTTCCGCTACAAGCTGCTGGCCTTCGCCATCTCCTCCTTCTACGCCGGCGTGACGGGCGTGCTCTTCACCTACTATCTGGGCATCGCCAATTACGAGCAGTTCCAGCTCAACATCTCGATCGACTATCTGGCGATGATCATCATCGGCGGGCTGGGCTCGATCCTGGGTTCGATCTTCGGCGCGGTGTTCATCACGCTGCTGCCGACCTTCCTGCGCAACTTCATGGAATCCTTCGGCGGGCTGTTCTTCACCGACGCCGAGCTGGCGACGGTGGTGCCCTATCTGCGCCTGACCGTGTTCGGCCTGCTGATCATCTTCTTCCTGGTGGTCGAGCCGGAAGGCCTGAACCGTCTGTGGCGCAACATCCGCAACTATTTCCGGGTCTGGCCCTTCTCGTACTAGGGGGCCGGTCCCGGTCGTTTGGTCAGTTAAGCGTTCGTCAGAAGACGCGTGGTTTGGTTCACTAGTAGGAGAGGAAAGATCATGAAAGCGTGGTTTAAAGTGGGCGTCGGAGCGGCCGTCGCCGCGGCGGCGCTGGCCGGAGCGGGCCTCGCTGCGGCGCAGACCAAGGAAGTCGTGCTCGGTTTCCAGACCGACCGCACCGGCGTCACCGCCAATATCGGCGTGCCGGTCGGCACCGGCTACAACGACTATGTCGCCCTGGTGAACTCCAAGGGCGGCGTCGAGGGCTACAAGCTCAAGGTCGTCGAGATCGACAACGAATACAAGGTGCCGCCGGCGGTCGAAGGCTACGAGCGGCAGAAGAAGGAAGGCGCGGTCATCATCGGCCTGTTCGGCACGCCGCACACCCAGGCGCTCACCGCGCGCCTGGTCGAAGACAAGATTCCGGGCACCTCGCCGGGCTTCGGCTCGGCCGTGTCGCGCGACGGGCAGCGCTATCCCTATCTGTTCCCGATGGCGGCGTCCTACTGGTCGCAGATGGCCGGCGGCCTGCAGTTCGCCAAGACGCAGCTGGGCGGCAACCTGAAGGGCAAGAAGATCGCCTACATCATGTACGACAATCCGGCCGGCAAGGAGCCGCTGCCGGTGCTGGAGGCGATCGCCAAGCAGGAAGGCTTCGACTTCCGCGTCTTCGCGGTGCCGCCGCCGGGCGTGGAGATGGGGGCGCAGATCCTCGACCTGACGCAGCGCTATCGTCCCGACTTCGTCATCACCCACCTGTTCGGCCGCGCGCCGTCGGTGTCGATGAAGGAGCTGAAGCGCAACGGCTACCCGCTGCGCAAGGTGGTGGCGATGGCCTGGGGCGGCGCCGAGGCCGACATCGAGGCGGCCGGCGGGTTCGCCTTCTCCGAGGGCTACAACACCATCCAGTTCGCCGGCGCCGGCACCGATTTCCCGGTGGTCCGCGAAATCCTCAACATGTACTCGGCCCAGGGCAAGGAGCCGCCGAAGGACCTGCGCTCCTCGGTGATGTACAACCGCGGCGTGCTGACCGCGGCCATCCACATCGAAGGCATCCGCAACGCCATCAAGCTCAACGGCGGCAAGCCGCCGACGGGCGAGGACGTCAGGAAGGGCTTCGAGGCGATCAGCGGTTTCACGCTGGGCGGCCTGGTGCCGCCGCTGAAGATCGACGCCAAGGACCATGAAGGCGGCGGCTGGGTGAAGATCTACCAGGTCAAGGGCGGCACGCTGCAGCCGGTCGGCGACTGGTTCCAGGGCTTCCCCGCCGTGCTGGAGCAGGTGCTGAAGGCGGAAACCACCAAGGGCTGAGGCCAGACTCTGGCGCCGGGGCACTCGTCCCGGCGCCGCTTCCGCCCGGCGCCGGCCGGGCACAGGATTTGGAAAACGCCATGCTGTCGCTGAACAACATCGAAGTCGTCTACGACAACGTCATCCTGGTGCTGAAGGGGGTGTCGATCGCCGTCGCGGCGGGCAAGATCACCACCCTGCTCGGCGCCAACGGCGCCGGCAAGACGACGACCCTGAAGGCGATCTCCGGCGTGCTGCGCACCGAGCGCGGCGAGGTCACCAAGGGCAACATCGAATTCGACGGCCGACGCATCGACGGCATGCGTCCGTTCGACATCGCCAAGATCGGCCTGGTGCAGGTTTTCGAGGGCCGCCGCGTCTTCGAGCATCTGACCACCGAGGAGAACCTGATCGCCGGCGGCCACGTCGTTTCCCAGGCCAGCAAGGTGCGCGAGGGCATCGAGCGGGTCTACAGCTACTTCCCGCGGCTGAAGGAGCGCCGCAACCAGCAATCGGGCTATCTTTCCGGCGGCGAGCAGCAGATGCTGGCGATCGGCCGGGCGCTGATGTCGAGCCCGCGCATCATCCTGCTCGACGAGCCCTCGCTGGGCCTGGCGCCGATGCTGACCGAGGAGATTTTCGGCATCGTGCAGCAGTTGCGCGATCGGGAGAAGCTGACGGTGCTGCTGGTCGAGCAGAACGCCACCCTGGCGCTGGAAGTCGCCGACCATGGCTACGTCATGGAGAACGGCCGCATCGTGCTCGACGGCTCGGCCGAAGAGCTGCGGCAGAACTCCGACATCAAGGAATTCTATCTCGGCCTCAACGAGGTTGGGACCCGCAAGTCGTACCGCGACGTCAAGCACTACAAGCGGCGCAAGCGCTGGCTGTAGAACCGGCAGCCGCAGAGCGAAAGGCCGGCGCCGCGTCCAAGGGGTGCAGAGCCCAGGTTGCCCGATCCGCAAGCGGCTTGCGAGAGCCTGCCCGGACCGGCAGAATTGAGTGGTAGCGCAAATCGCGTGGCGGTCCGGCACGGACGCCAGTTCGCCGGGATTTTTGAGGCCCGATTTGCCGGTTTGGTCCGCGTTCAGTTCCGTTCAGTACCCCGTACCAGTTTCGCGTTGAGGGCCTTCGCGGCGTTCCGTCCGCGGCCGATTCCGGTCGGGCTCTCCGTGCGTCCAAAATCCAGAAGCGTCCGCAAGAGGCGCCCGTTCGGCCGTAACAGAGGGAGGAAGATCGTGAAGACACTGTTGAAAGTGGGTCTGGGCGCGGCCATCGCCGTTGCCGGACTTGCCGTCGCCAGCCTGGCCGCGGCGCAGACCAAGGAAGTCGTGCTCGGCTTCCAGACCGACCGCACCGGCGTCACCGCCAATATCGGCGTGCCGGTCGGCACCGGCTACAACGACTATGTCGCCCTGGTGAACTCCAAGGGCGGCGTCGAGGGCTACAGGCTCAAGGTCGTCGAGATCGACAACGAATACAAGGTGCCGCCGGCCGTCGAAGGCTACGAGCGGCAGAAGAAGGAAGGCGCGGTCATCATCGGCCTGTTCGGCACGCCGCACACCCAGGCGCTCACCGCGCGCCTGGCCGAGGACAAGATCGCCGGCACCTCGCCCGGCTTCGGCTCGGCGGCGTCGCGCGACGGGCAGCGCTATCCCTACCTGTTCCCCGTCGCCGCCTCCTACTGGTCGCAGATGGCGGGCGCCCTGCAGTTCGCCAAGACGCAGCTGGGCGGCAACCTGAAGGGCAAGAAGATCGCCTACATCATGTACGATAACCCGGCCGGCAAGGAGCCGCTGCCGGTGCTGGAAGCGGTCGCCAAGCAGGAAGGCTTCGACTTCCGCGTCTTCGCGGTGCCGCCGCCGGGCGTGGAGATGGGGGCGCAGATCCTCGACCTGACGCAGCGCTATCGTCCCGACTTCGTCGTCACCCACCTGTTCGGCCGCGCGCCGTCGGTCTCCATCAAGGAGCTGAAGCGCAACGGCTACCCGCTGCGCAAGGTGGTGGCCATGGTGTGGGGCGCGGCCGAGGCCGATATCGACGCCGCCGGCGGCTATGGCGCGTCGGAAGGCTACAACACGCTGCAGTTCGCCGGCGTGGGCGGGGATTTCCCGGTGATCCGCGAGATCCTCAACATGTACTCGGCCCAGGGCAAGGAGCCGCCGAAGGACATGCGTTCCTCGGTGATGTACAACCGCGGCGTGCTGACCGCGGCCATCCACATCGAAGGCATCCGCAACGCCATCAAGGCCAATGGCGGCAAGCCGCCCACCGGCGAGCAGGTCAAGGTCGGGCTGGAGAACATCAGCGGCTTCAGCCTCGGCGGCCTCGTCCCGCCGCTGAAGATCACGCCGCAGGACCATGAAGGCGGCGGCTGGGTCAAGGTCTACCAGGTCAAGGGCGGCGCGCTGCAGCCGGTCGGCGACTGGTTCCAGGGCTATCCGGCGATCCTGCTGCAGGTGCTGGAAGCGGAATCGAAGAAGAGCTGAGCCTTCTTCGGCGCACGACGAACGCCGGGACCGTCGGTCCCGGCGTTTTTCTTTGTCCCGCGCGCCGGGCGGGGCGCCGGCGAAACCCGACCGAACCGTGGCGGCAGCCGCCGCAATGCCGCCACAGGGCTTTGGCACGCAAGGGCCCGTCGCCCGTTTCCTCTTCTGTGCTCCCGGAAATCTGAACCATGATCGCCGCCCACGACCATCCGCAGGCGCTGCCGCCGGGATTTCTCCTGGCCGAGTATCGCATCGAGCGCGTGCTGGGCAGCGGCGGCTTCGGCATCACCTACCTGGCCGAAGACACCGTCCTGCACAAGAAGCTGGCGATCAAGGAATACCTGCCGGTCGATTTCGCCCTGCGTCTGGTGGTGCCCAATGTCGCGGCCCGCTCGCGCGGCGTGGAGGACGATTTCCGCTGGGGCCTGGAGCGTTTCCTCGACGAGGCGCGCACCCTGGCCCGCTTCCGCCATCCCAACCTGGTGCCGGTGCTGCGCTTCTTCGAGGCGCACGGCACGGCCTACATGGTGATGGAGTACGAGCAGGGCGACACGCTGGCGCAGGTCGTGGGCGAGCTTGAGCAGGCCTACGACGAGAGCAGCGCGCGGGCCCTGCTGCTGCCGCTGCTCGACGGGCTGGCGGCGGTGCACGCGGCGGGGTTCCTGCATCGCGACGTCAAGCCGGCCAATATCGTGCTGCGTCCCGGCGGCGTGCCGGTGCTGATCGATTTCGGCGCGGCGCGCCAGGCGCTGGGCGGCCGCAGCCGGTCGATGACCAACATCGTCACGCCGCGCTACGCGCCGATCGAGCAGTACGGCATCGACCCGAACCAGGGGCCGTGGTCGGACATTTACGGCCTGGCGGCGGTGATGCATACGGCGCTGACCGGCGAGCCGCCGCCCGACGCCGTCTCGCGCGTGCCCGAGGACAAGTACCGGCGCCTGGCCGAGCGCCGCCTGCCCGGCTTCCGGCCGGGCTTTCTGGCGGCGATCGACTGGGGGCTGGAAGTCTTCGCCAAGGACCGCCCGCAAAGCATCGCCGAGTGGCGTCAGGCGCTCGACGGCGCCATCGCCAGCCCGCTGCCGCCGGCGGCTCTGACGCGCCGGGTCGAAACGACGATCCCGGCCGCCGTCGCGCCGCTTGCGCCCGAGGCGCCGGCGATGGAACGGCCGGCGCCCGTCACGTCGACCGCCGCCCCTGGGCCGGTGCCGCGCTGGATCCTGCCGGTGGCGGTGCTGGCCGTGGCCGCGATCGGCGGCGCGATTTTCCTCTCCCAGCGCCCCCAGCCCGCCGGCCGCGCCGCTCCGGCCGTGTCGGAGGCGCCGACGGAAACCGCCGCCGCGCCGCCGGCCGCTTCACCGCCGACCGCCCCGGCGCAGCCCGCCCCGCAAGCCTCGCAACCGACGGCCAATCGGGCGGCGGCGGCCAGGCCCGATACCGCGCGGCCGGCGGCGAAGCCGCCAGCGAAAACCGAATCCGACCAGAGCGATCCCAACCGCATCACCATCGCCGAGGCGCAAGGGCTGGAAGCGGCCAAGGCGGCCCGCGCCAAGGCGGAGGAGGCCGAGCTGACATCCGCCAATGCCCGCGTCGCCGCCGGCGACGCGACGGCGCTGGCCGAGCAGGCCCGGCTGCGCGCCGCCGAGGCGGCCAGCGTCACCAGCCTGGCGCTGGCGGCGGTCGACTTGCCCGATGGCGGCCGCTATGCCGGCGAACTGAACGCCGGCGCCAAGGAAGGGCTGGGGGTGCTGATCGCCCCCGACGGGCGGCGCTATGCCGGGCAGTGGCGGCAGGACTGGCCCGAGGGCAGGGGGGCGCTGACCTATGCCGACGGCCGCCGCTACGAGGGCGAGCTGCAGGCCGGCAAGCGCCATGGTTTGGGTGTCCTGGTGCTGCGCGACGGCACCCGGCTGGAAGGCGAGTGGCGCGAGGACCGGGCCCAGGGCCTGGGCACCATCGTCCATGCCGATGGCCGCAAGCTGCAGGGCCAGTGGCGCGAGACCGGGCTGGAGGGCCTGGGCGTGGCCGTCCTGGCCGGCGGCCAGCGCTACGAGGGCGAATGGCGGGAGGGACGGCGCAACGGCTATGGCGCCCTGACCTCGGGCGAGGGCAAGGTCGAGGCCGGACAGTGGCGCGACGACGCCCCGGCCGGCAGCCAGTAGGCCGGTTTCGCGCCGGATTTCGGGCCCTGGCGGCGGGCCGCGCCGGGCGGTCGATCGGGCTGCCGATTCAATCGGTTGCGAACCATTTTCATGTTCAACCGTTGCCCGCTGAGCACGCTCGCCGCCAATCGTCGACACTGACCTTCGGAATGATGCCGGCTGGCCCGCCGTTCCTTATGATGCGTTCAAATGAGTACGCGCTTTGAGTATTGACCGCACCATACCGCTTACGCCGTCGTTCTGGCCGCGACTCGCCGCGCGGCTGGCGTTGATGCTGGTGGCGCTGGCCGCCCTGCCGGCGCTGGCCGCCGCACCTTCTTCGGAACGGCTGCGCCAGGCGCTGGCCGTCGAGGGCGAACTGGCGATCGAAGGCCGGCTCCTCGATCTCGAGGCGCTGCGCCGCTTCTACGAGCCGCGCCAGCACGCCGCCGCCTGGCAGGGCGACCGCGCGGCCCTGGATCGGGCGCAGATGATGGCGGCGCTGCAGGCGGCCACGGCGCATGGGCTGGATCCCGCCGACTACCATCTGCCGGCCATCGTGGCGCGCGAGCCGGGCGACACCCAGGCCGGCCTCGAGCTCGACCTGCTGCTGTCCGACGCTTTCTTCCGCTATGCCACCGACATGCGCGTGGGCCGGCTCAACATGGCCGCCGTCGAGGCCGACTGGCAGCTTTCGCCGACGCCGTTCGACGCGGTGGCGGCACTCGCCGGCGTCGAGGGCGCCGCCGCCTTCGCCACGCTGCTGACCTCCCTGCCGCCGCAGTCGCCCGACTACCGGCGCCTGATGCAGGCGCTGGTCGAATGGCAGGCCAGGCTGGCCGGGCCGGCGCTGCCCTCGGTCGTGCCCGGTCCGGCGATCAAGCCCAACGCCAGCGATCCGCGCCTTGCCGGCGTGCGCCAGCGCCTGATCGCCGAAGGCGACCTGGCGGCCGACAAGGCCGAGGGCGAGACGCTGGACGCCGACGTCGTGGCGGCGCTGAAGAAATTCCAGTTGCGCTACGGCCTCGAAGCGGACGGGCTGGTGGGCGCCCGCACCGTGCTGACCATGAACATCTCGCATGCCACGCGGGTGCGGCAGATCGTGGCCAATCTCGAGCGCCTGCGCGCCATGCCGCGCGAGGTTCCCGCCACGGCGATCTTCGTCAACGTGCCCGGCGCCTATGCCGAGCTGGTCGACAACGGCGAGGTGGCGTTCGCCGCCAGCGTGATCGTCGGCACGCCGGCCAATCCGACGCCGGTGCTGGCGGCCAGCTTCCGCTCGCTGCTGTGGAACCCGCCATGGACGGTGCCGCACTCCATCGCCACCAAGGAGATGCTGCCGCAACTGCGGCGCGATCCGAACTACCTGGCCAACCACAACATGATCGTCCTCAACCGCGAGGACGATCCGCACGGTTTCGCTCTCGACTGGAGCCGGTACGGCCGGCACTACTTCCCCTTCGTGCTGCGCCAGTTGCCCGGGCCGAAGACCGCGCTGGGGCACGTGGTGTTCGAGATGCCGAACAAGTTCGACGTCTACCTGCACGACACGCCCGACCGCCGGCTCTTCGCCCTGGGCGACCGCTATTTCAGCCATGGCTGCGTGCGCCTGCAGAATCCGCGCGTGCTGGCGGCCTGGCTGCTGCGCGACAACCCGCAATGGACGCCCGAGGCGATCGACGAGTTCATCGCCACCGGCGTCACCCAGCGCGTGGCGCTGCCCCGGCCGATGCCGATCTATCTCACCTACCAGACCGTCTATGTCGATCGCGGCGGCGCGCTGCAGTTCCGGCACGACATCTACGGCCGGGACTGGCGGCTCAACCTGGCGCTCGACAAGCTCAGGGAAGGCATTCTGCCCGACCAGGCGCGCATGCTGGTGGCTGCCGCAAAACCGGCCGCTGCCCCCGACGAAGCGCCCAAAAAACGGGCAAGCAACTGACGCGGGGGGCGATCCGGGTCTGTAACGGTATGTAATTCTTCGTGAAATTGAGCGTTGCCGGCTTGGCATGCCGAGTGCTAAGCAGGGTGGAGAACCGGGCCAAAAAAAGGCCCCACCGACAACGCAAATTCTGGGCTTCACGGGGAGTTCATGACCAAAGGCAGCACCCTTGGCCGTCGCGCCTTTCTGTCGTTTTCCGCCGCCGCAACCGTCGCTCTTTCCTCGTCTTCGCTGCTCGCCGCTCCGGCGGTCGCCGGCAAGGCGACCGCCGCCGGCACCCGCACCTTCTCGTTCGTCAATCTGAACACCACCGAAAGCGGCAAGCTGCTGTACTGGGAGAACGGCCAGTACATCGACCAGGCGCTGCAGGACATCAGCCAGGCCCTGCGCGATCCGCACAACGGCCAGGTGCACCAGATCAGCCCGCAACTGCTCGATCTGGTGGTCGGCCTGCAGCGCAAGCTGAATACCGCCAATTCGGTGCACATCGTCTCCGCCTTCCGCTCGCAGGAGACCAACGACGAAATGGCCGCCAAGTCGCGCGGCGTCGCCAAGCGCAGCTACCATCTCGACGGCATGGCGATCGACCTGCGGGTGCCCGGGCGCGGCCTGAACCAGGTGCGCGGCGCGGCGCTGCAACTGGCTGGCGGGGGCGTCGGCTATTATCCGCGCAGCAATTTCGTGCATGTCGATGTCGGGCCGGTGCGCCGCTGGTAGGGCGGTTTCGCAACCGAGCGACGGCGCGGCGGGACGGACTCCCGCCGTTTTGCTTTTCGCGCCGGTATTGACCAAGATGGCGGCGGGGAAGCGGGACGGCCCATGGCACGATCCTTGCCTTTTTCCAGTCAGTTGACCGTTGGGGAGATCGCCGCGCTTGCAGCAGCAGCAACAGATGGGGAAGGTGCCGCTGGCCTTCGACGAGATGCGCCTGCAGGACAACGGGGTGCGCACCGCCTATCGCGACCTGACGGCCTGGCTGCAATACACGCCCAACGAGATTTTCCTGCGCAAGCGGCAGGAGGCCGACGCCCTGTTCCGCCGCCTCGGGATAACTTTCGCCGTCTACAGCGAAGGCGGCGACCGCGAGCGGCTGATCCCCTTCGACATCATCCCCCGCGTGTTGGCGGCGCATGAATGGGAATCGCTGGCCAAGGGGCTGATCCAGCGCGTCAAGGCGCTCAACGCCTTCCTGCACGACATCTATCACGAGCAGGAAATCCTCAAGGCCGGCCGCGTGCCGTCCGACATGGTGCTGAACAACCCGTTCTTCCGCCCCGAGATGGTGGGCATCGACCTGCCCGGCCGCGTCTACACCCACATCGCCGGCATCGACGTGGTGCGCACGGGCGAGAGCGAATTCTACGTGCTGGAGGACAATCTGCGCACGCCCTCGGGCGTCTCCTACATGCTGGAGAACCGCGAGATCATGATGCGGCTGTTCCCCGAGCTGTTCGCGCAGAACCGCGTGTCGCCGGTGGCGCATTATCCCGACGAGCTGCTGCAGACGCTGCGCTCGGTGGCGCCGGCGCGGGCCGGCAGCGATCCCACCGTGGTGCTGATGACGCCCGGCTCGTACAACAGCGCCTATTTCGAGCACGTGTTCCTGGCCGAGCAGATGGGCGTCGAACTGGTCGAGGGCCAGGACCTGGTGGTGCGCGATGATCAGGTCTTCATGCGCACGGCGGCCGGGCTGAAGCGCGTCGACGTCATCTACCGCCGCATCGACGACGATTTCCTCGACCCACAGGTGTTCCGCCCCGACTCGGCTTTGGGCGTGCCCGGCCTGGTCAAGGCCTATCGCGCCGGCAACGTGGCGCTGGCCAACGCGGTCGGCACCGGCATCGCCGACGACAAGGCGATCTACGTCTTCGTGCCGGAGATGGTGCGCTTCTATCTCGGCGAGGAGCCGATCCTCAACAACGTGCCGACCTACGCGCTGCGCCAGCCGGACGACCTGAAATACGCGCTCGACCATCTCGCCGAGCTGGTGGTGAAGGAGGTGCATGGTTCGGGCGGCTACGGCATGCTGGTCGGCCCGCGCGCCTCGAAGGCGGAGATCGAGGCCTATCGCGCCCGCATCCTGTCCGATCCCTCCGGCTTCATCGCCCAGCCGACCCTGGCGCTGTCGACCTGTCCCACTTTCGTCAACGACGGGGTGGCGCCGCGCCACGTCGATTTGCGGCCCTTCTGCCTGGTCGGCGGCGACAAGATCAGGCTGGTGCCCGGCGGGCTGACCCGCGTGGCGCTGCGCGCCGGCTCGCTGGTGGTGAACTCCAGCCAGGGTGGCGGCACCAAGGACACCTGGGTGCTGGAGGTCTGACGGTGCTGGCGCGGGCGGCGGACAATCTCTACTGGATGGCGCGCTACATCGAGCGCGCCGAGAACATGGCGCGCATCCTCGACGTCTCCTATCGCATGTCGCTGCTGCCGGCCGGCTCGGACGCGCAGCGCACGCTGTGGGAGCCGGCGCTGATCATCGCCGGCGCCGACGAGGCCTTCGCCGCCAAGGACCTGCCGATCACGCCGCGCAACGTGATGGAGCACCTGGCGCTCGACCGCGACTTTCCCTCCAGCATCTATTCCAGCATGGCGACGGCGCGCGAGAACGCGCGCGCCATGCGGGTGCAGATCACCACCGAGATGTGGGAGAGCATGAACGCCACCTGGCTCGAGGTGCGCGACATGACCTACGGCAAGATCGAGGCCATGGGGCCGCGCACCTTCTTCGACTGGGTCAAGGAGCGCAGCCATCTGTTCCGCGGCGTCACCTACGGCACCATGCAGCGCGACGAGGCCTTCCGCTTCGTGCGCCTGGGCACTTTCCTGGAGCGCGCCGATTCCACCGCCCGCCTGCTGGACGTGAAGTACCACGTGCTGCTGCCCAATCCGGAGGATGTCGGCGGCGCGCTGGACTACTACCAGTGGGGCGCGCTGCTGCGTTCGGTGTCGGCGTTCCGCGCCTACCGCGCCATCTACCGCGACGTCATCAAGCCGCTGCGCGTAGCCGAGCTGCTGATCCTGCGCGCCGACATGCCGCGCTCGATGTCGGCCTGTTTCTCGGAGATCACCGAGATCCTGACGGCGCTGCGCGATCTCTACGCCCGCGACTACCCCTCGACGCGGCTGGCGCTGGAGATGCATTCGCGCCTGCGCTTCGGCCGCATCGAGGAGATTTTCGGCCAGGGCCTGCACGAATACCTCACCGAATTCGTCGACAACGTCATCCAGCTTTCCAACGCCATCGCCCGCGACTTCATGCTGATCGAGCATTGAGGATGTCGGCCATCGAGATCGTCGAGGGCGACATCACGCGGCTGGAGGTCGACGCCATCGTCAACGCCGCCAATTCCTCGCTGCTGGGCGGCGGCGGCGTCGACGGTGCCATCCACCGCGCCGCCGGCCCGCAGCTCCTGGCCGAATGCCGCACCTTGGGCGGCTGTCCGACCGGCGAGGCGAGGATCACCGCCGGCTACCGGCTGAAGGCCCGGCATGTCATCCATACGGTCGGCCCGGTGTGGCGCGGCGGGGCGTCGGGGGAGGCGGAATTGCTGGCTTCCTGCTATCGCAATTCCCTGCGCCTGGCGCGCGGGGCGGGACTGGCTTCGATCGCCTTTCCGGGCATCAGCACCGGGGTCTACGGCTATCCGGCGGAAGAAGCCGCCTCTGTCGCCTTCGGCCAAGTGCGGCGCTGGCAGCAGGAAGAGGCGCTGCCGGAACGGGTCCTGATGGTCGCGTTCGGCGCCGCGGCGGCGGCGCTCTACCGCCGCGTATTGGACGACCTGCGCTAGAACGACGAGCCCGGCGTCTGCAGGAACTCGATCTCCTCCGGCGTGCTCTGCCGGCCCAGCGCGGCATTGCGATGCGGGAAACGGCCGAAGCGGGCGACGATGTCGCGATGGCGCACGGCGTAGTCGAAGCCGCGCCGGTCGCCCAGCGCGGCGAACAGCACGACGCTGCGCTCCTGGTCGGCCAGCGCCTCGCTGTGCTCGAACGGCAGATAGAGAAAGATGCGATGGCGCGGGCTCATCGCCGCCTCATCGCCGCGGGCGATGGCGGCGGCGGCGATGCGGCGCGCCCGCTCGTCGCCGGCGAAGGCCCTGGCGGTGCCGCGGAACAGGTTGCGCGGAAACTGGTCCAGCAGCAGGAGCAGCGCCAGAACGCCCCCAGCATCGGCCGCCATGCCGTCCAGCGCGCCGCCCAGCGCCAACTCGACATCGGCGGCGAAGCGATCGCGGATCCGGGCATCGAATTCGGCGCTGCGCTCGAACCAGGAATCGCGGTACTCGACCTCCTGCTGCGGATCGGCGGTGCCGAACCAGAACTCCAGGATGGCGCCCGCCCGAGTCTCAGCCACGATCGGCCTCCTGGCCGTAGAAGAAACGCAGCAGCTTGCCGCCCTGCTCCGGCGGCAGCGCCAGCATCGCCTCGAAGAGGCGGATGACGGTGCGGCAATAGATTTCCGGCGGCGCCTCGGCCGCGCGCGCCAGCAGGCGGCGCTCGACCAGGGCGGGATCGCCTGTGGCGTAGAGCCGGTCGAGGACTTCGCGGCGCAGGGCGATGGTCTCGGCGGCATCGGGCGGGGTTTGCGGGGCGCCGATGGCGCTGCCCAGCACGTCGACCAGCAGGGCGGCGGCGGGCTGGTTGAGCTCCTCGCCGATGACGGCGTGCCTGCCGGCGGCGGCCTCGCGGCAGGCGGCGGGGTCGCGGTCCAGAAGCCCCTGCAGGTTCTGCACCGCCAGGCCGGCGAAGGCGCGGATGCTGGCGTCGGAGGCGCGCGGCGCATAGACCGGCAGGTAGCTCGCCAGCAGCGCCAGGCGGGCGCGGCGCATGCCGGCTTCGGCGCCGGCGGCGCGCAGCTTCTCGATTTCGGCGATTTTCGCCGCCGCTTCCGGATGGCGCCCGCCCAGCATCTCGTAGAGAACGCGCTCCCGCCGCAGGGCCTCGTTCGGCGCCGGCACCAGCCCGCTCGCTGCCGGCAGCATCAGCCCGGTGCGGCCGGGCGCGATGCCGCCCAGCATCAACCCGACCGTCACCCAGGTCAGCGCGCCGGCCAGGGCGGCGACCAGGAGGAACAGGACATACCGCCGGCGGACGCGCAGCAGCGCCGCCAGATAGGCCAGTCCCAGGATCAGAGCGGCCAGGACGCCGAACTGCCACCAAACCGTCGTCATTCCTGCAGCCGTCCCTCCGCAAAAAGGAAACCTGCGCGGCCCGTGGGTCCCGCTTTGCCGGCGTGCCGCCATTATGCCGCAATCGAGCCATGGGCGCGACGCGGGGCTGGTTTTTGCTGTGACGGATCGGAAACGATTCCGGGCCGCCGGCACTGGCGTTAAGCTTGGCCGTTCCGCACGGACAGCAAATGGCGTGGATCGCTCAGGTGGACGGCATAGTCAGATCGACGAAAATCGGGCATGGCCTTGTCGCCCTGCTGTTTGCCGCGTCGGTCGCGTTGCCCCGCCCCGCCGTCGCCCAGCAGAGCGGCGGCGTCGCCAGCCCGGTGCCGCTGCGCATCGCCGCCGGCCCGGTCAGCCAGCCGATGTTCGCGGCCGCCGCCATCATCGCCAATATCATCTCCAACCCGCCGGGC
Source organism: Reyranellaceae bacterium (assembly GCA_050181585.1). Lineage (GTDB taxonomy): Bacteria > Pseudomonadota > Alphaproteobacteria > Reyranellales > JAQSWP01 > JAQSWP01. Next base: position 186,709 of record JBFXDA010000001.1, read on the forward strand.
GGTCCGGCCTGTCCGCCCGACGCAGGCTGCGGACCGGCGGGCCTGGTCGGCGAGGCGCGCTCGATGCCGTCGAGCGTCGCCAATCTCGAAAGCCTGGCGATCGGCGAGAGCGAGACGGCTTTCGTCGAGGGCGATCTCGCCTGGCAGGCCCATGGCGGCTTCGGCGGCTTCGCCGGCCGGCCGTTCGGCGATCTGCGGGCCCTGGCCGTTCTCTACACCCAGACGGTGTTCGTCGTGGTGCGCGCCGCCGCGCCGATCCAGTCGATTGCCGACCTGCAGGGCAGGACGGTGGCCCTGAGCCAGTTGCGCGACGCGCATCTGGCCACGGTCGGCGCCATTCTCGCCGGCCACGGCGTGCGCGAGCGCGACATGACGCTGATCCATCTCAGCCTCGACAACGCCGCCGCGGCGCTGCGGCACGGCGAGGTCGATGCCGCCGTCATGCTGGCGCCGGCCCTGCCGCAGGCCTTCCGCGAGGTGGCGGAAACCACGGCGCTGCGCCTGCTGCCGGTCGAGGCGGCGGCGGCCAAGACCCTGTTGCAGCAGCAGCCTTATCTGATCGAAGTGGAAATCGGCGACCTGGCGGAAGGGCGCCGGCGCACCCCTGGCCTGGCGCTGCCGGTGCTGTGGCTGACCACCCAGCGCCTGCCGGCCAACATCGCCTATGGCCTGCTGCGCGCGCTGCAGGCGCCGGCCAATGCCCAGGCCGTGGCGCAGGCGCTGCCGCAAAGCTCGGCGCTGGCCGACCGCAACGACCTGGCCCGCTCGCCCATTCCCCTCCATATCGGCGCGGCGCGCTGGTCCGAGGAAACCAGCGGCGTCGTGCGGTAGGCGTCTAATTCGCCTGGTCGAACTCGTATTTGGCGCTGCGCCAGGTTTCCTTCACGGCCGCCGCCGACCATTCCATCATCGGCGGGTAGGAGAGGATGCGGTCGACGTAGCTGGCCGTGTCGTTGTCCATGCCCACGCCATAGGTGCGCAGGCGCGTGGCGACGGGGGCGAACATGGCGTCGGCGATGCTGAAATGGCCGAACAGATAGCCTTCGTCGGGCTGCGCCTTTTCGCCGAAGGCCAGCCGCGCCTCGCGCCACATGGCGATGATGCGGCGGATATCGGCGGCCGCCTGGGCGCCGGGAATCCGGTGCGGGAAGCGGCCGCGAATGTTCATCGGCAGTTCGCGCCGCAGGTCGAGAAAGCCCGAATGCATCTCGGCCGAGACCGAGCGCGCCATGGCGCGGGCCGCCTTGTCCTGCGGCCACAGCCGCGCGGCGGGAAACGTCTCGGCCAGGTATTCGCCGATCGCCAGCGAATCCCAGATCACCCGCCCGTCATGGACCAGGGCGGGCACCTTGGCGCTGGGGCTGTAGCGCAGGATCTCCTCGCGCGTCTGGGGCTGGTCGAGCGGCACCACCACTTCCTTGAAGCGCACGCCGGCGGCGCGCAGCATCAGCCAGCCGCGCAGCGACCAGGAAGAGTAGTTCTTGTTGCCCACCACGATGGTCCACTCATCCATCGCTCCAACTCCCTCCCTGCATACTGCCTTTTCCCGCCGCCGGTTTGGCGTCAGGATCGGGGCCGCACCATATCAAAGGACGCCTGCCCGTGCCTCTGCCTTTCGCCAGCCGCGCCGCCGCCGCCATTCCCCTCACCGTCCTGACGCCCGCTGCCGTGGCCGGCTGGCGCCGGCGGCAGACCGGCACCGCCGGCAAATGGCTGGCGGCCACCGGCTTCAGCGGCGAGGACGGGGCGGTGGCGACCCTGCCGGCCGGCCGCGGCGGCATCGGCCAGGCGGTGGCGGTGATCGCCGACGGGCAAAGCCCCGATGCCTATGCCGCGCTGGCGGCGCGCCTGCCGTTCGGCACCTATCGGCTGGCCGGCCCGGAGATGGAAGCCAGCCAGGCCAGCATGGCCGCCTTCGGCTGGGGGCTGGCCGCCTATCGCTTCACCCGCTATCGCGCCAGCAAGAGCCGGTCGCCGATCCTGGTCTGGCCGCAGAACGCGCATCGGCTGGGGGTCGAGGCGATGCTGGAGGGCAATTTCCTGGCCCGCGACCTCATCAATACGCCGGCCTCCGACATGGGGCCGCAGGATCTGGCGGCGGCGGCGCGGGCGCTGGCCAAGCGCTTCGGCGCCAGGATCTCGGTGATCGAGGGCGAGGATCTGCTGAAGAAGAACTATCCGATGGTGCATGCGGTGGGTCGCGCCTCGGCGCGCAAGCCCTGCCTGATCGACCTGGTCTGGGGTCCGGCCGATGCGCCCAAGGTGACGCTGGTCGGCAAGGGCGTGTGCTTCGACAGCGGCGGGCTCGACCTGAAATCGGCCGCCGGCATGCTGCTGATGAAGAAGGACATGGGCGGGGCGGCGCATGTCCTGGGCCTGGCGCATATGGTGATGGCCGCGAAGCTGGCGCTGCGCCTGCGCGTGCTGATCCCGGCGGTCGAGAACGCGGTGTCGGGCAACGCCTTCCGGCCGCTGGACGTGCTGGGCACGCGCAAGGGCATCACGGTCGAGATCGGCAACACCGATGCCGAAGGCCGCCTGATCCTGGCCGACGCGCTGAGCGAGGCGGCGAGCGAAAACCCCCGGCTGATCATCGACTGCGCCACCCTGACCGGGGCTGCCCGCGTGGCGCTGGGCGTGGAGGTGCCGGCGCTGTTCTGCAACGACGAGGCGCTGGCGGCGGAAATTCTGGCCGCGTCGGATACCTGGCGCGATCCGCTGTGGCGCCTGCCGCTGTGGCAGCCCTATCGCAAGCTGCTCGACAGCAAGGTCGCCGACATCAACAACGTCGCCACCAGCGAATTCGGCGGCGCGGTCACCGCCGCGCTGTTCCTGCAGGAATTCGTCGGCAAGCGCATTCCCTGGGCGCATGTCGACATGATGGCGTGGAACCCCGTCGAGCGGCCCGGCAAGCCGGCCGGGGCGGCGGCGCAGGGCCTGCGGGCGCTGTTCGTGGCGGTAGCCAAGCGGGCGGCTTAGGCCAGCGCGCCTTCGAGCCAGTCGGCGGTGGCCTGCAGCGCCGCCGCGCCGCGCGGTTGGCGCGGCAGGCGCGGGGCCTGGCGCAGCCGGGCGGCGGTTTCCTCGGTCGGCGGCAAGGCGCCCGCGGGCAGGGCGGCGGCGCCGTTTGCCAGCAGGTCGAACTTCTCGCTGTCGTTCAGCATCAGCGCCGGCAGGCCGTGATCGAGAAACGCCGCCAGGCTGCCGCTCTTGCCCGCCAGCGCCATCGAGGTGGTCGCCAGGCCGATGTCGAGCGAGTGGATATAGGCGGAAACCTCGCCGGCCTCGCGCCGGCCCAGTCTCAGGAAGGCCGCTTCGCCGCCGAACTTCTCCTGCCAGGCGCGCCAGAGCGGCTCGCCGCCGCCCAGCTCGCCGACGGAGAGAATCGCCAGCCGCGCCCCGGCTGCGTCCGCCGCCTGACGCAGCATCGGCAGGACCGAAGCCAGCTCGGCGCCGTCGTAAAGCGCGCCGAAGCAGCCGGCGCAGTAGAAGCCCCCTGGTCCCTGCGGCGCCATGCCGGCCTCGCGCAGGCGGGCGTGGCACCAGTTCGCCGCCGGCGGCGGCAGGACGGGAACGTTGCCGTAGAGCGGCACGATCCGCGCGCCGTAGCCGTCGCGCTCCAGTAGGCGGGCATAGAGGAGGTTGGTGGTGGCGATGCGCAGCCCGTTCAGCGAGCGGACGAAGCGGCGAAAGCCCCAATGCTGCGCCCGGCCCCATAGCCGCTGCTTCAGGCCGGCGCCTTGCTCGCTGCCGATGCAGTATTCGTGCACCAGCAGGGCGCGCCGCCGGCCCCGGGCCAGCGCCGCCATCTCCCGCGCCATGGCCCAGATCAGCCCGCGCGGCTGGTACTGCGTCGGGGAGAAGTCGTAGAGCACGGCTTCCGCTTCGGCATTGTCCAGCGCCGCCTGCGCCAGCGCGAAGCGGCGAAAGCCGGAGATCGCGGCGGGAATGCGCAAAGCGGCAACCTCGACGCCGTCGACCGTCGATCTGCCGCTGCCCGGCTCGGCGACATGCGGATCGTTGATCGCCAGCACCCAGGCCGCATGGCCGCGCCGCACCAGTTCGGCGGCCAGGATGCGGGCGTGATCGCCGATGCCGTCCCGTCCGGGTTCGGCGCTGCCGGCGATCAGCGCGATGCGCATGGCTCAGTAGCCCGCCGCCGGATCGATCAGATCGCGCAGCTCCTGGCCGGCGCGCAGACGGCGCACGTTCTCGGCCACGCCGCGGGCGGCGGTGCGCGGGTTGGACTGGCCGGCGATATGCGGCGTCACCCGCACTTTGGCGTGGCGCCAGTAGGGATGATCGGCCGGCAGCGGCTCCTGGTTGAAAACGTCGAGCGTCGCCGAGGCGATGTGGCCGCTGTCGAGCGCGGCCAGCAGGTCGGCATCCACCACATGCCCGCCGCGGGCGATGTTCACGACATGCGCGCCTTTGGGCAGTTGCGCCAGGGTCCGCGCGTCGAGGATGCCGCGCGTCTCTTGCGTCAGCGGCAGCAGGCAGATCAGCACGTCGGTCCCGGCCAGGAAGGGTTCGAGCCCGTCGGCGCCGGCGAAGCATTCCACATGGTCGATCTTCTTGGCGCGGCGGGCCCAGCCGCGCACGGGGAAGCCGAACCGCGCATGATCGGCCGCGACGCGGGCGCCGATCGCGCCCAGCCCCATGACGCCGATGCGCAGCTCGAAGGCTTCGCGCAACTCCAGCCGTTTCCATTGCGTCTGGCGCTGCAGCGCATCGTAGTCGTCGGCCAGCCGCAGGATGCGCAAGCTGGCCAGCAGGGCGTATTCCGCCATCTGGTCGATCAGCGAGGCATCGTGGATGCGGGTGATCGGCACGCCCCGGGGCAGGTCCTTGTGCTTCAGCAGATGGTCGACGCCCATGCCCAGCGACACGATCAGCTTCAGCCCGGGCAGCGCGGCCAGCACGCCCGGCGGCGGGTCCCAGGCCAGCGCCACTTCGATCTCCTCGCGGCGGCCGAGAGCGTCCAGCCGCCGCCAGTCGAGCTTGCCCAGATGTTTTTCCATGTGGACGCGCCAGCCGGTATCGTCGTCCCACTCCGACGCGAACAGGAAAGCGCCCATCTCAGGCGGCCGGGGCGGTTTCGAGATTGAGGGCGGCGGAGATCAGCGCCCTGGTGTAGGGATCCTGCGGGTTGCGGAAGATCTGCGCCGCCGGCCCGTGCTCGACCACCTTGCCGTCCTTCAGCACGATGACCTCGTCGGCCATGGCGCGCACCACCTTCAGGTCGTGGCTGATGAAGAGATAGGTCAGATTGTGCTTGCGCTGCAGGTCGCGCAGCAGGTCGACGATCTGCGCCTGCACCGACATGTCGAGCGCGGAGGTCGGCTCGTCCAGGACCACGAAGCGCGGCCGCAGCACCATGGCGCGGGCGATGGCGATGCGCTGGCGCTGGCCGCCGGAGAATTCGTGCGGATAGCGCTCGCGCATGGCGGGGTCGAGGCCGACGTCGCGCAGCGCTTGGTCGATCATTTCCTGGCGCTCGGCCTCGTCCTTGCCGAGCTTGTGGACCTTCAGCCCCTCCTCGATGATCTGCGCCACCGACATGCGCGGGCTGAGCGAGGAATAGGGGTCCTGGAACACGATCTGCATTTCCCGCCGCAGCGGGCGCACCTGCGAGGCCGACAGCCCGTCGATGGCGGCGCCGGAAAAGCGGATCGGCCCGTCGCTCTTCTCCAGCTTCAAGAGCGCCAGTCCCAGCGTCGTCTTGCCCGAGCCCGATTCGCCCACCACGCCGATGGTATGGCCTTCGCGCAGGCGGATGGTGATGCCGTCCACCGCCTTGACGTAGCCGACGGTGCGGCGGAACACGCCGGCCTTGATCGGGAAATGCACTTTCAGCTCGTCGGTCTCCAGCAGCAGCGGCGCGTCGGCCGCCGCCTGCACCGGCTGGCCCTTGGGTTCGGAGGCCAGAAGGTGGCGGGTATAGGCGTGCTGCGGGGCGGTGAAGACCCGCTCGACCTCGCCGGTCTCGACGATCTCGCCCTTGGTCATGACGCAGACCCGGTCGGCCATCTTGCGCACGATAGAGAGGTCGTGGGTGATCAAGAGCAGCGCCATGCCGAAGCGGGCCTGCAGATCCTTCAGCAGCTTCAGGATCTGCGCCTGGATGGTGACGTCCAGCGCCGTCGTCGGCTCGTCGGCGATCAGCAGGTCGGGCTCGTTGGCCAAGGCCATGGCGATCATGACGCGCTGGCGCTGGCCGCCGGAGAGCTGGTGCGGATAGGCGTCCAGCCGCTTCTCGGCATTGGGGATGCCGACCAGCTTCAGCAATTCCAGCGTGCGCGTCCGTGCCGCCTCGCGGGTCAGGCCCTTGTGCAGGAACAGCACCTCGTTGATCTGCTTCTCGATCGTGTGCAGCGGGTTGAGCGAGCTCATCGGCTCCTGGAAGATCATCGACACGCGATTGCCGCGCACCTGCATCAGCTCGCGCTGGCTGGCGCCGACCATCTCCTTGCCGCGGAAGCGGATGCTGCCCTTGGGATGCCAGGCGGTGGGGTAGGGCAGGAGCTGCAGGATCGACAGCGCGGTGACCGACTTGCCGGAGCCCGATTCGCCCACCAGCGCCACCGTCTCGCCCTTGGCGATGGCGAAGGAGACGCCGCGCACGGCCTTCACCTCGTTCTCGCCGCGGCCGAAGCTGACATGCAGGTCGCTGACGTGCAGCAGCGGTTCGGATGGGGCGTTTTCTGCGGGCATCGCGGCGTTCCGTTCACAGATGGGTCTTGCGCGGGTCGAAGGCGTCGCGCACGCCCTCGCCGATGAATACCAGAAGACTGAGCATGATGGCGATGACGAAGAAGCCGGTGAAGCCCAGCCAGGGCGCCTGCAGGTTGTTCTTGCCCTGCAGCATCAGCTCGCCCAGCGACGGCGAGCCGGGCGGCAGGCCCAGGCCCAGGAAATCCAGCGAGGTCAGCGCCACCACCGAGCCCGACAGCACGAAGGGCAGCAGGCTCAGGGCCGCCACCATGGCGTTGGGCAGGATGTGGCGGAACATCAGGGCGGCGTCGGACACGCCCAGCGCCTTGGCCGCCCGCACGTAGTCGAGCTGGCGCCCGCGCAGGAACTCGGCGCGCACTACGCCGACCAGCCCCATCCACGAGAACAGCAGCAGGATGCCCAGCAGCATCCAGAAACTGGGCACGAAGATCGCCGCCAGGATGATCAGGATGTAGAGCGTGGGCAGGCTCGACCAGATCTCGATGAAGCGCTGGAACAGCAGGTCGAGCCAGCCGCCGAAGAAGCCCTGCACGGCGCCGGCGATGACGCCGATGACGGTGCTGAGCAGGGTCAGCAGCAGGCCGAACAGCACCGAGATGCGGAAACCGTAGATCAGCCGCGCCAGCACGTCGCGCGCCTGGTCGTCGGTGCCCAAGAGGTTGCGCCCGTCCGGCGGCGTCGGCGCCGGGCCGGGCAGGTCGCGCACGGCGATGCCGTGGCTGAACGGAATGAGGGGATAGAGCATCCAGCCCTTGGCCTCGATCAGCTCCTTGACGAACGGGTCTTTGTAGTCGGCCTCGGTGGCGAACTCGCCGCCGAACGCCGTCTCGGGATAGGACTTGACGACCGGGAAGTACCAGCCGCCGTCGTAGGCGACGAGCAGCGGCTTGTCGTTGGCCAGCAGCTCGGCGAACAGGGTCAGGAAGAACAGCAGCCCGAAGATCGCCAGCGACCAGAAGGCCCGCCGGTTGCGGCGGAAATTGCGCAGGCGGCGGCGGGTGAGCGGCGTCAGGCGCATCAGGCGCGCGCCTCGAAATCGATGCGCGGATCGACCACCACGTACATCAGGTCGCCGACGATGCCCATCAGCAGCCCGAGCAGGCCGAACATGTAGAGCGTGCCGAACATCACCGGATAGTCGCGGTTGATGGCGGCCTCGAAGCCCAGCAGGCCCAGCCCGTCGAGCGAGAAGATGACCTCGATCAGCAGCGAGCCGGTGAACAGCACGCCGACGAAGGCGGCGGGGAAGGCGGCGATCACGATCAGCATGGCGTTGCGGAAGACGTGGCCGTAGAGCACGCGCTTCTCCGACAGGCCCTTGGCGCGCGCCGTCGACACGTACTGCTTGCCGATCTCCTCGAGGAAGGAGTTCTTGGTCAGCATGGTGAGCGAGGCGAAGCCGCCGATCACCATGGCCAGCACCGGCAGCGCCATGTGCCAGAAATAGTCCACGATCTTGCCGAACAGGGTCAGGCTCGACCAGTTGTCCGACACCAGGCCGCGCAAGGGAAACCACTGCAGGAAGGAGCCGCCGGCGAACAGCACGATCAGCAGGATGGCGAACAGGAAGGAGGGGACGGCGTTGCCGACGATCACCGCGCCGGAAGTCCAGACGTCGAACGGCGTGCCGTCGCGCACCGCCTTGCGGATGCCGAGCGGAATGGAGATCAGGTAGACCAGCAGCGTGGTCCAGATGCCCAGCGAGATCGAGACCGGCATCTTTTCCAGGATCAGGTCGATCACGCCGACGCTGCGGAAATAGCTCTCGCCGAAATCGAACCGCAGGTAGCGGCCCATCATCAGGAAGAAGCGCTCGTGCATCGGCTTGTCGAAGCCGAACTCCTTCTCGATCTTGGCGACGATGGCGGGATCGAGCCCGCGCGCGCCGCGATAGACGCCGACCGGCCCCTCGCCGCCGCCGCCGCCGCGGCCCTGGCGTTGCTGCGCCTGCGGCACCTGCTCGCCGCCGCCGCCGGAAATGCGGGCGGTGGCGTCGACCGCCGTGCCCTGCAGGCGCGCCAGGACCTGCTCGACCGGTCCGCCGGGTGCGGCCTGGATGATGAAGAAATTGATCACCATGATCCCGAACAGGGTGGGGATCACCAGCAGCAGGCGGCGGACGATATAGGCGATCAAGGCGCGTCCCGGTTGTCAGCGATGGCGGTCGGGCATCAGCGCGAGCCGCGCTTGCCCTGCATCGCGGCCTGCTTGGCCGGATCGATCCACCAGGTGTCGAGGAAGGGCAGGTCGTATTTGGGATTGATCTTCGGCCGGCCGAACACGTCCCAGTAGGCGACGCGGAACGCGGGCAAATGGTATTGCGGGATCGAGAACCAATGCCACAGCAGCACCCGATCGAGCGCCTTGGTGCGGGCGATCAACGACTGCCGGTCGGGCGCCGAAATCACCAGTTCGACGAGCTGGTCTACCGCCGGGTCGGAAATGCCGGAGAGATTGCGGCTGCCTTCCTCCTTGGCCGCCGCACTGCCCCAGAATTCGCGCTGCTCGTTGCCGGGCGACAGCGATTGGCCGTTGCCGCCGATGATCATGTCGAAATCGAACGTATCGGTGCGGCGCTGGTATTGGGCGGTGTCGACCGTCCGCACGCTGGCGTCGATGCCGACCCGTTCCAGCGCCTGCTTATAGGGCAGCGCCATGCGTTCGAAGGAAGGATCGTAAAGCAGGATTTCGAAAGCGAATTGCTTGCCCTGCTTGTCCGCCAGTTTGCCGTCTTTCACTTCCCAGCCGGCCTCCTTGAACAGCCGCAGCGCTTCGCGCTGGCCGGCGCGGTTGTTGCCCGAGCCGTCGGTGACCGGCAGCTTGAACTCGGTGGTGAAGACCTCGTCCGGGATCTTGCCGCGCAGCGGCTCGAGGATCTTCAGCTCCTCGGCCGAGGGCAGGCCGGAAGACGCCAGTTCGGAGTTGGTGAAATAGGACGAGTTGCGCTTGTAGGAATTGAAGAACAGCGTCTTGTTCATCCATTCGAAATCGAACATATGCGCCAGCGCCATGCGCACGCGTCGGTCCTGGAATTGCGGCTTGCGCAGGTTCATCACGAAAGCCTGCATGCCTTGCGGAATCTCGTGCGGGATTTCCTCCTTCTTGATCTCGCCGCGCTGGACGGCGGGGATGTCGTAGGCGGTGGCCCAGTTGCGCGCGATGTTCTCGGAGCGCAGATCGAACTGGCCGCTCTTGAAGGCTTCCAGCAGCACAGTGAAGTCGCGGAAATAGTCGAAGCGGATTTCGTCGAAGTTGAAGCGGCCGCGATTGGTCCACAGATCCCTGGCCCACCAGTCCTTGACCCGTTCGTAGACGATGAAGCGGCCGGGCTCGAAGCTCTTGATGCGGTAGGGACCGGAGGAGACCGGCTGCTCCAGGGTCGTGCGGTCGAACTCCTTGCCGTCCCAGTAGTGCTTGGGCAGCACCGACATCTGGCCCAGGATCAGCGGCAGCTCCAGGTTGGTCTCGCCCTTGAAGGTGAACTTCACCTGGTGGTCGGAGATTTTCTCCGCCTTGTCGACGCTGCCGTAATAGGAGCGGAAGAAGGGCAGGCCCTTGTCGCGCAATATGTCGAGGGTGAAGATCACGTCGTCGGCGGTAATCGGCTTGCCGTCGCTCCAGCGCGCCTCCTTGCGCAAGGTGAAGGCGACCCAGGAGCGGTCTTCCGGCGTCTCGATCTTCTCGGCGAGCTGGCCGTATTCGCTGAACGGCTCGTCGTCGGACTGGATCGACAGCGGCACGTAGAGCAGGCCCAGCCCGGCCGCCGCATTGCCCTTGATGATGAAGCCGTTGAAATTGTCGAAGGTGCCCAGCGCGCTGAGGCGGATCTCGCCGCCCTTGGGGGCGTTTGGATCGACGTAGTCGAAATGCTTGGCGTCGGATCCGTATTTCAGGTCGCCATGCATCGCTAGCCCATGACCGGCGCGGGTCTGCGCCAGGGCCGGCAGGGCGAGCGCGGGAAGGGCAAGCGCGCAGAGAACGGCCGCGGCCAGCACCGGTCGCTTCAGTTTGTCGAGCATCCGCGCACTCCTTGGTCTGTCGTCCACAGGCTAGAGAAAAAGCCGGCCGGATTGAAGCCCCGGCGGCGGCTTTTGCCGGCCTGTTGTGGCCTGAATTTACGGCGGAATTTGGCGCCTATCCGGCCAGCGCCCGCAAGGCGGCGGCATGCGCGGCCCGGTCGCCCGCCGCCACCACCCGCCCGTCGCTGTCGATGGTCAGCGCCTGGCCCTGCCAGTCGGTCATGACCCCGCCGGCGCCCTCGACGACGGGGATGACGGCGCAATAGTCGTAGGGCTGCAGCGAGGATTCGATCACCAGATCGGCGAAGCCCATGGCCAGCAGCCCGTAGGCGTAGCAGTCGCCGCCGAAGCGCGGCTGGCGCACCTTGCCCTTGACCCGCTCGTAGGCCACCGCGTCGGCGCCTTTGAACATGTCGGGCGCGGTGGAATAGAGGAAGGCCTTGTCGAGCGACGGGCAGGTCCGCGTCGCGACCTTCCGGCCGTTCAGCGTGGTCGCTTCGCTGGCGATGCCCAGCCAGCGCTCGCGCAGGATCGGCTGGTCGATGACGCCCAGCACCGGCCGGCCCCGATGCAGCAGCCCGATCAGCGTACCGAATACCGGCATGCCGGTGATGAACGCCTTGGTGCCGTCGATGGGATCGAGCACCCAGACGTATTCCGCCTCCAGCCGCTCCCGGCCGTGCTCCTCGCCCAGGATGCCGTCCCGCGGCCGACGCTTTTCGATCAGCGTCCGCATGGCGGTCTCGGCCTGGCGGTCGGCGATGGTGACGGGGCTTTCGTCCGCCTTGACGTCGACGCTGACCGGCGTGCGGAAATAGCGGCGGATCACGTCGCCTGCCGCCTCGGCCATGTCGGTGGCGAGCGCGATCAGGGCGGGGTCGAGAGGCATGCGGGCGGGCTCCGGTTCGATCGGCCGCCACCATAGCATGCGGCAAACGAAAACCCCGGCGCGGCGGCCGGGGTTCGATGACGGGGTTGCTGCCTATTGCGGCAGGGGCGGCGGGCTCGAGTGCTGGGTGCGCAGCCAGGCGATGATGTCGGCCCGCTCCTGCATGTTGCCGACGCCGGCGAAGGCCATCTTGGTGCCCCTGATATAGGCCGCGGGCTTGGCGATGAAGGCGTTCAGCGCCTCGTAGTCCCAGGGGCCTTCCTTCTCGGTCAGGGCCTTGGAGTAGCTGAAGCCGTCCAGATGCGCCTTCTTGCCGCCGACCACGCTGAACAGGTTGGGGCCGACCTTGTTGGCGCCGCCCTGGTTGGCGGTGTGGCAGGTGGCGCAGCGCTTGTTGAAGGCGGCTTCGCCGTTGCCGGTATTGGCGCTGGCCAGCAGCGGGGCGATCGGCTCCAGCGCGGCGGGGGCGGCGGCCGGACCGCCGGCGGGGGCGGCCGCCTCGTCGACGGCTTCGAACACCGGCTTGGCCGGCGGCACCGGATGCACCAGCATGCTGGAAACCTTGCCGATCACCATGGCCAGCAGGCAGGCGGCGATCAGGCCGCCGGCGAATTTGTTGAGCTCGAACGAATCCATCCAACTCCCCGTCGTCCCGGCCGATTCCGCCCGCTTCTTTTTCGAAGCTTGCGGCCGGGAAACTGCCGCATGTGTCGAGCGCATCTACCATGAATGCGCCATGGGCAGTAGTATCGAAACGCCGCAGCCCGCAAGAGCGCGGCAGAACGTCGCAGAATACGCGCAAGCCTCGGAAAACAAGCGCGAAAATCCCTCGCCAAGCCTGCCGTTTCTGGCCTATTCCGAAGCCCCTCTTTTGTTCCGTCCGAAGCCGCCGATGACCCTGCCCCGCAACCCGCTGATCCTCATTCCCGCCCGCCTGGCCTCGACCCGGCTGCCCGACAAGCCGCTGGCCGACATCGCCGGCCAGCCGATGATCGTGCAGGTCTGGCGGCGGGCGATGGAGGCGCAGCTCGGACCCGTGGTGGTGGCCGCGGCCGAGCGCGAGATCGTCGCGGCGGTCGAGGCGGCCGGCGGCCGGGCGGTGCTGACCGATCCCGGCCACCCCTCCGGCTCCGACCGCATCTTCGAGGCGCTGCGGCTGGTCGATCCCGAAGGCCGGCACGATGCCGTCATCAACGTGCAGGGCGACCTGCCGACGCTCGATCCGCAATCGATCCGCTTCGCTTTGGCGCCGCTGGCCGACGGGCAGGTCGATATCGCCACGCTGGTGACCGAGATCGCCAGCGAGGAGGAGCGCCAGGCGCCGCAGGTGGTGAAGGCGGTGGTCTCCTTCGCGCCCGGCGCGAAGATCGGCCGCGCCCTCTATTTCAGCCGCACCCTGGTGCCCGCGGGCGAGGGCCCGCACTGGCATCATATCGGCCTCTACGCCTATCGCCGCGCCGCCCTGGAGCGCTTCGTGTCGCTGCCCGTGGGCGTGCTGGAGCAGCGCGAGAAGCTCGAGCAGCTACGGGCGCTGGAGAACGGCATGCGCATCGACGCGCATCTGGTTGACGCGGTTCCGCTCGGCGTCGATACTCCCGCCGACCTCGACAAGGCCCGCGCCCTTCTCGGTCGCTCCACTTCCGGACAGTCAAGATGAGCCCCGCTTCCGATTCCGCGCGCAGGATCGCCTTCCAGGGCGAGCCCGGCGCCAATTCCGACATCGCCTGCCGCGCCGTGCATCCCGAGCTGACGCCGCTGCCCTGCGGCACCTTCGAGGACACTTTCGCCGCCCTGCGCGAGAACCGCGCCGCGCTGGCCATGATCCCGATCGAGAACTCGGTCGCCGGCCGGGTCGCCGACATCCATTCCCTGCTGCCCAACTCGGGCATGCACGTGCTTGCCGAGCACTACCAGCGCGTCGAGCACTGCCTGGTGGCGCCCAAGAACGCCACCTTGCAGAGCATCCACACGGTGCGCAGCCACGTCCATGCCCTGGCCCAGTGCCGCAAGATCATCGCCGAACTGGGGCTGAAGGCGGTGGTCGCCGCCGACACCGCAGGTGCGGCGCGCGAGATCTCGGAGGCGAACGATGCGGGCGTCGCCGCCATCTCCTCCAGCCTGGCGGCGGAGATCTACGGGCTGCAGATCCTGAAGAGCAACATCGAGGACGCCGACCACAACACCACCCGCTTCCTGATCTTCTCGCGTGAGGCGCAGCAGCCGGCGCTGGAATCGGGCCCCTGCATGACGGCCTTCGTGTTCCGCGTGCGCTCGGTGCCGGCCGCGCTCTACAAGGCGCTGGGCGGCTTCGCCACCAACGGCATCAACATCACCAAGCTGGAGAGCTACGTCTCGGGCGCGGCTTTCGAGGCGGCGCAGTTCTACGCCGAGATCGAGGGCCATCCCGAATCGCGCGGCGTGCGGCTGGCCTTCGAGGAGCTGGGCTTCTTCTCGCGCGAGGTGAAGGTGCTGGGCGTGTTCCCGGCGCACCCCTTCCGCCGCGAGGGGTGGAAGGATCACGGGAAAGGCGCTTCGTCCTGAGGACGATTGTGATCTGACGGCGTTCTCGGCGATGCCGTCAGATCACTTGTCCTGAGTGGATCGCTTGGGCCGCGCCTCTGCCAGCGAGCGTTTCAGGGCTTCGTTGATTCTCGTTTGCCATCCCGAGCCGGTAGCGCGGAATTTCCTGACGATATCGGCGTCCAGCCGCAGCGTCACTTGCTGCTTGGGGTGCGACAACGCCGGCCGCCCGCGTTTTGCCGGGCGGACCAGTTTATCGCCCTCGTAAAAGGCAGCATTGCGGAACCACTCGCCGGTCAGTTCCGGTGCGTCGTCTCTATCCAAGGCTCGCGAAGAAGCTTTGCGTTTCCTTTGCATTGGCTTTTCTCATCGAAATGATGCGTCTGGTCTGGCCGCGTTGTGTCCAGACAATGACCACGACGATTCCGTCGAGCAGTCCAACCGTAATGTAACGGTCCTCGCCGTAGTCGAATCGATCATCCAGATTCTCGAAATGCGGACCGGCAAATATTCTTGCCGCATCGGCAAAATCGAGGCCCCGTTCGTGCAACGTCTTGCGTCGCTTGTTCGGATCGAAGCTTATCCGCACCGATTTATCGTAGTTACAATAAATCGGAAGGTCAAGTGCTTACTCCGCCGCCTTCTTCGCGAACGCCTGCGGCCAGTTCTTCGGGTGGGCGCGGGCGTAGTTGGGGGGCAGGGGGGCTTCGGCGTGCAGGTGCTGCGCGGCCTGCCAGGCCCAGCGCGGGTTCAGCATCATGGCGCGGGCCAGCGCCACCATGTCGGCCTGGCCGGTGGCGACGATGCGCTCGGCCTGGTGCGGATCGACGATCATGCCGACGGCGACGGTGGCGATGCCGGCCTCGCGGCGGATGCGTTCGGCATGCGGCACCTGGTAGCCCGGCCCCAGGCTCAGCTTCTGGCGCGGATCGAGGCCGCCGGAGCTGACATCGATGAAATCGCAGCCCAGCCTCTTCAGCTCCTTTGCCAGCACCACGGTTTCGTCGATGCTCCAGCCGCCCTCGATGTAGTCGGTGGCCGAGACGCGCACGCCCATCGGCTTGTCCTGCGGCCAGGCGGCGCGGCAAGCGGCGAAGATCTCCAGCGCCAGGCGCAGCCGGTTCGGCAGGCTGCCGCCGTATTCGTCGCTGCGCTGGTTGCTGAGCGGCGACAGGAACTGGTGCACCAGATAGCCATGCGCCATGTGCAGCTCGATCAGGTCGAAGCCGATGCGATCCGAACGCTTCACGGCGTCGACGAAACCCGCCTTCACCCGCTCGATACCGGCTTTGTCCAGCGGCGTGGGCACGTGATAATTGGGCGCGAAGGGCAGGGCGGAAGCCGAGTAGGTGGTCCACGGGTCCTCCGCCGGCGACAGCGGCGCGCCGCCCTCGGCCGGCGTCTGCACCGAGGCCTTGCGCCCGGCATGGCCGAGCTGGATGGCGAGTTTGCCGGTGCCGTAGCGGCGGCAGATCTCGACCACCGCGCGCAGCGCCCGCTCGTTGGCGTCGCTGTAGAGGCCCAGGCATTTATGGGTGATGCGGCCGGAGCGCAGCACCGCCGTCGCCTCGACCATCACCAGCCCGTTGCCGCCCATGGCGAACTGGCCGAGATGCAGGGGGTGCCAGTCGGTGGCGCAGCCGTCCTCGGCCTGGTACTGGCACATGGGCGAGACCATGACGCGGTTCTCCAGGGTCAGGCCGCGCAGGGCGAGGGGCGAGAAAAGCTGACTCATCGTGGGTGTCCTACTCCTGGTCCAGCCAGTCCTCGATCAGGCGGCGGGCGATGGAATCCTTGCGCGGCAGGAAGAAGCCGGTGGTGCCGCGCGAGGCCTGCGCCTCCTTCAGCTCGGCGCGGGTGAACCAGCGCGCCGCTTCCAGCTCGTCGGGATTGACGGCGTAGTCGGTGCCCTCGGCCTCGGCGCGATAGCCCAGCATGATCGAGGCCGGGAACGGCCAGGGCTGCGAGGAATGGTAGCGCACGTCGCGCACCCGCACGGCGACTTCCTCGAACACCTCGCGCGCCACCGCGTCCTCCAGGCTCTCGCCGGGCTCGACGAAGCCGGCCAGGGTCGAATGCATGCCGGCCGGGAAATGCCGGCCGCGGCCCAGCAGCGCCTGATCGCCATGCGTCACCAGCATGATGACGGCCGGATCGGTGCGCGGGAAATGCTGCGCCTTGCACTCGGGGTTGGTGCATTGCCGCTCGTGGCCGGCCTTCACCGCCTTGGTCGGCGATCCGCAGACGCCGCAGAATTTGTGCCGCCGGTGCCAGTAGGTCATGCCGCGCGCATAGGCCAGCAGCGAGCCGTCGCGATGGAACAGCAGCGGCCCGACCTGGCGCAGATCGACGAACTCGCCCATCTGCTCCAGCGGCAGGTCGAGTCCGCCGACATCGATGGCGAAATGCGCCTGCTCCTCGACGATGCCGAGGAAGATCAGATCGGCGCCCGAGCCGGTCAGCGCGCGGGCCATCATGCCGGAGACGAACACCGCCCGGGGCTCGCGGCCGGACTGGATCAGGTTGCGCTCCTGCAGCACCGGCACGAAGCGGGTGCGGCTGTCGTAGACCAGGTCCTCGATATAGGCCGTGTCTTCGCGTTTCAGCGTGGCGCGGTCGATGCCGGTGGCGGCATAGAAATTGGGGCGGGGCATGTCGGGTAAACGCTCGTTCTTGCCGGCCAGACGGTGGCACAGCCGCCCCGACGGCGCAACGAACTAGCGCGGCACCACGAGCAGGCTGCTGCCGCGCGGCATGGCGGGCGCGAACGCGGCGGCCGCCTGTCGCAGCCGGGCGGCTGCTGCGGCGCTGGTGGCATAGACCGCGACGACCGAGCCGCCGGTCGCGGCGGGCACGCGGCCGAGATGGAATTCCGCCACGCGCTCCAGTTCCGGCGGCAGCAGGCCCACGAACCAGGCGTCGTAGACCAGCACCGCCTCGATGCCGTGCCGGTGCAGGAGGCTTGCGTAGAAATCGCGGTCGGCGCGACCTTCGCTGCGCGCCAGGCGCACCTCTTCCGATCCCAGCCCGACCAGGTCCAGCACCAGGGCGGGATTGCGGTAGGCGACGAGGCCGATATCGTTGACGGCGGCGGAGGCGCGCACGTGTTCGATCAGGAAGCGGCGCATCTGCCAGTGCTGGCGCCAGATATCCTGCGCCGCCCAGGGCGCGCTCGCGGTCCACACCAGATTGGCCGGGAACAGGGCGGCGACCAGCATGGCGCCGGCGGCGGCCGTCAGCGCGGTTCCGAAGTCGCGCGTCATGCGCAGCACGGGCAGGCGCAGGGCATAGGCCAGCGCGGCAAGGGCGAAGCACTGGGCATAGATCTCGTGCCGTCCCGCCCGGGTCAGCCCGCCGAACAGGAACTGCGCGGCGAGGCCGGCGATGGCGATACCCGCCAGCGCCATGGCCGGCCGGTCGCGCCGTCGCCACTGCCAGGGCAGCGCCAGCGCCAGCGCGGCCGCCAGGATCAGGCTGCCGGTGTCGGGCCGGCCCGTGCGCAAGGTGCGCGCCAGGAACTCGCCCTGCCGGCGCAGCGCCTCGAGCGGCGTCTGCACCAGCTCGTCGAGCCAGCCTTTGGCCAGGATCGGCGCGCCGAACAAGGGCAGGCCGGCGGCCTGCGAGAGCAGCCCGTGGACCAGCACGCCGCCCAGGCTGAGCGCCAGCGCCGGCACGGCGATGCGCCAGCTTCCATGCCACAGCAGCACCGCCACGGCCGGCAGGGTGATGGCGAAATTCTCCAGCCGCAGCAGCGGCCCCAGCACCAGCCCGGCCAGCAGGAACCAGCGCGCTCGCCCGTCGACCAGCAATTCGAGCAGGCCCACCGCCACCGCCAGGGTGGCGGCGATCTGCAGCCCGTGCTCCATGCCGGTCAGCGCCAGCCATAGCGTGTTGGTGAATAGGATGGCCGCCAGGGCAAGAAGTCCGGACGCGCTCTCCCGCTTGCCGCTTTCCAGTTCGCGCAGCACGAAATGGCCGAACAGCCGCCGCCACAGCAGCAGCACGGCGACCAGCGCCGCCAGGTTCCAGAGTGCCGGCTGCCACTGGTGCAGCGACGTGCCGGCCAGCGGCGTCAGCAGCAGCGGATAGAGAATCGAGGAGGAGGGGCTGGCCTTCTCTCCCGCCACCAGGCCGAAATGCCCGGCCACGATCTGCTCGGAGAACTGCAGGTGGATCCAGGCGTCGTCGAGCAGATAGGTGGGGTGGCCGTCGGTGGCAACCAGCCCGGCGGCGACGAACAGCGCCAGCAGGCCGAGCAGGGCGGCGAGGGGCCAATACCGCAGGGTCGGGCCGGAAGCGTCGGTCGCTGTCGCCATGACGCGGCAACTTATCCCAGGAGCGGGAGGAAATCGAATTTTCCTTTGTTTTCCTGCCGCTTGCCGTGCCGCATTTGCCGCTTGTATCGGCTGGCGCGCCGCCCGATATTGGGTGCGGGAGATCGGTGCGGGCGTCGTGCTCGCCAACCCGGTCAGGTCCGGAAGGAAGCAGCCGTAACGAGATTTTCGGCGGGTCGCCGCCGGTCTCCCACCCGCCTCTCATCCCTGCGTTCCGAGGGTGATTCTGTTGAAGGAAAGGGCCCGCGCCACGCCATGACCGACGCGCCAGAAGCCCTTCCCTACCGCGTTCTCGCCCGCAAGTACCGCCCGACCAGTTTCCAGACCCTGATCGGCCAGGAAGCGATGGTGCGCACCCTGCGCAACGCCATCGAGACCGGCCGCCTGGCGCACGCCTTCATGCTGACCGGCGTGCGCGGCGTGGGCAAGACCACCACCGCCCGCATCATCGCTCGCGCCCTGAACTGCGTCGGGCCGGACGGCAAGGGCAGCGAGACGGTCGATCCCTGCGGCGTGTGCGAGAATTGCCTCGCCATCGCCGAGGACCGGCACATGGACGTCATCGAGATGGACGCCGCCAGCCGCACCGGCATCGCCGACATCCGCGAGCTGATCGAGGGCGTGCGCTTCAAGCCGGCTTCGGCCCGCTACAAGGTCTACATCATCGACGAAGTGCACATGCTCTCGACCCAGGCCTTCAACGGCCTGCTGAAGACGCTGGAAGAGCCGCCGCCGCACGTGAAGTTCATCTTCGCCACCACCGAGATCCGCAAGGTGCCGGTGACGGTGCTGTCGCGCTGCCAGCGCTTCGACCTGCGCCGCATCGACGCCGACATGCTGGCCGCCCATTTCACCAAGATCGCAGAGCAGGAAAAGGTCGAGATCGCGCCGGAAGCCATCGCGCTGATCGCCCGCGCCGCCGACGGTTCGGTACGCGACGGGCTGTCGCTCTTGGACCAGGCCATCGCCCATGGCGGCGGCATGGTCGGCGCCGATCAGGTGCGCGACATGCTGGGGCTGGCCGATCGCGGCCGCATCTTCGACCTGTTCGACGCGCTGATGGGCGGCGACATCCAGGCCGCCCTGGCGGTGCTGGACGATCTCTACAACGCTGGCGCCGATCCGGTCGTGGTCATGCAGGACCTGCTCGACCTGACGCATTGGCTGACGCGGCTGAAGCTGGTGCCCGATGCCGGCACCTCGGCCCTGACGCCGGAAGCCGAGCGGGTGCGCGGCCGGGCCATGGCCGCCAAGCTCGCCATGCCGGTGCTGGCGCGCACCTGGCAGATGCTGCTGAAGGGCCTGCAGGAGACGCAGTCGGCGCCCTCGCCGATCCGCGCCGCCGAGATGGCGCTGGTGCGCCTGGCCTATGCCGCCGACCTGCCCAGCCCGGCCGATGCGCTGCGCGGCCTGGCCAATGGCGGCGGCGCCAGGCCGGGGCCGCAGACGCGCACTGGCACTGGCGTCGGCACTGGCGCTGGCGCTGGCGCCGGCGGCAACGGATCGACCAGCGCCGTCGGCCGTTCCACGGTTGCAACGCCGCCTGCCGGCGGCGGCGCCACGGCCAGCGCCGGCCTGGCGGTGGTGGCGCGCAGCGAGCCGCCGCAGCCGATGGCCGTAGCACCGCAGACGGCGCTGCCGGCCACGGCCGAAGCGGTGCTGGCGCTGCTGGAAGAAAAACGCGAGGGCATGCTGGCCAGCCAGTTCCTCAACAACGTGCATGTGGTGCGCTGCGAGGCCGGCCGGCTGGAGTTCCGGCCGGCGGCCAATGCGCCGGCCGACCTGGCCAACAGACTGGGCGAGACGCTGACCCGGCTGACCGGCGCGCGCTGGGTGATCTCGGTGGCGCGCGAGGGCGGGGAGGCGACGATCGCCGCCCTGCGCGCCTCGCGCGAGGCGGCCAGCCGCGCCTCGGCGGCGGCGCATCCGCTGGTGCAGGCCGTGCTCGAGGCGTTTCCCAACGCCAGGATCGAGCGGGTGCGGCCGCGTAACGCCGAAGGCGAGGCCGAGGCGGTCGCGCCGGCGGCGGAGGAAGACGATTTCGGCTATGACCAGCCGCTGGGCGAAGACGAGTTGTAGGAGCAGACCATGGACCTTCAGGAAATCATGAAGCAGGCGCAGATGATGCAGGCCAAGATGCAGGAGCTGCAGGCGCGCTCGCAGACGGTGGAGGCCACCGGCCAGTCGGGCGGCGGGCTGGTCAAGGCCACGGTCAGCGGCGTCGGCGAGATCCGCCGCGTCGAGATCGACCCCTCGCTGCTGAAGCCGGAGGAGAAGTCGATGGTCGAGGACCTGGTCGTGGCCGCGCTCAACGACGCGCGCAACCGGGTCGGCGCCATCATGCAGCAGGAAATGACCCGGCTGACCCAGGGCATGCCGCAGCCGCCGGGCGGCTTCAAGCTGCCGGGGATGTGATCTTCCGTTGCTCCACACTCCCTTCATCCTGAGGAGCCGACCGCAGGTCGGCGTCTCGAAGGATCGGGTTCAGGAATCGATTGTGCCGCCTATCCTTCGAGACGCTCGCTGTCGCTCGCTCCTCAGGATGAGGGGAGCGGTATGAAGCGCTTTGCCGCATGACCGGCCCCGAGATCGACCGCCTGATCCAGTTGCTGGCCCGCCTGCCCGGCCTGGGGCCGCGCTCGGCGCGGCGGGCGGCGCTGCATCTGCTGAAGCGGCGCGAGGCGCTGCTGCAGCCGCTGGCGGCGGCCATGACCGAGGCGGCGCAGAAGGTGCGGCCCTGCCGCCAATGCGGCAATCTCGACACCATCGACCCTTGCGCCATCTGCGCCGACACCAGGCGCGATCCTTCCATCATCTGCGTCGTGGAGGAGGTCGCCGATCTGTGGGCGCTGGAGCGGGCGCGCATCTTCGCCGGCCGCTACCACGTGCTGGGCGGCGTGCTGTCGGCGCTGGACGGGGTGGGGCCGGAAGACCTCAATATCGGCCCGCTGCTGGCGCGCGCCCGCCAGGAGGCGGTGCGCGAGGTGGTGATCGCCACCAACGCCACCACCGACGGACAGACCACCGCGCATTACCTGACCGACCGGCTGGCCGACTGCAACGTGGCGGTCACGCGGCTGGCCTACGGCGTGCCGGTGGGCGGCGAACTCGACTATCTCGACGACGGCACGCTGGCGGCGGCGCTGAAGGCGCGCCGCGCCTTGTAAGGGAGACCGGCATGGATGTGGTCAGGCTGAAGAGCCAGAACTACGAAGGCGCGATCGACTTCACCGTCGAGCAGCACGAAGACCGCGTCATCGGCAAGATGAAGGTGCAGCCGGGCATCCTCAATCCTTTCGGCACGGTGCATGCCGGCGCCATGGTGTGGTTCGCCGATGTCTGCGCCACGCGCCTGGCGATCGGCAACACGCAGATCGGCGAGGGCGGCACCGGCTTCCAGCTCGCCATCGACCTGCACACCGTGCTGCTGGGCAATCGCCGCGACGGCGAGCTGACGGCGGAAGCCCGCTTTGTGCGCCAGGGCAGGCGCGTCTCGGTGGTGCGCACCGCCGTCACCGGGCCCGACGGCAAGCTGCTGCTGGAGCTGACCAGCACGCATGTGCCGGCGGGGTAGGTTTTCTCTCTTCGAATGTCCCACTTCGTCATCCTGAGCGCAGCGAAGGATCTTCTTTCAACTCGGCGATTTCTCAATTGAAGCAAGATCCTTCGCTGCGCTCAGGATGACGGAAAAAGAAAAAAGCGCGGGGTTAAGCCCGCGCTTTTCCTGTCTCGCCTGAATTGTGTCTAGAACGACAGGTTCTCCTTCACCACCACCCACTTGCCGTTCCTGATCTGCTGCAACTGGGTTGGGATCGACATCAGGTGGTTGTCTGGCGAGAACTTGATCGGCGCGGTGCCGAAGATGTTGGAGTAGCCCTTGCCGCTCTCCAGCGCCTCCAGCATGGTCTTGCCGTTCAGCTCCTTGCCCGCCTGCTCGGCGAACCAGGCGAAGGTCATGACGCCGTTGTAGCCGTAGATCACCTGAGTGGTCGGCTCCGCGCCGTACTGCTTCTTGTACGAGTCGAACCACTCCTTGACCTTGCCCTGCACCGTGTCCTCGTAGGGCATGGCGAACAGGCCGGCGGCGTAGAAGCCCTCGACCGCTTCCTTGCCCAGCATCGGCACCTCGACCACGTTGGCGGCGGCGGAGCCCAGGAACACCGGGTTCCACTGCAGGCGCCGCGCCTCGGCCATGGCGCCGATGGTCTCGCGGATGATGGTGCCCAGCACCACCAGGTCGCAGTTCTCCGACTTCATCTTGGCGATCTGCGAGGAGAAGTCGGAGGCGCCGCGCTTGTAGCTGGTGATCGCCGCCGGCTTCAGGTTCATCGCCTTGGCCTGCGCCTCGAAGCCGTCGATGACGTTCTTGCCGAACTCGTCGTCCTGGTACATGACGCAGGGCTTGGCGAGCTTCTTCTCCTCGATCAGCGCCTTCATGGTGGCGCGGATCGAATCGGCGTAGGGCAGGGTGATGGCGAATTTCAGCCGGTCCTGGGCGCGGCCCTTCTCCATGGTCCAGGTGAACTCGGCCGAGGTCACCGGGAAGAGCTGGAACACGCCCGCGTCCAGCACCGTGTCCTGCGGCGCCAGCGTGGTGGGCGAGCCCAAGGTCGCCACCATGGCGAAGATCCTGTCGCGCTCGATCATCTTCTGCGAGCCGAGCACGGCGCGCTTGGGATCGTAGCCGCTGTCCTCGATCACCAGCTTCAGCTTGCGGCCGTTGATGCCGCCCTTGGCGTTGATCTCGTCGACCGCCATCTTCATGCCGTTGGCCGTCGGCACGCCGAAGCCCTTGATCGGGCCGGACATGTCCTGGTGCGTGCCGATGACGATTTCGCTGTCGCTGACGCCCTGGTTGGCGAATTTCTGCGCCCAGGCAGCGTCGGCCGTGACGCCGGCCAGCAGCAGCGCCGCGCCGGCCAGCAGGCTGGTCCTCAACTTCGTCTGCATTGACGTACTCCTCCTCAACGTGACTGCGGATCCCGCGATTTTTCCGGCTCCGTGACCGAAAGGATAGCGTTGCCGGCGGGCAAAGCCAGCGGGCGCGGATTGCCGCGCGCGGTCTGCGGACCCGGATTTCGCTTTGCGAGAAAGCGGTGTGACGGTTTGGCTCAGGCCAGCGTGCGAACCTTCGGCTCGCGATCCCACTGGCGCGTGGCGGCCGGTTTCAGGAAGGTCTTTGCGCCCCGCGACAGGTCGATCACGCCCGCATCCGTCTGCACGCCCGCTTTCTCCAGCAGCTGCCAGGCCTGCGGCGCGTAGCCGATG
The DNA here is from genome assembly GCA_050181585.1 of Reyranellaceae bacterium. Lineage (GTDB taxonomy): Bacteria > Pseudomonadota > Alphaproteobacteria > Reyranellales > JAQSWP01 > JAQSWP01. The sequence goes on from JBFXDA010000001.1 coordinate 210,471, forward strand.
GCTTTCAGGTGTCCGAAAGCGTCCTGCACGAAATCGACCGCCGCGCCTTCCTTGAGCAGCATGGCGCAGCCCTCGTCCGAGACGACGAGCGCCACCGCATCGAACAGCACCGAGGGCGTGCCGGCGAGCTGGCCGTCGGCCGCCAGCTTGCGGCCGCCTTTCAGGACCACGCCGCCGATCCTGGGCGCCACGATCTTCACCGTCGCGCCTTCCGCTTCGACCGCTTCGCGCACGGCCTTGACCAGGGCGCCGTCGGCCCCGTCGCTGACCAGGATGCCGACCGCGCGGCCCTTCAGCGTCGGCTTGTACTTGCCGATGATGCGCAGCGGCGGCGATGGCGCCATGTCCAGCGGTTCGACCGCGGCCGGCGAGGGCGGCGGCAGGTCGAGCGCCATGCCGTCGGCGACGCGCTGCGCCAGGCCGCGATCCACGTTCTGCAGATTGGCCAGCACGCGCAGGCGCACATGCGGCAGCGCCACCTTGCTCAGCTCGAACACCAGCGCGCTGGCCAGATGCGCCTGCTCCGGCGCCTCCAGCGAATGGAAGAACATCCGCGCGTGGCTGTAATGGTCGGCGAAGGTCTCCGCCCGCAGCCTGACCTTGGCGCCTTCGGTCCTGGCCTCGAAGCTGCGGAACCCGGTCATCGGGCAGGCGCGTGGCCCGCCTTCCTCGCCGGCCTCGGCCAGCGAGTTGGGCTCGTAGTTGGCGCGGCCCTTGGGCACCAGATGCTGCATCTGCCCGTCGCGCTGCATGTTCATGAAGGGGCAGCCCTTGGGCCGGTTGATCGGCAACTGGTGGAAATTGGGCGTGCCCAGCCGCGACAGCTGCGTGTCCTGGTAGGAGAACAGCCGCCCCTGCAGCAGCGGGTCTTCCGAGGCGTCGATGCCCGGCGGCATGTTGGTCGGCAGGAAGGCGACCTGCTCGGTCTCGGCGAAGAAATTGTCGGGGTTGCGGTTCAGCACCAGCCGGCCGATCACCTGCAGCGGCGCCATCTCTTCGGGCACCACCTTGGTGGCGTCGAGAATGTCGAACGGCAGGGCGTCGGCCTGGTCCTGGCTGATCAACTGCACGGCGAAATCCCACTCCGGGAAATCGCCGTTGGCGATGGCCTCGAACAGGTCGCGGCGGTGGAAATCGGGATCGGCGCCGGCGATCTTCACCGCCTCGTCCCAGCAGGTCGACTGCGTGCCCAGCACCGGCCGCCAGTGGAACTTCACGAAGGTGCCTTCGCCCCTGTCGTTGACCAGGCGGAAGGTGTTGACGCCGAAGCCTTCCATCATGCGCAGCGAGCGCGGAATGGTGCGGTCGGACATGGCCCACATGATCATGTGGGTGGTTTCCGGCATCAGGCCGACGAAATCCCACAACGTGTCGTGCGCCGAGGCCGCCTGCGGATAGCCGCGGTCGGCTTCCATCTTCACCGCGTGCACCAGGTCGGGGAACTTGATGGCGTCCTGGATGAAGAACACCGGGATGTTGTTGCCGACCAGGTCCCAGTTGCCCTCGCGGGTGTAGAACTTGGTGGCGAAGCCGCGCACGTCGCGCGGCGTGTCGATCGAGCCGGCGCCGCCGGCCACGGTCGAGAAGCGCACGAACACCTCGGTCTCCTCGCCCACCGCGGTCAGGATGCGGGCGGTGGTGTGTTTCTTCAGCGATTTCGTCAGGGTGAAAACGCCGTGCGCGGCCGAACCGCGGGCATGGACGATGCGCTCGGGAATGCGCTCGTGGTCGAAATGCTGGATCTTCTCGCGCAGGATCATGTCTTCCAGCAGCGAGGGGCCGCGCGCGCCGGCTTTCAGCGAATTCTGGTTGTCCGAGATCGGCACGCCGTGATTGGTGGTCAGCCGCGTTTCCAGGCTCTCCGGCAACTGGTGCAGTTCGCCGCCGGCGCCGATCCTGGCGTTGCGCCCGCCCTTGCGGGGTTTGCCGGAAGTCCTAACTGTGGATTTGCTTGGCTTGGCTGTCCTGGTCGCCATCGAATGCCTCCCCGAATGGATTGGCGGCTGTGCGATGCACGGAAATACCGCTCAACCGGTCCTAACGAGGAGGTTTTAGAAAAGTTCAAAACGGAGGATCAGTTCCATTCGGCGATGACGGAAGGATCGGTTTCCTGGGCGAGAGCCTGCGACCGGCGCTGCGTGAATTCGTCGATGCTCTTTTGCTTCAAGGCCCAGACGGCGGCGCCGCGCACCAGCGGCGAGGCATCCTGCAGCAGCCCGTCGATGGCCGTTCGGCTGACCGCGTCGGTGGCGTTGCCCAGCGCGATGGCGACGTTGCGCAGGAAACGGTCGCGGCCGATGCGCTTGACCGGCGAGCCGCGGAATTTCTCGCGGAAAGCCGCATCGTCCAGTGCCGCCAGCTCGGCCAGGGCCGGCGCGCTGCGTTCTGCCGGTGCGGCGAGCAGCGCCTCGCGCCCGGCCTGGGCGAACTTGTTCCACGGGCAGACGGCCAGGCAGTCGTCGCAGCCATAGATGCGGTTGCCCAGGGCGGCGCGGAACTCGGACGGTATCGGGCCCTTGTGCTCGATGGTCAGGTAGGAGATGCAGCGCCGCGCGTCGAGCTGGTAGGGCGCGGGGAAGGCGGCGGTGGGGCAGATGTCGAGACAGGCGCGGCAGGAGCCGCAATGGTCGATCTCGGCCGCGTCCGGCGGCAGCTCCAGCGACAGGTAGATCTCGCCCAGGAACAGCCACGAGCCGAATTCGCGCGAGACGAGATTGGTGTGCTTGCCCTGCCAGCCCAGCCCGGCGCGCTGCGCCAGCGGCTTCTCCATCACCGGCGCAGTGTCGACGAACACTTTCAGCTCCGAGGCGAACTGGCGATGGATCCAGCCGCCCACCGCCTTCAGCTTCTTCTTGACGACGTCGTGATAGTCGCGGCCCTGGGCGTAGACCGAGATCGCCGCCCGCTCGCGTTGCTGCAGGATGCCGAGCGGATCGCGGTCCGGCCCGTAATTCAGGCCCAGCGCCACGACGGTCTTGACCTGCGGCCACAGCACCAGCGGATCGCCGCGCCGCGCCGCGGTCTCCTCCATCCACTGCATGTCGCCATGGCGGCCTTCGCGCAGATAGATGCCGAGCAGCTCGCGCTCGCGGCGCGACGGCGCGGGCGGGGCGAAGCCGACGCAGTCGAAGCCCTCGGCCCGCGCGCGCTCGGCGATCGCGGCCTTGATCCGGTCCGGCGTCGGCGGGCGCTTCATCCGCGCCCGCGATAGGCCGGCACGCCCTGATCGGGCAGCCAGACGGCCTTCGGCAGTCGGCCGTGCCGGAAGAAGACGTCGATCGGCATGCCGCCGCGCGGATACCAGTAGCCGCCGATGCGCAGGAATTTCGGCCGCATCGCCGCGATCAGGCGCCGGCCGATCGCGATCGTGCAGTCCTCGTGGAAGGCGCCATGGTTGCGGAACGAGCCGAGGAAGAGCTTCAGCGACTTGCTCTCGACCAGGAAGCGGGCCGGCACGTAGTCGATCACCAGATGGGCGAAATCGGGCTGGCCGGTGATGGGGCAGAGCGAGGTGAATTCCGGCGCGGTGAAGCGCACGGCATAGTCGACGCCGCGCTGCGGGTTGGCGACCGTTTCCAGCACGGCTTGCTCCGGCGAGGCCGGCAATTCGCTCCGGCCGCCAAGCTGGGTCAGTCCCTTCGGCCCGCGTCTGGCCATGTCAGCCCTCCGCCAGTTCCTGGATATCGCCTTGCGCCTGGAGCGCCTCGAAAGCGGCGACGAAGGCGTCGAGCGCGCCGCTTGCGATGGCGCCGCGCAGGCCGGCCATCAGGTCCTGATAATAGGTCAGGTTGTGCTGGGTGAGGAGCATCAGGCCCAGCACCTCCTCGCTCTTGATCAGGTGATGCAGATAGGCGCGCGAATAGTGGCGGCAGGCCGGGCAGCGGCAGGCCTCGTCCAGCGGGCGGGGATCGTCCTGGTGCCGCGCGTTGCGCAGGTTGACCGTGCCGCGGCGGGTGAAGGCCTGCGCCGTGCGGCCCGAGCGGGTCGGCAGCACGCAGTCGAACATATCGACACCGCGCTTCACCGCGCCGACGATGTCGGCCGGCTTGCCCACCCCCATCAGGTAGCGCGGCCGCTCGGCGGGCATCCGTGGCATCAGGGCGTCGAGCGTGGCGAACATCGTTTCCTGGCCTTCGCCCACCGCCAGCCCGCCGATGGCATAGCCGTCGAAGCCGGTCCGCGTCAGGGCGGCGATCGATTCGGCGCGCAGGTCGGGAAACACCGAGCCCTGCACGATGCCGAACAGCCCGTAGCCGTCGCGCTCCCTGAAGGCGGCGCGCGAGCGGGCGGCCCAGCGCATCGACAGCCGCATCGATCGGGCGGCGTCCGCCTCGGTGGCCGGCCAGGCGGTGCATTCGTCGAACGCCATGGTGATGGTGGCGTCCAGCAAATGCTGGATCTCGATCGAGCGTTCCGGCGTCAGCCGGTGCTCCGACCCGTCCAGATGCGAGCGGAAGGTGACGCCGTCCTGGTCCAGCCGGCGCAGCTTGGCCAGCGACATGACCTGGAAGCCGCCGGAATCGGTCAGGATGGGGCCGGGCCAGTTCATGAAGCGGTGCAAGCCCCCCAGCCTGGCGACGCGCTCCGCCCCGGGACGCAGCATCAAATGGTAGGTGTTGGCCAGCACGATGTCGGCGCCGGTGGTGCGCACCTCTTCCGGCCGCATCGCCTTGACCGTGGCGGCGGTGCCCACTGGCATGAAGGCCGGCGTGTCGATGGCGCCGTGCGCGGTCTGCAGCACGCCGCGGCGGGCCATGCCGTCGCGGTGCGAGATGTCGAAGCCCAGCGTGCTCATTCTTCCCTCTCCAGCAGGCAGGCATCGCCATAGGAATAGAAGCGATAGCCCGCCGCCTTGGCGTGTTCGTAGGCCAGCCGCATGCGCGCCATGCCGGCGAAGGCGCAGACCAGCATGAAAAGCGTGGAGCGCGGCAAATGGAAATTGGTCAGCAGCAGGTCGACGGCGCGGAAACGGTAACCCGGCGTGATGAAGATGTCGGTCTCGCCTTCGAAGGCCGGCACGGTGCCGTCCGCGCGCGCAGCACTCTCCAGCAGCCGCAGCGCGGTGGTGCCGATCGCCACGATGCGGCCGCCCCGCGTCCGGGTGGCGGCGATGGCGTCCACCGTCGCCGGCGGAATGCAGCCCCATTCGCTGTGCATGCGATGGTCGTCGGTATCCTCCACCTTGACCGGCAGGAAGGTGCCGGCGCCGACATGCAGGGTGACGCTGGCGCGCCCGATGCCGCGCCGCTCCAGCCGCTCGACCAGGGCCGGCGTGAAATGCAGCCCGGCGGTGGGCGCGGCCACGGCGCCGGCCTGACGGGCGAACATGGTCTGGTAGTCGCTGCGGTCCGAGGCTTCCGGGCGCTGGCGCCTTATATAGGGCGGCAGCGGCATCTCGCCCTGCCGCTCGAGCGCGGCCAGCAGCGCCTCGCCGGCGGCGTTGAAGCGCAGCGCGACCTCGCCGCCGTCGCGCTTTTCGACCGTTTCCGCCGTCAGCCCGTCGTCGAATTCGATGCGCGTGCCGGGCTTCAGCTTCTTCGCCGGCCTGGCGAAGGCCAGCCAGGTGGCGCCGTCGCAACGCTTGTGCAAGGTCACCTCGACGCCGCCCAGGCCGATCCTGCCGCGCAGCCTGGCGGCAATGACGCGCGTGTCGTTGACCACCAGCAGGTCGCCCGGCCGCAGCAGGTCGGGCAGGTCGCGCACGAAGCGGTCGTGCAGGCCATCGCGCGCCACCTGCAGCAGGCGGGCGGCGTCGCGCGGGTTGGCCGGATGCTCGGCGATCAGCGCGCGCGGCAGCTCGAAGTCGAAATCGTCGACCCGCATGGCTTCAGCGGCCGGCGGCGGCCAGATCGCTGATCGGCACGATGCGGCCCATCAGGGCGCGGAACGGGGCCAGGAAGAACACCGCCAGCGCCAGCTTCACCAGCAGGTCGCCCAGCGCCAGGGTCACCCAGGGCATATCGGTGCCGGCGAAGGCCAGGCTGAAGAACAGCGCCGTGTCGACGATCGAACCCAGCACCGACCCGATCAGCGGCGCCTGCCACCACGCCGCCCGCCGCAGCCGGTCGAACACCTGGATGTCGAGGAGCTGGCCGACCATGAAGGCGGTGCCGGAGGCGGCGGCGATGCGCAGGTCGGCCAGCCAGATCGACAGCGCCACGCCCAGCGCGAAGCCGACATAGACGATCTGCCGCGCCCGGCCGGGCCCGAAGGCGCGGTTGGTCAGGTCGGTGACCAGAAACGAGATGGGATAGGTGAGGGCGCCCCAGGTCAGCCAGTCGTTGATGGGGAACTGCACCAGGTAGTTGGAGGCCGCGACCACCGCCACCATGGCGATTGCGGCCACGACCATGCCGCGCGCCACATAGGCGCGTTCCGAAGCGTTCATGCCGACCTCCGTCCGCTTGACCCGCGCCGGCAGCACAGGCCGGACGGGCGAACGGGCGGGGTTTTAGCGGAAATGGCGTTAGAAGGGTAGGGGCTGTCCGATTCGCTGCCGCAGCTTCGGATTCTGTAAGCATGCATCCCCACCATGTCGGGCTGGCCGGCTGGCTGAACGAACGCTTCGGCGCGTCGCTCTACCTGAGCCTGGATACCATTCGACGCAGAGCGCCATGCGCGGCTTCCGGCGGCCCTCAGCCCATCCTTTCAAGTCGGACCTACGGGTGCGTTGCAATTCAACGCGGTTGCGCACAGGGCGGGCGCCATGTCGCAGATGCCGTTCTGGCGAGGTAGTCTGCTGGTAAGGGGGTACAGTTGGCTGTAGCGTGTTTGCCGCGCGCGCCATCGATTGTCGGGTTGCCAACCATGAACGCTGTTCCGATATGGGCCCTCTTCGGCGGTACCATCGTCGTGCTTGTCCTGTGCATCGAGATCGGCTATCGCGCTGGAACCGGCGCCCATAAACGCTCAGCGCGCGAAAAGGAATCGCCTGTCTCCGCAATGTCCGGCGCCGTGCTTGGCCTGACGGCATTCATGCTCGCCTTCACTTTCGGCGTCGTCTACGACCGCTTCGATAATCGCAAAGCGCTGGTGCGCGAAGACGCCGGTGCGATCCGCACAGCCTATCTGCGTGCCGACTTCCTGCCCGAAGCCGATCGGGGCGAAGCCAAAACACTGCTGCGAAAGTATCTCGACGACCGTCTTGCCCTGGTGCACTCGGCCAGTCTCGATCCCGCCTCGGTGAAGGGGACACTGGACGAGGCGAACCGCATTCAGGCTCGCCTCTGGGCCATGGCGGTCGCCAACGCGCGCAAGGACATGAATTCAGACGTCGCCGCGCTCTACATCGATTCGCTGAACCAGATGCAGGAGATCCATGCGGCAAGAGTGGTGGTCGGAATTCAGGCGAGGGTTCCAGCCGGCATCTGGCTGCTGCTCTATTTCATAACCATCCTGGGCATGCTCGGGATGGGCTACCAGGCCGGGATTGCGGGATCGAAACGATCTCTGATCGCACCGATCACGGCACTGTCATTCGCCATCGTCATCGGGGCCATCGCTTCACTCGATCGACCAGACAGCGGACTGATCAGCACGCCGCAGACGCCGCTTGTCGATCTTCGCCAATCGATCGCTTCAGGCGCGCTCGGCGGATAACGGGCCTGAGGTTCCCAACGCCCAGCATGGCCGATTGCGGCTGCCCGCCTGCAGCCAGGCCGATGGGCTGCATACGATGGTATTCAGCACAACCGCCAAGATCATATTGGTGGAAAATCGGAACTTTCGAATCCAGACATCAGGCGTGGTTTCCGGTCTATTGCTCCGGCATCCCCGCCTTCTTCAGCCCGTCAAGGTAGCGGGCGAAGCGCTGGCCGTAGATTTCCGGCGTCGGGCGGCCGACCCGGACGAGCTGGGCCAGGGCGATCGGCCCGCCGCGGGTCTCGTAGAATTTCTCCAGCGCGGCCCGGGCCTCGGCGGCCTTGCCCTGATGCGCCAGCGCGGCGGCCAGCACGGCATGGTTGATGGGATGCTGCGGATTGTCGGCGATGCCCAGCCGCGCCTCGCGGATCGAGGCCTCGTCGTTGCCGATCAGGACATAGGCGGTGGCGGTCGCCGTGCGCCAGACGGCGGACAGCCCGTCGTGCGGGCTGAGGCGGAAGGCGCGCTCGACCAGCGGCGGCGCCCGCTCCGGGTGGCCGTCGAAGATTTCCACCCAGCCCAGCCAGAAATAGGCCGGCGCGAAATTGGGATTGAGCTCGAGGCAACGCTCGAACATCGGCCGCGCCCGCTCGATCTGGTTGGCGACATGGGCGGCGAAGCCCAGCACGTAATAGGCATCCGCGCTGCGCGGATCGAGCTCGACCGCCTTCTCGCCCGCCTCCAGCGCCAGGCGCTGCGAGTCGGCGCGCGAGGCGCTCCAGCCGTAGAGGGCGGCGCGGGTGTGCAGATAGGCCAGCCCGGTCCAGGCCTCGACGTTCTGCGGATCGAGCTGCAAGGCGCGCTCCAGCAGCGGCAGGGCATCCTCGTTGGTCTGCCGCGTCTGCGGCTTGTTGAACAGCAGCACCCAGGCCGTCGTCGCCAGGTCGGCGGCGCCGATGTTCTCGGGCCGGATGCGGGCGACGCGGCGGCTGACCTCCTCCTTCAGCTCGACGTTCAGCGCGCGGGCGATGCGGCCGGTGATGTCGTTCTGCATCGAGAACCAGTCGCGCTGGTCGCCGTCGAAGCGGTCGCTCCAGATGCGGGCGCCGGTCTCGCCGTCGACCAAGGTGGCGTTGACCCGCACCTGTTCGCCCGACGAGCGCACGCTGCCTTCCAGCACGTAGCGCACGTCCAGCTCGCGCGCCACCTGGCGCACGTCGACGGCTTTGCCCTGATAGGTGAAGGCGGTGCTGCGGGCGATGACGAAGGCGCCGGAGATGCGCGACAGGTCGGTGATCAGATCGTCGGTGACGCCGTCGGCGAACCACTGGCGGCCCTGCGCGTCGGACAGGTCGGCGAAAGGCAGCACGACGATGGAGAGGGCGGGCGCGCTGCGCGCCGCTTCCTGCGCCGGCGGCTCGAACAGCTTCAGCGCCCAGGCCGCGACCAGAGCCGCCGGGATAAGCGGCGCGAGCAGCGCCAGAACGATGGCCGGCCGCCGGTAGCGGCGGAACAGGCCGGGCCGGCGGGCGCGCCCGTCCAGCGCCACGCCGAAGACGTGGATCGGCTGGGCGATGTTCTTCGCCCGCGCCAGGCCGAGATCGTGCAGCGGCAGTCCCAGCCGTTCGCCGAGCTGGTCGCGCACGGCGCGGCTGAGGCGGATGCCGCCCGGCTCGGCCATGGGTTCGAGCCGGGCCGCGATATTGACGCCGTCGCCATGGATGTCGTCGCCGTCGGCCATCACGTCGCCGAGATTGATGCCGATGCGCAGCTTCAGCCGGGTCGCTTCGGGAAGGCTGGCCTGATGGCCAGCCATGCGGCGCTGGATCTCGACCGCCGCCCGCGTCGCGTCCATGGCGCTGGGGAATTCGACCAGGAACCCGTCGCCCGTCGTTTTCACCAGACGGCCGTTATGGGCGGCGATTTGCGGCTCGATGACGTCGCGCCGCGCGGCTTTGAGGCGCGCGAGGGTGCCCTCCTCGTCCGCACCCATCAGCCGGCTGTATCCCGCCACGTCGGCGACGAGGATGGCCGCCAATCTACGTCCGACGCGCTCGTCCATCAGAAGGCCTCCGCGTGCCGTCCCAGCATGGCAGGACCATGCGCTCGGTGCCGGCGCCGCCGACGCGGGAATTCTAATGTCTGTCCTCGCTCCGATTCAACAAAAGCGTGGCTGCGGCGATCTGTAGGGACGCCGATGGGGACCGTGGCAACATCATGGCGGCGGAAGTCGAACGGCGATTCCGGCCGATTAGCGCTCCGTGGGACGGCGTGCTAAACCTGCGGCTCGTCGAAAAGCGAGGCGGTCTTGGTGAAAGCATTGGCCAAGTGGTGGCGTCCCAACGAGCGGGCGATTTCCCGCGCCATGCTGGCGCTGATCTTCGCCTATGCGGCTCTAAGCCTGACGATCCAGCTCTCGCTCGACATTTCGCCGTGGCGCGCCGATTCGCCGATCGAATTTCTCACCGACCTGATGGTGTTGTGCGGCTCGCTGTTCGCCGCCGTCCAGCTCGTCCGCCATCGCGCCACGCCGCTCCGGCGCGCCTGGATATCGGCCATCCTGGCGATGGCGTTGATCGCGTTCGGCGAATCGACCGACTGGTTCAGCGACGCATACGGCTCGAGCTCGCTCGGCCTGCAATACAAAGTGCCGCTCTGGATATTCTCCGTCGTGGCGCTCTACCGCTGCGCCCGCCACTACATCACCCAGCGTCTGGTGCGCAACTGGATGCTGACCGGGCTGACCATCCAGCTCGTGTCCAACTTCATCGAACTGGCCACCGGGCTGGCGCCCGCGATCATGCTCGGCCACGACGAGTCGGTGGAGCTGGCCATCGACTACACCGAACTGCTCAGTCTGCTCTGCTACATCGCGGCCCTGTTCTTCACCCAGGTCAGACCGGCGGCGGCGCGGATGCTGGCGGGGAAAATCCTCGGCATTCCCCGTCTGGCCGTGGCCGAAGCCATGGCCTGGTCGCCGCGGGCGGCGCAGCCGGTCGAAATCGGCGCCGTCGCGCGCCGGCTGTTTCACGAACGAAGGCTGTTCCGCCGCGCGCGCTACCCCACGCCCTATCCGGTTCTGCACTGGCCCGGCCTGCGCCAGACCGTGACGCTGGGCATGGTTGCGCTGTTCGGTCCGGCGCTGGCGCCCAGGATCAGGCAGCTCGGCGGCGAGAACGTGTGCCGCCAGTTGGTCGAGCTGGTGCGGCTCGGCATGGGACAGGGCATCGACGCCTTCACCTATTACCTGCTCGAGCTCTACCGGCCCGGCGGCCGGCGGGAATCGCGTTTCTACCTGACGCGGTACGAAACCAAGAACGGCCTGTTCACCGTGCTCAATGGCATGCGCGGCAAGCCGCGGAACCGGCCCCACAAGATGACCGACAAGGCGGCCTTCGCCGAAGCCTGCGCGCGATTGGGCGTGGCGACGCCGCCGATCCTGCTGGCGTTCGAGGACGGCGCCGTCCAGGTCCGCGCCGAGGCGGCCGAACTTGACCGCGACCTTTTCGCCAAGCTGCGGCGGGGGCGGGGCACCAAGAGAACCAGCCAGTTCCGCCGCATCGGCCCGCATCTCTATCTGGATCGCGCCGGCACTCCGCTAAGCCTCGACCAGATCGTGGAGCGGTTGCGGGCGCAGTCTCTCGAAAGGTTCGGCGACCGGCGCGCGTCGCTGATCGTGCAGCCGCGTCTGTTCAACCATTCGAGCCTGACCGATCTGGCCGAGCAGTCGCTGGTGACGATCCGCATCGTCACCTGCCGCAACGAGCGGGACGAACCCGAAGCCACCCACGGCATACTCCGCATCCTGAGCAAGATCGAACCGGCCTGGGACACGGCGCCCGACACCGAGTTCGGCGCCGCGATCGACATACGCAACGGCACGCTGGGCTGGCTGACCGGCGATCGGCCCGAGACCTGCCTGCAATGGTACGACCGCCATCCGGTCACGGGGGCGCCGATACTGGGCCGGCAAGTGGCGCGGTGGAGCGAACTGGTCGATCTGGCCCTGCGCGCGCATGCCGGGTTCCCCAATCGCATTCTGCTCGGCTGGGATCTCGCGCTCACCCCCGACGGGCCGGTGATGCTGGAAGGCAATTCCAATATGGACGTCTCGTTCGTCCAGCGCACCTATCGCGAGCCGATCGGCCGCAGCCGTCTGGGCGAACTCCTCGACCATCATCTTCTGGCGCTGCGCCGGCACTGACGGCCGGCGGCAGTTCCGGACGCTACACCATCTCCGGATCGTCGACGTCGTGCAGCTCCACGCCCGAGGGTGCGGGGCCCACGGTGCGGAAGCGGTGCACGCCGTCGGCGCCGATCACCCGCTCGACCTGGAGCCGGCCTTCCAGGCAATGCAGATGCGCCAGCGTTTCGCCCAGCGCGAAGACGAACTGGTGCTCGTCGAGCTCCTTGCCGGGGAACAGCACCGGCGTCAGCTCGACGCCATGCCGGCCGGTGTCGGTGGCGCAGGCGGCGCGCAGCGCGTCGAGCCGCTCGTCGTGATGGGCGACGAGCTGGTCGAGCCGGCGGTGCAGGCCGCGGAACGGCAGGCCGTGCGAGGGCAGCACCAGCGTGTCCGGCGGCAGGGCGCGGAACTTGTCGATCGAATCGAGGAACCACTGCAGCGAATTGGCCAGCGGCTCGATCGGCCAGACGCTGACATTGGTGGTGATCTTGGGCAGGATCTGGTCGCCGGCGATCAGTACGCCCAGCTCGGCGCAGTACAGCGAGGCGTGCTCGGGCGAATGGCCGAAGCCGGCGATCACCTCCCAGCGCTTGCCGTCGATGAACAGCGGCTTGCCTTCCAGCAGGCGCACGTAGTCGGGCGGCAATTCGCTCACCACCTGGCGGTAGCCGCCGCGATGGCGGGCGAAGGTCTCCAGTCCCGACTCGGGAATGCCGTTGGCCAGGTAGAAGCGCCGGCGCGAAACGTCCTCGCCCTCGCCGAAGCCGCGCATGGTGCTCTGCGTCGAATGGTATTCGCCCAGGCTCATGTAGAGCGGCGCGTCGAAGCGTTCGTTCAGCCAGCCGGCCAGCCCGACATGGTCGGGGTGCATGTGGGTGACGACGATCTTGCTCAGGCGGCGGCCGGCGAAATCGCCGTCGAACAGCTTCTGCCACAGCACCCGGGTCTTGGACATGGCGATGCCGGTGTCGACCGTCGCCAGGTCCTGGCCGTCCTGCACCAGCCACAGATTGATGTGGTCGAGGCGGAACGGCAGCGGCATGCGCAGCCACCACACGCCGGGCGCCACGGGGAACATGACGCCGCCCTCGGGCGGCGCGGCATGGGGGAAATCGAGCAGCGGTTCGACCAGCGTATCCATGGCGTCATGGTAACGCCTTGCCGGCGGTGAACAAGCGTTTATCCGGTCGATTTCGGCAAGGCCCGCCAGGCGATGTCGCTGCGGCAGAAGCCGTCCGGCCAGTCGATGCGGGCGATGGCGGCATAGGCGCGCTGGCGCGCCTGCGCCACGTCCCGGCCCAGCGCGCAGACATTGAGCACCCGCCCGCCGGTGGCCAGGATCTTGCCGTCCTGGGCCTTGGTGCCGGCGTGGAAGATGGTGACGCCCTCGACCTGCGCCGCCGCCTCGAGGCCCCTGATCTCGGTGTTCTTCGCGTAGTCGCCGGGATAGCCCCTTGCCGCCATCACCACCGTGATCGCGCTCTCCTCGCGCCAGCGCAGGTCGAAATGCTTCAATGCGCCGTCGGCGGCGGCGAGCAGGGCCGCCAGCAGGTCCGATTTCAGCCGCAGCATCAGCACTTGGCATTCGGGATCGCCGAAGCGGGTGTTGAACTCGATGAGCTGCGGACCCTGCTCGCCGATCATCAGGCCGGCGAACAGCACGCCCTGGAACGGCGATCCCTCCGCCTTCATCGCCGCCAGGGTCGGGCGGATGATGCGATCCATCGCCTGCTGGTGAACTTCCGCCGTGAAAACCGGAGTGGGCGAATAGGCGCCCATGCCGCCGGTGTTGGGACCGGTATCGGAATCGCCGACCCGCTTGTGGTCCTGCGCGGCGGGCAATGGCAAAGTGGATTCGCCATCGCACAGCGCGAAGAACGACACTTCCTCGCCTTCCAGCACGGCCTCGATCACCACCGAGGCGCCAGCCTCTCCGAAGCGATTGCCTTCCAGGCAGTCGCGCACGGCGCGTTCGGCTTCGTCGAGCGTGGCGGCGACGGTAACGCCCTTGCCGGCCGCCAGACCATCCGCCTTCACCACGATCGGCGCGCCCTGCAGGCGCAGATATTCCAGCGCCGGCTCCAGCTCGGTGAAGCGGCGATAGGCGGCGGTGGGAATGTCGTATTTGGCGCAGAGGTCCTTGGTGAAACCTTTGGAGCCTTCCAACCGCGCGGCCAAGGCGGAGGGGCCGAAGCACTTGATGCCGGCGTCCCGCAGCCGGTCGGCCAGGCCCAGCACCATCGGGCCTTCGGGACCGATCACCACGAAATCGATCTTTTCCTTCTGCGCCAGCGCCACGATACCGTCGACGTTTTCGGCGGCGACGTCGCGGCAGGCGGCGAGCTGGGCGATGCCGGCATTGCCGGGGGCGCAATAGAGGGCGTCGCACAGCGGCGAGGCCGAAATGGCCCAGCACAGCGCATGTTCCCGGCCGCCGCCGCCCACCACCAGAACCCGCATCGGTTTCCTCCCGGCCTTGAAAAATCGGGGCTTTTCTATAATATGACCATGGTCAGTGACCATGGTCATATTGGAATTGCCGCCATGAGCAAAACAGTGAAGGCCTCCGAATTCAAGGCTAAATGCCTGCAGTTGATGGATCAGGTGGCCGAAACCGGCGAGACCGTCATCATCACCAAGCACGGCAAGCCGGTCGCCCGGCTGGTGCCGGCGCCGCCCAGCGACAAGCCGCTGTTCGGGGCGCTGAAGGGCATGGGTCGCATTACCGGCGACATCGTCTCGCCGCTGGATGTCGAGTGGAAAGTGCTGAAGGAATGAAAGCGCTGCTCGACACGAATGCGCTGCTCTGGCTGTCGTTCGCGCCGGAAGAACTGGGGCGCCGGGCGTTGTCGTTGATAGAAAAGGCGCGCCAGGATGCCGCGCTCAGCGTCTCGGCCGTCTCGTTCTGGGAAGCGGCGCTGCTGCGGGAAAAGGGAAAGCTGCAGCTCGACGTGCCGCCGGTGGTGTGGCGTCGGGAAGTGCTCGATCTTGGCATCAGTGAGATTCCGCTCGATGGGGTGCTGGGCGTGCGAGCGGCGCAGCTTTCCGGGTTGCCGGCCGATCCCGCGGATCGGTTCATCGTGGCGACGGCCGAGCGCGAAAAGGCGACGCTGATCACGGGCGACCACCGCATTCTGGAATGGCGCAGCGAGCTTGCCCGCCAGGACGCGCGGCGCTGAAAACCATGAGCGACATCGCAAACGACCAGCGCGGCGGCCATAACCTGGCGGAGTATTCCGTCAGCGAGATCTCGGCGGCGCTGAAGCGGGAGATCGAGGGGCTGTTCCCGCGCGTGCGGGTGCGCGGGGAAATCTCGCAGCCCAGCTTTCCGCGCTCCGGCCATTGCTATTTCCGCCTCAAGGACGAGGCGGCCGTGCTCGACGCGGTGTGCTGGAAAGGCACCCTCCCGCGCCTGGCCGTGCGCCCCGAGGAGGGCATGGAGGTGATCGCCACCGGCCGCATCACCACTTTCGCCGGCTCCTCGCGCTACCAGATCGTGGTCGACACGCTGGAACTGGCGGGCCAGGGCGCGCTCTTGAAGCTCCTGGAGGAGCGGCGCAAGAAGCTGGCGGCCGAAGGCCTGTTCGCGGCCGAGCGCAAGCGCAAACTGCCTTACCTGCCGGACGTGATCGGCGTGGTGACGTCGCCCACCGGCGCGGTGATCCGCGACATCCTGCATCGGCTGGACGACCGCTTCCCGCGCCATGTGCTGATCTGGCCGGTGGCGGTGCAGGGCGAGCGCGCCGCCGGCGAGGTGGCGCGCGCCATTCGCGGCTTCAACGAATTGCCGGCGGGCGGTCCCGTGCCGCGCCCCGACCTGCTGATCGTGGCGCGCGGCGGCGGCAGCCTGGAGGATTTGTGGGCCTTCAACGAGGAGATCGTGGTGCGGGCGGCGGCCGAGTCGCGCATTCCGCTGATCTCCGCCGTCGGCCACGAGACCGACACCACGCTGATCGACTTCGCGTCCGACCGGCGCGCCCCCACCCCCACCGCCGCGGCGGAAATGGCGGTGCCGGTGCGCAGCGAATTGCGCGCCTCGATCCTCGACCAGGCGCGGCGGCTGGTGTCCTGCCTGGGGCGCGAGCTGGAGCAGCATCGCCGCGCCGTGCTGGCCGCCGCGCGCGGCCTGCCCAAACCGCAGCAGATCATCGAGGAGCGGGCGCAGCGGCTGGACGATCGCGGCGAGCGGCTGCTGCAGGCGGGACAGCGGCTGATCGAGAGCCGCACGGCGCAGGTGGCGCAGGCCGGCTTGCGCCTGCCCAGTCCGCTGTCGCTGATCCGCTCCAAGGAGCAGGATTTCCTGTCCGAGGTCCGCGCGCTCAACAGCGCCTGGCAGACCTATCGCCGGCGCGAGCTGGACAGCAACGATCGCCATTGCGAGCGGCTGGCGCGCCTGCAGCGGCAAAGCCAGGTCGCGCTGGACGGTTTCCTGCAGCGCCAGTCGGCGCGGCTGGACGGCGCGGGCAAGTTGCTGGAAAGCGTCTCTTTCAAGAGCGTGCTGGCGCGCGGCTATGCCCTGGTGCGCGACGCTGCCGGCGCGCCGGTGATGGAGGCGGCGGCGACCAGTGCCGGCATGCCGGTCGCGATCGAGTTCCGCGACGGCAAGGTGGGCGCGCGCATCGTCGATGCGCCGCCGACGCCTGCGCCCAAGGCGGCGCGGCCGGCGAAGAAACCGGGCAATGGCGGCCAGGGTTCGCTGTTGTGAGATTTCTGGCTGCCGCGTTGCTGTTGCTGCTTGCCCTGCCGGCCCAGGCGCTGGAGCTGACGGGCGAGTTCGTGCAGGGCGGCTTCGTCGCGGGGAAGGTCGCCGCCGGCAGCACGGTGACGCTGGACGGCCGCAACGTCGTTGTCGGACCCGATGGCTCCTTTGCGCTGGGCTTTCCCTATGACGCGCCGGCGACGGCCATGCTGGTTCTGCGCGATGCGCAGGGTCGCTCCGAGCAGCGCAGCCTGACCATCGCCCGCCGCCAGTTCCAGGTGCAGCGCATCGACGGGCTGCCCGAGGCGATGGTGACGCCGCCGCCGGAGGTGCTGGAGCGCATCCGCCGCGACAACGAGCGCACCAAGGCGGCCCGCGCCGTCGTGTCGCGCGAACCGCATTTCCGCGCCGGCTGGCGCTGGCCGGCCACCGGGCCGATCACCGGCGTGTTCGGCAGCCAGCGCATCCTCAACGGCAAGCCGCGCTCGGTGCATTACGGCGTCGACGTCGCCGCGCCCAAGGGCAGCGACATTCGCGCCGCCGCGGCGGGGACGATAACGCTGGCCGGCGATCTCTATTTCTCCGGCAACACGGTCTTCATCGACCACGGGCTGGGGGTGAACACCTCCTACCTGCACTTGGACTCGATCGCGGTCGAGGAAGGCCAGTTCGTGCGGGCCGGCGAGAAGATCGGCACGCTGGGCGCCACCGGCCGCGCCACCGGCCCGCATCTGCACTGGGGGCTGAACTGGTTCGAGGTGCGGCTCGACCCGGCGCTGATCGTGCCGCCGATGCCCGGGAAACCCTAGACGGCTTCAGCGCGCGCGCAGCACCGTCCTCGCGGCGGCCGCGGCGGCGGCGAAATCGCCGCGATCGCCGTGGATCAGCGCCAGCGACATCGACCCTTCGACCAGCAGCATGACCTCGCGCGCCTTGCGCGCGGACTGGGCGACGCGCGCAGCCGCCAGGCGCTGCTGCAGCCAGGCCTCGACCCAGGATTTGTGCCCGGCGGCGATGGCGCGGCCGGGATGGCCGGGCATGTCGGCCAGCTCCACCGCCAGGCGGGTGAAGCCGGAACCCGACCAGCGCGGCTTGCGCGCATGCCAGGCGGTGAGATCGCCGAACAGCGTCTCGACCAGCCCGTCGCGATCGGGCGGCAGCCGAGCGCCGATCTCTTCCATGCGCTGGCGCGCCAGCGCGCCGTACTGGCGCAGCACTTCGGCCAGCAGGTCGTCCTTGCTGCGGAAATGGGCGTAGAGCGTGCGCTTGGTGACCGCGGCGCGCTCGGCGATGGCGTCGAGGCTGGCGCGCGCGAAGCCGGACCGCCAGAAGGACTGGTAGGCGGCATCGACGATGCGCGCGCGCGTCTGCTGCTTGCGAAGCCCCATGCCCATCCCCCCGTCAGGCTGCGGCGAAGTATACCGGATAGTGAGTGTACAGGCGGGGCGCGTAGGCCAAGCATGTCGCCGTCCGTCGGAGGATTCCATGGCCCTGCCTTCGCTCACCCTGCGCGGCCTCGTCGCCCGGCCCGTCCTGCTGAAGCTGAAGCGCCCGGTGGTGGCGCGCATCGCCACCATCGCCGACTGGCCGATGGTGCTGATCGACCTGCACACCGAGGAGGGCGTCACCGGCCGCGCCTATCTCGAGCCCTATGTCGCCCACGCCCTGAAATACCTGGTGCCGATGCTGCACGACCTCGGCACGGCGCTGCAGGGACAGAAGCTGGCGCCGGTCGAGCTGTTCGCCGCGGCGCGCCGGTCGCTGCATTTCGTCGGCTATCAGGGCCTGTCGGCGATCGCCGTCTCCGGCCTCGACATGGCCGCCTGGGATGCGCTGGCGCGGGCGGCGCAGGCGCCGCTTTGCGCGCTGCTGGGCGGCTCGGTCGGGCCGGTCAGGGCCTATAACAGCAACGGGCTGTGGCTGTCGCGGCCGGAGACGCTGGCCGACGAAGCCGTCGAACTGCGCGAGGAAGGCGGCTTCGCCGGGCTGAAGCTGCGCCTGGGCCGCGCCGAGATGGGCCAGGACCTGCGCGCGCTGGAAACCGTGCGCGGCGCCGTCGGCCCCGACATGGCGCTGATGGTCGATTTCAATCAGGGCCTGACCCTGGCCGAGGCGCTGCAGCGCTGCCACGCTCTCGACGATCTGGGACTGGAATGGATCGAGGAGCCCGTCGTCTACGACAATCTCGACGGCTATTGCCGGCTGGCGGCGGAACTGAAGACGCCGCTGCAGATCGGCGAGAATTTCTACGGGCCGCGCGATGCGCATATGGCGCTGCAGCGCCAGGCCTGCGACCTGATCATGCCCGATTTCATGCGCATCGGCGGCGTCACCGGCTGGCTGCGCACCGCCGCCATCGCCGGCGCCGCCGGCATTCCGGTCTCGACCCATCTCTACCCGGAAGTGGCGGCCCACGTCATGCGCGTCAGCGAGACCGCGCACTGGCTGGAATGGCAGGACTGGGCCGATCCCATCCTGCAGCGCCCCTATGCCGTCCGGGACGGCATGCTGCACATCCCCGATCGCCCCGGCCTGGGGCTGGACTGGGACGAGGCGGCGGTGCGGGCGCATCTGGTGCAATAGGCCCGCTCTCCCGGGTCGGGAGGGGGCGGTGGCCGGTTCGCCCGGTGCGACCGAATTTCACGTCACCATTGCTTTGTCGCCGGCGGCGGATAACTCTTAGGGAAGGGAGAGAGCAAGGGCGCGTCCGGTCCGCGGCGCGCCTGCCGACGAAAAGGAGACCGACCATGGCCGTCGCCATCGACATTGGAATTCCCGCCAGCCAGCGCAAGAACATCGCCGAGGGGCTGTCGCATCTGCTGGCCGACACCTACACGCTCTATCTGAAGACCCACAACTACCACTGGAACGTCACCGGCCCGATGTTCCAGACCCTGCACTCGATGTTCATGACGCAGTACACCGAGCTGGGCGTGGCGGTGGACGACGTGGCCGAGCGCATCCGCGCGCTGGGCGAGTTCGCGCCGGGCAGCTACAAGGCGTTCGGCCGGCTGTCCTCGATTTCCGAAGAGGACAAGGTGCCCAACGCGCGCACCATGATCCTGAACCTGGTCAAGGGCAACGAGGCGGTGGCGCGCACGGCGCGCAAGGTGTTCCCGGTGGCCGAGAAGGCCGGCGACGAGCCGACCTGCGACCTGCTGACCCAGCGCATGCAGATCCACGAGAAGACGGCCTGGATGCTGCGCTCGCTGCTGGAGAAGTAGGATCTATGCCCTTCTCCCGCTTGCGGGAGAAGGTGCCCGAAGGGCGGATGAGGGTGTTCACCTGCATCAACGCAGCACACCCTCACCCGGGCTTTGCCCACCCTCTCCCGCAAGCGGGAGAGGGGCATAATTTGCAGAGGTGCCTTTGTCGCCAAAGGCTTTCCGTTTGAACAGCGCCAGATTGGCCAGGAACATCTCCGCCGTGCGCCGCCAGGAATAGGTCTCCGCATGCGCCCGCGCGTGCTCGCGTTTCAGGCTCAGGGCGTCCAGGGCGGCCTGGCGCAAATCTTCGTTCAGCACGCCCGCTTTCGCGTCCGTGACCACGTCGAGCGGGCCGGGCACCGGATAGGCCGCCACCGGCAGGCCGCAGGCCATCGCCTCCAGCATCACCAGGCCGAACGTGTCGGTGCGGCTGGGGAAGACGAAGACGTCGGCTGAGGCGAAACGGGCGGCCAGTTCCTCGCCCTTGTGCGCGCCGGCGAAGACCGCGTCGGGATATCTGCGTTTCAGGCTGTCGAGCAGCGGCCCGTCGCCCACCACCAGCTTGGTGCCCGGCAGGTCGAGGTCGAGGAAGGCCTCGATGTTCTTCTCCACCGCCACGCGGCCGACGAAGGCGAAGACCGGCGCCTGCCAGCCGAAATCGCGCCGCTTGCCGGGATGGAACAGCGCCAGGTCGACGCCGCGCGTCCAGTCGCTGATCCTGGCGAAGCCGCGCGCCTCCAGCTCGGCCCGGATCGAGCGCGTCGCCACCATCACCCCGGCGGAGCGGGCGTGGAAGCGGCGCAGGATGGCGTAGGTCGCCGCCAGCGGGAAGAACAGGCGCGCCCGCACGTATTCGGGAAAGCGGGTGTGGTAGGCGGTGGTGAAGGGCAGGCGGCGCTTCAGGCAGTAGCGCCGCGCCGCCAGGCCCAGCGGCCCCTCGGTGGCGATGTGGATGGCGTCGGGCGCGAAACCGTCGATCAGGCGCGCCAGCCGGCGGCCGGGCAGCAGCGACAGGCGGATCTCGGGATAGGTCGGGCAGGGGATGGTGCGGAAGCGGTCGGGCCCGACGATCTCGACCTGGTGACCCATGGCCTGCAATTCGTCGCGCACCGTCGCCAGCGTGCGCACCACGCCGTTGACCTGCGGATGCCAGGCGTCGGTGGCGACGAAGATGCGCATCTATTCGGCGGCGATGGCGTAGCGCACCGGCTGGCGGCTGGCGAGCGGGCTCTGCCACTGCACGATCTCCAGCCTTCCGTCGAAATGCTCGACCAGGCCGGTGCAGCTCTCCACCCAGTCGCCGTCGTTGCAATAGAGGATGCCGTCGAAATCGCGGATCTCGGCGTGATGGATATGGCCGCAGATCACGCCGTCGACGCCGCGCTTGCGCGCCTCCTCGGCCACCGCCTTCTCGTAGTTGCCGATATACTCGACCGCGTTCTTGACCTTGTGCTTGAGCCAGGCCGACAGCGACCAGTAGGGCAGGCCGAGCGCGCGGCGGGCCAGGTTGAACCAGTGATTGAGCCTGAGCGCCATGTTGTAGGCCCAGTCGCCCAGCAGGGCCAGCCACTTGGCGTAGCGCACCACCCCGTCGAACTCGTCGCCGTGCAGCACCAGGTAGCGGCGGCCGTCGGCGGCCTCGTGGACGGTCTCGCGCACGACCTGCACGCCGCCGAAATTCAGGCCGCAATAGTCGCGCGCCGCCTCGTCGTGGTTGCCCGGCACGTAGACGACCTTGGTGCCCTTGCGCGCCTTGCGCAGGATCTTCTGCACCACGTCGTTGTGCGACTGCGCCCAGTACCAGGAGCGCTTCAGCCGCCAGCCGTCGACGATGTCGCCGACCAGATAGAGATATTCGCTGTCGTGATGCTTGAGGAAATCCAGCAGCAGCTCGGCCTGGCAGCCGCGCGTGCCGAGATGGATGTCGGAGAGGAAGATGGCGCGGCAGCGATGCGTGGCGGTTTCCGCAACGTTCTCCGACGCCGCTTCGAACCGGCCGGGGGATAATTCTGTGGACAGCACAGTCATTGCACGTCTATCTACATCAACATCTGGTACAGCTCCATGAATCGACCATGAATATTGAGAAACAGAACGGAAATATTGTGGTCGTCGAAATTTAACAATTCCGCAACATCGCAAGCGAGCCTACGCCGAGCATGGCTGTTTCCGGCCTTTCCGCCCTGGTGATCTGCAATCCGACCGCCGGCCGCCGCCGCCTGCGCCGGCTGCGGCTTGTGCTCGACCGGCTGCGCGCGGCCGGTGTGGACATCAGGCTGCAAGCGACCGGCGCGCGCGGCGACGCCGAACGCCTGGCCTGCGACATGGCGCAGGCCGATCTGGTGGTGGCCGCCGGCGGCGACGGCACCATCAACGAGGTGATCAACGGGCTGATGGCGGCCCGGGCGCAGGGCCGTCTTGTGCCGCCGCTGGGCATCGTTCCGCTGGGCACCGCCAACGTGCTGGCGCGCGAGATCGGCCTGGCCAGCGACCCGGCCTTGATCGTCGCGGCGCTGCTGCAGGGCGGCGAGCTGGAATTCCGTCCCGGCCGGCTGCGCCGCGGCGAGGCGACGCGCCATTTCGCCATGATGGCCGGCATCGGCTTCGATGCCGACGTGGTCGGCCGCGTCGATCTGCGCTGGAAGCGGCTCCTGGGCCGCGCCGCCTACGGGCTGGCCTCGGCCGGCCGCTTCCTGGCCTATCGCCCGCAGCTCTTCCGCCTGGGCATCGACGGGGTGCCATACCAGGCCGCCTCGGTCGTGGTCTCGCGCGGCCGCCATTACGCCGGTCCGTTCGTGGCCGCACCGCGCGCCTCGCTGGCCGCGCCCGAGCTGCATGTCTGCCTGTTCGAGCAGCCCGGCCGCGCCGCCGTGCTGCGCTATGGCGCCGCCCTGCTGCGCAACGCGCTGCCGCGCTCGCGCGCCTATCGCGTCGTGCCCGCCCGCCAGGTGGAAATCCTGGGCGACGAGCGGCAGATCGTGCAGGCCGACGGCGACATCGTCGCCCGCCTGCCGCTGCTGCTCGACGTCGCCCCGCAGGCGATCAGGCTGAAGGTGCCTCTTGTCCCCCTCTCCCCAACGGGGAGAGAGCCGGGGTGAGGGGGCTTATCGAAGGTTGTCTGTGTAACTCCCCCTCACCCGCTCCGTCTCACTTCGTTCGACGTCGCGACCTCTCCCCGCGGGGGAGAGGTGAAGATCACCGCGCCGCGCGCAGTCGGCTCATCAAATCCTGGTCGGGGAACCCGTCCTGCGGCAGGTTGGCGCTGGCCTGGTAGGTGCGGATCGCGGCGCGGGTCTTGGGGCCGACCAGGCCGTCGGACGGGTCGGGGTAATGGCCCAGCCGGCGCAGGATGTCCTGCATCTCGACGATGTCGGTGGCCGACAGCGGCGGCTCGTCCCAGGTCTGCACCGCGCTCATGCCGGGCCGGCCGGCCAGGCGCTCGGACAGGATGGAGACCGCCAGGCCGTAGAGCAGCGAGCGGTTCCAGCGCATGATGACCTTGAAGTTGGGCAGCAGCAGGAAGGCGGGCCCGCGATGGCCGGCCGGCAGGCCGATGGCGGAACGCCCGTCCGGCGCGCCCAGCGGCCGGCCGTCGACGCGGCGCACGCCCAGCGCGGCCCATTCGGCGTTGCTCTTCTCGATCGACGGATCGGCCTGGTCGAACGGGAAATTCGGCGGCAGGATCACTTCGTAGGCCGCGCCTTCGCCGCCGCGCCAGCCGCTCTTCTGCAGGAAATTGGCCGAGGAGGCGAAGACGTCGGGCAGCGAGCGGAACAGGTCGCGCCGCCCGTCGCCGTCGTAGTCGACGGCATGGGCGGTGAAGGTCGAGGGCATGAACTGGGTGTTGCCGAAGGCGCCGGCCCAGGAGCCTTTCATGATCGCCGGATCGATGCGGTCGAAGGCGATCATGCGCAGCGCCTCGTTCAGCTCGTTGGCGAAGAACTGCGCGCGCCGCTCGTCGCAGGCCAGCGTCGCCAGCGAGCGCACGGTCGGGAAGTCGCCCATGATGGCGCCGAAATTCGATTCCAGGCCCCAGAACGCGACCAGCACCTCGGGCTGCACGCCGTACTGCGCCTGCACCCGCTGCAGCAGCGCGCCGTGCTGCGCCATGAGCTGGCGGCCCCTGGCGATGCGGTCCTCCGTCACCGAATTGCCGACATAGCGCCAGAAGGTGAGCAGGAATTCGGGCTGGCGGCGGTCGAGCTCGATGACCCTGGCATCGGCGGTGGCGACGCCGGCGAAGGCGCGCTGCACCACGGTCTGCGGAATGCCGCGCGAGACCGCATCGGATTGCAGGTTCAGCACACAGGCGCGGAAGGCGGTCTCGTCCAGCGCGGCGGAGACCGGCTGGCCGGAGGCGTCGAGGCCGGAGCCGGTGACGGTGGTGTTCTGCTGCGCCTGGGCGGCGCAGCCCGACAGCCCGGCCAGGAGAAGGAGGGCGGCAACGCGGTTCATCGCCGTTCTACGCGCCGCCCCGGCATGCGGTTCCATGTCTGTCGTCCCGTCTACTGTCCCGCCACGGTCATGCCGTCGATGCGCAGCGTCGGCGCGTCGCTGCCGCTCTTGTAGACCAGGTCGCTGGCCGGGGTGAGATTGAGGAACATGTCCTTGAGATTGCCCGCCACGGTCAGCCCGCTGACCGGCCAGGCCAGCTGGCCGTTCTCGATCCAGAAGCCCGATGCGCCGCGGCTGTAGTCGCCGGTCACGCCGTTGACGCCGAAACCGATCAGGTCGGTGATGTAGAGGCCCGACTTGATCTCGCCGACCAGTTTCTTGGCCGACAGCCGCCCCGGCGCCAGTGACAAATTGGCGGCCGACGGTCCGGGCGGGCCGGAAGTGCCGCGCGAGGCGTGCCCGGTCGGCGCCATCTTGAGCTGCCAGGCCGAGGCCAGGTCGAGCAGCCAGGTGGTCAGCACGCCGTCCTCGATCAGGTTGCGCCTGCCGGTCGGCAGGCCCTCGGCGTCGAACGGGCGCGAGCGCAGGCCGCGCTTCCTGTGCGGGTCGTCGATCACGCGCAGGCCCTTGGCGAAGACCTGCTGGCCCAGCCGGTCCTTCAGGAACGAGGTGCCGCGGGCGATCGCCTTGCCGTTGATGGCGCCGACCAGGTGCCCCAGCATGCCGCCCGAAACGCGCGGATCGTACACCACCGGCACCTTGCCGCTCTTGGGCACTTTGGGGTCGAGCCGGGCCACGGCGCGTTTGCCGGCGGTGCGCCCGACCTTGGCCGCCGCCATCATGTCCTGCGCGTAGACCGCGCTGGTCCACTCGTAGTCGCGCTCCATGCCGGTGTCGTGGCCGGCGATGACCGAGGCGGACAGCGAACAGCCGCCGCGTTCGTAGGCGCCAGCGAAGCCGTTGCTGGCGGCGATGGCGACCAGCGATCGCGACCATCCCGCCTCGGCGCCCTCGGAGTTGGTCACGCCCTTGACGGCGCGGGCGGCGTCCTCGGCCTCGGCGCACAGCTCGAGCAGGTGCTCGGCGGTCGGCTCTTGGGGATCGACCAGATCGAGTGCGGGCCATGCGGTGGCGAGCTGGTCGGGATCGGCGATGCCGCACCAGGGGTCCTCCGGCACCGCCCGCGCCATGGCGACGGCGCGCTGCGCCAGGTCGGCCAGCGCCTGTTTGGAGAAATCGTTGGTCGAGACCATGGCCTGGCGCTTGCCGACGAAGACGCGCAGGCCCAGATCGTGGCCCTCGGAGCGCTCCAGCTTCTCGCGCGCGCCCAGGCGCCAGGCGACGGAGATCTGCGTGCCCTCGACGAACAGCGCATCGGCCGAGTCGGCGCCGGCCTTGCGCGCCTGGGCGATCAGGTCCTGCAGGCGGTCGAGGCCGGCGGTGGCGGTTTTTGGCGTCGCGGCCGGCTTGAGCGTGGCCGGCTTCAGCGCGGTTGGCGCGGCCAGGCGGCGGACGGCTTGCGCCAGTTTCCGGGCGGCGGGCTTCTTTGCGACGGGCTTCCTTGCGGCCGACTTCCTTGCGGCCGACTTCCTTGCAGCCGACTTCCTTGCGGCGGGCTTCTTGCGGGCGGCGGCCTTCTTCGGCGCCGCCTTCTTCGCGACCTTGCGCTGTGCCGCCTTGCGGGCGGGCTTCCGGGACGCGACCTTCTTCTTGGCGGTCTTGCGGGACGTCTTCTTCTGCTTCGCCTTGGCCATGATGCTCGACGCTGCCTGCTCGTTGGGGAACGGCGAAACTATCACCCTTCCCTGTCGTCCAGATAGTAGGAGACGAAGAGCACGAAGGCCGATCCCAGCCCCGCCACCCAGCCGGCGATGCCCAGCGCCAGATCGCCGCCCCGGCCCAGCGGGCCGAAGGCCGCTTCGATGAAACCGCGCGCGAACCAGCTTCCGACGCCGCCGATCATGGCGCCGATCACCGCCGACAGCACCGCGTTCCAGCCCAGCCGCACCGCGCCCATCACCGGCCCCTCGAATCGCGGCAGCGGCCCGAAGAATCCCGGGTTCGCCCTGGGCGCGTCCGGCGGCGGCGGCCCGGGCTTGGGCGGGAAAGGCGAGGGGTCGCTCATGCGGGGCAGTCTAGCAAAACCGGGGTTCGGGGCGAGGGCCGCGAAGCCCGGGACTGCTCGCGACCTCAGTTCGACGCCTCAACAGGACGGGCTGAAGCGTACGAGTTTATCATCCGATTCGGGGACGGGGTCGGAGCGGCGTACCACTTTGCAGGAAAAGCCCGGCCCCGCCGTCGAAATGCGGGTGGTGATCTTGCGGACGTCGTCTTCGTCGATCTCGTCCCTTTCTTCCACCACGCGCGCCGAAATCACCTCGCAGGCCTGGCCGGTCAGGCGGAAGGAGAGCGATTGCACGATCGAGAATCCTCCATCGGTCGTCCACTCGTCGCGACCGCAATGCAACGTCTCGGAGGTATAGGTGCCCGACATCTCTCCGCTCAGGGTCAGGACGTTTCCCTTGATATCGAGGCGAGTGCGATAGCTGGCCGCCGCCGACCGTTCCGTCCAGTTGGAGGCGGTACCGGATCGATAAGGCGGGCACTCGGTTTTGCCGGCATGAGTTCCGCGCGCGTAGATCAGCGACATGTCAGGGTGGTCCGGATCCATGCATCCCCAGGAGTGCCCATACCAGATCAACTTTCCCTGGACGGCTTCGAGCCAAATGGACGATTTATAGCGCGTGCGAAAGGGCTCCTCGCCGGAATCGATTTTTTGCTCTTCGTAGTCAAATTGGACGTCGATGATGATGCGGATGTCGCGCAGATCGGGAGCTTGGCCCCGTGCGGGCCCGCCAACCAGCGCAGCCATGATCAGTGCTGCCAATGCCGTGATCCTGCGCATACGGCGCGTCCTTCCTGTTCGAACTTCAATCGCACATTTGCTGGCCGTTCACGATGACGCAGCTCGTCCTTTCCCTGAAGGGTTCGGTGCGTCCCCTGGGCGAACTGGCATGCAGGTCGCGGCGATAGGCGAGAATCTTCTGCTCCAGATCCTTGCGTTTGGCGTCCGACGCGGCGTGGCTTGCCCTCAATAGATATTTCTCGGCGCCGGCGAAATCCTTCTCCGCCTTCAGCGCCAACGCCTCCTTGAGATACCATTGCGCCCGCACGATGTCCCTATTCCGCTTATAGAGTTCTTCGCCCTCATGGTCGTAGGCATCGATGGCGTGTTTGATCGCCGCCGACAGATGCGCTTCCGCCGAAACGAAATCGTCGATCTTGGCCTGTTGCAGCCCCGAGTAGTTCCACGCCGCCGCCGTCCGCTTGGCGT
The DNA here is from genome assembly GCA_050181585.1 of Reyranellaceae bacterium. Taxonomy (GTDB): domain Bacteria; phylum Pseudomonadota; class Alphaproteobacteria; order Reyranellales; family JAQSWP01; genus JAQSWP01. The sequence goes on from JBFXDA010000001.1 coordinate 237,872, forward strand.
CGAGACGTTCGCCCTCGATCCGGGCCTGCAATTCGGCGCGATAATCTTCCTCGCTCGCTTCCGATTCGGCCGAGTCCAGCATCCGCAGGAACTCGGCCGCTATGCCAAGCGCTATGCCGCCAGCAGCAAGGGCTGCGGCGTAACGGTTCTGTTGGGAAGTCCCGCTATAGGTGGTCGTGCCGGCGGAACTCTGCGGCGAGCGCACGCAGCACGTCACCACGCCGTCGCTTGGTCGCGTGATATGGGCGGTGGCGTTCGCGCCGGAGCAGGCCGCGCCGGTCGCGCGCTGCGGATAGTGGGCGTTGCAGATCTGGGCATGGGCGTCGCTGGCCGAAACCGCCGCCGCCGCCACGAATGTCAGCAAACGAACAAACTGCGCTAGACGCATGCCCTGCCCCCGGACGGGCTGTTCATTGCCGGGAAGTCTATAGGGCGGCGCGCCCTCGGCGCAATCTGGATTCGAAACTGGCGGGTTCGCGTCGGCCGATGCCGACGCGAACCCCTTTATCGTGCCGGTGGTCAGGCCGCCAGCGCGCGGTTGATGGCGCTGGTCACCGCCTTGAGCGAGGCGGTGACGATGTTGGGGTTCATGCCGACGCCCCAGGTGCGCATGCCGTCCTGGCGCTGCGCCTCGATATAGGCGACGGCGGTGGCGTCGGCGCCCGAGCCGGTGGCGTGCTGGTGGAAGTCCAGCACCTTGATCTTCACGCCGCAGGCCTTGCCCAGCGCATCGACATAGGCCGCGATCGGGCCGTTGCCGTTGCCGCTGATCTGCTTGTCCTGGCCGTTCTCCGTCACCTTGGCCTCGATGATGCGCTGCTCGGGATCGGCGCTGGAGGGCAGGGTGGTGTGCGCCCTGAACTCGTAGGGCGCCACCTTGTTGAGGTATTCCTTCTGGAACGTGTCCCAGATCAGCGCCGGGCTGATCTCCTTGCCGGTCTCGTCGGCGATCTTCTGGATCACCTTGGAGAACTCGACCTGCAGCAGGCGCGGCATGTCGATGCCGTAGTCGGTCTTCAGGATGTAGGCGACGCCGCCCTTGCCCGACTGGCTGTTGATGCGGATGACGGCTTCGTAGGAGCAGCCCAGATCCTGCGGATCGATCGGCAGATAGGGCACCTCCCACACCTTGCTGTTCGACGCGTTGAGCGCGTCGAAGCCCTTCTTGATCGCGTCCTGGTGCGAGCCGGAGAAGGCGGTGAACACCAGGTCGCCGCCGTAGGGGTGGCGCGGATGCACCGGCAGCTGGTTGCAGTATTCCGCCGTCTGCCGCACTTCGCCGATATTGGAGAAGTCGAGCGCGGGATCGACGCCCTGGGAATACATGTTCAACGCCAGGGTGACGACGTCGACGTTGCCGGTGCGCTCGCCGTTGCCGAACAGCGTGCCCTCGATGCGGTCGGCGCCGGCCATGAAGCCCAGCTCGGCCGCCGCCACGCCGGTGCCGCGGTCGTTGTGCGGATGCAGGGAGAGGATGAAGCTGTCGCGATACTTGAAGTTGCGATGGCACCATTCGATCTGGTCGGCGTAGATGTTGGGCGTCGCCATCTCGACCGTGGCCGGCAGGTTGATGATCATCTTCTTCTGCGGCGTCGGCTGGAACACCTCGGCCACCGCCGCGCAGACGTCGCGGGCGTATTCCAGCTCGGTGCCGGTGAAGCTTTCCGGCGAATACTGGAACACCCAGTCGGTCTGCGGATTGGCGTCGGCCAGCTTCTTCACCAGCCTGGCGCCGGTGACGGCGATGTCGGTGATGCCCTTCTCGTCCAGGCCGAACACGACGCGCCGCTGCAAGGTCGAGGTCGAGTTGTAGAGATGCACGATGGCGCGGTGCACGCCCTTCAGCGATTCGAAGGTGCGTTCGATCAGCTCCGCCCGGCTCTGCGTCAGCACCTGGATGGTGACGTCCTGCGGGATCAGGTTCTGCTCGATGATCAGCCGCACGAAATCGAAATCGGTCTCCGACGCGGCGGGGAAGCCGACCTCGATCTCCTTGAAGCCGAGCTTGCACAGCATCTTGAACATGCGCAGCTTGCGGTCGGCGTCCATCGGCTCGATCAGCGCCTGGTTGCCGTCGCGCAGGTCGACCGAGCACCAGATCGGCGGCTTGGTGATGACGGCGGCGGGCCATTTGCGGTCCGGCAGGGGGACCGGCTTGAACGGGACGTATTTCTGCGCGGCGTCGATGGGCATGCGGGCCATGGGAAACTCCTGAACTCTCTCGTCGCCCCTCTATCGTGCGGCCGGTCTTGGGTCAGGGGCGACGCCCAGCGGCCAAAGCGAGATCGGAAAATCGGGACCGCGGCGGCAGGCGGCGGTTCCCGGCCTGCGGGCGAGAAGTCTCAGACCCGCAAGCCGCCGGTAAGTCGCAGCAGGAGCAGCAGCGCGGCGCCAATCGAGGCGGCAACGGCGACAATGCTGGAAAAACTGCGGGAAACCATGATCTGCAACCTTCGGCGTCTGGACTGGCGATTTCGACCTCGGCCGCGCGCAAAGGGGGCGGCCAACCCTGTGACGAGCGTCACAGTCGGATAAGTCGAAGCGTCAGGGCCAGTCTGGTTGCGTGCATGACGGGGCGGAGGATAGCAGCGCAACGGCTGAGGTCAAGCGGCGGAATGAATCGGCGTTCAGCCGCCCGCCAGCCAAGAAAATCACGAAAATGATTGTTTATCAGAGGGTTACGTCCTGCGGACGAGTGTATTCTGCCGCAGGCTCGCCAGCACCTGCCAGCGCCGGCGCAGCATTTTGCGCAGCAGGTAGAAGGCGCCGACCGGCAGCAGCAGCATGATCGCCAGCGCTTCGCCGCCGCGCGGCTGGCGCGTGGTGAAGCCCTCGAACAGGGCCCAGACCACCCCGGCGGAAAGGACCAGGGAGACGGCGAACAGGAAGGCGATGAAGGCCAGGCCGGGGATGGTGTTCCAGAAACTCATGCCCTGCGTGGTGGCCGGCAACGGCGCCCCGGCGCTGGCGGCGGCGTCCCGGATCGACGTCTTGAAATCGCCCAGCCGCGCATTCGGGTCGACGCCGGCAAAGCGGTCGCCCCTCTTCGTCACCGTCTTCTGCGCCATGCGATAGCGCCGTCCGTTGCGCGCGACGATCTCGACCAGATAGTCGAAGCCGCTCTCGACGTCGCGGAAGGCGATGATGTCGGCATAGGCGACGAAGGCGCGATGCGAGAGCCCGGTCAGCGGCACTTTCGGCCGCTCGTGGATGGCGATGCCGTCCTGCTTCAGCGTCCAGCGATGCCGGCGAAAGATGACCAGAAAAATCGACAGCAAGGCCACGACCAGGATCGCGGCGGCGCGGAGAACCAGCGATTGGAAATTCCGGTCGGGGGGCGTCCAGGCAACGATCGCCGCCAGCGCCAGCCCGCCGACGATCGCGATGCCGACCAGCAGCGGCAGCGCCAGCTCCGACCGCCGATAGGTGGCCTCGTAGTCGGTCAGGGGCGGCGCGCTCATCTCCTGTCCAGCCCCAGCGCGTCCCACATCGCATCGACCTTCCGCACCACCTCGGGGTCCATGGCGATCTTGCGGCCCCATTCGCGGGTTGTCTCGCCCGGCCATTTGTCGGTGGCGTCCAGCCCGATCTTGGAGCCGAGCCCGGAGACCGGCGAGGCGAAGTCGAGATAGTCGATGGGCGTGTTCTCCACCACGGTGATGTCGCGGGCCGGGTCCATGCGGGTGGAGACGGCCCACATCACGTCCTTCCAGTCGCGCGCGTTGATGTCGGCGTCCACCACGATGACGAACTTGGTGTACATGAACTGGCGCAGATAGGACCAGACGCCGAACATCACCCGCTTGGCGTGGCCGGGATAGGCCTTCTTCATCGCCACCACGGCGATGCGGTAGGAGCAGCCCTCCGGCGGCAGCCAGAAATCGACGATCTCGGGAAACTGCTGCTGGAACAGGGGAATGAACACCTCGTTCAGCGCCTCGCCCAGCACCGAGGGCTCGTCCGGCGGCCTTCCGGTGAAGGTCGAGAGATAGATCGGATCGCGCCGCATGGTGATGGCGGAAATGGTGAAGACCGGGAAGCGCTCGACGCTGTTGTAGTAGCCGGTGTGGTCGCCATAGGGCCCCTCGTCGCCGTACTCGTCCAGCGACACATGGCCTTCCAGCACGATCTCTGCCTCGGCGGGTACTTTCAGCGGCACGGTCTTGCAATCGACCAGCTCGACCTTCTTGCCGCGCAGCAATCCGGCGAACTGGTATTCGGAGAGCGTGTCGGGCACCGGCGTGACGGCGGCGAGAATCGTGCCGGGATCGGCGCCGATGACGACGGCGGCCGGCAGCGGCTCGCGCTTTTCCTCTTTCCAGCGCGCATGGTGCTGCGCCCCGCCGCGATGGCGCAGCCAGCGCATCAGCGTGGTGTTCCTGCCCGTCACCTGCATGCGGTAGATGCCGAGGTTGAAATCGTCCTCGCGCCGCTTGCCGGGGCCCTTGGTCACCACCAGCGGCCAGGTGATCAGCGGTGCCGGCTCGCCCGGCCAGCAGATCTGGATCGGCAATTGCGCCAGGTCGATGTCGTCGCCGCTCAGCACGATCTCCTGGCATGGCGCGGAGGAGACGGTCTTGGGCTTCATCGCCATCACGGTGCGCAACAGCGGCAGCATGTCGAGCGCCTCGCGCCAGCCGCCGGGCGGCTCGGGCTGGCGCAGGAAGGCCAGCGTCTCGCCCACTTGCCTGAGCTGCGCCGGCTCGCGATCCATGCCCCAGGCGACGCGCTCGACCGTGCCGAAGAGATTGACCAGCACCGGCATGTCGTAGCGCGTGCCGTCCGCGCGCACCACGTTCTCGAACAGCACCGCCGGGCCCTGCCGCGCCAGCAGGCGGGTCTGGATCTCGGTCATCTCCAGCACCGGCGATACCGGCGCGCCGACGCGCACCAGCCGGCCGGCGCTTTCTAGCCGGGCGATGAAATCGCGCAGCGAGGCGTAGGGCATTATTGGTGCACCGCTTCCAGCTTGTGCCCGTCGGGATCGACGACGAAGGCGGCGTAATAGGTCGGGCTGTAGTGCGGCCGCAGGCCCGGCGCGCCCTCGTCTTTGCCGCCGGCCTGCAGCGCCGCGCGGTGGAAGGCGTCGACGGCGGCGCGGTCGGGCGCGGCGAAGGCGAGATGGAAGCCCGGTCCCGGCGCGCGCGCCGTGCCGGGACGGGCGAACAGCGCCAGCTTGTCGTTGCCGCCGGCCGGGCCATAGCCCGCGCTCTTCGCGGTCGACCAGACGCGCACCAGGCCCAGCGGCGCCAGCGCGCGGTCGTAGAAGGCGACGGCGCGGTCGAGGTCTTCGACGCCGAAGGAGAGATGCCCCAGCATGGGCGGGACTATTGCATCGGGCCGCCGCCAATGCCACTGCTTGGCCATGCCCGCCCTGCCATCGGATTTCGCCAGGCTGCTCTCGCCCCGCGGCCGCCGGCTGCTCGAGGGCCGGCACCCCCTGGCCGGGGCGCTGGCCGAGCCGCGCACCCGCTTCGTCTCGGCACCCGGCCTGATCGAACCGCGCCAGGCGGCGCTGGTGCGGCGGACGCTGGAGCGCGCTTTGGCTGGCCGGCTGGAACGCATCGACACGCCCATTCCGCCGGAAGCGACCTGGGACATGACGCGCAACTATGCCGAACTGCTGCCCAAGACGGCGCGCGTGTGGACGGCCTATCTGGAATCGAAGCGCGAGGCGGCATGGGCGGCAGCGGAAGAGACCGGCCTGATCGCGCTGCTGCGCTCGGCCGCCTTCCACCGCTTCGCCGAGGCCATCGCCGGAAAGCCGTTGCGCGCCAAGTGGGGCATGCAGGTGCTGTGCTACGGCGCCGGCGACTATTCCGGGCCGCACAACGATCACCATCCCGAGGATGAAGAGGCGCGGGCCGGCTATATCGACCTGCATCTGGGTTTCGTCACGCCCGCGGTGCGATCGCAGAAGCTGGTCTACGCCAAAGCCGGGCATTTCAGCGAGGCGGTCGAGGTGGCCCGCGACGGGCTGCTCGGCGCCTACCGCCTGCCGTTCTGGCACTACACCACGCCGCTGGAGGCCAGGCGCGGCCGCGCCGACGCGGCACGGCGCTGGGTGCTGCTGGGGACTTTCCTCTACAAGGCATCGCCACAAAAAGCGTCACCCCCGCCAAGCGAAGCGCGAGCGGGGGTCTCTCTCCGCAGGACCGCGAACGGCGCGCTTGCGCGATCTCTGCCGTAGGACGATGGACCCCCGCTCAAGGCGGGGGCGACGGAGGAACTACCGTCCGAACGGCACCACCGAGACGGCGTTCTTGGGGCTGCCTTCGATGATCTTGTCGGAGTAGGTGAGATAGACCAGCACGTTGCGCTTGCGGTCGATCATGCGCACCACCTGCGTGCTCTTGAAGATGATGGAGATGCGCTGCGAGAACACTTCCTCGCGATCCTTCAGCTTCAATATGGCGGCGGGGTCGAGCGGTCCGACCTGGCGGCAGGCCAGCGACACGTCGGACGGATTCTCCGCCAGCCCCATGGCGCCGGAGATGCCGCCGATATCGGCGCGCGAGAGATAGCAGGCGACGCCCGCCACCTCGGGATCGTCGAACGCCTCGACCACGATCTTGTCGTTGGGCCCGACCCATTTGAACTTGTAGCCGACCGCGCCGATGGTCTCGGCGGCGGCGGGCAGGGCGGAAGCGGCGACAAGGGCGGCGGCGACGAGGACGGCGGCGAGAGCCAGGGCAAGGCGGCGCATCGTTGATCCTTCCCGAAAGAGGCCGGCAGGGGCCGGCCGCTCCTATTTAGGAAGTCCCGCGCCGGTTGCCAGGAAAATCCCCGGCAGCACCAGGGCGGCGCCGGCCAGGTGGTAGAGGTGCAGATCCTCGCCCAGCAGCAGGAAGGCCAGCAGGCCGGTCGAGAGCGGGCTCAGATACATGATCAGCCCGGTCGGCCCCGCCCCCAGATGGCGCTGTACGTAGCCATAGGCCTGGTAGGCGCCGAAGCCGGGCACCAGCGCCAGGAAGGCGGCGACGCCGACGCCGTGCCAGGAGAGCGGATAGGGCCGGCCGATGGCCGGCTCCAGCAGCACGAAGGGCAGCAGCGAGAGCAGCCCGCCGATGGTGATGGCGGCCAGCCGCGCCGTCGGCGGCAGAGCCGACGGGCGATGCTTCAGCACCACCGAATAGACCGCCCAGCCGATGGCGGCGGCCAGGATCAGCAGGTCGCCGATGGTGAAGCGCAGGCCGAGGAAGGTCTCGACCTGGCCGCGGCCGATCACGGCCAGCACGCCGGCCAGGCACAGGCCCACGCCCAGCATCTGCCGCCCGCCCATGGTCTCGCCGTAGAACAGGCGGGCGAAGAGGATGATCAGCACCGGCGAGGCGGCGTAGATCAGGCCGATATTGGTGGCCGAGGTGGTGGCGGCGCCGAGATAGACCGCGGCGCCGCAAATCCCCATGCCCAGCCCGCCCAGGAACAGCATGTCCGGCCATTCCCTGAGCGCTGCGGCGCGATGGCGCCACAGCGGGCCGGCGCTGAACGCCAGCATCAGCAGCAGCGCCCCGGCCCAGCGCCAGAAGGCCAGCGAGGCCGGCGGCAGCTCGTGCGCGGTGGCGCGGGCGACCAGCATGTTGGCGGAGAACATCAGCGCGGTCGCCGGCAGCAGCGCATAGGCCAGCAGCGGCGGCGTGCGTCGGGCGGAGTCGGGCTGGGATGCTGGCAGGGGCGCGGACTTGGGCGCAGACATGGGGGAACCCTATACGGCGGCCAGGCCCTCGGGCGGCACCGTGCCGCCTTCGGCCTTGACGGCGCGGCGATAGGCGGCTTCCGACTTGAACGGCCCCTGCTTGGGATAGGATTCGGGCTGCACCGGCCTGACCTCGCCGGTGCCCGGCAGCACCACGTTGTAGCCGCCGTCGCGGCCGATCAGCGGGATCATCCGCTTCCAGCGCGAGAACACCCGGCGCATGGAGGCGGAGAAGGTGACGTAGGTATCGAACTCGGACCGGTCCTTGGCGAAGATCTTCTCGAAGGTGTCGACGAATTCCTCGACGTATTTGCGGTCGACGATCTGCAGGTTGGACATCATCCAGCAGCGGTCCTCGAAGTCCCAGTAGATCGACAGGCCGACGAACTCGCGCCGCCGGTTGATGTAGGGGAAGAACGGGAAGGCGCGGCAGGCGATGGTGCGGTTCTGGCGCTCGCAATGGGCCACGCCCTTGCACTCGATGGCGACGCAGGTCTTTTCCAGCTCGTCGACGATCTTGCGCGTGGGCGCGTCGTAGGGCTTGAAGCGGTACCACAGCTCGGTGCGCGAGCGCAGCAGGTCCCATTCCGCCCGCTCCGCCACCGGCACCGCGTTCTTGGTCGAGCAGCACACCGGCTCGCCGCCGTTGAGCGGGGCGCATTTGCGGCCGCAGTCGAAGCGGGAGACGGGCGAATCGAAGCCTTCGTAGAAGCGGGCGAAGTCCTCGGGCTTGAGACTACTCATGCGCACCACGGATCGTGACAGAGCCGTTTAGAGCGGATCATGGCTTGACGGAAGCGCTTGCGCTTCCGTCAAGCCATGTGAATCCGCTCTACTTTCATTGCTTAGAGCAAATTCACACGTTTCGACGGTATCGCAAAGCGATTCCGTCAAAACGTGATTTGCTCTATGGCAGCACGCGCCAGACGATCGTTTCCTTCATGCCATGATTTTCGAGCTGAAGGGAGGTGGGAATGTCGTAGCGCGCCACCTCCGCTATTCCCTGCGTCGGCCTGTAGGATCGGCCGGGATCGCCCAGCAGCACCAGCGTGCCGGCCCTGGCCTGGGCCTGCAACCAGGCGAAGACCTGCCCGGCCAGTGGCTGCTCGTAGCAGACATCGCCCGCCAGTATGACATCGAAGCCACGGGTTGCTTCCCCTTGCAGCAGGTCGGAACCGTCGATGCCGATCTCGACCCCGTTGGCCTGCGCGTTCAGCCGCATGGCGTCGAGCGCATAGGCGTCGATGTCGTTACCGACGGCGTGGGCGGCGCCGGCCTTCATCGCGGCGATGGCGACCAGCCCCGAGCCGGCGGCGAAATCCAGCACCCGGCGTCCGGCGACCAGGCCGGGATGATCGAGGACGTGGCGGGCGATGGCCTGGCCGCCGGGCCAGCAGAAGGCCCAGTAGGGCGGCGGCACGCCCAGGCGCTCCAGATCGGCCTCGCTGGCGCGCCAGATCGGCGTGATCTCCGTTGCCAGGTGCAGCCGCAGCTCGGGCACCATCGAGGGCGCCTGCAGCACGGTGTTGGCGCGGATGAAATCTTCCTTGGTCACGCCACCGCCCGGCCGGCCAGCAGCCCGGCCAGCAGCAGCCAGCCCAGATGCCGGTTGGCCTGGAACTTCTTCAGGCAGTCGGCCGGGTCGTGCGTTTTCAGGGTCGCGATCTGCCACAGCAGATGCGCCGCCGCCGCCGCCAGCCCGATCCAGGCCGGCCAGCCCAGCCCGGCGAGATGAATGGAAAGCGCGAACAGGACCAGCGTCAGGACGGCGAAGGCGCTCAGCCACCGGCGCGGCTGCCCGGCGAAGCGCCGCGCCGTCGAGCGCACGCCGACGATGGCGTCGTCGCGCTGGTCCTGCATGGCGTAGATCGTGTCGTAGACCAAGGTCCAGGCGATGCCGCCGGCATAGAGAGCGACGGCGGGCCAGCCGATCTCGTCGCGCAGCACCGCCCAGCCCAGGAGCGCGCCCCAGTTGAAGGCGAAGCCCAGCACCACCTGCGGCCAGTCCGTGAGGCGCTTCATCAGCGGATAGACCGCCACCACCAGCAGCGAGGCCGCGCCGACGACGATGGCGAAGGGCGGGAAGCTCAGCAGCACCGCCAGCCCGACCAACGCCTGCACGACGAGAAAGACCAGCGCCGCCCGCACGGCGATCTCGCCGGCCGGCAGCGGCCGGCCGCGCGTGCGTTCGACCCGGGCATCGACGTCGCGGTCGAGAATGTCGTTCCAGGTGCAGCCCGCGCCGCGCATGGCGACGGCGCCGATGGCGAACAGCAGGAATTGCAGCGCCAGGGGGCCCAGCGAGGCGCGCGCGCCGTCCCAGGCCATGGCCAGCGACCACCAGCAGGGAAACAGCAGCAGCCAGATGCCGATCGGCCGGTCCCAGCGCGCCAGCCGCGCAAAGGGCCGCCAGCGCGGCGGCAGCAGGCGCTGCGTCCAGTGCTCGCGCCTGATGTCGGTATGGGCCGGGCCCGGTGACGCCATGCGTCATTGTGGCGGCAGCCGCGCACGCGCTCAACCGTCGCGGCGCTGTGATAAGGTCGCAGCCGCAACGGGAGGAGAGGCGTGAGCGAGGAGCGCGAGGAGGACGGGCGGCAGCCCCGGCTCTACGTCGAGGCCGCCCTTGGCGCCGACGCCATGGTCGAACTCGACGCCGAGCGCGCGCACTACCTGCGCAACGTGCTGCGGCTGGGCGAGGGCGATGCGGTCAAGCTGTTCAACGGCCGCGACGGCGAGTGGCGGGCGGTCGCGCAGGCGCTGGGCAAGCGCGGCGGCGCGCTGCGGGTGCAGGCGCCGTTGCGCCAGCAGCAGGGCGAACCCGACCTGTGGCTGGTGTTCGCGCCGATCAAGCGGGCGCGCATCGATTTCATCGCCGAGAAGGCGACCGAGCTGGGCGTCGCCGCCCTGGCGCCGGTCTTCACCCGCTACACCAACATGACGCGCGTCAATGTCGAGCGCCTGCGCGCCACCGCGATCGAGGCGGCGGAGCAGACCGAGCGGCTGTCCGTGCCCCAGGTGCGCGAGCCGGTGGCGCTTGCGAGCCTGTTGCAATCCTGGCCGCGCGATCGCCGCCTGCTGCTGGCCGACGAGAGCGGCGGCGGCCTTCCCATCGGCACGGCGCTGCGTCAACTCGATGCCGCCGACCGGGCGCGGCCCTGGGCGGTGCTGATCGGTCCCGAGGGCGGCTTCCATCGCGACGAGCTTGACCTGCTGCGCAATCTGGATTTTGTTACCGCCGTCGGCCTCGGCCCGCGCATTCTGCGCGCCGACACGGCGGCGCTCGCCGCCCTGTCGTGCTGGCAGGCGCTGGTCGGCGATTGGGAGCGGCCTACACCGCGTCTGGCGCCGGACTATCGGCGTCGCGACGCCAAGGAAAGATAAGGGAAGAGACGGATGTCCGCTCCGCCTACCACCAGCGGCGCGCCGGTCACGGATCGCCGCCAGCTCATCGACTACGTCGCTTCGGGCAACAAGCCGAAGTCGGACTGGCGCATCGGCACCGAGCACGAGAAGTTCGGCTTCATAAAAGAATCGCTGCAGCCCATGCCCTACGAGGGCCCGCAAGGCATCCGCGCCATGCTGGAAGGCTTGCAGCAGCGCTATGGCTGGCAGCCGGTGCTGGAAGCGGGCAAGCCGATCGCGCTGATGAAGGAGGGCTGCAGCGTTACGCTGGAGCCGGGCGGCCAGCTCGAACTGTCGGGCGCGCCGCTCTCGACCATCCACGAGACCTGCCGCGAGGTGCACAAGCATCTCTCCGAGGTCAAGAGCGTGGCCGAGGCCATGGGCGTGGCCTTCATCGGCATGGGCTTCGCGCCGACCTGGAAGCGCTCCGACATGGTGTGGATGCCCAAGGGCCGCTACAAGATCATGCGCGACTACATGCCCAAGCGCGGCAGCCTGGGGCTGGACATGATGCTGCGCACCTGCACCGTGCAGGTCAATCTCGACTATTCCAGCGAAGCCGACATGGTGAAGAAGTTCCGCGTCTCGCTGGCGCTGCAGCCGGTGGCGACGGCGCTGTTCGCCAATTCGCCCTTCACCGAAGGCCGGCCCAACGGCTTCGTCTCCTACCGCAGCCATATCTGGACCGACACCGATCCCGACCGCTGCGGCATGCTGCCCTTCGTGTTCGAGGACGGCATGGGCTTCGAGCGCTACGTCGATTACCTGCTCGACGTGCCGATGTACTTCGTCTATCGCGACGGCAAGTACATCGACGCTTCCGGCCTGTCGTTCCGCGATTTCATGGACGGCAAGCTCGCCGTGCTGCCGGGCCAGATCCCGACCATCTCCGACTGGGCCGACCACATGACGACGGCCTTTCCCGAGGTGCGGCTGAAGAAGTTCCTCGAGATGCGCGGTGCGGATGGCGGCGGCTGGGGGCGGCTGTGCGCGCTGCCGGCGCTGTGGGTCGGGCTGCTCTACGAGCAGAGCGCGCTGGACGCCGCCTGGGACCTGGTCAAGCACTGGACGGCTGCGGATCACGACCAGTTGCGCCGCGACGTGCCGCGGCACGGGCTGAAGACCGGCTTCCGCGGCGGCACGCTGCAGGACGTGGCCAAGCAGGTGGTGGCGATCGCCCGCGCCGGCCTGTCGCGGCGGGCGCGGCTGGATGCCGGCGGCAGCGACGAGACCGGCTTCCTGCACGTGCTGGAACAGGTGGCCAGCAGCGGCGAGACGCCGGCGGAGCACAAGCTGGCGCTCTACAACGGCCGCTGGGGCGGCGATCTGGCGCATCTGTTCAAGGAATTCGCCTATTGAGGGGCCGATGGAAAACCAGATCGGTGCAGGGCAGGCGGCCAGCGGGCGGCTTTCCTACGGGCTGAAGCGCTGCCGCTACGGGCTGACGCTCTACAACACGAACGACGTCTATGTCGGTCAGGCCTTCCACCAATACGGCGAGTACAACGAAGCGGAGATGGTCGCGCTGCGCCAGCTCTGCGGCCGCGGCGACCACGTCTTCGACATCGGCGCCAATATGGGCGCCCATACCGTGCCGATGGCGCAGCATGTTGGGCCGCAGGGGCGGGTCTACGCCATCGAGCCGCAGCGCATCGTCTACCAGATGATGTGCGCCAACGTGGCGCTGTCGGCCATGACCAACGTCCACACTTTCCGGGCGGCCGCGGGATCGGCGCCGGGTTCGATCAACGTTCCCAGCCTGGACTATTCGCAGCGCGGCAATTACGGCGGCGTTTCCGTCGGCGGCGATCGGGGCGAGCCAGTGCCGGTGATCACCGTCGATTCGCTGCAGCCGGAAAAATGCCGGCTGATCAAGATCGACGTCGAGGGCTTCGAACTCGACGTGCTGCAGGGCGCGGCCCGCACCATCGCCCGCTTCCAGCCCCGCCTCTATCTGGAGAACGACCGCCGCGAGAAGTCGCCGGCGCTGATTGCCCATCTGCAGTCGCTGGGCTACCGGCTCTACTGGCACCTGCCGCCGCTGTTCAGCCCCGAGAATTTCTTCAAGAACCCCAAGAACGTCTGGGGCCACATCGTCTCGATCAACATGCTGTGCCTGGGCCCGGACGATCGGACTCCGGTCGCCGGCCTGCGCGAAGTCACCGGCCCCGACGACGACTGGCGGCAGCGGTAGGAACGCCGGCGCCACTCCCGCACCATCCTCGCCCTGAGCCCGTCGAAGGGTGCGCTACACGGCAAGCGCCTGCGAACCTCATGCTTCGACGAGCTCAGCATGAGGTTTATGGAAAGCGCGTCCCGTCGTTAAGCCGCCGTGCCGCCCACGGTCAGCGATTCGATCAGCAGGGTGGGCTGGCCGACGCCGACCGGGACGCCCTGGCCGTCCTTGCCGCAGGTGCCGATGCCGGGATCGAGCGCCATGTCGTTGCCGACCATCCTGATCTTCTTCAGCGCCTCCGCACCGGAGCCGATCAGGGTCGCGCCCTTGACCGCCGGGCCGATCCTGCCGTTCTCGATCATGTAGGCCTCGGTGCAGGAGAACACGAACTTGCCCGAGGTGATGTCGACCTGGCCGCCGCCGAAATTCACCGCATAGAGGCCGCGCTTGACCGAGCCGATGATGTCGGCCGGCGAGGCGTTGCCGCCCAGCATGATGGTGTTGGTCATGCGCGGCAGCGGCTGGTAGGCGTGACTCTGGCGTCGGCCGTTGCCGGTCGGCTTCACCCCCATCAGGCGGGCGTTCATGCGGTCCTGCATCAGGCCGACCAGCTTGCCGTCCTCGATCAGCACGGTGCGCTCGGTCGGCGTGCCCTCGTCGTCGATGGAGAGCGAGCCGCGCCGGTCGCCCATGGTGCCGTCGTCGATCACCGTGACGCCGGGAGCGGCGATCGGCTCGTTCATCAGCTTGGTGAAGACGGACGTCTTCTTGCGGTGGAAATCGCCCTCCAGCCCGTGCCCGACCGCCTCGTGCCAGAGAATGCCTGACCAGCCCGAGCCCAGCACCACCGGCAATTCGCCGGCCGGCGCGTCGACCGAGCCGAGATTGACCAGCGCCTGGCGCAGCGCCTCGTCGACCTCGCCCTTCCAGTGCTCGGGATCGACCAGCCGCTTGTAGTCGACGCGCCCGCCCGAGCCGGTGCCGCCGGCCTCCATGCGCGTGCCGTCCTGCGCCACGATCGACACGTTCAGCCGCACCAGCGGCCGCACATCGGCCACCCGCAGCCCGTCGGCGCGCAGCACCTGCACCACCTGCCAGCTCGCCGACAGCGACACCGACACCTGCTTCACGCGCGGATCCTTGCCGCGGGCATAGGCGTCGATATCGGACAGGAGCTTGACCTTCTGCTCGAAGGGCAAAGGCAGGATGGGGTTGGCGTCGCTGTAATAGAGCCGGTTGGTGCCGCGCGGCGGCTCGGCCATGGTGCCGCCATGGCCGGCGCTGACCGAGCGCACGGTCTGGGCGGCGCGGCGGATCGCCGCCTCGTCCAGGGTCGAGGCATGGGCGTAGCCGGTGGTCTCGCCGGCGATGGCGCGCAGGCCGAAGCCCTGGCTGGTGTCGAAACTGGCGCTTTTCAGCTTGCCGTCGTCGAACACCAGCGATTCGCTCTGCACGTATTCCAGGAACAGCTCGCCGTCGTCGGCCCCTTTCAGGGCCTCGCCGACGATGCGCTCGACGCGCGGCCGCTCCAGCCCGGCGCGGGTGAAAAACAGGTCGTCGGCGATGGCGAGATTGGACATGCAAGGCTCCGGAAACTGCGGCCGGCGAGCTTAGCGCGCGCCGACGCTGTGGTCATGTCAGGCGAATATGGGCGGCGGGGCGGCGCAATGCGAGGTCTGCCGCAGCGCAAAACCGCCCGACGGCCACGGTAAGCTGTTGAGACGGCAGGGCAAAGCGCGGCCGCAGCCAGACGTTGCGCGGCTGGCGCCGCTATGGCCTATAGTCGGCGAAACGCAAGGGATTTGGCCCGCGTTTTCCCGTCAGGCCCCGAACCGCGGCGCGGGGCGCGAAACCGTCCGCCGTGCGGCTTGCCGCCGCATGGTGCGATGGGGCCGAAACCCTTATTGCACTTGGGAAAATTCGGGCTGTCCGGGCCGCGCCAGGCGCGGCGCCAGGAGCAGGGGAGTGGTGAGATGATGAGGCTTCGTTCGCTGCCGGCATGGCTGATGGGGGCGGGGCTCGCCGTTCTGGCGGGACCGGCGCTGGCCGACAAGCCGCATCCTTGGCAGATGAATTTCCAGGACGCCGCGACGCCGGTCGCCGAGGGCCTGCGCTCCTTGCATGACGGGCTGCTGATCGTCATCAGCCTGATCACGCTCTTCGTCATGGGTCTGCTCGGCTATGTGATGGTCCGCTTCCGCGAATCGCGCAATCCGGTGCCGTCGAAGACCGCGCACAACACGCTGATCGAGGTGCTCTGGACGGTGGTGCCGGTCATGATCCTGGTCGGCATCGCCATTCCCTCCTTCCGCCTGCTCTATTTCCAGGATCGGGTCGAGAACCCGGAAATGACCATCAAGGCGATCGGCCGGCAGTGGTACTGGTCCTACGAATATCCCGACCACGGCAACTTCACCTTCGACGCCTATCTGGTGAAGGACGCCGACCTGAAGCCCGGCCAGCTCCGCCTGCTGGAGACCGACAACCAGGTCGTGGTCCCGGTCGACACCAATATCCGCCTCTACACCACCGCCTCCGACGTGCTGCATGCCTGGACCATCCCCGCCTTCGGCATCAAGCTCGACGCGGTGACCGGGCGGCTGAACGAGAGCTGGTTCCGCGTCACCAAGCCCGGCGTCTATTACGGCCAGTGCTCGGAACTGTGCGGCGTCGGCCACGCCTTCATGCCGATCTCCGTGCGCGCCGTGCCCAAGGCCGAGTTCGAGAAATGGGTCGCCGAGGCGCAGGGCAAGTTCAACAAGGCCGACGGCTCGCCGCCCGACCCGGTCAAGGTCGAGCAGGCAGATGCCGGCGCGGTTTCCGCGCCCGCCCGTCAATAGAATTTCCGAGTAGGGAAAGGTTTAGCGCCATGGCAACCCACGCAAGCGCACACGATCATGCCCACGAGCATGACGACCACGGCACGCCGGGCTTCTTCACCCGCTGGTTCCTGTCGACCAACCACAAGGACATCGGCACGCTCTACCTGTTATCGGCGGTGTTCGCCGGCCTGATCGGCGGCGCCTTCTCCGTCTACATGCGCATGGAGCTGCAGGACCCGGGCCTGCAATACATGACCGGCGAGAACGCCGGCCACACCTGGAACATGTTCATCACGGCCCACGGCCTGATCATGGTGTTCTTCGTGGTCATGCCTGCGCTGATCGGCGGCTTCGGCAACTGGATGGTGCCGATCATGATCGGCGCGCCGGACATGGCCTTCCCGCGCATGAACAACATCTCCTACTGGCTGACCATAGTGGCCTTCATCATGCTGCTGCTGTCGGCGCTGGTCGGCGGCGGCGCGGGCACCGGCTGGACCATCTATCCGCCATTGTCGGCCGGAACCGGGCATCCAGGACCGGCGGTCGACTTCGCCATCTTCGCCCTGCATCTGGCCGGCGCCGGCTCGATCCTGGGCGCCATCAACTTCATCACCACCATCTTCAACATGCGCGCCCCTGGCATGACCCTGCACCGCATGCCGCTGTTCGCCTGGGCGGTGCTGGTGACCGCCTTCCTGCTGCTGCTGGCCCTGCCGGTGCTGGCCGGCGCCATCACCATGCTGCTGACCGACCGCAACTTCGGCACCAACTTCTTCAACCCGGCCGGCGGCGGCGACCCGATCCTGTTCCAGCACCTGTTCTGGTTCTTCGGCCACCCCGAAGTCTACATCATGATCCTGCCGGCCTTCGGTATCATCAGCCACATCGTCTCGACCTTCTCCAAGAAGCCGGTGTTCGGCTATCTCGGCATGGCCTATGCCATGGTGGCGATCGGCGTGGTCGGCTTCGTGGTGTGGGCGCACCACATGTACACGGTCGGCATGGACGTCGACACCCGCGCCTACTTCATGGCCGCGACGATGGTGATCGCCGTGCCGACCGGCGTGAAGATCTTCTCCTGGATCGCCACCATGTGGGGCGGCTCGCTGCGCTTCGACACGCCGATGCTGTGGGCGATCGGCCTGATCTTCCTGTTCACCGTCGGCGGCGTCACCGGCGTGGTGCTGGCCAACGCGCCGGTCGACGCGGCCATGCACGACACCTACTACGTGGTGGCGCATTTCCACTACGTGCTGTCGCTGGGTGCGGTGTTCGGCATCTTCGCCGGCTTCTACTACTGGATCGGCAAGATGAGCGGCCGGCAGTACCCGGAATGGGCCGGCAAGCTGCATTTCTGGCTGACCTTCATCGGCGTGAACATCACGTTCTTCCCGATGCATTTCCTCGGCATGGCCGGCATGCCGCGCCGCTACATCGACTACCCGGACGCCTTCCACGGCTGGAACGAAGTCGCCTCCTACGGCGCCTACATCTCCTTCGCCGCCACGATCTTCTTCTGCGGCCTGGCGATCTACACCATCGGCTGGGGCCGCAAGATCGGCGAGAACCCCTGGGGCGAGGGCGCCACGACGCTGGAGTGGACCCTGCCCTCGCCGCCGGCGTTCCACACCTACGAGGAACTGCCGGTGATCAAGCCCGCCGCGCATCACTGATCGCGGCCGCTTTCCCAACCTGGCCGGGCGGCGCGTTCGCCCGGCCGCCTGCTTGAAGCGCAACGGACGGACAAGGCGTTGAGCGACGTGACGGTACGGATCAGCCAGAACCAGGCGGCAGCCAGCCTCGCCGCCGCCGAGTCGCGCGTGTCCGACTACCTGGCGCTGCTGAAGCCACGCGTGATGTCGCTGGTGGTGTTCACCGGCTTCGTCGGCATGGCGCTGGCGCCGGGGCACCTGCATCCGCTGCTGGCCGCCGTCGCCGTCTTCTGCATCGCGCTGGGCGCCGGCGCCTCCGGCGCCATCAACATGTGGTACGACCGCGACATCGACGCGGTGATGGAGCGCACCCGGGCGCGGCCGCTGCCGGCCGGCCGCATCGCGCCCGACGACGCGCTGGCCTTCGGCATCCTGCTGTCGGTGTTCTCGATCGCCCTGATGGGGCTGGCGGTGAACTGGGCCGCCGCCGCGCTGCTGGCCTTCACCATCGGCTTCTACGTCTTCGTCTACACCATGTGGCTGAAGCGGCGCACGCCGCAGAACATCGTCATCGGCGGCGCCGCCGGCGCCTTCCCGCCGATGATCGGCTGGGCGGCGGTCACCGGCGACGTCTCCTGGACCTCGATCGCGCTGTTCCTGCTTATCTTCATGTGGACGCCGCCGCATTTCTGGGCCCTGGCGCTCTATCGCCGCGGCGACTACGAAGCCGCCGGCGTGCCGATGCTGCCGGTGGTGGCGGGCGAGCGCGCCACCAAGGCGCAGATGCTGGTCTACGCCGTCCTACTGCTGCCGGTCGCGCTGGCGCCGACCCTGCTGGGCGCGGTGGGCTGGCTCTACGGCGTCTCGGCCGTGGCGCTGAGCCTGCTGTTCGTCGCCGCCGCGGTGCGGGTGCTGCTGGCCGAAAGCCACCGGCCGGCGCGCCAGATGTTCGCCTATTCCATCCTCTACCTCTTCCTGCTGTTCGCCCTGATGCTGGCGGACCGGCTGGTCGGGTGATGGCCGCCATGAGCCAGCGCAAGCGTTTCGATCCCGCCGCCAGCCCGCGCCACCGCCAGCAGCGGGTGAAGAACTGGGCCATGCTGATCTTCCTGCTGGGCCTGGTGGCGCTGTTCTTCGTGCTGTCCATCGTGCGCATGGGCGGCGCGGGCGGGCCGTCATGAATCGGTCGGGCATCAACCGGGAACTGCAGCGGCGCAACATCCGCCTGATGTGGGGGCTGCTCGCCTTCACCGGGCTGATGATCGGCACCGCCTTCGCCGCCGTGCCGCTCTACGACCTGTTCTGCCGCGTCACCGGCTTCGGCGGCACGCCGCAGGTGGCCGAGGCCGCCACCAAGCCGGTGGGCGAGCGGCTGATGACGGTGCGCTTCAACGCCGACGTCTCGGGCGACATCCCCTGGGCCTTCGAGCCCTTGCAGCGCGAGGTCAAGGTCAGGGTCGGCGAGGAGAAGCTGGTGTTCTACCGCGCCACCAACCGCTCGGCGCAGCCCATCGTCGGCACCTCGACCTTCAACGTCACGCCCGACACGGCCGGCATCTACTTCAACAAGATCCAGTGCTTCTGCTTCACCGAGCAGTTGCTGAAGCCGGGCGAGAGCATCGACATGCCGGTGGTGTTCTTCGTCGATCCCGACCTGGCGCAGGATCGCAAGCTCGACAACGTGGCGACGATTTCGCTGTCCTACACTTTCTTCATCTCCAAGACCGACAGGGCCAGGCAGATGCTGGGCCTGAACGGCTACGGTCAAGGCCAATCGGGGGCAAGACAATGAGCGCAGTGCAGAAGCATCCCTACCATCTCGTCGACCCCAGCCCGTGGCCGCTGATCGGCTCGCTTGCCGCGCTGCTGCTGGGCTTCAGCGCCGTCACCTTCATGCATCCCGACATGTTCGGGCCGGAGACCGCCAAGACGCTGCAGGCACTGGGCCTGTGGAAGCTGGCGCCGGGCTTCGTGCTGGTGTTCCTCACCATGTTCTTCTGGTGGCGCGACGTGGTCGCCGAGGGCGAGCATCTGGGCCACCACACCCCGGTGGTGCAGCTCGGCCTGCGCTACGGCATGCTGCTGTTCATCGCCTCGGAGGTGCTGTTCTTCGCCGCCTTCTTCTGGGCCTTCTTCGACGCCAGCCTGTTCGCCACCGAGGCGCAGCAATACGCCCGCGTCGAGGCCAATGGCGGCATGTGGCCGCCCAAGGACGTGCATCCCTTCGATCCGTTCGACCTGCCGCTGATGAACACGCTGATCCTGCTGCTGTCGGGCACCACCGTGACCTGGGCGCATCACGCCCTGCTGCACGGCGACCGCAAGGGGCTGATCCAGGGCCTCACCGTCACGGTGCTACTGGGCCTGTGCTTCACCGGCCTGCAGGCCTACGAGTACGCGCACGCCGCTTTCGGCTTCCGCGACAACGTCTATTCCTCGACCTTCTTCATGGCGACGGGCTTCCACGGCTTCCACGTCATCGTCGGCACGATCTTCCTGTTCGTCTGCCTGATGCGCGCCATCAAGGGCCACTTCAAGCCGAACCACCATTTCGGCTTCGAGGCGGCGGCCTGGTACTGGCACTTCGTCGACGTGGTGTGGCTGTTCCTGTTCATCGCCGTCTACATCTGGGGCGCCGGCGGGGCGGAGTACGCCGCCCACTGAGGCATTGGAGAGACATGGACAGCAACACGGGGGGCGGCGAGTGGCCGCCCCTTTCCGCTTTGAGAACCGGCCTGGCCTGCCGCTGTCCGCGCTGCGGACGGGGCAGGCTGTACGGCGGCTACCTGAAGGTGGTGGAGCGCTGCGCGGTGTGCGGCCTCGACCTGCGCGCGCATGACAGCGGCGACGGGCCGGCGGTGTTCATCATCTTCATCCTGGGTTTCGTCGTGGTGCCGCTGGCGGTGTGGACCGAGTTCCGCTTCGAGCCGCCGTTCTGGCTGCACGTGCTGGTCTGGCCCGCCGTCCTGCTGGGGGGAGCCTTCGCCTTGCTGCCGCCGCTTAAGGGGCTGATGGTGGCGCTGCAGTACCGCCACCGCTCCACCGTCCACGAAGAGAGCCCATGATCGATTTCCGACGCTTCCGCTTCTCCCTGTGGCCGACGCTGATGAGCGTGCCCGCCGTGCTGGTCATGCTGGGGCTGGGCGTGTGGCAGTTGCAGCGGCTGGAGTGGAAGAACGAGCTGATGGCGCGCATCGCCGAGCGCACGGCGCAGGAGCCGGTCGGCTTCGACAGGCTGGCCCACGATCCCGCCAAGGACGAATACCGGCGCGTGCGCCTGCGCGGCAGCTTCGTGCACGACAAGGAGCTCTACCTGGCCGCGCGCAGCCGCAACAACAATGTCGGCTTCCATGTCGTCACGCCCTTCGTGCTGACCAACGGCATGGCGGTGCTGGTCAATCGCGGCTGGGTGCCGTCGGAGCGCCGCGAGCCGGAAAAGCGCGCCGAGGGCCAGATCAAGGGCGACACCGACGTCACGGCGGTGGTGCGCCTGTCGCAGCGGCAGGGCATGTTCCAGCCCGACAACGATGCCGGCAAGAACGTCTGGTTCTTCGTCGACGTGCCGGCCATGCGCAATGCCGCCGGCGTCGCCACCGAGGTCGATTACTGGTTCGAGGCCGATGCCACGCCCAATCCCGGCGGCTTCCCGATCGGCGGCCAGACCCGCATCCAGATCCCCAACGACCATCTGCAATACGCCGTGACCTGGTTCGTTTTCGCCGCCACCTTGACCGTGATCTTCCTGATCTTCTCCTATCGCCGGCGCGACAAGGCGGAGGGGGAGAGCGCGCCATGAGCGCCAACGCCATGAGCGCCTATACGACGCTGGAGGCCCGCTTCCGCCGCGTCGGGCTGATCAACGATGCGCTGGCGATGCTGCAGTGGGACCGTTCGGTGATGATGCCGGCGGGCTCGGCCGCGGCGCGCGCCGAGCAGACCTCCGGGCTGGAAGTGATGGCGCACGAGACGCTGGCGGCGTCGGACATGGGCGATCTGCTGGAAGCGGCGCAGGCGGCCGGGCTGGACGAATGGCAGGCGGCCAATCTGCGCGAGATGCGCCGGCGCTGGGTGCATGCGGCGGCGCTGGAGCCGCGCCTGGTCGAGGCCCGCGCCAAGGCCTGCGCCCAGTCCGAGATGGTGTGGCGCGAGGCGCGGGCCAAAAGCGATTTCCGCCTGCTGCTGCCCTTCATGCAGACCGTGCTCGACCTGACCCGCGAGGCCGGCCAGGCCAAGGCGGCGGCGCTGAACTGCTCCGTCTACGACGCGCTGCTGGACGAATACGAGCCCGGCGGCCGCTCCGAACGCATCGACGCGATCTTCGCCGAGCTGGAGTCGTTCCTGCCCGGCATGCTGCAGGAGGTGCTGGCAGCGCAGCAGCGGCGCGGCCCGCCTCTGCCGCTGGAGGGTCCGTTCCCGATCGAGGCGCAGCGCGTGCTGGGCGTGCAATTCATGGACGCGATCGGCTTCGATTTCACCAAGGGGCGGCTCGACATCTCGCTGCACCCTTTCACCGGCGGCACGCCCGACGACATCCGCATCACCACCCGCTACGACGAGGCCGATTTCGCCCGCTCGCTGATGGGCGTGCTGCACGAGACCGGGCATGCGCTCTACGAGGCCGGCCTGCCGGCGCATTGGCGCCTGCAGCCGGTCGGCGCCGCCCGCGGCATGGTCATGCACGAGAGCCAGTCGCTGCTGCTGGAGATGCAGGCCTGCCGCAGCCGCGAGTTCGTCGCTTTCGCAGCACCCCGGCTGCGCGCCGCTTTCGGCCGCGACGGCGATGCCTGGACGGAGGAGAACATCCATCGCGTCTACACCGTGGTGAAGCCCGGCTTCATCCGCGTCGATGCCGACGAGGTCACCTATCCGCTGCACGTCATGCTGCGCTACCGGCTGGAGCGGGCGCTGATCGGCGGCGACATGGCGCTCTCCGACCTGCCGGCGGCGTGGAACGAGGGCATGCAGAAGTCGCTAGGGATTACCCCGCCCGACGACCGCTGGGGCTGCCTGCAGGACATCCACTGGCCCGACGGCGCCTGGGGCTATTTCCCCACCTACACGCTGGGGGCGCTGGCCGCCGCCCAGCTCTTCCAGGCCGCGCGCCAGGCCGATGCCGACGTGCTGCCCGGCATCGCCCAGGGCGATTTCAAGCCGCTCTATGCCTGGCTGAAGCGCGAGGTGCACGCCAAGGGCTCGCTGCTGGAAACCGACGCGCTGCTGACGGCGGCCACCGGCCAGAAGCTGGGCGTCGACGCCTTCCGCCAGCATCTGAAAGCGCGCTATCTTTCCGCCTGACCGTCACGGCGGGAGGAGGAGACCATGCTGGCGCTGCGGCCCAACTGCGAATGCTGCGACAAAGACCTGCCCAACGGCGCGCCCGAGGCGCTGATCTGCACCTTCGAATGCACCTTCTGCGCCGATTGCGCCGAAACCCGCTTCGGCGGCCGCTGCCCCAATTGCGGCGGCGACCTGGTGAAACGGCCGACCCGGCCGGTGGCGCTGCTGGCGAAGTATCCGCCCTCCGCCGAGCGCTTGCGCAAGCCGCACAAGGCCTGCGCCTGATCGACGTTCCCTAAGGAAGAATAACCACAGAGGCACAGAGACACAGAGGGAATTGCCGTCTCTGTGCCTCTGTGTCTCTGTGGTTGGTCTTGTCGGCAGTCGCCCGCGTCACGCCGCCTCGATCACGTGGCGCGCCAGGTCGAAGGCGGAGAGCACGGCCAGATAGCGCAGATGGCTCGCGTCCTGCGTGGAGAAATCGCGGCGCATGACCTTGGTCTCGCCGCCGCGGCGGGCGCCGGCCAGGTACATCAGCCCGACCGGATTGCCGCGCTCGTCCGGCTCCGGCCCGGCCACGCCGGTGATGGCGATGGCGACGTCGGCCGGGCTGTGCGCCAGCGCGCCTTCGGCCATGGCGCGGGCGACGTCGGAGCAGACCGTGCCGCATTTCTCCATCAGCTCGGGCGGCACGTCGAGCGTGGCCGCCTTGTTGGCCTCGGTATAGGCGACGTAGCCGCCATGCAGCGTTCCCGAGGCGCCGGGCGCGGTCGACAGCACCGCCGCCACCAGGCCCGCGGTGCAGGATTCGGCCGTCACCAGCGTCAGGTTCTTGTGCTGCGCCAGCCGCAGCACGATTTTCGCCTCCCGCAGCAAACGTTCGTCGATCCTGCAGAACTCTGTTTTCATGCCACCCGCAGGGTCATCTAGGGTCATCCGGGGAAAAGCACCGAAAGCAGAAACTGGTTCCGCCGCCACTGGTTCCCGGAACAGTCGCGCCCAGCAGGCGTTGCCCGCACAGCCGCCCGCGTCGGCGGCACAGGAGACTGCAATGGCCGGCTATTATCTCTGGGCGGCGGTGATCGTGGTGGGCGTGCTGGCGCTCGGCGGGGTCATGCTCTTCGTCAGCCAGCGCTACGAGCACACCCACAAGCGCCGCTCGGCGGCCGAAAAACGCGCCTCCGCCGCGGTAACCAAGGAAAACTACCGCGATCCGGTGAAGCACGATCCGGCCTGAGCCTTTTCTTGCGCCGCCGGTCCCGCGCGGCTACTCTTCAGGGCAGAGAACGACGGTTTCCCTAGGAGTTTCAGTGCGTTACCTGAGCACGCGCGGCTCGGCCCCGACCTTGGCCTTCGACGACGTGCTGCTGGCAGGTCTGGCCCGCGATGGCGGGCTCTACGTGCCGGAAGCCTGGCCGCTGCTGTCGGCGGCGACCATTGCCGGCCTGGCCGGCAAGTCCTACCCGCAGGTCGTGGCCGAGGTCACTTTTCCCTTCGTCGAGGGCGCGATCGCGCGCGCCGATTACGAGCGGCTGGTCGGCGAGGCCTATGCCGGCTTCGACCACGCCGCCGTCGCGCCGCTGAAGCAGCTCGACGGCAATACCTGGCTGATGGAGCTGTTCCACGGGCCGACCCTGTCCTTCAAGGACTATGCGCTGCAGCTCCTGGGCCGGCTGCTCGACCACGTGCTGCGCAAGCGCGGCCAGCGCGTCACCATCGTCGGCGCCACCTCCGGCGACACCGGCTCGGCCGCCATCGAGGCGGTCAAGGGCCGCAGCGCCATCGACATCTTCATGCTGCACCCCAAGGGCCGGGTCAGCGAGGTGCAGCGCCGGCAGATGACCTCGGTGCTGGCGCCCAACGTCTTCAACATCGCCGTCGAAGGCAATTTCGACGACTGCCAGGATCTGGTGAAGGCGATGTTCAACGATCTCGCCTTCCGCGACGAGATGCAGCTCACGGCGGTCAACTCCATCAACTTCGCCCGCATCATGGCGCAGATCGCCTATTACTTCTGGGCCGCCGCCGCGCTGGGCGCGCCGCACCGCGCCGTCCGCTTCGCCGTGCCGACCGGGAATTTCGGCAACGTCTATTCCGGCTACGCCGCGCGCGCCATGGGCCTGCCCGTCGCCGGCCTGCAGATCGGCTCCAACCGCAACGACATCCTGACCCGCTTCTTCGAAAGCGGCGCCATGAAGATCGAGGGCGTCGAACCCTCGCTCAGCCCCTCGATGGACATCCAGGTCTCGTCCAATTTCGAGCGCCTGCTGTTCGATCTCTACGACCGGCGCGGGCCCGCCGTGGCCGAGACCATGGCCGCGTTCCGCGACAAGGGCGTCTACGCGGTCGGCGGCAACGCCATGGCGAGCGCGCGCAAGCTGTTCTCCGCCTATCGCCTCAGCGATCCGCAAACCCTGGCCATGATCGCCGAGGTGCGCCAGCGCACCGGCGAGATCGTCGATCCGCACAGCGCCATCGGCATCGCCGGGCCGTGGCGGCATCCCGCCGGCGGCGGCGAGCCGACCATCGTGCTGGCCACCGCCCATCCCGCCAAGTTCCCCGACGCCGTCGAGCAGGCGATCGGCCTCCGCCCGGCCCTGCCGGCGGCGCTGGCCGAGCTGATGCGGCGGGAGGAGCGTTGCGCGGCGCTGGCCAACGATGCGGCGGCGCTGAAAGCCTATATGCGCGCCCATGCCAGCCTGAAGGGAGCCGCGTGATGGCGGTGAAGGTCACCAGGCTTCCCAACGGCATGCGCGTGTGCACCGACGCGATGGAGCACGTCGAATCGGTGGCGCTGGGCGTCTGGGTCGACACCGGCACGCGCTTCGAGCGGCCCGAGCTGAACGGCATCGCCCACATGCTGGAGCACATGCTGTTCAAGGGCACCACGACGCGCTCCGCCCGCGCCATCGCCGAGGAGATCGAGGCGGTGGGCGGCAACCTCAACGCCTATACCGGCCGCGAGACCACCGCCTTCCACGCCTCGGTGCTGAAGGAGGACGTGAAGCTGGCGGTCGGCATCATCGCCGACATATTGCAGAATTCGCTGCTCGACGCCGCCGAGCTGGAGCGCGAGAAGACGGTGGTGCTGCAGGAGATCGGCCAGGCGCTGGACACGCCCGACGACGTGATCTTCGACCAGCTCCAGGACACCGCCTTCCCGCACCAGATGCTGGGCCGGCCGGTGCTGGGCACCGAGCTGACGGTGAAGGGCATGATGCGCGACGACCTGGCCGCGCATATCTCCTCCTACTACACGCCCGACCGCATGATCCTGGCCGCCGCCGGCCGGCTGGAGCACGAGCGGCTGGTCGAGCTGGCGCTGACCCATTTCGCCGGCAAGGCGGCGGCCAACGACCGGCCCGACGCCGCGCCCGGCCGTTACCGCGGCGGCGAGCATCGCGACGCGCGGCCGCTGGAGCAGGCGCATCTGACGCTGGGCTTCGAGGGCCTGTCCTACCGCGACCCCGACTTCCACGCCCTGGCGGTGTTCTCCACCCTGTTCGGCGGCGGCATGTCCTCGCGCCTGTTCCAGACCGTGCGCGAGGAGCGCGGCCTGGTCTATTCGATCTACTCCTTCGCCTCCTCCTATGCCGAGACCGGGCTGTTCGGCGTCTATGCCGGCACCGGCGCGGAGGAGGTGAGCGAGGTGATCCCGCTGGTGTGCGAGGAATTCGCCCAGGTCGGCGACAATCTCGCCGAGGAGGAGCTGGTGCGGGCGCGCAACCAGCTCAAGGCGGCGACGCTGATGTCGCTGGAGAGCACCTCCAGCCGCTGCGAATCGCTGGCGCGCCAGATGCTGGTCTGGGGCCGGCCGCTGCCGATCGCCGAGATCGTGGCGCGCATCGAGGCGGTGGACCAGGACGCCGTGCGCCGCGTCGTGCGCCGGCTGCTGGCCTCGCGCCCGACTTTGGCGGCGCTGGGGCCGCTGCAGGGGCTGGAGGCGATGGACGACATCGCCCGGCGCCTGGCGGCCTAGGACCGGCGGCGGGGGGAGGGGCCATGTTTCGCTTGTCCGACGTTCCGCTCTCTCTGGTTTCCACGCCGCGGCTCAACGGCCGCCAGGTCTATCTGCGCGCCCCGCACGCCGACGACTGGCGCGAATGGGCCGAGCTGCGGGCCCAGAGCCGCGCCTTCCTGCAGCCCTGGGAGCCGACCTGGCCCGAGGACGCGCTGACCCGCGACGCCTATCGCCGCCGCCTGCGCCAGCAGATGCGCGAGTGGAAATCGGGCGAGGGCTATGCGCTGTTCGCCTTCGAGCGCGACAGCCGCAAGCTGGTCGGTGGCTGCAACATCTCCAACGTGCGCCGCGGCGTGGCGCAATGCGCTTCGCTGGGCTACTGGATGGGCCAGCCCTATGCCGGGCGCGGGCTGATGAAGGATGCGGTGCGCGCGCTGCTGCCCTTCATCTTCGAGGAATTGCGCCTGCATCGCCTCGAAGCCGCCTGCCTGCCCGACAACGAGCCCAGCAAAGGCGTGCTGCGCGCCGCCGGCTTCCGCGAGGAAGGCCTGGCGCGCCAATACCTGCGCATCAACGGCGTCTGGCACGACCACCTGCTCTTCGCCATGCTGCGCGGCGAATACGAGCGGCTGGCGGGACGGGGTTCCTGATCCCGCATATCCGCCACTCCCGCCAACTCTCCTTTTCTTCGTCACCCCCGACTTGATCGGAGGTCCATGCCAACCACAGAGGCACAGAGGCACAGAGGATGATCGTCTCTGTGTCTCTGTGTCTCTGTGCCTCTGTGGTTATTTTTCAATCCGCCGTCGCGCCGGTCGCCAGACCGCATGGACCCCCGCTCGAGGCGGGGGTGACGAATAATTGGCGTTCCTTCATCTCTGTGTCGTCCGCCGGTCCCGCCACCGCGTCAGCGCCAGGATCAGGCCGCCGGCCACCAGCCCCCAGAAGGCGCCGGAGATACCGAAGAAGGACAGGCCCGAGGCGGTCACCACGAAGGTGACGATGGCGGCCTCGCGGTCGGCGACGGCATTGACGGCGCCCAGCATCGCCGCCCCCAGCGCTCCCAGCAGCGCCAGCCCGGCCACGGCCTGGATCAGGATCGGCGGCGAGGCGGCGATGAAGGCGGTGGCCAGGCCGGCCAGCAGGCCGAGCGCGACATAGGCGATGCCCGCCACCACGGCGGCCCAGTAGCGGCGGGCCGGATCGGGATGCGCGTCGGGTCCGGCGCACAGGGCGGCGGTGATGGCGGCCAGGTTCACCGCATGGCCGCCGAAGGGTGCCGCGGCCAGGCTGTAGAGGCCGGTGGTGCGGAACAGCGGGTTGGGGGCGGGCCGGTAGCCGTTGGCGTTCAGCACCGCCATGCCGGGAATGTTCTGCGAGGCCATGGTGACGATGAACAGCGGCAAGGCGATGCCGACCACGCCGGCCAGCGAGAAATGCGGCGCCACCAGCACCGGGTCGGGCCGCAGCGCGGCGCCCGCCAGCCCCTCCAGCGGCGTGGTCAGCCCGATCAGGACCAGCGTCAGCGCCACCGCGACCGGCACCGCGTAGAGGCGCTTGAACACGATCAGCACCGCCCATGCCGCGATCACCGGCAGCGCCAGCTCCGGCACTTCCGCCACCGCCTTGACCGGCGCCAGGCACAGGCCCAGCAGCACGCCGGCCAGCATGGCGTTGGCCAGCGACGGCGGGATCGCCGCCACCCAGTCGCCCAGCCGCCGCCACAGCCCGGCGACCACGATCAGCGCGCCGCAGACCAGGAAGGCCCCCACCGCCGTGGCGAAGCCGCCATCGACGGTGGCGGTGGTCGCCAGCAGGGCGGCGCCCGGCGTCGACCAGGCGATGGAGATCGGCTGGCGCGAGCGCAGCGACAGGATGACGGCGCAAACCCCCATGGCGATGGACAGCGCCATCAGCCCCGACGCCGCCTCGCGCTGGCTGGCGCCGACCGCCGTCAGCCCTTGCAGCACGACGGGAAAGGAGGAACCGAAGCCGACGATGGCGGCCAGCAGGCCGGTGGCCAGAGCCTGGAGGGAGAAATCGCGCGACATGGGAAACGCCGTACCGATGCGGGAGCCGGCACTTTAGCGCATCGGCGCGCTAAAGGGCGGAGTCGATGCGCTGGCGCAGGATGGCGTGCTCGTTGCGGGCGTCGCGGAACAGCAGCAGCCCGCTGACCAGCGTGAAGCCGCCCATCACGCCGAAGGCGACGGCGTAGGAGCCGGTCAGCAGCAGGATCAGGCCGAACAGGGACGGCCCCAGCAGCGGGCCGGCGAAGGTGAAGACGGCGGTGGCGCCGGTCAGTTCGCCCGCCTTGGCCGGGCCGGCGGTGCGCGCCACCTCGGCCAGGAAGACGCCGTTCCAGCCGATGGCGGTGGCGCCGAACACCACCAGCAGCGCGATCAGCGCCTCCTGCGGCCACGACGCATCGACGCAGGCCGTTGCCGCCGCCGCCGCCGCCATGGCCAGCCCGAGCAGGGCCAGCACCAGGCGCGGCCGCTGCGTCCAGTCGGCCACGCTGCCCCAGAAGACGCGGCCCGCCACGCCGGCGATCTGGGTCGCCGTCAGCGCCAGTCCGGCGGCGATCAGGCCAGCGCCGGTGCGGTCGAGCACGAAGATCACCAGATAGGTCGAGAGGCTGACCTGGATGGCGGAGAAGGCGATGGAGAGGGTCGACAGCCGGCGCAGCTCGGCCATGCCCCACAGCAGCTTCAGCGGTCCGAAGAGTTGCTTCAAGGTCGGCCGCGCCGCCGCCGTCTCGAGGTCGAGCCGCGCCCGCAGCGGCTGCAGC
This sequence comes from Reyranellaceae bacterium, assembly GCA_050181585.1. Classification (GTDB taxonomy): domain Bacteria; phylum Pseudomonadota; class Alphaproteobacteria; order Reyranellales; family JAQSWP01; genus JAQSWP01. Next base: position 267,652 of record JBFXDA010000001.1, read on the forward strand.
AGCGCCGCCATCGCCAGGCAGGCGCCGGCCAGCGCCGCCGCCGCCCATTGCCAGCCGGCGAACACCACCAGCGGCGCCACGATCGAGCCGGCGATGATGCCGCCCAGCGGCACGCCGGTCTGCTTGATGGAGAACACCACGTTCATCAGCCGCGCCGGCGTCAGCCGGGCCAGGATCTGCGAGGAGGCGGGGGTGGCCGGCCCATAGGCCAGGCCCAGCACGATGGCGGCCGGCAGCAGGATCCAGGCCGAGCCGACGGTGAAGATCAGCAGGCCCGCCGCGCACAGGCCGAGCGCCACCTGGCTGACGCGGATGGCGCCGTAGCGCGCGGCGTAGGTGCCGCCGAACAGCGCCCCCAGCATGGCGACGAAATAGGAGGCCGAGACGAAGAAGCCGACCCGGTCCTCCCGCACCCCGAAACTGTCGGCCGCTTCCGTCGCCAGCACGGGTATGGCCTGCGACGCCGACGAGGTCAGCGCCTGCACCAGCAGCATCAGCAGCAGCGGCACGACGAAGCCGGTGCGGCGCGGGGCGATGGCGTCGTCGTCGTTGAGAGGGGGCGTACTCATGGAACCGGCCGCCAGTGAACCGGCGTTCAGCCTGCGAATCAAGCCAAAGCAGGGCAAGGCTTCCATGCCGAATTGGCCGCGCTGGCGCGGTTGGGTTGAACAGCCGGCGCCTTCTTTTTCGTCACCCCCGGCTTGACCGGGGGTCCATGCGGCGGCGCGGCCGGCACGAACGGCGGGCCCAAGTCTCAGGCCATGGGGCCCAGTTCGTCAAAAAGGTCATGCCAGAGGGGGTTGGCCTTCTCGATCAGGGCCAGCTTCCAGTCGCGGTTCCAGCGCTTCAGCCGCTTCTCGCGTGCGATCGCATATTGCGCCTCCTCGTGCGGCTCGTACCAGACCAGGCGCGTGATGTCGTACCGGCTGGTGAAGCCGGGAAAGATCTTTTCCCGATGCTCCCAGACGCGTTTCGCCAGATTGCTCGTCACACCGACATAGAGCGTGCCGCGCGGCTTGCTGGCGAGAATGTAGACGAAGAATTTCTTCTCCATCGCGGGAGGCTAGCACAATGGCTGTCGGTGACCGGAACAGGCACCGCATGGACCCCCGCTCAAGGCGGGGGTGACGAGTATGGTTGAAGCGGCTGTTTTTTCTTCATCACCCCCGGCTTGAGCGGGGGTCCATCGTCTTTTCGGAAGGAGTCGCGCGTGAGCGCGGCGGCTCCGCCTACCGCCTTGCCTTGCGCGCCGGCTTGCCGCGGGCGCCGGAGCCGGATTTGGCGCCGCGCCAGGCGCGGGGATCGCGCACGGAACCGCGCGAGGAGGCGTTGGCGGGCAAAGGGGCGCGGGAAGCGCCGGTGGCCGCACCGGGCAGGCCCAGCTCGGCCTCTTCCAGGCGGCGGATCTCGTCGCGCAGGCGGGCGGCTTCCTCGAATTCGAGGTTGCTGGCCGCCTCGCGCATGCGCTTCTCCAGGTCGGCGAGATAGGACTGCAGGTTGTGGCCGATCAGGTTGCCGACCTCGGCGTCGCCGGTCGGCACGGTGTAGTGGTCGCGCTCGTTCATGTTCTGCAGGATCTCGCCGATGTTCTTGCGGATCGAGGCCGGGGTGATGCCGTTGGCCTCGTTGTAGGCCCGCTGCTTGGCGCGGCGGCGGTCGGTCTCCTCCATGGCGATCTTCATGGCGTTGGTGATCTTGTCGGCATAGAGGATCACCCGGCCGTCGACGTTGCGGGCGGCGCGCCCGATGGTCTGGATCAGCGAGGTCGGCGAGCGCAGGAAGCCCTCCTTGTCGGCGTCGAGGATGGCGACCAGGGCGCATTCGGGAATGTCCAGCCCCTCGCGCAACAGGTTGATGCCGACCAGCACGTCGAAGGCGCCCAGCCGCAGGTCGCGGATGATCTCGATGCGCTCCAGAGTGTCGATGTCGGAATGCAGGTAGCGCACGCGGATGCCGTTCTCGTGCAGGTACTCGGTCAGATCCTCGGCCATGCGCTTGGTCAGGGTGGTGACCAGCACGCGCTGGCCTTTCCTGGCGCAGTCGCGGCACTCGGCCAGAAGATCGTCCACCTGCTTGTCGACCGGCCGCACGATGGTCGGCGGATCGATCAGGCCGGTGGGGCGGATCACCTGTTCGACGAAGACGCCGCCGGTGCGCTCCATCTCCCATTGCCCGGGCGTGGCCGAGACGAACACCGAATCGGGCCGCATCAGGTCCCATTCCTCGAATTTCAGCGGCCGGTTGTCGATGGCGGAGGGCAGGCGGAAGCCGAACTCGGCCAGCACCGATTTGCGGTTGAAGTCGCCGCGGAACATGCCGCCGATCTGCGGCACGGTGACGTGGCTCTCGTCCACGATCAGCAGCGCGCCCTTGGGCAAATATTCGAACAGGGTCGGCGGCGGATCGCCCGGCCGGCGCCCGGTCAGATAGCGGGAATAGTTCTCGATGCCGGCGCAGGAGCCGGTCGACTGCAGCATCTCCAGGTCGAAATTGGTGCGCTGCTCCAGCCGCTCGGCTTCCAAGAGCTTGCCGGCGTCGCGGAACTCGGCCAGGCGCTGCTTCAGGTCGACTTTGATGCGCTCGATCGCCTGGTGCAGGGTCGGCTTGGGCGTCACGTAATGCGAGTTGGCGTAGACGATGACCTCGTCCAGCGACGCCATCTTCTCGCCGGTCAGCGGATCGAACTCGGCGATCGCCTCCAGCTCGTCGCCGAACAGCGACAGCCGCCAGGCGCGGTCCTCCAGATGGGCCGGGTAAAGCTCGACCGTGTCGCCGCGCACGCGGAAAGTGCCGCGCGAGAAGGCCGCGTCGTTGCGCCGGTAGGCCTGTTCGACCAGCCGCCGCAGCAGCGCCTGCCGGTCGATGCGCTGGCCGACGCGCAGCTCCAGCTTCATCGCCTCGTAGGTCTCGACCGAGCCGATGCCGTAGATGCAGGACACCGAGGCGACGATGATGACGTCGCGCCGCTCCAGCAAAGCGCGCGTCGCGGAGTGGCGCATGCGGTCGATCTGCTCGTTGATCGAGGAATCCTTCTCGATGTAGGTGTCGGTGCGCGGCACGTAGGCTTCGGGCTGGTAGTAGTCGTAGTAGGAGACGAAATACTCCACCGCGTTGTCGGGGAAGAACGACTTCATCTCGCCGTAGAGCTGGGCCGCCAGCGTCTTGTTGGGCGCCAGGATCAGGGTCGGGCGCTGCACGTGCTGGATGACATGCGCCATGGTGAAGGTCTTGCCCGAGCCGGTGACGCCCAGCAGCACCTGGTCGCGCTCCTTCTCCTCCAGCGCGGCGATGAGCTGGCGGATCGCCTCGGGCTGGTCGCCGGCCGGCTCGAACTCGGAGACGACCCGGAAATCCTGGCCGGCGGCGGGGACCGGCCGCCGCTCGGTCATGAAATTCGGCAGGTTGGCGGGGAGAGTGTCCATGGCGCCTATATTGGGTCGGCGGGGGTGGAATCGCCAGTGCGGGCCTTGCACGGCACCCAACCTCTTCTCGTCACCCCCGACTTGATCGGGGTCCATCGTCCTGCCGGAAAAGTCGCGCGTCGGCGCGCCATACGGCGTTGAAAGACCGCATGGACCCCCGATCAAGTCGGGGGCGACGAAAAGGAAAGGGGCCGGAAACAACGAAGTGCTACACTCCCGGCCCCCGTCCTGCCGCCCGCATTTTGCCAGCATCCGATGCCCGACCTGCCGCTGCCCGAGCTGATCTCCGTCGAAACCCTGATCGCCGTCGTCACGGTGTCGCTGGCGGGCATCGTGCGCGGCTTTTCCGGCTTCGGCTCGGCCATGGTGATGGTGCCGGTGCTGGCGGTGCTCTACGAGCCGGTGCGGGCGGTGCCGCTGGCGCTGGTGCTGGAGATGGCGGTGTCGCTGCCGCTGGTGCCGCCGGCGGCCAGGCTGGTGGACTGGCGGCGCATGTCGGTGCTGCTGATCGCCGCGGCGGCGACGGTGCCGCTCGGGGTATGGGTGCTGCATACCGCCGATCCGCTGGTCATGCGCTTCGTGCTCTCGGCCATCGTGATCTCGGGCGTGGTGCTGCTGGCCAGCGGCTGGCGCTACCGCGGCCGGCCGGGCTTCGCGCCGACCCTGACGACCGGCGTGCTGGCCGGCGCCATGAACGGCATGGCCGGCATGGCCGGTCCGCCGGTGGTGTTCTTCTACCTCGCCAGCTCGGACAAGGCGGCGGTCAGCCGCGCCAGCTTCATCGTCTTCTTCGCCCTGCTCGACGTCGTGGTGCTGGCCGCCTTCGCCGTCACCGATTCCTACGACCGCGACGGGCTGGTCCTGGCGGCGGTGCTGTCGGTGCCCTTCGTGCTGGCCGCCCTGCTGGGGGCGCGGCTGTTCTCCCAGGCCAGCGAGCGCTTCTACCGCAACGTGGCGCTGGCCATCCTCTCCTGCATCGCCATCGGCACGCTTCTGGTGTGAGGCATTGCGACCACAGAGACACAGAGGCGCCGAGCCGCTCGCCTCTGTGCCTCTGTGTCTCTGTGGTTGGCTTCGAGCTGCGAGGGGAGATCCTCACGAATCCGCCATCTTGCGGATCAGCTTTTCCGTCGCCGGGTCGGCGGGGAAGAAGGTCTCGATGCGCAGCTCGTGCAGGGTGATGTCCTGCGCGGTGCCCAGCGTGGCGATGGCGGTGAAGAATTTCGCCTCGACCGCGCCCTTCTTCAGGTGCACCGGCAGCAGCAGCGAGGGCTGTTCGATCTCCACGCTGGCCCAGTCCTGCCGCACGCCGGGATAGGACAGCATCTCGGCCAGCAGCTCGGCCGAGCCGGTATCGGCCCAGGAGGCGGCGGCCTCGCGCTGCAGGCGCTGCAGCAGGGGGGCGGCCACCTCCGGCCAGTTGACGATGTAGGGGCGGAAGCCCTTGGGATGGAAGGTCAGGCGCATGACGTTGGACGGATTGCCGCCGGCGGCAGGGTCCTCGATGAACGGCGCGAACCGCTCCATCGCCTTGTTGGACATCAATATGTTCCAATGCCGGTCCAGCACCACCGCGCCATAGGGCTCGTGCCGCTCGAGGATGAACTGCAGCACCGACTTCACATGCGCCATCTGCGGCGCATCGAGTGCGGTCTCGCGATAGACCGGCGCGAAACCCGCCGCCTGCAGCAGCGCGTTGCGGTCGCGCAGCGGCACGTCCAGCGCCTCGGCGAGCTGGATCACCATCTGCCGGCTGGGCCGGGCGCGGCCGGTCTCGATGAAGGAAAGATGGCGGGCGGAGACCTGGGCGGAGAGCGCCAGGTCGAGCTGGCTCAAGCGCCGGCTGGTGCGCCAGCGCTTCATCATGTCGCCGAAGGGGGCGGTGATCTGGTTCATGTCGCGTCTCCTCTGGCCGCGACAGTGGCAGGCCGGCGGCGGCATTTCCATTACCTGGGGGGTAAGGGAAGGTGCGTCCCCCCGTGCTCCGCTTCCGCCTGGCGAGCCGGCACCGGCCAAACCGGCCCGGTTTGACCATGCCGGGGAGCGGGCATATTTTGGCCCGATGGACACCCTCGAAACCCGCCCGGTCGCGCCCGAACTGGGCCGCGTTTTCGCCCGCATCGACGCCTTGCGCGAGGACATGGTCGCGCTGACCCAGGCGCTGGTGCGCATCCCGACGGTCAATCCGCCCGGCCGCTTCTACGCCGATTGCGCCCGGCTGGTGGGCGAGCGGCTGCGTGGCCGCGGCTTCGCCATCGAATACGTCGATGCCGAGGGCGAGCGGTCCCACAATGCCGAGTATCCGCGTACCAATGTCGTGGCCCGCATCGAGGGCGCGAGCGCCGGCCCTGCCGTGCATTTCAACTCGCATATCGACGTGGTCGAGGCGGGGCAGGGCTGGACGGTCGATCCCTGGGGCGGCGAGGTCCGGGACGGCAAGCTCTACGGCCGCGGCACCGGCGACATGAAGGGCGGGCTGGCCGCCTCCATGATCGCCGTCGAGGCGATCCTGGCCGAGGGCGTCAAGTTCCCCGGCGCCTTCGAGATCTCCGGCACCGCCGACGAGGAATCGGGCGGCTGGGCCGGCGTCGGCTATCTCGCCAAGAAGGGTTACTTTTCGAAAGACCGGGTGCAGCACGTCATCATCCCCGAGCCGCTGAACCAGGACTGCGTCTGCCTGGGCCATCGCGGCGTGTGGTGGGCGGAGGTCGAGACGCTGGGCCGCGTGGCGCATGGCTCGATGCCCTACCTGGGCGTCAACGCCATTCGCGGCATGGGCGCCTTCCTGCACAAGATCGAGCACAAGCTCTATCCCCAGCTCGACACGCGCACCACCGCCATGCCGGTGATCCCCGAAGGCTCGCGCCGCTCGACGCTGAACTTCAATTCCATCCATGGCGGGCAGATGGAGCCCGACAAGGACTACGACGGCGCGCCCTCGCCGGTGGTGGCCGATTCCTGCCGCCTGGTGCTGGACCGCCGCTACCTGATCGAGGAGGACCCGGTCGAGGTCAAGCGCGAGATCGTGGCGCTGCTCGACGAGGTCAAGCGCGAGCGCAACGACTTCCAGTACAGGATCCGCGACCTGCTGGAATTCGCGCCCAACATGACGCCGGCCGGCGATCCGCTGGTCAGGGCGCTGGACGGCGCCATCGCGCAGGTGTTCGGCAAGCCCTCGACCCATGTCGTCTCGCCCGGCACCTACGACCAGAAGCACATCCAGCGCATCGCCCATCTGCAGAGCTGCGTCGCCTACGGCCCGGGCATTCTCGACCTGGCGCACCAGCCCGACGAATACATCGTCATCGACGACATGATCCGCTCGGCCAAGGTCATGGCCGCCGCCTCGCTGGCGCTGAAGGGCGTGGTGTCGCTCTGATCGCTCGCTGACGCTCCCGCCATGGTTCGCGCCGGTCCGCGCAATCTCATCACCGACGTCGACGGCATCCTGGTCGGCAATGCCGAGGATGGCCGCGCCCTGACCGGCGCCACCGTGGTGCTGCCGGAACTGGCGGCGGTGGCCTCCGCCGACGTGCGCGGCGGCGGGCCGGGCACGCGCGAGACCGACCTGCTCGACCCCGCCGCCACCGTCGATACCGTGCATGCCATCGCGCTGTCCGGCGGCTCGGCCTTCGGCCTGGCCACCGCCGACGGCATTATGGCCTGGCTGGCGGCGCGCGGGCGCGGCTTCGACGTGGCGGGGTCGATCGTGCCGCTGGTGCCGGGCGCCATCCTGTTCGATCTCAACAATGGCGGCGACAAGGATTGGGGCGGCGAGCCGCCCTATCGCGCGCTGGGGTTCAAGGCCTGCGACAAGGCGGGCAAGGATTTCGCGCTGGGCAATGCCGGCGCCGGCCTGGGCGCGCGGGCGGGCAACCTGAAGGGCGGGCTGGGCAGCGCCTCCTCGGTCGACGCGGCGGGCTTGCAGGTCGGGGCGCTGATCGCGGTCAATGCGCGCGGCTACGTCACGATGGAAGGGCAGAAGCAGTTCTGGGCCTGGCCGTTCGAGCAGAACGGCGAGTTCGGCGACCTGCCGCCGCCGCAGAAGCCCGTGCCGCTGGAAGTCAGCGTCGATCGCGGCGGGGCGGCCGGCAGCCACCTGCGCGGCCACACCACCATCGGCGTGGTCGCCACCAATGCCCGGCTCAGCAAGGCCGAGGCGCGGCGGATCGCCATCATGGCGCAGGACGGTCTGGCGCGCGCCATCCGCCCGATCCACACCAGCTTCGACGGCGATGCGCTGTTCGTGCTGGCCACCGGGACGGCGGAATTGGCGGGCGTGCGGCCGCTGGCCCTGTCGCGGCTGGGCAGCATCGCCGCCGACTGCGTGGCGCGGGCGGTGGCGCGCGGGGTCTACGAGGCGGAATCGGCCGGTTCGATGGTGTCCTGGCGCGAGCATTTCGCCGGCCGATAGGCGGGCCGGCGGCGCAATTGCCGCTCCACCGGCGGGCTGGTATCGTCCGCCGCAATGGCCCGCCGACGGGCAACGCCGACTGGGGAAAGGAAGACAGGAACATGAAACGCACAGGTCTCTTGCTGCTGGTCGCGGTGCTGGCCGTGGTCGGCATCTACTATTTCGTTTCCCGCTCCGGACAGGAGGCGCCCAAGCCGCCGGCCACGACGCAGACCGCGCCCGCCCCCGCGCCGCAGGCCTCCGCGCCGGCCCCGGCTCCCGCGCCCGCCCCGGTCGCAGCGCCTGCGCCGGCCAAGCCGGCCAAGGACAGCGTGGTGATCGGCATGTCGCTGGAGCCGCCGGTGCTGGATTCCAGCCTCAACGCGGCGGCCGCGATCCGCGAGATCACCTACCAGAACATCTACGAAAGCCTGACCCGCATCGACCGCAACGGCAAGATCGTGCCCGGCCTGGCCGAGAGCTGGACGGTGTCGCCGGACGGCAAGGAATACGTCTTCAAGCTGCGCTCGGGCGTGAAGTACCACGACGGCGAGGCGTTCGACGCGGAGGACGTGAAGTTCTCCATCGACCGGCTGATCGCGCCCGGCCCGGACAACAAGATCCCGGCCCGCAACCTCTACGTCTCGATCGAGAAGGTCGAGGTGGTCGATCCGACCACCGTGAAGATCACGATGAAGAACCCGGACGCCTTCGTCCTGTTCAATCTCGGCGTTGCCGACGCGGCCATGGTCGATCCCAAGAGCCAGCCGACCAACGGCACCAACCCGGTCGGCACCGGCCCGTTCAAGTTCCAGGAGCGCAAGGAAGGCGATTCGATCACCCTGGTGAAGGCCGACACCTACCGCAATCCGGGCGCGATCAAGCTCAACCGGGTGACCTTCAAGTTCGTCAAGGACCCCTCGGCCCAGATCAACGCGCTCTTGGCCGGCGACGTCGACACCTTCCCCGGCTTCCAGGCGCCCGAGCTGGTCGGCCGCCTGAAGGCCGATCCGCGCTTCGCCGTGGTGGTGGGCTCGACCCAGGGCGAGACCATCCTCTCGACCAACAACGCCGAGGGCAAGCCGATGGCCAAGCTGCAGGTGCGCCAGGCCATCGCGCACGCCATCAACCGCGACGAGCTGGTGGCCGCCGAATCGGGCTTCGCCATTCCCATCGGCAGCCATTTCAGCCCGGCCGATCCGGCCTATGTCGACCTGACCAAGACCTATCCGTTCGACATCGAGAAGGCCAAGGCGCTGATGAAGGAGGCCGGCTACGAGAACGGCTTCGACGCCACGCTGAAGCTGCCGCCGGTCGGCTACGCCAAGCGGGCGGGCGAGATCATGGTCAGCCAGCTCGGCAAGATCGGCATCCGCCTGTCGATCGTGCAGCTCGAGTGGCCGCAATGGCTGTCGGAGGTGTTCCGCGAGTTCAACTACGACTTCACCATCGTGGCGCACACCGAGGCCTACGACATCGACCGCTACGCCCGCGACAAGTACTACTGGGGCTACAACTCCGAGGAGTTCCGCAAGGTCTATCGCGAGATGGTGGCGACGGTGGACGAGGCCAAGCGCGCCGAGCTGCTGAAGCAGCTGCAGACCATCATCGCCAAGGACGCGGTCAACGGCTACCTGTTCCAGCTCGCCAAGATCGGCGTGTGGAACAAGGACCTGGTCGGCATGTGGGAGAACTCGCCCACGCCGTCGATCGACCTGTCCGAAGTGTACTGGAAATAGCATGACGCCGCGGCGGCCGACGGACCCACCGTCGGCCGCTTTTTCTTTGTCCGCCTGACATGCTGGAATTCCTGTTGCGCCGCCTGTTCGCCGCGCTGTTCACCCTGGTGGCGGCGAGCCTGGTCGTGTTCGGCGTGCTGGAGGTGCTGCCGGGCGATCCCGCGCTGGTGATGCTGGGCATGGAGGCGCAGCCCGACACGCTGGCCGCGCTGCGCGCCGAGCTGGGGCTGGACCGGCCGATGTGGCTGCGCTACGCGCAGTGGATCGGCGACATGCTGAGCTTCGACCTGGGCCGCTCCTACGCCTACAAGACCGACGTCGCCACCATGCTGGCGGCGCGATTGCAGGTGACGGTGCCGCTGGCGATCGGTGCTGTGACTTTCGCGGTGCTGCTGGGGCTGCCGCTGGGCATCCTGGCCGCCGCCCGCCACAACCGGGCCGGCGACTACGGCGTGATGATGTTCAGCCAGGGCGGCATCGCGGTGCCCAATTTCTGGATCGGCCTGCTGCTGGTGCTGCTGTTCTCCCTGACCTTGCGCTGGTTTCCCGCCGGCGGCTTCCCCGGCTGGGACAGGGACTTCGCCGGCTCGCTGAAAGCCCTGGTCCTGCCCATCGTCGCGCTCGGCCTGCCGGAAGCGGCCATCCTGGCCCGCATCGCCCGCTCGGCCATGCTCGACACGATGCGCGAGGACTACGTGCGCACCGCCCGCGCCAAGGGCGTGTCGGAGCGCAACGTGCTGTTCCGCCACGCGCTGCGCAACGCGCTGATCCCGATCGTCACCATCGTCGGCCTGTTCTTCGCCTTCCAGGTCGGCGGCGCCATCATCATCGAGAGCGTCTTCTACCTGCCCGGCGTCGGCCAGCTCATCTACCAGTCGATCAACAACCGCGACCTGGTGATCATCAAGAACGTGGTGATCCTGCTGACCTTCTTCGTGCTGCTCATCAACCTGCTGATCGACGTGATCTACGTGCTGGTCGATCCGCGGCCCAAGATCAGGGCCTGACCGTGGCCGCCCCACATTCCTTCGCCTGGCGCGCCCTGCGCCACCGGAGTTTCGTGATCGGCGGCGTGCTGACGCTGCTGCTGATCGCCATGGCGGTCGTGTCGCTGGTCTGGACGCCCTATCCGGTGACCGAGATCGCCATGGCGCAGAAGCTGAAGCCGCCCTCGGCGGCGCACTGGCTGGGCACCGACCATCTGGGGCGCGACATCCTCTCGCGCATCATGTGGGGCGCGCGCAACTCGATCACCGTCGGCTTCGTGGCGGTGTCGCTGGGCATGGCGGCCGGCGTCGGGCTGGGCCTGTGGGCGGCGGCGACGCGCGGCTGGGCCGACGAGATCGTCTCGCGCCTGTCCGACCTGGTGTTCGCCTTCCCCGCCGTGCTGACGGCGATCCTGATCACCACCGTGTTCGGCGCTTCGGCCACCAACGCCATCATCGCCATCGGCATCTTCAACATCCCCGTCTTCGCCCGCGTCACCCGCGGCGCCGCCCTGTCGGTATGGGGCCGCGAGTTCATCCGCGCCGGGCTGGCGATCGGCAAGGGCCCGCTGCGCATCACCGTCGACCACGTGCTGCCCAACATCGCCTCGATCCTGATCGTGCAGGGTACCATCCAGTTCGCCGTGGCGATCCTGGCCGAAGCCGGCCTCAGCTATCTGGGGCTGGGCATGCAGCCGCCGCTGCCGAGCTGGGGCCGCATGCTGAACGACGCGCAGACCTACATGTACGAGCTGCCGACGCTGGCCATCTTCCCCGGCCTGGCCATCGCGCTGTCGGTGCTGGGGCTGAACCTGCTGGGCGACGGGCTGCGCGACCTGCTCGATCCGCGGCTGAAGGTGATGCGGGTCGGTTGACGTTTACTCCGGCACCACCGGCGCCTTGTCCGCGGCCCTGTCGCCCACCAGCAGCACCAGCGCCAGCGCCACGACGGTGCAGGCCAGGGCGGCGTACTGGGTGATGCCGAGCGGCTCGCCCAGGATCCAGCCGCCCGACAGCACCGCCACCACCGGCACGATGACGGTGCTGAGTGCCGCAACATGGGTCGGCAGCAGCCGCACGATCGACAGCCACGACGCCATGCCGACCGCCAGCGGCACCAGCCCGACGAACACCGCCGTGCCGATGCCCATCAGGCTGGGCGTGGCCAGGTACGGTAGTTCGAAGATCGCCGCGCCCAGCGAGATCGGCAGCAGTCCGCACAGCAATTGCCAGAACAGCATCGCCACCATCGGCATGTTCCAGGCCGTGCGCTTCTGCACGATGGTGCCGACGGCCCAGACATTGGCCGCCAGGATGCCGAGGAACAGCCCCAGCGGCGCGCTGGCGAACAGCACGAAATCCTCCGCCATCAGCAGGGCGATGCCGGCGACGCCGAAGCCCAGCGCCACCAGGTGCCGCGGGCCCATGCGCTCGCCCAGGAACAGGAAACCCATGATCGCCGCCCATAGCGGCATGGAGAAGGCGATCACCGCGGCGTGGCCGGAGGGGATCAGCATCACCGTATAGGCGGTGCAGACGTTCCAGATGGCGATGTTGAAGGCGCCGGCCAGCAGCAGGCGCACGCGCACGCCCTTGGGCACGAACAGCGATTCGCCGCGCCAGCGCGCGATCGCCAGCATCGCCGCCACCGCCACCGCGAGGCTGACGGCGCGGAACGTCCACGGCCCCAGATCGCGCAGCGCCACGGCGACGACGATCCAGTTGAAGCCCCAGACCAGGGTCAGCACGCCCAGCAGCACCAGCGCGCGGGCGGGAATGGCGCCGGTGCTCATGCGGACGGAAAGCGGGAAGGATTCATGCGGGCGCGATTAGAGCGGAGCGGGCGGGGCCAGGGCAACGCCGGGACGTTCATGGTTGCCCTGCGCCCGGAACAGGGCCGCGGGCCGCGGCGACCTCGGACGGCAAGCCGGCGCCGCGGATCGGCATGACGCCCGAAGCGGGCGATCATCTCCCTCCGGCGACCAGGGAAAGCGGCAATAAAAAAAGCGGCCCCAGGCCGCCTGCCGCTTGCGTTCGACCGGAACCGGTCAGCGCACGTAGAGATGCACCTCGGCGTTGTGCGCCACTTGGCTGGTGGTGGAGGCGAGCCCGACGCGGTTGGGATTGACGCCCATCTCGGTCATCGAGCGCAGCACGTTCTCGGCGTGGCGCTTGCTGGCCGTGGTGTTGAGCGCCACGTCGGCCACCGAGCCGCGCGCCGGCGCCACCGCCAGCAGGTCGAACGTGGCGTCGGGCTTGCGCTGCAGCGCCTCGGCGATGGCGGCGTAGAGCGCCTGCTCGTACTGCACCCGCGGCTGGTCGAAGCGCACGATCAGCAGCGGCCGGCGGTTGGCCAGGCTGACCGGCGCGGCCGCCGGGCTGGCCGAGCGCACCCCCGGCGCCATCGACGGCGTCGGGGCCGCCGAGCTCTGCTGGAAGGTGCGGTTGGTCACCGACGGTCCCAGCAGGCGGCCGTTCTTCACGGCGAGGTTCAGGGTCACCAGGTTGTTGCGCTCGGCCGCGACATAGGCGGTCTGGCGGGCGATGTCCTGGCTGGTCTCGCTCAGCAGCCGGTCGACCAGCACGATCGACTGGTTGATCTCGTTCTCCAGGATCTTGAGCTGGCGATGGTCCTCGTCGACCGCGCCGGAGACGCCGTAGGTGGCGCGCACGCTCTCCAGCAGGAAGGTGGCCTGCGAGGAGGTGCCCGACACCGTGGTCGCCAGCGTGTTCATCTGGCTGAGGTCGGTGTTCAGCCGCTCGAGCTGGGTCTGGGCCTGGTTCCAGGCCGCCACCAGCTCGGGATTGCCCGGCGTGGTGCCGATCTGCAGCCGGGCGGAGATGGCCGCCACCAGCTGGTAGTATTGCTGCGCGTCGGCGGTGGCCTGGGCGCGGATGGACTGGAGCTGGCCGCTCTGCTGCGTCAGTTCGCCCATCAGGCGCTGGAAGTCGGACCGCATCTGCTGCACGCGCTGGCCGACCACCGTGCCGGTGGACGGGCCGGGCGTGACCTGCGAGGGCTGGAATGTCGGGCTTCCCACGGGGGAGGCCGGCGGCGGGCTGCTGGCGTCGCCAGTGAACAGAGCGTCTTGCGAACAGGCCCCCAACGCCAATGCGGCGATGAGTGCCAGGACACGGGATTTTACAGTCGCCATGGGCACCCTTCGAACCTCGGACAGCACTTTCTGTCGTTGCTTTGCGGCCGTCCCCCCAAGGTGCCCGGCCTTAGGGTACGGCAAGGCCGCAACCCCTAAAAAAAACAAGGGGATGGTACTGAATGGGGCGATCCGAGACAAGGAGGATTGTGCCATTTGCAACGCAGCCGTGGCTCCCCGGCAACAGGCTGCGCGGCGCCGCGCAAAGCACTGCGGCGACAGGGCGTTACGCCGCCCCCAAGGATCCCCTGATCCGCCCTTGCCAGCGCCGCGCGATTTGACTAGTTTCGCCGCCTTGCCGCGGCCCGGCGCTTCGCCGCCGGACCGCCAGTGCGCGCCCGTAGCTCAACTGGATAGAGCACCTGACTACGGATCAGGAGGTTTGGGGTTCGAATCCCTACGGGCGCGCCATTTCTCCAGTTTATCGTGCCGTGGTTGCCTCGGTCCTGGTCATGGATTGAGCATTTGGTGTCCGTTCGCGCTTAAGTGCAATTTCGCGTAGTGGGGGCGGGTATGGACTGGTTTGAGCGACTGACGGGATTTCGAGAGTCGGACTATGAGAGCACTCGGTCAAATCTCACTGTTGAAGGGTCTCGGCTGCGATCTCTGATCAACGGCAAGAGCTACGCAATTGGCGATTTCGAACTGGTGTCGCTCGACTCACTGCATGAAAGAGCGCAGTCGGCGAGTGCCCCTAGCGGACGACTGAAAGTCAGCGTCGTGACGGGCGATGTTCGGGAATTAAAACAACAGCCAGAATACTCCGGCGCTCTGTTTCAGGTAGCGTCGCAATTCAACATGCTGGAAATGACCTGCCCCGACGTGACGCCTGAGCATGGCGTTACCCGCTATCAGTACGACCGTACCCAAGGCCCTGCCTGTGCTATCGCTGCCGGAGCAGCAACGATCTACCGCAACTATTTCGTGCCAGTCGGCGATAGTTGCGGTCAAACGCGAGAGCGCCAACTCGACGGACTGGCGGCTGTCGGCGAGGCTCTGAGCGTCGCCACCGGCCGGCCAGTCAACAAACTCTGGCGTATGCAGAATGGCTATGCACTTTGTAGCGACGAGGGGCTGAAAGCCATCACCGACCACCTTGTCTCAAGTAGCCGGCAAAAGTCTGGCAGCTTGCGCGGCAAATTGCGTATCGGATTGCATCGCGATGTAGAAATCACCGATGGTGCAGGAGAAAAACGGCCCTTGGTTTCGCAAGCATTCTGCTCGGCGCTGCCAGTTGCGTACAGTTCTGTACCTGTTCCACTCTGGGGGCCATTCGCATCTCTGGTACTGGAGGCAGCCTACGAGGCTACCTTGTGGAGTGCCGTGCTGAATGCAGATCGGGGCAAATCAAACATCGTTCTTCTCACCATTCTCGGGGGCGGTGCTTTCGGTAACGACACCGGATGGATCTACGAGGCCATCCGACACGCCTTGGGGTTGATGGCGCGCTTTGACCTCGATGTAAGGATCGTAAGCTACGGCGAGCCACCTGGGGCGCTGCTGCAACTCGTGCGCGCATTTCAGTAGGAATGCGAAAGGCGTTCGAGATTATAAATAAATGATATAATTACACAGCGGTGTTCAGTTTTATCTCCATCGGTGCGCCATTTCTCCCTGCCGACGCCGCGATGCCGCCCTGTACGATGGCGCACGCCATGATCGAACCATGACGCGGAGGCAGCGCTGCGCAACATCGACTTCAGTTCCTGGCAAGGCCTGCTGACCACGCTGATCGGCCTGGCGCTGTTCGCGCTGATCGGCATCGGCATCCGGCTGTTGATCATGGCCACCATCCAGCAGCGACGCGAACGGCTGAACCGGCAGATCAACGAGCGCCTGCGCACCCTGATCGCCGCCTACAAGGTGCTGGGCGGCTCGTTCACCGGCATCTTGACCGTCGATCCGCAGCATCTGCGCGATCTGCGCCAGGCCGGCGGCGAGGAAGCCGATGGTTCCGACCACGAAACGGGCGGCGCGGGCGGGTCGTCGGACCGCCGCCGGCGCATCCGCGATGCCGTCGAGGGCGCGCTGTCCGACATCATCCTGCTGGGGACGGAGGAGCACGTGCGCCTGGCCGAGCGCGCCGCGCGCGAGCTGGTGGCCGGCCGGCCCATCCACACCCACGAGCTGGTGGTCTCCTTGCGCGACTTCATCCGTCAGGCGCTCGATCTCGATCCGATTCCCGCCGATCTGCGCATTCCCGCCCAGGGACCGACGCGGCCCTCCGGCGGCGGTGGCCGGGGAGAGCGTTCCAACCAGGGCGGACGGCAAGGCGGCGGCGGCAGGGGCGGCGGCGCGGGTGGGGCCGCGGCTGGCGGGGCCGGTGCCGGGATGGTTCTGGGCGCCGGCGCCGCCAACCCCGCGCCCTCGACCGAGCACGACGGATAGGCGCTCGCGGGATCGGTGCGGATGCGAACAGGGAGCGGGTCATGGCAGGCGTAACGGTGGTCGATCATCCGCTGGTGCAGCACAAGCTCGGCCTGATGCGCGAGAAGCACACCTCCACCGTCCAGTTCCGCCGGCTGGCGCGCGAGATCGCGCTGCTGCTGACCTACGAGGTCACGCGCCCGCTGAAACTGACGATGCGCACCATCGAGACGCCGCTGGCGACCATGGAAGCTCCGGTGCTGGACGGCAAGAAGCTGGTCTTCGCCTCGGTGCTGCGCGCGGGCAACGGGCTGCTCGAGGGCATGCTCGAGCTGGTGCCGTCGGCGCGCGTGGCGCATGTCGGCGTGTTCCGCCGCCCCGACACGCTGGAGGCGGTCGAATACTACTTCAAGGCGCCGGAGGACCTGGGCGAGCGGCTGGTCGTGGTGGTCGATCCCATGCTGGCCACCGGCAATTCGGCCGCCGCCGCCATCGCCACGCTGCGCCAGCACGGCGCGCGCGATCTGCGCTTCGTCTGCCTGCTGGCGGCACCGGAGGGCATCGAGCGGCTGCGGCGCGCCGAGCCCGAGGTGCCGATCTTCACCGCCGCCATCGACAGCCATCTCGACCAGCACGGCTACATCGTCCCCGGCCTGGGCGACGCCGGCGACCGGCTGTTCGGGACGAAGTGAGCGACGGCGCGATGGCCGCACGCCGCGCCCCAGCCGGTTCGGGACGCCGCGCACAATCTTCCAGCGGATCGGGCACTGACGGCGCCTCGGTGGCTGGTCACAGTGCCGGCCATGGGCATCGAGACCTTCCTCGCCCTGGCCGGCTTCGTGTTCGTCATGTCGATCACGCCCGGGCCGGGCAATTTCCTGCTGCTGGCGTCGGGAGCGAATTTCGGTTTCGCCCGCTCGGTGCCGCTGATCCTGGGGATCAGCGGCGGCTTCCTGGCCATCGTGTTCCTGGTCGGCGTCGGGTTGGGGCCGCTGTTCGAGCGGGTGCCGGAAATCTATCTGGGGCTGCAGCTTTGCTGCGGCGTCTACGTGCTGTGGCTGGCGTTCAAGGTCGCCACCAGCCGCGCGCTGGGCCCGGACGACGGCAAGATCGAGAAGCCGGTCGGCTTTGTCGCTGCCGCCCTGCTGCAGCTCTTCAATCCAAAGGCGTGGGCGGTGGCGCTGATCGTCATGGTCTCCTACGTCGATCCCCAGCGCTTGCCGGTCGGATTGCCGTCGGCGCTGGCCGTGATCGCCATCGTGAACATCCCCGCCCTCGGCGTCTGGGCGCTGTCGGGCGCGGGGCTGCGGCGCACGCTGGCCAGGGGCAACCGCATCGTCTGGTTCAATGTCGCGATGGCCGCGTTGCTGGTGGCGTCGATGGCGCCGGTGTTCCTGCCGGCGCGCTGATCAGCTCTCGATCATCTCCCGCACGCGGGCGGTGAGCGCTTCCATGGCGAAAGGCTTGGCGATCATATCCATGCCCTGGCCGACGAATTTGGAGCGGATCGCCGCCTGCTCGGCATAGCCGGTCATGAACAGCACCTTCAGGCCCGGCCGGCGGGCGCGGGCGAATTCGGCGAGCTGGCGGCCGTTCATGATCGGCAGGCCGACATCGGTGACCAGCAGGTCGATGCGCCGGCCGGAATCGACGATGGCCATGGCCGACTGGCCGTCCTTGGCCTCCAGGACGAGATAGCCGAGATCGTTCAGCACTTCGACCACCAGCAGGCGCACGGCGGCCTCGTCCTCCACCACTAGCACCGTATCGCCGTCGCGGGCGCGCGATGCTGCCGCGGGCGACGGCTCGTCGCTGCCGGCGGCGGCGCCGCGATGGCGCGGCAGATAGACTTTCACCGTCGTGCCCTGGTCCACGGCGCTGGAGATCGCCACGTGGCCGCGCGACTGCTTGGCGAAGCCATAGACCATCGACAGGCCGAGCCCGGTGCCCTGGCCGATCGGTTTGGTGGTGAAGAAGGGATCGAAGGCGCGCTCGACGACGCTCTGGTCCATGCCGGTGCCGGTATCGCGCACGGCGATCACCACGTATTCGCCCGCCTCGACGGGGTCCTGCACGAAGGCGAAGCTGGGCGCGATCTGGACATTGGCGGTTTCGACGGTCAGCGTGCCGCCGCCGGCCATGGCGTCGCGGGCATTGATCGCCAGGTTGAGCAGCGCGCTTTCGAGCTGGTTGGCGTCGGCTTCCGCCGTCCATAGTTCCGGCTCGAAGGCCAGGCGGATCACGATCTGCTCGCCCAGGCTGCGGCGCAGCAGCTCCTCCATCGAGCCGATCAGCGCGTTGACGTCGATCGGCCGGGGATCGAGCGACTGGCGGCGCGAGAAGGCCAGCAGCCGGTGGGTCAGGCCGGCGGCGCGGTGGGCCGAGGCCACCACCGGCTCGACGAAGCGGCGCACATCCTCGTAGCGGCCGGCGGCGATGCGCCGGCCGACGATGTCGAGGCCGCCGATGATGCCGGTCAGGATGTTGTTGAAATCGTGCGCGATGCCGCCGGTGAGCTGGCCGACCGCCTCCATCTTCTGCGCCTGGCGCAACTGCTCCTCGGTGGCGCGCAGCGAGGCCTGTGCCTGCTTCTCCGCCGTCACGTCGCGGCCGACGCCATAGAGCAGCCCGTCGGCCGAGGCGGTGGTCCACGAGATCCAGCGCCACGAGCCGTCCTTGTGCCGGAAGCGGCATTCGAAGCGGGCCGGGCGGCCGACCAGGGAGAATTGCGCGCCGGCGCGCGCCTCGGCCGGCCGGTCCTCGGGATGCTCCAGCGCCGGCAGGGCGCCGCCCAGCAGCTCGCTCTCGCTCCAGCCCAGGGTGCGCTGCCAGGCCGGGTTGACGCTGAGCCAGGCGCCGCTGAGATCGATCACCAGCAGCAGGTCCTGCGATACGTTCCACAGCCGGTCGCGCTCGCGCGTGCGGCGGGCGACCTGGTCCGCCAGCGTCTCGTTGCGCTGGCGCAGCTCCTGCTCGGCCAGCTTGGCCTCGGTGATGTCGTAGGCGACGCCGATGAAGCCGACATGCTCGCCATGCACGCCCCAGCGCGGCTGCGACTGGGAGCGGATCCAGCGCCATTCGCCGTCGCCGCGCCGGTAGCGGGCTTCCAGCGAGAAGGGCTGGCGCGAGGATTCGCCCTCTATCTGCTCCTGCAGGATGCGCGGCAGGTCCTCGGGGTGCAGCCGCGTGCGCCAGTCGAAGGTCAGCGCCTGCGCGTAGGTGACGCCGAGGAAGTCGCAATAGGCGATATTGGCGAAGGCGCGGCTGCCGTCCAGTTCGCTGACCCACATCGGCACCGGCGCGCTGTCGGCGATGAGGCGGAAGCGCTCCTCGCTCTCCTGCAGCGCCCGTTCGGCGCGGCGCAGATCGGTGATGTCGATATGGGCGCCGACCAGCCGCTGCGCCTTGCCCCGCGCGTCGCGCTCGATCCTCGCCTTGACCGCGATCCAGCGCACCTGCTGGTCGCTGGGCCGCACGATGCGGTATTCGGAATAGTAGTCGCGCACCTCGCCGGCGACGGCGTTCTTGAACTCGCGCTCGGTGCGCTCGCGGTCCTCGGAATGGATGCGCGCCACCCAGTCCTCGTGGGTCTCGTTGGCCGCTTCCGGCGGCAGGCCGTGGATCAGCAGGTATTCCGGCGAGCGCCGGTTGCGGAAACCGTCGCGCAGATCGACCTCGACGCCGCCCACCTTGCCGATCTGCTGCACGCGCGCCAGGTCGGCCTCGCGCTCGCGCAGCGCCTGGTCGGAGCGCTGGCGTTCGATGGCCAGGGCCGCGGTCTGCGCCATCAGGCCGATCGCTTCGGTCTCGTGCCGCGTCGGCAGGCGCGGCGCGCCGCTGTAGACGGCGAAGACGCCCAGCAGGCGGTTGTCCGGCGTCTTGATCGGCGTCGACCAGCAGGCGCGCAGCCCGTGCGGCAGGGCCAGGTGGCGGAAATCCCGCCACAGCGGATCGCCGGCGATGTCGGCGACGTAGACCGGCTCGCCGCGCCAGGCCGCCGTGCCGCAGGAGCCGGCCGCCGGTCCGATCTCCAGCCCCTCGATCGCCTCGACATAAGAGGGCGGCAGCGAGGGCGCGGCGCCGCAGGTCAAGCGCCTGCCCGACTCGTCCAGCAACTGGATGCAGGCCAGGAGCGGCGTCTGCGCTTGCGCCTCGACCGCCAGCGCCAGTTCCCTGAGAACGGTCGGCAGCGGCGCGCCCGCGGCGATCCGGGCCAGCACCCGCCGCTCGCTTTCCAGCAGCGAGGTCAGGCGGCCGATTTCCGTTGCCGCCGCGGCGTCCGACCCAGTGTGCGAATCCGGTGTATGCAACGAAATCCAGCCCCAACCGCCGACGGGACGACGGCGTGCGCCGAGTTTTTGGCGCACATTGCCCCCCGCAGGTAATGCCGCAGAACCGCGGAGGTTCCCGCTAGCGCCGGCTATTTCTGCCGCAAGGGGAACTGGCGCTCGAACCGGATCTCGCCCGCGCGCGAGAAGGCGATGGCGCGGGAGGACGCCTCGCGGCGGGCCCAGCCCAGCTCCGTCAGGCGCTGCAGCAGGGCCGCGCCCAGCGCCCCGGCCAGATGCGGCCGGCGCACGCTCCAGTCCAGGCAGGCGCGGCACAGCAGCCGGCGCGATTGCTTGAGCCGGTCGAGATCGATCCCGAAGCCGGCGACGAAATCGGCGCCGGCTGCGGTCAGCTCGATCCGGCCGGGGGCGGCGCGGATGAAACGGCGCTGCCGCAGGCTGTCGAGCAGGCGCACGCCCTGGTCGCCGGCCAGGTGGTCGTAGCAGACGCGCGCATGGCGCAGCGCGGGGTCCTTGGGGCCCGGCTGCGTCCGCAAATGCCCGACCCGCGCCGCCAGCCCCATCATGCTTTCCAGCGTCTGCGCGATGTCCTGGCCGGTGAGCCGGTAGTAGCGGTGCCGTCCCTGCTTCTCCACCGCCAGCAGCCCGCCGCCTTGCAGCTTGGCCAGATGCGAGCTGGCCGTCTGCAGGCTGACGCCGGCTTCCGCCGCCAGCTCGCCCGCGCTCAGCGCCTTGCCGCCCATAAGCGCCGTCAGCATGTTGGCGCGCGCCGGATCGCCGACCAGGGAGGCGATTACGGCGATATCGGGTCCGATTTTCATGCCGCCATCCTAACAGGGCGCGGCCAACGATGCTTCGACGCGCATCGAAGCATTGCCGGCGCCAGCGCGGCTAGGGTCGACGCCTTCCCGTAAGGAGAAACCATGACCGTCACCGTCTTCATCCGCTACCAGATCGATCCGACGAAGAAGGCCGAGTTCGAGCTCTACGCCCGCAACTGGGGCCAGGCCATTCCGCGCTGCGGGGCGGATCTGATCGGCTACTACGCCCCGCACGAGGGTTCCAGCACCGTGGCCTACGGCGTCTACAACGTCGCGAGCCTGGCCGCCTACGAGCAGTACCGCGAGCGGCTGCGCGACGATCCGATCGGCCAGAAGAACTATCTCTTCGCCCAGAAGGAGAGGTTCCTGCTGCGCGAGGACCGGCTGTTCCTAAAACTGGCCTCCGCCCCGCATGGCGAGGGAGGCGGCAAGTGATCGCCGTCATCTTCGAGGTCTGGCCGCGGGAGGGGAAGCGACAGGCCTATCTCGACATCGCCGCCGGGCTAAAGCCGCTGCTGGAAGAGATCGACGGTTTCGTCTCGGTCGAACGTTTCGAGAGCCTGGCGCAGCCGGGGAAAATCCTGTCGCTGTCCTTCTTCCGCGACGAACAGGCGGTGATCGCCTGGCGCAACACGGAGCAGCACCGGCTGGCGCAGCAGGCGGGCAGGGGCGAGCTGTTCGCCGACTACCGCCTGCGCATCGCCGCCGTCATGCGCGACTACGGCCTGAACGAGCGGGCGCAGGCGCCGGACGACAGCCGCGCGCGGCATGGGTGAACGTCATTCCCGACAAATCGTTGGGCAGGGCAGAGCGCAAGGCGTGCTATAATTCAACAAGCGACGGAGAATGAGGCGGAATGTCGAAATCGCGCTACTACGTTGTCCCGCATGCCAAAGGCTGGGCGATCAGGACCGGCAGTCCGGCCGGGCCGGCAAGGCTGTTCCGGACCCAGGCGGAAGCGATCGAGGCCGCCAAGAACGATCTTCGATCCGCCGGAGGGGAACTTAGAATTCAGGATGCGAAGGGGGCGTGGCGCAGCCACTTCACCTTGGGACGCGATGCCATGCGTTCGATAAGCGCGGTCGAGGGGATCAGCCTGTCCAGCCGCGCCAAAGCGCGCTTGGAGGAGTTCGATCGCAAGAACCTCAGCGACCCCGAGCGGCGACGCGAGATCTCCAGGCTCTTTGCCAGGAAAGCCTGAGGGTGCCGGCTGACTATCGGTCGATCGACGATCCCTATTGCTATGCCGGCACCGCGGTTCTCAAGAACATTCCTGGATTGAGAACGGCCGCAACGCTTGCCGAATTCGAAGCCATAAGCGTTGCGCAGCGGTCCAGCGAGCCGCTGCCTCGGGGCCGGTTCAGTGTCACGCATTATCGCGCCGTCCATCGCCATCTGTTCGGCGATGTCTATCGCTGGGCGGGTACGTATCGGCGTACGCGCATTTCCAAGGGGCACAGCATGTTCTGCTATCCCGAGAACATAGATCGGGAGATGCGCCATCTGTTCGGATGGCTGGGGACGAAGAGGTGCCTGCGCGATCTGACCTTGGACGAGTTCCTGGTTGGCAGCGCCTTCTTCCTTGCGGAGCTGAATGCCATCCATCCCTTTCGCGAGGGGAATGGCCGTACGCAACTGGTTTTCGCCACGCTGCTGTCCGTACAGGCGGGCCATCCCTTCCATCTGTGGCGATTGCGGCCGAGAAAATTCCTTGCCGCGATGATCGAGAGCTTTCGGGGCGATCAGGCGGCGCTGCAAACCGAACTGCGCCGCCTGGTCTGAACCGCTCTCACTTCCCCAGCTTGTTGAACGGGATGTCCTTGTCGACGCGTATGTCGGCGGGCAGGCCCAGTACGCGCTCGGCCACGATGTTGCGCAGGATCTCGTCGGTGCCGCCGGCGATGCGGTAGCCCGCGCCGTAGATCCATTGCGCCTGGAAGGCGCCGGCGCCGGGCACGTCGCGGTCGAGGATGCCGGCCTCGGCCATCAACTCCATGCCGAAGGCGCCGGTGGCCTGCATCTTGGGGGCGGCGATCAGCTTGCCGATCGAGGCTTCCGGGCCGGGCGCCTGGCCCTTGGACAGCGCCGTCAGGGTGCGGAAAGTGGTGTATTTCAGGCCCTGGCTCTGCACATACCACTCGGCGATCTTCGCCCGCACCGCGCCGTTGCGGATCGCCGGCCCATCCTCCAGCTCGGTCTGGCGCGCGAGATCCAGCAGTGCGTCGAAATCCATGCCCTGGCGGGTGCCGACCGCCAGCCGCTCGTTCATCAAGGTGGTGATCGCCACTTTCCAGCCCTCGCCGACCTTGCCCAGGCGCTGGCTGTCGGGGATGCGAACGTTGGTGAAGAACACCTCGTTGAAATTGGCGGTGCCGGAAATCTGCTTGATCGGCCGCACCTCCACACCCGGGCTCTTCATGTCGAGATAGAACATGGTCAGGCCCTGGTGCTTGGGGACCGTCGGATCGGTGCGGGTGATGACGATGCCGTAGTCGCAGTAATGCGCGCCCGAGGTCCAGACCTTCTGGCCGTTGACGATCCAGTCCTCGCCGTCGCGCTCCGCCCTTGTGCGGATGCCGGCGACGTCGGAACCGGCGGCCGGCTCGGAGAAGAGCTGGCACCAGATCTCCTCGCCGTGGAGCGCCGGCTTGACGTAGCGCTGCAGCACGTCGGGCTTGGCATAGGCCATCACGGTCGGGATGCACATGCCCAGCCCGATCTCGAAGAAGCCCTGCGGCACCAGGTAGTCCTCTTCCTCCTGGTTGTAGATCACTTGCTGGATCGGCGTGCCGCCCATGCCGCCATATTCCTTGGGCCAGGTGATGCGCGCATAGCCGGCCGCCGCCTTCCTGGCCTGCCAGGCGCGGGCGCGCGGCAGGATCTCGATATCCTCGTTGCGCGCGCGCGAAGCGGTGGGATCGTCGCTCTTGCGCTTGGCGTTGGCCTCGAGCCAGGCGCGCACTTCCTTGCGGAACGCGGCTTCTTCGGGCGTGTCGTTGAAATCCATGATCCGTTTCCTTCCCGTCAGGCCGCGTTCTGCTGTTCCAGCCGGCGCACCAGCTTTTCCTTCCACACCGTCGGCCCGCCAATGTTGAGCGCCAGCACGCGGCTGCGGCGATAGTGGAACTGCGTGTCGGCCTCCCAGGTGAAGCCGATGCCGCCATGGGTCTGGATGCATTCGGCGGCGGCGAAATCGTAGGCGTCGGTAGCGGCGACGCGCGAGGCGGCGGCCGCCACCGGCAGGTCGGCGCCACCCTCGGCCAGCATCATGGCGCCGTAATAGGCGTTGGAGCGGGCCAGCTCCTTCTTGACGTAGACGTCGGCCAGCTTGTGCTTGATCGCCTGATAGGAGCCGATCTGGCGGCCGAAGGCGTAGCGCTGCAGCGCATAGTCGCGGGCCATGGTCAGGGCCGCCTCCGAGCCGCCGATCTGCTCGAAGGCGAACAGCACCGCCGCGCCGTCGTAGATGTCCTGCAGCAGCTTCCAGCCTTCGCCTTCGCCGCCCAGCAATTCGGCCGGCGCGCCGTCGAACGCGATCTGCGCGTGCTTGCGGGCGGGATCGATGGTGTGCGCGCGGCTGCGGCTGACGCCCTTGCCCTTCAGCTCGACCAGCGCCAGCGACAGCGCGCGTTCGCCCTCGCCGCCGGTGTTGGCCAGCACGACGGCGATGTCTGCCGCTTCGCCGTCGACCACCGGCGTCTTGGCGCCGCTCAGCGAGCCGTTGGCGAATTTGGCGCGCACCGTGCGCGGGCTGGCGGCGTTGGGCCCTTCGGAGGTGGCCAGCGTGCCGATGATCTGGCCGCTGGCCAGCAGCGGCAGGTATTTCTTCTTCTGCGCCGCACTGCCGGCCTTCTTGATCGCCTCGCTGGCGAGATAGACGGAGGAGGAGAAGGGCACCGGCGCGCAGGCCCGGCCCAGCTCCTCGGCCACGACGCACAGCTCCAGCGCCCCCAGGCCCAGCCCGCCGAATTCCTCCGGGATGGCCGCACCGGTCAGGCCCATCTCGACCAGGCCGCGCCAGACTTCCTCGGCATGGGTCTCCTCGCCCTCCAGCACGCGGCGCACGGTCTTGGGCGGGCATTTGTCGGCCAGGAAACGGCGCACCTGTTCCTGCAGCATTTTCTGATCGTCGGAGAAGTCGAAATTCATCGGTTTCCGTTCCCGGGCGTATGATGGATCGCAGCGCAGGATACAAACTGGGGTCCGGGAAGCAAACCCAAGCGGCCTGCCCGCTCGCTGCGCGGAAGGCGGTCAGGCGCTGGCGGCCAGGTGCGCCGCCCCCAGCATGGCGACGTCGGGGTCGATCACCACGCGCACGGGCAGCGAGCGCATCAGCGCGGCGAAGCGGCCCTTGTCGACCAGCGTTTCGATGAAATGCGGCTGCCGCAGGACGGGCAGCAGCCGGGGCGGGATGCCGCCGGCCAGCGCCACGCCGCCCAGCGCCAGGAAGCGCAGTGCCGCACTGCCCGCCTCGCGCGCCAGGGCGGCGACGAAAAGATCGAGCGTGGCGGCGGCCAGCGGCTCTTCGCCTTCCAGCGCCAGCCGGGTCAGCGCCGCCGGCTGCTCGCGTTCCGGCAGGCTGTGCACCGCGGCCACCGGCCGGCAGCGGCCGGAGGCGACCAGAAAGCGGGCGATATCGGCCATGGCCGGGCCGGACAGCACGCGCTCGATGCTGGCATGGCCGCCATAGCGGGCGCGCAGCCAGTTGGACAGTTCCAGCTCGATGGGCAGCACCGGGGCGAAATCGGCATGGCCCGCTTCGGTCGCCAGCGGATGGTGCCGCGCGCCGTCCCAGATCGCGGCGGCCTGGCCCAGCCCGGTGCCCGGCGCCACCACCGCGATATTGCCGCGTCCCCAGCTGCGGCTGCCGGGCTGCAGCACCACGTAGCCGTCCTCGTCCAGATGGGCCACGCCGATGGCGGCGGCGGCGACGTCGTTGACCAGCAGGGCGGGGGCGCCGATCTGGATCGCCAGCGCCTGCTCGGCGATGGTCCAGTTGCGGTTGGTCAGATGGCAGCGCCCGCCATCGACCAGTCCGGCGACGCCGAAACAGGCGACGGCCGGCTTCTCCTGCCCCGCCAGGAACCGCGCCACGATCTCGTGCACGGAGGCGAAATCGTCGTTGCGGAAACGCTCGACGCGCAGCGGAACGGCGCGCGTCAGGTCGCGGCGGTAGAGCGCCAGCCGCGTGTTGGTGCCGCCGATGTCGCCTGCGAGGATCATGCCGCGACGCAAGCGCCGGGCCGCCGGAGGAGTTCCATCCTCCGACCATTCATGCCGCGGGCGGCGGCGTCAACCCCGCTTGGGCGCGGCCGTTCAGCTCTGTTTCGGTTTGGCCTTCCAGGCCGCGATCGCCGCTTTCAGCGCCCGCTCTTCCTTGCAGCCGAAGGTGCACAGGTCGGACAGCTTGGCCAGATGCTCCTCGGCCTTGGCTACGTCGTTCAGCATCAGATAGGCCTCGCCGATGTATTCGTGCGCGCCCAGGTGCTTGGGGTCGAGCGCCAGCGCCTGCTGGTAATGGGCCAGCGAGCCGCGCGCGTCGCCCGATTTGCGCGTGGCGTAGCCCAGGAGGTTGTGCGCTTCCGGATTGTTGGGCTCGGCCGCGGTGGCCTTCTTCAGCGCGGCGATGGCGGCGGCCCAGTCCTCCTTGGCGACGGCCGCCTTGCCGGCGTCGAAATCGGCGTTGCGCGGCTTGGCGGCGGGCGCGGGATCGTTGCTGCCCATGGCCAGGGCCGGCCCGGCCGCGCCCAGGCTCAATGCCAGGCCGAAAGCGGCGCAGGCCGCCACGAAACGAGATGCGCGCATGCTGCAATTCCTCCGGTTCGAACCGTTACCGTCATTCTACGCCTTTCCTGAGAGACGAAACACCGCTTCCCTGGGACCATTCCCTCGCACGGAAAATTTTATTGCGCGGCGAGGGGTTTCGCCTTGTCCGGCGGCCCCGCCGGCAGCAGGGCGGCATCGTCGATGGCGCGCACGACAAGGGCGGTGGTGCGGCCGCGCACGGCGATCTCGTGCGGCGGCCAGGCGGA
Source organism: Reyranellaceae bacterium (assembly GCA_050181585.1). Taxonomy (GTDB): domain Bacteria; phylum Pseudomonadota; class Alphaproteobacteria; order Reyranellales; family JAQSWP01; genus JAQSWP01. Next base: position 294,856 of record JBFXDA010000001.1, read on the forward strand.
AAGGTCGATCTGCGCCAGGCGCGCCAGGTCGTCCGACACCACCAGTTCGCAGGCGAATTCCTTGGTCATGGTCTCCAGCCGCGAGGCGATGTTGACGCTGTCGCCGATGGCGGTCAGCGAGCGGCCGCTGCCATAGCCCAGCTCGCCGACGATGGCGACGCCGGCATGCAGGCCGATGCCGATGCGCAGCGGCGCCGGCAGGTCGCCCGTCAGGCTCTCGTTCAGCGCGTCGATGGCCAGCGCCATGCGGCGGGCGGCGTCCAGCGCCATGCGGCAGGCGGCGGCAGGATCGCCCTGCAGCCCGAACAGCGCCATCACCCCGTCGCCGATGAACTTGTCGACATGCCCGCCCGCCGCCTCGATGGCCTCGCCGACGGCGCGGAAATAGCGGTTCAGCACGTAGACCGTATCGTAGGGCAGGCGGTGCTCGGCCAGCGAGGTGAAGCCCCTTATGTCGGCGAACAGCACGGCGATCTCGCGCTCCTGGCCGTGGTGATGGGCGGCCTGCGCCAGCGCCTCCTGCGCCCGGGCGCCGGCGGCCAGCAGCGGCGTGACGTCGTACTCGCCCGGCGGCGGATGCACCTGGCAGGCCAGCCGCACGTTGTCGGGGGCGCCGATGCGCGCCAGCACGCGCAGCTCGGCCGGCGAGGCCGCCGCCAGCAGCTCGAGTCCCTGGCCGACGCGCACCCGGCAGGTCGAGCAGCGGCCGCGCCCGCCGCAGACCGAGGCGTGGGGAATGCCGGCCAACCGGCTGAATTCGAGGATCGACGGCCCGGCGGGCCCTTGCGCGCGCCGCTGGTTGGGGTAGCCCAGCCGCACCAGCGCGCCGCGCCGTTCGACGATATCGCGCCCGGCGCGGGCGGCGAAGACGCCGCCCAGCAGCAGCACGTAGCCGAACAAGGCCCAGTTCATGGCGGCGAAGAACTGCGCCACGATCGGCGCCGGCGGCAGGTTGGTCCTGGCCTGCAGCGTCGCCAGCCAGTCGGCATTCTCCGCCGCCAGCCGCATCGCCTCCGGCCCGCGCTGGAAGAAGGCGACCAGCGCCAGCACCGGCAGCAGCAGCGCCACGGCGAAGCCCAGGTCGCGCCAGCGCCGGTAATGCGGCTTGAGCTTCCAGAGCTGGTGCAGGCCGATGCAGCCATGCACCCAGACCACGACGATGAAGGCGAACTGGCGCAGGATCTCGCTCCAGCCACCGTCCCAGATCGACAGCAGCACGTAGCCGTAGCTGGGATCGACGCCGGCGAAGGCGCGGGCGGCGGCGGTGCCGATGACGTGGCTGACGCCCAGCGGCACGATCAGCGTCCCCATCGCCACCTGCACCGCTTCGGTCGGCGGCAGCCGCAGCGCGCGGCGGCGATAGAGCGACCACAGCACCAGCGCCAGGTGCAGCGACAGCGCGCCATAGAGCACGACGGCGCCGGGGACGCTGCGCCAGACGGCGCCGAACCAGGTCAGCGCCGCCTCCATCGCCGCCAGCGAGATCAGCCCGAAGGTATGGTTGAGCAGATGGCTGAAGACGTAGACGAACAGCGTGACGCCCGACCACAGCCGCAGGGAGCGGAACAGGCGTTCGCCGTTCATGTCACAGCAGCGCGAGCACCGCTTCGGGTGGCCGGCCGATGACGGCGCGCTTGCCGTCGGTCACGATCGGCCGTTCGATCAGGATCGGATGCCGGTGCATGGCCTGCAGCAGGGCCTGTTCCGTCTTCTTCGCATCGGCCAGCCCCAGCTCGGCGTATTCCTTCTCGCCCTGGCGCAGCATGGCGCGCGCCCCGCCCAGCGCGGCGGCCAGCTTCGCCAGCGTCGCCGGGTCGGGCGGCGTTTTCAGGTACTCCACCACGCGCGGCCTGACGCCCTTCTCCTCGAGCAGGGCCAGCGTCTGGCGGGATTTGCTGCAACGCGGATTATGGTAGATCGTTAAGGTCATTGACGTGTCCGCGGTATGCCTGTTCTTTCGCAAGAATAACAAGGGTTTGCTTCATGGTATATCGGCTGCGAGCTGTTTTCCCCGGGCAATTTTCGGTGATCTCGATCCAGCGCCTGCTGCTGACGCTGGTGCTGGCCGCTTGCGTATTGCTGACGGCCTTGCCGCCGGCGCAGGCCCAGACGGCGGCGCCGGCGCCGACGCCGACGGTCTCGGCGGAGGAGCTGGAGCGGCTGGTCAAGACGCTGGAAAGCGAGGCCGACCGCAAGCGGCTGATCGAGGATCTGAAAGGGCTGATCGCGGTCCAGCGCGGCAAGCCGGCGGAGGAGCCGGGTCTGGGCGAAGCGCTGATCGCCACCCTCTCCGAGGGCGCGGCCAGCATGTCGGCCACCTTGTCGGAGATCGGCCATGCGCTGCTGGACGCGGGCCGGGTCGGCGACTGGCTGCGGCAATCCTTCGCCGATGCGCCCACCCGCGATGCCGTTCTGGCCGGGCTGTGGCGGGTGCTGGCGGCGCTGGCGCTGGGCGCGGCGGCGCAAATGCTGATGACGCTGCTGTTGCGGCGCGTCCGGGTCGGACTGACGCACCGCCAGGGCGGGCTTGGCTGGCGCCTGGGCGCCGGCCTGCTGGCCTTGGCGCTCGATGCGCTGCCGGTCGCCGCTTTCGCCGCCGCCTCCTATGGCAGCCTGCCGTTTCTCGATCCCGGGTCGAGCGCGCGGCTGATCGCCATCGCGCTGATCAATGCCGTGGTCTTCAGCCAGGCACTGGTGCTGCTGGTGCGGCTGGTGCTGCAGCCGCACGATCCCGCGCTGCGCGTTCCGCGGCTGTCCGACGATGCGGCCGCCTATCTCGACGTCTGGCTGCGGCGCTTCATCTGGCTCGGCACCATCGGCTACGTGGCGCTGGAGGCCGGCCGGCTGCTGGGCCTGCCGCGCAGCGCCTATGTCGGCCTGCTGGCGTTGCTGGGCCTGATCATCGCCGCGCTGCTGATCATGGTGGTGCTGCAGAACCGCCAGGCCGTCGCCGGCTGGCTGCAGCGCCACCAGGACGAGCGGCCGGCGACCGCCGTCTCCTCCTTGCGCCACCGCCTCGCCGACACCTGGCACCTGATCGCCATTCTCTACATCGTCGGCGTCTACGTGGTGTGGCTGCTGCGGCCGGGCACGGGGCTGGAGTTCCTGCTGCGGACCACGATCTTCACCATGGTGGCGCTGGTGCTGGGCTGGCTGGTCGAGCGCGGCATCGACCGGCTGGTGCGGCGCTGGTTCGCCGTGTCGGACGAGCTGAAGGTTCGGTTCCCCAATCTGGAGGAGCGCGCCAACCGCTATCTGCCGATGATCCTGGGCATCGCCCGCTTCATCGTCATGGCGCTGACCCTGCTGGCGATCCTCTTCATCTGGGGGTTCAGTTCGTTCTCCCTGCTGGTCAGCGAGCCGGGGCGGCAGATCGTGTTCTCGGTGCTGCGCATCGTCGCCATCGTCGTCGCCAGCCTCATGCTCTGGGAGCTGGGCGGGCTGGGTCTGGAGCGGCTGCTGCGGCGGGTGACGGCCAAGGGCCGGATGCCGGCGGCGCGCGTGCGCACCATGCTGCCGGTGGCCCGCTACATCTTCGGGCTGGTGCTGGCGATCGTCGCCGGCCTGATGCTGCTGTCGGAGATCGGGGTCGAGATAGGGCCGCTGCTGGCCGGCGCCGGCGTGGTCGGCCTGGCCGTCGGCCTGGGCGCGCAGACGCTGGTCAAGGACATGATCGCCGGCTTCTCGCTGATCACCGAAGACGCGCTGGCGGTGGGCGACGTGGTCAGGATCGGCCAGAACTCGGGCGTGGTCGAGAACATGACCATCCGCACCATCCGCCTGCGCGGCTACGACGGCACGGTGCAGACCATCCCGCTGGGCGGCGTCACCATCGTCGAGAACATGACCAAGGATTTCTCCTTCGCCGTGGTCGACATCGCGGTCGGCTATCGCGAGGATATCGACAAGGTGGTGCTGGTCCTGAAGTCGCTGGGCGAGGAGCTGCGGCAAGATCCGAACTTCGCGCCCGACATCCTGGCGCCGATCGAGATCGTCGGGCTGGACAAGTTCCAGGACTCCTCGGTCCTGATCAAGGCGCGCATCAAGACCTATCCGATCAAGCAGTGGAACGTCATGCGCGAGTTCAACCGCCGCCTGAAGGCCCGTTTCGACAAGGAAGGCATCGAGATTCCCTTCCCCTACCGCACGCTGGAGCTGGGCGACGCGACGCTGAAGGCGCTGGCCGAGCTGGCGCACAAGCCGGCGGAGCCGCGGAAAGCCTAGAGCGCCTCGGGATCGCTGGCGTCGATCACGCGCCGGGCGATGTCGAGGCTGAACCCGGCGCGCGCCAGCGAGGCCAGGTCGCGCTGGCGCAGCGCGGCGCGGTCCTGCTCCGGCCGGTAGGGACCCAGCCGGCGCCGCTGCGCCAGGCGCAGGGCGGCGCGCAGTTCCGCTTCCGGTCCGTCATCGTCCGCTGCCGCCGGCGGCTTCAGTTCCTCGTCGGCCGCCTCGATCGCCGCGGCGATGCCGTCCGCGTCGATGCCGGCCAGGCGCAGCTTGCCGCCGATGGTGCGGCGGGAGGAGCCGCGCCGGCGCAGGGCGGCGGCGCGGCCGGCGGCGAAGGCGGCGTCGTCGATCAGCTTCAGGCGCTGGAACTTGGCGATGATCGCCTCGATGGCGGCCTCGGCGTCGTCGGCGACGGGAGCCTGGGCGCGGCGGGCGCGCTCGATGCGGCGCAGCAGCACGCGGCGCAGATTGGCGCTGGAAGCGGAAAAACGCTGCAGGTAATGCGTGGCCGCGTTCTCCAGCGAGGTCGCCGTCACCTTGCGCACGCGCCTGCCGCGCGTTCTGCCGTCCGCCGCTTCCGACATGCGTCCAGCATGGCAGAGCTGCGCGGCAGCGTCATCCGCCAGCTTCCTTTGCCGGGGCGGCTTGGCTAAGTTCCCGCCCGTTCGAACTCGGGAGAAACCGGAATGGACCTGCCGCGGCGCTTTCCCGGCATCAACTGGCGCGGGCTCTACACGCTGTGCCTGAAGGAGACGCTGCGCTTCTTCGATTCCTGGACCCAGACCATTCTCGGTCCGGCGGTCGGCAGCCTGCTGCTGCTGGCGGTGTTCGTGCTGGCGCTGCACGGCGAGGAGCGCCGGGTCGGCGACCTGCCGTTCCTGGAGTTCCTGGCACCCGGCCTGATCGCCATGACGGTGGTGCAGAACGCCTTCGCCAATTCCTCCTTCTCGATCCTGGTGTCGAAGCTGCAGGGCAACATCGTCGACGTGCTGATGCCGCCGGTCGGCGCCATCGAACTGACCATCGGCTACGTCTTCGGCGGCGTGGCGCGCGGGGTGGTGTGCGGGCTGGCGGTCGGCGCCGGCATGGCGATCTTCGTGCCGTTCAGCGTCTACGATCCGCTGGTCCTGGCCTTCCACGCGATTTTCGGCTCGATGATGCTGTCGCTGTTCGGCGTGCTGGCCGGCATCGTCTCCGAGAAGTTCGACCATATCGGCTCGATCACCAATTTCCTGGTGTCGCCGCTGGCCTTCCTGTCGGGCACGTTCTATTCGATCGCCAATCTGCCGGAGTTTTTCCAGAAGGCCGCACTGTTCAACCCGTTCTTCTACATGATCGACGGCTTCCGCTTCGCCTTCACCGGCCACGCCGACGCGGCACCCATCGTCGGCGTCGCGGTGATGCTGGCGATCGATGCGGCGATGCTGGTGCTGATCTATTTGATGATCCGCAGCGGCTATAAACTGAAGGCGTGAACCACTCCGTCGGGCCGCGCGTCCTATTTCGTCATGGCCCGGCTTGACCGGGCCACCCATGTTGCGGCAAGCCCGCCGGGGTTTCTGACGTAGTGCCTGTCGCTGCCATGGGTCGCCCGGTCAA
>JBFXDA010000001.1:300781-385188 GCA_050181585.1 Reyranellaceae bacterium
TGAACCACTCCGTCGGGCCGCGCGTCCTATTTCGTCATGGCCCGGCTTGACCGGGCCACCCATGTTGCGGCAAGCCCGCCGGGGTTTCTGACGTAGTGCCTGTCGCTGCCATGGGTCGCCCGGTCAAGCCGGGCGATGACGCATTTTTTACGGGGTGCTGATCTACTTGATGATCCGCAGCGGCTACAAGTTGAAGGCGTGAACCACTCCGTCCGGGCGCGCGTCCTATTTCGTCATGGCCCGGCTTGACCGGGCCACCCATGTTGCGGCAAGCCCGCCGGGGTTTCTGACGTAGTGCCTGTCGCTGCCATGGGTCGCCCGGTCAAACCGGGCGATGACGCATTTTTTACGGCCTGAACCCCGTCGTGCGCAGGCCGGGCGTGCGCAGCGGGGCGGCCAGGTTGGCGAATTCGCACAGCAGCGGGCGGGTGTCGCGCGGGTCGATGATCTCCTCGACGCCGAAGGTCTCGGCGGTGCGGAAGGGCGAGCGCACCTTGTTCATGCGCTCCTCGATCTCGGCCAAGAGCTTCTTGGGATCCTCCGCCTTCTCCAGGTCCGACTTGTAGGCCGCCTCGATGCCGCCTTCCAGCGGCAGCGAGCCCCAGTCGCCCGACGGCCAGGCGTAGCGGAAATTGAACTTGTTCCAGTTCTGGTGCGCCGCACCGGCGACGCCGAACACCTTGCGCACGATGATCGAGCACCAGGGCGCGGTGGCCTGGTAGACCGCGGCCATGGCGCGGGCGCCGTGGCGGATGGTGGCGGCGGTTTCCGCTTCGACGCCGATGACGAAGCCGGGGCAATCGACGAAATGCACCACCGGCAGGTGGAAGGTCTCCGCCATGTCGACGAAGCGGGTGAATTTGTGCGCCGTCTCGGCCGACCAGGCGGCGCCGTAGAAGAAGGGATCGCCGCCCATGACCGCGACCGGCCAGCCGTCCAGCCGCGCCAGGCCGGTGACCAGCGAGCGGCCATAGAGCTTGCCGATCTCGAAGAAGCTGCCCTGGTCCATGGTCAGCGCGATGATGTCGCGCATCTTGTAGACGCGGCGGCGCTCGCGCGGCACCAGCGACAGCAGCTTCTCCTCGCGCCGGTTGGGATCGTCGGTGACCGGCCCGCGCGGCGGCAGGTCGTAGACCGAGCTGGGCATGTAGGAGAGGAACCGGCGGGTGCGCGCGAAGGCCTCCGCCTCGCTCTCGACCTCGTCGTCGACCGAGCCGTTGCGGGCGTGGATCTGCGTGCCGCCCAGCTCCTCCTTGGTCACCGGCTGGCCCAGGCGGGCCACCACCGGCGGACCGGCGGCGAACATCTGCGAGACGTTCTTCACCATCAGCGAATAATGCGAGGTGACCAGGCGGGCCGCGCCCAGGCCGGCCACCGAGCCCAGGCCCAGCGACACGGTCGGCACCAGCGACAGGTTGCGCACCACGTGCTCCCAGGCGGGGTTGCGCGGCACGTAGGTGCGGCCGGTCATCTCGTAGGTCTTGACCGAGCCGCCGCCGCCGGTGCCGTCGATCAGCCGCACGATCGGGATGCGCACGTCGCCGGCCATCTGCTCGGAGATGACCTGCTTCTCCCAGATCGAGGCGTCGGCCGCCCCGCCGCGCACGGTGAAGTCGTCGCCGCCCACCACCACCGGCCGGTTGTCGATGCGGCCGCGGCCGCAGACGAAGTTGGACGGGCTGAAATCCTTCAGCGTGCCGTCCTCATTGTATTCGGCCTTGCCGGCGATGGCGCCGATCTCGCGGAAGGAGCCGGCATCGAGCAGCTTCTCGATGCGCTCCCGGACCGTGAGCTTGCCGCCGTCATGCTGGCGCTTGACCTTCTCCGGCCCGCCCATCTTCTTGGCCAGCGCCTCGCGCTTGCGCAATTCGTCGATTTCCGGTTGCCACGACATTTTCAGCCTCGCCCATCCCGTGCGGTAAACGTCCGTTCATAGCCTGCCGCGCCGCAGTGCACAACGCTCGACCTAGCGCAGCGGAATCTCAAGCACCGCTTCCAGCTCGGAGAGCGCCTGAACGGCGTTCTCCACCTTGATGGTGCGCATGCCCAGGGCCTTGGCCGGCTTCAGGTTGATCCCCAGGTCGTCGAGATAGACGCAATCGGCCGGCTCGACGCCCAGCAGGCCGCAGGCATGGAGATAGATGCGCGGATCGGGCTTGCGGATGCCGAGCTTGCTGGATTCCACCACATGCTCGAACAGGCCCATGATCGCCTCGATCTCCCGCACCCGCTGCGGATCGCGCGCCATGCCCGGGCCGTGGCCGGTCGGCATGTTGTTGGTGATGCAGGCGATGCGGAAGCGTTCTTTCACCCGGCGCAGCGCTGCGACCATTTCCGGCCGCACCTCGCCGCTGATGATCTTCAGCACGTGATGGCCCGAGAGCCTGTGCCCCTGCTGCAGCGCCTCGGCCTCGAACAGGGCGGCGAAGCCGTCCAGGTCGACCTCGGACCGCTCCATGCGGGCCCAGGCATTGGTGTCGGGGTTGCGCGCGTTCAACCCGCGAATGAAGTTCCGCGGCAGGCCGATTTCGGTTTCGTAACGGTTGAATGCTTCGAAGGGGCTGGAAAGGATAACCCCGCCGAAATCCCATAAAACGGCCTTGATCATTTGACTACTCCAAAAGGATAGCTCGCCTGTGCAAAAGATGACTTCTGCATTGTCTGTGCCGATACACGTACCCTAGGTTGGTGCATATCGAGTGCAACGCTTCGCCCTCGGGGAGCAGGAAGGCAGCAGTTATGGATAGAGCGGTCAAGGCTGTAGACGGCCGCACGGCACGTGCAGACAACACCCGCCGGCGCATCGTGGCGTCGATGATCGAGCTGATCGAAGAGGGCCATCTGCGGCCGACCGCCGCAGCGATCGCCGACCGGGCGCAGGTCTCGGTCCGCTCGGTTTTCCAGCATTTCAACGACCTGGGCGCGCTGTTCCAGGCCGCCGCCGATTCGACCATGCACCGCGTCTGGTCGCTGGTGCGGCCCATTCCGGACAGCGGAACCCTGGAGGAGAGGCTGACGGCGCTGCTGACCATGCGCTGGGACACCTACGACCAGATCGCCGCCATCCGCCGCGCCGCCACCCTGATCGAGGACCAGCTCCCGATGTTCGTCGAGGGGCGCACCCAGTTCCGCCACATGCTGCGCGGGGTGATCGAACGGGTGTTCGCCGGCGACATCGCGCATCTGGAGACCGAGGCCCGGCGCGAGTCGCTGGACGCCATGGTGGTGGTGTGCGAGTTCGAATTCATGGAAGTGCTGCGCCGCCAGATGGAGCTGCCGCGCGAGGCCGCCATGGCCACCCAGCGCCGCGCCATGCTGGCGCTGCTGCGGCAGAAGGAATGCTGAACCGGTCCGTTTTCCCGGCAAAAGGCCCGCTTCGGCGGGCCTTTTTCTTGGCGCCGTCGAGCGCCGCCCGTTCCCTCGTGCCGAGCAGCGGGGCGGCCGCTACCGCCGGAACCGGTCCTCGACCCGGCCCCAATCGGCGAAGCCGACGATGTCCTTGAACCGGTCGAAGCCGACGCCTTCGCCCTCCAGCGACAGGCGCTCGTTCTTCAGGTCGGCCAGCGCCTTCTCGACGGTCAGGGCGACGCGGAAGATCACCGAGCAGGGATAGGCGACCATGCTGAAGCCCATCTTCTTCAGTTCCGCCGGCGGCAGCAGCGGCGTCTTGCCGTCCTCCAGCATGTTGGCGATCTGCGGCACCGAGCCGAAGCGCTCGCCGACGATGCGCAGCTCCTCCAGCGTCTGCGGCGCCTCGACGAAAATGCCGTCGGCGCCGGCCTCCAGGTAGCGCTCGGCCCGCCGCAGCGCCTCGTCCAGCCCCAGCACGGCGCGCGCATCGGTGCGGGCGATCAGGAACGTGTCCCGGCTGTCGCGCGCGGCGGCGGCGGCGCGCAGCTTGGCTTCCATCAGCTCGGCGGCGATCACGTCCTTGCCGGCCATGTGGCCGCAGCGCTTGGGCGCCACCTGGTCCTCGATGAAGATGGCCGAGGCGCCCATCTGCTCGTAGGTGCGGATGGTGCGGGTGACGTTCTTGACGTCGCCGTAGCCGTCGTCGCCGTCGACCAGGATCGGCAGGTCGCAGGCCGCCATGATGTCGCGGATGCCGGCCGCCATCTCGGCCAGCCCGACCAGGCCGATATCGGGGATGCCGTAGCGCGCCCCGACCAGGGCGAAGCCGCCCACCGAATAGGCGTCGAAGCCGGCGCGCTGGATCAGCCGCGCCGTCAGCGCATCGTGCGCCACCGGCAACAGCAGCGGCTGCGGGCGGGAGACCAGTTCTTTCCAGGTCGGTTTGGCCATCGAACGCTCCTTTAGAACATGCTGCGCGGCAGGAACAGCGCCAGGTCGGGGAAGACCATGACCAGCGCCAGCCCGATGATGAGCAGGACCACGTAGGGCGCGATGCCGCGGATGATCTCGCCGATCGGCGCGTGCGTGCTCGCCTTGATGGTGAAGAGGTTCATGCCCACCGGCGGGGTGATCAGCGCCAGCTCCAGGTTGATGGTCAGCAGGATGCCGTACCACACCGGGTCGATCTTCAGCGCCACCAGCACCGGCAGGATCACCGGCGTGGTGATGAGGATGATCGAGATGGTCTCCAGGAACATGCCGAGCACGAAGATCAGGAGCATCACCGCGATCAGGAAGCCGGTCTGCGACAGGCCGTAATGCGCCACCAGCTCGACGATCTCGTTGGGGATGCGCAGCTTGGTCAGGGCGTGGCCGAAGATCGCCGCCGCCGCCAGGATCAGGAACAGCATCGAGGAGGTGCGCGCCGCGTCGAGGGCGGAATGCCAGATGTCGCGCCAGCCGAGCTGGCGGTAGACCGCGACGGCGATCAGCATGGCCGCCAGCGCGCCCGCGCCGGCGGCTTCGGTGGCGGTGAAGACGCCGGCATACATGCCGCCCAGGATGAAGGGCGGCAGCGCCAGCGCCCACACCGACTGGCGCAGCGCGCGGCCCAGCTCGCCCAGCGTGGCGCGCGTCTGGCGCCGGCCCTGCCCGGTGCGCCAGGCGACGAAGACGCACCACAGGGCGAAGATGGCGGCGATCACCAGCCCGGGCACGACGCCGGCCATGAAAAGCTGGCCGATCGAGGTGTCGGAGATAACGCCGTACAGGATCATCGGTCCCGACGGCGGGATCAGGATGCCCAGCGTGCCGCCGGCCCCGACCACGCCATAGGCGAAGCGCGGGCTGTAGCCGTAGCGGATCATCTGCGGGATGGCGGCGGAGCCGATGGTCAGCGCCGTCGCCACCGAAGAGCCGGAGATGGCGGCGAAGATGGTGCAGGCGAACACCGTCGCCACGCCCAGCCCGCCCGGCAGGTGCCGCGTCATGGTGTGGGTGGTGTTGAACAGCGCGTCGACCACCTTGCCGCGGATCATGAACTGCGCCATCAGCGTGAAGAGCGGGATGGCGACCAGCAGGTAGGTATCGAGCTTGCCGAAGATCAGCTCGCCGAGATTGATGGCGCCCGGCTCGGCGATCATCAGGACGACGGCGCCGAACAGCGCCAGCCCGGCGAAGACCGGCATGCCGGTCAGCAGCAGGCAGACCAGCAGCACGAGCAGCAGCAGGAAGGTCACGAGCCGCGCTCCCGCCCGTCGACGAGCTGGGTGGGATCGCTGGCCGGGGCGACCTCGTCGACCGGCAGGTCCTTGAGCAGCAGCCGCAGCAGCAGGGTGAGGGCGTTCAGCAGCAGGATGGCGCCGCCGACGGGAATGAGAAGCTGCACCGTCCACAGCGGCGTGTCGAGATAGCCGGTGGAGCGCAGATCGACCATCTTCGAGAAGACGACGGTGCCCCAGCCCTCGACGATGAAAAGCAGGGCGGTGGCGGCGACGCTGGCCAGCGCCAGCACCGCGACCCAGAAGCGCTTGGCCGGGCCGAGCCGGCCGGTGAGGATGTCGATGGCGATGTGCTCGCGCTGGCGCAGCGCGTCGGCGGCGCCCAGCATCACCGTCGCCACCAGCAGGTAGCCGACCAGCTCGTCGAGCCAGGTCTGCGGCTGGTTCAGCGCATAGCGCAGCACCACGCCGTAGACCACCAGCGCCAGCGACGCCAGCATGGCGACGCCGCACACCGCGATGCCGGCATCGGAAACCAGCCGCGACAGGCGGTCGACGGCGCGCGCGGTGCGGCGCGCGCCGTCTGCGGTCCGGCTCACGGCGCTAGAGCTTGTTGATGGCGTCGATCAGCTTCTGGCCGTCTTCCGGCGACGCCTTCAGGAAACCGTCCAGCACCGGCTTCTGCATCGCCGCCGCCCAGGCCTTGGATTCCGCCGGCGTCTGGATATGCAGCTCCATGCCCTTCTTGCGCAGCTCGACGACGGCTTCCTCGGCCGTCTTCTCGGTGATGCCGATCGTGTCCTGCTCGGCCTTCCTGGCCGCCGCCAGGATGGCGTCGCGATGCTTGGCCTCGAGCTTGTTCAGCCACGCCGGATTGACGAAGAGGTGGAAATACACGGTGAAGTAGGGCGCCACCGTGCCGTATTTCTGCACTTCGTAGTACTTGCGGCTGTAGGCGGCGGAGACGTCGGTCAGGCCGGCGTCGATGATGCCGGTCTGCAGCCCGTTATAGACCTCGTCGCCCGGCAGCGCCGAGGGGGCGGCGCCGACCGCCTCGAGCGCGGCGTCGGCCATCTTGTTCAGGCCGCGGATCTTGATGCCCTTGAAATCCTCCGGCGCCTTCAGCGGCTTCTTGGCCGAGGTGAAGATCGACTGGCGCGTGGTGAAGAACCAGGCGATGTTCTTCACGCCCTTGGCTTCCATCTTGGCCTCGAGGATCTGGGCGGCCGGGGAGCCCGGGAACTTCTTCAGCTTCTCGAGGTCGGTGAAGAAATAGGGGATCACGGTCACGTTCATTTCCGGGATGGTGTTGCCCCACTGGAAATTCACCACGATGGCCGATTCGATGGCGCCGCGCGCCACGGCGGGGAAATTCTCCGCCGGCTTGTGCGCCTGGCTGGCGCCGAACACCTTGACCTCGACCTCGCCGTTGGTGCGCGATTTCACGTCGGCGGCGAAGGCTTCCACCACCTTGGCGATATGATGCGCCGGCGGCAATTGATGGCTCAGGCCCATCGTGACCTTGGCCTGGGCATGTGCCAGGGTAGGCAGGGCCAGCAGCGCCAGCGCTGCCAGGAATGCGTTCCGCATGTGCGTCTCTCCCGATTGTTCTGTCCGGCGAGCGCCGGTATTGATGCAAACTAGACCGCCGCGGGTCGGCAGGACAATCCGCTTTTGCCACGGCCGGCGGGCCAGGACGGCCTTAAATGGGCCGCGATTTGTGCTACAAGTGCCTCAGCAAGCAGCCTCGGTAAGCAAATGAAAAAACAGGTGGAAATTGGTCAGTTGTATCAGTCGGTTGGCAAGCCGAGCCTGACCTGGGAAGTGGCCAAGATCGTCGACCAGGCGGGCATCCCGCATGCCCGGCTGGTGTCGCTGGACGGGCGCGACCAGCGCCTGGTGGCCTGCTCGGTGATCGCCGACGCCTCGCGCTATCGGCTGACGCGCGAAGCGGTCGCGCGCGGGCACGACAGCGCGGCGGAATAAACGGCGAGATCAGCCTGCCAGGTGCCGCGGCCGCAGCAGGCGCATGCGCAGGCTGTCGTGGCGGCCGACCAGCATCGACAGGAACCAGATACCCCCGGCGGTCAGCACGATGGCCGGGCCCGACGGCGCGTCGAGATGGTACGACGCCAGGAGCCCGGCATAGCCGCTGAAGAAGGCCAGCGCGCTGGCCAGCGCCCACAGGCTCATGACGCCGCGCACCCAGAAGCGGGCGGCGACGGCGGGCAGGATCATCAGGCCGACCGCCATCAGCGTCCCCAGCGCCTGGAATCCCGCCACGGTGTTGATCACCAGCAGCGCCAGGAAGGCGAAATGCCAGATCGCCCCGGTGCCGCTGGTCGCCGCCATGAATTTCGGATCGAGGCACTCGACCAGCAGCGGCCGGTAGATCGCCGCCATGGTCGCCAGGGTCAGCGTCGCCGCCCCCGCCATCAGGCACAAGGCGGCGTCGTCGACCGCCAGGATGCTGCCGAACAGCACGTGCACCAGATCGACGCTGCTGCCGCCCAGGCTCAGCAGCACTACGCCGCCGGCCAGCGCCACCAGGAAGAAGCCGGCGAAGCTGGCGTCCTCGCGCAGGTCGGTGACGCGGGAGATGGCGCCCGCCAGCCCGGCCACCACGAAGCCGGCAACCAGCCCGCCGACGCTCATGGCCCAAAGCGACAGGCCCGAGAGCAGGAAGCCCGCCGCCACGCCGGGCAGGATGGCGTGCGCCATGGCGTCGGTGACCAGCGTCATGCGGCGCAGGATCAGGAACACGCCGACCGGCCCGTAGGCCAGCGCCAGCGCCAGGCTGGCCACCAGCGCGCGCCGCATGAAGGGCAGGTCGCCGCCGAACGGCGCGAGGAAGAAATCGTACAGCACGGAACTCTCAAGGGTGGGTGTGCGGCTCGGCCGACAATTCGCAGGCGCCCGCACTTTCGTCCCAGGCTTCCGAGCGCCGTCGCGCCTGCGCCAGCAGGGCGGGCGTCAGCACCTCGCCGGTGGGGCCCCAGGCGACCGGCTCGCGCGCCAGCAGCAGCGTCTCGGGGCAGACGCGCCGCACCAGCTCCAGATCGTGCGACGCCAGCACCACGTTGCGGCCTTCCGCGTGCCAGCGCAGCACCAGCGCGGCCAGGTCGGCGGTGGTGGCCGCGTCGATGGCGGCGAAGGGTTCGTCGAGCAGGATGACGCGCGCGTCCTGCACCAGCACCCGCGCGAACAGGGCGCGCTGGAACTGGCCGATCGACATGCCGTCGATCAGCCGGTTCTCGAAGCCGCCCAGCCCGACCAGGTGCAGCGCCTGCTGCGCTTCCCGCCGCATCGCCCGGCCGATGCCGCCGAACAGGCCGGCGCGCGGCAGGAATCCGCAGCACACCAGATCGAGCACGGTGAGCGGAATCGAACGGTCGATCTCGGCGTGCTGCGGCAGATAGGCGATGTCGCGCCGGCGCAGGCCGCCCAGGTCGAGCCGGCCGGAACTGATCGGCAGCACGCCGGCCATCGCCTTCAGCAGGGTCGACTTGCCGCCGCCATTGGGACCGACCAGCGCGGTCAGCCCGCCGGCGGGGAAACTGCCGCTGAGATGGTGCACCGCCGGATGCCGGTCGTAGGCGACCACCAGGTCCTCGACCGTGATGGCCGGCGCATGGATGCGCCGCTGCTCCAGCGCCACCATCACAGCCAGCCCAGCGCCCAGGCCACGGCCAGCCACAGCCCGGCCGCCGCCAACGCGGCGGCGAGCAGCCGCTGTCCCGCCGAGGTGGCGAAAGTCGAGGCGCCGAAGGGTTCGGCAGGGCCGTGATCGTGCATGAATGTAATATTATAACCTTTCGCCGGACCCGTCCAATCCTCTGTGCGAAACCGCCCGCGCTTGGCCTGGCGCGGCGGCTGTGTTGAGATTTGCGCCAAACGACAAGGCAAACGGAGGAGGCGGAATGTCGGGCAGCATCACCAGCGGCGCACGCAGCATCAGCCAGCAGGAAATCGGCCTGCGCGCCGCCCGGGCCGCCAGCGGCCTCAACGCCATGGGGTTCGAGCCCGGCAATGCGGTGGCCTTGTTCCTGCGCAACGATTTTCCCTTCTTCGAAGCCTCGTTCGCGTCGGCCCTGCTGGGCGGCTATGCGGTGCCGGTGAACTGGCACCTGAAGGGCGACGAGGCGGGCTACATCTTCCGCGACTGCGACGCCAAGTTGATCGTGGTGCACGCCGACCTGCTGCCGCAGATCGAGAACGACATTCCGCCCGGCGTGCGGGTGCTGGTGGCGCCGACGCCGCCGGAAATCCAGCAGGCCTACGGGCTGTCGGACGCCGCCTGGCGGGTGCCGGCGGGACGCGAGAGCTGGGACGATTTCGTCGCCGCGCACCAGCCTTGGACGCAGCCGCCGCAGATGCCGCCCAACACCATGATCTACACCTCCGGCACCACCGGCCGGCCCAAGGGCGTGCGGCGCGAGCCGATGACCCTGGAGCAGATCGAGGGCGTGACGCGCCAGACCATGGCGATCTTCGGCATCGGGCCGGGCATCCGGTCGGTCATCACGGGGCCGATGTACCACTCCGCGCCCAACTTCTACGCCCTGCACGGCGCGCGGCTGGGTGGCCAGCTCTGGCTGCAGCCGCGCTTCGACGCCGAGGAGCTGCTGCAGTGGATCGAGAAGTACAGGATCGAGTCGCTGCACATGGTGCCGATCATGTTCGTGCGGCTGCTGAAGCTGCCCGAGGAGGTGAGGAAGAAATACGACGTCTCCTCGCTGAAGCACGTGGTGCATGCCGCCGCCCCCTGTCCGCCCGACGTCAAGCGGGCCATGATCGAGTGGTGGGGGCCGGTGATCGTCGAATATTACGGCGCCACCGAATCGGGCGCGGTGGTGTTCAACGACAGCCGGGACTGGCTGGCGAATCCGGGCACGGTCGGCAAGCCGCACGAACGCTGCGAGGTGCGCATCCTCGACGCCGGCGGCAAGGAGGTGCCGGCGGGCGAGATCGGCGAGGTCTACATGCGCAACCGCTATTTTCCGGAATTCACCTACAACAAGGCCGACGCCAAGCGGCGCGAGATCGAACGGCACGGGCTGATCACCGCCGGCGACGTCGGTTACGTCAACGAGCGCGGCTTCCTGTTCCTGTGCGATCGCAGCAAGGACATGATCATCTCCGGCGGCGTCAACATCTATCCGGCCGAGATCGAATCGGTGCTGCACACGATGCCCGGGGTGCAGGATTGCGCCGTGTTCGGCATCCCCGACGACGAATACGGCGAATCGGTCGCCGCGGTGGTCGAGAAACGGCCGGGCGTGACGCTGAGCGCCGACGACGTGCGCTCCTTCCTGCGCCAGCGCATCGCCGCCTACAAGGTGCCCAGGCTGGTCGAGTTCCAGCGCGACCTGCCGCGCGAGGATTCGGGCAAGATCTTCAAGCGCAAACTGCGCGATCCCTACTGGGAGAAGGCGGGGCGGCGGATCTGACGCGGCCCTTGGCAAGCGCGCGCCCGTTGCCGACAATCGGCCGATGAAAGCCCTCTTGTGCTCCCGCCTGGGAGACCCTTCCGTCCTCGAACTGGTCGATCTCGAACCGCCAAGCCCCGGACCGGGCGAGCTCGGCGTGCGCGTGCGCGCCGCCTCGATCAATTTTCCCGACGTGCTGATGGTGGCGGGCGGCTACCAGTTCAAGCCGCCGCTGCCCTTCATCCCCGGGGTGGAAGCCTGCGGCGAGGTGGTGGCGCTGGGCGACGGCGTTTCCAGCCATCGCCTGGGCGATCGGGTGATCTTCGGCAAGCGCTTCGGCGCCTTCGCCGAGCAGGTCACGGTGCCGGCCGCCGATGCCCGGCCGCTGCCCCAGGGCTGGAGCTTCGCCGAAGGGGCCGCCTTCGCCGTCGGCTACAAGACCGCCTATCACGCGCTGGTGCAGCGCGGGCAGCTGAAGCCGCGCGAAGTGCTGCTGGTGCACGGCGCTTCCGGCGGCGTCGGGCTGGCGGCGGTCGAGCTGGGCAAGATCCTGGGCGCCCGCGTCATCGCCACCGGCGGCGACGACGAACGGCTGGAGGCGGTGCGCGAGCGGGGCGCCGATTTCGTGCTGAACTACCGCGAGGCGCCGTTCTGGCAGACGGTGAAGGACCTCACCGACGGCAAGGGCGCCGACGCCATCTACGATCCGGTGGGCGGCGACGTGTTCGACCAGTCGCTGAAATGCATCGCCTGGAACGGCCGCATCCTGCTGATCGGCTTCACCTCGGGGCGCATCGCCACGCTGCCGACCAATATCGCGCTGATCAAGGGCTTCTCGGTGATCGGCGTGCGCGCCGGCGAGGCGGTGCGGCGCGATCCGCAGGTCGGCGTCGAGTATTACCGCGAATTGTGGAAGCTGGCCAACGAAGGCCGCCTGCGTCCGCACATCTCGCATGTCCTGCCGCTGGAGCGCTGGGTCGAGGCCATGGCGCTGCTGACCGGGCGCAAGGTGATCGGCAAGGCGGTGCTCGACCTGGGCGGCGCGACGGGCTGAGGCCGCCGCGCCGTCCTCGGCGTCACTTGGCGAAGACGATCACCACCTTGCGGTCCTGCTGCTGGTCCTCGCGCCGGCCGAACGACCAGTCCTTGTAGGCCTCTTCGTTGGGGTCGATCAGCATGTGCCGGGTCTGCACGCCATTGGCGGCCAGCTCCCGGGCCACGGCGTTGGCGCGGTCGCGCGCCAGCTTCTTGTTGAAGGGCGCGTTGCCCACCTTGTCGGCGGTGCCGATCAGGCAGATGCGCGTGACGTAGAGCGTCTTGGCCTGCTCGGCCACCTTCTTCAGCTCCGCCTTGTCGGCCGGCTTCACCACCGCCTTGCCGGTGTCGAACAGCACGGTGAAGGGACCGGGATAGGTCTGGCCCGGCGACAGCATGCGCTGGCAGCGGCCTTCCTCGATCGTCGCCTGCGTCGTCTGCGCCAGCGCCGGCAATGCCAGGGCGGCCGCCAGCATGGCGGCGCCCAGGCCGAAAATCGTACGTTCCATCGGGTTTCTCCTGCCCTTTCGCTGCCCCAATGGAGCCAGCATACTCCCCTGGCGGTTGCCGCTCCATGGCGCAGCGGCGTAACGGCAGCGCGGAAGGACGGTTCCATGGCGCAGTTGGGCGAGAAGGCGATCGGCGACGGCCGCCGCTTCCTGCAGGCGCTGGACGGGGCGGGCATCGTCAGCTCGGCCGCACTATGGCTGTGGCGGCCCGCCGAAGGGGCCTGGCGCTACGTGCTGGCCTCGCCGCTGGTCGCGGCCAAAGGCGGCGACATGCCGGTGAAGATCGCCGCCGTGCTCGCCACCATGGAGCAAGGCTTCGCCATCGATCGCGACACCCTGCTGCTCTTTCCTCCCGACGATCCCGCGATCCAGACCCTGCACCGGGCGGTCCAGACCGGGCCGGGCATCGCCGCCCTGCGCATGACCGGCAACGTCGTCAACGGCGTGCGCATCGACGACGCCTATGTCTATCGCCTGAACCGGCGCGCGCGGTGAATCGGCCCTTGCCCGCCCTCGGGCGCGCACCCACAATCGCCTGAACGAGCATTCATATCGGGAGGCGGACGTGGCGGGACGGGTCGACGGCAAGGTGATCATCGTGACGGGCGCGGCGTCGGGCATCGGCCGCGCCACGGCCGGGCTGCTGGCGCGCGAAGGCGCCAGGCTGGTGCTGACCGACGTCGCCGCCGAAGCCGGCGAGGCGCTGGCGCGCGAGCTGGGCGGCCCGCACGTTTTCCTCCGCCACGACGTCAGCGACGAGCAGCAGTGGCGGGAGGTGATCGGCCAGACGCGGCAGCGCTTCGGCAAGCTGACGGGGCTGGTCAACAATGCCGGCGTCAGCGGCCCGGTGCCGGCCCACAGCATCGAGGACGAGACGCTGGAAACCTGGCGCAAGATCAACTCGGTCAATCTCGAGGGCGTGTTCCTGGGCTGCAAGCATGCGGTGCCGGCGATCCGCGATTCCGGCGGCGGCGCCATCGTCAACATCTCCTCGCTGGCCGCCATGATCGGCACGCACCAGCTCCCGGCCTATGGCGCCGGCAAGGCCGGCGTGCGCCAGCTCAGCAAGTCGGTGGCCATGCATTGCGCCTTCAAGGGCTACAAGGTGCGCTGCAACTCGGTGCATCCGGGCGTCATCGTCACGCCGATGGGCGAGAGCATGTTCAAGGGCGACGAGCGCGAGAAGATGAAGTACCTGCGCTCGATCCCGCTCAAGACCTTCGGCGAGCCGGCCGATATCGGCTACGCCGTGCTCTACCTGATCTCCGACGAGGCGAAATTCGTCACTGGCGCCGAGTTCGTCATCGACGGCGGCGCCTCGGCGATCTGATCAGTCGGCGCGCTTGGGGATCAGCGTGCGGCAGATCGGCGTCATGACGCCGCAGAACAGGCAGGCGGCGACCAGCGAGACCGGGCCGGCTTCCGCCAGGCCGCCGGCCACCAGCGAGGCCAGCGTGCCGGCCAGGAGCTGGATGAAGCCCATGAAGGCCGATGCCGCGCCGGCGATGCGCGGGTCGACCGCGGTGGCGCCCGAGATCGAGGTCGGATAGACGAAGCCGTTGGAGATGCTGTAGGCCAGCATGATCGCCACGTAGAACCAGGGACTGTCGACCGCCATGCCCAGCGCCATCAGCAGCATGGTGCCGGCGACGGCGAAGGCGCCCCATTTCATCATGGTCTCGGCGGGGACGAAGCGGGCGGTGCGCGCGGCGGCGAAGGTGCCGATGACGAAGCCGGCCGAGATCGCCAGCATGGCGGTGCCGAAGGCGCTGGGCGAGATGCCGTAGCGGAAGATGAAGAGGGCGGGCGCGGCCGCCACCCAGGCGAAGAAGCAGCTGCTCATCATCGACAGCACCAGCGTGTTGCCGAGAAACGCCCGGTTGCTCAGCAGCAAGCCGTAGCGGCGGACCAGTTCGCGCGGGCCGGGATGGCCGCCCGTTTCGACCACCCGCGTCTCGTCCAGCGCGACGGAGACCCAGATCAGCAGCGCCAGACCCAGGACGACGCAGAAGCCGAAGCCGAAGCGCCAGTTCACCAGCTCCTCGCCGACGCCGCCCAGCACCGGCGCGATGGCCGGCCCGACCGACATGACCATGGCGATCAGGGCCATGGCGTGCACCGCTTCGGCGCCGGGGAAGGAATCGCGCACGATGGCACGCGGCACCAGCATCAGGGTGCAGGCGCCGAAGGCCTGGCCGATGCGCACCAGCGTCAGCAGCTCGATCGAGGAGGCGAACAGCCCGCCGGCGCTGGCCAGCATGAAGATCGCCAGCCCGATCTGCAGCATGGCGCGCCGGCCGATGCGGTCGGACAGCGGGCCGACCACGAGCTGGAAGCCGCCGAAGGCGAACAGGTAGACCGTCAGCAGCAGTTGCGCCGCGCCGTAGCCGATGTCCAGCGCCTTGGCGATGCCCGGCAGCGACGGCACGATGATGTTCAGCGCCAGCGGACCGCCGGCGCTGATCAGGGACAGGAGCGCAAGGGAAGGACGGGGCGGCACCGCGGGCGGCGCTTAAAAGATCGTGTAGCCGCCGTCGACCACGAAGTTCTGCCCGGTGGTGTAGTTGGTGGCGTCCGAGGCCAGGTAGACGGCCAGCGGCCCGAAATCGGCGCCCACCCCGCCGCGCCGCGCCGGCACCCGCGGCAGCACCTTCTCCACGAACGGCTTGTTGTCCTTGAACAGCCGCTCGGTCATCGGCGTCTCGATCCAGCCCGGCAGGATCGAATTGGCGGTGATCCTGTGGCGCGCCAGCTCGACGGCGACGGCGCGGATCATCGAGCACAGCGCCCCCTTGGTGGCGCCGTAATGGGCGTTGCGGGCGGCGCCCTCGATGGCGGCGGAGGAGGCCATGGCCACGATCGAACCGCCCTTGCCGCGCTCGACCATGTGGCGGGCGGCGGCGCGGATGGTGAAGAAGGCGCCGTCGAGATTGACGCTCATCATGCGCCGCCACTCCGCCGTCGGCATTTCATACAGCGGCGCCGCGCCCTTGCCCGAGGTGCCGGCATTGGCGACGCAGTTGTCGACATGGCCCATGACCTTGACCGTCTCGGCGAAGCTCTTCTCCACCGCCGCCTCGTCGGCAACATCGCAGCGAATGGCATGCACCTTGGTGCCGAATTGCGCCAGGTGCTTCAGTGCGGCGGCGTTCTTGTCCGCGTTGGTGCCCCAGATGCACACCCCCGCCCCGGCCTGCGCCAGCGCCTCGGCCATGCCCAGCCCGATGCCGCTGTTGCCGCCGGTCACCAGCGAGACCTTGCCGGTCAGGTCGAAAGCCTTGTAGGCCATGGAATTCCTCCCGAATTTGAGTGAGGCTGGCCGCGAAGGGGTCAGCGTCGGCCGCGTCGGCGCGGCATAGCAGGCGTCAGCATGGCAGGGAAGGGGACGTGCCGGAAGGGTTCCGCATAGCGACATACAACATCGAAAACCTCGACGACGAGATCGCCGGCGAGGAATTTGACGCGCGCCTCGCCGCCCTGCGTCCGATGCTGGCGCGCATCGACGCCGACATTCTCTGCCTGCAGGAGGTCGATGCGCAGCCGCGCAATCGCGCCCCGCGCCGCCCGCGCGCGCTCGAACGGCTGATCGACGCCACTCCCTATGCCGGGTTCGATCTCGCCTGCAGCGAGCCCGAGCCCGGCCACGGGCCGATGGACCGGCACAATCTCGCCGTGCTGTCGCGCTTTCCCATTGTCCGGCAGCGCTCGCTGCGCCATGTGCTGGTGCCGCCGCCCGCGCACGGGTTGCCGATCGAGGCCGGCACCGCCATGGGCAAGCCGCCGGCCGGCGGCGTCGTCTGGGACCGGCCGATCCAGCACGTCGCCGTGAAACTTCCCGCCGGCCGCGCGCTGGAGATCGTCAACCTGCATCTGCGCGCGCCGCTGGCCAACCACATCAAGGGCGGCACGCTGGCGCCGCAGATCTGGCGCAGCACGCGGGAATGGGCGGAAGGCTTCTACGTCTCCTCGCTCAAGCGCATCGGCCAGGCGCTGGAGGCGCGGCTGCTGGTCGAGAGCCTGTTCGACGCCGAGCCCGCGGCGCTGATCGCCGTCGCCGGCGATTTCAACGCCGAAAGCCTGGAGATGCCCACCCGCCTGCTGCGCGCCGACGTGGCCGACACGGGCAACGAGCTTCTCTCCAACCGCCGTCTCGAGCCGGTCGAGGCGCGCGTTCCCCTGGAGCGCCGTTTCAGCGTGCGCTATGGCGCGCGCAAGGCCATGGTCGATCACCTGCTGGTGTCAGCGGGGCTGATCGAGGCGCTGGCGGAAGTCGAGGTGCTGAACGCCGACCTGCAGGACGAAGAAACGGCCGCCCGGCTGGAGGAGCCGGCGGCCGCTTCGTTCCATGCGCCGCTGGTGGCGCGGTTCGTCCTTTAGAGCGGATCATGATTTGACGGAAGCGCTTACGCTTCCGTCAAATCATGTGAATCCGCTCTACTTTTTAGTTTCTAGAGCAAATTCACACGTTTGACGGCATCGCTTTGCGATGCCGCCAAACGTGATTTGCTCTAGCCGCGCCAGGCGGGACCGGCCGGCACGTCGACCAGCACGATCTCGGTCTGCTCGCCGGCCTGGATGGTCAGCGCGTCCTCGTCGCTGACCGCCGCCCCGTCGCGCGGCCCCAGCCTGGTGCCGTTGATTTCGGCGCTGCCCTTGGCCAGCACCAGATAGGCCTGCCGATCCTTGCCCATCTTGTGCGAGATGGTCTCGCCGGCCTCCAGCGTGGCGGCATAGACGGCGGCGTCCTGGTAGAGCGGGATCGCCTTGTCGTCGCCCTGGCGGCCGGAGGCCAGCGGCTGCAGCTTGCCCGAGCGCTCCGACTCGGGGAACTCCAGCGTCTCCCAGCGCGGCTTGACGCCCTGGCGGTCGGGCGCGATCCAGATCTGGAACAGCTCGGTCTCCTCGTCCTCCAGATTGTGCTCGGCATGGACGATGCCGCTGCCCGCGCTCATCACCTGGATCTGGCCCGCCTCGGTGCGGCCCTTGTTGCCCAGGCTGTCCTGGTGGCTGATGGCGCCCTTCATCACGTAGGTGATGATCTCCATGTCGCGATGGGGATGCGGGTCGAAGCCGGTGCCGGCGCGGATGCGGTCGTTGTTCCACACCAGCAGCGGGCCCTGGCCCATGCGGCGCGGATCGTGGAAGCCGGCGAAGGAGAAATGGTAGCGCGCGTTCAGCCACTCGTTGTCGAAGCGGCCGAGTCTGCCGTAGGGGCGGGGGTCGATCATCGTGTCAGCTCCCGGTTCGGATCAGCGCCAGATATAGTTCGTTGCGGCCGCGACGCAATGTCCCGGCGCGGTGCGGTGTCTCAGGGCAGCGATGCGCGCGCGCCGATGGCTTGGCGGTGATCCGGTTTCTAGCGCGAAAGTTTAGCGGCCTTCGCGATACCAGGCGGCGCCCAGCCCGAACACCAGCAGGATGGCCAGCAGGGCGCCCGGCATCAGCGGATATTCGCGCACGCCGGTGACGTTGTAGGCCTCCCGCCGCTGCAGCCCGATCCAGTCGCGGCCCGAGCTGGCGCGGCCCTCGCGCACCATGCGCACGTCCGGCTCGGGCTCGTCGGAGAGCCAGACGAAGCCGCCGCCATTGGCCGCCACCACCGGCTCCAGCTTCTGGCTGGTGGCGCGCACGTCGGCGAATTCCAGCGGGTTGGGACTGCCGATGGCGGCCACGGCCTGGGTGCGCCCGTCGTCGAAGCGATAGATGCCCGGCCGGTCGACCGTGACGCTGGCGGTGCCGCGCCCGGGCCCGATGCCGGTCAGCGCCAGCACGCGCGTATTGCCGTCCGGCCCGGTCATCGACACCGGCTCGAAGGTCTCCGACAAGGTGCGGCGCAGGATGTCGATGCGGTTGCCGCGCACGGCGGCACGCATCGATTCCTCCTCCAGGTCGGGCTCCTTCATCAGCCAGTGCGCCAGCCGGCGCACCAGCTCGGCCTGCGGTCCGCCGCCCTCGACGCCGCGGTTCCACAGCCAGAGATGGTCGGACAGGAGCTGGCCGACGCGGCCCTCGCCGACGCGGTTGACCACCAGCAGCGGCTGGTCGCCCGAGCCGCGCATCAGGGTTTCGCCGCGGCTGACATTGGAGGTGATCAGCCGGAACCAGCGGCCCCAGCTCGGATCGCTGTCGGCGCTGCCGGCGCCGGGCAGGTCGGCGGTGATGGGATGGCGCTGGCCGAGATCGGAGAGCGTCGGCTTGAAGCCGCCCTCGTTGACGCGGCCGGTGGGCGCGGCCGGCAGCACCTGGCCCAGCGGCGAGCGGTAGAGCGAGCGCTGCGTGGCGTAGACCGGCCCGACGCCCAGCAGCAGCGCGCCGCCGTCCTGCACGTACTTGGCGATGTTGCGGAAATAGTCGGCGGTGATGATCGAGCCCGATTCGTAGCGGTCGAAGATGATGAGGTTGAACTCGTTCAGCTTCTCCTCGAACAGCTCGTTCATCGGGAAGACGATCAGCGACAGCTCGCGCACCGGGGTGAAGTCGTCCTTGGCCGGGGTGCGCAGGATGGTGAAATGCACCAGGTCGACCGCCGGGTCCGACTTCAGCAGGTTGCGCCAGGCGCGTTCGCCCTGGTAGGGCTCGCCCGACACCAGCAGCACGCGCAGCCGGTCGCGCACGCCGGAGACGGTGAAGAGCACGCGGTTGTTCTCCAGCGTCAGCTCCTGGCTGCCCGGCCCCACCGTGACCTCGACCACGTTGTCGCCGGCGTGCTGCACCGGCACCTCGACCGCCAGGGTTTCGCCGACGCGGCCGGGGACGACGAAGGGCGGCTGGCCGCCGACCGAGACGTTGACCGTGACGGAAGTGCCGGGCGCGGCTTCATCCTCGACCTTCAGCCGCGCCGTCACCTTCTTGCCGACGACGCCGAAGCGCGGCGCCTGGTCCAGCACCAGCCTTCGGTCGATCTCGCCGCGCCGGCCGGTCAGCACGCCATGCACCGGCGCGCCCAGCACCGGCAGCGTGCCGGTGGGCACGTCGTGCACCTGCCCGTCGGTCAGCAGCACCACGCCGGCCAGCCGGTCGCGCGGCACGTCGGAGAGCGCATCGTTCATGGCGTCGATCAGCCGCGTGCCGTTGCGCTCGATCCCCGCGCTGGCGGGCGGCAGCACGATCTCGCGCACTTCCAGCCGCTCGATGTCGCCCAGCTTGCGCTGCAAGGCGGCGCGCGCGGCGGCGAGCTGTTGCGGCCGCTGCGCCAGGCCCTGGCTCTCGGACTGGTCGACCACGACGACGGCGATGTCGGGCAGGAAGCGGCGCTCCTCCTCGACCAGGATCGGGTTGGAAAGGGCGGCCAGCACCGCGGCCAGCACCAGCGCCCGCCACCACAGCCCGCGCGCCCGCGCCCGCAGCGACAGCAGCAGCAGCAGCAGCGCGATGCCGCCGAAGCCCGCGATGGCCCACCACGGGATCAGCGGATCGAAGGCGAGGGAGGCCGCCGAGCCGCTCATCGCACCAGCCTTTCGAGGATCTTGGGCAGGTGCACCTGGTCGTCCTTGTAGTTGCCGGTCAGCGCGTACATCACGATGTTGACGCCGAAGCGATAGGCCAGCTCGCGCTGGTTGGAGCCACCCGGCGCCACCGGCAGCATGGGGTCGCCGTAGGAATTGACCGCCCAGGCGCCGGCCCAGTCGTTGCCGCCGATCACCAGCGAGGACACGCCGTCATTGACCCGCCCGTCGCCCGCCTCCAGCCACAGCGAAGCGCCGATCCAGCGGCCGGGGAAGTCGTTCAGCAGGTAGAACGACTTGCCGATCACGTGGTCCTTGGGCATGGCGACCAGCGGCGGGATCTCGATGCCGGACAGCAGGCGGCGCAGTTCGCGCGTGCCCTGGCCGGTGCCGGTGCGGCCGCCGGTGAGATGCGCGTCGCGGGTGTCGAACAGGATGATGCCGCCCTGCTTCAGGAAGCGGTCGACCGCGGCGATGCCCTGGCGCGACAGGCCCGGCTGCTCGGCGGTCACCGGCCAGTAGATGAAGGGAAACAGGCGCAGCTCGTCGCTGTCGGGATTGACGCCGACCGGCTCGGCCGGCTCCACCGAGGTGCGCTGCTTCAAGACGTTGCTCAGGCCAAGGAGTCCGGCGCGCGACACCTGGTCGACCTCGTTGTTGCCGGTCACGACATAGGCCAGCCGCGTCTCCAGCGTGGCGCGCAGCACCAGCTCGTCGGCGCCGCCGCGGGGCTGCGCGCCGGCCGGCGGCGGCGCCAGCAGCGCCGTCCCGCCCAGCAGCAGAGCCGCGGCCAGCACCGCCGCCGGCGAACGGCGCAGGCGGGTGGCGGCGGGCAGCAGGCCGCGCAGCCACAGCGCGATGAAGATGTCGGCCAGCAGCAGGATCATCGCCGCCACCAGCACGAAGGGCACCAAGTCGATCTCGCCCTGGGCCTCGATCAGGCCCAGCGTGGCGCCGCCGGCAATGCCGGTGAGGGCGTTGAGGGTGCCGACGCGGTCGCCGAGATTGAACGCCTGCTGCGCGCCTTCCTCGCCATAGAGGCCGGGCGGCGTGGCCGGGCCGGGGCGGAAGCGGGCGGCCTGCTCGGGCGTGACCGGGCGGGCGCCGACCGGCGGGTCGGACAGGCGGCCGAAACCGTCCAGCACGCGCCAGGGCCGCAGCGCCTGCTCGAACTTGCCGCCGGCCACCCCGCGTGACAGCGCCACCAGACGCTGCAGCATTTCCACGAACAGGCCGGAGAGCGGCAGGTTGGTCCAGGTGGTGTTGGCCGAGGTGTGGAACAGCACCAGCCAGCCTTCGCCCTTGCGCTGGGCGGTGACCAGCGGCGTGCCGTCGGACAGCCGCGCCCAGGTGCGGTCGCTGAGTTCGGCGTCGGGCTCGGCCAGCACCTGCTGGCTGATCAGCACGTCGGGCGGCACGGCCAGCCCGGCGAAGGGGCTCTGGTCGGAGAATTCCGCCAGCCTGGCCGGCTCGCCCCAGGCGATGGCGCCGCCCAGCGCGCGCTCGCCGGCGCGCAGGCGCACCGGCGCCAGCGGATCGTCGGGCGCATTCGCCAGGCGCGGCCCGGCGAAGCGCACCACCACGCCGCCGCTCGCCATCCAGCGCTCCAGCGCCTCGCGGTCGGCAGTGGAGGGGGCCGCACTGTCGGGCAGCAACAGCACCGCCAGCTTCTCGTCCATCAGGGCGGTGACGTCGGCGATCGAGATGGCGGCGAACGGCGCCAGCGCCCGCTCCAGGTAGTAGACGTCGTTGAGCAGCGGCGTGCCGGTCTCGCTCGGCGGCACGCCGACCACGCCCACCGGCCGGCGGCGGAAACGCTCGTCCAGCAGCACCGCGCTGCCCGCGCCGCCCTGGCGCTCGATGTCCAGCCGCACCACCCGATTGCGCAATTCGTTGGGCACGGTGAAGGGCGTCTGCGCCTGCGCCGCACCGGCCTCGAATTCCATTTCCATGCGCGCCAGTGCGCGGCCCTGCTCGTCGCTGGCCTGCACGGCGATGCGGCGCGGCGCCTCGGCGGGCGGCCGCTGGGCGCGCAGCACCAGCTCGCTGCCCTGCGCCGCCGGCGGCAGCAGCGCGATCGGCGCGGCCTCGCCGCCGGGCAGCAGCAACTGCAGCGAACCCGCCTCGCGCAGCCGGTCGGCCAGCGTCTCGACGGCGGGATCGTCCAGCCCGTCGGCGACCCAGACGACGGTCGCATCGCGGCCATAGGCGCCGATGTCGAGCGACTGCGCCAGGGCGGCGCGATCGGTCGGCCACGGCTTGGGCTTCAGCGCATTGACCAGGGCGCGCGCGTCGGCCGGGCGCAGCAGGCCGCGCGGCAGCGGCTGCTCGTCGATGGCGGCCGGCGCGGTGGTGAGGATGGCGACGTTGCGGCCGGCGCGCTCGGCCTTGTCGATCAACGCGCCGACATGCTCCTGGCGCTGGCGCCAGCCCGGCGCGGCGGCCCAGCCGTCATCGACCACCACCACCAGCGGCCCGCTGCCTTCCAGATCGCCCGCCGGGTTGAGCAGCGGCTGCGCCAGGGCGGCGATCATCAGGCTGACCAGCAGCAGGCGCAGGATCGCCAGCCACAGCGGCAGCTTGTGCGGCGTCTCCTCCTCGGGCTTCAGCCCCAGCAGCAGGCTGATGGCGGGGAACTTGATCAGCTTGGGCGACGGCGGCAGCAGGCGCAGCAGCCACCAGATCACCGGCAGCACGATGGCGAGCGCCAGCGCCCAGGGTGCTGCGAAGGCGAGGGCGCCGAGATTGAGCATGGCCTACCCCGCCGCCGCGTCGCGGCGCGGCTGCGCCATGGCGAGATAGAGCGACAGCAGCAGGGTCTGCGGCGCGTTGTCGGTGCGGTGATGGTGCAGGGTCCAGCCTGAGGACTGGGCGATGCGTGCCAGGCCCTCGCGCTGCGCCACCAGCCGCTGCGCATAGGCCGCGCGCACCGCCTCGACGCGGCGGATCAGGTGCGTGCCCTCGTTCTCCAGCCCGGCGAAGCGCACATGGCCGGCGAAGGGCAGTTCCTCCTCGGCCGGATCGAGGATCTGCACCAGGTGTCCGAACACGCCCATGCCGGCGTAGTAGCGCACCAGGCTCTCGATCTCGTCCAGCGGCGCCAGGAAGTCGGAGAACCACACGACATGGCCATAGGCCGGCAGCGGCATGCGCCGCGGCAGGCTGGGCGAATCGCCGCCGGCGTGGCGGCGCTCGATCTGCAAGGTCGCCGCCAGCCGGCGCAGCACGGCGCGGCCGGTGACGGGACGCTCGCCGGTGCCGAGCTGGGCGATGCGCTCGCCGCCATTGACCAGCAGCCCGCCCAGCGCCAGCAGCGCCAGCTCGGCGCGCTCAGCCTTCTGCGGCAGCTCCTCGCGCGAGGCCCAGCGCATGGACGGCGAGGCGTCGCGCCACAGCCACACCGAGGCGGCCGCCTCCCATTCCGTCTCGCGCACGAAGACGGCGCGGCTCTTGGCCGACTGGCGCCAGTCGATGCGCGCGGTGGCGTCGCCCGGTTGGTAGCGGCGGAACTGCCAGAAACTGTCGCCCTGGCCGACGCGGCGGCGGCCATGCACGCCCTGGATCACCGTCAGCGCCACGCGATCGGCGGCGACCAGCAGCGCCGGCAGCGTCGAGGCTGCCGCCATGGCCTGTCCGAAAAGCGTTCTGTCGGTCGATACCATCCGCTTGCGCTCTGCGCTCCCTCTACAGAAGCGGTTCGCGCAGCTTGTCGATGACGTGGTTGACCGTCACCCCGTCGGCGCGGGCGGCGAAGGTCAACGCCATGCGGTGTCGCAGGATCGGTCCGGCCAGCGCCACCACGTCGTCGATCGAGGGCGACAGGCGGCCGTCGAGCACGGCGCGGGCGCGCGCAGCCAGCATCAGCGCCTGGCTGGCGCGCGGGCCGGGGCCCCAGGCGACGTTGCGGCGCACGATGTCGAGGCTGGAGCCATCGGGCCGACCGGCGCGCACCATGGTCAGGATGGCGTCGACGACCTTCTCGCCCACCGGCACGCGGCGGATCAGCGCCTGCAGCCGCATCAACTCGTCGGCGCTCAGCACCGGATCGGCCTTGGGCTGGGCAGCACCAGTGGTGGCGATCATCATGGTGCGCTCGGCGTCGAGATCGGGATAGTCGACGTCGACCTGCAGCAGGAAGCGGTCGAGCTGCGCTTCGGGCAGCGGGTAGGTGCCTTCCTGCTCCAGCGGGTTCTGCGTCGCCAGCACATGGAAGGGGCGCGGCAGCTCGTGGCGCACGCCGGCCACCGAGACGTGATACTCCTGCATCGACTGCAGCAGCGCCGACTGGGTGCGCGGGCTGGCGCGGTTGATTTCGTCGGCCATCAGCAACTGGCAGAACACCGGGCCGCGGATGAAGCGGAAGCTGCGCTTGCCGCTCTCGCTTTCCTCCAGCACTTCGGAGCCCAGGATGTCGGCCGGCATCAGGTCGGGGGTGAACTGCACGCGCTTGGCGTCCAGCCCCAGCACCACGCCCAGCGTCTCGACCAGCCGCGTCTTGGCCAGGCCCGGCACGCCGATCAGCAGCACGTGGCCGCCGGCCAAGAGCGTGATCAGCGTCTGGTCGATGACTTCGCGCTGGCCGTAGATCACCTTGCCGATGCTCTCGCGCACCGCCGCCAGGCGTCCGCCCAGGGTTTCGATCTCGCTCAACAGCGCTTGCGCTTCCTCGCCGCTGGGGGCCGAGGCGGTCGCCTTGGATGAGGTGGTGGAAGCCGAGTTCAGCACGCGTAAGACCCCGCTGGGATGCGCTCCTGAAATCACCCCGCCCGTCGCCCGCGATCCAAATGGCGACGGCCGGTCCCCAGACATTGCCAGTCTTCGGTTCGGCCGCGCTACGGGCGGCCCTGTGGACGGACGATGCTGCAGTGCAAAAACATTATCGGACCATTTCCATTGGTGGTAAACCGCTGGCTTGGCCTTCCCTGACCGTAACGAACGTCAGGGGGGAATGTGGCGGAGGAATGGCATGCGGCGGGGCGAAATCGAGCAGCGACTGGCGATTTATCAGCCAGGCCGGCCGCGCTCCACCTTCCGCCAGCGCGGCGACCATGAACTGAACAAGGACGGGGCGCCCGCGGCCGGGCTGCGGCCGGCCTCGGTGCTGGTGCCGCTGGTCGAGCGCGAAGCGGGCCTGACCGTGCTGCTGACCCAGCGCACCACCAACCTGCCCAGCCATGGCGGCCAGATCAGCTTCCCCGGCGGCCGCCAGCAGCCCGAGGACGCCGACGTGGTCGCCACCGCCCTGCGCGAGACCAAGGAGGAAATCGGGCTCGACGCCGAGCGCATCACCGTCATCGGCGCGCTCGACACCTATATCACCGGCACCGGGTTCCTGGTGACGCCGATCGTCGGCATCGTCATGCCGCCGTTCGAGCTGCGTCCCGATCCCGGCGAGGTCGCCGACGTCTTCGAGGTGCCGCTGGCGTTCTTCCTCGATCCGGCCAACCACGAGCTGCGCTCGGCGATCTGGCAGGGGCGGGAGCGGCAGTTCTACGTCATGCCGTTCGAGGACCGCTACATCTGGGGCGCCACCGCCGGCATGCTGAAGAACCTCTACGAGGTGCTGGTCGATACGGCGGTGCAGGTCTAGGCGATGGGCCGGGTCATCCTCATCCTGCTGGCGCTGTTCGCCGCGCCGACGGCGGCCTGGTTCGCCTGGCGCTGGCTGCAGCAGCAGCGCCGCCGGCCGCCGGAACCGTCGGCGGAGTCGCCGCCGGACCCGTCGCCGTCGGACCCGCCGCCGGCGGAGCGCTGGCAGGACGCGCCCTGGACCTGGCTGATCCTGGCCGGGCTGGCCCTCGCCATCGCGGCGGTGCTGGGCTACGGCATTTTCGAGCCGCGCGACTGCACGCCGGTGCCGACCCAGATGATCGACGGCAAGCTCGTGCCGGCGCATTGCGAGTGAAGCGCATGCAGCCGGCCGGCCGCATCGACGTTCAGGACTGGATGCAAGCGCCCGCCACCCGGGCGGTGATGGGCGCCCTGGCGGCCGAGGGCGCCCGGGCGCTGTTCGTCGGCGGCTGCGTGCGCAACACGCTGCTGGGACGGCCGGCGGACGACATCGACATCGCCACCGAGGCGACGCCGCAAGAAGCCATGCGGCTGCTGCAGCAGGCCGGCATCAAGGTGGTGGCGACCGGCATCGAGCACGGCACGGTGACGGCGGTGATCGACGGCCGCGGCCTGGAGATCACCACCTTGCGTCGCGACGCGGAGACCTTCGGCCGCAAGGCGCGGGTCGAGTTCACCGACGACTGGCTGCAGGACGCCGGCCGCCGCGACTTCACCTTCAACGCGCTCTACTGCGACGATCGCGGCACGCTCTACGACCCCTTCGACGGCCGCGCCGATCTGGAACGCGGCGTCGTGCGCTTCGTCGGCTCGGCCATGCAGCGCATCGCCGAGGACTATCTGCGCGCCTTCCGCTTCTTCCGCTTTCTCGCCTGGTACGGCCGCCCGCCGGCCGACGAGGCGGCGATCGAGGCCATCGTCTTCCATGCGCCGCATCTGGCCGAGCTTTCCGGCGAGCGGGTGCGCAAGGAGATGCTGCGCCTGCTGGCGGCGCCCGATCCCGAGCCGGCGACCGGGCTGATGCTGCGCCACGGCGTGCTGGTCCACTGGCTGCCCGAAGCCGAAAGTGCTGGCGGGCTGGTGCCGATGCTGGCGCTGGAGAAGGCCGCCGGCGTGGCGCCCGATGCGCTGCGCCGGCTGCTCGCCCTGCTGGCGCCGGATGCGGACGGCGAGGCCATCGCCGCCCGCTGGCGTTTCAGCCGCGCCGAGCAGGCGCGGCTGGTCGCCGCCCTGCGCCCGGCGCCGAAGATCGCCGGGCTGGACGCCCAGTCGGTGCGCGAACTGGTCTACCGCGTCGGCAACCGGACGGCGCTCGACCGCCTCATGCTGCATGGCCTGCGCGGCGGGGCCGAGGCCGGGGATGCGGCGCTGGTCGCCGCGCTGGTCGCCGCCCTGCGGCTGGCGCGCGACTGGCCGGCGCCGAGATTTCCGCTGGCCGGCGCCGACGTGCTGGCGCTGGGCGTGGCGCCCGGGGCCGAGATCGGCTGGCTGCTGGGCGCGGTCGAGGAATGGTGGATCGCGGGCGATTTCGCCGCCGACGCCGGCGCCTGCCGCGCCGAGCTGAAACGGACGGCGGAGCGCCGGCGGTGAATTTCGGGATCGCGCTGCTGCTGTGGTTCTCGACCATGGCGCTGATCGTCGCCAACAGCGCCATCGCCAGCACGGTCATCGCCGGCATCGGCCCGCGCGCGGCCGATCTCTACAGCACGCTGGTGCCGCTGCCCTACGTGGCGCTGTGCGCCTGGGTGCTGGCCCGCCGCAGTCCCGGCGCCGGCATGGCCGACGCGCTGGCGGTGGGCGTGCTCTGGGCGGTGTCGACCGTCGTCGTCGACGTTCTGGCGGCGCGCCTGCTGCAGGGCCTGAGCTGGCGGCTGGCCGCCGTGCATCTGCGCTTGTGGGAGGGCTATTTCTTCGCCCTGGTACCGCTGGCGCAGGCGGTGGCGCCGGCGGCGGCGCTGTTCCTGCTGCGCCGCGCCGGACCGCCTGCCCGGTAGGGTTACTGCTTCAGGCGCGTCAGCGTGCCCTTGACGACGCGCGGCTTGGAGGTTTCGCCCGAGCGCTGGAAGATCAGGTTCATCTGGTCGCCGTCCAGGGTGCGCTGCCACACCGACAGCTCGTGCCGGCCTTCGTCGTTGAGTACCAGGCGATAGACGTCGAGCGTGCTGTGGCTGACGCGGGCCCAGTAGAGCGGATCGCCGCTGGCGATATCCACTTCCTTCTTCTCCCAATACATGCCCGGCCGTTCCGACTTGGCGAAGGTCACGCTTTCGTCGGCGGCGTCCAGCCGCGAGCGGCGCGGCTTGATGGTGTACTCGGTGGTCTTCCAGGTGACGGTGAAGCCGCCATCGGCGGCCTTGGCGATGGTGACGTCGAAATCGCGCGGCTTGACTTCGACGACCTTGCCGTCGTCCATGGTTTCCGACAGGCCCAGCCCGGAAAAGGTGCCGAAGAACCCTTCGGGCAGGGAATGCTGCGCCTGCGCCGGCGCGACCAGCGCCAGCACGGCCAGGACGACGAGGGCGTAGAGACGACTCATGACAAACCTCCGGACTCCGATGGCGTTTCTTTAGCAAGAAGCGCGGCGCTGGGCCATCGCGCTTTCGCAGGGACTGGGTGCAGGGATTAGGGGGCGACCTTGACCAGCTTGCCGCGCACGCTGCGCACCGCCTCGCCGTCGCTCAAGCGGCGGAAGGTCAGGTCCATGCCGTTGCCGTTCAGCGTGCGCGCCCAGCTGGTCAGCTCGTAGGCGCCGTCGGCCCCTATGCTCAAGGCATAGACCGTCAAGGTGCGGCCGGCGATGCGCGCCCAGTAATAGGGCGCGCCGGCCATCGGCTCGACGGGTGCCGCGGCGCGGAACACCGTCGGCTTCGCGGTCGCGGCGAAACCAATGGTCTCCGTCTTGCGCACCACGCGCTGGCCGCGGGTGGTGCCATGGGTGATCGTGGTCCAGGTGACGTCGAAGCCGCCGTTCTTCGGCCGGATGGTCACGTCCAGATCGCGGGCCACGATGGTGAAATAGACGTTGTCGCGCCCCTCGGCCACGCCGCTGCCCTGGAACGTGCCGGCGAATTCCGACAGCCTGGCGTCCTGCGCCTGGGCCGGCGCCGGCAGCAAGGCGAAAAGCAGCAGGCCGATCCAGCCGATGGCGCGCATCCCCAGGTCCTACCCCGACAATCCCGCGGCGCAGACTACACCGGAAGCCGCGCCGGTTTCACGGCCATTTCGCCTCCGGCGGCAGCGACATCAGGATCGCTTCGGTATTGCCGCCGGTCATCAGGCCGAAGCGGGTGCCGCGGTCGTACACCAGGTTGAACTCGGCATAGCGGCCGCGGCGGACGAGTTGGTGCTCGCGCTCGGCCGGCGTCCAGGCTTCGTCGAGGTGGCGGCGGACGAGGGCGGGATAGATCTCGGCGAAGGTCTCGCCCACGGCGCGGGTGAAGGCGAAATCGGTCTCGAAATTCCCGGTATTGAGGTAGTCGTAGAAGATGCCGCCGACGCCGCGCGGCTCGTTGCGGTGCGGCAGGAAGAAGTACTCGTCGCACCATTTCTTGAAGCGTGGATAGTAGTCCGGGTCGAAGCGGTCGCAGGCGGCCTTGAAGGCGGCGTGGAAGTCGCGGGTGTCGGCCTCGACCGGCGCCATCGGGGTGAGGTCGGCGCCGCCGCCGAACCAGGCGCGCGAGGTGACGATCATGCGCGTGTTCATGTGCACCGCCGGCACCTTGGGCGAGCGCATATGCGACACCAGCGAGATGCCGCTGGCCCAGAAGCGCGGATCGGCCTCCGCGCCGGGGATTTCCTTGCGGAACTGCGGCGAGAACTCGCCATGGACGGCGGAGACGTTGACGCCCACCTTCTCGAAGACCCGCCCGCGCATCACCGCCATGGTGCCGCCGCCGCCCTTGCCCTCCTCGCGCAGCCAGTTCTTGCGCGCGAAGCGGCCGGCGGCGAGGCCGGCATGCGGCCCGGCGGAGAGTTCGTCCTCCAGCGTCTCGAAGGCCAGGCAGATGCGGTCGCGCAAGGTGGCGAACCAGTCGCCGGCGCGGCGCTTCTCGGCTTCCCCTGCAATGAACGTCACGGCGTTTTCCTTCGCTGGCACGGCGGCGGTCATGATGCCGGAAATCCTTTCGTCTGGCGTAGCGCCTCGCTCAGTACCATGGCGGCGGCCAGCGCCACATTGATAGAGCGCATGCCGCCTTGCAGGGGAATGCGCAGGCGCAGATCGGCCGCCTCATGCACCTCCTCGGGCACGCCGGCGCTCTCCCGCCCCAGCAGCAGCGTGTCGTCGGGGCGGAAGGCGATGTCGGGAAAGGCCAGATCGCCCCGGGTGGTGAGCAGGACCAGCCGCCCGCCTGGCCGCCGGGCGCAATAGGCGCTCCAGGAGCTGTGGCGGGCGAGGTCGACCCGGTCGAGATAGTCCATGCCGGCGCGGCGCAGGCGGCGGTCGTCGAAAGGAAAGCCGCAGGGCTCGACGATATCGACGGCAACGCCCAGGCAGGCGGCCAGGCGCAGGATCGTGCCGGTGTTCTGCGCGATGTCGGGCTGGTACAGGGCAAGCCGCATGGCGAGAGCTTTAGCAGGCGGCGGCGGCAGCGAAAACGCCGTGGTTTCAGCCGATTGCCGGCTTCCACAGCGACATCTAAACGCACTGTTCAGGGTGGGGAAATTCGACTATACCCGCGCCGTCTGTGGTCGTGCGTTCGGGGCGAATTCTCCTTTCCGTGCGGCAACTTGTCACAGTTTTGGGGTCAGGGATCAGCAGCGGTAAGCTGCCGCGCCGCCGGTTCTTGAAGACAGAGGAAACGAAATCGATGGCTTCTCCGAAATCGTCGCCCGCCGATGCCGCGGCGCTGCACGGTCCTGAGGTCACCAGGCGCGACTTCCTGTTCGTCGCCACCGGCGCGGTGGCGGCGGTCGGCGCGGGCGCGACGCTGTGGCCGTTCATCCACCAGATGAACCCGGCCGCCGACGTGCTGGCGCTGTCGTCGATCGAGGTGAACATCTCGGCCATCGAGGTCGGCCAGGCGGTCACGGTGAAGTGGCGCGGCAAGCCGGTGTTCATCCGCCGCCGCACCCCGGCCGAGATCGAGGCCGCCACCCAGACGCCGCTGAACGAACTGCCCGATCCGCAGGCCGACAAGGACCGCGTCAAGGACGGCAAGGCCGAATGGCTGATCCTGGTCGGCGTCTGCACCCATCTGGGCTGCATTCCGCTGGGCCAGAAGCCGGGCGACCTGCGCGGCGAGTACGGCGGCTGGTTCTGCCCCTGCCACGGCTCGCACTACGACACGTCGGGCCGCATCCGCCGCGGGCCGGCGCCGAAGAATCTCGAAGTGCCGGTCTACAGCTTCGTCAGCGACACGCTGGTGCGCGTCGGTTAAGGCGCGATACGGGGAACAGCAATGAGCAGCGCATCGCATAACGGGCCTTCGCCCTTCAACAACCCGGTCGTCAAGTGGATCGACACGCGGTTGCCGATCTTCAGCTACATCGAGAAGGAGTACCACACCTTCCCGACGCCGCGGAATTTCAACTACTTCTGGAACTTCGGCGCCATCTCGATGATCATGCTGGTGACCATGATCGTCACCGGCATCGTGCTGGCCATGCACTACACGCCGCATGTCGATCACGCCTTCACCTCGGTCGAGCGCATCATGCGCGACGTCAACTGGGGCTGGATGGTGCGCTACCTGCACATGAACGGCGCCTCGTTCTTCTTCATCGCCGTCTACGTCCACATCTTCCGCGGCCTGTACTACGGCTCCTACAAGCAGCCGCGCGAGTTGCTGTGGATCCTGGGCGTGGTGATCCTGCTGCTGATGATGGCCACCGCCTTCATGGGCTACGTGCTGCCGTGGGGCCAGATGAGCTTCTGGGGCGCCACCGTCATCACCAACCTGTTCTCGGCCATCCCCTGGGTCGGCGAGAGCGTGGTGACCTGGCTGTGGGGCGGCTTCGCGGTCGACAACCCGACGCTGAACCGCTTCTTCGCCCTGCACTACCTGCTGCCCTTCGTCATCGTCGGCGTGGTCGGCCTGCACGTGGTGGCGCTGCACGTGGTCGGCTCCAACAACCCGACTGGCATCGACCCCAAGGGGCCGAAGGACACGCTGCCGTTCCATCCCTACTACACGATGAAGGACGGGTTCGGCCTGACGGTGTTCATGCTGTTCTACCTGGGCTTCACCTTCTTCGCGCCCAACTTCTTCGGCGAGGTCGACAACTACGTGCCGGCCAATCCGCTGGTGACGCCCGAGCACATCGTGCCGGAATGGTACTTCCTGCCGTTCTACGCCATCCTGCGCGCCATCCCGGACAAGCTGCTGGGCGTGATCGCCATGTTCGGCGCCATCGCGGTGCTGTTCGTGCTGCCCTGGCTCGACCGCTCCAAGGTGCGCTCCGCCGCCTTCCGGCCGATCTACAAGGTGTTCTTCTGGGTGCTGGTGGTCGACTGCCTGGTGCTGGGCTGGGTCGGCGCCAATGCGCCGGAAGGCTTCTTCATCCCGCTGGGCCAGGTCGCCACCGCCTACTACTTCTTCCATTTCGTGATCCTGCTGCCGCTGCTCAGCAAGATCGAAACGCCGCGGCCGCTGCCGGCCAGCATCGCCGACGCGGTGCTGTCCAAGCGCAAGGCCGCGCCGGTCGCGGCCGAGTAAGGGGGGACGCCACCATGTCGAGCAAGAACATGCTGCGCCTCGCCGCCCTCGCCGTCGCCGGCTCGCTCCTCGCCGCCCCCGCACTGGCCGCCGAAAGCTCGGGCCCCAAGCCGGCGGCCCAGAAATGGTCGTTCGACGGGTTGTTCGGCACCTACGACCGCGCCGCCCTGCAGCGCGGCTACCAGGTCTACAAGGACGTCTGCGCCGCCTGCCACGGCCTGTCGCTGGTCGCCTATCGCGACCTGCGCGACATCGGGCTGAGCGACAACCAGATCAAGGACGCGATCAAGGACATCCAGGTCACCGACGGCCCCAACGACCAGGGCGAGATGTTCGAGCGTCCGGCCCTGCTGTCGGACCGCTTCAAGAAGCCCTATCCCAACGAGCAGGCGGCGATCGCCGCCAACGGCGCGTTGCCGCCGGACCTGTCGCTGTTGGCCAAGGCGCGCATCGTCGAGGCCGGCGGCGTGCCGGTGCTGAAGTCGTTCGCCGCCAAGATCCGCTATGGCGGGCCGGACTACATCTACGGCGTGCTGGTCGGCTACAAGGAGCTCGACAAGCTCTCGCCCGCCGAGCGCGAGAAATACCACCTGGCGGCCGATTTCAAGCTGGCCGACGGCCAGTATTTCAACGAGTACTTCAAGGGCCACGCCATCCGCATGCCGCCGCCGCTCACCGAGGGCGGCGTCACCTTCCTCGACGGCGCGCCCGCCACCGTCGCGGCCATGGCGCACGACGTGACCACCTTCCTGACCTGGGCGGCCGAGCCGCGCATGGAGCAGCGCAAGCAGACCGGCGCCAAGGTGGTGCTGTTCCTGCTGGTGCTGGCCGGGCTGATGTACCTGGTCAAGCGCAAGGTCTGGGCCAACGTCCCGCACTGAGCGCAGCATCCGCGACAAATCGAAAGGCCGCCCTTGGGGCGGCCTTTTTTCTTTCCGTCATGCCGAGCGAATGCGAAGCATCTTGTCTCAACGCCAATGGTCTGCGCCGCTGAGAGAAGATCCTTCGCTTGCGCTCGGGATGACGGAATGTAGTTAACGCAAGTACTTCCCGCAGAACTCCAGCGTGCGGCGTAGTTCTGCCTGCCTGTTTTTTCTCTTTATCAATCACCGTCATCGCCCGGCTCGACCGGGCGACCCATCGCGCAACGCCTCCGGCCCCAATTAGCCGGCGCATCGCTTTCCCTCGACATGGGTCGCCCGGTCGAGCCGGGCGATGACGAAAGAACAACCCGGGCGATGACGAAAAAAAAGAAGACGCCTAGCTCAGATGCTTGCCGAAGAACTCCAGCGTGCGCTGGTACGCCTGCCTGGCCGCCGCCGCGTCGTAGGAGGCGCGCTCATCGCAATGGAAGCCGTGGTCGGCGGCGTAGACATGCACCTCGACTTCCGGGTGCAGGTCGGCGACGGCCCTGACCTGGTCGAGCGGGATATGCGCGTCGCGCTCGCCGAAATGCAGCGCCGTCGGCACGCGCGGCTTCAGGTCGCGCGCGGCGTAGATGCCGCCGCCGTAATAGCCGACTGCCGCGTCGACCTCGGCGCCGGCCGCGGCGCGCCACGCCACCGTGCCGCCGAAGCAGAAGCCGACGATGCCGACCTTGGCGCAGCCCTGGCCGCGCAGGGCTTTGATGGCGCCGGCCACGTCGGCCATGATCTCCGCCGGCTGCAGCGACATGGCGACCTCGCGGCCCTGGGCGATGCCGGCCTGGTCGTAGCCGAGATCGACGTCCTTCTTGCGCCGGTCGAACATGGCCGGCGCGAGGGCGAGATAGCCGTCGGCGGCGAAGCGGTCGGTGACGCCGCGGATGTGGTGGTTGACGCCGAAAATCTCCTGGATCACCACCATGCCGGCCTTGATCAGGCCCGGCGGACTGGCCTGCCAGGCGCCGATCGCGGTTCCGTCTGCGGATTGGATGGTGCGCTTCTCGCCCATGAACGGTCCTCCCTCGAAATTGGGGGCCGATCCTAACCCAATCCGGTTGCAGGCCAAGCACCTCCCGTCCGGCGAATTTGCATGCGCCGGCCGGACCGCTTCTTCTAGAGTGCGGCCGACCGGAGGAAGCCATGTACGTTCCGCGCCATTTCAGCATCGACGATCCCCAGCGCATGATCGCCTTCATGCGCGCCAACAGCTTCGCGCTGCTCACCACGATGGCCGGCGCCGAGCCCTTCGTCTCGCATTTGCCGCTGCTGCATGTCGAAGGCGGCGGGTCCTACGGCAGGCTGGTCGGCCACATGGCGCGCGCCAATCCGCAATGGCGGCATTTCGCGCCCGACCGCCCGGCGCTGGTGGTGTTCTGGGGACCGCACGCCTATATCTCGCCCGCCTGGTACGACACCCCCGACCAGGTGCCGACCTGGAACTACCAGACCGTGCACGCCTATGGCACGCCACGCATCGTCGAGGACCAATCCGAGACGCTGGCGACGCTGCGGCGACTGGTCGACACCTACGAAAGCGGCTTCGACGCGCCCTGGCGCATGGACTCGCTGCCGCCGGGCCTGGCCGAGGGCATGACCCGCGGCATCGTCGCCTTCGAGATCGAGATCGAGCGGCTGGAGGGCAAGGCCAAGCTGAGCCAGAACAAGTCGGTCAAGGACCGCGAGCAGGCGGCCGCGATGCTCGACGCGCTGGGCGGCGAGGACAACGAGCGCACCGCGGCTCTGATGCGAGAAACGGTCTGAGCATGGCGCTGGATGTCGCCGCGCTGCGGGCGCAGACGCCCGGCTGCGAGAACGTGCTGCATTTCAACAATGCCGGCGCCGGGCTGATGACCCACGCCACCCTGCAATCCGTCACCGATCATCTGCAGCTCGAGGCGCGGATCGGCGGCTACGAGGCGGCCGACCGCAACGATGGCGCGCTGGAGCATTTCTACGACGCCACGGCTTCGCTGCTGAAATGCCGGCGCGACGAGGTCGCCTTCATCGAGAATGCCACCCGCGCCTGGGACATGGCGTTCTACTCGCTGCGGTTCGCGCCGGGCGACCGCATCCTGACCTCGGTGTCGGAATACGCCTCCAACTTCATCTCCTACCTGCAGACGGCCAAGCGCACCGGGGCGGCGATCGACGTGGTGCCCGACGATGAATCGGGCCAGATCGACGTCGAGGCGCTGAAGCGCATGATCGACCCGCGCACGCGGCTGATCGCCATCACCCACGTGCCCAGCCATAACGGCATGGTGCAGCCGGCCGAGGCGGTGGGGCGGGTGGCGCGGGCTGCGGGCGTGCTCTATCTGCTCGATGCCTGCCAGTCGGCCGGGCAGGTGCCGCTGGACGTGGCGGCGCTGGGTTGCGACATGCTTTCGGGCACCGGGCGCAAATATCTGCGCGGGCCGCGCGGCACGGGGTTTCTCTACGTGCGCCGGGATCTGATCGAAACGCTCGATCCGCCCTTCCTCGACCTGCATTCGGCGAGCTGGACCGGCCTGCGCGACTACAAGGTGCGCGAGGATGCCCGCCGCTTCGAGAACTGGGAATGCTTCTTCGCCGGCAAGATCGGGCTGGGCGTCGCCATCGACCAGTATCTGGCGCTGGGCGAGGCTGCCGTGTCGGACCGCATCGTGGCGCTGGCGGCGGGATTGCGCGCCGGCCTGCGCGCGATCGGCGGTGTGACGGTGCAGGATCGCGGCCGGCGCCAGGGCGGCATCGTGACCTTCTCGGTCGAAGGCATCGACCCCAAAACCGTGCGCGATGCGTTGCGGGCGCAGGCGATCAACGTTTCGGT
Organism: Reyranellaceae bacterium; assembly: GCA_050181585.1. Lineage (GTDB taxonomy): Bacteria > Pseudomonadota > Alphaproteobacteria > Reyranellales > JAQSWP01 > JAQSWP01. The sequence goes on from JBFXDA010000001.1 coordinate 336,729, forward strand.
ATCGTCCGGCGACTATTCGCAGATGGACCTGATCGCGCGCGGCCTGGCGGCCGTGACGCGCGCCTCGGTGCATGCCTACAACACGGAGGAAGAGGTGGCGCGCTTCTGCCGCGCCATCGCCGCCCTGCGTTAGGGCGCCGGCCCCGGCCGGATCGGCATGCGCCGGCCGAGGGCGACGATGGCCACGATCAGCACCGTGAAGCCGATCTCCAGCCAGCCCAAGGATTCGCCGGCCAGCCAGGCGGCGAACACGAGTGTGATGCAGGGCTGCAGCAGCAGGAGCTGGCTGACGCGGGTGACGCCGCCCAGCGCCAGGCCGCGATACCAGGCGAAGAAGCTCAGGAACTGGCTGCCGAACAGCACGTAGAGAAAGCCGAACCAGGCGTCCTGCGACGGCGAGGTCTGCGGCAGCTCGGGGCCGATGATCGGCACCAGCAATGCCGAGGCCGGCAGCGCCAGCACCATGATCCAGCAGATGGTCTGCCAGCCGCCCAGGCGCTTGGCCGCCTGGCCGCCGACGGCGTAACCCAAAGCGGCGGTGAGGATGGCGACCACCAGCAGCAGGTCGGCCCAGGCCAGTTCGCCCGCGCCGTCGATCAGCGCATAGGCGATGACGGCGCCGCTGCCGGCGATGCCGCACAGCCAGAAGCCCCAGGACGGCCGGTCGCCGGAGACCACGGCGCCGACCGCGGCGGTCGCCAGCGGCATGATGCCGGTGACCACCGCGCCATGGGCCGAGGGCAGGGTCTTCATGGCGATGGTCATCAGGATGGGGAAGCCGAACACGATGCCGATCGAGGCGATCAGCAGGCGCCCCACCTCCTGCCGCGTCGGCCGCTGCTGGCGGGTCAGCAGCAGCAAGATGCCGGCGGGAATGGCCGGGATGGTGGCGCGCGCCAGCCCGACCAGCAGCGGATCGAACTCCGCCACCGCCAGGCGCGTAGCGGGCAGGGTGACCGACAGCATGGTCACCCCCAGCAGCCCCAGCAGCAGGCCCTGGTTCTCGCGGCTCAAGGCGCTCAAGCGATCTCCCCATCCCCGTTCTGCGACGGGTGAAGCACCATGCCGCATCGGCGCGATCTTGCCGAAGCAATTTCCACGCCGCAGCGTTGCGCCGGCCGCAATCCCCTCAGGCGGCGTCGGTCAGCCCGGCTTTCTCGGACAGCTCGACGATGTCGCGGCCCAGCAGGCGGAACTCCTCGCGCCGCGGCGAGGCCTTGCGCCAGGCCAGGCCGATGCCGCGCGAGGGCGTCGGCGCGCCGGCCAGCGGCCGCGTCACGATATGCGTGCCCTTGAGCGCGCCGGCCGCCACCGCCATCGACGGCAGCAAGGTGGTGCCGATGCCGTTGTCGACCATCTGGATCAGGGTCGGCAGCGAGGTCGCCTGGAAGGGCTGGGTGCCGCGCCGGTTCATCAGGCTGCAGGCGGCCAGCGCGTGGTCGCGCAGGCAGTGGCCGTCCTGCAGCAGCAGCAGCGGCTCGCTGTTCAGCCGCTCCGGCGGCAGGGTTTTGGCCTGCGCCAGGGCGTGATCCTTGCGGCAGGCGAACAGGAAGGCGTCGTCGAACAGCGCCATGGTCTCCGCCCCCGGCAGGTCGTAAGGCAGGGCCAGCAGCAGCGCGTCGAGCTCGCCGGCATCCAGCTTCTCGGCGATGCGGGCCGACAGGTCCTCGGTCAGATAGAGGCGCAGCTTGGGGTGGCGGCGGCGCAGCGCGGGCATGATGCGCGGCAGCAGATAGGGGCTGATGGTGGGGATGACGCCCAGCTTCAGCGCTCCCGACAGCGGCTCGCGCGTCGCCTGCGCCAGGTCGACCAGCGCCTCGGCCTCGCTCAGGATGTGCCGCGCCCGCTCCACCACCTGCTGGCCCAAGGGCGTCAGCATGGCGCCGCGCTTGCGCCGTTCGACCAGCCGGGCGCCCAGCCGGCTTTCCAGCTCCTGCAGGCCGGCCGACAGCGTGGACTGCGTTACCGCGCAAGCCTCCGCGGCGCGCCCGAAATGGCGGGTTTCCGCCAGCGCGATCAGGTACTTGAGCTGTTGCAGGCTGGGCGGATTGATCATCGAGAAATCCGATTTTCTAGTCCAAAAACATTCATTGGATCGATGATGTAGGCGGGCCTATATGGATGTCAAGCCAGCTTCACGCCAGCCACACGCGCGTGTTGAAACCGATCTGCAAAAGGAGCGTATCGATATGCTGACCGTAGGCGACAAGTTTCCCGCTTTCGACCTGAAAGCCGTCGTCACCACCGACCCGAAGACCGCTTTCACCCAGATTTCCGACGCCTCGGACAAGGGCAAGTGGAAGGTCGTGTTCTTCTGGCCGAAGGATTTCACTTTCGTCTGCCCGACCGAGATTGCCGCGTTCGGCAAGCTGAACGGCGACTTCAACGACCGCGACGCCGTCGTCTACGGCGTCTCGACCGACAGCGAGTTCGTGCACCTGGCCTGGCGCCAGAACCACGCCGACCTCAAGGCGCTGCCGTTCGCCATGCTGGCCGACATCAAGCGCGAGCTGTCGCAGGCGCTGGGCGTGCTCGACAAGAACGAGGGCGTGGCGCTGCGCGCCACCTTCATCGTCGATCCCGACGGCGTCATCCGCTTCGCCTCGGTGAACGACCTGTCGGTGGGCCGCAACCCGGCCGAGGTGCTGCGGGTGCTCGACGCGCTGCAGACCGACGAACTCTGCCCCTGCAACTGGCAGAAGGGCGATGCCGTGCTGAAGGCCGCGTAACGGTCAGGCCTTCGGTGCGACACCGGCGACGGCCTTATCCCCATCTCCCCCCAAGGCCGTCGCCACCTTTTTCCTCCTCTGCAAGGAGCTGACCATGTCGATCGAAACCCTGAAGTCGGCGTTGCCGGAGTACGCCAAGGACCTGAAGCTCAACATCTCCTCGCTGGCCGCCGAGGCGGCGCTGAGCGAGCAGCAGCGCGCCGGCGCCTTCGTCGCTTCCGCCATCGCCTCGCGCAACCCGCAGGTGATCGAGGCGGTGAGCGCCGAGTTCGCTCCCGTCCTGTCGCCCGAGGCGCTGAACGCGGCCAAGGCGGCCGCCGCCATCATGGCGATGAACAACATCTACTACCGCTTCGTGCATCTGGCCTCGGCGGCCGACTACAAGACGCTGCCGGCCAAGCTGCGCATGAACGTCATCGCCAAGCCGGGCGTCGAGAAGGCCGATTTCGAGCTGTGGTCGCTGGCGGTGTCGGCGGTCAACGGCTGTGGCATGTGCATCGACGCGCACGAGCACGAGCTGCGCAAGGCCGGGCTCTCGGCCGAGCAGATCCAGGCCGCCATCCGCATCGCCTCGGTGGTGCATGCGGTGGCCGTGACCCTGGAAGGCGAGGCGACCCTGGCCGGAGCGGGGCTGTCGCAGGCCGCCTGAGCGAGGTATCCGCGCAAAGAAAAAAGGGAGGATGGGCGACCATCCTCCCTTTTGCTTTGGGTCCGGTGGCTCAGGCCGCCTTGCGCGCCTCGGCTTCGGCCTGCAGCGCCGCCTTGACGGCGGGGCGGGCGGCGACGCGCTCGCGCCAGGCTTTCAGGTTGCCGAGAGTGTCCAGCGGCAATTTCATGAACGAGGCCCACTGGCAGATGGTGAAGAGATAGGCGTCGGCGACGGTGAAGTCGTCGCCCAGCAGGTATTGCCTGCCGGCGAGTTGGCTGTCGACCCAGGTGAAGCGCTTGACCAGCCGGTCGGTGACGATGGGCTTGTAGGCGTCCGGCGTGTCGGGCGCGAACAGCGGCGAGAAGCCCTTGTGCAGTTCGGTCGAGATGAAGTTCAGCCATTCCTGCAGCCGCACCCGCTCCAGCGTGCCCGCCGCCGGCGCCAGCTTCGAGCCCGGCGTCCGGTCGGCGACGTACTGCACGATGGCGGGGCCTTCGGTGATGGTGGTGCCGTCGTCGAGCTTCAGCGCCGGCACGTAGCCCTTGGCGTTGACCTTCCAGAAATCCTCGCCGGACTTGGTCTTCTTGGCCTTCAGGTCGACCTGTTCGAGATCGAATTTCAGCCCGGCTTCGCGCAGCACGATATGCGGCGAGAGCGAACAGGCGCCGGGGGAGAAGTAGAGTTTCATCGCTTGCGTTCCTTCCGTTGTCGCGGGCGGACTTGCATCCGCTCGTTTGGCGACCGCCGCTGCTCCCGGTACGGCGATCGCTCCCGACTCTCTGCCTCGCCGGCCGACGTGGCAAGAAGGCACCGATCGGAAAGCAGGTTACGACCTGCCGGGTAAGGAGGAACCGTCTGTGACCATTTCTAGACGTTGAAGCGGAAGTGGAAGATGTCGCCGTCCTGGACCACGTAGTCCTTGCCTTCCAGCCGCAGCTTGCCCGCTTCCTTGGCGCCGTTCTCGCCGTTGCAGGCGACGTAGTCGGGATAGGCGATGGTCTCGGCGCGGATGAAGCCCTTCTCGAAATCGGTGTGGATGACGCCGGCCGCTTCCGGCGCCTTGGCGCCGCGCCGCACCGTCCAGGCGCGCGCCTCCTTCGGCCCGACGGTGAAGAAGGTGACCAGATCGAGCAACGCATAGCCCGAGGCGATGACGCGGGCCAGGCCGGTCTCCGTCAGGCCCAGCGTGGCCAGGAACTCCTGCTTTTCGGCCGGCTCGGCAAGCTGCGCCACTTCCGCCTCGATGGCGGCCGAGATCACCACCACCGTCGCGCCCTGTTCGCGCGCCAGCCTGGCCACCGTTTCGGTATGCGCGTTGCCGGTCGCGGCTTCGGCCTCGGACACGTTGCATACGAACATCACCGGCTTGGCGGTGAGAAGCTGCAGGCGCTTGAGGATGGCGGCGTCCTCGCCGTCGAGCTTGACCGTGCGCGCCGGCTTGCCCTCGCGTAGCGCCTTGACCACCGGCTCCATCACCGCCGCCTCGGCGGCCGCCTCCTTGTCGCCGCCCTTGGCCTTCTTCTGCTGCATCGGCAGGCGCTTCTCGAGACTGTCGAGATCGGCCAGCATCAGCTCGGTCTCGATGATCTCCATGTCGCGGAGGGGATCGACCGAGCCCGCGACATGGGTGATGTCGTCGTCCTCGAAGCAGCGCAGCACATGGGCGATGGCGTCGACCTCGCGGATATGGCCCAGGAACTGATTCCCTAAGCCCTCGCCCCGGCTGGCGCCGGCCACCAGGCCGGCGATGTCGACGAATTCGAGCTGGGTGGGAATGAGCTTGGCCGAGCCCGCGATCCTCGCCAGCACCTCGAGCCGCTCGTCCGGCACCGCGACGCGGCCGACATTGGGCTCGATGGTGCAGAAGGGATAATTGGCCGCTTCCGCCGCCTGCGTCGCCGTCAACGCGTTGAACAGGGTCGATTTGCCCACGTTGGGCAGACCCACGATGCCGCACTTGAAACCCATTTCCTGCCAACTCCACCCGGCCGCGCTCGCGGCGTCTCTCTATTCGCTCTCCGCCGCCGGCGGCGGCTTCTTCTCCGGCGGCGGCTGCGTCAGCAGCGCCACGCGGCTCATGAACCTGCCGTCCTGCTTCTTCGCCATCAGCGGCATGGCGTCGGCCACCGCCTCCAGCAGTTTCTCCAGCCACGCCGCGTCGGCCTTGGCGAAGTCCGACAGCACGTGGCCGTGCACGCGCGCCTTGTCGCCGGGATGGCCGACGCCCAGCCGCACGCGCCAGAAATCGGGCCCGATATGGGCGTCGATCGAGCGGATGCCGTTATGGCCCGCCGCGCCGCCGCCCTTCTTCACCTTCACCTTGCCCGGCGCCAGGTCGATCTCGTCGTAGAGCACCACGACGTCGTCCGGCGTCAGCTTGAAGAAATTCATCGCCTCGCCGACGGCGCGGCCGGACTCGTTCATGAAGGTGGTCGGCTTCAGCGCCAGCGTGCGCACCCCGTCCAGCGCGCCCTCCGCCGCCTCGCCCTGGAAGCGTCGGCGCCAGGGCGAAAAGCCATGGCGGCGGACGATGAGGTCCGCCGCCATGAAGCCGATATTGTGGCGCGTGCCGGCGTAGCGCGCGCCCGGATTGCCCAGCCCCACCAGAAGCAGCATGGCGTCAGGCGCTCCGCACGGCGCGAAGCGCCGTTACTTCTTGCCCTTGTCGCCGCCAGCCGGGGCCTTGGCGGGAGCCGCGCCGGCTGCCGGGGCCGCGCCGGCGGCCGGAGCCGCAGCACCTGCCGCGGGCGCCGCCGCATCGGCGGCCGGCTTGGCTTCGGCGGCCTCCTCGCGCACCACGGTCGGCGGCGCGATGGTGGCGACGGTGAAGTCGCGGTCGCGGATCACCGGCGTGACGCCGGCCGGCAGCTTGATGGCCGAGATGTGGATCGAGTGGCCGATCTCCAGGCCCGTCAGGTCGAATTCCAGCTTCTCGGGGATGGCGTCGGGCTTGCAGCGCACGCCGACTTCGTGGCGCACGATGTTCAGCACGCCGCCGCGCTTGAGGCCGGGCGAGGCGCCTTCGTTGAGGAACACCACCGGCACCATCACCTCGATGATGGAGTCCTTGGTGATGCGCAGGAAGTCGAAATGCACCGGCCGGTCCGTCACCGGATCGAGCTGCACGTCGCGCGGCAGCACCTCGTGCTTCTTGCCGTCGATGGTGATGGTCATGCGGCGGGTGAAGAACCCCGGCCGGTGCAGTTCGCGCACCGATTCCTTGGGCGGCACGGCGATCAGCATCGGGGGCTCTTTTGCGCCGTAGATCACGGCCGGAATGTTTCCGGCGCGACGGACGGCGCGGGCGGGCCCCTTTCCACCCTTTTCGCGCGCTTGCGCGTTGAGGTTGACGATCTCGCTCATGACTTTCTCCTTCGTCTCAGAGCGTCCGGCAGCAGGACCATCCCGCCGCCGTTTCCGCGAACCGGCCTCCAGGGGTGCCGCGTCCGCGAATTCCTGGCAAATCCGTTCAGTCGAACAGGCTCGACACCGAGCGCTCGTCGCTGATGCGCCGCATCGCCTCGGCGATCAGCGGCGCGATGGTGATCTGGCGCACGTTGCGCGAGACGCGCACCGCCTCGGTCGCCTGGATGCTGTCGGTGGTGACCAGCGCTTCCAGCGGCGAGGCGCCGACGCGCGCCACGGCACCGCCCGACAACACGCCATGGGTGACGTAGGCCGCCACCGTCGCGGCGCCGGTTTCCATCAGCGCCTCGGCGGCGTTGCACAGCGTGCCGGCCGAATCGACGATGTCGTCGACCAGGATGCAGCGCCGGCCCTTGACGTCGCCGATGATGTTCATGACTTCCGACACGCCGGCGCGCTCGCGCCTTTTGTCGATGATGGCGAGGTCGGCGTCCAGCCGCCGGGCGATGGCGCGCGCGCGCACCACGCCGCCGACGTCGGGCGAGACGATCATCAGGTCGTCGCCCTTGTATTTCTGCATGATGTCGGCGGTGAACACCGGGGCGCTGAACAGGTTGTCGACCGGGATGTCGAAGAAGCCCTGGATCTGCCCGGCATGCAGGTCCAGCGTCAGCACCCGGTTGCAGCCGGCGGTGGTGATCAGGTTGGCCACCAGCTTGGCCGAGATCGGCGTGCGCGGGCCGGATTTGCGGTCCTGGCGGGCGTAGCCGTAATAGGGGATGACGGCGGTGATGCGCCGCGCCGAACCGCGGCGCAGCGCGTCGCAGATCACCAGCAGTTCCATCAGGTTGTCGTTGGCCGGATAGGAGGTCGACTGGATGACGAACACGTCCTCGCCGCGCACGTTCTCCAGGATCTCGACGAAGATCTCGAGGTCCGAGAAACGGCGGATGCTGGCCTTGGTCAGGGGCAGCCCGAGATAGCTCGAGATGGCCTCGGCCAGCGGCCGATTGGAATTGCCGGCGATGACTTTCATGCCTCTATCCCCCCGCGCCCGCGCGGCGCGCCGGCAGGCTGGGAAAAACCACTAGACATTACAACAAGTTAGCGGTAATCCCCGTCACCGCGCGGCGCAATCTATCAACCGGACCCATTTCTGTAAACACGCTGCGGAAACCGGGGCTTATGCTGTTTCGGCGGGGCTGCGGCGCGGGGGTCGGGCGCGGGGGTCGGAGAGGCAAATTGAGCGGATCGAAGGAAGTGCAGGGGGCGTCGGCCGAGGCGATCCAGGCGCATTACGACGTCGGCAACGAATTCTACGCCCTGTGGCTGGACCTGACGCTGACCTATTCCGCCGCCCTGTGGGACAGCGCCGAGGACGCCCGGCCGCTGGAATGGGCGCAGCGCAACAAGATCGCCTGGCATCTGCGCGCGGCGCGGGCGGAGAAGGCGAAGCGGGTGCTGGACATCGGCTGCGGCTGGGGCGCGGTGGTGACGGCGGCGGCCGGCCTGCCCGGCGTCGAGCAGGTCATGGGCCTGACGCTGAGCCGGGCGCAGGCCGATCACATCCTGCGCGCCCTGCCGGCCAAGATCGACGTGCGGCTGGAAAGCTGGGCCGAGCACAACCCGGCGCAGCCCTACGATTCGATCGTCTCCATCGGCGCCTTCGAGCATTTCACCCGGCCCGACGACGATGCCGCGGCCAAGATCGCGATCTATCGCGACTTCTTCGCCAAATGCCGCGCCTGGCTCAACCCCAAGGGCGGCATGTCGCTGCAGACCATCGCCTACGGCAAGCTGCGGCGCGACGATCCCAACGTGAAGCTGATGGCGCAGATCTTCCCCGATTCCGACCTGCCGCGGCTGGAGGAGATCGTGGCGGCCTGCGAGGGGCTGTTCGAGATCGTCATGCTGCGCAACGACCGCATCGACTACGCGCGCACCTGCGAGCAATGGGCCAACAATCTGCGGGCGAAGCGCAAGGAGGCGACGGCGCTGGTCGGCCCCGAGCAGGTGGCCCGCTACGAGCGCTACCTGAAACTGTCGGCCTTCGGTTTCTGGACCGGCAATCTCGCCTTGCTGCGCCTGGAGCTGCGTCCCATCGAATAGGACAGGACGCTATTCGCGCGCCGCCTTGCTCGCCTTGTCGAGCAGGTCGAGCAGCCCTTCGGCGGCGGCGACGGTGATCTCGCGCGCGATCGGGCCCCATTCGCCGTTGAGCGCGCCGGCGGGAATGACGTTGGACTGCTCGATTTCGCCCACCGGGTTGTTCTTGGAATCCAGCACCGCCCAGGTGATGGTGATGACTTCGCGCCCGTTGTTGAACGGCTTCATCTCGACCTTGCCGCGCACCGTCAGGCTGTCGGGATCGGCCTTGGCGACGATGGCGAAATTGCGCCGCCCCAGCGCCCGCTTCATGCCCGCCGTCAGGCTGTCCTGCCCGTCGCCCGGCGCGCCGGTGACCCGCGGCACCACGATGCGCACCTGGCGCGGCTTGGCCGCCGCCGCCGCCTGCTGCACCGGCGCGGATTTCGCCGGTGCGGCGGCGGGCTGGGCGCCGTTGCCGTTGGCGGCGTTGCGGTCCGGCTTGTCCGGCGGGATCGCCGGCGCGCCATTGCCGTCCGCCGCCGTCGCCTCGGGGCGGCCGCCGCGCGCCGACGCGGAATAGAGGTTGATCATCCCCGCCACCGGCCGGGCATGGTTCTGCGCGATGCGCGAGATCAGCCGGTCGTTGCCTTCGATCCAGTCCTCGACGCGGCCGCGCGTGATCTGGTCCATCTGCGACAGGCGCCGGCCGCCGGTATCGAGCAGGAACCAGGTGACCTTGACCTCCAGCTCGTTGGGCACTTCGCGCACGTTGGCGATGCCGGCCAGGGTGAGGCTGGGGCCCTGCGGATCGATGTCGGCGGCCACGCCCTCGTTGCGCAGCGCCACCGCCATCGCCGCCGCCAGGCGCTCGCCGCCTTCGGCCGGCAGGTTGGCCACCGCCTGCACCGCCACCGCCGCCTTCTCGCGCATCAGCTCCGCCGCTTCCGGCGAGACCGGGCGCACCACCGGCATCGACTTGGCCTCGGGCTGGAAGGGGCGGGGCAGGTCGCCGCAGCCGGCCAGCACGGCCAGCAGCAACAGCGCCGCCGGCCAGCGCAGGAACTCAAATGACGACACAGGTCACCAGCAGGCCGAGGAAGCAGAAAGCGATGAAGAGGACGGTATAGGGCATTCACGGCTCCAGCGCGATGGCCGAGAGCAGCCGGCCGTAATCGCGTTCGCCGCGCAAGGTGGCGCGGCGGTAGCTGAAGAAATCGTCTTCCTCCGCCTGGGTGTCGCGGCCGCTGACGGCGATCCCGCCCAGGCCCAGCCGCGCCATGCGGTGCGCCAGATAGGCCGGCAGGTCGAACTGCTTCTTGCCTTCGCGCCGGCCGGGGGCGAAGAAGCGGGCATTGGCCGGGTCCTGCTGCAGGAACGGCGCCAGGAAATCGTCGCTGACCTCGTAGGAGGCCTGCGCGATGCAAGGCCCGATGGCGGCGACGATGTGGCGCCGCTGCGCCCCCAGCTTTTCCATCGCCGCGACGGCGCTGTCGACCACCCCGGCCTGGGCGCCGCGCCAGCCGGCATGGGCGGCGCCGACGACGCGCGCGACCGGGTCGGCCAGCAGCACCGGCGCGCAATCGGCCGCCAGCACGCCCAGCATGATGCCGGGCCGGTCGGTCGCCAGCGCATCGGCCTTCGGCGACTGCTGCGGCGTCCAGGGCTGCGCGACGGCGACGACCTCGGGCGAATGGATCTGGTAGACGGTGAGCAGGCGCTCGGCCGGCAGGTCGAAGGCGTGCGCCGCGCGGGCGCGGTTCTGCGCCACCTTGCTGCGGTCGTCGCCGGAACCCAGGCCGCAATTGAGCGAGGCGAACAGCCCGTCGCTGACCCCGCCGCGGCGGGTGAAGAAGCCGTGCCTGATTCCCGGCAGGGAAGCGAGGGGCTCGAGCGTGATCACCTTCATGCCTCGATGACCCTTCATGCCTCGATGACAGGGAACCCGGCCGGCGCGGAGGACTGCCGGTCTGTCAGCGCCAGGACCTTGAACAAGGTGCCCATTTGGCGCGGCTCGATCAAGCGCCGCACGCCGGCTTCCAGCACCGCCGCCTGCGTCGCATCGGCGCGCGCCTGCAGGGCGGCGCTGCGCTGCTCGATGCCCAGCGCCCGCAGGAATTCGCCTTGCGGGACCGGCCCGTGGCTGGCCGCGCCTGCGTCGCGCGCGCTGTGCGCCAGGGCGGCGAAATCGACATGCGCCGACAGGTCGGCCTCGCCGGGGGCGGCCAGCGGATCGGCGTATTTGTGCCGCGCCACGGCTTGCAGCGAATCGCCGGCCTGCGGGCTGGCATGGCCGTAATCGACGATCAGGGCGGCGCCGCGATGGCGGGCGAGGCGCTCGCCGATGTCGCGCGCCAGCGCCCGCGCCGGCAGCGAGATCTCGGCGATGGCGCCGGGCCCGGCCTGGGCCAGCGCCGGCGGCAGCACTGCGGCCAGCGGCGAGGGGCCGGGCGCCAGCACGAAGCGCAGCGCCTCGTTGTGCAGCATGACCAGGCGCTCGCGCCAGTCGCGCTCGGTGCGCTGCAACTGGCGGATCGGCAGGGCGTCGAAGAATTCGTTGGCCACCAGCAGCAGCGGCGCGCCGTCGGGCACGGCGGCGAAGCCGTCCTGCCAGTGCGGCGTCACTGCGGGCGCTGCGGCCGCGATCGCCTGGCGCTGCCGCTCCTTCAGCGCGGCATTGATCTCGACCAGATGCAGGTCGACGGCGCGGTGGAACCCCGCCACCTGGCGCGTGGCGCGCAGCGCGTCGGCCATCAGCGTGCCGCGCCCGGGGCCGAGCTCGACCAGCCGCACCGCTGCCGGCGCGCCCAGCGCCTGCCAGCGCTCGGCCAGCCAGGCGCCGATCAGTTCGCCGAAGGTTTGGCTGATCTCGGGCGCGGTGATGAAGTCGCCCGTCGCGCCGAGCGGATCGCGGTGCCGGTAATAGCCGTGGCGCGGATTGGCCAGCGCCTCGCTCATATAGTCGGCCACGGTGATCGGCCCGCCCAGGGTCAGGCGCGTCGCCAGCTTCTGCCGCAGGCTTTCGGCCATCTCAGGCCGCCATCTCAAGCAGGAAGCGCCGGCTTGCGCGCCGCGCGCCAGATCAGGAACAGGCCGAACAGCAGCGGCGGCAGCGACAGGAGCTGGCCCATGGTGATGCTCTGGCCGATGATGAAGCCCAGATGCGCGTCGGGCTCGCGGAACATTTCGCCGATCAGCCGCGCGATGGCGTAGCCGGCCAGGAACAGGCCCGAGATCATGCCCGGATGGCGCCGCGCGCCGAAGAAACGCGCCGCAATTACCAGCACCGCGAAGAGCAGCGCGCCTTCCAGCAGTGCCTGGTAGAGCTGGCTGGGATGGCGGGCGAGCTGCAGCCGGTCGTGCGGGAACACCATGGCCCAGGGCACGTCGGAAGCGCGGCCCCACAGCTCGCCGTTGATGAAATTGGCGATGCGGCCGAAGAACAGGCCGGGCGGCGTGGCGAAGGCGATGATGTCGGCGAAGGCGAAGAGGTTGAGCTTGTGCCGGTACGCGAAGGCGATGATGGCGGCGATGCTGCCCAGCAGGCCGCCGTGGAACGACATGCCGCCGTGCCAGACGGCGAAAATCTCCAGCGGATCGGCCAGGAACTCGGCCGGCTTGTAGAACAGCACGTAGCCCATGCGCCCGCCCAGCACCACGCCGACCGCCGCCCACAGCAGGAAATCGTCGATCTTCTCCGGCTTCACGACATGCGGCGGGCGGGCGGCCAGGAACTTGGCGATCTGCCAGCCCAGCAGCAGGCCCGCGATATAGGAGAGCGCGTACCAGCGGATGGCGATCGGCCCGATCTCGATCAGGTTCGGTCCGATGTCGGGGAAGGGAATCGCCAGGGCGGTTGCCAGAGGGATCACGCGCGGTCCTGCCGGGAGAGATAGTCGCGGACGTAACGCCCGATGCCGTCTTCCAGCGCGGTGAAATCCGGCCGGTACCCGGCGGCGCGCAGGCGATGCATCTCGGCGCGGGTGTAATACTGGTATTTGCCGCGCAGGGAAAGCGGCATGTCGACGAACTCGATGGCCGGCGCGCGCCCCATCGCCGCGAAGGTGGCGCGGGCGACGTCGAGGAAGCTGCGCGGCCGGCCGGTGCCGACGTTGAACAGGCCGCTGGCCTGCGGCGTGCGCAGCAGCCACAGCACGATGTCGACGCAGTCGCCGACCCAGATGAAATCGCGCAGCTGGCCGCCGTCTTCGTAATCCGGCCGCTCCGAGCGGAACAGCCGCGCCGCGCCGGTGGCGGCGATCTGCTCGTAGAGCTTGCACATGATCGAGCGCATCTCGCCCTTGTGCGTCTCGTAGGGGCCGTAGACGTTGAAGAATTTCAGCCCGGCCCAGTGCGGCGGCGCCTTCTCGCCGGCGTCCAGCCGGCGGCGGATCTCGCGGTCGGTCTCGTGCTTGCTCTTGCCGTAGAGGTTGAGCGGCTGCAGCCGGTCGAGCGCGGCCAGGGCGAACTCATCGTCGAAGCCCGCGCCGCCGTCGCCGTAGGTGGCGGCGGAGGAGGCGTAGACCAGCGGCACGCCGCGCTCGGCGCACCATTGCCACAGCGCCAGGGTGGCGTCGACATTGTCGCGCTGCAGGCGCTGCCAGTTCTGCTCGGTGGTGGAGGAGATGGCGCCGAGATGGCAGATCGCCGCCAGTTCCGACCCGTGCCGGCGCAGATAGTCCGGCGCCTCCTCGGGCGCGATCAGGGCGTCGAGCGCCACGCCGGCGATATTGGCCTGCTTGGCGGGATGGTCCAGCCGGTCGCACACCGCCACGCGCCGGCCCTGCGCCGCCAGCGCCCGCACCAGATTGGCGCCGATGAAGCCGGCACCGCCCGTCACCAGAATCGTTTCCACCATGGCGTGCCGCAGCATAGCCGCTGGCGGGCGGCGATGCTAAACATAGGGTGGCGCGGTACGGCGCGGAGGCTTGGCCATGCAGACACGCAATCCCCTGCTCGACGATCTGGCGAAACTCATGAGCAGCGCCCTGGGCGCGGCCGGCGGGGTGCGCGAGGAGATGGAGGCGCGGCTGCGCGACCGGCTGCAACGGGTGCTGGCCGGCATGGATCTGCCGACGCGAGAGGAATTCGAGGCGGTGAAGGAACTGGCCTCCCGCGCCCGGACCGCGCAGGAAACGCTGGAAGCGAGGGTTGCGGCGCTGGAAACGGCGGTGGCGCAGCGGATCGACACGCCCGCTTCGGCCGAACCCGCCATCGATGTGGCCAGTGAAACGGGGTACGAAATCTTCAAGGACGAGTAAGTCTTTGACGCGACTCTGTTTTGCGGGTTTTCCCCTGTTATTTTATTTCTCCCCAGCTTTGCAGGGGACCGACTCTTGCGCGGGGAGTCCGACTCTGGCAGGCTAACTTTAGTAGGCCGGATATCGGAAACAACAATATATCGCGGTTTCTGAGGGGGTTCGGTCTCGACTTTCACCTGCCACTTGCAGGCCCTGAAAAGGCCGGCCGGTGGCAGTCTGATTCAGCGGGGAAAGGCTCATGGGGGCAACGCTGCACGACGCCGACGAGGACATGCTCGTCAACCCGCTCGACCTGATCGAACAGATTGTCCTGGCGCATGACTGGCCTTTCGACCGCACCAGCGAGCGCGAGATCGCCGCCGAGGTCTCCGGCCGCTGGTGCGACTACCGGCTGTATTTTTCCTGGCGCGAGGACGTGCAGGCGCTGCATTTCACCTGCGCCTTCGACGTGCGCGTGCCGGCGGAGAAATCGCGCGAGGTGCATTCGCTCTTGGCCATGATCAACGAGAAGCTGTGGCTGGGCCATTTCGACCTGTGGACCGAGGAAGGCCTGCCGCTGTTCCGCCACGCGCTGCTGCTGCGCGGCACCTCCGGCCTGGCGGTCGAGCAGATGGAGGATCTGGTCGACATCGCCATCACCGAGAGCGAGCGCTTCTATCCCGCCTTCCAGTACGTCGTCTGGGGCGGCAAGTCGCCGCAGGAAGCCATGGCCTCGTCGATCCTCGAGACCGTGGGCGAGGCCTGATCCGATGGCGGCGGGCAAAATCCTGCTCGTCGGCTGCGGCAAGATGGGCCGCGCCATGCTCGAGGGCTGGCTCGAACAAGGGGTCAAGCCGGCCGATCTCTACGTCGCCGAGCCGCATCCGGCCGACCTGCCGCTGCCCGCGCGCCAGCGCGTGGTCAACGACGCCGCCAAGCTGCCGCGCGAATTCCGCCCCGAGATCGTGGTGCTGGCGGTCAAGCCGCAGTCGATGGATGCGGTCCTGCCCGGCCTGCGCGGCTTCGCCGACGCCAATGCCGCCTTCCTCTCCATCGCCGCCGGCAAGACGCTGGGCTATTTCGCCCGCCACCTGGGGCCGCTGGCCCGCGTCGTGCGCACCATGCCCAACACGCCGGCCTCGGTGCGCCAAGGCATCACCGTCGCCGTCGCCGGGCCCAGCGTCGATCCCGTGCAGCGCCAGCGCTGCGAGGCGCTGCTGAAGGCGGTGGGCGAGGTGGTCTGGGTCGAGGACGAGGGGCTGCTCGATGCCGTGACCGCGGTTTCCGGCAGCGGCCCGGCCTATGTCTTCCTGCTGGTCGAGGCGATGGCGGCGGCCGGGGTGAAGGCCGGGCTGCCGGCCGACATGGCCATGCGCCTGGCGCGCGCCACGGTGGCGGGCTCGGGCGAGTTGCTGCGCCGCTCCAGCGAGGCGGCGGCGCAACTGCGCCAGAACGTCACCAGCCCGGGCGGCACCACGGCGGAGGCGCTGAAAGTGCTGATGGCGGATAGCGGCATCCAGCAGCTCTTCGACAAGGCGATCGCCGCCGCCGCCCGCCGCTCGCGCGAACTGGCCGGCTAGGTTCGGCCCCCAAAAAAGGCGCTGGCGCGGGGAATTTCCTCCGGTATTCCTCTGTGTTCTCTCCGTGCCTCTGTGGTTTTTCCTTCCCGGAGTCCCTAGATTTCTCGGATGGACGCCGCTGCCGCCCAAGCCCGCATCGTCGACGCCGCCCGCCAGGGGCTGGAGGAGGAGGGCTGGCGCGGGCTGGAGCGGGCCTCGCTGCTGTCTCGCAGCGGGCTCGAAGCCGCCGAGCTGCAGCGCCTGGCGCCGACGCCGCTGGCGGCCCTGAAGCTGGTGTTGCAGCATGTCGACGCGGCGGTGCTGGACGAGGGGCCGGCCGATGCCGCCGATGCCCCGCGTGATCGGCTGTTCGAGATCATGATGCGCCGCTACGAGGCGCTGGTGCCCTGGCGCGCCGCCTTGCGGCGGATCAGCCGCTCTTTGCCGCCGCCCGATCCTTTCGCCGCCGTCGGCCTGGCGCTGGCGGTGGAGCGATCCATGGCGGCGATGCTGGAGGCGGCGGGAATTTCGCCCGCCGGCCTGGCCGGCGCCCTGCGGGTCCGCGGCCTGGGCCTGGTGCATGCCGCCGTGCTGCGCGTCTTCCTGGACGACGATACCGTGGATCTCGCCCACACGATGAAGGCGCTGGACCAGCGTCTGCGGCAGGCCGAGGGTATGGCCGCCTTCCTCAACCAGTTTGACCGCTTCCCTCGCACTGCGGCAAAAGAGATGGGCAGCGACATGCATCCGGATAGCACAGGGGAGGCTGCCCGGAATCCCCAGCAAAATCCCTAACTTCTTCCAGATATTGGAATAATTCCTATTTTTGTGCACCGCAAGATTGCACCTTGACGAAGCCTTGCCCTGCCCCTATCTTCGCCTTGCTGCACCGCAACATGAACGCGGTTTAAGCAGAACCGATCCGGACACGCAATCTCAGGAGCAAGACATGGCCTATTCGGCGCAAGAGACGTTCGCCGCGTTCAATCCGTTCAAGGATATGGACGTCACCAAGATCATGGCCGACATGAAGTTCCCCGTCGTCGGCTTCGACACCGTTGTGGAAGCGCAGCGCAAGAACATCGAGGCGCTGACCGCCGCCAACCAGACCGCCCTCGAGGGCATGCAGGCGCTGTTCCAGCGCCAGGCCGAAGTAGTGCGCAGCTCGGTCGAGGAGATGACCAAGGCCACGACCGACCTGTGGTCGACCGTCTCCCCCGAGGAGAAGGCCGCCAAGCAGGCCGAGCTGGTCAAGAAGGGCTACGAGAGCGCCATCGCCAACCTGCGCGAGGCGATCGACATGCTGGCCAAGACCAACACCCAGGCCGCCGATCTGATCAACAAGCGCGTCGGCGAGAGCCTGGACGAGCTGAAGATCGCCGTCGCCAAGAAGTAAGCGGCGACGTTTGGTTGAGTTCGACGGCGGATGCGCAGGCATCCGCCGTTTTCGTTTGCGCCCGGCGTTGCTCTAAACGTTAAAGGATAGAGCGGATTCACACGACTGGACGGAAGCGCATGCGCTTCCGTCCAATCGTGATCCGCTCTATAGCAGGCGTCTCACAAGGGGGGATTGCCATGAGCGCGCCTGACGGCAAACCGGCCGAGAAGATCGGCTTCGACGATTTCCTGCGCGTCGACATCCGCGTCGGCACCATCCTCGAGGCCGCGCCGCTGGAGGGCGCGCGCAAGCCGGCGCTGCGGCTGCGCATCGATTTCGGTCCCGTCCTGGGCGAGAAGAAATCCTCCGCCCAGATCACCCGCCACTACCGGCCCGAGGAACTGGTCGGCCGCCAGGTGGCGGCGGTGGTGAATTTCCCGCCGCGCCAGATCGGCAAGTTCATGTCCGAGGTGCTGACCCTGGGCTTCCCCGACGCCGACGGCGAGGTGGTGCTGCTCCAGCCCGAGCGCCAGGTGCCCAATGGCGGGCGGCTGTTCTAATTCCGTCATCGCCCTTGACCGGGCGACCCATCGCACAACACCTCCGGCCCTTGTTAGCCAGGGCGCCGCTTCCTTCGACATGGGTCGCCCGGTCAAGCCGGGCGATGACGAAAAGAGAAGACGCCTAACTCAGACGCTCCCGAAAAACTCAAGCGTGCGGGTATAGGCCTGCCTGGCTGCTTTCGCTTTCCCCGTCATCGCCCGGCTTGACCGGGCGACCCATGCCGATACGTCCGCGATACGCAGGACGGCTTTGCGAGATAGACCTACACCGGCAGCCGCAGCCGCGCCCGCAGGCCCTGGGCCGGCGACTGGCCCAGCGTCAGGTCGCCGCCATGGCCGCGGATGATGTCGCGGGCGATGGTGAGGCCCAGCCCGACGCCGCCGGTTAGCGGATTGCGCGACTGCTCGAGGCGGAAGAAGGGCCGGAACACCTCCTCGCGCTGCTCGGCGGGGATGCCCGGTCCGTCGTCGTCGACCGTGATGTCGATCCAGCGCTTGCGGCGCACGGCCTTCACGGCGATGGTCTTGCCGTAGCGCTGCGCGTTGGCCACCAGGTTGGTCAGGCAGCGCTTCATCGCCAAGGGCCGCGCCATCGTGTTGAGGTCGCCTTCCACCCGGGTGGAAATGGCTGCGCCGGCGCGGCGCGCGTCGGCCGCCACCTCCTCGATCAGGTCGCCGATGTCGAGCGGCGCCTGCTCCTCGTCGCCGGCGCCGCGGGCGAAGGCCAGGTAGCCCTCGATCATGCGCTCCATGTCGGCGATGTCGGCCTTCAGCTCGGCGGTCTCGGCGGTCTCGCCCATCATCGCCAGGCCCAGCCGCATGCGCGTCAGCGGCGTGCGCAGATCGTGCGACACGCCGGCCAGCATTTCGGTGCGCTGCTGCACCTGCCGGCGCAGCCGCTCGCGCATGGTCAGGAAGGCCTGCGCCGCCTGCCGCGTCTCCAGCGCGCCCTCGGGCTGGAAATCGGGCACTTCGCGGCCCTTGCCGAGATTCTCCGCGATCGCCGCCAGCTTGCGGATCGGCTCGATGGTGCGCTGCATGAACAGCAGCGCGACGCCGAGCAGGATCAGCGTGGTGCCGACCATCGCCAGGATGAAGGTGTAGCTGGTGTTGGTGTAGAGCCGCGACAGCGGCGAGACCACCTGCAGCACGCCGTCGGCGAGCTGGATGCGGATCAGCACGTCGTCCTCCTCGTCGACGACCTCGAAATAGAACGGCCGCGCGTTGTAGCGCTGCAGCGCCCGCTCGACCATCGGCTCGACCATCGACAGCGGGTCGGGCTTGGTCTGCTGTTGCAGCGTCGCGCCCGGCTCGAAGACGACGGTCAGGCGCAGGTCCTCCTTGGCGCGCTGCTGGATCCAGCGGAAATTCTCCTCGCCCGGGAAGTCGCCGCGCCAGGCGATGATGAAGTTGATGTCGTTGACCAGCGCCCGCGCCAACCGGCCGGCGACGTTGTTCCAGTGGATCTCGTAGAACACCGCGGTGATGATGAGCTGCGCCAGCACCACCGGCGCGATGACGATGATGACCACGCGCGCCAGCAGCGTCTTGGGCCGCAGTTTGCGCAGCTTGCGCTGGTAGAGCTCGCCGCGGCTTTCCTCCTCGCGCCGCCCCAGCAGGCGGTCGAGCCAAGCCAGCCGCCCGCCGGCGCGGTCAAGCGGATGCGTCGTCATGGCGTTTCATTGCGCCCGAAGCCCGCCCATTGCAAGCGGCGGCTCATTCCGTCGCCAGGCGGTAGCCGCGTCCGCGCGCGGTCTGCAGGTAGCGCGGAAACTTGGGGTCGGGCTCGATCTTGCGCCGCAGGCGGGTGACCTGCACGTCGACGGTGCGCGCGTTGTTGCCCGGCCCGGTCAGCTGCGCCAGGTCCTCGCGCGACAGCGTGGCGCCGGGGTTGCGCGCCAGGGCGGCCAGCAGGCCGCGCTCGGCCTCGGTCAGCTTGATGCGCTCCTCGCCGCGGTTGAGCTCGCCGCGCTCCAGGTCGAAGCGGAACGGGCCGAAGGCCACCGCGGCGGCGGCGGGCGGCGCCTGCGGCATCTCGTTGACGCGGCGCAGGATGGAATGGATGCGCAAGAGCAGCTCGCGCGGCTCGAACGGCTTGGTCAGGTAGTCGTCGGCGCCGGTCTCCAGCCCGGCGATGCGGTCGACGCTTTCGCTCATCGCCGTCAGCATCAGGATCGGCACCCGCCGCTCGGCGCGCAGCGAGCGCGCCAGCTCCAGCCCGCTCTCGCCCGGCATCATCAGGTCGAGCACCATCAGGTCGAAGGCGAACGACGCCAGCGCCTTGCGCGCCTCGGCGGCGTCGGCGGCGCCGGAGACGCGGAAGCCGTTCTCGGCCAGGTATTTGCGCAGCAGATCGCGCAGGCGATTGTCGTCGTCGACGACCAGGATATGCGGCGCGTCCACCACGTCAGCGCTTGTCCTGGGTCTCGCCCACCAGTTCGCGCTCGACCGCGCGCCGGTTCTCCTCGTCGAGGATGCCCAGCAGCACCTTGCGGAAGCCCTCGACGGCTATGGCGCCGGCCTCGCGATAGGCGCGCGCCACCCGCCGCGCCTGCGCCGCCGTCAGGTCGCGCTCCAGCGCCTGGCCCTTGTCGGTGAGCTTCAGCAGCCGCTGGCGGCGGTCCTTGGCGCCGGTGGTCTGGTCGATATAGCCCTTGTCGATCAGTTCGCGCAGCACGCGCGACAGCGACTGCTTGGTGATGCGCAGGATCTTCAGCAGGCCCGACACGGTGATGTCGGGATAGCGGCCGACGAAATAGACGACGCGGTGATGGGCTCGGCCGAAACCGATCTCGGCCAAGAGCGCGTCGGCCTCGTTGGTGAAGTCGCGATAGCCGTAGAACAGCAGCTCGATGCCCTGCCGCAGCTCTTCCTCGCGCAAAAACAGCGGGTTGGCCTGGTGTCGCGACAGTTCGGGCATGCCTGCTCCCTGGGTCATCGTGTTGCACCCAAGATAGGGCAATACGCATGACGTTTCATTGACTCTCATGCAGCCGAATGTTACTCACGATCAACCCCTTGGGAAATAATGTAACTTTGGAGGAAATTCGCGCCATGGCGGCTCCCGGACCTGCTTTCGACGATCGCGACGGGCTCATCTGGTACGACGGCAAGCTCGTGCCCTGGCGCGACGCCAAGCTGCACGTGCTGACGCATGCGCTGCACTACGCCTCCTCGGTGTTCGAGGGCGAGCGCGTCTATGGCGGCAAGGTGTTCAAGCTGCGCGAGCACAGCCAGCGGCTGATCGATTCGGCGACGCTGATGGGCTTCAAGATTCCCTACAGCGTCGAGGAGATCGACCGCGCCACCGAGGAGACGGTGAAGGCCAGCGGCATCGTCGACGGCTATGTGCGTCCCGTCGCCTGGCGCGGCTCGGAGATGATGGGCGTGTCGGCGCAGAACAACAAGATCCACCTCGCCATCGCGGTGTGGGAATGGCCGTCCTACTTCACGCCGGAAGCGCGCATGCAGGGCATCCGCCTGAAGATCTCCGAATGGCAGCGGCCGGCGCCCAACACCGCGCCGGTGCATGCCAAGGCGGCCGGCCTCTACATGATCTGCACGCTCTCCAAGCACAAGGCGGAGTCGGAAGGCTTCGACGATGCGCTGATGCTGGACTGGCGCGGCCAGGTCGCCGAGGCCACCGGCGCCAACGTGTTCTTCGTCATGAACGGCGAGATCCACACGCCCAAGCCGGACTGTTTCCTCGACGGCATCACGCGGCGCACCGTCATCGACCTGGCCAAGAACCGCCAGATCAAGGTGATCGAGCGCGCCATCATGCCGGAAGAGATGGCCAAGGCCAGCGAGTGCTTCCTCACCGGCACGGCGGCCGAGGTCACGCCGGTGCGCGAGATCGGGCCCTACAAGTTCACGCCCGGCGCGGTGTGCAAGATGCTGATCGCCGATTTCGAGACGGCGGTGAAGCCCAAGGCGCAGGCGGCCGAGTAGCTTCCTCTCCCCGCTCGACCAAAAAGGGCCTCCGCGGGAGGCCCTTTTTGCTGTCGAGGGTTCGCCGGACAATCTGTCGCGCGGCGCTCGCGGCGCGGTCGGCGATATGTTTTGTCCATGGGGGCGCGAACCGCACGACGCGAGCGGCTGCTGGCCACCGGCCTGGCGCTGACCTGGCTGGTGGTGTGGCTGCAGGTTTTCCTGCCCTTCATCGCGCCGGCCGACCCGCTCAACCCCAGCCGCTACAGGCTGGGCGGCGACACCGTCATCCTCTGCACCGTCGAGGGGATGAAAGTCGTCAAGCTCTCCGACCTGCAGCACCAGCAGCAGGACGGCGACGGCGACCTGTCGGCCGGCATGGGCAGCTACGCCTGTCCGCGCGTCGCCACCCAGACGCTGGCCGCCGCCGCCCTGGCGCCGCAACCCGTCGTCTTCCCCGCGCCGCGCGTCTTTGCCGTCGCCTGGCTGCCGCACACCGCCTCGCGGCCGCGCGCGCCGCCGCCGGTCGCGGGCTTCGCCGCCCGGGCACCACCCTTCCACGCCTGACGATCCGCTGATCGCGCCGCCTGCCTTGCGCGGGCGGCGCCGTTTCGTTTTGCGTTCGAAGGGGAAAACCCATGTTCCGTCGTTCCTTGTCGCGGCGCGCCGGCGCGCCGATCGGTTCGCCGACCGTCGTGGCGGCCGTTCTCGTCCTGTCGATCCTGGCCGGCGAGGCGCTGGCCCAGACCCCGCCCGTCACGCTGGCGCCGGTGGTGGTTACCGCCCCGGCCCCGGACTCCCTGGTGACGCCGTCGCTCGAAGACGCGCGGCAGGAGATCAGGCGCGTGCCCGGCGGCGGCGCGGTGGTGCCGGCCGAGGATTTCCGCGACCGCCGGCCGGTCGGCGTCAAGGACATGCTGGACTACGTGCCCGGCGTCTTCGCCCAGCCCAAGTTCGGCGAAGACAGCAAGCTCTCGATCCGCGGCTCGGGCCTGGCGCGCAATTTCCATTTGCGCGGCGTGCGCCTGCTGCAAGACGGCATCCCGCTCAACGCCGCCGACGGGGCCGGCGACTTCCAGGAGGTCGAGCCGCTGGCGCAGCGCTATGTCGAGGTGTTCAAGGGCGCCAATGCGCTGCGCTACGGCGCGGCGAGCCTGGGCGGGGCGATCAACTTCGTCTCGCCCACCGGCCACGACGCGCCCAAATTCCTGGCGCGGACGGAAGCGGGCAGCTTCGATTTCTTCCGCTTCCAGCTCGCCTCGGGCATGAAGCTGGGCGATTTCGACTACTACCTGACGCCGACCTGGATCATGCAGGACGGCTTCCGCCGCCAGAGCGCGCAGAACGACAAGCGGCTGAACGGCAATGTCGGCATCCGCTTGGGCGATGCCGGGGAAACGCGCTTCTTCGTCAATCTCAACGACGTGAAACAGGAAGTGCCCGGCTCGCTCAGCCGGCACGACGCGCTGCACCATCCGCGCCGCGCGCCGGCCGGCAACATCGCCAACGACTACGCCCGCGACATCCAGGGCGTCCGCCTGGCCAACAAGACCAGCTTCCTGCTGGGCGAGGCGGCGCAGGCGGAGATCGGCGGCTACTACGCGCGCAAGAGCCTGTACCATCCGATTTTCCAGGTGCTGGACAACGAGCTGGAGGATTACGGCGCGTTCGCTCGCGCGATGTGGGAAGGGACGCTGGCCGGCCATCGCAACCGCTTGTCGGGCGGCTTCTCGGCGGCGCGCGGCTTCAACGACAACAAGCGTTTCGTCAATGTCGGCGGCCGGCGCGGGGCCAAGACCTGGGACAGCGACGAGACCACGGTCAATTACGAGCTCTACGCCGAGAACCAGTTCTACATCGCGCCGCAATTCGCGCTGGTCGCGGGCTTCCAGTTCGGCCACAGCCGGCGCAAGGCGGAGGACGACTTTCTCGCCGACGGCAGCGACGACAGCGCGAAGAAGAACTTCACCTGGTTCAGCCCCAAGCTGGGCTTCCTGTGGGACGTGTCTTCCGGCGTGCAGGTGTTCGGCAATGTCAGCCGCTCGGTCGAGCCGCCTTCCTTCTCCGAGCTCAACCCCTCGGCCGCGCCCGGCTTCGCCGACCTGAAGGCGCAGAAGGCGTGGACGGCGGAGCTGGGCGCGCGCGGCTCGTGGTCGATCTTCGATTTCGACGTCGCGATCTACCGTGCCCGGCTGAAGGACGAGCTGCAGCAATTCGTCGATCCGGCCACCAGCGCCACTTTTTCGCTCAATGCCGGACGCACCATTCACCAGGGCGTCGAGCTGGGCCTGACGGCGCGGCTGGCCGAAAACCTGTTTGCGCCGGACGCTAAAACGCCCGACCGGCTGGTGCTGCGTCAGGCCTACACTTTCTCCGATTTCCGCTTCGACGGCGATCCGAGCTTCGGCGACAACAAGCTGCCCGGCGTGCCGCGCCATTACTACCGGGCCGAGCTGGTCTATTCGCATCCGTCGGGCTTCTTCCTCGGCCCCAACCTCGAATGGGTGCCGCAGGCCTACTGGATCGACAACGCCAACACGGTGAAGACCAAACCCTATGCGCTGCTCGGTGCGCGGGCGGGCTACGATTTCGGCAACGGGCTGCGCCTCTTCGCCGATGCCCGCAACCTGACCGACGAGAAATACATCGGCAGCGTCGGCGTGGTGCCGGTGGCCACAGCGGCCAACGCCAATGTCTTCAACCCCGGCGATGGGCGCGCCGTCTACGCCGGCCTCGAATTCCGTTGGTAGAGGGAACGCGCAAGGCGCTGTTTCGGACGATATGGCATTGATATTGACTTTGTCAGATATACTGCCTTATCGTTCGATAGTTTCGTAGATATGCGTAATATTGGTCGATAATTATGTTTCAAGAGGAGATCGGGAAATGCTGGAACCGATGGATGATCGCGACGGCTGGATCTGGTTCGACGGCCGGCTGGTGCCCTGGCGCGGGGCGCGGCCGCATGTGCTGAGCCATGGGCTGCATTACGGCTCGTCCGTCTTCGAAGGCGAGCGCGCCTATGACGGCCATGTCTTCCGCCTGCGCCAGCACACACGCCGCCTGCGCCGCTCGGCCGAGCTGCTGGATTTCCAGATTCCCTGGAGCGAGGCGGAGATCGACGCGGCCACGCGCGAAGTGGTCGCCGCCAACCATATCGGCGACGGGTATATCCGCCCGGTGGCCTGGCGCGGCTCGCAGGTGATGGGCGTGTCGGCGATCGGCAACGCCACGCATCTGGCGATCGCCGCCTGGCCCTGGCCGCAATATTTCTCGCCCGAGGCGAAGCTGAAAGGCATCGCCCTGTGCCTGGCCGACTGGAAGCGGCCGGCGCCCGACACCGCGCCCTCGCAGAGCAAGGCCGCCGGTCTCTACATGATCGCCACCATGGCCAAGGACCGCGCTATCAAGGCCGGCTACGACGATGCGCTGATGCTGGACTGGCGCGGCAACATCGCCGAAGCGACCGGCGCCAACGTCTTCCTGGTCATCGACGGCGAGATCCATACGCCCCGGCCGGACTGCTTCCTCGACGGCATCACGCGCCAGGCGGCGATGGAGCTGGCGCGCCGGCGCGGCTATGCCGTGCGCGAGCGCACGCTGGCGCTGGAGGATCTCGACCGCGCCCAGGAGATGTTCCTGACCGGCACGGCGGCGGAGATCACGCCGGTGCGCGAGGCCTGCGGGCGCAAGCTCGTCGTCGGCCCCCTCACGCGCGCGCTGATGGAGGATTTCGCCCTGCTGGTGCGCACCGAGCCCAAGGCGGAATCGGCGGCGCTGGGGCGGGCGGCATGAGCGGCAAGCTCGCCGTCCCGCCGCGCGTCGAGGCCTGGCGCGCGGCCTGGCAGAGCGGCGATGCGGCGCGGGTGGCCGCCCTCTATGCCGCCAACGCCACGCACGAGAGCGCCAAGGTGGCGGCGGCGACGCCGAGCCTGGGGCGCAGTTTCCTGAAGGGCAAGGCGGAGATCGAGGCCTATGCGCTGCGCGCCTTCGCCCGCGTGCATCCGCTGCGTTTCGAGATCGAGGCGGTCAACGAAACGGAAAGCGTGTCGGTGGTCGAATACATCCGCCACGCGCCCGCCGCCGAACCGATGCGGGTCTGTGAAATCCTGCGCTGGCGCGGCAAGCTGCTGGCCTCGGTGCGGGTCTATCATTTCTGAGCCGGGGACAAACCACAAAGACACAGAGACACAGAGGCCCAGGCGGTAGCGTCTCCGTGTCTCTGTGCCTCTGGGGTTAATCCCAATCGACACCGACAAAGGAGAAATGACATTCTGCGCTCCCGAAGGATGCGCCGGGGGACCGATGAAACTGCCGCAAAAGATCCTGCTGCTGGGTTCGGGCGAGCTGGGCAAGGAATTCGCCATCGCCGCCCAGCGCCTGGGCTGCCACGTCGTGGCCTGCGATTCCTACGACGGCGCGCCGGCCATGCAGGTGGCGGACGAGCGCGAGGTCTTCCCCATGCTCGACGGGGCGAAGCTGGGGGCGGCCATCGACAGGCACAAGCCCGACCTGGTGGTGCCGGAGATCGAGGCCATCCGCACCGAGACGCTGCAGGACTACGAGGCCAAGGGCTTCCATATCGTGCCCTCCGCCCGCGCCGCCTTCATGACCATGAACCGCGACCGCATCCGCGAGGTGGCGGCGCGCGATCTGGGCCTGCGCACGTCGAAATACCGCTACGCCGAATCGCTGGCCGAGACGGAAGCGGCGGTGCGGGAGATCGGCCTGCCGGTGGTGGTGAAGCCGGTGATGTCGAGCTCGGGCAAGGGCCAGCTCACCGTCAAGACGCCGGGCGAGGTCAAGCATGCCTGGGAATACGCCGTCGCCAACATGCGCGGCGACCGCGCCAAGGTGATCGTCGAGGAGTTCATCCCCTTCGACTACGAGATCACGCTGCTGACCGTGCGCACGCGCGACGGCGGCTGCATTTTCTGCCCGCCCATCGGCCATCGCCAGGAGCGCGGCGACTACCAGGAATCCTGGCAGCCGCAGGCCATGGAGCCCAAGCTGCTGCGCGACGCGCAGGAGATGGCGCGCAAGGTCACCGACAATCTGGGCGGGGCGGGGATTTTCGGCGTCGAGTTCTTCGTCACAAGGACGGAAGCCATCTTCTCCGAACTGTCGCCGCGGCCGCACGACACCGGCATGGTGACCATGATCTCGCAGAACCTGACCCAGTTCGACCTGCACTGCCGCGCCATTCTCGGCCTGCCGGTGCCCGAGCCGATCCTCCACGGTCCCTCGGCCTCGGCGGTGATCCTGGCCGACCGCAACGCGGAGAGCTTCGACTTCGAGATCGACGCCGCGGCGCTGACCCAGGCCGGCACCGATCTGCGTCTGTTCGGCAAGCCCACGACGCGGCCCTATCGCCGCATGGGCGTGGCGCTGGCGCGCGGGGCGGATACCGATGCCGCCCGCGCCACGGCGCTGAAGGTGGCGCAGGCGGTGACGATCAAGTACCGCTGAGCCTCAGCCTCAGCCTCAGCCTCAGCCTCAGCCTCAGCCGCTGACGTCGACGATCATCATCATGCCGCCGCCATGGCCGTCGTCGCGGTGGTCGTTGGTGGTATGGTGGTTGATGTGGCAATGGATCATCCATTGGCCCGGCCGCGTCGGCACCCACAGCAGGTCGTAGCGCTCGCCGGGGCCGACCAGCACCGTGTCCTTGGTGAGCTGCCGCGCTTCGGGCACGGCATGGCCGTCGGCGCCGACGATGCGGAACGGCGCGCCGTGCAGATGGATGGGATGGACGAACTGGCCGCTGCCGACGACGCGGAACAGCAGGCGGTCGCCGACCTTGGCCTTCAGCGTCTCCGTGGCCGGATGCGCCTTGCCGTTGAAGGTGAAGTAGTTGGGCTTCATGCCCTCGGCATCCATCGCCGGCCGCGTGCCGTCGGCGTCGACGCGCCATTCGCCCAGCAGGATCAGGTGTTCCGCCGTCGGCCGGGTCGCCGGCGCGGGATCGTCGATGATCAGCGGGCCGTAGAGGCCCAGCGCCTGCTGCCGGTCGGGCGCGAAATGCGTGTGGTAGAAGAACGTGCCCGGCGTGTCGGGCACGGTGTACTCGTAGACATGGGTGGCGCCGGGCGCGATGGGCGGATGGCTGATCGAGGGCACGCCGTCCTGGCCGATCGGCACGTCGACCCCGTGCCAGTGCACCGTGGTCGGCTCGTCCAGCCGGTTGACGACCTTGATCCGCACCCGGTCGCCGGGAGTGAAGCGCAGCAGCGGGCCGGGCACCTGGCCGTTATAGGCCATGGCCGACACCATCACCTCGGGCAGGATGTGCCAGCGCAGCATCCCCACTTCGAGCTCGAATTCCTTGACTCCATCGACCAGCTTGAAGGCCAGGGGCTGGTTGCCGCGCGCGTCGGGCATCGCCATTGGCGCTGAGGCATCGAGCGGCGCGCTGTCGTGCCCGGCATGGCCGCCGGCCGCGGCGCCGTGGCCGCCATGCTGGTGTTTGTCGGCCA
The DNA here is from genome assembly GCA_050181585.1 of Reyranellaceae bacterium. GTDB lineage: Bacteria > Pseudomonadota > Alphaproteobacteria > Reyranellales > JAQSWP01 > JAQSWP01. Next base: position 364,704 of record JBFXDA010000001.1, read on the forward strand.
TCGCCGGTGTGGCCAGCGCCAGGACGGCAAGCATGGCGCAGAGCAATCGAGATATCATTTCTTCGCCCACCTTTCCGCCGCCCGGTCGTCGCTGTCCTTGGCCTCGACCCAGCGTTCGCCGGCAGCGGTGTCTTCCAGCTTCCAGAACGGCGCTTTGGTCTTCAGCCAGTCGATCAGGAAATGGCAGGCGGCGAAAGCCGCCTCGCGATGGGCGGAGGCCACCGCCACCAGCACGATGCGCTCGCCCGGCGCCAGCGGCCCATAGCGGTGGATGATGGCGACCGCTTCCAGCGGCCAGCGCCGGCGCGCCTCGGCCTCGATTTCCAGCAGCGCCTGCTCGGTCATGCCGGGATAGTGCTCCAGCGTCATGCGCCGCACATCGCTGCCGTCGGAGAGATCGCGCACCAGGCCGACGAAGCTCGCGATGCCGCCAATGGCGCGATTGCCGGCCGAGAGCGCGGCCAGCTCGGCGCCGACGTCGAAATCCTCGCGCTGCACGCGGATCACGGTCAGCCGCCGGTGAAAGGCGGGAAGAAGGCGACCTCGTCGCCCTCGGTCAGGGGATGCACGGTATCGACCACCTGCTTGTTCACCGCCGCGCGCAGCACGGCGTCGGCGGCGAAGGCGTGGGCATAGCCGCCGCCGCGCCCGCGCAGATGCGCCATCAACCGGTCGACCGTGGCGATCTCCGCCGGCAGGTCGAGCGTCTCGCCGCTGCTGCCGATCTCCTGCCGCAGCCAGGCGAAATAGAGCAGCCTGATCTTCATGGCCCGCTCGGCGGCGCCGGGGGCGGGGCGGGGCCGGTCATGTGCGCCAGCCCGGCGCGCAGATAGTCGTAGCCCGTCACCAGGGTCAGGGCGGCCGCCACCCACAGCCCGATCTCGCCGATCTCCCGGACCGGCAGGAAGCGCGGCCCGGCATCGCCGACCAGCAGGATGGCGATGGCCACCATCTGGATCGTGGTTTTCCACTTGGCCAGGTTGGAGACCGGCACCCGCACCTTCAGCTCGGCCAGGAACTCGCGCAGGCCCGACACCAGGATCTCGCGGCACAGGATGACGATGGCCGGCAGCACGGCCAGCCCGCCGATGCGGTCCCATGCCACCAGCATCAGCAGGGCGGCGGCCACCAGCAGCTTGTCGGCGATGGGGTCGAGGAAGCGGCCCAGGGCGGAGACCTGCTGCCAGCGCCGCGCCAGCCAGCCGTCGAGCAGGTCGGTCAGCGCGGCGGCGACGAAAATGGCGAAGACCAGCCAGTTGCCGGTCGGCGGCGGCACCCAGAACAGCGCAATCAGGGCTGGGATGGCGACGATGCGCGAGAGGGTCAGGAGATTGGGCAAATTGGTCGGCATATCGCCTGAAACGCTCGAAATCGGGATGAGTCCGACTTTAGAGCGGATCACGACCGGACGGAAGCGCGCACGCTTCCGTCGGGTCGTGTGAATCCGCTCTGTCCTTCAATAACTGGAGCAAATTCACAGGTTTCGACGGGATCGCAAGCGATTCCGTCAAAACGCGATTTGCTCCGGCCTCGCGACGGCTCAGCCGCCATCGTGGAAATGGTCGTAGACCTTGCGCGCCACGGTGCGGGATATGCCCGGCACCGCCTCGAGATCGACCAGATTGGCGGCGGCCACCGCCCGGGCCGAGCCGAAATGCAGCAGCAGCGCGCGCTTGCGGGCGGCCCCGATGCCCGCCACCTCGTCCAGCGGCGATGCCGCGATGGCGCGCGAGCGCCGGTCGCGGTGGCTGCCGATGGCGAAGCGATGCGCCTCGTCGCGCAGGCGCTGCAGGAAATAGAGCAGCGGATCGCGCGGCTCCAGCGCCAGCGGCGCGCGGCCGGGCACGAAGAAGCGCTCGCGCCCGGCGTTGCGGTCCGGCCCCTTGGCGATCGACACGATGGCCAGCTCGCTGATGCCGAGATCGGCCAGGACCTGCTGCGCCTGCGCCAGTTGCCCGGCGCCGCCGTCGATGACCACCAGGTCGGGCCACTGGCCCTTGCTGCGCTCGGGATCCTCCTTCAGGGCGCGGGCGAAGCGGCGGGTGAAGACCTCGCGCATCATGCCGTAATCGTCGCCCGGGGTGATGCCCTCGCCGTCCTCGTTCGCCGCGCCGGCCGCGGCGGCGGTGCGGATGTTGAACTTGCGATAGGCGTTCTTGATGAAGCCGTCCGGCCCGGCCACGATCATGGCGCCCACCGCATGGCTGCCCTGGATGTGGGAATTGTCGTAGACCTCGATGCGCTCGGGCGGCTGCTCCAGGCCGAACAGCGCCGCCAGCCCTTCCAGCAGCTTGCGCTGGGCGCTGCTTTCCGCCGCGCGCCGCGCCAGCGCCTCGCGCGCGTTCTGCAAGGCCAGCTCCATCAGTGCGGCGCGCGGCCCGCGCTGCGGCCGGGCGATCTTCACCCGGTAGTCGCGGTCCAGCGACAGCGCGCTTTCCAGCAGCGCCGCTTCGGGCAAATCGTGGCTGACCAGGATCAGCTTCGGCGGCGGCCGGCTGGTGTAGAACTGGCCGATCAGCGAGGCCAGCGCCTCGGCCTCGTCGGCATCCGCCCCCAGGCTGGAGAAATAGGGCCGGTTGCCCAGGTTCTGCCCGCCGCGCAGGAAGAACACCTGGATGCAGGCCTGCGGCCCCTCGGCATGCAGGGCGAAGACGTCCGCTTCCTCGATGTCGAGGTTGTTGATCGCCTGGTGCGACTGGATCTGGGTCAGCGCCTTGATGCGATCGCGGAACACCGCGGCGCGCTCGAAGTCGAGCGCGGCACTGGCCTCCTCCATGCGCCGCGACAGGGTCTCCTGCACCTGGCGGCTGCGGCCGGAGAGGAAATCGCGCACCTCGCCGACCAGCGCCTCGTACTCGTCGCGTTCGATGTAGCCGACGCAGGGCGCGGTGCAGCGCTTGATCTGGTACTGCAGGCAGGGCCGGGTGCGGTTGGCGAAGATGGCGTCCGAGCAGGAGCGCAGCGGAAAGGCGCGCTGCAGGGCGTAGAGCGTGCGGTTGACGGCGCCGGCCGAGGCGAAGGGACCGAAATAGTCGCCGCCCTGCTGGCGCGCGCCGCGATGCTTGACCAGTTGCGGCCAGGGGTGGTCGCGGCGGATCAGGATGTAGGGGAAGGACTTGTCGTCCTTCAGCATCACGTTGAAGCGCGGCCGGAACTTCTTGATCAGGTTGCTTTCCAGCAGCAGCGCCTCGGCCTCGCTGCCGGTGACCACGAATTCCATGCCGGCCGTCGCCGACACCATGCGCATCAGCCGCGTGGTCAGCCGCGGCGTCTGGGTGTAGGAGGCGACGCGGTGGCGCAGGAAGCGCGCCTTGCCGACATAGATCACCTCGCCCTTGGCGTCGATCATGCGATAGACGCCGGGCGCGCGCGGCAGGGTCTTCACATGCGCCTTGATCACGGCGATGCCGGCGGCCAGCGTGCCGGAGGCCGGCGCCGTGTCGCCCTCGCCGTTGAAGTCTGCTGGAATATCGCTGTCTTCGCCGATCATCTGCGAGTGATGTGGCAAGCGCGGCGCGCCCGGTCAACGCGATTGGCGGGGGATTGAAACGAATCGTCCTGCGCAGGAATTCCTCGGGCTCCGGCGATAATCCACGACTTCTGTGAATAAGTTTGTGGGGAAGCCCGGTTTGGCGGGCGATTCGCCAAGGTTTGCCTGATGTGCTGGACAGCGCCTAAAAATAAGGCATTCGTCTAACCCCTTTTTTCTAAAGAGGTTTTCGCCAGAACCCGCGTGACAAAACTGCCATAGAGACAGAATCGGCGGATTTCCGGGCTTTCCGGGCGGTACATGAGGCCCTGTAGACAAGAGTCGACGGGGAAATCTCCGGCCCACGGCGCAAGTCAAGGGAAAAGGAACGGCACCTGCGAATGCCGGCCTGTCGCTCGCCGCGAACGGCCCGCTCTTGCTTTCGGATAATACCGCAGGACCGTCCCGGGACGGTCCTGCGGCGGACGCCGAAACCTAATTTGCTCTAAAGGACGGAGAGCATGCGGCCGACCAGCGGATGGCGCACCACGTCCTTGTCGTTCAGCCGCACCACCGTCACGTCGTCCATCGTCTCCAGGCGCCGGCCGATATCCTCCAGCCCCGACATGCCGGCCAGCAGATCGGTCTGGTCGGGATCGCCGGTCAGCACCATGGTCGAATGCCAGCCCAGCCGCGTCAGCAGCATCTTTAGCTGGCCGTAGGTGCAGTTCTGCGCCTCGTCGATCAGGATGAAGGCGTTGTTCAGCGTGCGCCCGCGCATGAAGGCCACCGGCGCGATCTCGATCGTGCCGTCGGAGAGATAGGTGCGCAAGCGCTTGGCGCCCAACCGGTCGTTCAGCACGTCGTAGAGCGGGCGCAGATAGGGATCGAGCTTCTCGCGCATGTCGCCGGGCAGGTAGCCGAGATTTTCGCCCGCCTCGACCGCCGGGCGCGACAGCACGATGCGCGCGATCTTGCCGGCCTCCAGCGCCTCGACTCCGGCGCTGATCGCCAGATAGGTCTTGCCGGTGCCGGCCGGGCCCAGCGCCAGGGTCAGCGCGTTGCGCTCGATCGATTCCATCAGGACGCGCTGGTTGTCGCTGCGGGGGCGGACTTTGGCGAGATAGCGCTGGTCGCGGTCTTCGGGAAGCTCGGCGCCGCGGCCGCGCGGCTTGTCGAAAAACAGATTGTGGATGCGGGCGGATTCCTGATCGAGCTGTTGCAGACGACGCGAGGCGCGCTTGGCCATTCAACTCTCCTGTGACGGACGCATGGGAACCGGCGGCGCGCCAAAACAAAACGCCTCCCGCGAAGGGGAGGCGCTGGGCCTTGGCTGGATGGGAATGCCGCCGATCAGGGTCGAACCCGGGTTACGGCGAAGCGGCCGGAAGAGCTGAGGCGGGCTTGAGCCCCGCAGGTCGGGCCGTGGGTCGCTTATGGCGATACCTCCCCCAGGAACGTAAAAATGCTAGTCCTGACAGGCGGTGCTGTCACCAGATTTGTGATGCGTTCCCAAAAAATTCACACAACATATTGATTGTTGTTGCATTTCCGCCAAAGCCCCGCCGTTTTCGGCCGGCTCAGGCGCGGCCGGAAGTCTGCGACAGGGCGCCGGGCTCGACCCCCAGCTTGGCGTAGGCGCGCTTCCATTTGGTCTCGACCTCGGCGTCGAACAGCAGCTCGCGATCGGCCGGCGCCACCAGCCAGCCGTTCTCCTGGATCTCGCGGTCGAGCTGGCCCGGGCCCCAGCCGGAATAGCCCAGCGCCAGCAGGCAGTCCTGCGGCCCGCGTCCCGACGCCATGTCGCGCAGGATGTCGGTGGTGGCGGTCAGCGCCATGCCGCCGGCGACCTGCGCCGTGCCGTCGATCCTGTAGTCCTGCGTGTGCAGCACGAAGCCGCGGCCGGGCTCCACCGGTCCGCCGAAATGCACGCGGATGGCATTGGCGTGCTCGCCGCGCTCGATGTCGAGTTGCTGCAGCAGATCGGTGAACGGCATGTCGTCGATCAGCTTGTTGACCACCAGCCCCACGGCGCCGGAGCGGGTGTGGCTGCACATGAAGATCACCGAATGGCGGAAGCGCGGATCCTCCATGTGCGGCACGGCGATCAGCAATTGTCCTTCGACGGAGCCGGAGATCTGGCGGGCGCTTTCCATCCTGGCGATTTAGGGGCGCAATGTGGCGAACGCAAGGCTGGCGCTGCGCCTGTCCGCGGCCGCGCGGCCCGCCCTTGGCGGCGGCGGCAGGCGGCGCGGGGTCAATTGCCCTGCGATTCAAGTAATTTGAGGGCGGTGGACAAAGCGCGGCCGCCCCAATAGGGTGCCGGGGTTGCGCTGCGGCGGTTCGACAAGGGCTGCGGCGCGTCGGGTTTGCGACTGCCAGGAGGGAACGGCAAATGATCAAGGTGGGTGACAAGATTCCGTCGGCCAAGCTGATGCACATGACCAAGGACGGTCCGCGTCCGATCACCACCGAAGAACTGTTCGGCGGCAAGAAGGTCGTGCTGTTCGCGCTGCCCGGCGCTTTCACGCCGACCTGCTCGGCCAAGCACGTGCCGGGTTTCGTCCAGAACGCCGAAGCCATCCGGGGCAAGGGCGTCGACAGCATCGCTTGCGTGTCGGTCAACGACGCCTTCGTGATGAACGCCTGGGCCAAGGACCAGAATTCGGGCGACAAGGTGCAGATGCTGGCCGACGGCAACGCCGAGTTCAGCGAGAAGCTGGGCCTGACCTTCGACGCCTCCGGCTTCGGCATGGGCAAGCGCTCGCAGCGCTACGCCATGGTGGTCGAGGACGGCGTGGTCAAGGCGCTGAACGTCGAGAAGCCGGGCGCTTTCGAGGTGTCCAGCGCCGAAGCGATCCTGAAGGCGCTCTGAGGCCTTCGGCTCGCCGGCCGTAATCGCCAAAGGGCGGCCGCGGGCCGCCCTTTTTTCGTCCATTTTCGGGGCCATGAATGAGCCCGGCGATCCCTCCGTCCGCGACGGAACCGGGCCGCCGTTTCTGGCGTTGATAGACCGGTGCGGTCCGTCCGCAGAGTTGCGGTTGCGGTGGGGACGGAGGAGGTCATGAAGCCGGCGCGGGACGAAAGACTCGATCTGTTTCGCGGCCTGGCGCTGATCTTCATCTTCGTCAACCACATCCCGCAGAACGTCGTCAGCCTTTTCACCAATCGCACCTGGGGATTTTCCGACGCCACGGAGATTTTCGTCTTCGTGTCGGGCTACGCCGCCGCCCTGGCCTATGGCCGCATTGCCGCGCGCGAGGGCCTGCTGCGCGCCGCGCTGCACGTGCTGGGCCGCGTCTGGCAGCTCTACGTCGCCCATATCCTGCTGTTCGTCGCCTTCGTGGCGCAGATCGCCTGGCTGGCGATGAAGGCGGGCAATCCCATGCTGGCCGAGGAAATGGCCATCATCGAATTCATGAACGATCCGGTGGTGGTGCTGATCGAGGCGCTGCAGCTCAAGTTCCGCCCGGTCAACATGGACGTGCTGCCGCTCTACATCGTCCTACTGCTGGCCCTGCCGCCGATGCTGTGGCTGTTGCGCCGCCGGCCGCTGTGGCTGCTGGCCGGCTCGGCCGCGCTCTATGCGCTGGTGCAGTTCACCGGCGTCAACCTGCCGGCCTATCCGGTCGGCGCCCACTGGTTCTTCAATCCGATGGCCTGGCAGTTCCTGTTCGTGCTGGGCGCCCTGGCGGCGGCGCGGCCGGACTGGAACGTGCCGCCGTCGCGGGCGGTCGACTGGCTGGCCGGCGCCTATCTGCTGTTCGCCTTCGTCGTGGTCATGAGCTGGTCGTTCGAGTGGGTAGCCGGGCTGGTCCCGGCCTTGGTCGAGGCGGCGATCTACCCGATCAAGAAGACCGATCTCGACCCGCTGCGCCTGCTGCATTTCCTGGCCCTGGCCTATGTGGCGCTGCGCCTGCTGGCGCTGCGGCCCGGGCTGGCCGCCCATCCCTTCACCGCCCCGCTGCGCGCCTGCGGCCGGCACTCGCTCCAGGTCTTCTGCTGTGGCATCTTTCTCTCCTTCACCGGCCATTTCGTCCTGGTCGAATTCGGAAGCGGGTTGGAGATGCAGGTCCTGGTCAGCGCCGCGGGCATCGGCGTCATGGTGGCTCTGGCGTATTCGCGCGACTGGATTCGCCGCGGCATGCGCAGCGCGCCGGCCATGCGCGAGGTCGAGCGGCAGGACCGCAGCGCATCCGCCGCCGAGCGTGTGCGGAGGTCCGCTTGATCCATGGCATGGGCCGGGTTCTCCCGGCCGGCTTGCTGCTGCTGCTGATCGCTGGCGCCCCCTTGAATGCGGTGGCGGGCGAGAAGTGCCCGTACGGCGCCGTCGCCCAGACGCTGCAACCGGGCCGGTTGCAGACCACCGCCATGGTGCTGCGGCAGGGATCCTCGCTGCGCATCCTGGTCGTCGGCACCTTGTCGTCCAGCGCCGCCGGGCTGGCGGCGGGCGTGCCGGCCTATCCGGAAGTGCTGCGGGAGGAACTGCTGCACCGGCGCGGGGCGGGAACGGTCGAGCTGCGCGTCGATGTGCATGCCGGCGATACCGCCGCCGCCATGCTGCCGCGCATTCGCGATGCCGCGTCCTGGCGGCCCAGCCTGCTGGTGTGGCAGACCGGCTCGGTCGATGCCGCCTTGCGCGTCGACCCGGCCGAGCTGTCCAGCACCGTCGAGGTCGGCGTCGCCCTGCTGCGCGAGCGCAAGATCGACGTGGTGTTGATCGGGCCGCAATTCAGCCGCCGCTCCAGCGCGGTGGTCGACGCCGAGGCCTATGCCGACGCCATGGCGTTGGCCGCGCGCGGCAGCGATGTACCGTATCTGGACCGCTATGCGCTGATGCGCATCATGACGGAACAGGGTAGGATCGCGCTCAACGACAGCAACAAGACGTCCCGGCAGGCCGGCGCAGCGCTGGTGCATGCCTGTATCGGTCGCGTGCTGGCGGAGTCGATCGTCAACGCGCGCTGAAGGTTTCGCTTCCTTCCCATGTCCGCTCCTCGCCTGCCGCTGGCGGCGTCGGCGCTCGCCGCCGCCCTCGTCGTGACGTTCGCCTGTAGCCTTGCTTCCCTCGCGCGCGCCGAGCAGGAACCGCCCTGTCCGGCGGCGCCGGCGATCGCGCTGGGCGAGTTGCCGCGGCTGAAGGCGGCGCTGGCCAGAGGCGAGCGGCCGGTGATCGTCGCCATCGGTTCGTCCTCGACCCAGGGCCATGGCGCGACGGCGCCGGATCGCACCTATCCGGCCCGCCTGGCGGCGGCGCTCGGCGCGCTGTGGCCGTCGACGCCGCCGCGCGTCGTCAACGAAGGCAAGGGCGGCGAAACCGACATCCAGATGGTCGAGCGCATCGCCACCGCCGTGGCGCCGCACCGCCCCGACCTGGTGGTCTGGCAGCTCGGCACCAACACGCTGATGCGCAGCGACGGCGTCGCTTCGGCGGCCGACACCATCCGCTCCGGCATCCGCCGCCTGAAGGCGCTGGGCGCCGACGTGGTGCTGATGGACCCGCAATACGCCCCGCGCGTGCTGGCCGATCCCGACCACCTGCCGATGGTCGAGCTGCTGGCGACGGTGGCGCGGGAAGAGCAGGCGGCGCTGTTCGGCCGCTTCGCGCTGATGCAGGGTTGGCAGCTTGCGGGGCTGGCGGCCGATACCATGCTCATCCCCGACGGGCTGCATCACAACGACCTGGGCTATCGCTGCATCGCCAGCACGCTGGCGACCGCCTTGGCCGGGTCCAGCGCCACTGCCTCGACCGGCCTGGCGATCAAGCAGCAGTAGGGATATTTCTCCTTATTAATCAACATCTTACCTATCAATTGCAAATGATTTGCATTTGCGACTGTGCTTCCCTAGCATCGGCGGGGACTCGATCAATCGGAGACGTCATGGATATTCCCGGTTCGATGCCCGAGCAGGCGCAGGTTGCGGCCGAACCCGCGGTCGCCTCGCTGGCGATGGCGGAGATGTTCGCGCTGTGGGCGGTGCGGCTGTGGGTCAGCGCCTATCGCGGCGGCGGCAATCTGCTGCCGCAGCTAAGGCACGGCTTCACGCTGGCCGGCATGCCGCGCGCCTGGCTGGAGCTGGACGAGTTCATGACGCGGCTGCTGGGCAGCGTGAAGCGGCCGCTCGACATTCGCGCCGTCGCCACGAGCTCGATCTCCTGCGACGAGGACGGCATGCTGCGCTGGCTCGCGGGGCTGCAGCGCGGCGAGCTGCCGCCGGCCGATTGCGCGCATCTGCGCGCCATCGCCGTGCCCGGCGCGCGGCTGGCGGTCTCGTTCTCCAAGGCGGGATTGCAGTTCCGCAACGCGCCGGCGGGCGCGATGGCCGACGCGCCCAGCGAAGCCATTCACTAGAACAAATCATGTTTGTCGGGATCGCTTGCAATCCCGACAAACATGTGAATTTGCTCTCATCATTGAAAGATAGAGCGGATTCACACGATCGGACGGAAGCGCCTGCGCTTCCGTCCGATCGTGATCCGCTCTAATCGGCGGCGCGCAATGCCTTGATGGCTTGGCGCGCCAGCAGGTCGACGCGCTCGTTCTCGACATGGCCGGCATGGCCGCGCACCCAGTGCCACTCGACCTGGTGCTGGCCGATGGCCGCTTCCAGCCGCTGCCACAGGTCGACGTTCTTCACCGGCTTCTTGTCGGCGGTGCGCCAGTCGCGCTTCTTCCACGCCGGCAGCCATTTGGTGATGCCGTCGCGCAGATAGAGGCTGTCGGTATAGAGCTTCACCTTCACGCCGCGCTTCAGGCTTTCCAACGCCGCGATCGCGGCCATCATCTCCATGCGGTTGTTGGTGGTTTGCGCTTCGCCGCCCGACAGCTCCTTCTCCCGCCCGCGCCAGCGCAGCAGCGCGCCCCAGCCGCCGGGGCCGGGATTGCCGCTGCAGGCGCCGTCGGTGAAGATCTCGACGGCCTGGTCGCCGTCCTCGAGCCGGCTCATTCGACGCCGTAGGCGCCGATGCCGCGCACGGTGCGGTGGAAGCGCAGCTTGTTCAGGTATTCCAGCGGGTCCTTGCGCCTGACCAGCGCATCGGGCGGCGTGTGCAGCCAGTCGTAGAGGCGGGTCAGCAGGAAGCGCAGCGCGCTGCCGCGCGCCAGGATCGGTATCGCCTCGCGCTCCTCGGCCGTGAAAGGCCGTTCGCGCTGGTACGAGGACAGCAGGGCGCGCGCCTTGGTGGTGTTGAAGCTGCGGTCGGGCTCGAAGCACCAGGCGTTGAGGCAGATGGCGATGTCGTAGGCCAGCGCATCGTTGCAGGCGAAGTAGAAATCGATCAGCCCGCTGATGCGGTCCTGCAGGAACAGCACGTTGTCGTTGAACAGATCGGCATGGATCACGCCCTGCGGCAGCGCCGACGGCCAATTGCGCTCGAGGAACGCCAGTTCCTTCTCCAGCTCGCCGGTCAGCCCGGCCTGCACCTCCTGCGCGCGCGGCGCCGAGGCTTCCAGCAGCGGCCGCCAGCCCTGCACCGAGAGCGCATTGCGCCGGCGCAGGGGGAAATCGGCCGCCGCTTCGTGCATGCGGGCGGCGGCCTGGCCCAAGGCGGCGCAGTGCACGGCGGTCGGCTTCTTGTGCCACATGCCGGAGAGGAAGCTGATGATCGCCGCCGGCCGGCCGGCGAGTTTCCCCAGCGCCTGGCCGTTCCGGGCATGGATCGGGGTGGGGCAGGGAATGCCGCGCGCCGCCAGGTGCTCCATCAGGCCGAGGAAGAACGGCAAATCGGCCGGATCGACGCGCTTCTCGTACAGGGTCAGGAAATAGGTGCCGCGCTCGGTCGAGAGCATGAAGTTGGAGTTCTCCACCCCCTCGGCGATGCCCTTGCACGAGAGCGGCGCGCCCAGCTCGTAGCCGGCGAGGAATTCTTCCAGCTCCTGGTCGGAGACTTCGGTGTAGACCGCCATGATCCGCCGCGTCAGGCCACGAGCGCGCGCGGCAGCTTGAACACCACGTTCTCCCGCGTCACCGTGATCTCCTCGATGGCGACGTCGAAGCGCTGGCGGCAGGCCTCGATCACCTCCTCGACCAGCACTTCCGGGGCGGAGGCGCCGGCGGTGATGCCCAGCCGCCTCACGCCCTCCAGCCAGCGCCAGTCGATGTCGGCGGCGCGCTGCACCAGATGCGCCCGCGCGCAGCCGCTGTTGCGCGCCACTTCCACCAGCCGCTTGGAATTGGACGAGTTCGGCGCGCCGATCACCAGCACCGCGTCGGCCTGGGCGGCGATGGCCTTCACCGAAGCCTGGCGGTTGGTGGTGGCGTAGCAGATGTCTTCCTTCTTCGGCCCCTCGATCTGGGGGAAGCGGCGGCGCAACACGGCGATGATCGCCGCCGTGTCGTCGACCGACAGCGTGGTCTGGGTGGCATAGGCCAGCTTCTCGCCCGCCGGCGCCTGCAGCGCCTCGGCCTGGGCCACGTCCTCGACCAGCACCACCGCACCGTCGGGGAGCTGGCCCATGGTGCCGATGACCTCGGGATGGCCGCGATGGCCGATCAGCACGATGCGGCAGCCGGCGGCGTGATGGCGCTCGGCCTCGCGATGCACCTTGGAGACCAGCGGGCAGGTGGCGTCGAGATAGAACAGATGCCGCTGCTCGGCCTCCTGCGGCACGGATTTGGGCACGCCGTGGGCCGAGAACACCACCGGCGCGCCCTGCGGCACCTGGTCGAGCTCGTCGACGAACACCGCCCCCTTGGCTTCCAGCGACTCGACCACAAAACGGTTATGGACGATTTCGTGGCGCACATAGACCGGCCTGCCGTATTTTGCCAGCGCCTGTTCCACGATCTGGATGGCGCGGTCCACCCCGGCGCAGAAGCCGCGCGGGCTGGCGAGCAGGACAGTCAGGGGCAGGCGCTGGGACATTTTCGTTCCGGACCAGGCGCTTGAGGACCAGGGAGCCGCCCTTGTGAAGGTGCGGGCATTTCCATAAAGTCAGCCCCGCATCGGTCGCCGCAGGCGGCGATCCTTTGCGGCGGCGCACCCTAACCCAGCTGTCGCCGGCAAGGAAGAGGACCATGGCCGAACCCGTCTGCGCCCAGAAGGGCCCGTACAAGCTGGTGCTGGAGGCGGGCAGGGACTACTGGTGGTGCGCCTGCGGCCGGTCGAACCGGCAGCCGTTCTGCGACGGTTCGCACAAGGGCTTCGGCATCGAGCCGATGAAGTTCTCCGTGCCGGAAACCACCGATTACTGGCTGTGCGGCTGCAAGGTCTCGGGCCGCAAGCCGCATTGCGACGGCAGGCACAAGAGCCTGCCGGGGTATCAGCACAAAAGTCTGCAAGGATAAGAGTATGTCTTCTGTTCCGCTTTCCCGCCGGGCCCGCCTGGCGATCGTTCTGGGCGCGCTGCTGATCGCCGCCGGCTGCACGTCGAAGGCGCAGGAAGCGCGCAACGCGGCGTCCTGCCCCAAGGCCTATATCGTCGGCGACGCCGCACAGCTCACCCGCTTCAAGCCCGGCCCGGGCCGCGACCCGACCGACGTGCTGTTCCGCGCCGACATCATGCAGGCGGAGAACAAGTGCAGCTTCTCCCGGTCCGGCGTGGTGATCGACACCAAGCTGACCCTGGCGGTGCAGGAAGGCCCGGCGGCGGCGACCCAGAACCGGCAGGCGGCGCTGAACTATTTCGTGGCCCTGATCGGGCCCAACAGCCAGATCCTGGCGCGCGAGGAGTTCACGTCCGATTTCCGCTTCGAGGGCAACCGCACGCGCCTGGCCGGCGTCGAGGAGCTGACGCAGCGCGCGGGCTTCACCGCCGACGATGCCGGCGGCTACCAGGTGGCGGTCGGCCTGGCGCTGAGCCACGAAGAGCTCGACTACAACCGCCGGCTCCAGCGCTGACCGGGCAGCGCTGATCAGGCTCTGGGCGGCCGCACCGGCTTGGCCGGCCGGCCGCACAGCGCGGCCCAGACGCCGTCGGCCAGCATCTCGACATGCTCGGACAGCGGCGTGGCGATGCGGCCATAGACCTTGTGGATCGCCGGCTGCAGCACCACGCCCAGCACCATGGCCGTCAGCACCTCGATGTCGCGCCGCGGGATTTCGCCCGCCGCCATCGCCTTGCGCACCACCTCGCGCACCACGCCGACCGGGTTGGCCTGCTCGATCCTGACCTGGATCATATGCTGGTGCTGCGACAGCAGGTGGTAGGAGAACAGCAGCCAGTCGGCATCGGCCGCCGCGCAATAGGTCTGCACGATGGCCCGCGCCTTCTCCTTCAGCGCCGACTTGCCGCGCTGCGCCTTCTCCAGCTCCTGGGCCAGTGCGGTGTGCACGCGCAGGAACAGCTCCTCCGCCATCGCCTCCTTGGTGGCGAAGTGGCGGTAGATCGTGCCCTCGGCGATGCCGGCGGCCAGCGCGATCTCCTTGGTCGTGGTCGCCGCCACGCCGCGCGCCACGAACAGGGTCAGCGCGGCGCGCTCGATCCGCACCTTGGTGTCCTGCGCCTTGCCCAATTTTCCCCGCAAAGTGAGTAATCACTCATCTTGTACCCGCATACCGGTTCTTTCCACCGGATTCTGGGGCAGGAGCCGGATTGCCGCGTTGCGCTGCGGCAGGGGCCCCTCTAAGGTCGGGCATTCCCGACGAAACCTGCGGGAGAGACCGGCTTTCGGAGCCGGCGCCGAAGGAGCAACCGCCCCGGAAACTCTCAGGCAAACGGAGCGCAGGAAGAGGGAACTCTGGAAAGCAGCGGAACGGCTTCGGCCGCGCCGCTCACCGAAGAAGTAAGCTCGGCGCCGCCGCAGCGAATCTTTCAGGTCGTGCGACAGAGGGGGTCGAAACCGTCGAAGGACGGTGGCGACCGATTCTGGCACGGAGAAAGAGCCCGCGTGAGTGCGCCCGACCAATCGCTTCTGAAAACGCCGCTGCATGGCCTGCATGTCGAGCTGGGCGCCAGGATGGTGCCTTTTGCCGGCTACGACATGCCGGTGCAGTACCCGACCGGCATCCTGACCGAGCATCTGCACACCCGCGCCGCAGCCGGGTTGTTCGACGTCTCGCATATGGGCCAGTGCTGGATCGAGGGCGGCGATCCGGCCGCCATCGTCGAGAGCCTGACGCCGGGCGACATCAGGACCCTGGCGCCGGGCCAGCAGCGCTATACGCAATTCACCCTGCCCAATGGCGGCATCGCCGACGATTTGATGGTGACCAATGCCGGTGGGCATTTGGTTTTGGTGGTCAATGCCGCCTGCAAGCGCGACGATTTCGCCCGTCTGCAACAGGCGATGACGGGCGGTGCGAAACTGAAAATCCTCGAAGGCCAGGGGCTGCTGGCGCTGCAGGGACCGCAGGCGGTGGCCGCGCTGGAGCGCGTGGTGCCCGGTGTGGTGGCGCTGAAATTCATGACCGGCGCGACGTTCGACTGGAACGGCGCCAAGCTCTACATCACCCGTTCCGGCTATACCGGCGAGGATGGCTGCGAGATTTCCGTGCCGGCGGAAAAGACGGAAGAACTGGCGCGCGCCCTGCTGGCGCAGCCGGAGGTGAAGCCGATCGGGCTGGGGGCGCGCGATTCGCTGCGGCTGGAAGCGGGGCTGTGCCTCTACGGCCACGACATCGACACCGAGACCACGCCGATCGAGGCCGGGCTGCTGTGGTCGATCCCCAGGCACCGGCGCAATGTCGGCGGCTTCCCCGGCGACACCATCGTCATCCGCCAGATCGCCGGCGGCCCGCCGCGGCGGCGCGTCGGCATCCTGCCCGAAGGCCGCGCGCCGGCGCGCGAGGGCACCGAGATCGTCGATGCCGGCGGGCGGCGGATCGGCACCGTCACCAGCGGCGGCTTCGCGCCGTCGCTGAACCGGCCCGTCGCCATGGGCTATGTCGAGCGCGATTTCGCCGAAGCCGGGACCAAGGTCGCGCTGATGGTGCGCGGCAAGGCGCTGCCGGCCGAGATCGTGAAAATGCCGTTCGTGAAGAAAAGCTACCACAAGGACTGAACAGGGGTTTTGCGCCATGAGACGCTTCAGCGAAGAGCATGAATGGATTTCGGTATCGGGCGATGTCGGCACGGTCGGCATCAGCGACTACGCGCAAAGCCAGCTGGGCGACATCGTCTATGTCGAGGTGCCGGAAGCCGGCAAGAAACTGACCAAGGGCGGCGAGGCGGCGGTGGTGGAGTCGGTGAAGGCCGCCTCCGACGTCTATTCGCCGGTGACCGGCGAGGTGGTCGAGGGCAATGCCGCCCTGGCCGACAATCCCGCCCTGGTGAACTCCGATCCGTTCGGTGCGGGCTGGTTCTTCAAGATCAGGATCGCCGATGCCGCCGAACTCGACGGGCTGATGGACGAGGCGGCCTATGCCGAATTCGTGAAAGGACTGGCCTGATGCGCTATCTGCCGCTGACCGAAGCCGACCGCGCCGCCATGCTGGCGGTGATCGGCGTGACATCGATCGACGCGCTGTTCGAGGACGTGCCGCCGGCGGCGCGGCTCAAGGGCCCGGTCGACTTGCCGCGCTTCGCCGGCGAGCTGGAGGTCGAGCGGCAGCTTGCCGCCATGGCGGCGAAGAACATGGCCGCCGGCTCGGTGCCGTTCTTCGTCGGCGCCGGCGCCTATCGCCATCACGTACCGGCCACGGTCGACTACCTGATCCAGCGCGGCGAGTTCCTGACTTCCTACACGCCCTACCAGCCGGAAGTGACGCAGGGCACGCTGCAATACCTGTTCGAGTTCCAGACCCAGGTGGCGCTGTTGACCGGCATGGAGGTGGCCAACGCCTCCATGTATGACGGCTCGACCGCCACGGCCGAGGCGGTGGCGATGGCCAATCGGGTCACCCGCCGCAACAAGGCGATGATCTCGGGCGGCCTGCATCCGCAATATCGCGAGGTGGTGGAGACGCTGGGCCGCTATACCGGCTTCACGGTCGAGGCCGCCCCGGCCGACATCGACGGCAAGGAAGACCTGGCCTCCCGCATCGACGGCGAAACCTCCTGCGTGGTGGTGCAGTATCCCTCCTTCTTCGGCCGGTTGCGCGATCATGCCGCCTTGGCGGCGGCCTGCCGCGACAAGGGCGCGCTGCTGGTCGTGGTGGTCACCGAAGTCGTGGCGCTGGGGGCGCTGAAATCGCCCGGCGCCATGGGCGCCGACATCGTGGTGTGCGAGGGCCAGTCGATCGGCAATGGCTTGAATTTCGGCGGCCCCTATGTCGGGCTGTTCGCGACGCGCGAGAAATACGTGCGCCAGATGCCCGGCCGCCTGGTCGGCGAGACCGTCGATGCCGACGGCCGGCGCGGCTTCGTGCTGACGCTGTCGACCCGCGAGCAGCATATCCGCCGCGAGAAGGCGACCTCCAACATCTGCACCAATGCCGGGCTGTGCGCGCTGGCCTTCACCATCCATCTCTCGCTCTTGGGCGAGAAGGGGCTGCGCGATCTGGCGGCGCTGAACCACGCCAAGGCGGTGCAGCTCGCCGACCGGCTGGCGGGCGTGAAAGGCGTTGAGGTGCTGAACGACAGCTTCTTCAACGAGTTCACCGTGCGGCTGAACAAACCGGCGGCGGGTGTGGTCGAAGCGCTGGCGGGCAAGCGCATCCTGGGCGGGTTGCCGGTGTCGCGGCTGCTGCCGGACGAACTGGCGGCGGCGAATTTGCTGCTGCTGGCGGTCACCGAAACGGCGACGGAAACCGACATGGACGCGCTGGCGGGCGCGCTGAAGGAGGTGCTGTGATGGATCGCAGCCAGGGACGCATCGCGCGGCCGGCCACCGAAGCTGGAGCCGCCATCGAAACCTTCACCGGCAATCGCGGCCTGCAGCTCGAGGAGAAGCTGATCTTCGAGCAGGACTCGCCGGGGCGCACCGGCGTCGACCTGCCGCCGGCACCGCGGGTGAAGTCGCGCCTGGGCGGGCTGGAGCGCGGCGCGGCCGTCGGCCTCCCGGGCCTGTCCGAGCCGCAGGTGGTGCAGCACTACACCCGCCTGTCGCAGAAGAACTACGCCATCGATTCGGGCGTCTATCCGCTGGGCTCGTGCACCATGAAGCACAATCCGCGGCTGAACGAGAAGGTGGCGCGCCTGCCGGGCTTCGCCGACGTGCATCCGCTGCAGCCGCAATCGACGGTGCAGGGCGCGCTGGAGCTGATCGACGCGCTGGCGCACTGGCTGAAGACGTTGACCGGCATGCCGGCGGTGGCGCTGTCGCCGGCCGCCGGCGCGCATGGCGAGCTGTGCGGCATGGTGGCGATCCGCGCCGCGCTGGAAGCGCGCGGCGAGGCGGAGCAGCGGCGGCGCGTGCTGGTGCCGGAATCGGCGCATGGCACCAATCCCGCCACGGCGGCGGTGCTGGGCTTCAAGGTCGAATCGATTCCGGCGACCGACGACGGGCGTGTCGATCTGGCGGCGATCAAGGCCGCACTGGGGCCGGATGTGGCGGCGATCATGCTGACCAACCCCAACACCTGCGGGCTGTTCGAGCGCGACATCCGCGCCGTGGCCGACGCAGTGCACGCGGCCGGCGCCTATTTCTACTGCGACGGCGCCAATTTCAACGCCATCGTCGGCCGCGTGCGGCCGGGCGATCTGGGCATCGACTGCATGCACATCAACCTGCACAAGACCTTCTCCACCCCGCATGGCGGCGGGGGGCCGGGCTCGGGCCCGGTGGTGCTGTCGGCCGCCCTGGCGCCTTACGCGCCCTATCCGTGGACGGTGAAGCGGGGCGACGCCTTCCGCGCCATCGAAGCCGGTGCGGTGGGCGAGGGCAGCCCCTTCGGCCGGCTCAAGGCCTTCCATGGCCAGATGGGCATGTTCGTGCGGGCGCTGGCCTACATGCTGAGCCATGGCAGCGACGGGCTGTGGCAGGTCGCCTCCGATGCGGTGCTGAACGCCAACTACGTGCTGGCGCGGCTGAAGGACGTGATGAGCCCGGCCTTCCCCGGCGCCTGCATGCACGAGGCGCTGTTCGACGATACGTTCCTGAAGGGTACGGGCGTCACCACGCTCGATTTCGCCAAGGCGATGATCGACGAGGGCTACCATCCCATGACCATGTATTTCCCGCTGGTGGTGCACGGGGCGCTGCTGATCGAACCGACCGAGACCCAGGCAAAGGCCGATCTCGACCAGTTCGTCGACGCGCTGCGGCATCTGGCGCTGAAGGCCAAATCCGGCAAGGCGGCGGCCGAATTCCAGGCCGCACCCGTGCTGGCCCCCAGGCGGCGGCTGGACGAGACCCTGGCGGCGCGCAAGCCGGTACTGCGCTGGAAGCCCCCCGGACCCACGGCGCAGGCGGCGGAGTAGCGCCGCCGGGCACCGCTTGCGGCGATTGTCTCGCGGGCGGCGAGCGGGTTTAATGGGGCAATGCGCAATTTGGCGCGCCCCGGAACCGCTTTATCGATATCCATGCCAAGCATATTCCCCGGCGATGCCGCGCCCTGGTTCAAGGTGCGTTCGATCAAGAACCAGCGCTTCCATTTCGACACCTGCGCCGGCCGCTATCTGCTGCTGGCCTTCGTCGGCTCGGCCGGCAGCACCGAGAGCCAGGCGGCGCTGCAGGCGCTACAGACGCGGCCGGCCCTGTTCAACGGCTTCCACGCCGCCCTGTTCGTGCTGTCCGCCGATCCCGCCGACGAACAGAACGGGCGGCTGGAAGAGAGCGCCAGCGTCAAGGCGTTCTGGGATTTCGACCGCGCGGTGGCGCGGCTCTACGGCGTCGCCGACGAACAGGCGCCGTTCGGCGTCAAGCCGACGCTGTTCCTGGTCGATCCGACCCTGCGCGTGATGGCGGCGCGGCCGCTGCGCGGGGGCGAGGATGCGGCGGCGATGGCCGATCTCCTCGCCCGGCTGCCCAGCATTCCGCCGCCCGCGCCGGCGGTGCCGCAGGCGCCGGTGCTGGTGGTCGAAAACGTGTTCGAGCCGGCGCTGTGCAAAGCGCTGATCGCCTGCTACGACAGGCAGGGCGCCGTCGATTCCGGCTACATGACGCAGGTCGGCGACAAGACCGTCGGCGTGGTCGATTACGGCCACAAGCGGCGGCAGGATTGCTGGATCAAGGACGAGGGGCTGGTGGCGGCGACGCGCGGGCGCATCCTGCGCCGGCTGGTGCCGCAGATCCAGAAGGCCTACCAGTTCAAGGTCACGCGCATGGAGCGCTACGTCGTGGCCTGCTACGACGCGGGGATCGGCGGCTATTTCCGCCCGCATCGCGACAACACCACCACCGGCACCGCCCATCGCCGCTTCGCCGTCACCATCAACCTCAACGCCGAGGACTATGCCGGCGGCGATTTGCGCTTCCCGGAATACGGCAACCGCCTGTTCCGCGCCCCCACCGGCGGGGCGGCGGTGTTCTCCTGCGGCATGCTGCACGAGGCCACGCCCGTGACCTCGGGCAAGCGCTACGCCTTCCTGCCTTTCCTCTACGACGAGGCCGGGGCCGAGATCCGCGCCCGCAACGCCGCTTCGATCGTCAACTCCGGCGCGCGCCCGCTGGAGGAAGAGGTTTCCTAGCGTCGCGAGCCGCGCTCTTTTGTGTCTTCCGTCATGGCCTGGTGTTTTCCGTCATGGCCCGGTTCAGCCGGGCCATCCATGCCTGCTGCGTCGCCGCTTTCCGCTATCAGGCTGCAACAGGAGTTGCGGAGGAATGGGTCGCCCGGTCGAGCCGGGCGATGACGAGAGGGGGTTTTCGTCATGGCCCGGTTCAACCGGGCCATCCATGCCTGCGGCATCGCCGCTTTCCGCTATCAGGCTGCAACAGGAGTTGCGGAGGAATGGGTCGCCCGGTCGAGCCAGGTGATGACGAGAGGGGGGGTCGTCATGGCCCGGTTCAGCCGGGCTATCCATGCCTGCGGCATCGCCGCTTTCCGCTGTCAGGTCGCAACGGGAGTTGCGGAGGAATGGGTCGCCCGGTCGAGCCGGGCGATGACGAGAAGGGGGGGTCGTCATGGCCCGGTTCAGCCGGGCCATCCATGCCTGCTGCGTCGCCGCTTTCCGCTATCAGGCTGCAACAGGAGTTGCGGAGGAATGGGTCGCCCGGTCAAGGCGGGCGATGACGAGAGGGGTGTTCCGTCAGCGC
>JBFXDA010000002.1:0-284182 GCA_050181585.1 Reyranellaceae bacterium
TCAGGCGTGACGATCATGATCGAGCATTGTGGACATACCCCACTCCCCGGCACCAGTCGCCGGTGAGATCACAAAAAACAAAGCGATTTCAGTATGTTATTAAATCGGATGGACTGGTGCACAATCACCCCTCGGGCGACCCGACGCCGTCGCAGGCCGACATCGACATGACGCGCGAGGTGCAGGCGGCGGCGGAGGTGCTGGGCATAGCGCTGCACGACCACATCGTCATCGGCCGCAAGGGCCATGCCAGCTTCCGTAGCCTCAACCTACTGTGACGGCATGCGGCTCCTGATCCTTGACGGCTGGTACGACCTGGTATTACCGTCGACTGGACGCGATCCCGACCCGACAGGTGGCCCGTGACGGTAAAGTCCTCGATCTCGTTGACCGACGAGCAGCATTCCTTCGCCAAGACGCTCGTCGATTCCGGGCGCTTTCCCAGCGTCAGCGCCGTCCTGCAACAGGGCATCGAGCTTCTGCGCGAGAAGATGGCAGACGAAGCCCTGGAACGGGCCGCGCTGGCCGAGGTCCTGGGCCAGCGCCGTTCGGGCCCGTTCCTATCGGCGACAAAGATGGACAGCCGCCTGGCGCGGATGATCGACAAGAAACGCCGGGCGCATGCGGTTCGCGATTGAATTCTCGGCGGACGCCGAACGCGACTTCGATCTGATCTTCGATCACCTGTTTGAGAGCTATGTGGCCTTCGGCGAGGGTACCGAGGAAGCCCTGGACCACGCCGCGCGGCGGATCATGGATATCCGCCAGGCCGCCGACCGGCTGGCAAGCTTTCCCCTGCGGGGCACGCTGCGCGACGACATCCTGCCGGGAATCCGCTTTCTCGCCATTGCAAGGGCGATCTACTGGTTCGACGTCGATCAGACGGCGCGCAGGGTCCGCATTCTCGCCGTGTTCTTCGGCGGGCAGGATCACGTCAGACACATGCTGGTGCGCCTGCTCGACACAAGCGGAACACGCTGAGCCCTGCGCGCTCCAGCCGACATCCGGAACTGCAGCCTGCGCCTGATCTGAAGCGAAGCCTCGCGCGAGCGGGCAGCCCCGCTATAATGCCGCCGACCGCAACAAGGCGCGACGATGGCCCCGATCAGCGAAACCCTGCAATCCTACGCCCTGACCGGGCTGATGCGCCTGCCGCTGTCCTGGATCACGTTCCTGACCGGGCCGGCGCGGACCGCCAACGGCTATACGCTCGACATCCGCACCCAGTGGCTGCTGACCCTGGCGGCGCGCAGCGGCCGGCCGCCGCTGCACGAATTGCCGCTGGAGCGGGCGCGGCACGATTTCGCCCTCTCCACCCTGGCGCTGGGCGGCTGGCCGCAGCCGATCGGCGAACTGGTCGACCGCACCGTTCCCGGGCCGGGCGGGTCGATCCCGATCCGCATCTATCGGCCCAAGGATGCCGCCGGCGGACGGCGCGGCATCCTGGTCTATTTCCACGGCGGCGGCTGGGTGGTGGGCGACATCGCCTCCTACGACAAGGTCTGCCGCTATCTGGCCGCCAAATCCGGCTGCATCCTGGTCTCCGTCGACTATCGCCGCGCCCCCGAGCATCGCTTCCCGGCCGCCCTGGACGACGCCCTGGCGGCGTTCGACTGGGTGCACGCCCATGCCGAGGCGCTGGGCGGCGAGCGGGCGCGCATCGGGGTGGGCGGCGATTCGGCCGGCGGCAACATCGCGGCCGTCCTGTCGCTGCTGGCGCGCGAGCGCGCCGGCCCCCGGCCGGCCTTCCAGCTCCTGATCTATCCCGTCGTCGACCTGGCCGGCGATTTCCCCTCGCAGCGCGAACTGGGAGATTCCTACCTGCTGACGCGGCCGATGATGGACTGGTTCCGCGCCCAGTATCTCAACAGCGACTCCGAGATCGCCGACTGGCGCGTCTCGCCGCTGAAGGCCCCTAGCCTCGCCGGCCTGCCGCCGGCCTATCTGTGCACCGCCGGCTTCGATCCGCTGCGCGACGAGGGCAAGGCCTATGCCGACCGGCTGCGGACGGAAGGTAACGGAGTGATATATCGCGAATTCGACAGCCTGATTCACGGCTTCGTCGGCTGCACCGGCACGATCTCGGCCGCCGCCCGGGCGATGGACGAGGTCGCCGAAGCGGTCAGGGGAGCGCTGGCCGAGCGGTAGCGCCATTGCCGCCGCGGTGCCGGGTCGGCTAAAACATCCGCTGATGACCGCATCCCCTGCCGCCCTCCCGACCAAACGGGAGCGCAACAAAGCCAGCAATCGCGCCGCCTTGCTGGTCGCCGCCAAAGCCGTATTCGCCGAAATGGGTTTCGGCGCCGCCAGCGTGCGGGACATCATCCGCCGCACCGACCTGGCCGCCGGCACCTTCTACAACTACTTCAACGACAAGCAGGAAATCTTCCGCGCCGTGGTCGAGGAGCTGACCACCGAGCTGCGCCTGGAGCATTCCTCCGGCCGCGCCGTCGCCGCCACGCTCGAGGATTTCGTGCGCGGCACGTTCAGCGCCTATTTCGATTTCATCGCCGGCGATCCGGACATGGTCAAATTCTCACGCCGCAACGCCAGCGCCATCCGCACCCTGCTCGACCAGCCCGAGATCACGCCGCTGTTCGACGACCTGCGCCAGGACCTGGCCGGCGGCATGGCGCGCGGGCTGGTGCCGAGCATGGATGTCGGCTACCTGGCCGCCTCGATCGCCGGCATCGCCTTCGAAGTGTCGATGGTGATGGTGGCGCGCGATCCGGTCGACCCCAAGGCGGCGACCGACTTCGCCGCCAACCTGCTGCTGAACGGCCTGCGCGGCGGCGGCCGCTGATCAGGCGCCTTGCGCGATCGGGTTGCGCAGCGTGCCGATGCCTTCGATCTCCACCTCGCACACGTCGCCCGGCTTCATGAAGATCTTGGGGTTGCGCGCCATGCCCACGCCGGCCGGCGTGCCGGTGATGATCACGTCGCCCGGCTCCAGCGTCATGACGGTGGAAATCTCGGCGATCAGGGAAGCAACGTCGAACACCAGGTCGGCCGTCGTGCCGTCCTGCAGCGTCTGGCCGTTCAGCCTGCACATGATGCGCAGCCCGTGCGCCCCCTCGGGCAGTTCGTCCGGCGTCACCAGATCGGGACCGAAGCCGCCGGTGCCGTCGAAATTCTTGCCCAGGGTGAATTGCGAGGTCTTGGCCTGGTAGTCGCGCACCGAACCGTCGTTGAAGCAGGAATAGCCGCCGACATGACGCAGCGCCTTGTCCTTGGGGATGTTGCGGCCGCGCTTGCCGATGACGACGGCCAGCTCGGCCTCGTAGTCCAGCATCTGCGAGGCCTTGGGCGCCAGCATCTTGCGGCCATGGGGCACCAGCGTGCTGGTGAAGCGGGTGAAGATCACGGGATAGGTCGGCAGCGGATTGCCGGTCTCGGCGGCGTGGTCCTTGTAGTTCAGCCCGACGCAGACGATCTTGCCCGGGTTGGGGATCGGCGGCAGCAGCTTGACCTTCGAGGCCTTGAGCAGGGCCTTGGCCTTGGGCTTGTCGGCCGCCTTCCTGATCAGCGCGCGGGCCGAGGCGCCGGCGGCGAGTATCTCCGCCAGGCTGTGCGGCAGTTTGCGCGCGGCAAGCGACAGGTCGATGATGTAGTCGCCTTCGCGCAAGCCGACGGCGCTGCCCTTTTTCGTGGCGAAAGTCACCAGGCGCATGGAACGTCTCCCCCGTTTCGTGGCGGGAGCCTCGCGCAGCGGGGCGGCGCGGTCAAGGGCGCGCCGCCAGCAGCGCCTGCGCCAGCTCGACGAACCCGGCTCCGGCGCGCGAGGGCGTGATCCAGCGCGGCAGGCTGCCCATGCGGTCGAGGAAATCGCGCAGATTGGCCACCCCCACCGCATTGGGGAAGAACGCGAACATGGGCGAATCGTTGGGCGAATCGCCGGCGAAGACGATGCGCTCGCGCTCGGCCTCGGCGTCGATGCCGAACAGTTCCCGCAATGCCAGTTTGGTCATGCCGAGCTTGTCGTAGGCGCCGAACCAGCCATTGACGTGGATCGAGCTGACCTTGGCGGTCGCTCCCGCCGCCTCGAACAGCGCCACGATACGGTCGACCGCCGCACGCGGCAGGGCCGGCACGTCCTCGCGGAAGTCGATCGCCAGGTCGGCGACGCGATAGGGCTGGTCCGAGGCGATGCCCGCGCCCGGCACTTCGCGCCGGATGCGCTCGCGCACCGACTCCAGCCTGCGCCGGCCCTCGGCGCGCTCGGCTTCGCTTTGCAGGAAGCGCTGGCGCAGCTTGCCGGCCGCCGCATCGTGCCAGAAATAGAAAGCGCCGTTCTCGCCCACCACCGCATCGACCGGCCAGAAGCGGGCGATCATGTCGCACCAGCCGGCCGGACGGCCGGTGATCGGCACCACTTTCAGCCCGGCCTGCTGCAGGCGTTCCAGCGCGGCATAGGCGGCGGCGGTCAGCCGGCCTTCGGTCGAGAGCGTGTCGTCGATGTCCAGCAGCACGGCCGTGACGGCGGCGAGCCCGGCGCGGGGAAACTCCGCCAGAGGCCGCAATTTGTCGCTCGCCATCAGCCGCTCCGATCGGGCAAAAACCGGCGAACTATAGCGGCGGCTGCCATGCGCGGATAGCACTGGCAATGCCGGGCCGGCGCGCTATTTTAGCGCCGGTTTCGAGCCCGCAGGACGCCCATGATCCCCCGCTACAGCCGCAAGCAGATGACCGATATCTGGGAGCCAGAGAACCGCTTCCGCATCTGGTTCGAGATCGAGGCGCATGCCTGCGACGCGCTGGCCGAGATCGGCGTCATTCCCAAAGCCGCGGCGGCCAATATCTGGACCGGCGGCAAGAAGGCGATGGCGAAGATCGACGTCGCCCGCATCGACGAGATCGAGCGCGTCACCAAGCACGACGTCATCGCCTTCCTCACCTGGCTGGGCGAATTCATCGGCGAGGACGCCCGCTTCGTGCACCAGGGCATGACCTCCTCCGACGTGCTCGACACCTGCCTGGCGGTGCAGATGACGCAGGCCGCCGACCTGCTGCTGGCCGATCTCGACCGGCTGCTGGCGGCGCTGAAGAAGCGCGCCTTCGAGCACAAGAACACCCTGACCATCGGCCGCAGCCACGGCATCCATGCCGAGCCCACCACCTTCGGCGTCAAGCTGGCCGGCCACTATGCCGAGTTCGCCCGCGCCCGCGCGCGGCTGGTGGCGGCGCGGGCGGAGATCGCCACCTGCGCCATTTCCGGCGCCGTCGGCACCTTCGCCAATGTCGATCCGCGCGTGGAAGAGCATGTCGCGGCCAAGCTGGGGCTGGCGGTGGAGCCGGTCTCGACCCAGGTCATCCCGCGCGACCGGCACGCCATGTTCTTCGCCGTGCTGGCGGTGATCGCCAGTTCGGTCGAGCGGCTGGCGATCGAGATCCGCCACCTGCAGCGCACCGAGATGCGCGAGGCGGAGGAGTTCTTCTCGCCCGGCCAGAAGGGCTCGTCGGCCATGCCGCACAAGCGCAACCCGGTGCTGACCGAGAACCTAACCGGGCTGGCGCGCGTGGTGCGCTCGGCGGTGATCCCCGCGCTGGAGAACGTGGCGCTGTGGCACGAGCGCGACATCTCGCATTCCTCGGTCGAGCGCATGATCGGGCCGGACGCGACCGTGACGCTGGATTTCGCGCTCAACCGGCTGGCCGACGTGGTCGAGAAGCTGCTGGTCTATCCCGAACAGATGCAGCGCAACCTCGACCTCCTGGGCGGGCTGGTGTTTTCCCAGCGCGTGCTGCTGATGCTGACCCAGAAGGGCATGAGCCGCGAAGACGCCTATGCCGCCGTGCAGCGCAACGCCATGGAAGTGTGGAAGGGCAACGCCTCGTTCCTGGCGCTGCTGAAGGCGGACAAGGAGATCGGCCAGTTCCTGGCGAACGACGAGCTGACCGCACTGTTCGACATGCGCTACCACACCAAGCATGTCGATACGATCTTCCGGCGCGTGTTCGGCGCGTCTTGAGAGAAGAGCAGCGCCGGCAAATAGCCCCGTCACCCTGAGCGTAGCGAAGTGCCTTCTCTCTCCAATCGCTGTCTTTCGGTCGAGAGAAGACCCTTCGCTACGCTCAGGGTGACGGATTTGTCAGAGCCCCAAATTACCTAGCGCTGGTGAAATTCTCCGCCGCGAAGTCCCAGTTCACCACCTTCTCCAGCCAGGTCTTGATGTAGTCGGGCCGCTTGTTCTGGTAGTCGAGATAATAGGCGTGCTCCCACACGTCGAGCGTGATCAGCGGCGTCTTGCCGTCGGCCAGCGGCGTTTCGGCATTGCCGGTCTTCACCACCTTCAGCTTGCCGCCATCGACGATCAGCCAGGCCCAGCCGCTGCCGAACTGCGTCGTCGCCGCCTCGGCGAAGGCCTTGGCGAAATCCTCGTAGCTGCCGAAATCGCGCTCGATGGCCTTTGCGAGGTCGCCTCGGGGCTTGCCGCCGCCCTTGGGCTTCATGCTGTGCCAGAAGAAAGTGTGGTTCCAGGCCTGGGCGGCGTTGTTGAACAGCGTCTTGCTGTCCTTGTCGTCCTTGCCGGCGGTGGCCTTGACGATCTGCACCAGCGTCTTCTTCTCCATGCCGGCCTTGGGCGCCAGCTCGTTGGTCTTGTCGATATAGGCCTTGTGATGCTTGCCGTGATGGAAGCTCAGCGTCTCCGCACTCACCGCCGGCTCCAGGGCCGCCTTGTCGTAGGGCAGCGGCGGCAGCTCGAACGGCGCCGTCGCCTTGTCGTCGAAGGGCGACCAGTCCTCGGCCTTGGTTTCGATCTTGCGAGCGGCAGTCATGCTCTTTCCTTTCCTCTTACGCGGACCACAAAAACGCAAAGGGACGCCCGACGGCGTCCCCTGCTCCTGAATACGGACCCGGATGCAGGCCGCGACGCCGCCGCTGCGGCGCCCGTCGCCGT
Organism: Reyranellaceae bacterium; assembly: GCA_050181585.1. Taxonomy (GTDB): domain Bacteria; phylum Pseudomonadota; class Alphaproteobacteria; order Reyranellales; family JAQSWP01; genus JAQSWP01. The sequence goes on from JBFXDA010000002.1 coordinate 6,900, forward strand.
CACTTCTTCAGTTCGGCCTCGACCTGGCTGCGGGCTTCGGCGGCGAAGGCATGCAGCTTCTTGCGGATCGCATCCATGTCCAGGTCGATGCCCTTGGCCTCGAGATCCTTCAGCACCTTCACGATCACGTCGTCGTCGCCCGGCTTCTCGAAATCGGCCGCCACCACTTCCTTGGCGTAGGCTTCGGCGTCGGCGCCGGACTTGCCGAGCTGGCCGGCGACCCACAGGCCCAGGAGCTTGTTGCGGCGGGCGGTGATCTTGAACAGGGCTTCCTGATCGTGCTTGTACTTGGCCTCGTACCCTTTTTCCCGATCGTCGAACATCGACATGGACGCACTCCCGTTTGGCGTGATGGCGGCTTTTATATAGCGGTGCAGAGCGGCTTTCGCCACCCCTTGCCGGACCCATCGCCAGTGCCGGGAATCGCGTCCAATCGACGTCCTTGAACTTTTTCGCTACGGTCCAGCCGCCATGGCGACCCTGACCATACAGGCCCTGAACGGGCTGCCTGCCGGCGAGTTCCGCGACATTCTGTCCGGCGTTTTCGAGCGCTCGCCCTGGGTGGCCGAGGCGGTTGAAAGCGGCCGTCCCTTCGCCGACCTGACCGCCCTGCACCGCGCCATGACGGCGGCGGTGACCGCCGCCCCGCGCGAGGCGAAGCTGGCGCTGCTGCGCGCCCATCCCGACCTGGCCGGCAAGGAGGCGCAGGAAGGCGCGCTGACCGAGGATTCCACCAGGGAACAGAAAAGCGCCGGCCTGGACCGGCTGACGCGCCAGCAGATGCAGACCATCGCGCGCAACAACGAAGCCTACAAGGCCCGCTTCGGTTTCCCCTTCATCATCTGCGTGCGCAACCACGACCGCGGCGGCATCTTCGCCGCCTTCGAGCGCCGGCTGGGCAACACGGCGGAGGCGGAATTCGAGACCGCCCTGCGGGAAGTGCACGAGATCGCGCGATTGCGGCTGGAAACGCTGCTGCGCTGAGCGCAGGATTGGTGGGATGAGCCACGAACTGATCCTGCACCATTACGACTATTCCTCGTTCTCGGAAAAGATCCGGCTGGTCTTCGGGCTGAAGTCGCTGGCCTGGCGCTCAGTGATCATTCCCGCCGTGGCGCCCAAGCCCAACCTGACGCCGCTGACCGGCGGCTACCGGCGCACGCCGGTGCTGCAGATCGGCGCCGACATCTATTGCGACACCGCGCTGATCGCGCGCGAGCTGGAGCGGCGCTTTCCGACGCCGACCCTGTTTCCCGCCAATCAGCGCGGCCTGACCGCAGCCATCGCCATGTGGATCGAGGAGCCGTTCTTCTGGCCGATGGCGCGCTACGTCACCGGACGCAACGCCGAGAAGGCCGGCGCGCAGTTCCATGCCGACCGCGCCGCCATGCGCGGCAGGCCCGATCCGGGCATCGAACGCATCAAGCAAGACGCCGACAAGCAGCTTCCCGCCATGCGCATCCAGTTCGCCTGGCTGGACGACATGCTGGCCGACGGACGCAAGTTCATGCTGGGCGAACAGCCGGGCCTGCTCGATTTCACCTGCTATCACGCGGTGTGGTTCCTCGACGGCTTCGAGCCCGACACCTGGCCCGGCCTGGCGGATTACCGCCACATCATGGCTTGGAGAAAGCGCGTCGCTGCCATCGGCCATGGCACGCGCCGCGAGATGGAGCCGCAGGAAGCGCTGGAGATCGCCCGCAACGCCACGCCGGCCACGCCGCCGCCCAGCCCGGCGGCGCCGCCGGAATGTCGGCTGGAAGGCCGCATCGGCATCCGCGCCACCGACAACAGCCAGGAGATCGTGGTCGGCGAGGTGGTCTATTGCGATGTCGACGAGGTGGCGCTGGCGCGCCGCGACGGGATCGTGGGCGACGTCATCGTCCACTTCCCGCGCAACAAGTATTCGATCCGTCCGGCAGGCTGAACCCGCCGGCGGCAGGTCCTACTCGGCGGCGACCTTGTTGCCCAGGCGGCGGCGCTTGGCGTTGATCTCCTTGAGATAGGCGATGCCCTGCTCGGCGATGGGATCGCCGACCATTTCCTCGCCCTCCGCCTTCAGCTCGTCCATGTTGACCCACACCCCGTACATCGACTTGGTGCGGTCGGTGATGATGCCGGCATGCAGCATGGTCTTGATCAGGACGCGGAAAATGTCGGTGCCTTCCTGCATCTTCTCGCGGCGGACGTCGTCGGTGTAGGCCTCGGCCACCGCGTCGCGCACCCATTGCCAGTCGAGCCCGAACTGCTGGTAGATGACCTGCTTCTGCTCCGGGTTGACCAGGTTGAACAGCAGCATCTGGAACACCTGCGAGGCCCAGTCCTCGACCCGGTTGTGCTCCTCCGGCGTCAGCTTGGGCATGGTCTTCTGCGCCCAGATGCGGCCGAAGCGGTGGTGGAACGCCTCGTCGGTCATCACGAGCTGGGTCAGGCGCACCAGCAGCGGATCGGCCGACTTGGAATGGAAGGTGGCGAAGGCGCCCATGGCCAGGCCCTCGATCAGCATCTGCATGCCGATCAGCTTCTTGTAGACCTCGTGCGCGGAGACCAGCTCGCCCAAGAGGTGCGCCAGGGTGGGCGAGCAGGGCAGCGGCTCGCCGAAGCGGGTCTCGATGTACTTGGTGAAGGCGGTGACGTGGCGGGCTTCCTCGCGCGCCTGGTTGGCGGCGTATTCCTGCGCGCCGGGGTCGACCAGGATGTGGCACAGGCTGGCCGACAGCGACAGCGCCCCCTGCTCGCCGTGCAGGATGCCCGACAGCGCCCAGTGGGCGTTGGCGTTGACCAGGGCGATCTTCTGCTTCTCGTCGAGCCGGTCGGCCACCGCCGTCTGCATCTCCGCCACCATCTCGAACGGGATGATGGGGGTGTTCTCCTTGTCAAACGGGGTGCTGTAGTCGATATAGGCCGGGTCCAGCGGGTCCCAGAAATGGTCGTGGCTCGAGGCGATGATCCGGTCGAAGGCGGTCGAGCGCCGGCCGTAGCGGGCGGTCTGGATCATGGAGCCGAAATCGGCGGGATCGACGGCTTCGTAGGCCGGATCGCGGGTCAACTGGTCGGTCATGGGCGGAAACTCCTTAGCCGGGCCCAACTTGGCCCTCTTGGGACGGCGCCGGTAGCAAAATCGATAAAGCGTCGCATAAAATGACTCCTGTGTCATATTTCTTCTGTATAAGGGGCCAAGACGCCGCAGGACCGCAAAACCGCGCCAAACCACTGAAATACCGCCCATTGTGGATGAACGCCGCGGGCGCGTTGCGATGCCCTGCCCCAGACGCTATAAGCCGCCTTCTGACGCATACCGCGCTGCAAGGCGCGCCCCGCGTCGAACCGACGAGGGAGCCCTGCCATGTCCCGCCGGCGCCGACTATACGAAGGCAAGGCCAAGATCCTGTTCGAAGGGCCCGAGCCCGGCACCCTGGTGCAGTATTTCAAGGACGACGCCACCGCCTTCAACAACCAGAAGAAGGGCGTCATCACCGGCAAGGGCGTCATCAACAACCGCATCTCGGAGTACCTGATGATGCGGCTGGCCGAGATCGGCATTCCCACCCATTTCATCCGCCGCCTGAACATGCGCGAGCAACTGGTGCGCGAGGTCGAGATCATCCCGCTCGAGGTGGTGGTGCGCAACGTCGCCGCCGGCTCGCTGTCGACCCGCTTCGGCCTGTCGGAAGGCACCGTGCTGCCCCGCTCCATCGTCGAGTTCTACTACAAGAACGACGGGTTGCAGGATCCGATGGTTAGCGAGGAGCACATCACCGCTTTCGGCTGGGCCGCACCGCAGGACATCGACGACATGATGGCGCTGGCGCTGCGCATCAACGATTTCCTGGTCGGGCTGTTCCTGGGCATCGGCATCAAGCTGGTCGACTTCAAGATCGAATTCGGCCGTCTCTACGAGGAGGACATGATGCGCATCGTGCTGGCCGACGAGATCAGCCCCGATTCCTGCCGCCTGTGGGACGCCAAGACCAACGAGAAGATGGACAAGGACCGCTTCCGCCGCGACCTCGGCAAGGTCGAGGAGGCCTATCTGGAAGTGGCGCGCCGGCTCGGCATCCTGCTGGAAGGCGGGCCAGGCGACGTGCGCGGCCCCACCGCGGTGCAGTAGGCGCTGGAGAACGGAGTTGCCATGAAGGCGCGGGTGCAAGTGACCCTGAAGAACGGCGTGCTCGATCCGCAGGGGCGCGCCATCGGCCAGGCCCTGAAATCGCTGGGCTTCACCGGCGTCGGCGAAGTGCGCCAGGGCAAGCTGATCGAGCTGGAAATCCAGGACGCGCTGGCGAAGAAGCCGCGCGCCGAGATCGAGGCCACCGTCAAGGACATGGCGCAGAAGCTCTTGGCCAACACGGTGATCGAGAATTTCTCCGTGGAGCTGGTGGGCTGACGTGCAGGCGGCGCTGATCGTTTTCCCCGGCTCCAACCGCGACCGCGACATGCGGCTGGCACTGACCAAGGCCAATGACGGCCGGAAGCCGGTCGAGGTCTGGCACGGCGACGCCGATCTGCCCAAGGTCGACCTGATCGTGCTGCCAGGCGGCTTCTCCTATGGCGACTATCTGCGCTGCGGCGCCATGGCGGCGCACTCGCCGATCATGCGCGAGGTCAAGCGCCGCGCCGCGCAGGGCGTGCGCGTGCTGGCCGTGTGCAACGGCTTCCAGATCGCCTGCGAGGCCGGGTTGCTGCCGGGCGTGCTGATGACCAATGCCGGCCTGAAATTCATCTGCCGCAAGATCGACATGCGGGTGGAGACGACGGCCAGCGAATTCACCGGCGGTTACCACAAGCACCAGGTGATCTCCGTGCCGGTGGCGCATTACGACGGCAACTACAACGCCGATCCCGACACGCTGAAGAAGCTGCAGGACCAGGACCGCATCGCCTTCCGCTATTCCGACGCCGCCGGCACGGTGGCGCCGCAGACCAACCTCAACGGCTCGATGGACAACATCGCCGGCATCTTCAATGAAAAGAAGACGGTGCTGGGGCTGATGCCGCACCCGGAGAACGCCACCGACGAAATCTGCGGCGGCACCGACGGGTTGCCGCTCTTCAAGCACCTGGTCGGAGCGCTGCAATAATGAGCGCACAGCAGCCGGCGGCGGCGCAGCGGCCGAACGACCTGATGGGGCTGACCGAGGACGAGTACGATCTGGTGGTGCAGATCATGGGCCGCACCCCCAACCAGGTCGAGCTGGGCATCTTCTCGGTGATGTGGTCGGAGCACTGCTCCTACAAATCGTCCAAGAAATGGCTGCGGCAGTTGCCGACCAAGGCGCCGTGGGTGATCCAGGGGCCGGGCGAGAATGCCGGCGTCATCGACATCGGCGACGGGCTGGCCGCCATCTTCAAGATGGAGAGCCACAACCACCCCTCTTTCATCGAGCCCTACCAGGGTGCTGCGACCGGCGTCGGTGGCATCCTGCGCGACGTCTTCACCATGGGCGCCCGCCCGATCGCCAATCTCAACGCGCTGCGCTTCGGCGCGCCGGATCATGCCAAGACGCGGCACCTGGTGGCCGGCGTGGTCAAGGGCATCGGCGGCTACGGCAATTCCGTCGGCGTGCCGACCGTGGGCGGCGAGGTCAATTTCCACCCCTCCTACAACGGCAACATCCTGGTCAACGCCATGACGGTGGGGCTGGCGAAGAAGGACCGCATCTTCTATTCCGCTGCCGCCGGCCTCGGCAATCCGGTGGTCTATGTCGGCTCCAAGACCGGCCGCGACGGCATCCATGGCGCCACCATGGCCTCGGCCGAGTTCAGCGACGATTCGGAGGAGAAGCGGCCCACCGTGCAGGTCGGCGATCCCTTCACCGAGAAGCTGCTGATCGAGGCCTGCCTGGAGCTGATGGCGACCGATACCATCGTCGCCATCCAGGACATGGGCGCGGCCGGCCTGACCTCGTCCTCGTTCGAGATGGCGTCCAAGGGCGGCATGGGCATCGAGCTCGACCTCGGCAAGGTGCCCGCGCGCGAGACCGGCATGACGCCGTTCGAGTTCATGCTGTCGGAGAGCCAGGAGCGGATGCTGATCATCCTCAAGCCCGGCTCCGAGGCGCAGGCCGAAGCGATCTTCAAGAAATGGGAGCTGGATTTCGCCGTCATCGGCCATCTCACCGACACCGGCCGCATGGTGCTGAAATTCCATGGCGAGCAGGTCGGCGATTTGCCGATCGATCCGCTGGCGCAGGCCTCGCCGGAATACGAACGGCCGTGGACCAGGACATCGCCGCCGAAACCGCTGTCGCCGGTCAACCATCCGCTATCGCTGACCGAGGCATTGCTGAAGCTGGCCGGCTCGCCCGACATGTCGTCACGGCGCTGGATCTGGGAACAGTACGATCACCTGGTGCGCGGCGACACCGCGCAAATCCCGGGTGGCGATGCCGCGGTGGTGCGGGTCGAGGACCATCCCAAGAAGGCGCTGGCGATGACGGTGGACTGCACGCCGCGCTACTGCGTCGCCGATCCGGTGGAAGGCGGCCGGCAGGCGGTGGCCGAGACCTGGCGCAACCTGACCGCCGTGGGCGCGCGGCCGCTGGCCATCACCGACAACATGAATTTCGGCAACCCGCAGCGGCCGGAGATCATGGGCCAGTTCGTCGGCGCCATCGAGGGCATGCGCGAGGCCTGCCTGGCGCTGGACTACCCGGTCGTCTCCGGCAACGTCTCGCTCTACAACGAGACCAACGGCAAGGGCATCCTGCCCACCCCCGCCATCGGCGGCGTCGGCGTGATGGACGACGTCAAGCGCATGGCGACGGTGGCGTTCAAGGCGGCCGGCGAGACCGTCCTGCTGGTCGGCGAGACCAAAGGCCATCTCGGCCAGTCGATCTATCTGCGCGACGTGTGCGGGCGCGAGGAAGGCCCGCCGCCGCCGGTCGATCTGGCGGCCGAGAAGCGCAACGGCGATTTCGTGCGCGGGCTGATCGAGGCCGGCACGCTGAAGACGGTGCATGACTGTTCCGATGGCGGGCTGCTGGCGGCGGTGGCGGAAATGGCCATGGCCTCCGGCATCGGCGCCTCGATCGTGTTGCCCGAGGGCGACGCCTTCGCCATGGCCTATGGCGAGGACCAGGGCCGCTACGTGCTGGCCGTCCCGGCAACCCAGGCCGATTCCCTGGTGGGGGCGGCCGCCAAGGCCGGCGTCAGCCTCCGCAGACTGGGCCAGACCGGCGGAGCGGAGTTGACCGTGCAGGGCCACGGGGCCATATCCTTGGCCAGGCTCAAAGAAGCCCATGAGGGCTGGCTGCCGGGCTACATGGCCGGCGAGCTCTAGGCGGAACCGGGTTTCCAAGGGGTAACGACATGCCGATGGCGGCCGACGAAATCGAGGGCTTGATCCGCATGGCCCTGCCCGACGCCCAGGTCGAAATCCGCGACCTGCGCGGCGACGGCGACCACTATGCTGCCACCGTCACCTCGGCCGCCTTCATCGGCAAGACAAGGGTGCAGCAGCACCAGATGGTGTATCAGGCCCTGAAAGGGCGCATGGGCGGCGAATTGCATGCCCTGGCCCTGCAGACCCAGGTGCCTGCCGGTTCGTAATCGACTATCATGCCGCCAGACGGCAAGTGAAGGAGTTCCCCATGGCCGACGCATCCGTAACCAGCCGCATCAAGAACGACATCGAGAGCAACGACGTCGTGCTGTTCATGAAGGGCAACCCGGTGTTCCCGCAATGCGGCTTCTCCGCCGCGGTGGTGGAAGTGCTGAGCGATCTGGGCGTGAAGTTCAAGGGCGTCGACGTGCTGCAGGATCCCTCGCTGCGCCAGGGCATCAAGGATTTCAGCAACTGGCCGACCATCCCCCAGCTCTACGTCAAGGGCGAGTTCATCGGCGGCTGCGACATCGTGCGCGAGATGTACGCCAGCGGCGAATTGGAGCAGGTGCTGAAGAGCCGCGGCGTGCAGTTGCAGGCCGCCTGAGCATCTTCCGACGGGATCGAAGAAAAGGCCGCCGTCGGCGGCCTTTTTGTTTGCCCCGCTCTTCTTGTCGTCACCCCCGCCTTGAGCGGGGGTCCACGCGGCGGTCGAGACAGAACAGGCGGCAGCGATTCTGGATGACCGCTGCATGGATCCCCGCTTTCGCGGGGATGACGAGTGGAGTCCTACCGCCCCTTGAACTTCGCCGCCCGCTTCTCCAGGAACGCCGCCACGCCTTCCTTCGCGTCCTCGCTGGCCAGCGCGATCGCCATCTCGCGCTGCTCGGCCAGCAGCCCCTCTTGCGTCACGCTGTCGCCCGCCGCATCGACGGCGCGGCGGATGCCGGCGATGGCGACCGGGCTGAAGCGGGTAACGGAGCGCGCATAGGCCACCGCCTGGTCGAGCAGCGGCGTGTCGGCGGCGGCGATGCGGTTGACCAGGCCCATGACGAGGGCTTCCCGGGCGTCGACCGGCTCGCCGGTCAGCATCATCTCCAGCGCCCGCGCCTTGCCGACCAGGGCGGGCAGGAACTGCGTGCCGCCATAAGCGGGCAGCACGCCGAGCTTGACCTCGGGCAGCGAGAACTTCGCGTGCGGGGCAGCAAGCCGCAAGGTGCAGGCCATGGCCAGTTCCAGCCCGCCGCCATAGGCCAGGCCGTTGACCGCCGCGACGGAGAGCAGCGGCGATTGCGAGAGCCGCACGAACAGCGCCCGCGCGCCGTCGTTCTTGGCGACGCGGTCCGGCTCCGACAGGCCGGCCGATTCGCCCAGATCGGTGCCGGCGCAGAAGGCGCGCTCGCCCTCGCCCGTCACCACCAGGAACCGCGCCCGTTCGCGCTCCAGCGCGTCGATGCAGTCCGACAGGCCGGTGAGGATCGCCTTGGTGATGGCGTTGAGCTTGGCCGGCCGCGTCAGGCGGAAGACCGCGCCCTCCTCGAGTTTCTCGATCTGGAAATCCATGGTTCCGCTCCCTGCGCTTCGATCCTTCATAGACCAAGGCGCGCGCGGCACAAACGAAAACGGCCGGCACATGGCCGGCCGTTTCGCGCCTCGATGTGTCCTAGGCCAGTTTCAGCCGCCGCAAGCCCGGCGTCGGCTTCAACGCCAGGGCGCCGTCGCCGATCAGCGCCTGCACAAGTGCGGCCACCGTCAGGAAGGCGGGATATTCCCAGCCGCCATTGGGCGCGGTGAACAGCCAGCCGTTGCCCAGATGGACCCAGGTCGCGCCCAGCAGCACCGGCACCAGGGCCAGCGCCACCGCCCGCGCATAGACGCCCAGGATCAGCAGCGCGCCGCCTACCAGTTCGGCCAGGATGGTAAGAGGGGCGAAGAAGCCGGGCAATCCCAGGCTCTCGAAGAACGACACGGTGCCCGGCAGGGTGAAGACGAAATACTTCAGCAGCGCATGGGCCACGAACATCGCGCCCAGGGCGAGGCGCAGCAGCAGCGCGCCGTAATCGCGTTCCATCCTTCCCTCCCTTACGCCGCGGCCTGGAGCGCGACGCGGCCCAGCGCCAGTTCGGCGACGCGCCGGCCCAGATGCTCGGCGGTGCGCAGGTCGGAGGCCTTGATGCCCTCCGCGCCCTGGTCGGCATTGGCCTGCGCCATGGCGCCGATGAAGCTGCCGAGCTGGTTGAGGTCGTCGGGGCTGCCCGTGGACGAGTTGTTGCCCGGCGTCAGGCCCAGCCCGGCCCACACCATGCCGTGCTGCATGGCGAAGATGGCGAGCTGCACCAGCGTGTTGAGCTTGTCGCCGTTCTGCGAGGCGGAGACGGTGAAGCCGGCCGCCAGCTTGTCCTTCCACGGCGCGGCGGCGAAGAACCGGGAGGTGCCGTCCATGAAGGCTTTGAACGGGGCCGAGGCGCTGCCCATGTAGGTCGGCGCGCCGAAAACGATGGCGTCGGCGGCGTGCAGCTCGCCCAGGCGCGCATCGGCCTGCTCCACGGGAACCAGCACGGCCGTGGCCCCCGCAACCGTATTGACGCCGCGGGCGACGGCCGCGGCGACGGCGGCGGTATGGCCGTAGCCGCTGTGATAGGCGATGGCGACAGTAGACATCGAAACCTCCAGGTCGGCCCCACAGGCCGGAGTTGAAAAAATCAAGTTACTTACCTAAAGTAACTATTGCCCCATATTGCCTAGCAGATTTCTCTTGTAAAGTAGGTACCTTTTAGTAATCTGAGCACGAACCGGTTAGCCAAATCCGGTCGGGAGCGAGACGATGACCCTGCCGAAATCCTCGATGGGCTGCCCCATGGACGCGATCCTGCGCCTGCTGATGGGGCCTTGGACCACGTATATCCTGTGGGTGCTGCGCAACGACGGCCCCACCCGCTTCGGCGAGCTGAAGCGCAAGGTGAACGGCATCTCGGCCAAGGTGCTGACCGAGCGGCTGCGGCTTCTGGAGCATGCCGAGATCATCGAGCGCCACTACCAGCCGACCATCCCGCCCCAGGTCACCTACCGGCTGGCGCGGCGCGGCCAGGAGCTGGATCCGGTGCTGAACGGGCTGGACGACATCGCCCGCCGCTGGCACGCGGAAGACGCCAAGGCCGAGCGGCCGAGCGCGGCGGCGTCGTAACGCGGCAACTACTGACCATTTTCTTTTTTTTCGTCATGCCCCGGCTCGACCGGGGCACCCATGCCGATGGCAACGCCGTTGCTCGTTGTGAAAGAACGGAACGGTGGCACCATGGGTCGCCCGGTCAAGCCGGGCGATGACGGTTGCTGGGAGCCGCTGTTTGAAGCCGACGTGATGACATGACGTGCTCGCCGTGTTCATATTGGGCGTGAGCACGGAAGTTGCCCTTATTGTCATATTGGCAGCCGCTCTCAATGCCGGCTGGAATGCGCTGATCAAGGTCAGCGGCGACAAGATCGCCTCAATGGCGACTGTGACACTTATGGGCGCACTCGCCTCGCTAATGGTTCTGCCGTTTGTGGAGTTTCCAGATCGGGCGAGTTGGCCGCTGCTCGCATTGGCGATCGTTCTTCACACCGCCTACCATTTTGCGCTTCCGTTTGCTTACAAGCATGGAGACCTGGGGCTGGTGTATCCCATCTCGCGCGGCTCGGCTCCCCTGTTGGTCACATTGGGCGCTGCGGTGTTCGCGGGGGAGATTCTCGGCACTGCCGCGCTGTTCGGCGTCCTCTTCCTGTCGGCCGGAGTCATGGCCCTCTCCCTGGACGGCAGGAACCGCCAAAGCCACAATTACCGGGCAGTTCCATTGGCGTTGCTTACCGGAGCATGCATCGCCGCCTACACGTTGGTGGACGGTCTTGGGGCGCGGCAGGCCGGTTCGGTCATGGGCTTTGCGGTCTGTCTTACGATCGGTGACGGATTGCTGACCTTTCTCGTCGCCTTGATTTGGAAGTCCAAAGAGATAGGTGTGGTAGTCAGGACCCAGTGGAAATCTTCGGCGTTGGCGGGCGGCATGCAGGTGGGGTCCTACTGGATGATAATATGGGCCATGGCGCTTGCGCCCTTGGGGGCAGTGTCGGCGCTTCGGGAAACGAGCGTTCTGTTCGCTGCCCTGATTTCAACTTTCCTGCTCAAGGAAGGCTTCGGCGTCTGGCGTTTCGTTTCCGCCGGGATGATTGCCTGCGGCATCGGGCTAACACGATACAAGCCTTGATACCGAGCGTTTCCTTTCCACCAGAATGAGCGCGCCGAGAACGGTGACGCTCACCACACAATCCCGTCATGCTCCGGCTTGACCGGAGCATCCATGTCGATGGCGACACCGTTGCCCATTCGGAAAGAGATCGACCGCTGCTGCCATGGGTCGCCCGGTCGAGCCGGGCGATGACGGAGGGAGGCTGAAAGACGGCGGAGGGGGAGGCTGAAAAACGCACAAACGAAAACAGCCCGGAAAGCTCCGGGCCGTCTGCATTTCGACGCGGGCGCTAAGGATCAGCGCGAGTAGAACTCGACCACCAGCGACGGCTCCATCTGCACCGGATAGGGCACGTCCGCCAGCTTCGGCGCGCGCACGAAGCTGCCCTTCATGTTCTTGTGGTCGGCGGTGACGTAGTCGGGCACGTCGCGCTCGGCGCTCTGCACGGCTTCCAGCACCACCGCCATTTCCTTGGCCTTGGCGGTCAGCTCGATCTCCGAGCCGTCCTTGACCTGGAACGAGGCGATGTTGACGCGCCGGCCATTGACCTTGACGTGGCCGTGGTTGACGAGCTGGCGGGCGGCGAACGGGGTGGCGACGAACTTCATGCGGTAGACCACCGCGTCGAGGCGCCGCTCCAGCAGTTCGATCAGGTTCTCGCCAGTGTCGCCGCGGCGGCGCAGCGCCTCGGTGTAGTAGCGGCGCATCTGGCGCTCGCCGATGTTGCCGTAATAGCCCTTGAGGCGCTGCTTGGCGTTGAGCTGCAGGCCGAAATCGGACGGCTTCTTGCGCTTCTGGCCGTGCTGGCCGGGGCCGTATTCGCGGCGGTTGTAGGGGCTCTTGGGACGGCCCCACAGATTGGCGCCGAGGCGGCGATTGATCTTGTACTTCGAATTCTCGCGTTTGCTCACGCGGGCTCTCCTTAGGTCTTCGTTTGTCCGGATAGGCCTGGGTCCGATCTGGGATCGGGGCGGGAAACCCGCCTGGTGCGGGCTCCACGTTCTCCGGAATGGCGGCGGAGTATAGTCGGGACCCCTGCCCTGTCAAACGCCTATTCCGCGCCGGATTCGGGCCCGTTCCAGCCCTTACGCCTGGTCGCCAACCCACTGATAATGCCGTGGAAAGTGCGGACTTCCTGGTCCGTCATGCCGCCCCGCTGCAGCATGGTGCGGATATTGCGAACCATGACCGGGCGCATGGCCAGGTTGCGCAGGAAGCCGCACTCGATCAGCTCGCGCTCCAGATGCTCGAACAGCGAGGCCATCTGTTCCTTGGTGGCGGGCGCCATTTCGCCCTCCAGTGCCGGCGCCGGCCGGCCGCCGAATTGCAGGTAGGCCAGCTCGTAGCCCAGCACCAGCACCGCCTGCGCCAGGTTGAGCGAGGAATGCTCCGGGTTCAGCGCCACGGTGATCACCGTGTCGGCCATGGTCAGGTCGTCGTTGGTCAGCCCGGAACGCTCGGGCCCGAACAGGATGCCGCAGCGCTGCCCCTGGCCGCCGCGCGCCAAGAGCTCGCCGGCCGCCTGGCGCGCGTCGACCACGCGATGGGGCATGTCGCGGTTGCGCGCGGTCATGGCGTAGACGCGCTGCAGATCGGCCACCGCCAGCGGCAAATGCGGATAGACCTTGGCCTCGGCGATGATCCGGTCGGCGCCGGAAGCGGCCGCGATCGCCTTGTCCGACGGGAACTTGTCGCGCGGCGCCACCAGGCGCAGATCGGACAGGCCGCAATTCATCATGGCGCGGGCGGCGGTGCCGATGTTCTCGGCCAGCTGCGGTCGCACCAGCACCACGGCCGGCGCGGCGGAAGTCGCGGTCATGCGGGTCAGCCGAGCGCGCGCAGCACCGCCGGCGATTTGCGCTGCGCCGACTTCACCCCGTCGCGGAACAGCTTGTAGGTGATGCTGTCGTAGAGCGCGTTGAAGGAGGCGTCTATGACGTTGCTCGACACGCCGATGCAGGACCAGCGCAGGCCGGCCTCGTCGAGGCATTCGATCATGACGCGGGTTATCGCCGCCGTGCCGCCGCGCGGATTGAGGATGCGCACCTTGTAGTCGACCAGCGCCATGCCGGCCAGGCTGGGATAATGCGGCACCAGCGCCTGGCGCAGGGCGCTGTCCAGCGCGTTGACCGGGCCGTTGCCCTCGCCCACCGTCATCATGCGCTCCTCGCCCACCCCCAGCTTCACCGTCGCCTCCGACTGGGTGATGAGATCGCCGCGGGCGTTGAAGCGGCGCTCGGTGATGACGCGGAAGGAGTGCAGCTCGAAGAAATCGGTGACGGTGTGCAGCATGCGCCGCGCCAGCAATTCGAAGCTAGCGGAAGCGCCGTCATAGGCGTAGCCCTCCGCCTCGCGCTGCTTGACCACGTCGAGCAGCCTGGGCACTTCCGGCGCGCTGGCGTCGATCTCTAGCCCGATCTCGCGGAAGCGGGCCAGGATGTTGGACTTGCCGGCCTGGTCGGAGACCACGATGTGGCGGGCGTTGCCGACCAGCGACGGCTCGACGTGCTCGTAGGTGCGCGGATCCTTCTCGACGGCGGAGACGTGCAGGCCGCCCTTGTGGGCGAAGGCGCGCTCGCCGACATAGGCGGCCGAACGGTTGGACGCCAAGTGCAGGCGGTCGTCGAGCAGGCGCGACAGATGCGTCAGATGCACCAGGTCCTCGCGCTTGATGCCGGTGTCGAAGCCCATCTTCAGCATCAGGTTGGGGATCAGCGGGATAATGTTGGCGTTGCCGCAGCGCTCGCCCAGCCCGTTGATGGTGCCCTGCACCTGGCGCACGCCGGCATGGACGGCGGCCAGCGAATTGGCGACGGCGTTCTCGGTGTCGTTGTGGCAGTGGATGCCGAGATGGCTGCCGGGGATGTGCTTGACCACCTCGCCGACGATGGCCGCGATCTCGTGCGGCAGGGTGCCGCCATTGGTGTCGCACAGCACCACCCAGCGGGCGCCGGCCTCGTAGGCGGCTTTGGCGCAGCGCAGGGCGTAGTCGGGGTTGGCCTTGTAGCCGTCGAAGAAATGCTCGCAGTCGAACATCGCCTCGTCGAGCCGCTTGTTCGCCTGGGCGATGGAGTCGGCGATCATGGCGACGTTCTCGTCGCGGTCGATCTCCAGCGCCACGTCGACATGGAAATCCCAGGTCTTGCCGACCATGCAGACCGTGCGCGCGGCGGTGTTGAGAATGGCGCTGAGGCCGGGATCGTTGTCGGCGCTGCGGCCGGGCCGGCGGGTCATGCCGAAGGCGGTCAGCCGGGCATGGGAGAATTTGGGCGGCGACTGGAAGAACTGGTCGTCGGTCGGATTGGCGCCGGGCCAGCCGCCCTCGATGTAGTCGATACCGATCCGGTCCAGCGCCTCGGCGATCGCCGCCTTGTCGGCAACGGAAAAGTCGACGCCCTGGGTCTGGGCGCCGTCGCGCAAGGTGGTGTCGAACAGGTAGACGCGCTCGCTCATCGGCCAAATCCTTGATTTGCCCGCCCTTTCTGCACCCGCGAAGGCGCTGCGTCAACGCGCCCGGCCAAGCCCTTGGCCGGGCTGGCGATTGCGTCGCACCGGACGCCTGCTCCAGCCGCCCTGGCGGGCGCAAATCCGGCAGCGAAAAGAGACGGATTGCCGTTCATCGCGTTGGCGGGGATTGATCCACCTCTACGCGAAGCCGAGCTGTTCCAAACCCTCAACAAGAGGGTCGAACGGCAGGAAATGGCTGGGATTTTCACCCGCTGCGAGATTCGACTCGAACAGCAAGGAAAAATACCAGCCACCTCAGTCTATTAGACTGACTTCCTGCCCGTACGCCTGAGGCGGAAATCTAGCCGCGTTTCCACGTCGTGCCCTTGGGCCCGTCCTCCAGAACGATGCCTTTCGCCGCCAGATCGTCGCGGATGCGGTCGGCTTCGGCGAAGTTCTTCGTCTTGCGCGCCGCCAGCCGTGCGGCAATGGCCGCTTCGATCGCCGCCTCATCCAGGCCGGAGTCGGTTTGCGGCGGCTGCCACTTGAACCAGGCTTCGGGTTCCTGCTGCAGGATGCCGAGCAGCGCCGCCCCGCTCAGCAGTTCGTCGCGCGCCTTCGCTTTCTCCGCCGCGCCGGTGGCGGCGTTGAGGCGATTGGCGGCGTCATGCAGCGCTGCCAGGGCCAGCGGCGTGTTCAGGTCGTTGCACAGCGCCTCGACCACGGCGGCGTTATCGCCCGAGGGCGCAGGGCCGGGGCCGGCCAGGCGCAGCGCCTGGTAGAGCCGGTCCAGCGTCGCCTTGGCCCGCTTCAGCCCCTCCTTGGTGAAGTCGAGCGGCTGGCGGTATTGCGCCGACAGCAGCAGGTAGCGGATCGCCTCGCCGGGATATTCCTGCAAGAGCTCGTTGACGGTGAAGAAATTGCCCAGCGACTTGGACATTTTCTCGCCATTGGCCAGCAGGTAGCCGTTATGCATCCAGTAGCGCGCCATCAGCCTGGTGTCGTGGGCGCAGCGCGACTGGGCGATCTCGTTCTCGTGGTGCGGGAAGATCAGGTCCTGCCCGCCGCCATGGATGTCGAAGGTCTCGCCCAGCAATGCGGCACTCATGGCCGAGCATTCGATGTGCCAGCCCGGCCGGCCGCGGCCCCACGGGCTGCCCCAGCCGGGCTGCTCGTCGCTGGAGGGCTTCCACAGCACGAAATCGGCGGGGTCCTCCTTGTAGGGCGCCACCTCGACCCGCGCCCCGGCCACCAGTTCGTCGCGGCTGTGGCCGGAGAGCCGGCCGTAATCGGGCATGGAGCGGACGCGGAACAGCACGTGCCCCTGGTTCTCGTAGGCGTGGCCCTTGGCGATCAGCGACACGATGATGGCCTGCATCTGCGCGATATAGGCCGTCGCGTGCGGCTCGTGCGTCGGCGGCAAGGCGTTGAGCTGCGCGATGTCGGCGTGGAAATATTCCGTCGTGCGCTGCGTCAGCGCCTCGATGCTCTCGCCGTTCTCGCGGGCGCGATCCATGATCTTGTCTTCGACGTCGGTGATGTTGCGCACGTAGCTGACCTGCGGATAGAGAAGCCGCAGCAGGCGGAACAGCACGTCGAACACCACGATGGGCCGGGCATTGCCGATATGGATATAGTCGTAGACGGTGGGGCCGCAGACGTAGAAGCGCACGTGGTTACGGTCGAGCGGTTCGAACGTCTCCTCCTGGCGCGTCAACGTGTTGTGCAGGCGCAAGTTCACCGTCGTCTCCTGTGGTCGAGCGGAAATCGGGAAGTTTCAGGCCGTCTGGCCGGAAAGCCGCGCAGCGGCGCGCGCGCGGCCGATGAGCGGTAGCAAATTCTGCATCTCCGGTCCATGCTCGCGGCCGGTCAGCGCCAGGCGCAGCGGATGGAACAGCGCCCGGCCCTTGCGCCCGGTAGCGGCCGACACCGCGGCCGTCCACGACTTCCAGCTCGCCGCCGTCCACGGCTCGGGCGGCAGCAGGGCGGCGGCCTGGACGCCGAAGGCGGCGTCCTCGATCGCCGGCGACAGCGGTCCCTGCACCACTCGCCACCAGGCTTCCGCGTCGGCCAGGGTCGAGAGATTGCCGCGCACCGCCAGCCAGAAGATTTCGCCGGCGCCGGGCGCGATCGCCTGCAGGCGCGGGGCCACGGCGGCGAAATCGAGATGGTGCAGGGTGCGGGCGTTGAGCCCCAGCAGCTCCTCCATCGAGAAGCGGGGCGAGGCGCGCGCCACCTTGGCCAGATCGAAGCCCTCGATCAGCGCCGCCATCGAGGTGACGGGCTCGATGGCGTCGGAGGTGCCGATGCGCGCCAGCAAGGCGGCCAGCGCCAACGCCTCGATGCCTTGTTCGCGCAGATCGGCGATCGACAGGCTGCCCAGCCGCTTGGACAGGCCGGCGCCGGCGGCATCGACCAGCAGCGGCAGATGGGCGAAGCGCGGCGGCTTGGCGCCCAGCGCCTCGAAAATCTGGATCTGGGTGCCGGTGTTGGTGACGTGATCCTCGCCGCGGATCACATGCGAGATGCGCAGGTCGATGTCGTCGATCACCGAGGTCAGGGTGTAGAGATAGGAGCCGTCGGCGCGGATCAGCACCGGATCGCTCTGGCTGGTCTCGTCCACGCTCTGCGCGCCGCGCACCAGGTCGACGAACTCGACCGCCCGCTCCTCCAGCCGGAAACGCCAGTGCGGCCGGCGGCCTTCGGCTTCCAGCCGGGCGCGGTCCTCGGCGCCCAGCCGCAGCGCGGCGCGGTCGTAGACCGGCGGCCGGCCCTGCGACAGGCGCGCCTTGCGCTTCAGCTCCAGCTCCTCCGGCGTTTCGTAGCAGGGATAGAGCCGGCCATCGCGCTTCAACTGCCCGGCGACGGCGTCGTAGCGCGCCAGACGGTCGGACTGGCGGGCGAATTCGTCCCAGGAAATGCCGAGCCAGCGCAGATCCTCCTCGATGCCGCGGGCGAATTCTTCGGTCGAGCGGGCGGTGTCGGTGTCGTCCAGCCGCAGCAGGAAGACGCCCCGGCCGGCGCGGGCAAAGAGGTAGTTGGCCAGCGCCACCCGAATGTTGCCGACGTGGAGGCGGCCCGTCGGGCTGGGCGCGAACCGCACGCGCACGGCAGGCATGTCAGCCGCGGAAGGCGTTGGTGATGGGATAGCGCCGGTCGCGCGACAGCGCCCGCGAGGTGATCTTCACCCCCGGCGGCGCCTGACGGCGCTTGTATTCGGCGTTCTCCAGCATGCGCCAGACGCGCTGCACGGTGGCGCGGTCCTCGCCTTCGGCGACCAGCTCCTCCACCGCCAGGTCGCGCTCGATCAGCCCGTACAGGATGCGGTCGAGCTGCTCGTAGGGCGGCAGCGAATCCTGGTCGGTCTGGTTGGGCCGCAATTCGGCGGTCGGCGCCTTGGTCAGGATGCGCTCGGGAATGACCACCGCGCGGGGACCGAGCGCGCCTTCGGGCAGATTGGCGTTGCGCCAGCGCGAGACGGCGTAGACCGACGTCTTGTAGACGTCCTTCAGAACCGAATAGCCGCCGCACAGATCGCCGTAGAGGGTCGAGTAGCCGACCGACATTTCCGACTTGTTGCCGGTCGACACCACCATGGCGCCGAACTTGTTGGAGATCGCCATCAGCGTGATGCCGCGCGCCCGGGCCTGGATGTTCTCCTCCGTCACGTCGCGCGCGGCATTGTGGAAGATCGGCTGCAGCATGGCGTCGAAGGCATCCATGGCCGGGCCGATGGAGACGGTGTCGAGGCGGATGCCCAGCGCGCGGGCGCAGGCTTCGGCATCCTCCAGGCTGTCGCGGCTGGTGTAGGGCGAGGGCATCATCACCGTATGCACGCGCTCCGGCCCCAGCGCGTCGGCGGCGACGGCGGCGGTCAGCGCCGAATCGATGCCGCCGGACAGGCCGATGACGATGCCGGGGAAGCGGTTCTTGTTCACGTAGTCGCGCAGGCCCAGCATCATCGCCTGATAGATCGCCGCGCAATCGTCGAGCGGCTCGCTCGCCGCGCCCGGCTGGCAGATCCAGCCGTCGTTGCCGCGCTGCCAGCGCGTCAGGCTGACCGCCTCCTGGAACGGCGGCAGCGCGAGCTTCACCTCGCCGTCGGCGCCGACGACGAAGGAGCCGCCGTCGAACACCAGCTCGTCCTGGCCGCCGACCTGGTTGAGATAGGCGAAGGGCAGGCCGCTTTCCCCGATGCGGGCGCGCACCAGATCGAGCCGCACGTCGAGCTTGTCGATCTCGAACGGCGAGCCGTTGGGCACCAGCATGATTTCCGCGCCGGTCTCGCTCAGGCATTCGACCACGTCGGGCGTCCAGATATCCTCGCAGATCGGCACGCCCAGCCTTATGCCGCGGAAGACGATCGGGCCGGGCATCGGGCCGGGCCTGAACACCCGCTTCTCGTCGAACACGCCGTAATTGGGCAGATCGACCTTGAAGCGTTTGGCCGCGATGCGCCCTTCCTCCAGCAGCAGCACCGCGTTGTAGAGGCGGCCGTCCTCGACCCAGGGCGTCGGCAGCAGCATGGCCGGCCCGCCATCGCCGGTATCGGCGGCCAGTTCCTCGGCGGCCTGGCGCAGGGCGCGCTGGAAGGCGGGCTTCAGCACCAGGTCCTCCGGCGGATAGCCCGACAGCACCAGTTCCGAATACAGCACCAGGTCGGCGCCCAGTTCGCGCGCCTTGCCGCGCGCGGCGCGGACCTTGGCCTGATTGCCAGGGACGTCGCCCACGATCGGGTTGAGCTGGGCCAGGGCGAGGGCGAGCGTGTCGGTCATGAGGGCAAAATGAAGAAAAACCAGAGATTTAGGGAGACAGCCAAAGCTAGGGACCGGCCCTGCCGCTGTCAATTGCAGGCGCGGCAGGCCTCACCTGCCGTAAAGCGCCTGCCGCACGCGGGCGGCGCAGACGCTGTCCTTGCGGAAGGCGATCGGCAACGCCGTATCGCTCCAGGCCGGCTCGGCGAGGTAATCGCGGGCGAAGGCCGGATGGCTTTCGATCGCCCGCCCCCATTGCCGGTACCAGCGCGGCGGCAGGACCAGAACGTCGGGCCTGGCCTCCTCCAGCATGCGGCCGGCGGAGAACCCCTCGCGCACGATGCGCCGGTCGTGCAGGCCGGAATAGTCGACGACGCGGTTGAAGCGGGCATAGGCGGAGAGAATGCCGTCCTCGGTCGAAGCGATCGAGCAATCGTCGCCCAGCGCGCGCACCAGCTCGACCATGCGCGGACGGAAGAAGGCGAACTCGCGCGCCGCGTGGGCGATCGCCGCCTCGCCGGTGCTGAGCGAAATATCCTTGTCGTCGCCGGGAACATGGTAGGCAGCGACGCGGATGGCGGTCGGCACCACCTTGTGCGCCATCAGCAGCGCCAGCCCGGCCAGCAGCAGCGCGCCGGCGAGGCCGACGGCGCGCAAGCCCCGCGCCAGCCCGCTGCGGCGCAGGATCGCCTCGATCGTGCCGGCGGCCAGCAACGCCAGCACCGGCAGCGCGGGCGCCAGGAAGCGGCCGAAATAGCCCATCACCGGCAGCACGGCGAAGTGGTGGTAGGCGAAGAAGGCCAGCATCCCCAGCGCCGCCCCGCGCATGACGGGCGAGAGACGGAAGAAAAAGCCGAGCGCGGCCAGGCCCAGCACAAACTCCGGCACGTGCCAGATGAACGTGTCGTACAAATGCCGCGACGGCTCGGCCAGGGCGATGCCGGAGTCGTCGGTCGGCAAATTCGTGAATGGCAGGGTCTTGGCGAGAAACGCCAGCGGCAGCGGATCGCCGTAATAGAGCCAGCACAGGCCGGCGACGGCGGCGACCAGGACCAGCGACAGCAGACAGATCTTCAGGCCCGCCCGGCGCAGGACCGGAACCGGCGAGAACAGGGCCAGGCCGGCCGGTGCGGCCAGCGCCAGCAGGGTTGCATCGGGCCGCGTGGCGTAGACGGCGGCGATGCAGGCGCTATTGAGCGCCAGCAGGCGCCAGCCGGCCTCGCCGTTCTGCACGCGAAACGCCAGCAACAGGCCGAGCGCGACCAGCGCCATCGCCCAGCTCGTTTCCATGCCGGCGCCGATAAGCAGGAATAGCTGGCCGTCGAAGGCGACCAGCCCGGCCAGAACGGCCACGACCAGCAGACGCAGCGTCGGCTCGGCGTGGGGCCGCGAGGTCCAATAGGCGCTGGGCAAGGCCGCGAGATAGACCAGCGCGCCCAGGACGGCGGCCAGCGTCACGGACAGGACCGCATTGCGCTCCAGCAGCCAGAGCAGGACCGTCACCAGCAGCTGGTAAAGCTGCGAGGTGTTGCCGAACACCGGCCCCTCGCCCCGGTTCCAGGCGAACACGCCGGTGTCCAGGAAATTGTTGCCGTAGCGGACGAAGAAGAAGGCATCGTCCATCAGGGACGGGCTGAAATGCCCGTAATAGACCAGCCGAACCGCCATTGCCGCGGCGAAGAACGCCACGGCGAGCGCCATGGCGGCAATGGCGAGCGACCTCATGGCGACCGCCGCGACGCCTATTCCGGCTTGCGGTGCAGAAACTCGCGGCCGACCTTGACGCGCTGCACGCCGTCGTACTCGACGATGTCGGCGGTGGCGTAGGTCTCGTTCCAGTAGGTCGGCAGGTAGGAGCCGGTGCCGATGACGTCGATCGGGGCTGCGGCCTGCGCCATGACGCGGCACTTGGCGGGGCCGAAGCCGGAGGAGGCGACGATCTTCACCTTGGGGCAGCCGGCGCGGTCCAGCGCCTCGCGCAGGTGGAAGATGGCGGCGGCGGAGACGCCGGTGCCGACCAGGTAGCGCAATTCCTCTTCCGAGCGGTAGCCGCGGATGGCGCGCGGCGCGTTGCGCTCCAGCACCGCGTAGGAGGCGGGCGGATCGAGCCCCTCGACGAAGCGGCCGCCGGGCGTATCGATGCGCACCGAAAGCTTGCCGGCGGCGGCCAGGTCGGGAAAGCGGCGGCAGACTTCCAGCGCATCGGTGATCTCGCGGCCGAAATAGTCGACCAGCACCGTCATCGGCTCGTCGGCGAAGGTCTCGTGGAACATTTCGGCGGCGCGCAGGGTCGAGCCGGCATAGCCGATCAGGGCGTGCGGCATGGTGCCCAGCCCCTTCTCCTGGCCGAAGTAACGGGCGGCGGCGTCGATCGAGGTGCCGATGAAGCCCAGCGCCTCGGCCTTGCGCTTGGCGCGCGCCGAGCCGACCGAGGCGGCATAGGCCATCAACTGGGCCATCTCCGTGCCGGCGCAATGGCGCGCATCCATCGCCAGGAAGGCGACGTTGGGCAGCTCGGAGCACATCTGGAAGGCGTTGTAGGCGGCGACGCAGGCCGGGCCCAGCTTCTGCAGCAGCACGGTTTCCAGGTCGACCAGATGGAAGAACGGGCCGGTGATGTACATCATCGGCTCGCCGGCGCCGACCCATTTGCCTTCGGGATAGCGCAGGTCGATCTCGACCTTCACGCCGCGCTGGCGCTCCATCTCGTTGACCCAGTCGATGGCCAGGCGCGGCGCGCAGACCACGGGGCGGCGCATGAAGACGGCATAGGTGACCTTGGCGTCGCCGAAGCGGCCGATCACCTTCTTGGTGCGGTTGAAATAGGAATCGGTGAAGCGCGCGACGCTGTCGTTGTCCGGATGCATCGCGCGCTCCAGCGAATCCTTACATGCCGCCGGCCGCGGCCGTCTTGCGTTCGGTCTCGAGCCGTTCCGCCTTCAGGTGCTCGGCGATCAGGAACGCCAGTTCCAGCGCCTGGCTGGCGTTGAGCCTGGGATCGCAATGCGTGTGGTAGCGGTCGGCCAGACCCTCTTCGGTGATGGCCTGGGCGCCGCCGACGCATTCGGTGACTTCCTGGCCGGTCATCTCGAAATGCACGCCGCCGGCATGGGTGCCCTCGGCGCGATGCACGGCGAAGAAGTCGTGCACCTCGGACAGGATCTGGTCGAAACGGCGGGTCTTGTAGCCGGTCGCCGACTTGATGGTGTTGCCGTGCATGGGATCGCAGGCCCACAGCACCACCCTGCCCTCGCGCTTGGCCGCGCGCACCAGGCCCGGCAGCTTGCCGGCCACGTTGCCCGCGCCCATGCGGCTGATCACGGTGATGCGGCCGGGCACGTTGTCCGGGTTCAGCACGTCCAGCAGGCGGATGAACTCGTCCACCGGCAGGCTGGGCCCGGCCTTGAAGCCCAAGGGATTGCGCACGCCGCGCAGGAACTCGACATGCGCGCCGTCGAGCTGGCGGGTGCGGTCGCCGATCCACAGCATGTGGGCGGAGCAGTCGTACCAGTCGCCGGTGGTCGAATCGATGCGGGTCAGCGCCTGCTCGTAGGGCAGCAGCAGCGCCTCGTGGCTGGTGAAGAAGTCGGTCTCGGCGATCTGCGGCGTCGTCTCGGAAGTCAGGCCGCAGGCGGCCATGAAGGCCAGCGTCTCGTCCAGCCGGTGCGCCAGGTCCTTGTAGCGTTCGCCGGCCGGCGAATTGGCCACGAAGCCCAGCGTCCAGCGATGCACCTGATGCAGGTCGGCGTAACCGCCCTGGGCGAAGGCGCGCAACAGGTTCAGCGTCGCCGCCGCCTGGTTGTAGGCCTGCACCATGCGCTCCGGGTCCGGCTGGCGCTGGGCCTTGTCGAACTCGAAGCCGTTGACGATGTCGCCGCGATAGGCCGGCAGTTCGACGTCGCCGATCTTCTCGGTCGGCGCCGAACGCGGCTTGGCGAACTGGCCCGCCATGCGGCCCAGCTTCACCACCGGCAGGCCGGCGCCGTAGGTCAGCACCACCGCCATCTGCAGCAGCACGCGGAACGTGTCGCGGATGTTGTTGGCGGAGAACTCGGCGAAGCTCTCAGCGCAGTCGCCGCCCTGCAGGAGGAAAGCCTTGCCTTCCGCCACTTTGCCCAGCCCGGCAGTAAGGCGTCGTGCCTCACCTGCAAAAACCAGGGGCGGATAACGGCGCAGCCGCTCCTCGGCCGCCGACAGGGCGGCCTGGTCGGGATAGGTCGGGGACTGCTGGATGGGCTTAAATCGCCAGCTCTCCGGCGACCAGTTGCGCGCGCGCGTCACCTGCGCCGCCGCTCCTGTTGCCCTAGCCGGTCCAAGCCCCAGTACCATTGTCCCATCCTCCTCGAAAAAAACCCCATTCGGGGGCAATCGCTATACGACCTTTTGAGTCCGAACGCCAGCGCCGGCCGGCGCCGGGCTGCTTTGCTTCAAGCCGCTAGCGGCCGAACCTCGTCCGGCCCACCAAATATAGCAGGTTAAGCGTCTGGTTCGACGCGCTTTTGCCGCTACTCGGCGGCCTTGGCCTGCGCCGGCGGGCGCTTCGAGCGCATGGTGACGAACTCCTCCGCCGCCGTGGGGTGGATGCCGACCGTGGCGTCGAACTGGCGCTTGGTGGCGCCGGCCTTGATGGCGATGCCGATGCCCTGGACGATCTCGCCGGCATCGTCGCCCACCATGTGGGCGCCGATCACCCGGTCCGACTGCGGCTCGACCAGCAGCTTCATGAAGCTCTGGGTCTGGCGGCCGGAGAGCGTGTATTTCATCGGCCGGAAGCTGGAGACATAGACGTCGATCTCGCCATAGGTGCGGCGCGCCTCCTCCTCCGTCAGGCCGACCGTGCCGACCTGCGGCTGGCTGAACACGGCCGACGGCACGTTGGCGTGATCCGGCTTCATCGGCCGGTTGGCGTAGAGGGTGTTGGCGAGATAATGGCCCTCCATCAGCGCCACCGGCGTCAGGTTGATGCGGTCCGTCACGTCGCCGATGGCGTAGATGCCGGGCACGGTGGTCTGCGACCACTCGTCGACGGCGACGGCGCCGGCCTTGTTCAGCGCGACGCCGAGCTGCTCCAGCCCCAGATCGTGGGTGTTGGGCGCGCGCCCGGTGGCGAACATCACCAGGTCGGTCTCGATCGTCTCGCCCGCCGCGGTCTTGACGCGACAGGCATCGCCCGTCTTCTCCACCGCCACGATCTCGGTACTGGGGCGGAACACGATGCCCTTGCGCGCCATCTCCTTCTGCAGGTGCTCGCGCAAATCCTGGTCGAAGCCGCGCAGCACGAAGTCGCGGCGGATGACCTGCGTCACCTCCGCGCCCAGCCCGTGGAAGATGCCGGCGAACTCGACGGCAATGTAGCCGCCGCCATAGACCAGGATGCGCTTGGGCAGGCTCTTGAGGTGGAACGCCTCGTTGGAGGTGATGCCGTGCTCGGCGCCCTCGATGCCCGGCTTCACCGCCCGCCCGCCGGTGGCGATGACGATGCGCTCGGCGGTGTGGCGCTGGCCCGCCACCTCGACGGTGTGCGCGTCGACCAGCCGGCCGCGGCCCTCGTGCAGGGTGACGCCGGCATCGGACAGCAGGCGCTTGTAGATGCCGTTGAGCCGGTCGATCTCGTTGTCCTTGTTGGCGATCAGGGTGGCCCAGTCGAATTTCCGCTCGCCGACCTGCCAGCCATAACCGGCGGCATCCTCGAATTCCTCGGAAAAATGCGAGCCGTAGACCAGGAGCTTCTTGGGCACGCAGCCGCGGATGACGCAGGTGCCGCCGACGCGATCGTCCTCGCAGATCGCCACCCGGGCGCCGGCGGTGGCGGCGATGCGGCTGCAGCGGACCCCGCCGGAGCCCGCGCCGATGACGTAGAGATCGAAATCGTAAGCCATGAGTCTTCCGTTGCCTGTGCTCTCCCGCGCCCACTATAGCGCCCGGCGCGCGGAACGAAACCGCCGCAAGCCCCTGCCGGCGTCGGGGGCATGCCGCCGAATTGCCGCTTTTGCGCCGGGGATGCCGCCACAGCAGGGCGCGTAACTGGGAAATAGAAGCCGGTCCGTTCCCCACCGGCGAGCAGAGTAGGAGTTTGCAGAATGCGTAAGGCAATTCTCGGCGTGGCGGTGGTATCGGCCCTGGCGCTGACCTCCGGCATGGTCCTGGCGCGCTCCGGCGGCAGTCACGGCGGCGGTCATGGCGATCGCGGCTTCTCGCGGATCGACACCGACGGCGACGGCGCCATCAGCAAGGTGGAATTCGAGGCCAGCCGCGACAAGATGTTCCAGAAGCTGGACGCCAACAGCGACGGCGCCTTCACCAAGGAAGAGGCGACCGCCAGCGCCGAGGCCTGGCGCAAGAAGGCGGCCGAGGCCGGCCGCACCGCTTCCCCCGAGCGCGAAGCCAAGCACAAGGAGCGCGCCGAGAAGATGTTCAACGATCTCGACCTCGACAAGGACGGCAAGATCAGCAAGGCCGAGTTCAACGCCGCCGGCGAGAAGCTGTTCGCCCGCTTCGACACCAATGGCGACGGCAAGATCGTCAAGGGCGAGGGCCGGCCGCAGAAGTCGGGCCCGACCGCACCGCCGGCCAAGCAGTAACGATATGAGAAAAGGCCGCTGCGCGAGCAGCGGCCTTTTTTCCGCGCCGGGGCGGGGAGCCTAGCCGCGCTCGCCGCGTTCGCCCCAAGGATCGCGGCCGCCCGGGTTGCGCTGCCATTGTTCGCCGCGCTCGTTCCAGTTGTCGCGACGGCCGCGCTCCCAGCCCCGCTCGTTGTTCCAGCGTTCGCCGCGCTCCCAGTTCTCGCCCTGCTCCCAGTCCTTGCCGCGCCGCGCCTGGTAGCGCTCGCCGCGCTGGCAATCACGGTCGTAGATCCAGTTGCCGCGCTCGTTGATCTCCCAGCCGCAGGTGCCGTCGGCCGCCTGCGCCGGCTGGGCGAAAGTCACGGTCGGCCGGTTACCGTCGA
This sequence comes from Reyranellaceae bacterium, assembly GCA_050181585.1. Taxonomy (GTDB): domain Bacteria; phylum Pseudomonadota; class Alphaproteobacteria; order Reyranellales; family JAQSWP01; genus JAQSWP01. The sequence goes on from JBFXDA010000002.1 coordinate 33,591, forward strand.
GCGACAGCCCGCCCGCGCTCGCCAAAGCGAACACGCCGACCCCGAGCCAGATCTTGCTTCTTGTTTTCATGTCTTTTCTCCGGATAGCGTTTCATGCTGCGTCGTTTACGCAGTCGGTCGTTTATGGAACGCGGCGGCCGGCGGGAGGGTTCCTGTGATCGTATTCATCGGAGAATTGCTGGCGCAGGACCAAGTCGAGCGCCTGCGGGAACTCATGGAGCAGACCCGGTTCGTCGACGGCCGCGAAACCGCCGGCCAGCTCGCCCGGCAGGTCAAACGCAACAACCAGGTCGACAGCGACGACGAACGCCTGCCGGAAATGCGGCGAATTGTGGCCGACGCGCTGGAGAAGAACCGGCTGTTCTACAGCGCGGCGCGGCCCAAGCACGTCAAGCCGCCGATGTTCTCGCGCTACGTGCCCGGCATGGAGTACGGCAACCATGTCGACGATGCGATCATGGCCGGGATGCGCACCGACCTGTCCTTCACCCTGTTCCTGTCGACGCCGGAAAGCTACGACGGCGGCGAGTTGGTGATCGACAGCACGGCGGGCGAGCAGGATATCAAGCTGCCGGCCGGCAGCGCCGTGCTCTACCCGTCCACCAGCCTGCACCGCGTGGCGCCGGTGACGCGCGGCGAGCGGCTGGCGGCGGTAACGTGGATCCGCAGCTTCATCCGCGATCCGGCGCGGCGCGAGATCCTGTTCGATCTCGACCGGGTCCAGGACGCGCTGATCGGACGCGGCGGCAAGACGCTGGAAGTCGATTTGCTGGCCAAGACCCAGTCGAACCTGTTGCGACTGTGGGCGGAGGACTGAGGACCGAGCGTCTATTCGCCGCCGGCGCGGCGGTTGGTGAAGCGGGCATTGCCCAGCCCGGTGCCGATCGTGAACACGCCCCACCGCTCGACATCGGCCATGGCCGGCACTTCGCTCAGGCCCTGGACCACCGCGTCGTTGTGCATGACCACGGCGGTCTCGTGGTCGCCGATGCGCGGGATCGCCTCGCGCAGCGCCTGCGGCAGGTTGAAGCGCCGGCTCTCCCAGTTGCCCGGCAGGTTCTGCCCGCCGCGATCGATCGAGCCGTCCTCCAGGATCAGGCCGGGACAGCCGATGCCGATGAAGGGCGCCAGCGCCAGCTTCTCGGTCTGCGCCATGGCGATCAGCTCCTCCAGCATGCCGACCAGCTTCTGCACCGCCTCGTCGCGGCCCGGCTCCTCCTCGGCGTGCCGCCACAGGATCGACTGCCAGACCTTGGCCTTGGCGAGATCGCCGCCCTTGCGCAGGTTCAGCTTGACGATGCCGGCGCGGATGTTGGAGCCGCCGATATCGACCGCCAGCATGCCGTCGTGCCCGGCCAGCACCCAGGCCGGCGCCAGATGCGCCCCGCCCAGCAGCCCGGCCTCGTCGGGATGGTTGGAGATCGGGACCAGATCGACGCCCAGTTCCTCCTCTTTCAGCATCTGCTCGGCGCGCGACACCGCCAGTTCGCCGATCCGGCTCTGGCGGAAGCCGCCGCCGATAACGATGCGTTCGGTGTCGCGCCAGTCCTTCAGGCGCAGGAAGCGGCGCGTGACGAAGGCCAGTTCGCCGGCGAATTTCTCCACCGCGCCCTGCACCAGCGCCGCCGCCTCGACCTTGTCGCCGGTCAGGATGCGGTTGAGCCGCGACTTGCCCAGCTCGTCGGTCTCCACCTCGCCCAGCGGGTCCTGGTCGTAGGCCCGCAGCTTCTCGCGCAGCTCCTCGATGATGGCGTAGAAGGCGCCGCTGCTGGCGCGGTCGCCGATGAAGTCGTCGCCGTCGCGCAGCTCGACGTTGACCGAATCGATCGTCACCGATGGCAGGGTCAGCGCCCCATGGCCGGCGATCGGTGGAATGCTGTCGCGCGATTTCGGCATGACCTGCGCAATCGGGGAATGGCGGGGCTCCATGGCAACGCCGGGCGGGCAAGGCGGTTCCGGCGGCGACCAAAGCGGCGTAAGCTGGCGGGCCAGGAGACAGCCATGCCGGCACCGCCAGAGATCGCCTGCCTGCGGCCGCCCGACGGGGCCTGGCTGCTGGCGTCGCGACGGCCGCGGCCGCCGCTTGCCGCCTATGTCCGCGACTACCAGGGCTACGAGGAGTTCGCCGCCTCGGGCGTGCGCCGGCGCGAGCTGCCGCATGGCGGCGTCGTGCTGGTGATCAATTTCGGCGCCGCCTGGCGCGTCGCCGATCCGCGGTCCGCGGATCGCATCGTCCGCTACGGCAGCTTCGTGGCCGGTGTCGACGATTTCGCCAGCCTGGTCGACTGCGCCGGCCGCGCCTTCTGCCTGCAGGTCAACTTCACGCCGCTCGGCGCCCGCCGCTTCTTCGCCCTGCCGATGCGGCATCTGGCCCGCAGCGTGGTCCCGCTCGACGACGTTCTCGGCGCCGACGCCGACCGGCTCGCCGACCGCCTGTTCCAGGCGGCAGGCTGGAGCGAGCGCTTCGACATCGTCGAGCAGCTCATCGCCGCGCGGCTGGGGGCGGCGCCGGCCGAAGACGACGGCATCGCCTGGGCCTGGCGCCGGATCGAGCGCGACGGCGGGCGGACCTCGATCGCAGCGCTGGCGCGCCAGCTCGAGTGCAGCCGCAAGCATCTGCTGGCCCGCTTCCGCGACCAGATCGGGCTGCCGCCCAAGACGGTGGCCGGCATCGTCCGCTTCAACCGCGCCCTGCGGCTGATCGGCGCCGCCCCTGCGCCGGACCTGGCCCGGGCGGCGGCCGCGGCCGGCTATTACGACCAGCCGCATTTCAACCGCGATTTCCTGGCGCTGGCGGGCATCACGCCGGGCGAATACCTGCGCGCCCGGCTGGCCGGAGGCGACGGGATCGGCGCCTGAGCCGCGCCGGTAACATTCGTCCAATACCGGCGTTCTCCGCCTTGCCATGATGGCGCCATCGGCAAAGTGGAGAACGGCAATGAGCAAGGCAGCGAATCGTCCGAACGTGTTTCCGGCCCTGAAATACCAGAACGCCGGGGCCGCGATCGATTTCCTCACCAGCGCCTTCGGCTTCGCCAAGGGCGCGGTCTATCCCGGCGAGGGCGACGCCATCGCGCACGCCGAACTGAAGCTCGGCCCGGGCACGATCATGCTGGGGTCGGACGCGAAGAACCCGGACAACCCCTGGGATGCGGTGCGCATCGGCATCTACGTGCAGGTCGACGACGTCGACGCCCATTACGCCCGCGCCCGCAAAGCCGGAGCCAGGATCGTACGGCCGCTGGCGGACACCGATTACGGCGCGCGCGAGTACTCGGCCTACGACAACGAGGGCAATCTGTGGAGCTTCGGCACCTACCATCCCGACGACAAATAAACCGGGGCCGCTGGCGGCTCGGCAAAAAAAGAAGCGGCCGCCCGAAGGCGGCCGCCGCTGGCTTGGCGATTGCGAAAGCGACCCGGCTTCAGGCGCTTTCGGCCGACAGGATGTCGCCGAACAGCTCCCAGGTCTCGCCCTTGAAGCGGGCGAGCTGCACCGACTGGATCGGATAGAAATCCGTCGGGCTGGTGTTGATCTTGATGCCCGGCAGCATCATCGGCAGCGCCAGGCCCTTCAGGTTGGCCGCCTGCTTCATGATGTTGGCGCGGGTCAGATCGTCGCCGCACTGCTTCAGCACCTGCACCATCGTCTGCGCCACGGTGTAGCCGTAGACGTTGAACGAATCGGCCAGGTTGCCCTGGGTGTTGTATTTCTTCATCCAGTCCACCCACTCCAGGTAACCCTGGTGGCCGAACCACTGCTGGTCGGTCGGGTCCTTGAGGTAGGCGGCGGTCAGGATGCCCTGCGACACGTCGAGGCCGGCCGGCTTCAGCACCGACGACACCGAGGCCGAGACGTTGTTCAGGAAGTGCATCGGCTTCCAGCCGATCTCGCCGGCCTTCTTGATCGCCTGGGCGGCGAATTTCGGCGTGGTGATGTTGAAGAAGGCGGTGGCGCCCTTGCTGGCCATCTGGATGACCTGCGAGTCGACGGTCGGGTCGGTCACCTCGTAGCTGACCTCGGACACGATCAGCTTCTTGCCGGCCGCGCCCAGGCCGAGATGGAAGCCCTCGAGATAGTCCTTGCCGTAGTCGTCGTTCTGGTAGAGGACGGCGATCTTGGCGTCCTTCTGGTTGGCCAGCAGGTATTTGGCGTAGATCTGGCCTTCGGTGTTGTAGTCGGGCTGCCAGCCCATCGTCCACGGGAACTCCTTGGGCTTGCCCCACTTGGAGGCGCCGGTGGCGACGAAGAGCTGCGGCACCTTCTTGGCGTTCAGGTATTTCTGGATCGCCGTGTTGGGCGGCGTGCCGAGCGTGTTGAACACCAGCAGGACCTTCTCCTGCTCGACCATCTGGCGGATCACTTCCACCGTCTTGGGCGGGCTATAGCCGTCGTCCTGGCTGATGAACTTGATCTTGCGGCCGTTGATGCCGCCTTCGTCGTTGATCTTCTTGAAGTAGGCGTCGATCGCCTTGCCGATCGTGCCGTAAGCCGAAGCCGGGCCGGAATAGGGATTGCTGTGCCCGATCTTGATTTCGGTGTCGGTGGCGCCCTCGTCGTACTTCTTCTGCGCCGCCGCCGGAAACGCCGTCGCGGCCACGCCGACCGCGGCCGTGCCGTATAGAACCTTGCGTCTGCTGATACTCATAACTCTCGCCTTCCTCCCTTATTGAGCGGTTGGTCCCGCGTTACTGCCGAACTCGGTTCCGGCGATTATGCGGGCGTCGCCGCCGATTTTCGTCCTGTGCTCTGCGCATGGCAAGAATGCAGGCCAACGCCGGACCTGGTCCGTATCGCGCAAGCCGATTCCACATTGCAGAATTCGCCGCCAGGCAGGGTCGCGGCGCAAAAAAAGCGGCCGCCCGAAGGCGGCCGCCGCTGGTTCCCGAACGGGAAGTCCTATGAGCTTTCGGCCGAGAGCAGGTCGCCGAACAGCTCCCAGGTCTCGCCCTTGACGCGCTGCAGCTGCACGGTCTGCAGCGGATAGAAGTCGCTCGGGCTGGTGTTGATCTTGATGCCCGGCAGCAGCATCGGCAGCGACAGGCCGCGCAGGTTGGCCGCCTGCTTCATGATGTTGGCCCGGGTCAGGTCGTCGCCGCACTGCTTCAGCGTCTGCTCCATGGTCTGGGCCACGGTGTAGCCGTAGACGTTGAACGCGTCGGCGATATTGCCCTGGGCGTTGTACTTCTTCATCCAGTCGACCCATTGGATGAAGCCCTGATGGCCTTCCCACTGCTTGTCGGTGGGATCCTTCAGATAGGCCGCCGTGATGATGCCCTGCGACACGTCGATGCCGGCCGGCTTGATGACCGAGGAAATCGAGGCCGACACGTTGTTGAGGTAGTGCACCGGCTTCCAGCCGATTTCGCCGGCCTTCTTGATCGCCTGGGCGGCGAACTTGGGAATGGTGATGTTGAAGAACACGTTGGCGCCGGAGTTCTTCAACTGGATGATCTGCGAATCGACCGTCGGATCGGTGACCTCGTAGCTGGCCTCCATGACGATCTTCTTCTTCTCCGCGCCGAGGCCCTTGTGGAAGCCCTCGAGGTAGTCCTTGCCGTAGTCGTCGTTCTGGTAGAGGACGGCGATCTTGGCGTCCTTCTGGGTCGCCAGGATGTGCTTGGCGTAGATCTGGCCTTCGGTGTTGTAGTCGGGCTGCCAGCCCATCGTCCACGGGAACTCCTTCGGATTGCCCCATTTCGACGCGCCGGTGGCGACGAAGAGCTGCGGCACCTTCTTGGCGTTCATGTATTTGTGGATGGCCGAGTTCGGCGGCGTGCCGAGCGTATTGAACACCAGCAGGACCTTCTCCTGCTCGACCAGCTGGCGGATGACCTCGACCGTCTTGGGCGGGCTGTAGCCGTCGTCCTGGGTGATGAATTTGATCTTGCGGCGGTTGATGCCGCCTTCGGCGTTGACCTTGTCGAAATAGGCGCTGATCGCCTTGCCGATGGCGCCATAGGACGACGCCGGACCGGAATACGGATTGGTGTGACCGATCTTGATCTCGGTATCGGTCGCGCCTTCGTCGTATTTCTTTTGCGCGAAGGCCGGAAACGCCGTCGCGGCCACGCCGGCCGCGGCCGTGCCGTAAAGAAGCTTGCGCCTGGAAATGGTCATTATCGTCGTACCTCCCTGTGAGTGCCCGGTTCTTTGAATCCGGATTTTTCTTATTACCTCAATAGTTTGAGGCGGATCGGGGGTGCAGTCAACGCACATTGCGAAATCGCCGTTTCTGATCCGAAACATGGCTATGCACCGGCGGAGCGCTGCCATGCGTTTTGATTCCACAACGAAAAAGGCCGCCGGCATGCCCGGCGGCCTGTCATGCGAAACGAAATTGCGCGCGGCTTTTTGTCAGGCAGAACGCGCGCGGCTTTTCACCAGGGCGAAAAGCTTGCGCAAGCCGCCCGAGATCCCCGTCGGCATCAGGTACATGAACGCGATCAGGAAGATGCCGTAGATCGCCCAGGGCGCGGCCTTGGAGATGTCGGACGCGATATTGGGCGTGTAGACCACGAACAGGGCGCCGAAAATGGCGCCGGGTATGGAGGCCAGGCCGCCGATCACCACCCCCACCAGAAGGGTGATCGAGAGCAGGATGGTGAAGCTGTCGGGCGCCACGAACTGGATGGCGATGGCGCCCAGCGCGCCGGCGATGCCGGTGTACATGGCGCTGACGCCGAAGGTCAGCGACTTGTAGAGCGCGGTGTTGATGCCCATCGTGCCGGCGGCCATGGAGTGGTCGCGGATCGCCACCAGCGCCCGGCCGGTGCGGCCGCGCAGCATGTTCCAGGCGCAGACGAACAGGACCACCGCCACGAACAGCGTGAAATAGTAAAGCCACTGGTCCTGCGAGATCGGCAGCCCCAGGGGCGGGTCGGGCTTGATGATGACGATGCCCTGCACGCCGCCGGTCCAGTATTCGACCGATTTGTGCTTCAGCATCTGCGGCACGGCCAGCGCCAGCGCGAAGGTCGCCAGCGCCAGGTAATGGCCCTCCAGCCGCAGCGCCGGCAGGCCGAACAGGAAGCCGACGACCAGGCACACCACGGCGGCGGCGGGGACCGTGGCGTAATAGGGCATATCCCACTTGTCCATCATGATCGCCGCCACGTAGGCGCCGACCGCGTAGAACGCGCCGTGGCCCAGCGAGAACTGGCCGTTGTAGCCGGTCAGCACGTTCAGCCCCAGCAGGGCTATGGCATAGACCAGCACCAGCGTGAGCTGGAAGACGCGATAGTCGCTGACCCCCGGGATCAGGGGCAGAATCACGGCGAGCAGGACGACGACACCGCCCCAGAGCAGGTTCCTGTTGATGCCGCCCATGGCGCTAAACCCTCTTCACGCGAACTTTGCCGAACAGCCCGCTTGGCTTGAAGATCAGCACGGAGATGACGATGACCAGCGCCACGGTGAGCTTCAGATCGTTGCCGATCACGTAGGTGCCGACCAGATTTTCCAGCACGCCGAGAATGAAGCCGCCGAGCACCGCGCCGCCGGGGTTGGTGATGCCGCCCAGCAGGGCCGAGGCGAAGCCGTAAAGCAGGATGCCGGCCATCATGTTGGGATCGAGGAACACGATCGGCGCCACCATCATGCCGGCCACCGCGCCCACCGCCGCTGCCAGGCCCCAGCCCAGCGCCAGCATCCAGCCGACCCGCACGCCGACCAGGCGAGCGGAAACCGGGTTCTGCGCCGCCGCCCGCATCGCCAGGCCGAGCGGCGTGAAGCGGAAGAAGAGGTAGAGCGCGGTCAGGATCAGCAGGGTGATGGCGACGACGCCCAGGTCGTGCGGACCGACCAAGGTGGTGCCGGTGCTGAAGCCGCGGAAGGGGCTGGGAAACTCCTTGATGATGAAGCTCCAGATCCAGCCCGCCGTCGAATTGAAGATCACCAGCAGGCCGATGAACACGATGATCAGCGCCAGCACCGGGGCGTTGTGGAAACGCCGCAGGATGGTGCGCTCGATGGCGACGCCGCCGAGGAAGGAGATGGCGATCGTCACGACGAACGCCACCCAGTACGGCAGGCCCCAGTTGATCAGCTGCCAGGCGACGTAGCAGGAGAACATCGCCATCTCGCCCTGGGCGAAATTGATGTGCTCGGTCGAGGTGTAGATCATCACCAGGGCGAGCGCGACGCTGGCGTAGATCGCGCCGTTCGCCAGGCCGGAGGAAATCTGCTGAGCCAGAAGATCCATGGTTGCCGCCCTCGCTAGTAGCCGAGATACGAGCGACGAATGCCTTCGTCGTTCTTGATCACCTCGGCCGGTCCGGACATGACGACGTTGCCGGTTTCGAGCACGTAGGCGTGGTCCGCCAGATTGAGCGCCAGCGCCGCGTTCTGCTCGACCAGCAGCATGCTGACTTTCTCCTCCTCGTTGATGCGCCGCATGATGCGGAAGATCTCCTGCACCACCAGCGGCGCCAGGCCGAAGGACGGCTCGTCCAGCAGCATCAGGCGCGGCGCCAGCATCAGGGCGCGGGCGATGGCCAGCATCTGCTGCTCGCCGCCCGACAGCGTGCCGGCCTGCTGCTGCAGGCGCTCCTTCAGGCGCGGGAAATAGTTGAAGACCAGGTCGAGGTCGCGCTGCACGCGCGCCTTGTCGCGCTGCACGAAGCTGCCGAGCCTGAGGTTCTCGTCGACCGTCAGGTTGACGAAGGTGCCGCGCCCCTCGGGCACGTGGGCGACGCCCATGCGCACCACCTCCTCGGTCGCCATGCCGCTGATGCGCCGGCCGGCGAAGGCGATCTCGCCGGCGGTCCGCACCATGCCGCAAACCGCCCGCAAGGTCGTGGTCTTGCCGGCGCCGTTGGCGCCCAGCAGGGTGGTGATGCCGCCCTCTTCGAGCTCGAAGGAAACGTCGTGCAGGGCTTGGGTCTGCCCGTAATAGGCCTTGAGGCCCTTGACCTCCAGCAGCGCGGCCATCAACTCGTCCCCAGATAGGCCCGGATCACTTCCGGGTCGCGTTGCACTTCGGCGGGCGTGCCGTCGGCGATCTTGCGGCCGAAATCGATCGCCACCACCTTGTCCGACACCGACATCACCAGGCTCATGTGGTGCTCGACCAGCAGCACCGTCACGTCCTGCGTGTCGCGCACCCGCTTGATCTGGCCCTTCAGCACTTCGATCTCGTCGTGGTTGAGGCCGGCCGCCGGCTCGTCCAGCAGCAGCAGCTTGGGCCGCGACGCCAGCGCGCGCGCCAGCTCGACGCGCTTGCGGATGGGAAACGGCAGGCCGCCGGCGGGCGCGTGGGCGAACCTTTCCAGGTCCATGAACGCAATCAGCTCCTGCGCCCGGGCCTGGAGCTGCGCATCCTCGCGCTGCGCCAGCGGCAGGCGCAGCGCGTTGGTCAGGAAGTCGCCGTGGGTCTGGCAATGGCCGCCGACCATGATGTTGTGCGTCACCGTCATGGAATCGAACAGCGCCACGTTCTGGAACGTGCGGCCGATGCCGAGCCGGGGAATGGCGTGGCGGGACTGGTCGAGAATGGACCGTCCCTCGAACAGGACGTCGCCGGAATTGGGCGTATAGAGGCGGCTGAGGCAGTTGAAGAGCGTCGTCTTGCCCGCGCCGTTGGGCCCGATCAGCCCGGCGATCTGGCCGGGCTGGACATCGAAGCTGACGCCGTCCAGGGCGATGATGCCGCCGAAACGCACCGAGACGTCGCGAACGCTCAGCAAGGCATCGCCGGCGCGTCCTGCCGTCCCGGTCTGGGCCGATACGTGTTGTGAATGCATCTCCCGATCCCGTCCTGCTTCGACAATGGAAAGGGAGTCGCAGCCGAACGGCTGCGAACGAACCGACGGCCTCGCCGGCCGATCGAAGGACCGGACCCGCAAGCGACGGCTTATACTCGACCCCTCCCACGCTTCATGCCCGCTCTTTGCGCCGGCGGCGGCGGTTGATGAAGCGTCGACACGATGGCCGATTTGTCATGGGCTTGCAACTGCTTTGCCCCTGTTTTCGCTCGATTTTTCTTTCGGTACGCGAAAGAGAACGCCCTCCGGCCGCAGGCGGCGGCGCCTTCAATTTGCCCGAATAAAGAGTCAGGGGTTGACAGCCGAGCGCGACCGACCAATACCGTCGCCCGTTAATCGCTGCGCCGTAGCCGAACAGGCCGGTTCCGTCCTTGAGGAGAGTACCAGAATGACGATGAAGATGGCGGGCGCCCGCAAGGCGCTGCTGGCCGGTCTTTTGCCCATGTCCCTGGCGGCGTCGGCATTGCTGCCGATCAGCGCCGCGCAGGCCCAGCAAAGACCGCCCGCCCAGGCGCCGGCTCCCCCGCCCGCCCCAGTGCCGGTGCCGGTGCAAGGCGGTCAGCCGCAGCAGGCCGCGCCCGCCGATCCCGACGCCCTGCCGCCCGCCCTGGCGGAGTACGACGCCAACAAGGACAACGCGGTCGAACAGAAGGAATTCGTCTCCGGACAGATGAAGACGTTCGACGAGGTCGACGGCAACAAGGACGGTTTCGTCACGCGCGAGGAATACCTGAAGCAGGCCGAGCCGCCCTTCATCCCCGCCGACGCCAAGGATCTGCCGCCGATCGAGGAGCGCCGCCGCGTCCTCAACCTGCGCTTCACCAACCTCGATTCCAACCAGGACGGCAGGATCTCGCGCGAGGAGGCCGAGCAGTCCTTCGTGCGCGAGTTCGTGATCATGGATCGCGACCGCAACGGACGCATCACCATCAACGACCTGCGGATCGCGCGCGCCCAGGCGCAGCAGAACCAGCCGGTCGAGCGCGTCTCCAAGCAGCAGTTCCTCGAGAACGAGGATGCGGTGTTCGAACGGATCGACGAGAACAAGGACAAGACGCTGGTCCTGTCCGAGTTCCTGACGCTGGCCGAGGGCGCGCCGCCGGCCAATCAGGAGCAGGTCAAGGCGCGGCTGACGGCGGCCTTCGCCGAGATCGACGCCAACAAGGACAAGAAGCTCGACCTGACCGAATGGAGGGTCGCCGCCGAGCGCAATTTCGCGCGCGCCGACCGCAACAACGACGGCATCCTGGACGCGGACGAACTGCGCGCGCCGCCGCCGCCGCCGGCAGCCGCCGCGCCCGTCGAGGAAACCCGGGCGCAGTTCGTCAACAACCGGACGGACGAGCTGATGGCGCGCGTCGACCAGAACAAGGACGGCAAGATATCGCTGGAGGAATTCCTGGTCCTCGCCAGCGAAGCGCCGCCGGCGCAGGCGGCCCAGGCCCGGACGCAACTGACCGCCTCGTTCAACGGCATGGACGGCAACAAGAACGGCACGGTCGAGCGCAGCGAGCTGGTGACCCACTTCACCAACATCTTCAACCGGATCGACGCCAACAAGGACGGCAAGATCACCGAGAAGGAAATCAACGCGCTGAACTCGCCGCCGCCGGCGGCAAGGCCGCAGCCTGCCCCGCAGCAGCCCAAGCCGGCGCCGCAAACGCAGCCCCGGCCCGCGCCGCAGACCCAGCCCAAGCCCGCGCCGCAGCCCCGGCCCCAGCCCGCGCCGCAGCCGGCGCCGCAAGGCGGACCGCCGCCGGCCTATCCTTCGGGCGGCCAGGCGCCGATCACCACGACGCCGGGCAGCCAACCGCTGCGATAAGACAAGAAGGGCGCCCCCGCGGCGCCCTTTTTCTTTCGCCTCACTCGACGGTGACGGCCTTGGCGAGATTGCGCGGCTTGTCGACGTCGGTGCCCTTCATCACCGCCACGCGATAGGCCAAGAGTTGAGCCGGCACCGCGTAGAGGATCGGCGCCACGAAGGGATCGACCGGCGGCAGCGCCATGGCGGCGGCCGCCCTCTTGCCCAGCCGCGCCACGCCCGCCGCATCGGAGAACAGCACCAGCCGGCCGCCGCGCGCCTCGACCTGCTCGACGTTCGAGGCGGTCTTGTCGAACACCTCGTCAGGCGGCGCCATCACCACGATGGGCACGTTCTCGTCGATCAGCGCGATCGGCCCGTGCTTCATCTCGCCGGCGGCGTAGCCCTCGGCGTGGATGTAGGAAATCTCCTTCAGCTTCAGCGCCCCCTCCAGCGCGATGGGATAGGAGGGGCCGCGGCCCAGGAACAGCACGTCGCGCGCCTTCACCACCGCGTTGGCCACTTTCTCGATCGCGTCTTCCTGCTGCACGACCTCGCTGACCTTGGCCGGCAGCTCGATCAGCGCGGCGCACAGCTCGGCCTCGCGCTCCGGCGTCAGGTGGCCGCGGGCGCGGGCGGCGGCGATGGCCAGCGTGGCCAGCACGGTGAGCTGGGTGGTGAAGGCCTTGGTCGAGGCGACGCCGATCTCCGGTCCGGCCAGCGTCTGCAGCACGGCGTGCGATTCGCGGGCGATGACGCTTTCCAGCACGTTGACGATGGCCAGGCAGGTCTGGCCCTGCGCCTTGGCGTATTGCAGCGCGGCCAGCGTGTCGATGGTCTCGCCCGACTGCGAGATGGCGATGGTGACGCCGCCTTCCGGCATCGGCGCGGCGCGATAGCGGAACTCGGAGGCGATGTCGACCTCGACCGGCAGGCGGGCGATGCTCTCGAACCAGTATTTCGCCACCAGCCCGGCCAGGAACGCCGTGCCGCAGGCGACGATGGTCAGCCGCGGCACTTGCGCGAAGTCGAACGGCAGCGCCGGCAGCTGCACCTGGCGGGTCAGCGGGTTGAGGAAGCTCTGCAGCGTGTCGCCGATCACCGAAGGCTGCTCGCAGATTTCCTTCAGCATGAAATGCGGGTAGTTGCCCTTGCCGATCAGCGCGCCCGACAGGGCGGTCTCGCGCACCGCGCGCTGCACTTCCTGCCTGTTGTTGAAATAGCGCACGCCCTGCGGCGTCAGCACCACCCAGTCGTCCTCCTCCAGATAGGAGATGCGGCGGGTCAGCGACGCCAGGGCCAGCGCGTCGGTGCCGATATACATCTCGCCGTCGCCGTAGCCCACCGCCAGCGGGCTGCCGCGGCGGGCGCCGATCATCAGGTCGGGCAGGCCGGCGAACACCACCGCCAGCGAGAAGGCGCCGCGCAATCTGTCCATGGCGTCGGCCATCGCCTGCTGCGGCGTGGCGCCGTCCTGCAGGCTCAGGGTCAGCAGATGCGCCACGGCCTCGGTGTCGGTGTCGGTCTCGAAACGGACGCCCTTGGCCAGCAGCTCCTCGCGCAGCTCGTGGAAATTCTCGATGATGCCGTTATGCACCACCGCCACGCGCTCGGTGGCGTGCGGATGGGCGTTGTTCTCGGTCGGCCGGCCATGGGTGGCCCAGCGCGTATGGCCGATGCCGGTCTTGCCGCTCAGCGGTTCGCGCTCCAGCCGCGCCGCCAGATTGTCCAGCCGCCCCTCGGCGCGGCGGCGCTCGATGCCGCCGCCGACCAGCGTCGCCACGCCGGCCGAGTCGTAGCCGCGATATTCCAGCCGCCGCAATCCTTCCAGCAGCAGCGGCGCCACCTCGCGCTTGCCGATGATGCCGATGATGCCGCACATCTAGTTCTTGCCCTTCCGTTTCGCCGCCTCGGCGCGCGCCTTGTTGCGCGCGCGCAGACGCGGTGCGGCGCCGTCGCGCACGCTCTGCGCCGAGCGCTCCACCGCCACTGCCTCCTTCGGCACGTCCTTCGCAATGACGCTGCCGGCGCCGACGATGGCGCCCGCGCCGATCTTCACCGGCGCCACCAGCGCGGCGTTGGAGCCGACGAAGGCGCCGTCGCCGATCTCGGTGCGGTACTTGCCGAAGCCGTCGTAGTTCACGGTGATGACGCCGGCGCCGATATTGACCCTGGCCCCGATGGCGGCATCGCCGACATAAGCCAGGTGGTTGGCCTTGGCGCCCTTGCCCAGGCTCGACGCCTTGACCTCGACGAAATTGCCGATATGCACGCCCTGGCCCAGCACCGTTCCCGGCCGCAGCCGGGCGAAGGGGCCGACGATGGCGCCGCTGGCGATGCGCGCGCCCTCGATATGGCAGAAGCCGCGGATCGTCACGTCGTCGCCGATGCTAACGCCGGGCCCGAACACGACGTTGGGGCCGATGGTGACGTCGCGGCCCAGCTTCGTGTCCCAGGAGAAGAAGACGCTGCCCGGCTCCTGCAAGGTGACGCCGTTCGCCATCGCCGCCGCGCGCAGGCGCACCTGCATCGCCGCTTCGGCCGCCGCCAGCTCGGCGCGCGAGTTGATGCCCTGGAACTCGGCCGCCTCGCCTTCGATGAAGGCGCAGTCATGGCCCGCCCGGCGCGCCAGCGCCACCAGGTCGGTGAGATAGTATTCGCCCTTGGCATTGTCGTTGCGCAGCCGGTCGAGCAGCTTCGGCGCCAGCCTGCCGTCGATCGCCATGACGCCGGAATTGCACAGGCCGATCTTGCGCTCCTCAGCCGTGGCGTCCCTGGTCTCGACGATCCGCTGCAGCAAGCCGCCCTCGGTGACGAAGCGGCCATAGGGCGACGGATCCTCGGGCCGGAAACCCAGCACCGCCACCGCCGCCTTGCGCCGGCGGCGGGCGGTCAGCAGGCGGCGCAGCGTCGCCGCCGTCAGCAGCGGCGTGTCGCCATAGACCACCAGGATATCGGCGCTGCCCTTCAGATGGGCGCGGGCGGCCTTGACCGCATCGCCGGTGCCGCGCGGCGCTTGCTGGATCGCGGTGGGGTGCGGGGCGACGGCCTGCGCCACGGTCTCATGGCGCGGCCCGATCACCATCACCAGTTTCTCCGGCTTCAGCGCCTGGGCGGTGGCGACGACATGGGCGATCATCGGCCGCCCGGCCAGGGGATGCAGCACCTTGGGCAGTTTCGAGCGCATGCGGATGCCCGCACCAGCGGCGAGGATCACGACAGTGGGGGCGTTGGGCATGAGGGATCGGATGTCGATGCGGTCAGATCACGAAACCACAAAATGGCACAGCGCGGGCGGCGAAACCATGGCGGAAGCGAGCCGGCATCAAGGCTTGCATCTGCCGGCTTCCGGCGGCACAACAAACGCCCTTCTGCCCGTCGGACCTCGCCATGACCGCCACCTCCCTGCCCTTCGCCACCATCGTCTTCGATCTTGACGGAACTTTGATCGACAGCGCGTTGGACGTCGGGCTGGCGGTCAGCCGCGTGCTGAAGGACGAGGGCCTGCCGGAACTGGACGAGGCCACCGCCCGTACGCTGCTGGGCGAAGGCGGCAAGGTGATGCTGCAGCGCGCCTTCGCCAAGGCCGGCCGGCCGCTCGACGAGGGACGGGCCAGCGAACTGACCCGCCGCTTCGTCGGCTACTACGAGGAAGAGCCCGTCGTCCATACGGCGCCCTATGCCGGCGTGCCCGAGACGCTGGCGGAGTTCCGGCGGCAGGGCGTGCGCCTGGCGGTCTGCACCAACAAGTTCGAGAGCCTGGCGCGGCAGGTCCTCGACCGGCTCGACCTGACGCGCTTCCTCGACGACGTGGCGGGTGCGGACACGTTCGACGTGCGCAAGCCCGATGGCGGACACATCACGCAGCTCGTGGCGCGCATGAACGCCGACCTGCGCCATGCCGTCATGGTGGGCGATTCCATGCACGACGTGCACGCCGCGCGCCACGCCGGCATTCCGGTGGTGGCGGTGGCGTGGGGCTATACGGTGCAGGAGCCGGCCAGTTTCGGCGCCGACCGGCTGATCGAGCGCTTCGCCGACCTGCCGCAGGCGCTGGCCGACCTGGCCGAACAGCGCACGGCAGTCTAGGCGGCGAACACCGTGCTGCCGCCCAGCAGGGTGCGCAGCACTTTCGTCCCGGGCAAATCCTGCAGCGAACAGGCCAGCGGATCGCGATCGACGATCGCCAGGTCGGCATAGGCGCCGGGCTCCAGCGTGCCCACACCAGGCCAGTGCA
The DNA here is from genome assembly GCA_050181585.1 of Reyranellaceae bacterium. Taxonomy (GTDB): domain Bacteria; phylum Pseudomonadota; class Alphaproteobacteria; order Reyranellales; family JAQSWP01; genus JAQSWP01. Next base: position 49,394 of record JBFXDA010000002.1, read on the forward strand.
GCACCTGCCCGGCCCGTCGCGTCCACATCGCCACCGCCTCCTCGCGCGACACCGCGTGATCGGGCGTGTCGTTGCGATGACCGCTGCCGCCGAACTCGTGCGTCTGCGCCAGCGCGATCTGCTCGAAGGGATATTTCGGGCCCCAGTCCGAGCCGCCGGCCACGTTCAGCCCCTGCCGCAGCAGGCGGGCCAGCGGGATCAGGTCCTGCCACACGTGCTTGCCGATGCGCTCGGCATAGATGTCGCCCTTGCCCCAGGAGAAGCTCATGGTGGTGGTCATATCGAAGCCCAGCGCCTTGTAGCGCGCGCCCTGCGCTTCGGAGATCAGCATGGAATGCTGCAACAGCCAGCCCTTCGATTTGATGTCCCTGCCCTTGCCGGCCAGCTCCTCCAGCACGTCGAGGAAATCCTCGTGATCGACATGGCCCACCGCCAGGAAATTGGCGCGGATGCCGTGCTCGAGGCAGTACTCGGCCAGCGCCGCCTCCTTCTCGCGCGAGGCGAAGCGGAAGGCGGCGTTGGGCCGGCCATAGGGATCGCGGCTGGGCTCGAAGGTGCGCATGTAGCCCGACCAGCACGGCCCGCCCTCCGAGATGGTGGCGCCGGTGACGTTGAACCAGTCGTCGCCGGTGCGGATCAGCGAGCGCGCCAGGTCGAGCTGCTTGCGATAGTCCCCCAGCGATAGCGGCTGGAACGGGGCGAAGGCGAACATCTCCGTCTCCATCGCCGCCATCACCCGCACCGTCAGGGCGCGCTCGGCATGCAGCCTGGCATAGGCGTCGATATGCGCCTTGTTCATGTTGTGCGGCTCGTAGACCGTAGTCACGCCCATGGCGTTGTACTCGGCCATGGCGGTGCGCGTGGTCTGCTGCATGTCCACTTCGGGCGGCGGCATGCGGGTGATGAGCTGGGTCCAGTAGGGATCGAAGCAGTAGAGCGTGTTGACCGAGCCGCGCAGCACGCCGGTGGTGCGCCCGGCATCGTCCTTGTCGATCCACACGTCGCAGACCCGCGGCGGCGTCTGGTCGGTGATCGCCAGCGCCTTCAGCGCCATCGAGTTGAACGCCACCACGTTGGGCGTCTTCGGCCCCCAGCCCTGGATGATCACGGGATGCTGGCTCGTGGCGCTGTCCAGCACCCAGCGGTCGGGCATGCGCCGTTCCGCCAGGTCGAGATAGGAGCCGCGATGGTAGTAATAGGGATCGCCGATCGGCGTGCAGTAGATCCACTTGCCCGGCGGCGTCGCCTGCGCCTTGGCCTTAATGCGCGCGACGATCTCGGCATGGCTTTTGGCGTCGCCCAGCTCGACGAACGATCCCTTGCGGGCGGCGAAGTGCAGCAGATGCGGATGGGTGTCGACCAGGCCGGGGATAGCCGTCGCCCCTTGCAGGTCGATGCGCTCCAGGCCGGAACCCGCTTTCGCCGCCAGCTCGCGCGCACTGCCCGTCGCCCCCACCTTGCCGTTCGCCAGCAGCACCGCCTCGGGCCGCGAGCCGGCCTCGTCCATGACATGGATCGGACCGCCCGCGACCAGCACAGGTTTGTCGTTGCTCCGCATTGCCGTCCCCCATTCGTCTTTGTCCCAGCCTAGAGGCAGGGCCAGCCGCAGGGCAACCGACGTGCAGTTGCGACCGGCGGTGGAGAATTTCCCTCGCGCATCCTAGGATCGCCGGTGGAGGTGTGGCGGATGATCCAGCCCATCGCGACCGACCATGCCGAGGAACGGATCGTGGCGGCGGTGCGCCTGCGCGTCGCGCCGGCCGCGATCGCCATCGCCTTTCGCGACGCCTCGGACAAGGTATGGCGCTTTCTGCACCAGCACGAGGGCCTGCGCCAGCAAGGACACAACGTCTTCATCTATCGCCACGACAGCCTCGGCGACGGCAAGATGCAGATCGACTTCGGCGTGCAAGTGAGCCGGCGCTTCGCCGACGACGGCGACGTGCTGTGCGTGACGACGCCGGCCGGGCCGGTGGCCACGACGCTGCATCGCGGCCCCTACCACCGGCTGCACGAAACCCATGCCTCGATACGGCGATGGTGCCGGGAGAACGGACATGAAGTGGCCGGGATCGACTGGGAAATCTATGGCGACTGGAACGAGGATCCGGCCAGGCTGGAGACGCAGGTCTGCCATTTGCTGCGTTAGGCCACCGCCCAAATCCGGCGGGAAAAGGGCGCAACCGGCGTTTCTTGACACTGCCGGACGGGAACCCTAAAAGGGCGGCCCACGGGCGCGTAGCTCAGCGGGAGAGCGTCCCCTTCACACGGGGAAGGTCGCAGGTTCAATCCCTGCCGCGCCCACCATTTTCCGCCGCCAGTCCAGGATGACGTTCTGCCCGGCTGCGGCCGGCGCGGAGGCGTGCATGGTTCGCTCGCTGGTTCCCTACGACATCACGATCTGCGGCATTCCCGATCTCGATTCGCATCGCGAGAAGGGGATCACGCACGCGCTGTCGATCATCGACGTCGACGAGCCCGATCCCGCCGCCTTCCGCCGCTATCGCAACGTGCGCCGCTTGCTGCTGCGCTGCGACGACGTGGTGGCGCCCTATGCCGGCTTCCAGGCGCCCAGCCGCGAGGACGTGCAGAAGCTGCTGGAGTTCGGCGCCACCCTGCCCGACGAGGCCCATGGCGGCCACCTGCTGATCCACTGCCATGCCGGCATCTCGCGCTCGACGGCGGCGGCCGCCATCGTCATGGCGCAGCACAATCCCGGCAAGGAGCAGGAGGCCTTCCTGCAATTGCTCGACATGCGCCCGCATGCCTGGCCCAACACCCGCCTCGTAACCTTCGCCGACGAGCTGCTGGACCGCAACGGCGCCATGCTGGAGGGATTGCAGGCCTATCGCCGCGCGCTGCTGCAGCGAAAACCGCATCTGGCCGAGGTGATCCGCAATATCGGCCGCGGCAACGAGCTGCCCTAGGGTCTGTACTCAATTGCAGCTAACACATTGAAAACGAATCGGTCCGATGCCGCATCGGCCGTACGGGTGTCGAATCAAATCAGCGGGTTGGGCTTTATTGAGTCCGGACCCTAACGCGGCTGCGACAGGCGCTGCAGCAGCGCCTGCGCCGCCGCCATCACCGCCCGCGTGAAATCGCCGGCCGGCATGGCTCGCGCCAGGCTGGCGGCCTGGCCCGACCACAGCGGCGTGAACTCGCCCGATCCCGCCGCTTCCGCCTTGGCCCGCAGCGGCGCGATGGCGCCGGTGGCCAGCGGGAAGGGCGGTGCGGCCGTCGCGATCGGCCCCAGTTCGCTTATGGCGCGGTTGACGATGCCGCGCGCCGGCCGACCGGTGAAGATGTTGGTCAGCGCCGTCGTGTCGTCCCGCGCCCGCTCCAGGGCGGCGCGATGGATGGCGCTGATCCTGGCTTCCGGCGCGAAGAGATAGGCGGTGCCGATCTGCACCCCGGCCGCGCCCAGCGCCAGCGCCGCCGCCACGCCGCGCGCATCGGCGATGCCGCCGGCGGCGATCACCGGGACTTTGACCGCATCGACCACCTGCGGCACCAGCGCCATGGTGCCGGGCTGGCTCATGAGGTTGTCGCGCAGGAAATGGCCGCGATGGCCGCCCGCCTCGTAGCCTTGGGCGATGATGGCGTCGGCGCCGTTCTCCTCCAGCCAGCGCGCTTCGGCGGCGGCGGTGGCGGAGGAGACGACGACGCAGCCCGCCGCCTTGACGCGCTCGAGCAGCGCCGGTTCGGGCAGGCCGAAATGGAAGGAGACGACTTTCGGCCGCAACTCCTCGACCATGGCGCAGAACGCCTCGTCGAAGGGATTGCGCCCCGGCCCCTGCGGGATCGACTCCGGATCGATGCCGAACTCGGCGTAGTGCGCGCCCAGCACCCCGCGCCAGGCCCGCTCGACCGCCTCGTCCCGCGCGGGCGCGCGGTGGCAGAAGAAATTGACGTTGAACGGCCGATCGGTCTGCTGGCGGATGACGCCGATCTCGGCGCGCGCCTGCTCCAGCGACAGCATGGCGCAGGGCAGCGAGCCCAGCCCGCCGGCCTGCGACACGGCGATGGCCATGGCCGAGCCCTGCGCGCCCGCCATCGGCGCCTGGACGATGGGAAGCTCGATGCCGAAAAGATCGACGAGGCGTTTGTCGGGCCACATGCGGCGGTTCCTCTGCAGGTTTGCGCCGATTGTAGGCCGCGCCGGCTGCCGCTTCACCCCGTCCCGCCTGCGCGCCGGGCATGGGTGAATGGCAGTCGGCTCAGGGCGCGCCGGTCAGCGCGCCTTCAGCGGCGCGCCCGACAGATGCGCGCCGGCATCGACCATGATGGTCTCGCCGGTGACGTTGCCGGCCGCCTCCAGCAGCCACACCGCCACCTCGGCCATGTCCTCCGGCGTGCCGGCATGGCGCAGCGGCGTGGTCGCCTCCTGGCTGCGTTTCAGGTTGTTGTAGGTCTCCTCGCCCAGGCCGGTCAGCAGCCAGCGGCTCTGGATGAAGCCGGGGCAGACGGTGTTGATGCGGATCTCCGGTCCCAACGCGCGCGCCAGCGACAAGGTCATGGTGTTGAGCGCGCCCTTGGAGGCGGCATAAGGCACCGAGGAGCCCACCCCCATGACGCCGGCGATGGAGGAGATGTTCACCACCGCCCCCCTGCCCTGCTTCTTCATGGACGGGGCGCAGGCGCGGATCATCTGGTAGGCGCCGACCACGTTGACCGAATAGATGCGCAGGAAATCGTCCTTGGTCACGCCGTCGAGATTGGCGTGGTTGTTGAACTTGGAGACGCCGGCATTGTTGATCAGCCCGTCGACCCGCCCCCATTTCCCGACGGTCGCCGCCACGATGGCGCGGCAGTCGGCATCCTCGGCCACGTCGCCCTGGGCCATCAGCGTGTCGGCGCCGGCCTGCCGGCAGGCGGCTTCCGCCGCCTGCGCCTCCGCCAGGCTCTTGGTGTAGTTGATCACCACGTTCCAGCCCTTCTGGGCCAGCATCAGGGCGGCGGCCGCGCCCAGCCCGGTCGCCGAACCCGTGACGATCGCCACCTTCTTGTCCTTGCTCATAGTCGTTTTCCCCATTTCGCTGGCCAGAATGCAACTCAACCCGGCCTATTTTGCAATGCTGCATCGCATCAAAGCTTGTTAACGTGCGTTCATATCGGCGCCGATGTTGGCCCGCCGAGCGAGCACACGGCAACCGCTTTCCGATGAAGCCACTGCATGCGGCCATGGCGTTGGGCATCGCGCTGATCTGGGGCTTCACCTTCGTCAGCGCCAAGGTCGGCGTGGCGCATTTCCCGCCCATCTTCTTCACCTTCCTGCGCTTCGCCACCGTGGCGCTGCTGATGCTGCCATGGCTGAAGATCATGCCCGGCCGCATGCGCCAGGTGCTGGTGATCGCCTTGTTCGCCGGGGTGGTGCATTTCGCCCTGCTCTATTCCGGCATGGCGATCTCGCCCAACCTGTCTTCGGTCGCGGTATTGGTGCAGCTCGGGGCGCCGTTCTCGGTCATCGTCGCCTATTTCTGGCTCAAGGAGAGCGTGGGCTGGGCGCGTATCGCGGGCATTGCGCTGTCCTTCGCCGGCGTGGTGCTGCTGGGCTTCGACCCGGCGGTGTTCTCGCAGCCCTTGGGCGCGCTGCTGGTGGTGCTGGGCGCCTTCTCCATGTCCTTCGCCATGCTGATGATGCGCCGGCTGCGCAATGTCGGCGTGCTGGAACTGCAGGCCTGGATCGCCGTGGTGGCCGCACCGCTGGCCTTCGTCGGCTCGATGCTGTTCGAGAGCGGCCAGTGGCGCGAGCTCGCCGATCCCAGCCTCGAGGCGATCGGCGCGGTGCTGTTCACCGCCATCGCCACCTCGATCGTCGGCCATGGCGGGTGGTACTGGCTGCTGCAGCGCTACAAGGTCGGCCAGGTGACCGGCTTCGGCCTGCTGCCGCCGGTGCTGGCGGTATGCTTCAGCGTGGTGCTGTTCGGCGAACCGCTGACCTGGAAGCTGGTCGTGGCGGTGGTGCTGGTGACATCCGGCCTGGCCATCATTACGCTGTGGCGCGAGAAACAGAACGCCGCCGCGCCTGCCCTGTCGCCGCTGGAGAAGGCAGCGCCGGCCGCCGAATAGGAGGCAGGTTTCCTTGTCCGAGCTCTTCTCCCTCAAGGGCCGCATCGCCCTGGTCACCGGCGCCAGCCGCGGGCTGGGCAAAGCTTTCGCCAGGACCCTGGCCGCGCACGGCGCCACGGTGGTGCTGGCCTCACGCCAGGAAGCCGCCCTGCGCCAGGTGGCGGCGGAGATCGAGAACGAGGGCGGCAAGGCCGAGGTCGCCGCCTTCGACGTGCAGGACGAGGCGAAAACCGTCGCCGCCATCCGCGCCATTCCGCAGCGCCACGGGCGGCTCGACATCCTGGTCAACAATGCCGGCATCAACCTGCGCAAACAGGCGGTCGACCTCTCGACCGAGGAGTTCCGCGGCATCGTCGAGACCAACCTCACTGCCGCCTTCGTGGTGGCGCGCGAGGCCGGGCGCATCATGCAGGCCCAGGATTACGGGCGCATCGTCAACATCGCCTCGGTGATGTCGATCCTGGGCCGCGCCACCGTGGCGCCCTATGTTTCCTCCAAGCACGCCATCGTCGGGCTGACCAAGACGCTGGCGGCCGAGCTGGGCCCCTACGTCACCGTCAACGCCATTGCGCCCGGCTACATGGTGACGGAGATCACCGAGGCGCTGCAGAAGAACGCCGCGTTCTCCGCCATGCTGGAGCAGCGCACCGCCGCCAGGCGCTGGGGCCGGCCGGAGGACCTCGCCGGCGCGCTGATGCTGCTGGCCTCGGACGCCTCTTCCTACATCACCGGCCACACGCTGGTGGTCGATGGCGGGCTGACGGCGATCCTGGCCTAGCGCTTGCGCCTGTTGGCGACGCGCCGGGCCGCCGCCAGCGCGGCCTGCGCCCATGCGATGAATTCATCGGGCTCGTCGTAGAGCCGCTCCGGCACGCGCCAGAACGCCAGATCGATGTCGCGGCCGCCCTTGGCGTAGTTGAGCGGCGGAGAGGACGCGGCTTCCGCGAACAACGCCTTGTTGCCGTCATCGACGCGGAAATAGAGATCGTTGTCGGCCACCATGCCCAGCATGACGCCGTGGCAGAACACGCCGGTCTTGCCGAACATGCGCCGCAAGGAAACGGGGCCGAGCGGCGCCAACTGCTCGCGCAGGAAGTCGGCGAAGCCGGGGCTGGCGACCATCGATCTCCCGATCAGGCGATCTCGCGCTCCACGATCTCATGGAACCGCGTCGAGAGCCACTCGTAGCGGCCGAAGCGCAGCCTCTCGTTGGCGCCCGAGCGCATGGTGGACTGCATCGACTCCATCATGTCGTAGTCCTCGTCCAGCGCGTTCCAGAAGATCTTCATGTTGCGGTCCCAGTAGTCGCGCCCCTTGTCGGTCTGCGGCTCCTCGGGGATCAGCGCCACCGAATCGAGCACGACGTTCTCCGGCCCCTGCGGCCACACCGTCATCACCATGGCGTGGTCGGGCTCGACCAGGATGATGGTGTTGGGGAACAACGCGTAGATGACGTTGCCGGCCCAGCGTATGTCCCATTGCGCCTCGTCGGCGTCCTTGAGCTGCACCGTGCGCGCCTTGGGCAGGAACATGCGCAGATGCGGGTCGAACACGTCGAACACGCCCTTGTTGTCGCCGAACATGGGGGCGATGGTGCGCGAGTGGGCGAAGCGGAAGTGATAGGTCTCCAGATTGGCGTCGAACATCATCTTCCAGTTCATCCGGCGCTCGAAGCGGCGCGGGTAGTAGCGCACGGTGTCGTCGAAGCCGAAGCGGCGCAGATCGGTGCCGGCCTCGCCGAACCAGGCGTCGAAATCGAACTTCTTTTCCTGTGGCGTGGGGATGACGAAGACCAGCCCGTAGGCCTCGTGCACCTGCAATTCGACCAGCCCGTTCTCCGCCTTGTCCAGCGTGGGAAACCCCTCCGCGTGCGGCAGGCCGACCAGTTTGCCGTCATGGGCGAAGGTCCAGGCGTGGTACGGGCAGACGATGGCGCCTTTGCACTGCGTCTGGCCGGCCGCCACCAGCCGGGTGCCGCGATGGCGGCAGACATTGAGGAAGGCGCGCAACACGCCGTCGCGCCCGCGCAGCACCAGGATCGGTACGCCCGACAGGTCGTGCGTCAGGCAGTCGCCCGGCCGCGCCACCTGCGAGGCGGCGCACACCACCAGCGGCAACTGGCGGAACAGCACCTCGACCTCGCGCTGGCAGCGCTGCGGATCGAGATAGCGGTCGAGCGTGGTGAAGCTCTCCCCGCCCTGCATGTCGAAGGAATTGCGCTCGAACTGCTCGAGGGCGGCGCGGATCAGCCGCACCTGGGTGGCGTGCTCCATTGTGTTCCTTCCCCTGTTCGTTTCTTCTAGTCCTGCAGCAGCGCGCGGCGCAGATGCGCCAGGGTCTGGCGGCGATGCGCCTGCCACAGCGCCTCGGATTTGCGACCGAGGATGCCGGCGATGGTCGGCAAGCCGTTGGCGAAGTAGCTGAGCGAGCCGATCATGTGGAAGACGAAGACCGGCGCATCGCAGCGGCGGAACACGCCGGCGCGCTGGCCGTCGAGGATGACCCGGCTCATGCCGTCGATCAGCCCGGTCATGGCGAAATGGCGGGCGGTGGCCAGGCGCTCGACGTTCTCGGTCAGCTCGCGCATGGTCAGCCGCGCCCGGTCGGGCTGGCGCTCCAGCCAGTCGGCGAAGGCCTCGAACAGCGCCTCGAAGCGCGCCACCGGCGGTGCGGCGCTGCGCAGCACCGGCGCCACCGCCGCCTCCATGTCGGCGGCGACGCGGTCGAGCACGGCGCGGTAGAGCTTCTCCTTGCTGGGATAGTAGTGCAGCAGCGCCGCATTGGAGAGCGCGGCCGCCCTGCCGATGTCGCGCAGCGAGACGCCGGCGAAGCCTTGGGCGGCGAACAGCCTCTCCGCCTCCACCAGCAGCCGTTCGCTGGTGGCCGGCTGCGCGGGATCCAGATCGCTCAGGCGGGGACGGGCCATGCCGCTTCGATCCATTAATAGACCAACTGGTTGGTTTATTAACCCGCCTCGCCCGCCCCGTCAAGCGGTTGCTAATCTGCCGCCATGGACAGAAATCCGCCGCCGCTCAGCAACGCCATCCCCATCGACCCGGACGAAATCCTCAAGGGCATCGTCGAGTGGATCGAGATCGAAAGCCCCAGCACCGACGGTGCGGCCGTCAACCGCATGGTCGACAAGGCCGAGGCCGACATGCGCGGGCTGGGGGCGCGCCTCGAGCGCGTGCCGGGCACCCACGCCAAGGGCGACATCCTGATCGCCCAGAGCGACTGGGGCGAGGAACCGGGCATCCTGATCCTCTCGCATCTCGATACGGTGCATCCCTTGGGCATGATCGAGCAGGCGCTGCAGGTGCGACGCGAGGGCGACAGCATCTATGGGCCCGGCATCTACGACATGAAGGGCGGCGCCTACATGGCGTATTACGCCTGGCGTCACCTGATCCGCCTGAACCAGAAGACCAGGCTGAAGCTGACCCTGATGTTCGTGCCCGACGAGGAGATCGGATCGGACACCTCGCGCGCCCGCATCGAGGCCGAGGCGCGCAAGAACAAATACGTGCTGGTGACCGAGCCGGCGCGCGACGGCGGCAAGATCGTCACGGCGCGAAAAGGCGTCGGCCGCTTCACCCTGCGCTGCGAGGGCCGCCCGGCCCATTCCGGCATCCGCCACGAGGACGGGCGCTCGGCGATCAGGGAGATGGCGCACCAGATCCTCGCCATCGAGGCGATGACGGACTATGCCCGCGGCATCACCGTCAATGTCGGCCAGATCAAGGGCGGCACCGGCACCAACGTGGTGCCGCAGTTCTGCGACATCGACGTCGACCTGCGCGTGCCCGACGCCGCCACCGGCGAGGAGATGTGCGCCCGTTTCCTGACGCTGAAAGCCAACGATCCCGACGTGAAGCTGACGGTGAGCGGCGGCATGAACCGGCCGGCCTATCTCAAGGACCAAGGCATCGCCGCCCTGTTCGAGCACGCCAGGGGCCTGGCGCAGGAGCTGGGCTTCGCGCTTGAGGACGTGAAGCAGACCGGCGGCGGCAGCGACGGCAATTTCACCGCCGCCCTTGGCATCCCCACCCTCGACGGGCTGGGCCCCGACGGCAAGGGCGCCCATACCGATTACGAGCAGATCTACTTCTCCTCCCTGCAGCAGCGCACGCAACTCATGCTGCGGCTGTTCGAGACTTTGAAATAATCCCCTCCGATTCCGTCATGCTGAGCGCAGCGAAGCATCTCCTCACAACGCGATCGGTTTCACCGAACCGGGCAGGATGCTTCGCTGCGCTCAGCATGACGGGGCGAATGCAAGGAGCAGCTTCATGGCCCGCGCCGACCTGATCTTCCGCAACGCCACCATCCATGACGGTTCCGGCGCCGCGCCGGTCCAAGGCGACGTCGCCGTCTCCGGCGGAAAGATCGCCGCCATCGGCGCGCTGGCGTCGATGACCGCCGACCGCGACATCGACGCCGCCGGCAAGGCCATCTCGCCCGGCTTCATCGACGTGCACACCCATGACGACCGCTACGTGCTGGACCAGCCCGCGGTGCCGGCCAAGGCCAGCCAGGGCGTCACCAGCGTGGTGATCGGCAATTGCGGGTTCTCGATGGCGCCTTACACGCGGCCCGGCATCGACCAACACGATTGGTTCGTCAATTCCGAGGACACCAAGTTCCAGACCATCGCCGCCTTCCACGAGCGCCTGCGCAAAGATCCGCCCGCCCTGAACGTCGCCACGCTGGTCGGCCACAACACGCTGCGCATGAACTGCGTCGCCGACATCCGCAAGCCGGCCAGCGAGAAGGAAATCGCCGCCATGCAAGGCCAGATGCGCGAGGCGATGGCGGCCGGCGCCACCGGCATGTCGTCCGGCCTGTTCTATCCGCCGGGCCGGGCGGCGCCGGCGTCGGAGGTGGTGGCGGTCGCCTCGGCGATGGACGGCAAGGGCATCTACACCGCCCATATCCGCGACGAACGCGAGAGCGTGCTGGACTCGCTCGAGGAAGCCGCCGCCATCGCCCGCCAGGCCAAGGTGAAGCTGGTCGTCTCGCACCACAAGACGGCGGGCCGCGCCAATTTCGGTCGCACGCGCCAGACGCTGCCGCTGATCGCCAAGCTGCAGCAAGGCCAACCGCTGGGGCTGGACGTCTATCCCTACACCGCCTCCTCCACCGAGCTGCTGCCCGATTATGTCGAGAGCGCCGACCGGGTCACCATCACCTGGTGCCGCGGCCGGCCCGAATTCTCCGGCCGCGACATCGACGAGGTCGGCCGCGAACTGGGACTGAAGACGCGCAAGGAAGTGGTGGCCGCCGTCTCCCCCGCCGGCGCTATCTATTTCCAGATGGACGAGGACGACGTGCGCCGCGTGCTGGCTTTCCCGCGCAGCATGGTCGGCTCCGACGGCCTGCCCTGGGACACCATCCCCCATCCGCGCCTGTGGGGCACCTTCCCGCGCGTGCTGGGCCATTACGCGCGCGAGATCAAGCTGCTCTCCCTGCCCGACGCCATCCACCGCATGACCGGCCTGCCGGCGTCCGAATTCGGTTTCACCGATCGCGGCCTGATCAAGCAAGGCTACGCCGCCGACCTGGTCCTGTTCGATCCCGCCACCATCATCGACACCGCCACCTTCGAGCAGCCCGAGCAGCAGGCAAAAGGCATCGAGATGGTGGTGAACAACGGGGCGGCGATCTGGGAGAACGGCAAGGCGACGGGAGCGCGGGTGGGGCAGGTTCTGTGATCTTGAAACAACTACGCTAATAGCGTATATATATGAACGGCTATGTTTTCGTGCTGGACGAGGAGTCGTCGGAGGACAATCTCGTTGCGCTGAATGTAGGTCTGCCCGATGGCCACTTATTGCAGATTTGGGCAGAAGTGACCCTGGAAGGCCGGACTGCCATTTTGCGGCAATTCGCCATTTATAGCCGGGATACGAAACCATACGCGTTGGGAGCAGCCAGGCTATTGAGGCTCGCCCAAGCGGCGATGGAGGAATTCGATGTCGATTCTATCCGAATTGAAGAAGCGCGCCGGACCTCGGGTGCGAATCCGAACCGCACCCTCAAGACCATCGATCTCAAACGGCGTTGAAATGCGCTTGCTCTTCGGGGCAATCGAGCCAGGACGATTGGCCGATGTTTTCGCGATTGCGCATCTGCTAGTGGATGCGGGCTTGTCGCCACGCGGTGCGCGGCGGGTAGTGGATGGCGTACTGGATGGTCACAGCGTTTTCTCCATCGTCCCCAATGTCGGCGACTACGCGCAGTTGAAGCGGGAGCTCGCGAAGCTGGGCATTTCGACATCGCGGATCGAAAAGCGCGTGGTAGACGTCAAAGCCTTGCGCCAGAGTCGTGGGCTCAGCCAGGAGGATTTTGCCGGTCGCTATGGCATCGATCTGGCGACCTTGCGCAACTGGGAGCAAGGCCGAACCACGCCGGATGGGCCGGCGATGACACTGCTGCAGCTCATCGAGCGCGACCCGGAAAAGGTCGAGCAGCTTCTGGCGTCCTGATACCGCAGGAACCCCTTCTTTCTTTCCTCGTTTCCCTCGGCGAACGCTCTCGAAGGAGGTTCTCCGATGAAGACGAAATTCGGTCTGATTGCGGCCGCGCTGGCGCTGGGTCTGGCGGCGCCGCTGATCATGGGCGCCGGGGCCGCCTATGCCCAGTGCGTGCATGGCGAGCGCATCGACGGGTCGACCGCCGAGCAGGCGCGCGCCAAGATCCAACGTGCGGGCTTCGCCAATGTGGGCGACCTGCGCAAGGGCTGCGACAATTACTGGCACGGCACGGCCAGCCAGGGCGGCCAGCGGGTCGGCGTGGTGCTGTCGCCGGCGGGCGAGGTGATGGTCGAATCGACGCTCGACCAGCCGCCGGGCATGAGCGGCGGCACGTCCTATATCGCGCCGTCCGACGCGCAGCCGGCCTATCCGCAGACCGCGACGCCCATCTATCCGCAGTCGCAGCCCGCGATCCCGGAGACGCAGCGCGCGGTGCCGGGCTATCGGTAAAAATCCGCTGCAAGCCTGAACGAAAGCCGGGGCGGCCCGCCGCCCTGGCTTTTCTGTTGTCAGCCCTCGACCCCGAAGGCCTGCTTCATCCCCCTCAGCGCCTCCTGGTGCGGGCCCCACTGGCGGCCGCCGACCACGCCGCCATCGACGATCAGGTCGTGGCCGTTGACGAAAGTGGATTCGTCGGAGGCCAGGAAGACGGCGGCCTGGGCGATGTCGTCGGGCAGGCCGGCGCGCGGGATGGGCTGCATCTTGGCCAGGCCGGCCTTGACCGCCTCCGCCGTCTGCTCGGCCTTGTCGGGCGCCACGCCCAGCGCCTTGCCGAAAATGCCGGTGGCGATGCCGCCGGGCGAGAGCGAGTTCACCCGCACGTTCTGCTCGCCCAGCTGCATGGCGACGCAGCGCGTGAGGTGGATCACCGCCGCCTTGGCCGCCGAATAGATCATCGACGAGGACAGCCCGGTGCGGCTGCCGGCGACCGAGCCGTTGTTGATGATGCTGCCGCTCTTCTGCGCCAGCATGATCGGCGCCACGTGCTTCATGCCCAGCATCACCGAGCGCAGGTTGACCGCAATCCCCTTGTCGAAGCCGTCGACCGGAATGGTCTCGATGCCGCCCACCGGTGCGGGCCCGCCGGCATTGTTGAACAGGCAGTCGATGCGCCCGTGCTTGTTGCGCGCGAAGCCGATCAGCGCCTGCACCTGCGCCTCCTCGTTCACGTCGGTCTGGACGAAATCGCAGCGCGGGCCGAGCTGCCGCGCCAGCGCCTGGCCCAGATCGGTGCGGCGGCCGGCGATCACCAGCTTCGCGCCCTGTTCGGCGAACACCTCGGCCGTGCGCTTGCCGATGCCCGAGGTGGCGCCGGTGACGATGCAGACCTTGTCCTTCAGACGCATGGATGCCTCCCCTTCGTTATGGGGCGAGCATAACTCAGTCGACGCCCAAGCGCTCCTTCAGGTTGCCGTAGGAATCGCGCGCCACGCTCCAGAAATTGCCGCCGACCACGCCGCCATCGACGATCAGGTCGATGCCGTTGACGAAGCTGGACTCGTCGGACGCCAGGAACACGGCGGCCCGGGCCACGTCCTCCGGCGTGCCCGCGCGCGGGATCGCCTGGCGCTTGGCCAGCCCCTCCTTCATCCTTTCCGCCACCCCGTCCGCCCGGTCGGCCTCGACGCCGACCGACTTGGCGGCGAAACCGGTGGCGATGCCGCCGGGCGAGATCGTGTTCACCCGCACGAAGTGCTCGCCGAGCTGGATGGCGACGGCGGCGGAGAGCTGCACCACCGCCGCCTTGGCGGCGGCATAGACCATCGACGGCGAGCGGCCGACGCGGCTGGCGGCGCGCGAGCCGTTGTTGATGATGCTGCCGCTCTGCTGCGCCATCATGACCGGCGCCACGTGCTTCATGCCCAGCATCACCGAGCGCACGTTCTGGGCGAAGGCGCGCTCGTAGGCCTCGAGCTCGGTGGTCTCGATGCCGCCCATCGGCGCCGGCCCGCCGGCATTGTTGAACAGGCAGTCGATGCGCCCGTGCTTGCCTACCGTGAAGTCGATCAGCGCCTTGGTCTGGGCCTCGTCGGTGGCGTCGGCCACCACAAAGGCGCAGCGCGGCCCGATGGCCCTGGCCACCGCCTCGCCCAGCTCGGCGCGCCGGCCGGAGATGACCACCAACGCCCCCTCCTCGGCGAAGATTTCCGCCGTGCGCCTGCCGATGCCGGAGGTGGCGCCGGTGATGATGCAGACCTTGTCCTTCAGACGCATATGGATGCTCGCTTCAAATCAGCTCCTCACCCTGAGCCCGTCGAAGGGTGAGATTGCGGAGAGACCGCCTGTGAACCCTCACCCTTCGACGGGCTCAGGGTGAGGATTGGGTGTGTGCCCGTGCGGCTTTACGCCTTCCTGCCGCGCATCATCTCGCGGGCGATGATGATCTGCTGGACCTGCGAGGTGCCCTCGTAGAGGCGCACGATGCGCACGTCGCGATAGAAGCGCTCGACGGCGTAGGAGCGGATATAGCCGGCGCCGCCATGGATCTGCACGCCGCGATCGGCGATGCGGCCCAGCGCCTCCGAGCAGAACAGCTTGGCGCAGGAGGCCAGCAGGGCTGCGTCCTCGCCCGCATCGCGGCGGCGGGCGGCGTCCATCACCATGGTGCGCATGGCGTAGGCTTCGGTCTGGCTGTCGGCCAGCATCGCCTGGATGAGCTGGAAATTGGCGATGGGCTGGCCGAACTGCTTGCGCTCGGCGGCGTATTTCAGCGACTCCTCGACGATGCGCTCGGCCATGCCGACGCACAGGGCGGCGACATGGAGGCGGCCGCGGTCCAGGGTGCGCATGGCGGAGCGGAAGCCCTGGCCCTCGCCCGCCTCGCCGCCCAGCATCTGCGCCGCCGGCACCTTGCAGTCCTCGAAGATCACGTCGCAGATATGGGCGCCCTGCTGGCCCATCTTCTTCTCCGGCGGGCCGAAGCGCAGGCCGGGCGTGCCGCGCTCGACCAGGAAGGCGGAGATGCCCGCGCCGCCCTTGGCCGGGTTGGTGCGCGCCATGGTGGTGATCAGGTGCGCGACGTTGGCGTTGGTGATGAAGCGCTTGGTGCCGTTGAGGATCCAGTGATCGCCCTCGCGGCGGGCGGCGGTCTTCAAGCCCGCGGCGTCGGAGCCGGCCTCGGGCTCGGTCAGGCCGAAGCTGGTGACGATCTCCCCCGAGGCGATGCCGGGCAGGTATTTGCGCTTCTGCTCTTCGGTGCCGGCATTGATCAGGCCCTGCGAGCCGATGCCGATATTGGTGCCGCAGGCGGAGCGGAAGGCGGGCGCGGCATGGCCCAGCGCCATCACCACGCGCGCCTCCTCCTCGGTGTTCAGGCCCAGCCCGCCATACTCCTCCGGCACGGTCAGGCCGAACAGGCCGAGCTGCTTCATCTCCGCCAGCAGCTCGTCGGGGATGCGGTCGTCCTCCGCCACCTGCTCCTCCAGCGGAATGCAGCGTTCGCGAACGAAACGGCCGACCGTGTCGACGAGCTGGTCCAGGGTCTGGGCATCGAGTGGCATCGGGAACTCCGCTGAATGGCCGTTTAGGGGCGGCAAACTAGCGTCTCGGCCCGCCGCCGACAATCGTCCCCGCGGCCGGGTTTTCGCCAGGCAGGGATGCAACCTTATGCCGCGCCTGACGTTTTGCTTTGCACATGGGGGCGACGGCGCAGCCGGCCGCCCGCAACGGATCGGGAGGGAGGACTTAATGCTCACCTTTGGCAGAATTCTCGGCCGCCGCAGCGGCGCGGCCGTCCTGGGCCTGTGTGGCGCACTGGCGCTGGGCGCCTGCGACACCGGCTGGGGCGACAAGCAGCAGGCCGGCACCGCCGTCGGCGCCGGCGGCGGCGCGGTGCTGGGTGCGGTGGTGGGCGGCTGGCAGGGCGCGGCGATCGGCGCGGTCGCCGGCGGCGTGGTCGGCAACCTGGTCGGTCGCGACATGGACCAGAACGAGCGGCGCAGCGCGGAGGAGGCGACCTGGCGCTCGGCGCGCGAGGGCCGCCGCGCCGACTGGAACAACGACGGCGGCGGGCGCGGCTATTCCGAGCCGGCCGGCGACTTCTATACCCGCGACGGCCAGCAATGCCGCGAGTTCGACCAGCACATGACCAAGAACGGGCGCGACTATCGCGAGCGGATCACCATCTGCCGCAATCGCGACGGCTCCTGGAGCCGGGTCTGACGCCAGCCGCGCAGGGAGGAGAGCATGCGTTCGTCCCTTGCCGTCGCCGTCGTTCTTCTGTCCGGCATCGCCTTCGCCGCCGATGCCGGCGCGCAGGGCGGCGCTCAGGGCCATGCCGCCAACCTGGCCCTGTGCGGCGACCCGCAGCCCGACAAGGCGATCAAGGGCTGCACGGCGATCATCGAACTGGGCGGCATCAAGGGCATGTCGCTCTACGACGCCCATTTCAACCGCGGCCTGGCCTGGAGCCAGAAGAACCAGCACGTCAAGGCCATCGCCGATTACGACGTCGCGGTGAAGCTGCGGCCCAAGGAGGCCGCCCTGCTGCAAAGCCGCTGCTGGTCGCGCGCCGTGCTGGGCCGGCTGACCCAGGCGCTGCAGGACTGCAACGCCGCCCTGGCGATCGACCCGCGCGATCCCGACACGCTGGAGATCCGCGGCTTCACCTACCGCAAGATGCGCGACTTCCAGCGTTCGCTGGCCGATTACGAGGCGGCGCTGGAACTGCGCCCCGATGCCGCCAGCACGCTGTTCGGTCGCGGCGTCACCAAGCAGGACATGGGCGTCTACGACGAGGGCAAGGCCGATATCCGGGCCGCCCGCCAAATGGATGCTGCCGCCGATGCCCGCTATATCGAGGCCGGCGTGCACCGGTAGTTCGATCTGCTAACCACAGAGGCACAGAGACACAGAGGACGACTTCTCCTCTGCGCCTCTGCACCTCTGTGGTCGTTCTGCTCTATTGCGCCGTCCAGCCGCCGTCGATGGAATAGGCCGAGCCGGTGATGTTGTCGGCCGCTTTGGAGCACAGGAACAGCGCCAGCCCGGCGATCTGCTCCGGGGTGGTGAATTTGTGGCTGGCCTGTTTCTCCGCCACCAGCGCCTTGCTCTCCTGCTCCACGCTGGTCTTGTTGGCGGCGGCGCGCGCCTCGATCTGCTTCTGCACCAGCGGCGTCAGCACCCAGCCGGGACAGATGGCGTTGCAGGTGACGCCGGTATTGGCCGTTTCCAGCCCCACCACCTTGGTCAGCCCGACCACGCCGTGCTTGGCGGCGACATAGGCGACCTTGTTGGTCGAGGCCACCAGCCCGTGGGCCGAGGCGATGTTGACGATCCGCCCCCAGCCCTTCTTCTTCATCGCCGGCAAGGCGGCGCGGATGGTGTGGAAGGAGGAGCACAAATTGATGGCGATCACCGCGTCCCATCTGTCGAGTGGGAATTCCTCGATCGGCGCGGTGTGCTGGATGCCGGCATTGTTGACCAGCACGTCGACGGCGCCGAAGCGCTGTTCGGCCTTGGCGATCATGGCGGCGATCTGGTCGGGCTTGCTCATGTCGGCGCCGTCATAGGTCACCGCCACCTTGCACTTGGCCTCCATCCCGGCGCGCAGCTTCTCGATCTCGGCCGCATCGCCGAACCCGTTCAGCACCAGGTTGGCGCCCTCGGCGGCGAAGGCCTCGGCGATGCCCAGCCCGATGCCGCTGGTCGAGCCGGTGACCAGAACCGTCTTGCCTTTGACGCTCATGACAACTCCTACTTCTTGAACAGGGCCGCGGCGGCCGAGGAATGCGACTGCTTGGCGGCGATCTTCTCGCGCACGCGCCTGATCTCGGCTTCCATGTTGGCGACGTACTCGTGCAGTTCCTCGATCGAGAGGGAGTCGAGCTCGCGCGGCTTGGGCTTCTTGCGCAGCGGTTCCAGATCGTCCACGTCGATCGGCATCGGTGCCTCCTGCTTTTCGCGGTTGCGAGTGTGTCCCTGCGGGGCTAGAGGATCAAGGCATCCGATATCGCCCCTCGCCCCTGCCGGAGACCGCCAATGACCGCCGAGAAACTGCCCGCCACCATGCTGGCCGTCGAAATCAGCACGCCGGGCGGGCCGGAAGTGCTGAAGGCCAATCCCGCCCGGCCCCTGCCGGCGCTGAAGCCGCACGAGGCGCTGGTCGAGGTCGCCTTCGCCGGCGTCAACCGGCCCGACCTGATGCAGCGCGCCGGCAGGTACAACCCGCCGCCGGGCGCCTCCGACCTGCCGGGGCTGGAAGTGTCGGGCCGCATCGTGGCGCTGGGCGCGGACGCGAAGGAGTGGCAGATCGGCGACCAGATCTGCGCCCTGACTCCCGGCGGCGGCTATGCGCAATATTGCGCCACGCCGGCCAGCCATTGCCTGCCGGTGCCCAAGGGCTTCTCGCTGCTGCAGGCGGCGATGCTGCCGGAAACCTATTTCACCGTCTGGACCAACGTCTTCGACCGCGCCCGGCTGCGCCGGGGCGAGAGCCTGCTGGTGCATGGCGGCGCCTCGGGCATCGGCACCGCGGCGATCCAGCTCGCGCATGCCTTCGGCTGCACCGTCTATGCCACGGTGGGCGACGATTCGAAGAAGGAGGCCTGCCTGAAGCTGGGCGCCAAGCACGTCATCAACTACAAGACCGAGGATTTCGTCGCCGCCATCGCCGAGCAGACCGGCGGCAAGGGCGTCGACGTGGTGCTCGACATGGTGGCGGGCCCCTATATCGAGAAGAACATCGACTGCCTGGCCATGGACGGGCGGCTGTCGGTGATCGCCGTGCAGGGCGGCGCGCAGGCCACGTTCAATGTCGCCAAGCTGATGGCCGGGCGCAAATGGATCACCGGCTCGACCCTGCGGCCGCAGACGGTCGAGGCCAAGGCGGCGATGGCGGGGGCGCTGAAGGCGCATGTCTGGCCGCTGCTGGAGGCGGGCAAGGTCAAGCCGGTGCTGTTCAAGACCTTCCCACTGCACCAGGCCGACGCCGCCCATGCCGAGCTCGAGGCCGGCAAGCATATCGGCAAGATCATGCTCAGCGTCGGCTGAGCGGCGGAGCGGATTCTCGGCCTTAAATTGAAATTATATTGCCGAAATTCGCCGTCTGGCGCTTTGACCCGGCCCGGTCGGTCCCCTATATAAACTGCGGAATTCCCAGACATTCCGGGGCGTCGTTCCCCGCGCTGCACGCGCGGTGCGAAGCCATTCCGCGAAGGAGCAAGACATGAGTACGCCATTGATGCCCAAGGCCACCGCCGTCTGGCTGGTCGACAACACGACGCTGAGCTTCCGCCAAATCGCCGAGTTCTGCGGCATGCACGAGCTGGAAGTGCAGGCGATCGCCGACGGCGAGGTGGCGAGCGGCATCGTCGGCGCCGATCCCATCGCCAGCGGCCAGCTCACGCGCGAGGAGATCGAGCGCGGCGAGGCCGATCCCTCCGTCAACCTGCGCCTGGCCAAGAACGACCGGCCGCAGCCGGTGTCCCGTCCCAAGGGCCCGCGCTACACGCCGGTGGCCAAGCGGCAGGACCGGCCGGACGCCATCGCCTGGTTGCTGAAGAACCATCCCGAGCTGTCGGACGCGCAGATCGCCAAGCTGATCGGCACCACCAAGGCCACCATCAACGCCGTGCGCGACCGCACGCACTGGAACGCGCAGAACCTCAAGCCGCGCGATCCGGCGACGCTGGGCCTGTGCTCGATGGCCGACCTGCATGCCGCCATCGACCGCGCCCGCCGCAAGGCGGCCCGCAACGGCCAGTCGATCGCCGGCGTCGAGCTGCCGACCGTCGATCCGTCCGAGGCCGACCAGCCCGACCTGGAAGAGCCGGACGCGGTGGAAGCCCAGGGCGAGGACGATGCCGGTCCCGACGCCGGCATGAGCGAGGTCGATCCCGCGCAGGCCGACCAGCCGGATGTCGACATGCCGGTCGAGCACGAGAAGGAATAAGCGAAAGGGCGGCCTAAGGGTCGCCCTTCCTGTTTGCGCCAGCTCTCCGTCGTCCGCTGCCGTTCAGCCCTTCGACCTTTTCTCCGTCATCGCCCGGCTCGACCGGGCGACCCATGGGTGCCCCGGTCAAGCCGGGGCATGACGGGAAAAGAAAGCCGAAATGGCATCGCTTCTTTGATTTCTTCTCCTTACGGGAAAAGAAAGCGGAAATGGCATCGCTTCCTCGACTTCTTCTCCTTACGGGGAAAGAAAGCGGGAATGGCACCGCTTCCTCGACCTCTTCTCCGTACGAGAAAAGAAAGCCGGAATGGCATTCGCTTCTTCTCCTCCTCACCCCTTCGCGTACCCCGCCGGCTTCAGCGCCGCGTCGATCTCGCTCAGGATGGCGGGGTCGTCTATGGTGGCGGGGACCTTGAACTCCTGACTGTCGGCGATCTTCTGCATGGTGGCGCGCAGCACCTTGCCGGAGCGGGTCTTGGGCAGGCGGTTGACCACCACCGCCGTCTTGAAGGCGGCGACCGGGCCGATGCGGTCGCGCACCATCTGCACCGCCTCCTTCGCGATCTCGCCGTGCGGGCGGTTCACCCCGGCCTTCAGCACCAGGAAACCCAGCGGCACCTGCCCCTTCAGCTCGTCCGCCGCCCCGACCACGGCGCATTCGGCGACGTCGTTGTGGGCGGCCAGCACCTCCTCGATGGCGCCGGTCGAGAGGCGATGGCCGGCGACGTTGATGACGTCGTCCACCCGCGTCATGACGTAGACGTAGCCGTCCTCGTCGATGTAGCCCGCGTCGCCGGTCTTGTAGTAGCCGGGATAGTCGGCGAAGTACGCCTGCACGTAGCGTTCCGGCGCGTTCCACAGGGTCGGGAACGTGCCCGGCGGCAGCGGCAGCTTGCCGACCAGGGCGCCGATCTCGCCGCGCTTCACCTCATGGCCTTCGGGATCGAGCACGCGCAGGTCCCAGCCAGGCGCGGGCAGCGTGGGCGAGCCGTGCTTGACCGGCAGCAGCTCGACGCCGGCGAAGTTGCCGCACACCACCCAGCCGGTCTCGGTCTGCCACCAGTGGTCGATCACCGGCACTTTCAGGATCTCCTCGGCCCAGGCGATGGTCGGCGGATCGCCGCGCTCGCCGGCGAGATAGAGCCGCTCGAATTGCGACAGATCGTATTTCCCGACGAACTTGGCCTCGGGGTCCTCCTTGCGGATGGCGCGGAAGGCGGTGGGGGCGGTGAACAGCGCCTTGACCTTGTGTTCGGCGATGACGCGCCAGTAGGTGCCGGCATCGGGCGTGCCCACCGGCTTGCCCTCGAACAGCACCGAGGTGGCGCCATAGAGCAGCGGGCCATAGGCGATGTAGGAATGGCCCACCACCCAGCCGACATCGGAGGCGGCCCAGAACACGTCGCCGGGGTCGACGCCGTACAAACCCTTCATGCTCCAGTACAGCGCCACGGCATGGCCGCCATTGTCGCGCACCACGCCCTTGGGCTGGCCGGTGGTGCCCGAGGTGTAGATGATATAGAGCGGATCGGTGGCCTCGACCGGCACGCAATCGTGCGGCTGGGCGTCCTTGACGAAATCCTGCCAGTCGATGTCGCGGCCGGCGACCAGCGAACAGGGCCCCTGCGGCCGCTGCAGCACCACGCAATGCCTGGGCTTGTGCCGGGCGATCTCGACGGCGCCGTCGAGCAGCGGTTTGTACTCGACGATGCGGTTGGGCTCGATGCCGCAGGAGGCGGCCAGGATCAGCGCCGGCTTGAAGTCGTCGATGCGGGTCGCCAGCTCGTGCGAGGCGAAGCCGCCGAACACCACCGAATGGATGGCGCCCAGCCGGGCGCAGGCCAGCATCGCCATCACCGTCTCCGGCACCATCGGCATGTAGATGATGACCCGGTCGCCCTTGCCGATGCCCAGCCGCGCCATGGCGCCGGCGATCTGGGCGGTGCGGTCGCGCATCTCGCGATAGGTGAAAGTCCGTTTCGCGCCGGTAACGGGCGAATCGTAGATCAGCGCCGCCTGCTCGGCCCGGCCGCGCTCGACATGGCGGTCCAGCGCGTTCCAGCACGTGTTGAGCTTGCCGCCCACGAACCAGCGGTAGAAAGGCGGATTGCCGTCGTCCAGCAGCTGCTTCCAGGGCTCGATCCAGTCGATGCTGGCCGCCGCCTCGGTCCAGAACCCGGCCGGATCGCGCAACGAACGCTCGTGGAGCTGGCGGTAGGCGCCCTGCATTTTTTCTTCCTCCCGGCGTCAGTCGATTGGTTTGCCAACAAGAATAGGATGCTGACCGGTTGTTTGGCAAAACCGCTTTGTGAGACAATCCGCCACCCTTTGGCAGGCTCGGACAGGCGGGAGGCGGACATGGCGAAAAAGACGCGCAAGCGCGGCGCCGCAAAAGCGGCGAAGCGCGGCGTCGCGGCGAAGAAACCGGCGAAACGGGCCGCCAAGGCGGCCGGCAAACCGCCGGTCAAGAGCCCGCCCGGGAAGAAGAACCCGCCGCGCAAGGAGCCGGGAAAATCCGCGCCGGTGAAACTGCCGGGCAAGGACAAGCCGGCCAAGCAGCTTGCCGCCGCCAAGCGCCCCAAGCCTGCCCAGATCGTGGCCCTGCCGGTGGGACGGCGGTCGCTGAAGGACCGACCTTCGGTCAAGCGCCTGGCCGTGCCCCGCCCCGCGCCCGGCCTGCGCGCCAGCAAGACTCCGTACGAGACCGGGCTGGACAAGAACGCCGCCAACTACGCGCCGCTGACGCCGCTGACCTTCCTCGAGCGTTCCGCCGCCACCTTCCCCGACCATCCCGCCGTGGTGCACGGCGATCGCCGCTATTCCTGGAAGCAGAGCTATGCCCGCGCCCGCCAGCTCGCCTCGGCGCTGCGCCAGCACGGCATCGGCATCGGCGACACGGTAGCGGTAATGGCGCCCAACGTGCCGGAGATCTTCGAGGCGCATTTCGGCGTGCCGATGGCGGGCGCGGTGCTGAACGCGCTCAACATCCGCCTCGACGCGGCGATGATCGCCTTCATCCTCGACCACAGCGAAACCAAGATTCTCATCACCGACCGCGAGTTCTCGCCCACCATCAAGCAGGCGCTGACGCTGGTGAAGAACAGGCCGCTGGTGATCGACATCGACGACCGGCTGGCCAGCGGCGGCGAATTGCTGGGCGCGATGGATTACGAAGCCTTCATCGCCCAGGGCGATCCGGAGTTCGACTGGAGCGTGCCGGCGGACGAATGGAACGCCATCTCGCTGAACTACACCTCGGGCACCACCGGCAATCCCAAGGGCGTGGTGTTCCACCATCGCGGCGCGCATCTGGCGGCGCTGAACAACGTGGTGAACTGGGCCATGCCGGCGCACCCGATCTATCTGTGGACCCTGCCGATGTTCCACTGCAACGGCTGGTGCTTCCCCTGGAGCCTGGCGGCGGTGGCCGGCACCTCGATCTGCCTGCGCAAGGTCGAGGCGCGCGCCATGTTCGACTCGATCGCCGCCAACAAGGTCACGCATATGTGCGGCGCGCCGATCGTGCTGGGCTTCCTGATCAACGCCACCGCCGAGGAGCGCAAGCCACTGCCGCATGCGGTCAAGATCATGACCGCCGCCGCCCCGCCGCCGGCCGCCGTGCTGGAGGCGATCGAGAAGCAGGGCTTCGACATCACCCATGTCTACGGCCTGACCGAGACCTACGGTCCGGCCGTGGTCTGCGCCTGGCATGCGGAATGGGACGCGCTGCCCTCCGATCAGCGGGCGCGGCTGAAGGCGCGCCAGGGCGTGCGCTCGCCGGTGCTGGAAGGACTGAAGGTGATGGACCCCGCCACCATGACCGAAGTGCCGGCCGACGCCAAAACCATGGGCGAGGTCATGTTCCGCGGCCATGTCGTCATGAAGGGCTATTTGAAGAACCCGGCGGCCACCAGGGAATGCTTCGAGGGCGGCTGGTTCCACTCGGGCGATCTGGGCGTGCTGCATCCCGACGGCTATATCGAGCTGCGCGACCGCTCCAAGGACATCATCATCTCCGGCGGCGAGAACATCTCGACCATCGAGGTCGAGGGCGTGCTGTACCAGCACCCCGCCGTGCTGGAAGCCGCCGTGGTGGCGCGGCCGGACGAGAAATGGGGCGAGACCCCGTGCGCCTTCGTCACGCTGAAGAACGGCCAGCAGGCGACGGCGGAAGAGATCATCGCCTTCTGCCGCCACAACATGGCCGCCTACAAATGCCCGCGCACGGTGGTGTTCGGCGACCTGCCCAAGACCTCGACCGGCAAGGTGCAGAAATTCGTCCTGCGCGACCGCGCCAAGGCGCTGTAGGAAAATCCTATCCCGTTCCTGACGATTCCAGGATGGCGATGGAAAGCCTAGAGGCGCTTGCCGCGACGTGACTCCGGCGGCGGAGGCGACGATCGCGAGCTTCCCGATGCCGGACGACGCTCCAGCTCTGAAAAGCGCCTGCTATCGGCGTGATGCTCATTCAGTATCAACCGTCCGAATGGAATCATGTTCTGATGCCGGAAAAGGCGACAGCAATCGCCGCGGCAAACATAAAGAACGACTTCCAGGGAGACGACATGCGACGAGGGGCTTCAGCATTCACGAATTCCTTCCCATTCATCCGATCTGCAGTCTGCGCTAGCGCTATTGGCTGCCTGGCCCTGGCGTCGACCAGTACTGCGGTCGCGCAGGAGCAGGTCCGTATCGCCTACTCGTCCAATTTCACCTCCGGTCTCACGCTCTACATGTCCGAGGTAGCGCCCGAAATATTCGCCAAGCACGGCGTCAGCGTAAAGCTGATCGATTCTCGCGCCAACTCGCCGAATTGCATTGCCACGGTCCTATCCAAGAACGCCGAGATCTGCTCGGCCGGCACGACAACCGGCACCGCAGCGATTGCAGAAGGAGCCAATCTGCAGGCCATCGCCGTTACGCAGGGCTTGATCATGGAGATCGTCCTGACGAAGGCCGCTGCAGCCAAGACCGGCACCACCGCCACGGCCCCGATCGAGGATCGGGTGCGCGGCCTGAAGGGGCTCACCTTCGTCACCGCCGCGCCCGGCACGTTCAACTACGTCATGTTCGACGACATGCTGCGCAGCGTCGGGCTTTCCGTCGCCGACATGAGATACCGCACCCTGACCGATCAAGTCGCGATGAAGGAAGGGCTGCGGAACGCCTCGTTCGATCTTGTCGTCTGGGCCGGCGGCGCGTTCGCCGATCTGGAGAAAGATGGGCTTACCACCAGTTGGATAAAGTTCGCGCGCGGCGACCTGCCGCAATATTCCGGCATACCCTTCATCACCGTGTTCGCCGACAAGGACTGGATCCGGGCCAACCCGAAGCTGGTCGAAAAGCTGCATGCCGGATTCGTCGACGCCAACCGTGCGCTCAAGGCCGACCCGAAGAAGTATTCGGCGCTGATCAAGGCGAAGTTCTACCCGGATATCTCGGATGTGATCTGGGACAATGCCTTCGCGCAAGGCGTTGCCGCGGTCTGGGAAAGTTCGGCGGTGACTGAGCAGGACTGGAAATTCCTGATGAGCCGCCAAGAGACGACGAGTCCAGGCAAGAACTATTCGCGGGTGACGTTCGAGAACGCCCTTCATCCCGTCGCGCAGCGGCGCTAGCCAAAGCTGGACCAGAGCGCCCGTCGACGACTCATGCTTCTTGCCTTGAACCGCGTGTGCTTCGGCTTCCGTGACGAAAATTTGCTGCTCGACGACTTCAATCTGACGATTGACCGAGGCGAATTCCTCACTCTTCTCGGCCCAAGCGGTTGCGGAAAATCGACCATACTGAATCTGGCCGCCGGCTTGCTCTTTCCGCTCAATGGCGAGGTCCTGATCAATGGCGTACGCCTTGCCACGGTGAACGATCAGGTCGGATACATGACCCAGGGCGACACGCTGCTGCCCTGGATCACTGTGGCCAGGAACATCACCATGCCGCTCGAGTTCCGCGGGCTCGATAAACGGGAGCGGCAGCAGCGCCTTGACCAGGCGCTCAAGCTCGTCAACCTGGAAGAAGCACGCAACAAGTATCCATCCGAGCTTTCCGGCGGCATGAAGCGGCGGGCGCTACTGGCGCGCAGCATGATCTACGATCCGCCGATGCTGCTGATGGACGAGCCGTTCAGCGCGCTCGACCCGCAATTGCGCGAGGTCATGCATCAGGAACTGGTCGACACGGTTCACGGCACGGCCAAGAGCGTTCTTTTCGTCACTCACGACATTTCCGAGGCGCTTCTTCTCAGCGACCGCATCCTGGTCCTGGGAGGATCGCCGCTGGCCCAGATCGAAGAGATTCGGCTGTCGTTCGGAAAACCGAGAGACCTGACCGCAATCAGGGTGTCGCCCGAGTACGTCGAGTACGAGAAGCATCTGCGGCAGCTTTTGCGGGCAAGCGCCAACTGACGCGCTCCCCGGAAGCGCTCGTCGCAACAGATACGAGGAGGCGAAGATGGGGCTTGCTTCGGAACGAAAGCCGGCCGGTGGCGGCGGACCGAAACGCGTGGCTTCTCCCCGCAGCGGACGCAGCAGCCGCAGGCGGCGCAGCCTGGAGAACCTGGCCTGGCAGATCGCCCTGATCGGCGCCATTCTGCTGTTCTGGGAATACGCCTCGGGGCGCTGGGTGCCCACGTTGCTGGTAAGCAAACCCTCGGAAATCGGGGCAACTATTTCCCGTTGGATTTCCGACGGTACGTTTGCCACCCATTTATGGGTGACGATTCAGGCCACGGCTCTGGGATTCGCGCTCGGCGCCGTGACCGGCATGGCGGCAGGCTTCGTCGCCGGCATGTGGGTAAGGCTGGGCGAGATTCTGGCGCCGATCATCACAGCATTCTACACCCTGCCCCGGCTCGCCTTGGCGCCGCTCTTCCTGTTGTGGTTCGGGCTGGGCATCGAATTCCGCATCATCTTCACGTCGACCATCGTGTTCTTCCTCATCTACTACAACACCTATTACGGCGTTCGCGACGTGGGCAAGGATCTGATATCGGCGGTGCGCATCATGGGCGGCAGCAGGTACCAGGTGATCACGCGGGTGATTCTTCCCTCGGCGCTGGTATGGGTCGCGGCCGGACTGAAGATATCGGTGCCCTTCGCGCTGGTCGGGGTGGTGGTGGCGGAGATGCTGGCCTCCGACAAGGGCATGGGGTTCCTGCTCTCCAACGCCGCCGCGCAGTTCTCGGCCGCGCAGTCGTTCGCCGCGATCACCGGCCTGCTCGTCGTCGCCCTGGTGGTCGACTGGAGCATCTCTCTGGCGCTGAAGCGGGCGCTCCACTGGAAGACCGACACGTCGACGGCCATTTGAGGCACTGGAGGACGGCTTGAGAACGGCGGCAAAGGAACTTTTCGTAAACGCCTTCTACTGCGCCTCGCCCAGCCAGTCGTGGACCGGCTTGTGGGCGCATCCCAGGTCCACGGGGCTGCGCTACAACGAGATCGGCTTCTGGACGGATCTGGCGCGCAGTTGCGAGGATGGGCTTCTGGACGGCATCTTCCTCGCCGACACGCTCGGGGTTTCCGACGTCTACCAGGGTTCCGCCGCGGCGATTCTGCGCGCCGGCGGCTTCGTGCCGAGCATGGACCCCATGCTCGTCATTCCCCTGATGGCTGCCGCGACGCGGCAGCTCACTTTCGGGATAACCGGCAACATCTCCTACGAGACGCCCTATCTGTTGGCCCGCCGACTGTCCACCCTCGACCATCTGAGCTGCGGACGCGTGGCGTGGAACGTGGTCACCGGCGTCCTCGAAAGCACCAGTCGCGCCGTCGGCCTGACGGCCATGCGGGCCCACGACGAGCGCTACAAGGTGGCCGACGAATACATCGCTCTCATGTACAAGCTGTGGGAGAAGTCGTGGGACGACGACGCCGCGGTGAGGGATCCGGTGCGCCGCGTCTTCACCGAGCCCAGCCGCGTCCGGGCGATAGATCACGACGGCGAATATTTCCGCTGCAAGGGAATACATCTGTCGGAACCGTCGCCGCAACGGACGCCGGTCATCTTCTCGGCGGGCGCGTCGGCGAGCGGCGTGGAATTCATCGCCAAGCATGCGGAATGCGCCTTCATAAGCGGCGGCGACAAACGCTTCGTCGCCAACGTGGTGCAGCAGATCCGCCGCAAGGCGGTCGCGTATGGCCGTCTGCCGACCGACATCAAGATTTTCCTCGGCGCCACCATCGTCACCGGCAGGACGAACGCGGAAGCCCGCGATCGCCTGCACGAATACGGCGCCTATTGCGACGGCCAGGGGAATCTGGCGTTTCACTCGGGCAATATGGGGTTGGATTTCTCCAAATTCGCCCTCGACGATCCGATACCGAAGGTCAAAACCAACGCCAGCCAGACGAAAATCGACGCCATGACGGCCGAGCCCGACCGCGTCCTTCGCGTCGGCGATCTGGCCAAATTCGCTCCGATCGTCGGTCGCGACACCTTCATGGTGGGGTCGGCGGTGGAAATTTGCGACGAGATACTCGACTGGGTTCGCGAGACCGACATCGACGGATTGAATCTGCTGCGGACGGTCGAGCCGGAATCCTTGAAGTCGTTTTGCGACCTGGTGATTCCCGAGCTGCAGAACAGGGGCGCGTTCAAGGAGAAGTATCGCGACGGGCCGCTACGGGAGAAGCTGTTTCCCGGCTCGAACGGCCGTCTTGGCGAACGGCACCCGGCCAAGAAACCGGATTGATCAGGCCGACTGGGAGAGTCGATCTGCCGGCAGGCGCAGCCCGGCGCGCTCCATGCGTGGCAGCACTTCCTGGATGAAGTAGGGGATTTCTCTCAAGTAGTTCAGGAACGAGATCGAGACGCCGGCTAAGTTCGCCCGGTGCAACCCAGTCATTTCAGCGACGATTTCGTCGGGAGTGCCGACCAGGGGAAAAACGCCCCGCAACGATCCGGCGTAGGCAAGCCCGGTCTGCCGAGACAACCGGTTGCCGCTTGGGCGTTCTTCGAATTTGGTGTCGGATCCGGCGGTCGCCTTGCGCTGCTTGAGATGATAAGCGGCCGCTGCGGTATCCGCCATCTCTTCGGCGAAATAGTGGAAATACTCCTCCGCCTCGCGGCGAGTTGGACGGCAGACGACATGCGTCATCGTATAGACGTCGATCATACGGCCTTTCGCCGCCGATGCGTCCTGGATGCTTTGCACCACCGCAGCCACCTGATCGACCTCGGAAATCGTGGTGAAGAGGATGTCCGCGCTTCGTGCGGCGAATTCGCGGCCAGCGACCGAGAATCCCGCGTTCATGATTGGAGGCCATGGACGTTGCACGGATAGCGGGTCGGTCACCAATCCGCGCAGCTTGTAGAACTCGCCATCCCAGTCGAAACCCTTTTCTCCGGCCAGCAGGCGCGAAAATATCGTGAACCATTCCAACCCCTGCGCGTAGCGGCGATTGGGATCGATTTTCACGCCATGCAGGTCGAACTCCTCCTGGTTCCAGCCGCAGACGATATTCAGCCCGACCCGTCCGTGAGTGACGTGATCGATGGTGGCCACCGCCTTGGCGGCGAAAACCGGCGTGACGAGCGGCACGTGCACGGTGACGAAAACGCCGATCTTCTTGGTCGCAGCGCCGATCGCCGCGCCATAGGTGAGCGTCTCGAACGATCTGCCAAGCACGTTCGCGTCGCCGCCGAAACCCCGCCACTTCGCCGCCGGCAGGATGAACTCGATCCCCGCCTGCTCGCAGATCAGGGCGAGCTCCAGGTTCTCGTCCCAGTCGGCCTTCCAGCGCTCCGGAGCTTTACTGACCGTCAATCCGCCGTCGCAGTTCGCATTGAAGACGCCCAACTTGAACGGATTCTTGCCGAATACCGGATGCTGTCTTTTTTCCATTTTTCTTCACTTGAACGGCAGGCCCGCAAGGCAAAGACCGTCCGCCAGAGGTCCGGACCAGCGGATTCGCTGCACTGCCGCTTGCGCGTGCGCATCAGCGGCGGCAGTACAGAAATTCCGCACAGTTTTCTTTGCGCAGATTGCAATGGCGTGCCAATGCTCATTCGGCAACTGGACGATAACAATTTGCGATCATCGCAAGTAGAATGATCCGCAAATGCGACAATCGCCCTCCGCGCCGGTGCGGCACGCCATAGTCGATCAACAGTCTCAGGCCGCTCGCAGGAGCGGCTTTCAGCCTATTGCCGCGTCAGGTCCTTGATGGTGTCTTTAAGTCGCAGTTTCTGTCGCTTGAGTTCGGCTATGGCGGCGTCGTCGGGATGGGGTCTGGTATTTTCTTCCTGCAGCGCGGCTTCCAGGGCCGCATGTTTCGCTTTGAGAGTTTCAACCCGATCCACGGTTGCCATACCAACCTCCCTTGCAGTGAAGCGACGCATAAAGGGTAGGCCCGCCGACGCCGCACCGCCACTCTTGAAATACGGACACTTTGCCCTAGGCAGTGGAAAAGCAATAAAGTTATCGCCATGGCCAGATCAGCGAAAACCGCCAAGCCCTTGAACCCCCGCCTGATTGTCGGGATCAGCGGCGCGTCCGGCATCGTCTACGGTATACGTTTGCTGCAGGCGCTCAAACCGCTGGCGGTCGAAACCCATCTCATCATGAGCCGCACCGCCGAGGTGACGCTGGCGCACGAGACAGACTTCAAGGTCAGGCAGGTGCAGGCGCTGGCCGACCGTGTCCATGCCGCCACCGATCTTGCCGCGCCGCCGTCGAGCGGTTCGTTCCGCACCATCGGCATGGTGATCGCGCCCTGCTCCATGCGCAGCCTGGGCGAACTGGCGTCGGGCGTCACCACCTCGCTGCTGACGCGGGCGGCCGACGTGGCGCTGAAGGAGCGCCGGCGGCTGGTGCTGCTGACGCGCGAGACGCCGTTGCACTCGGTGCATCTGCGCAACATGCTGACGCTGTCCGACATGGGCGCGGTGATCGCGCCGGCCATGCCGGCCTTCTATTCGCGGCCGCAGACGCTGGACGAGGTGATCGACCACACCGTGGCGCGGGTGCTCGACCTGTTCGAACTGGAAGGCGGCCGGCTGAAGCGCTGGGGCGAGTAGCTGGCGCCGCCACACCCTCAAGCTCCCCACCCTGAGCCTGTCGAAGGGCGAGGAGCGTGGCTGCCAATGGGGACAGGTCGCCTGTGTAATCTCACCCTTCGACAGGCTCAGGGTGAGGATATTTTTCTTATCGCATCGACGTCGCCGCCGGCGTCTGGGGCGGCGCGTCGGGATAGCGGTTCTCCACCACCACGATCCAGTTGCGGCCGGTGTCGCGCGTCAGCCTCCCGTCGCGCGCGGCGATGACGCTGCGCGACACCGCGTTGAAGACGTTGCCGCCGATGGCCTCGATCGCCTCGCCGCGATTGGCGACCACCAGATCGCAGTGCATGGGGTATTTCTGGCCGCGCAGCAGGCGCCAGTCGGCCGCCACCTCGACGCCGCGCGTGGCGCAGACCAGGTCGCCCGGACGCGGCGCGTAGGCGGCGATGTCGTGCGCCAGGAAATAGCCGGGATTGCCGTCCATGCTGCGCGCCACGATGCCCTGCAGGTAGTTGACATGGCTGGCGTCGGGCGCGAACTCGCTCTCCGGCACGCCCGCCTGCAGCATGAGGTAGGAGACGAAGGCCGCCGACCACGGCAAATGCCAGGCGCATTTCTTCGCCCCCGGCCGCGTCCAGGCCGCCGCGCACTCGTCATAGGTCGAGAAGCCGCCCTCGCCCACCGCCGCCCAGTACAGCACCATGCGCTCGTAGACGCGGCGGTCGTCCTCGGAGGATTGTCCCACCGGATCGACCGCCACCGTCTGGTCGGCGCGGTAGAGCACCACCTGGCCGCCGCGCCGGCCGCCGAAAGCGCGCCATTCGCGCTCCGCCGCCGCCAGCATCTCGGCCCGCACCTGCGCCGCCGGCACCTGGCGGCGCACCTCCGGCACCGGTGCGGCCGGCTGCGCGCAGGCGGCCAGCAGTGACAGCAGGGCGAGCGCCAGGACCGGGCGCATCAGGGCCGGACGCATCAGGGCCGGTCCAGGTTCAGCGCGTGCTCGATCTCGTACGCCTGCAGCATCGGGAAACAGGCGGTCAGGATCGTGGCGACGGCGGCGCGGTCGCGCCGCTCGACCTTGAGGCCGAGCTGCTGGCTGTAGAGGCCGAGATTGGCCAGCGCCGCCGCCAGCCGCTCCTTGGCCGGGCGGTCGCGATTGCCGGGCGCGGCATAATTTTCCGCCAGCAATAGCTGCTCGACATGCTCGGCTTCGATCTCCGCGTCGGCGACGCGCCGGCGCAGGGCGGCGGTCGCCGCGTCGGGCGGGATCGGCAGGTTCTCGCCCGCCGCCAGCCGCCGGCGCGCCGCGCGCAGCGGCATGACGATGTCGCGCTGCCAGTTGCCGACCTTGCCGACGAGCCGCTTCAGCTCCTCGGCCGGCAGCCGGCCGCGGCCGGAGGCGCCGATCCAGCAGCAGAACAGCAGCACGTTGACGTCGACGCCATGGCGGTCCTGCAGCTCGATGCAGGAGCGCGCCACGCCCTCGCCGGAATAGACCTCGAGCGAGAAATTCCAGAACGGATGCGGCGTGGCGCCGGCCTGCATGTCAGTCCCCGAAGGCGATGCCCAGTCCGCGCGCGGTCGCCACCAGCGCGTCGTGGGGATCGACCGCCTGGTATTTGCCGATCGCCTCGGCGATCGGCACCGCCTTCACCTGCCGCTCGCTCCACACCACCATGTGGTCGAATCTGCCTTGCGCGATCAGCTCCACCGCATGCACGCCGAAAGCCGAGGCCAGGATGCGGTCGCGCGCGCCGGGCGTGCCGCCGCGCTGGACGTGGCCCAGCACCGTGACGCGGGTCTCGGCACCGGTGGCCTGCGCGATCTTCTCGCCAACGTAATGGCCGATGCCGCCATAGGTGACCGCGCCCGAGCCGTGCGACTGGGTCACCGGCTTGCCGTCCTCGCGCTTGACCGCCTCGGCCACCACCACCAGCGCGAAATTGCGGCCGGTGCGGCGCAACTGCTCGACCTTGCGCGCCAGCGCCTCGACCGACCACTTGATCTCGGGAATGAGGATGATGTCGGCCCCGCCGGCGATGCCGGCGGCCAGCGCGATATGGCCGGCGTCGCGGCCCATCACCTCCAGCACCATGACGCGACTGTGGCTGGCGGCGGTCGGCTGCAGCTTGTCGAGCGCGTCGGTCGCCACCTCGACGGCGGTGGAGAAGCCGATCGAGGCCTCGGTGATGCCGATGTCGTTGTCGATGGTCTTGGGGATGCCGACCATGGGGATGCCGCCCTGCTGCGCCAGCTTGCGCAGGATGGCGAAGCTGCCGTCGCCGCCGACGCCGATCAGCGCGTCGAGGCCCAGAAGCCGCACGCCCTCGATCACCTCGGCCGAGCGGTCGCGCACCGAGCCGTCCGGCAGGGCGAAGGCGAACGGATTGCCCTGGTTGGTGGTGCCCAGGATCGTGCCGCCCCAGCGCAGGATCGAGGGCTCGCCGCCGTCGATGCGCAGCGCCTCGACCATGGGCGGGCGGGCCAGCAGCCCGTGCGTGCCCTGGCGGATGCCGATCACCTCCCAGCCGTAATGGCCGGCGGCGCGATGCACCACGGCGCGGATCGCCGCGTTCAGCCCGGCGCAATCGCCGCCGGAGGTCAGAATGCCTATCTTTTTGATCGCCATGGGTCTTTCCGAAGCCAATATCGCTTGCGCCCCGAGTTTGCTACTCTGCCGCCGACCTTAACGCCCAGCGCCAGCCCGACCAACCCTTTAGCGAACGCAGCCCGGACATGGACGAACTCGACGAGCTGCGCGAGAAGCTGGAGAAACTGCAATCCGAACACCGCGACCTGGACGCGGAAATCGCCCGGCTGACCTCGGAACAGCCCTTCGACCAGCTCCAGGTGCAGCGGCTGAAGAAGCGCAAGCTGGCGCTGAAGGACCAGATCATCGCCCTACACGAACGGCTGATCCCCGACATCATCGCCTGAACGGGGGCCCCTGCCATCGGCCGGCCGCCTGTGGCGACGGGAACAACTCGCCAGACCGGCCGGCCGCGGCTGCTTGCGTGTCCCGTGGCCCTCAATATAATCGCCGTCCTTTCCGGTCCGCCGGACAACGCCAGCGAGTCCGGCCCGGACAGCCGGAACGAGGAAACAATGGCCCGCAGCAAGCCCGTGGTCGGCCTGATCATGGGCAGCCAATCGGACTGGACGACAATGCGCCATGCAGCGGTAACGCTGGAGGCGCTCGGGGTTCCACACGAAAAGCGCATCGTCTCGGCGCATCGCACGCCGAAGCGGCTCTACGCCTATGCCGAAGCCGCCGCCGGCCGCGGCCTGCAGGTGATCGTCGCCGGCGCCGGCGGGGCGGCGCACCTGCCGGGCATGGTCGCCTCGCTCACCACCCTGCCGGTCTTCGGCGTGCCGATCGAGAGCCAGAGCCTGAAGGGCATGGACAGCCTGCTCTCCATCGTGCAGATGCCCGGCGGCATTCCCGTCGGCACCGTCGCCATCGGCAAGCCCGGCGCCATCAACGCCGCCCTGCTGGCGGCCTCAGTCATCGCCCTGCAGGACAGGAAGGTGGCCAAGGCGCTGCAAGCCTGGCGCGAGCGGCAGACCCGCTCCGTGGCCGAAGTGCCGAACGACGACGCAGCCCACAAATGAGCGGCAACGGCAACGCCCTGCCGCCCGGCAGCATCATCGGCATCCTGGGCGGCGGCCAGCTCGGTCGCATGATCGCGCTGGCGGCCGCGCCCCTGGGCTATCGCTGCCACATCTTCTGTCCCGACGCCGACAGCCCCGCCGCGCAGGTCGCGGCCGCCGCCACGGTGGCCTCTTACAACGACGAGGCCGCGCTGGCCGCCTTCGCCGCCGCCGTCGACGTCATCACCTACGAGTTCGAGAACATCCCGGCCGTCACGGTCGAGTTCCTCGAGCAGTTCAAGCCGGTGCGGCCGGGCAGTCGGGCGCTGCGCGTGTCGCAGAACCGGCTGGAGGAGAAGAACTTCCTCAACGACATCGGCGTGCAGACCGCCGCCTATGCCGGCGCCGGCAGCCCGGCCAGCCTGGAAGCCGCCGTGCGCCATATCGGCACGCCCTGCATCGTCAAGACCGTCACCGAGGGTTACGACGGCAAGGGCCAGGTGCGGCTGGAGACGACGGCCAACGTCTCGGCCGCCTGGGGCCAGCTCAACACCCGCGAGGCCATCGTCGAGCGCATGGTCGATTTCGAGATGGAATGCTCGGTGATCGTGGCGCGCGGCCTGGACGGCACCTGCGTCGCCTTCACGCCGGGCGAGAACCACCATGCCGGCGGCATTCTCGACACCACCATCATCCCCGCCCGCCTGCCCGAGGCGCGCCGCCAGCAGGCCGAAGCCATCGGCCGGCACGTGGCGGAGAAGCTGGACCTGGTCGGCCTGCTGTGCGTGGAGATGTTCGTCACCCGCGACGGCCGCTTCCTGGCCAACGAGATCGCGCCCCGGCCGCACAATTCGGGCCACTGGACCATCGACGCCTGCATGACCAGCCAGTTCGAGCAGCTCGTGCGCGCCATCTGCGGCCTGCCGCTGGGCTCGGTCGAGCGGCTGGCCAATGCCGAGATGAAGAACCTGATCGGCGAGGACTTCAATCTGTGGCGCAAGGCCATCGCCGAGGCCAACGCCAAGGTCCACCTCTACGGCAAGACCGAGATCCGCCCCGGCCGCAAGATGGGGCATGTGACGCGGCTGCAGCCGCTCAACGGGCGGCCCAGCTAAAAGTCTTCAGTTCTTCACCGCTTTCGCCTTGTGATAGTGGCGCTGCGCCTTGGCGCGGTTGCCGCAGGAGTTCATGGTGCACCAGCGGCGCGAGCCGGCCTTGCTGGCATCGACGAATACCCAGCGGCATTTCTCGTTGGCGCATTGGCGGATGCGCGCGGCATCGCCTTGCAGCAGCAGGTCGGCGGCCGACCACAGCACCGGCGCCAACAGCCGCTCCGCGCCGATCGCGCCCGCCGGCACGATCCAGCCCGGCGATTGACCGTCGAGCCGCCCGCGCGACGGCGCCTGCACCAGCGCCGCGTTCAGCCGCGCAATGTCCTCGCCCGGCACCGCTTCGCCCGCAGCGCGCGCCACGAACAGGCGATGGATGGTTTCGCGCAGCTCGAGGGCGCGGTCGAGCAGGCGTTGCGCGGCGGGCGGATTGTCCCGTGCCAGCCGCGCCAGCCGGTCGGCCCAGGCCGCCGGCGCGCCGCCTTCCCGGCCCAGCCAGGCGGCCAGCGCGGCCGCGCCGTCCAGCGTCTCGGTCGCGGTCTCGCTGCCGCGCCAGTAGCGGGTGTTGACGTAATCCAAGCACAGGGTAGGAGTTGGTGCCGGAATCGTCGTGCTTTCAAGCACTTGGCGGGAAAGTGCAGTCATTTTGACTTATTAACAGCGACAGGCGTTGACATGGCAAGGATCGAATAATAACCATATAACCAGTTATATAGTTAGTATTGATTTCCCAGACCTCAAGGAAGGAAGCATCGCCATGTTCAATCACGTCTCCATCGGAGTGAAGGATATCGCCCGCACCAAGGACTTCTACGACGCCGCGCTGACGCCGCTGGGCTTCAAATGCGCCAGCGAAAGCGAAGGCTCGCTGGGCTACGGCAACAAGCAGGGCATCGGCCTGTGGATCGGCGCCACCAAGAAGCCGGTGCCGGCCGACAAAGCGTCGGGCCTGCATTTCTGCTTCGACGCGCCGACGCGCAAGGCGGTCGACGAATTCCATGCCGCGGCGATGAAGGCCGGCGGCAAGGACAACGGCAAGCCCGGCGTGCGCGCCGACTACGCCGACAACTACTACGCCGCCTTCGTGGTCGATCCCGACGGGTATCGAATCGAAGCAGTGTGCCTGAAATAGCGAGGCGGCCATGGCGACGATCAGAAAGGAAATCACCCTCGACGCGCCGCTTGTCGAGACATGGGCGGCGTTCGCCGACTACCACGCCGTCGACCGCCGCCTGGCCCCCGGCTTCGTGGTCAAATGCGAAGCCAATGACGGCGGCCGCACCGTCACCTTCGCCAACGGCATCGTCGCCAACGAGCGACTGGTGACCATGGACCATGCCGGGCACCGGCTGGTCTATTCGGTGCAGGGCGGACGTCTGGCGCATCACAACGCCAGCTTCCACCTGGCCGCCGACGGCAGCCGCACGCGCCTGGTGTGGCTGGCCGACATCCTGCCCGACGAGCTGGCGCCGGCGATCGGCGGCATGATGGAAGACGGCTGCACGGCCATGCAGCGCCAGTTCAACGGCGGCGGCGCGTGAGCAGCGCCGGTTTCCTGGAAACGCGGCCGACGCCGGGGCCGGCGTCGGGGCCTGGCGCTTCACCGTGGTAGGCGTGACGCCATGACGGCGGCTTGCTAGGCTCATAATCATGGCACAGGCAAGAAATGCCGCGAATTTCACGCTGTTCGACACGCCGATCGGACGCTGCGGCCTGCTGTGGGGCGCCGACGGCATTGCCGGCCTGCAACTGCCGGAAAGAAATGACGGCGAAACGCAGGCACGCCTGCTGCGTCTGGCGCCCGACGCGATAGCCGCCGAGCCGCCCAGGCCGGTGCGGCAGGCCATCGAGCAGATCGTGGCGCTGCTGCGCGGCGAGAAGCGCGACCTCTCCGCCATCGCGCTCGACATGGCGCGGGTGCCCGAATTCCACCGCCAGGTCTACGCCTTCTCGCGCCGCATTCCGCCGGGCCAGACGCTGAGCTACGGCGAGATCGCCGCCCGGATCGGGCGCAAAGGCGCCGCCCGCGCCGTCGGCCAGGCCATGGGCCGCAATCCCTTTCCGATCATCGTGCCCTGCCACCGCGTGCTGGCGGCGGGACGGAAACTGGGCGGCTTCTCGGCCAATGGCGGCATCGCCACCAAGCTGAAGCTGCTCCACATCGAAGGCGCGCGCGCCGAGCACGAGCCCGCGCACGAGGCAGCGCCGGCCGCGCCCGATTACAGCGCGGCGGTGGCGCATCTGCGGCAGATCGATCCCGCTCTGGCAAAAGTGATCGACCTGGTCGGCCCCTGCGGCCTGCAGATCAACGCCACGCAGAGCCTGTTCATCGCGCTGGCCGAGGCCATCGTCTACCAGCAGCTCACCGCCAAGGCGGCGGCCACCATCTTCGCCCGCGTGCGCGCCCTCTTCCCGCATGCCCATAACGGGCCGACGCCCTTGCAGATATTGCGCGCCTCCGACGCTCGCCTGCGCAGCGCCGGCCTCTCCGGCGCCAAGGCGGCGGCGTTGCGCGACCTGGCGCGCAAGGCCGCGGACGGGCAGATCCCGGAGCTGAAGGACCTGCATGCGATGGACGATGCGCAGATCGTCGCGAGCCTGACGCAGATCCGGGGCATCGGGCGCTGGACGGTGGAGATGCTGCTGATGTTCCGCCTGGGCCGGCCCGACATCTTGCCGCTGGACGATTACGGCATCCGCAAGGGCATCGCCGTCATCGACCGCAAGCGCGCCCTGCCCGAGAAGGCGGCGATGGAGAAGCGCGGCCGGCGCTGGAGCCCCTACCGTTCGGTGGCGAGCTGGTACCTGTGGCGCGCCGCCGACCTGAAGAAGCTGCCGGCCTGAGGAACGGTCGGCCGCCCCTGCCATTCAGGCGATCTGCGCCTTCTTGACCGAGGCCGGGACCACCGGAATCTCGTGCTCCGCCAGCGGCCGCATGACTTTCTTGCGCTGCAGCGCCGCCGCGATATAGGGCGCGAGTTCAGCCTGCTTGGCAGCCTCGCGCTGCGCGCGCTTGGCGGCGAACTCGGGCAGCACGTCGCTGGCGAAGAGTTCGAGCGAGGCGCAGATATCGGCGTGCCGGTTGTTGCCCGCCTGCTGCAGGAAAATCACCTGGTCGATGCCGACGTCCTCGAAGTTGCGGATATGCTGCGCCAATTCCTGCGGCGTGCCGATGCCCGGCGCCGAGTTGAGGTCGCGGCCCAGCTCGATCTTGCCGGAGGCGCGGCGCGCCTGGAAATCCTTGAAGAGCTGCGAGCGGCCGGGCTTCACGTCCTGCGCTACCAGCGCGTTGATGGCGTAGCCGAAGAACTCGAAGCCTTCCTGGCCGCGGCGGATGGCCTCGGCGCGGTCGGGATGGATCGAGAAGGCCGACACCATGGCGATGTTGGCGTTGACGCGATGGCCGAGCGGCACGCATTGGTCGCTCTTGACGATGCCGTAATAGATCTCGGCCCAGTGCTTGGCCTCCTCGGGATCGAGGAAGGAGAAGGCCAGCGCCCCCAGCCCCAGGCTGGCCGCGACCTTGATCGTGTCGCGGTTGGTGCAGGCCATCCACATCGGCGGGTGCGGCTTCTGCAGCGGCTTGGGCAGCACGTTGCGCGCCGGCATGGTGAAGGACCTGCCTTCGTAGCCGGGATAGGGCTCCATCACCATCATGTTGGCGACCTGCTCCGCCGCCTCCAGGGACATGGCGCGTTTTTCCTTGGCGGGAATCTTGAAGCCGCCCAGCTCCAGCCGCGTGGCGCCTTCGCCGATGCCGAAATCGGCCCGCCCGTTCGACACCAGGTCGAGCATGGCGACGGCCTCGGCGGTGCGGGCGGGATGGTTGTAGTTGGCGATCACCTGGCGGATGCCGTGGCCCAGCCGGATGTTCCGGGTGCGGCCGGCGGCGGCGGCCAGGAACACTTCCGAGGCCGAGCAGTGCGAATACTCCTCCAGGAAGTGATGCTCGACGGCCCAGGCGTAGTCGATGCCCAGCCGGTCGGCCAGCTCGATCTGCTGCAGGGCCTCCTGCACCAGCCGGTGCTCGGCATCCTCGCGCCATGGCTTGGGCAGTTGCAGTTCGTAGAACACGCCAAAACGCATATTGCCTCTCCCAACAAGAATATTTTTCAAAACTTTGCGATAAGCTCGACAAGTTATCAACAACAAGAGGCAAAGCCATTTCCAAATATCAATCAACGGTTGTATAAAAATATGACGTACTACTAAGGGGGTGGAGAATCACTATGACTAGTCCTTCTAATTTTGATGTATACGCCGATTACAATCGCATGCTGCGAACCTGGTTTGTTCTTTTTGGCGTAGGAGCAATTGCTGCACTAATCGGAAGTAAAGAATTGGTTGATGGACTTAAATCGGAAGGCACATTGCGTATAGTAGTGCTGTTCTTAGCCATTGGTGCCGCCGCCCAAATAGTATTAGCGTTTGTTAACAAAACTGCCGCATGGTGCCAATACTACGGTGAATGCAACGAAGATTTTGGTAATGGTAGAATATGCAAGTTTGCCCGCAAGGTTTCTGCTTATTATTGGTTAGACTTAGTGGCTGACGTTGCAACAATGGTCTGTTTTACTGTCGCCGGTGTTATGGCGCTAGAAGTCTTGGCTCCGGCCCAATAAAAGTTTAGCGCGGCTGCGGGCGGTAGGCGGCGAAGGGGCCGCGGCGGAACAGGTCGCGGCAGGAGGCTTTGGCCTTCTCGAACCGCATCACCTCGTCGAGCCGGCGGGACAGGAACTCCCAGGTCCGCTCCTGCCCTTCGCTGCGGTCGTACAGCCAGACCAGCACGGTGCTGCCATAGACGCCG
This sequence comes from Reyranellaceae bacterium, assembly GCA_050181585.1. Taxonomy (GTDB): domain Bacteria; phylum Pseudomonadota; class Alphaproteobacteria; order Reyranellales; family JAQSWP01; genus JAQSWP01. The sequence continues at coordinate 90,395 of JBFXDA010000002.1, forward strand.
GCCAGGGTGGCGCGCTTGGTGTAGAAGTTGAAATCGGTCGAGCGGTCGCCGATGCCGTACCACATGGCATCGACGGTGCGATAAAGCGACGCCGCCGCCTTGGGCGCATTGAACGGCAGCGCCATGACCGAGGCGGCCCGCCGCAGCGCCTCGCGATGGGCGGTCAACGGCTCCAGCCGCAGGCGGATGGCCAGGGCGATCCTCTCGCGGATCTTCAGGACCGAGAGATCGCGGGCGGCCAGCGCCGCCTGCATGCGCGAAGTGGCCTGGGCGTCGATCCAGTCGATGACCTCGACCGGGCCCCCCGGGAACAGCCGCTCGGCCTCCTCGGCCTGCTTGCCCAAGTCGCGCGCCCCGGCCGCCATGGCGGTCCCGGTCCAGCCGTCGAAGGCGGCATGGCTCATGATGGCCACGGCCATGGCGTCTTTTTCGGCCTCGAGCGGATCGGTCTGGGTATCGGTCATGGGCATTCCTGATGTTGCCAGCCTATGCCAAACGAAGCTCGACCGGAATTGCGGCAGGCCGGTGACGCCTATATTTCACAAAAATGACTGTGGAAAAGACGGGCATTTGACGGCTTCCCAAGCCACCGGCCCTGTGTTACTACCCGCGCCTCGAATTCGGCGTTTTTGGCCGGATCAACCGTTTTTCCGGAAGGAGTGTCGTCCCGGTGCAAGTTCTGGTCCGTGACAACAATATCGATCAGGCGCTGCGCGTCCTGAAGAAGAAGATGCAGCGCGAGGGGATTTTCCGCGAGATGAAGCTGCGGCGCAATTACGAGAAGCCGTCCGAGCGCAAGGCCCGCGAGCGGGCCGAGGCGATCCGGCGCGCCCGCAAGCTGGCCCGCAAGCGCATGGACCGCGAGGGCTACTAGTCCCGGTCTCTCTGCGAGGAGCAGGAATCGAAAACCGCCGCGGCATCGCCCGGCGGTTTTTTTGTTGGGTGAAGCAGGCCCTCGCAAGTACCGCCCTTCTCCCGCTTGCGGGAGAAGGTGCCCGAAGGGCGGATGAGGGTGTGCTGAGTCTGCTCACGAACACGCACTTGCCCGATTGAGAGAACACCCTCATCCGGGCTTCGCCCACCTTCTCCCGCAAGCGGGAGAAGGGTGAACTGTGAGAGAACGTCGCGCGGAGCGCAGCCGCCCTAATGCCCACCCTTGCCCAGCGCCTTGACGATGTTCTCGCACATCACCTTGGCATCGGCGAACAGCATCATGGTGTTGTCGCGGAAGAACAGCTCGTTCTCGACGCCGGCGTAACCGGCCGCCATGCCGCGCTTGATGAACAGCACCGTCTTGGCCTTGTCCACCTCCAGGATCGGCATGCCGTAGATCGGGCTCTGCGGATCGGTCTTGGCGGCGGGGTTGGTGACGTCGTTGGCGCCGATGACGAAGGCGACGTCGGTGGCGGCGAAATCGCGGTTGATCTCGTCCAGCTCGAACACCTCGTCGTAGGGCACGTTGGCCTCGGCCAGCAGCACGTTCATGTGGCCCGGCATGCGGCCCGCCACCGGATGGATGGCGTATTTCACCGACACGCCCTTGGCCTTCAAGAGGTCCGCCATCTCGCGCAGCGCGTGCTGGGCCTGCGCCACCGCCATGCCGTAGCCCGGCACGATGATGACCGAGGAGGCGTTCTCCATCAGGAAGGCGGCGTCCTCGGCCGAGCCCGCCTTCACGGGGCGCGTCTCCTTGGCGCCGCCCTTGGCCGCCGCACCGCCATCGGTGCCGAAGCCGCCCAGGATGACGTTGAAGATCGAGCGGTTCATGCCCTTGCACATGATGTAGGACAGGATGGCGCCCGAGGAGCCGACCAGCGCGCCGGTGACGATCAGCGCCGTGTTGCCGAGCGTGAAGCCGATGCCCGCCGCCGCCCAGCCGGAATAGGAGTTCAGCATCGACACCACCACCGGCATGTCGGCGCCGCCGATCGGCAGGATCAGCAGGAAGCCCAGCGCCAGCGCGATCAGGGTGAGGATCCAGAATGCGGCATGGTTCTCGGTGACGGCGAAATAGGCGATCAGCGCCACCAGCGCGATGCCGAGCAGGGCGTTGAGCGGATGCTGGCCCTTGAAGACCAGCGGCGCGCCGGAGACCAGCCCCTGCAGCTTGGCGAAGGCGACCACCGAGCCGGTGAAGGTGATGGCGCCGATGGCGCAGCCCAGCCCCATCTCGACCAGGTTGGAGGCCGGAATGCCGCCCGGGACGCCCAGGCCGAACGAGCCCGGCGCCAGCAAGGCGGCGGCGGCCACGAACACGGCGGCCAAGCCGACCAGCGAGTGGAAGGCGGCCACGAGCTGCGGCAGGGCCGTCATCTGGATGCGCAGCGCGATGAAAGTGCCGATGGCGCCGCCGATCAGGATGCCGGGCACGATCAGGGTGAAATCCATCACGCCCGGCGTCAGGCAGGTGACGACGATGGCGATCACCATGCCGACGATGCCATAGCGGTTGCCGCCGCGCGAGGTGTCGGGCGAGGACAGCCCGCGCAGCGCCATGATGAAGCAGATGGCGGCGATCAGGTAGCCGTAGGAGGCGAGTTCTTCGGTCATGTCCCCAATGCTCCTACTTCTTCGCCTTGGCCGGCGTCTTCTTCTTGAACATCGACAGCATGCGATGCGTCACCACGAAGCCGCCGAAGATGTTGACCGAGGCCAGCACCACCGCCAGGAAGCCCAGGATCTTGGGCACGCCCCAGCCGTCGAGCCCGGCCGCCAGCAGCGCGCCGACGATGATCACCGAGGAGACGGCGTTGGTGACCGCCATCAGCGGCGAGTGCAGTGCGGGGGTGACGCGCCAGACCACGTAGTAGCCGACGAAGCAGGCCAGCGCGAAGATGGTCAGCAGCGAGATGAAGGAATGGCCCGATTCGGCGCCGGCGAGAACCGTCGGCATCACCTTGTCGAAGACGATGCTGCCCGAGGCGACGGCTTCGGCAACGATTGTGGGTTCGCTCATCGCTCTCTCCTCAGGCCTGCGCCGGCACCAGTTGCGGATGGACGATCTTGCCGCCCTGCGTCACCAGCGTGCCCTTGACCACCTCGTCGGCGACGTCGATCTTCAGCGCCTTGGTTTCCTTGTCGACCAGCGGCGTGATGAAGTTCAGCAGGTTGCGGGCGAACAAGGCGCTGGCATCGGTGGCGATCGAGGCCGGCAGATTGGCCGGGCCGATGATGTTGACGCCGTGCCTGACCACGGTCTTGCCGAACTCGCTGAGCGGGCAGTTGCCGCCCTGCTCCACCGCCATGTCGAGGATCACCGAACCCGGCTTCATCGTCTGCACCATCTCCTCGCTGACCAGCACCGGCGCCTTGCGGCCGGGGATCAGGGCGGTGGTGATGACGATGTCCTGGGTCCTGATGGTGTCGGCGATCAGCGCCGCCTGCTTGGCCTGGTAGTCCTTGCTCATCTCCTTGGCGTAGCCGCCGGCGGTCTCGGCCGCCTTGAACTCCTCGTCCTCGACGGCGATGAACTTGCCGCCCAGCGACTGCACCTGCTCCTTGGTCGCCGGCCGCACGTCGGTGGCCGAGACGATGGCGCCCAGCCGCTTGGCGGTGGCGATGGCCTGCAGGCCGGCGACGCCGACGCCCATGATCAGCACGCGGGCGGGCGGCACGGTGCCGGCCGGGGTCATCATCATCGGGAAGGCGCGGGTGAAATGGCTGGCGGCGTCGACCACCGCCTTGTAGCCGGCCAGGTTGGCCTGCGAGGAGAGAATGTCCATCGACTGGGCGCGGGTGATGCGCGGCAGCAGCTCCATGGCGAAGGCGGTGACGTTTGCCCGCGCGAGGGCATCGACCAGATCGCGGTTGTAGAGCGCGCCCAGGCTGCACACCAAAGCGGCACCCGGCTTCAGCAGCGCCACCTCGTCGATGCCGCCCTCGGACGCCGTCAGCGGCCGCTGCACCTTGAACACCAGATCGGCCTGGCCCAGCGCGGACGCCGCGTCCGGCGCGATGGCGGCGCCGGCCTGCGCATAGGCCTGGTCGGTATAGGCGGCGTTCAGGCCGGCCCCCGTCTCGACCACGATCTCGAAGCCCAACGCTGACAGTTTCTTGACGGTCTCGGGGGAGGCGGCGACCCGCGTCTCGTGCGCGCGTCGCTCCTTGGGAACGGCCAGTTTCATCGACATTTTCCCCTGAATCGGCGGGTCCGGCGAAGCGGCGGCACCATGCCTTTTCCGGCCGGTTTTGCCAAGTCTGGATTGCGCTGCAGCATCGCGCCCGAGGCTTCGGGCATCGGCTTTGCTTGCTTTCCGGCGGGCCGTTGCGAAACACTGCCGCAGCTCGAACCGGAGGCCCCGCCGTGACCGCACGCAACGACACGCTCGACCTGATCGGCCGCATCTTCCTCGCCCTGCTGTTCCTGGGCAGCGGCGTCTCCAAGATCATGGACTACCAGAGCGTCGGCCAGTCCATGGCCGGCGCCGGCGTGCCGATGGTCGCGGCGGCGCTGCCGCTCGCCATCGCGGTCGAGATCGCGGCGGCACTGGGCCTGATTTTCGGCCTTCTGACCTGCCTGTCGGCCCTGGCGCTGATCGTCTACACGGTTGCGGCCACCTACTTCTTCCACAATTTCTGGGCGTTCGAGGGGCAGGAGGCGCAGATGCACACGATCCAGTTCTCCAAGAACCTGGCGCTGGTCGGTGGCCTGCTGCTGGTGGTAGCCGCCGGTGCGGGCCGTTTCAGCGTCGACGGCAGGCACCGCTAGCCCATGCCGCATTCCGCCGCCGATCTGGCGCGCGTCTTTCGCCGCCAGGCCCATGGCTGCGAAAGGCTGGGCTCGCCGCTCTGGGCGCAGATGCTGCGCGCGGCCGCGGCCGACATCGAGGCGGCCGGGCCGGTGTGGCTTCTGGTGCGCGACTGGGACGGCGAACTCGAGCAAGGCGCCCTGGCGCTGCGCGTCGCGGGCGGGCTGCACTACCTGGCGCTGGCCGGCCAGGCGCCGGCGCTGGCGGCGCTGCTGCCGTCCTGCGGCGGCAGCGGCGATGGGGCACTGTTGTGGCCGGCGGCGCGGGACGTCGTCGCTGCCGGGATCGACCGGCTGCGCCCGTTTCTCGACCGGCCGCCGCAGACCAACGAGGTCGGCCGCTGCTGCGCGCTGATGCCGGGCATGCTGGAAATCGCCCGGCTCGTCGGCCTGCCCCTGCGCCCGCGCGAAATCGGCTCCAGCGCCGGGCTCAACCAGTTCTGGGACCTCTACGCCTATCGGCTGGGCGAGCATGGCTGGCGCGGCGGCGGCAGCCCCCTCACCCTGCACTGCCGCTGGCACGGCGACCCGCCCGCCCTGCGGACCCGGCCGGTCGTCGCCTCGCGCGCCGGCTGCGACATCAATCCGCTCGATCTGCGGCAGGAGGAAATCCGGCTGCGCCTGCAGGCCTATGTCTGGCCGGACCAGGAGCAGCGCCTGGCGAACCTGCGGGCGGCCATGGCGACCGCGCTCGACAACGACGTGCGGGTGGAACGGATCGCCGCCTCGGCCTTCGCCGCGCGCGAGCTGGCGCAGCGGCCGTCCGGCGAGTGCCTCGTCCTCTACCATTCCATCGTGCGCCAGTATTTCCCGCCCGACGAAGGCCGGGCGTTCGACGGCGCCATCGCCGAGGCCGGCGCCGCGGCCACCGGCGAGCGGCCCGTGGCGTGGCTGCGGCTGGAGGAGAACGGGCCGATGGCAAGATGCGAACTGCGCCTCACGCTGTGGCCGGGCGGCCAGACCCGCCTGCTGGGCACCGCCCATCCGCATGGCGCTTCCGTAACATGGCTGCCTCCCGCCGCCCCCTGATCGAGATCAAAGGCGATCGGCCGCAAAAACCGCATAATTATCATTGATTGAATGGCGTCGGACGGAGCCGACGCCAGTTCGGCGACGAGGCGATTTGCGCCGGCTCGCCTGGGAGAGTTCCCCATGGACCATCGCCTCGACCCGCAATCGCCCGGCATTCGTTCCGCCCCGCCGCTGATGCCGGAAGCCCTGGGCAGCGAAGCCTTCCGGTCCATCGACCGCATGCGCGAGGCGCTCAGCGCCCAGATGACGGGCGGGCTGTCGCCGGCGTCGCTGGCGCTGGCGCTGTTCGACTGGTCGATCCACCTGGCTTCCGCGCCGGGCAAGCGGCTGGAGCTGGCGGACAAGGCGATGCGCAAGAGCGCCCGCCTGCTGGCGCATCTGGCCGCCGCCGCGATCCATCCGGACCCGCCGCCCTGCATCGAGCCGCTGCCCGGCGACTACCGGTTCCGCGCCGAGGCGTGGAAGAAGCCGCCCTATTGCTTCTGGGCCCAGGCCTTCCTGCTCAACCAGCAATGGTGGCACAACGTCACCCACGAGGTGCCCGGCGTCATGCCGCATCACGAGGACGTCGTCTCCTTCGTCGCCCGGCAGATTCTCGACATGGCCTCGCCGTCCAACAGCCCCTTCGCCAATCCCGAAGTGATCGAGAAGACGCTGAAAACCGGCGGCGCCAATTTCGCCATGGGGTTGCAGCACTGGCTGGAGGATTTCAGCCGGCTGGCCGCCGGCCGCCCGCCGGCCGGGGCGGAGAAATTCCAGGTCGGCCGCGACGTCGCCGTCACGCCGGGCAAGGTGGTGTACCGCAACCGCCTGATCGAGCTGATCCAGTATGCGCCGGCCACCGACACGGTGCTGGCCGAGCCGGTGCTGATCGTGCCGGCCTGGATCATGAAGTACTACATCCTCGACCTGTCGCCGCACAATTCGCTGGTCCGCCACCTGGTCGAGCGCGGCCACACCGTCTTCTGCATCTCCTGGCGCAATCCCGGCGCGGAGGATCGCGACCTCGACATGGACGACTATCGGCGGCTGGGCGTGATGGCCGCGCTGGATGCCGTCGGCGCCATCGTTCCGGGCCGCCAGGTGCACGCCACCGGCTACTGCCTGGGCGGCACGCTGCTGTCGATCGCCGCCGCCGCCATGGCGCATGCCGGCGACCGGCGGCTGGCTTCGATCACCTTGCTCGCCGCCCAGACCGATTTCACCGAGCCCGGCGAGCTGGGCCTGTTCATCGACCACAGCCAGATGCATTTCCTGGAAAGCATGATGTGGAACCGGGGCTACCTGTCGGCCGACCAGATGGCCGGCGCCTTCCAGCTCCTGCGCACCAACGATCTGGTATGGTCGCGGCACGTGCGCGAATACCTGCTGGGCGAGCGCACGCCGATGATCGACCTGATGGCGTGGAACGCCGATTCCACCCGCATGCCCTACCGCATGCACACCGAATATCTGCGCCGCCTCTATCTCGACAACGAGCTGGCCGCCGGCCGCTTCATGGTCGAGGGCCGGCCGGCGGCCTTGCAGAACATCCGCGCGCCGCTGTTCGTGGTCGGCACCGAGCGCGACCACGTCGCGCCCTGGCGCTCGGTCTACAAGATCCACCAGCTCGCCGATTCCGACGTCACCTTCGTGCTGACCAGCGGCGGCCACAATGCCGGCATCGTCAGCGAGCCGGGCCGCCCCTCGCGCCGCTTCCGCCTCGCCTTCAAACGCGCCGACGATGCCTGCCTGGGGCCCGACGAATGGGTCGGCGCGGCGACCCTCGAGGAAGGCTCGTGGTGGACCGCCTGGGTCGACTGGCTGGCGGCGCATTCGACCCGCGAGCGGGTACCGCCGCCAGCCATGGGCGCGCCGGGCTATCGGCCGCTCGAGGACGCGCCCGGCGCCTACGTCCTGCAGCGCTGAAACCGCCTCAGCGCGCCGCCGCCCGCTCGCCTTCGGCGGGCGCGTCGGGTTCGCGCACCGCAAGCGCGTCGCAGGGCAAGGAAGACAGGATGTTCCTGGCCGTGCTGCCGAGGAACAGGTCCGCCAGCGCGCTGCGCCCCTGCGTGCCGAGCACCACCAGATCGGCGCCGCGATCGCGCACGTACTGGCGGATCAGGTCGCCCGGATCGCCTTCCTCGATGATCAGCCCGAAATGCCGGGTGCGGTCGGCGGGAAGGCCGGCGCCGGCCAGGAAGCTGGCGCATTCCCGGGTCACCGATTGCCGGCACTGTTCGCGGTAGCGGTCGGGCTCGGAGACCAGCCCGATGCCCGGCGGCTCGAAACCATGGAACAGGTGCAGCTTGCGCTCGGGAAAGAAGCCGGCGGCCACGCGCAGCGCCTCGCGCGAGGAGGACGAGAAATCGGTCGCCACCACGATGTTGGCATAGGGCGCGCGGACCCGCTCCTTCACCACCAGCACCGGCAGGCGCGAGCGCCGCAGCAGGCGGTCGACCGTGGTGCCCAGGCCGAAGCGGCCCAGCGTCTCGTCGCGGGCGATGCCGGTGACGATCAGGTCACAGCCATGCTTCTTCGCCGCCTGCAGCACCACCTCGTCCGGCTCGCCCTTCTCGGCGATGGTGACGACGTTGGGCGCCGCCTGCAGCATGTCGCGGCGCATCTGCTCGGCGACGACGGCGGCCGGATCCGACAGCCGCCGCCACGACGGCAGCCGCTCCTCCAGCACCGTGGCGTAGAAATCGTCGGTCTGCTCCATTGCGTGGACGACGACCAGCTCCGCCTGCCAGGTGGCGGCCAGGGCGACGGCGCGGTCGAGCGCCCGGTCGCAGCGGGCGCTGAGATCGGTGGCCAGCAGGATCTTCTTGGGCGGCGGTCTGGTCGAATCCGGTTCCGTCATGGTGTCCTCCTTTCCTGTCCGGGCGAGCCGGTCAGACGCGCGTTTCCTCGGCGAAGATGCGGAAGCGGCGCAGCAGCGTCTTCTCGGTCTCCAGAATCAGCATCAGCACGACGCCGGCGGCGACGATCACGAGTCCGTCGACCAGTCCGATCGGCCGGGATTCGAACAGCCTCTGCATAATCGGCGCGTAAGTAAAGCCGAACTGCGCCGCGATGACCACGGCCAGCGCGATCAGCACCGGGCCGGTGCCCAGCGCGCCGCGCAGGGTGATCGAGGTCATGTGCAGGTAGCGCACGTTGAAGAGATAGAAAATCTCGAACACCACGATGACGTTGACCACCATGGTGCGCGCGGTCGGCACGTCCAGGCCGCGATCCAGCGCGTAGAAGAAGATCGCCAGCGCCCCGGCCGTGAACAGGCCGGAGACGAAAATGATGCGCCACAGCAGGAACGGCGACAGCAGCGGCGCCCCGGCCGGGCGCGGCGGACGGTTCATGACGCCGTCCTCCGGCGGCTCGAAGGCCAGCACCAGCCCCAGCGTCACGGTCAGGATCAGGTTGATCCACAGGATCTGCGCCGCCGTCATCGGCATGACGAAGCCGAACAGGATGGCGACGATGACGGTCAGCACCTCGCCGCCATTGGTCGGCAGGGTCCAGGAGATGACCTTGCGGATGTTGTCGTAGACCGTGCGCCCCTCGTGCACCGCCGCCACGATGGAGACGAAGTTCTCGTCCAGCAGCACCATCTCGGAGGCTTCCTTGGCCGCCTCGGTGCCCTTGCGGCCCATGGCGATGCCGACATCGGCCTGCTTCAGCGCCGGCGCGTCGTTGACGCCGTCGCCGGTCATGGCCACCACCGCCCCGGTCGACTGCAGGGCGCGCACGATGCGCAGCTTGTGCTCCGGGTTGGTGCGGGCGAACACCGCCGCCTCGCTCGCCAGCGCCGCCAGCGCCGCGTCCGAGGTGTTGTCGAGATCGGCGCCGGAGACCACGCGCTGGCCGTCCGCCAGGCCGAGCTGGCGGGCGATGGCGGCCGCCGTCGCGGCGTGGTCGCCGGTGATCATCTTGACCGCGATGCCGGCGGAGCGGCATTCGGCGATCGCCCGGACCACCTCCTCGCGCGGCGGATCGATGAAGCCGACGACGCCGAGAAACACCAGCCCGTCCTCGAGGTCGGCGAAGGACAGCCGGCCCTCGCCGGGCGCCGGCGATTTCATCGCGAAGCCCAGCACCCGCTCGCCCTCCGAGGCGGCCTCGGCGATGCGCTCGTTCCACCAGGCCTGGTCGAGCGGCTGCGGCCCCGAGGGCGTCATCTGGCTGGCGCACATGGCCAGCAGCCGCTCCGGCGCGCCCTTGACGAAGATCGCGGTCTGGCCCGCCGGCCCGGCATGGCGGGTGGCCATGAAGCGGTGCTGGGCGTCGAAGGGGATCTCGTCCGAGCGCCGCCATTCGGCGCGGGCATGCTCGGGATTGAGGCCGGCCTTCATGGCCAGCGCCACCAGCGCGCCCTCCATCGGATCGCCGTCGACGGCCCAATGGCCGCCCTCCGCCTGCCGCAGATGCGCGTCGCCGCACAGCAGGCCGCAGCGGATCAGCAGCGTGGCCCCTTCCAGAGCGACCACATCGTCGTCGCCCTCGGGCGCGGTGAACTCGCCTTGCGGGGCGTAGCCCGCGCCGCTGACCATCAGCGAATGCCCGGCGGTGACGATGCGGCGGGCGGTCATCTCGTTGCGCGTCAGCGTGCCGGTCTTGTCCGAGCAGATGACCGAGGTGGCACCCAGCGTCTCCACCGCCGGCAGGCGGCGGATCACCGCGTTGCGCGCGGCCATGCGCTGCACGCCGATCGCCAGGGTGATGGTGATGACGGCGGGCAGGCCCTCGGGCACCACGCCGACCGCCAGCGCCACCACCGCGATCAGCGCCTCGGTCCATTCGTAGTCGCGTATCTGGGTGGCGAAGGCGAAGAGCAGCACGGCGGTCGAGATCGCCACCCAGGTGAAGCGCTGGCCGAACCGGTTGATCTGGCGCAGCAGCGGCGTGGTCAGCAGGTTCACGCCCTCGATCAGGGCGCTGATGCGGCCGATCTCGGTGCTGGCGCCGGTCGCCACCACCAGGCCGGCGCCCTGCCCGGCCGCCACCAGCGTGCCCGAGAAGGCCATGCAGAAGCGGTCGCCCAGCGGCGCGTCGGGCCGGCTTGCCTCCTCGCGCTTTTCGGCGGCGACGGATTCGCCCGTCAGCATCGCCTCGTCGATCAGCAGGCCGCGCGAGCGGATCAGGCGCATGTCGGCGGGCACGCGGTCGCCGGCCTCGATCAGCGCCAGGTCGCCCGGCACGACCTCGACCACCGGAACCGCCATGCGCTGCCCGTCGCGCCAGACCACGGCGCGCGGCGAGATCATCTTGCGGATGGCGTCGAGCGCCTTCTCCGCCTTGCCTTCCTGGATGAAGCCGACGATGGCGTTGATGGTGACGACCGCCACGATCACCCCCGCATCGATGCGATGGCCCAATATCCAGGCGGCGACCGAGGCGGACAGCAGGAAATAGATCAGCGTGTTGTCGAACTGCGCCAGGAAGCGCAGCACCGGATGGCGGCGCTTGGCCTCGGGCAGCGCGTTGGGCCCGTATTGCGCCAGGCGGCGCGCCGCCTCCGCCGATGTCAGGCCATCGCGGCTCGTGGCCAGCCGGGCGACGGTCTGTTCGATCGTCGCGCCATGCCATAGCTGATCGGCTGCGCCGGCGGCGATGCGTTCGACCGCCGGTTCGGCCGGCGCGGTTCCGCCGGTCAATTCCGCCACCCTCCCTCGGTCGCGGGGCGTTGCCCGCACCTGCTCTGAACACCGGAAAAGCTGATTGCCGCCAAGGATAGCCTGCGATCCGCATGCCCCTCAACCGCGTCCTGTCGCCGCAACGAAGGATCTCTACGGCGGCAGGATCCAGGGCACCAGGAACACGGTCGCGACCAGGCAGACCAGGGCGAAAGGCACGCCGAGGCGAACGAAGTCGGCGAAGGTGTAGTTGCCGGGCCCGACCACCAGCGCGTTCACCGGCGAGGACACCGGCGTCATGAAGGCGGCGGAGGCGGCCAGCGCCACCACCATGGCGAAGGGATAGGGCGAGGCGCCCAGGCCCTGCGCCACGGTCACCGCAACCGGCGCCATCAGGATGGCGGTGGCGGTGTTGGAGATGAACAGGCCCAGCACCGCGGTGACCGCGAACAGCATCGCCAGCACGGCATGGATTCCAGCACCGCCCGACAGCGCGATCAGCGCCGAGGCGGCCAGGTCGATGCCGCCAGTTTTTTGCAGCGCGGCGGCAAACGGCATCATGCCGACGATCAGGATCAGGGTCTGCCACTGGATCGAGCGATAGGCGCTGTTGCCGTCGATGCAGCGCAGCAGCCCCAGCAGCAGGCAGCCGATCAGGGCGGCGATGACGTTGGGCACCGCGCCGCTGACCATCAGGATCACCACCAGGGCCAGCGTCGCCAGCGCCTGCGGCGCGCGCGAAGCGACCGGCGCCACCTCGTCCATCTCCGCCGGCAGGTTCAGCACGAACAGGTCCATGCGGTCGGCCTGCAGCCGGCGGATCGCCCGCCATGGGCCGATCAGCAGCAGCGTGTCGCCCAGTTGCAGCTTCTCGTTCAGTACGCTGCCGCGATGCGGCACGCCGCCGCGGCGCAGGCCGATGACGTTGAGATCGAGATCGGAGCGGAAGCGCGCCTCGACCACGGTGCGGCCGATCAGCCGCGACTCCGGCGGCACCATGACCTCGACCATGCCGATGTCCTGCCGGCGGTCGTGGAAATAGTCGCCACTGAGCGGCAGGGGCTCCAGCCCGAAGCGCCGGCTCACCGCCGCGATGTCGATGGCGGGCAAAAAGAGATCGAGGAACAGCACGTCGCCGGCGCGCAATTCGCTGGCGGCGGTGGGCAGCACCGTCTGGCGCGAGAAGCGGCCGGCGCGCTCCAGGGCGACGATGTTGACGCCGGCCGAGCCGCGCAGGTCGAGTTCCTTCAGCGTGCGGCCGACCAGCGGCGAGTCCGCCGCCACGCGCAGCCGGTGCTCGCGCCCGCCCAGCTCGTATTCCTCGATCCATTGCGCCAGGCGCGGCCGGTCGGGCGGCATGGGCGCCGCCGCCTCGCCGCGCGCCAGGAAGCGGCGGGCCAGCAGCATGTAGAGAACGGCCAGCGCCAGCAGCGGCAGGCCGAACGGGGTGAAGCTGAAGAAGCCGAAGCCGTCGAAACCGCGCCGCACCAGCTCGGAATTGACCACCAGGTTGGGCGCCGTCGCCACGAGCGTCATCATGCCGCTGATCAGGGCGGCGACGGCAAGCGGCATCATCAGCCGGCGGGCCGGAATGCCGGTGCTGCGCACGATGCGCAGCACCACGGGAATGAACAGCGCCACCACCGCCGTCGAGCTCATGAACGAGCCGACGCCAGCCACGATCACCATCAGCCGCGGGATCAGGCGGGTTTCGCTGTGCCCGGCGCGCCGCAGCAGCCAGTCCCCCAGCCGCTGCGCGATGCCGGTGCGCACCAGGCCCTCGCCGATGACGAACAGGGCGGCGATCAGCACGATGTTGGGATCGCTGAGCCCGGCCAGCGCCTCGGGCACGGAGATGACGCCCGACAGGGGCAGCGCCGTCATCATGATCAGCGCCACCACGTCCATGCGCGGCCGGTTGCGCACGAACATGGCGACGGCCGCCAGCAGCAGGCCGAGGACGATGAGGAGATCGGTATTCACCCGCCAGCGATACCGCTTCTGCCCGCCCGCGGGCAAGCCGTCGAATCGCGCCGCGGCGCGGCGGGCAACCTAGCGGGCGGCGGAAACCTCCGCCGGGCGCTCCCATGCCGCATAATCCAGGTAGCCTCTGGCGTCTTGCGTGTACCAGGTACTCATGTCGTCGGGCGTCAGTGGGCGGTCGTGGGCCAGGCGGTCGACCAGGTCGGGATTGGAGAGATAGGGCCGGCCGAAGGAGATGGCATCGGCCTTGTCCTGGTCCAGCGCCGCCTGCGCCCTGGCCTTGGTGTAGTCGGCGTTGAGGATGAGGGGGCCGTCGAACACCGTGCGCATCGCCGGCGCGATCGGCGGGCGGTCGCCCTTGCCGTGGGTGCCTTCGGGCGTGGCTTCGCGGATTTCCAGGAAGCCGATGCCGATATCGGACAGCAGCTTGGCTGCCGCCGTGAACAGCGGCTCGGGGTTGCTGTCGTTGACGCCCTGGCGCTCGCCGTTGGGCGACAGGCGCACCGAGGTCTGCGGCGCGCCGACGGCGTCGGCCACCGCCTGCGTCACCTGGCCCAGCAGGCGGATGCGGTTCTCGACCGAACCGCCGTACTCGTCGGTGCGGAAATTGGCGTTGTTCCGCAGGAACTGGTCGATCAGATAGCCATTGGCGGCATGGATCTGCACGCCGTCGAATCCGGCCGCCATGGCGTTGCGCGCCGCCTGGCGGTAGTCGTCAAGCAGGGCCGGGACCTCGTCGGTCCGCAGCGGCCGCGCCGGCGCATAGGGGAACTTGCCCGCATAGGTATGGGCCATCTCCGGCGCCGTGGTGGCCGAGGACGACACTGGCTGCGCCGGCCGGCCCGGCATCTTGGGATGCACCACCCGCCCGCCGTGCCAGATCTGGCACACGATGCGCCCGCCGGCCCGGTGCACCGCCTCGGTCACCGGTTTCCAGGCCTCGACCTGCTGGCTGTTCCAGATGCCCGGCGCATAGGGCCAGCACAGGCCGCTCAGGCTGATGCCGGTGGCCTCGGAGATGATCAGCCCCGCACTGGCGCGCTGGGCGTAGTACGGGGCCATGATCGGCGTCGGCACATGGTCGGCCGTGCAGCGCGCCCTGGTCAGCGGCGCCATCACGACGCGATTGGGGGCATGGATGCTGCCGAGTCGGATGGGATCGAACAACGAAGGCATCGCGAACTTCCTTCCTATTTGCCGGGCACCAGCGCCAGCGATATCCAGGGCACGGCGGCGATGATGACGACGCCGATGAGCAGCGTGAAGAGATAGGGGAAGATCGATTTCATCGCGTCGGCGGGATCGACCCGGCCGATGACGCAGGCGGTGTAGAAGCCGATGCCGAAGGGCGGCGCGAACAGCCCGATGCCCATCGCCAGGATGGCGACCATGGCGTAGTGCACCTCGTCGATGCCGATGGCGCGCGCCACCGGGAACAGCAGCGGCCCGAAGATGACGATGGCCGGAATGCCCTCCAGGACCGAGCCCAGCAGGATGAAGGCGACGATCGAGGCCGCCATGAAGGTGAAGGCGCCGCCGGGCAGGTCGACGATGGCGGCCACGAGCTGGCGCGAGAAGCCCGACTGGGTCAGCGCCCAGGCCATCACCGTCGCGGTGCCGATGATGAGCAGGATGGCGCCGGTCAGTGCCGCGGTCTCCACGAAAGCCGGCCACAGGCGGCGGAACGGCATCGGCTGGCCGAACAGCAGCCGGGCCAGTACCGCATAGAGCAGGCAGTAGAAGATGCCGATGGTCGACACTTCGGTGGCGGTCGCCACGCCCTCGACCACGGCGGCGCGGATCAGGAACGGCAGCGGGATGCCCGGCAGGGCGAACACCAGCGCGCGCAGGATTTCCGCCCGGGTCGAGCGTTTGACGTTGCTGAGGTCCTCGCGGCGGAACTGCCAGCCCAGCACCAGGCACAGCATCAGTCCCAGGAACAGGCTGGGCAGGATGCCGGCGGCGAACAGGGCGGCGATCGACACCCCCGTCACCGAGCCGATGGTGATCAGCACCAGGCTGGGCGGCACGGTCTCGGTCTGCGCCCCGGTGGCGGCCAGCAGCGAGGCGAGCTTGCCGGGCTGGGCGCCGCGGGCGATCATTTCGGGAAACAGCGCCGGCGCCACCGCCGCCATGTCGGCCGCCTTGGAGCCGGAAATGCCCGACACCAGGTACATGGCGCCGATCAGCACGTATTGCAGCCCGCCGCGCAGATGGCCTATCAGGCTGGCGAGGAAGGCCACCATGGTGCGGGCGATGCCGGTGAATTCCAGCAGCAGGCCGAGCAGGATGAACAGCGGCACGGAGAGCAGGATGACATGCGACATGCCCTCCTCCATGCGGCTGGCGACGATGGTGGTCGGCACCCGCGTCATGGTGACGATGAAGGCATAGCTCGCCAGGCCGAACACGAAGCCGATGGGAATGCCGATCAGCACCCCGACGCCGACCAGCAGCACGAAGAACACGATCAGCTTGTAGTTGCCGATCGCCTTCAGCGCCGGCGCGGCCAGCCACAGCGCCGCCGCCACCGCCAGAACCGCGCCGGCGCCGATGGCGAAGTCCGCCAGCCTCGTGCTGCGGCCCAGCCGCAGCAGGCCCAGCACCAGCATCAAGCCGATGCCGACCGGAATGCCGGCCGACTTCCACAGGCCGGAAATCGCCAGCGCCGGCGTGATGATGTCGATCTCGTGCAGCGCGAAGCGGATCGCCGGATGGAGCACCAGCGCCAGAAAGGCCAGTTCGCTGGCCAGGGCCACGGCATCGAAGATCGCCTTCCTGCGCGGCGAGGTGCGGTCGACCAGCATGCCCATGCGGATATGGCCGAAGCGCCGGAAGGCGACCACCGCGCCCAGCATGGCGAGCCACAGGAACAGCGTGGCGGCCAGCTCGTCGGTCCAGGAGATCGGCGCGTGGAACACGTAGCGGCTGACGACGCCGGCGAAGATCACCACCGCCTCGACGGCGATCAGCACGCCGACCAGGATTTCGACGATACGGCCGATCGCCGCTTCCGCCTGGCTGGCGAGAGATCCCGGCGGCGCAACGGCGAGCGTTGGCGCGTTCTGCATGGGTTACCTGCGCTTTTACGGTCGATGGACGGCGCCTGTCGCGCGGCACGGCGGGGCAAGGCGTCGCCGCCCTGCCCCGTTCCGCCTAGGAGATGTTGCCGCAATACTTCTCCAGCGTCGCCCAGGCGTCGTCGCCGAGCCGCTTCTTCCACGAGGTGAAGAAGCCGGCCTTGCGCAGTTCGGCGCGGAAGGCGTCGGTATCGACCTTGTGCGAGACCATGCCCTTGGCCTCGAGATTGGCCAGCATCTGCACGCTCTGCTTCTCGATGTCGTCGCGCTGCTTGAGCGAAGCAGCGTTGATGTGCGTGGCGGCCACCTCGCGGATATTGGCGGGCAGCGCGTCCCAGGCGCCCTTGTTGGCCAGCATCCACAGCCCGTCCCACATGTGGTTGGTCAGCGACAGGTGCTTTTGCACCTCGTAGCTCTTGAACAGGTAGTGCGCGATCAGCGGGCATTCCCAGCCTTCGGCGATCTTGGTCTGCAGCGAGGAGTAGATCTCCGCCACGTTGAGCGAGATCGGCGCGGCGTGCAGCGCCTCGAACATCGAGGTCCACAGCGGGCTGATCGGCACGCGGATCTTGAAGCCCTTGAGATCGGCCGGCGTCACGATCGGCCGCGTCGAGGAGGTGATCTGGCGGAAGCCCTGGTCCCAGCACTTCTCCATCACCACGATGCCGGTCTTGGCGATCTCCTTGCGCACGTGCCCGCCCAGATCGCCGTCCATCGCCTTCCATACCGTGGCGTAGTCGGGGAAGGCGAAGCCGATGCCGCTGATCGCCGTCACCGGCACCACGGCGGAGAACACCACCGGCGAATAGGTGAGGAACTCCAGCGAGCCGTCGCGCAGCTGCGACAGAGTGCTGGTGGTCGAGCCGAGCTGGCTGTCGGGGAAAACCTGGATGTCGAGCTTGCCGCCGGTGTCCTTGCGGATCTGCTCGGCGGCCTCGCTCATGCGCAGCACCGTGGGGTGGTCGCTCTTGAGGTCGCTGGAATACTTGTACGAGAACTCGGCCGCCTGGGCGGGGCCGAATTTCAGGATGGCGGGCGCGGCCAGCAACGCGCCCCCGCCCAGCATGGCCTGGCGTCTGTTCAGCTTGATCATGGCAATGTCCTCCCTCTCTCTCGATGCTTCATTGTGAGCTTGATTGCGGGCCTGTCCTGGACGGGGCGGCCTGCGCCCCGCGCACCACCCGGCCGGGCAGCGCGCCGGTGGCGATCCCGTCGCGATAGGTCACGGTTCCCGAAACGACGGTGGCGACGTAGCCGGTCGCCCGCTGCAGCAGGCGGCTGCCGCCGGCCGGCAGGTCGGCGGCGACGAACGGCCGGTCGATGTCGAGCCGGTCGAAGTCGATCAGGTTGAGATCGGCCTTCATGCCCGGCGCGATCAGGCCGCGATCCTCCAGCTTCATCGCCCGCGCGTTGTCCCAGGTCTGGCGCTTGACCAGCCAGGGCAGATCGAAACGGTCGGCGCCGCGATCGCGCCCCCAATAGGACAGCAGATAGGTGGAGAAGCTGGCGTCGGCGATGAAATTGACGTGCGCGCCGCCATCGCCCAGTCCGACCAGCGTGTTGGGGTCGGCCAGCATGGCGCGGCAGACGTCGAGCGAGTAGTCGCGATAGTTGGCCACCGGCGCGTAGAGGAAATTGCGGCCGCCGTCTTCCAGCAGCCGGTCATAGGCCACGTCCAGCGCGCCGCGGCCGCTGCGGCGGGCTTCGGCGCCCAGCGACTGCTCGCGTCCGGGCGCGTAGTTGGGCGGGCTGCCCAGCGGAAAGATCATGTCCAGCGAGCTCAGGCGGCGGGCGATGGGATCGCCGTCGTCGACCCGGGTCTCGCCCAGCAGCCGGGCGCGAAATTGCGGATCGCGCAGGATCGCCACCCGCTCGGCGAAGGGCCGGCGCGCGATCTCGCGATAGGACGGAAAATCGGAGAACGGGTTGCGGCTGCATTGCAGGCCCATCAGCACCGCCACCGCGCGCGGCGCCACCTGGCCCTTGATCGCCAGGCCCTCGTCCACCGCCTGCCGCGTCAAGGCGGCCAGCCGGCGCCAGGTGTCGGGCGAGGAATGGCGCTGCGCCAGCGAATAGGAGAATGGCCGCCCCGACTGCGCCACCACCCGCCGCACCATGGCGAACTCGCCCTCCAGGTCGGGCGTGTCCCAGTCGGAGATGAACTCGATGACGCCGCTGCCGGCCTCGCGCATGCCTTGGGCGATGCCGGCCAGCTCGGCTTCCGAGGCGCGCAGGGTGAAGGTGTAGTCGCCGGTCGAGGCGCGGTGATTGAGGGTGCGGGAGGTGGAAAAGCCGATGGCGCCCGCCCGCATGCCCTCGACCGTGAGGCGGCGCATGGCGGCGATGTCGTCCTCGGTGGCCGGTTCGAGCCGCACGGCGCGTTCGCCCATCACGAACAGCCGCAGGGCGGCGTGCGGCAGCTGGGCGCAGATGTCGATGTCGCGCGGGCGCTGCTCGAGGACGCCGAGATAGTCGTCGAAGCCCTGCCAGTTCCATTGCAGGCCTTCGTTCAGCACCGGGCCCGGAATGTCCTCCACGCCCTCCATCAGCTCGATCAGCTTCCGCCGGTCCTGCGGCCGCACCGGCGCGAAGCCGACGCCGCAATTGCCCATGACCGCCGTGGTGACGCCGTGCCAGCTCGACGAGGCCAGGCTGGAATCCCACACCGCCTGGCCGTCGTAATGGGTATGGATATCGACGAAGCCCGGCGTCAGCAGCAGGCCGCGCGCGTCGATCTCCTCCTTGCCCGACACGGTCGCCAGCCGTCCCACGGCGAGGATGCTCCCGCCCCCGACCGCCACGTCGCCCTCGAACAGCGCCGCGCCGCTGCCGTCGGCGATGGTGGCGTTGCGGATCAGGAGATCGGGTTTGTCGGACATGGATGGCCCACCACTGCTGTTGACGAAAAGCGCCTGCGGCGTCCTACGACGGGTCGACGAAGAAGTCCTTGGGCGCGGTATGCATCCAGATGTCCCAAAGATGCAGCGTGTCCTGGTAGACCTTGCCGTGCACGATCAGCCCGTCGCGCAGCGTCAGGTGGAAGCAGTAGCGCTGCTCGTAGGCCCGGCCCGTGGCCTTGGAGATGCCGCGGCCCTCGGCTTCGGCGACGACCCGGTCGCCTTCGGCCACCAGCGAGGTGCAGGCCAGCTTGTAGGGCGCGACGAGCTGCTTGGAGAAATCCAACTGCATCTGGATCATCTGCTCGCGGTTCCACTGCGTCGGGCCGGTGAAGGCCTTCAGCTCCGGGCCGTAGCCGCCGGCCAGCGGGAACTCCCAGACCGCGTCCGCCGCCATGGTCGACCGCACCACGGTCTCGTCGGGATCGGTGACGGGAATGCCGGAGACGAAGCGGCGGGCGATTTCCCTGTTGGCCGCGATAGGGTCCGATTTCGGCATCACGATTCTCCGCCGCTGGCGCCGCGCCCCGGGCGCGACAATAAAAACTGTGGCCATGGCCGAGCCATGGCGTGTATCTCTTGCGCCAAGCCATGAAGCGCAAAACTCGCAGAACGGGAACAGCCGCCGCCGACGCGGGCAACGGCTCCGAAGCGAATCCCGGCGCGCAAAGCCTCACGCGGGCCATCGGCCTGCTGAAACTGGTGGCGCAGCGGCCGCGAGCGGGCATGAGCCTGGCCGAAGTGGCGCAGGCGAGCGGCCTGCATCGCGCCACCGCGCATCGCCTGCTGCGCGCGCTGGTGGCGGAACGGCTGCTGGCGCAGGACAGGTCGCGGCGCTTCTATCCCGGCAGCGAATTGTGGCTGATGGGCCGCGCGGCGGAGGAGCGCTTCAACCTGGTCGAGCTGGCGCAACCCTGCATCGAACGCATCGCGCGCGAGACCGGCGACGCGGCGCTGGTCTGCACGCGCAGCGGCGACGAGGCGGTCTACCTGGCGCGCTGCGAGGGCGATTTTCCCATCAAGGCGCTGACGCTGAACGTCGGCGACCGCAGGCCGCTGGGCGTGTCCAGCGGCAGCCTGGCGATCCTGTCGTTCCTGGAGGAAGCCGAACGCAAGCGCATCCTCGCCAGCCTGCCGCGGCAACTGAAGGATTTTCCCGATTTCTCGCCGGCCCTGATCGCGCGGCTGATCGCGCAGACCCGGCGCAACCGCTATGCGCTCAACCCCGTGGCGCACCAGCGCGGTTCGGAGGCGCTGGGCGTGCCGGTGCTGGACGGCAGCGACCGGCCGATCGCCGCCTTCACGGTGACGGCGATTTCCGCCCGCATGACGCGGCAGCGCATCAAGGAGCTGGTGCAGTTGATGGAGCGGGAAGCGCGGATTCTCGCGGCCGCCATGGGCGGCGGCGGCGTCGAGCCGGCCTGATCTCCCGGCCCCCGATTCTGGCGCGCGAGCCTGCGGCGGGACGATCATTCCCGCTCCTCCCGATATTCGTTGTTGCGAAAAGCCTAACGGGCAACGCCGCAGGGCGCAAGACGAATATCGTAATGAGAGATTATCGCAGTTATTATCTCACAATATGATACAAAGGCCGCCCGCCGCCGGCCGTCAGCGACGCTCGTGCGCGCCCTCCGCCGGCGTATCGCCCAGGCCGGCGCGCCGCAACGCGCCGTCTTGCCGTTCGGACACGGTTGCGACATCGAGCCCGTCGATCAGCGAGCGGAAGAGATCGTGCCAGTTCAGCTCCGCCTTCAGGTGGATGAAGACCGAGCCCAGCCCGATGGCGGCGCGGTCCATGAACACGAACTCCCGGGGCGGGGTGACGCCGCCCAGGCGCCTGATGTCCTCGTGCACCTTGCGCGCGGTGGCGCGGCCGTAGTCGCCGGGCATGTCCTCGGTCAGCCGCCGCACGCGATCGTCCATCAGCGGCGCGTAGAGAAAGGCGGCCCACTGGTTCAGGGCGGCGATATGGGCGCGGGTGAGATTGCGGAAGCCCCAGTTCTCGTAGGCTTGCACCGCCAGCGCCTGATCGGCGCGCGTCAGCGCCCAGTAGAGATCGACCGAGCCCTGCACGAAGCGCGGCGGGAAGACGCGGATGCAGCCGAAATCCAGCAGGTTCACCTCGCCGTCCGGGCGCACCGTGTAGTTGCCCAGATGCGGGTCGCCATGGATGATGCCGTAGCGATAGAGCGGCAGGTACCAGGCGCGGAACATGCGCGCCGCCAGCGCGTTGCGCGCCTCCTGCGACGCCGTCTCGCTCCAGCGCAAGAGTGGCGCGCCGTCGAGCCAGGTCATGGTCAGCAGCCGGTCGGTCGACAGGTCGGGCGCGACCTGCGGCACATGGATGTCGTCCTCGCCCGCCAGCATGTCGGCATAGAGCGCGATGTGCTTGGCTTCGCGCCGGTAGTCCAGCTCCTCGCGCAGGCGGGCGGCGATCTCGCGATAGATGTCGTCGGTGCGGATGGCGCTGTCGTAGCGCTCGTAGACCGCGAACACCAGGCGCAACTGGCGCAGATCCGCTTCGAGCGCGGACCGCATGTCGGGATATTGCAGCTTGCAGGCCAACGCCGCGCCATCCGGCGCCGTGGCGCGATGCACCTGCCCCAGCGAGGCGGCCGCGCTGGCGGTGCGCTCGAAACCGGCGAAGCGGCTTTGCCAGTCCGGCCCCAGTTCGCCCGCCATGCGCCGCTTCACGAACGGCCAACCCATCGCCGGCGCGTTGGACTGCAGTTGCGACAGCTCGGCGGCGTATTCCTCCGGCAGCGCGTCGGGGATGGTGGAGAGAAGCTGGGCCGCCTTCATCAGCGGGCCCTTCAGCCCGCCCAGCGCGGCCTTCAGGTCGGCGGCATGCCGGCCGCGATCCATCGGCAGGCCGAGATAGCGGTTGCCCGCCACGCGCGCCGCCAGCCCGCCCATCGAGGCGCCGACCCGGGCGTAGCGGCCCAGCCGGCCGCCGAAGCTGTCCTCGTCGGCGGCCACCGGCCTACATCTTCTCCAGCTCGTCGATGAAGCCCGCGATCACGCCGATGCCCTTCTGCCAGAAGGCGGGATCGCTGGCGTCCAGCCCGAACGGCGCCAAGAGCTCCTTGTGCCGCTTGGTGCCGCCGGCCTTCAGCATGTCGAGATAGCGCTGCTGGAAGCCGGGCGCGCCGTCCTGGTAGACGGCATAGAGCGAGTTCACCAGGCAATCGCCGAAGGCATAGGCGTAGACGTAGAACGGCGTGTGCACGAAATGCGGGATATAGGCCCAGTAGGCGCTGTACTCGGGATGGAAGCGGAACACCGGCCCCAGGCTCTCGGTCTGCACCGCCATCCAGATCTCGCCGATGCGCTCGGCCGTCAGCTCGCCCTGGCGGCGTTCGGTGTGCACCCGCAGCTCGAAATCGTAGAAGGCGATCTGGCGCACCACGGTGTTGATCATGTCCTCGACCTTCGAGGCCAGCATGACCTTGCGCTTGGCCGGATCGGTCTGCGCCTTGAGCAGCGCCTGGAAGGTCAGCATCTCGCCGAACACCGACGCCGTCTCGGCGAGCGTCAGCGGCGTGTCGGCCATCAGGTAGCCCTGCCCCGCCGACAGCACCTGGTGCACGCCATGGCCCAGCTCGTGCGCCAGGGTCATCACGTCGCGCACCTTGCCCTGGTAGTTCAGCAGCAGATAGGGATGGGCCGACGGCACGGTGGGATGGGCGAAGGCGCCCGGCGATTTTCCGGGGCGCACCGGCGCGTCGATCCAGGCATTGTCGAAGAATTTCCTGCCGACCGAGGCCAGGTCGGGCGAGAAGGCGCCATAGGCGTCCAGCACCGTCCTGGTCGCCTCGGGCCAGGGAATGACCCGATCGTCCGATTCGGGCAGCGGCGCGTTGCGGTCCCAGTAGTCGAGCTGCTCGGCGCCGAACCACTTGGCCTTCAGCCGGTAATAGCGATGCGCCAGCGCCGGATAGGAGGCCTTGACGGCGGCGACCAGCGCCTCGACCACCTCGTCCTCGACCTGGTTGGCGAGGTTGCGCGAGGACGGCGGCTTCTCGTATTTGCGCCAGCGGTCCTCGATCTCCTTGTCCTTGGCCAGGGTGTTGGTGATCAGCGCGAAGACGCCGACATTCTCGCCCATCACCTTGCCGAAGCCCTGCGCCGCCCGCTTGCGCTTCTCGCCGTCCTTCTCCGACAGCAAATGCAGGATCTCGGCCGAGGTCATGTCCTTGCCGTCCATGGGAAAGCGCAGGCGGGCCATGGTCTCGTCGAACAGCCGCGTCCACGCCGCCCGCCCGGCGACGTATTTCTCGTGCAGCAGCTTCTCCAGTTCGTCGGAGAGCTGGTGCGGGCGGAAGGCGCGGCAGTCGCGGATCCAGGGCCGGTAATGCGCCAGCGCCGCATCCTGCAGCTTGTCCTCCATCGCCGCGTCCTCGAGGCGGTTGATCTCCAGCGAGAAGAACAGCAGCCGGCTGGTGATGGTCGTCACCTGCTCCTGCACGTTCTGGAAGAACTGGCCGATCTTGGGGTCGGACTGGTCGCCGGAATAGACCAGCGAGGCATAGGAGGTGATGCGGCCCAAGAGCTCCTGCAGCGCCTCGAAACGTTGCAGCGCCGCCGCCAGTTCAGCGCCCGACAGGCCGGCGATGCGCGTCTCGTAGAGGCGGGCGAACTCCTCCGCCTCGGCCGCCGCGTGCTGCAGATCCCGCTTCAGCTCCGGCGAGTCCAGCCCGGGATAGAGGTCGGACAGGTCCCAACTGGGGAGCTGGTCTTGCGGCAGGGGCGCGTTCATGCGGAAAACCTCCGGAATTCGGAACAGGGAAACTGCAGCGAATATGGGACGCCGGCCCGCCGCCGCCAACCGTCAGAGCTTGTGAAAGGCCCGGTACCAGTCGACGAAGCGGGGCAGGCCGACATCGATGGTGGTGCGCGGCCGCCAGCCCAGGACCCGCTCGGTCTCGGAGATATCGGCCGCGGTATCGAACATTTCCGCCGGGTGGGCCTCGACCCGCTCCACCTGCGCCTGCCGTCCGACCGCCCGTTCCAGCACCGCCAAATAGCGCTCCAGCGTCTCCGCCCCGGCGCTGCCGACATTGAGGATGCGGTGCTCGCCGGGCGCGGCCGGCTTGTCCAGGGCCAGCAGCACGGCTTCGACGGTGTCGTCGACATAGGTGAAGCCGCGGGTCATGCGGCCGTAATTGTAGAGCTCGATGGTCTGGCCCTCGAACAGCGCCTTGGTGAATTTCCAGGTCGCCATGTCCGGCCGGCCCCAGGGCCCGTAGACGGTGAAGAACCGCAATGCGGTGGCGCCGATGCCGAACCGGGAAGCGTAGGACACCGACACCAGCTCCGCCGCCCGCTTGGTGGCGCCATAGAGCGATTTGGGCCGGTCGACGCGGTCGGCGGGGCTGAACGGCATCTCCTCCGACGCCCCGTAGACGGCCGAGGTCGAGGCATAGACCAGCGGCACCGGCCTTCCGGCATGGCGCGCCAGCTCCAGCGCGCACAGCTCGCCGCCGATATTGGAAGCCAGGAAATCGAACGGCCGGTCGTCGCTGGCGCGCACCCCGGGATTGGCCGCCATGTTGGCGATGCCGGTGATCTCGCCGGCCTGCTGGCGGATCAGCGCCACCGTCTCCGGCAGGCCGATATTGGCTTCGAGCAGGCGGAACCGGGGCTGCTGGGCCAGCTCCGCCACCCGGGCGCGCTTGAGCTCGACGCTGTAATAGGGATCGAAATTGTCGACGCCCAGCACCGCTTCGCCGCGGCCGAGCAGCGCCTTGGCGAGATGGAAGCCGACGAAGCCGGCGGCCCCGGTGACGACGATGGTCATGAATGGATCCAGGAAGAGGCGGGAGCCAGCGATATAGCCGAGGCGGCGGCCAAAAGCACCTGATCGTGGCGTGACATAAGCTTGCCGCCCGCGCCATAGGCCCGGCAACGTCCGAACCTGCTGCTCGCGAAAGAGGCAATTTCCTGTTTGATTGCGAATTGTCCCCTGCCGGCAATTGCAGGATAGGTCAGTCGAGATTACCTTTTGGAAACAAAATCATAGTCGGGAGGTTGGTATGGCGCTGGCCACGGTAACCCTGGACGACAAATACACTCTCGACTCCGGGCGCGTTTATCTGACCGGCACCCAGGCGCTGGTCCGGTTGCCCATGATGCAGCGCCAGCGCGACGTGGCCGCCGGCAAGAACACCGCCTGCTTCATTTCCGGCTATCGCGGCTCGCCGCTGGGCGGGCTGGACCAGACGCTGTGGCAGGCCCGCCGCTTCGTCGAGAAGAACCACATCGTCTTCAACCCCGGCGTCAACGAGGACCTCGGCGCCACCTCGATCTGGGGCACGCAGCAGGTCGGCCTGTTCCCCGGCGCCAAATACGACGGCGTCTTCGCCCTGTGGTACGGCAAGGGCCCCGGCGTCGACCGCACCGGCGACGTGTTCAAGCACGCCAACAATGCCGGCACCTCGCCCTGGGGCGGCGTGCTGGCGCTGGCCGGCGACGATCACATGGCCAAGTCCTCGACGCTCGCGCACCAGAGCGAGTTCGCCTTCGTCGACGCCATGATGCCGGTGCTGAACCCGGCCGGGGTGCAGGAATTCCTCGATGTCGGGCTGTACGGCTTCGCCCTCTCCCGCTTCGCCGGGCTGTGGGTCGGCTTCAAGGTGATCGGCGAGACGGTCGACACCTCGGCCTCGGTCTCGGTCGATCCGCAGCGCGTGCAGATCGTGCTGCCCGCCGACATCGAGCTGCCGCCGGGCGGCTTCTCGATCCGCTGGCCGGACGACATCCTGCAGCAGGAGCTGCGGCTGCACCGCTACAAGCTGCCGGCCGCCCTGGCCTTCGCCCGCGCCAACAAGCTCGACCGCGTGGTGCTGGGGGGCAGGAATGCGCGCATCGGCATCGTCACCACCGGCAAGTCCTATCTCGACGTGCGCCAGGCCCTCGATGAGCTGGGCATCGACGAGCGCGAGGCCGAGGCGCTGGGGCTGGCGATCTACAAGGTGACCATGACCTGGCCGCTGGAGCCCGAGGGCATCCGCGCCTTCGCCGACGGGCTGGAGGAGATCGTGGTGGTCGAGGAGAAGCGGTCCCTGATGGAATGGCAGATCAAGGACCAGCTCTACCACATCCCCGCCGACCGCCGCCCGCGCATCGTCGGCAAGGCCGACGAGAACGGCAAGCCGCTGCTGCCGACCAACGGCGAATTGCTGCCCAACCAGATCGCCCGCCTGATCGCCGCCCGGCTGGGTCGCGCCACGCCGGTGGAGAAGCTGAACCAGCGGCTGGAAGCCATCGCCCGCAAGGAAGCGGCGCAACAGCGCAACGGCACCGGCTTCAACCGCATCCCCTATTTCTGCTCCGGCTGCCCGCACAATTCCTCGACCAAGGTGCCGGAAGGCTCCTTCGGCATGGCCGGCATCGGCTGCCATTTCATGGCGGTGTGGATGGACCGCTCGACGCTGACCTTCACCCAGATGGGCGGCGAGGGCGCGCCGTGGATCGGCATGTCGCCCTTCACCGACATGAAGCACGTATTCCAGAACCTGGGCGACGGCACCTATTTCCACTCCGGCTACCTGGCGGTGCGCGCCGCACTCGCCGCCAAGGTCAACATCACCTACAAGATCCTGTTCAACGACGCCGTCGCCATGACCGGCGGCCAGCGCCATGACGGCAATTTGACGCCGGCCAAGATCAGCCAGCAGGTCTATGCCGAGGGCGTGCGCCGCATCGCGCTGGTCAGCGACGATCCGACCAAATACGAGATCGGCACCGAATGGGCGCCGCACGTCTCCTTCCACCACCGCGCCGAGCTGGACCAGGTGCAGAAGGATTTGCGCGAGTACGAAGGCGTCTCGGTGCTGATCTACGACCAGACCTGCGCCGCCGAGAAGCGCCGCCGGCGCAAGCGCAACCAGTTCCCCGACCCGCCCAAGCGCGTCTTCATCAACGAGATGGTGTGCGAGGGCTGCGGCGACTGTTCGGTGAAGTCGAACTGTCTCTCCGTGGTGCCGACCGACACCGAGTTCGGCCGCAAGCGCGCCATCGACCAGTCCTCCTGCAACAAGGACTATTCCTGCCTCAACGGTTTCTGCCCCTCCTTCGTCACCATCGAGGGCGGCGGCCCGCGCAAGGGCAAGGCGATGAAGCACGAGGTGCGCGAGACCGGCTGGCCCGAGCTGCCCGAGCCGCGCCTCCCCGCCGCCGCCCATCCCTACAACATCCTGATCACCGGCGTCGGCGGCACCGGCGTCGTCACCATCGGCGCGCTCTTGGGCATGGCCGCCCACCTGGAGAACAAGGGCTGCTCGGTCCTCGACATGGCCGGCCTGGCGCAGAAGGGCGGCGCCGTCATCTCGCATGTGCGCATCGCCGACCGGCCGCAGGACATCCACGCCGTGCGGCTGGCCGCCGGCGGCGCCAATCTGCTGCTGGGCTGCGATCTGGTCGTCGCGGCGGCGACCGATGCGCTGGCCAAGGTCGACCAGGGCGTCACCCGCGCCGTGGTCAACACGCACGAGACCATCACCGGCGACTTCACCCGCAACCCGGACCTGAAATTCCCCGGCCAGGTGCTGAAACTGGCGATCGAGGCCGCCGCTGGTGCGGCGAACTGCGACTTCATCGACGCCCAGGCCATCGCCACCGCCCTGATGGGCGATTCGATCGCCACCAACCTCTTCATGCTGGGCTATGCCTGCCAGAAGGGCCTGATCCCGGTCTCGGGCGCGGCCATCGACAAGGCCATCGAGCTGAACGGCGCCGCGGTCGAGATGAACAAGAAGGCCTTCCTGTGGGGCCGCCGCGCCGCCCACGACGCCAGGAGCGTCGAGGCCGCCGCCGCCCCGCCCAAGGCGGTCGAGCGCCTGCACACCATCTCCACCACGCTGGACGAGATCGTCTCGCGTCGCGTTGCGCACCTGACCGGCTACCAGAACGCGGCCTATGCGCAGCGCTACAAGGCGCTGGTCGAACGCGTGAAGGCGGCCGAGACCGCCAAGGCGCCGGGCATGGGCGAGCTGGCGGAAGCGGTCGCCCGCCACTATGCCAAGCTGCTCGCCTACAAGGACGAGTACGAGGTCGCCCGCCTCTATACCGACGGCACGTTCCTGCAATCCGTCCGCAGCCAGTTCGAGGGCGACTACAGGATCAAGTTCCACCTCGCCCCGCCGCTGTTGGCCGAGCGCGATCCCGCCACCGGCCATCTGCAGAAGCAGCAATTCGGCCCCTGGATGATGGCCGCCTTCGGGATGCTGGCGAAGCTGAAGTTCCTGCGCGGCACCGCCTTCGACGTGTTCGGCCGCACCGCCGAGCGCAAGACCGAGCGCAAGCTGATCGCCGACTACGAGCAGGTGGTCGAGGAATTGCTGGCGAAGCTCAACCACGACAACCACGCGCTGGCCGTGCAGATCGCCTCGATCCCCGACGAGATCAGGGGTTTCGGGCATGTGAAGGAGGCCAAGCTGGCGGCGGCCAAGAAGAAGGAAGCCGGATTGCTGGACGCCTTCCGCAGCCCGCAGCCGCGCCGCACGGCCGCCGAATAGAGCCCGCCCATGTGGGTGGCCGGCGTCGATGGCTGTCGCGCCGGCTGGATCGTGGCGCTGCGCCATCTCGAAAGCGGCGAGCTGCGCTGCCGCCTGCTGGCGCGCATTGCCGAAGTCGACAGCCTGGACGAGAAGCCACAGCGCCTCGCCATCGACATGCCGATCGGCTTCGCCGATATCGCCGGCAAGGGCGGGCGCGACTGCGAACGCGCCGCCCGTGCGTTGTTGCCCGGCAAGTCTTCTTCCGTCTTCTCCCTGCCTTGCCGCGCCGCCCTCGCCGCCACCGATTACCGAGAGGCGCTGAAACTCAACCGCGCCAGCGGCCCCGACAAGGTCGGCCTGTCGCAACAGGGCTTCCACCTGCTCGACAAGCTGCGCGACCTGGATTCCTGGATCACCCCCGCCCGCCAGCGCCGCTGCATCGAGGCGCATCCCGAACTCGCCTTCGCGCTCGTCAACGGCGGCAAGCCGGTGCTGAGCCGCAAGCGCCAGCCCGAAGGCCGCGCCGAGCGGCTGCGCTTGCTGAAAAGGGGCGGCATTTCCGTTCCACGGTCGATGATCGAAACCCGGCCGAAAGGCTGCGCCATCGACGACCTGCTCGATGCCATCATGCTAACGCGCACCGCCGAGCGGCATCTGCGCGGCGGTGCCGTATGCTTGCCGCCGAAGCCGCCGCGCGATGCGCGCCGGCTGCAAATGGCGATCTGGTATTAGCGCCGGCGGCGGCGATCGGGTTTTGCCGGCTTGTGCTGCTGCAGCAGCGCGTCGAACGCGGCCAGCAGGTCCTGGAGAATCTCCGGTCGCCCCTCGAGACTCGTCAGCGCGAAACCGGCGGATTCCAGCGTGGAGAGACTTTCCCGCCTGGGCTCGCGCCGCAGCCTGCCGTAATGCGAGACGAAAGGCGGGTTCAGCACCAGCCGCCGGCATTTCAGCAGCCAGGGATTGCGCCACCACAAGGCCTTGGCCTGGCTCCAGGTGCCGTCGAGCGCGACGATGCCCTTCAACCCGTCGAGCACGCTCTGATCCGCCAGCGGACCGCCTTTGGCATCCACCGCCGTCACCGGTGCGGCACCCGGTGCGGCCGAACCGAGATAGAGCACGCCCCACTCGCGCGGATCGGCGTCGCGGCCCAGCGCCTTGGCCAGGTTGGGCCAGGACAGGCCCACCGCCTTGCGCATATTGGCGAGATTCGCTTCCAGCAGCGGCACGGTGGCCAGCTTCTCGGTCTTTTCCTGCGGATGCTGCAGGATCAGCAGGAACAGGCGATTGTCGATCTTCCCGATGGCCGTCACTCGCGCATCTTGCGCATGGCGAGCGCGGCCGGCCGCTCGAAGCAGCGATGCAGCCAGGACTGCACGTTGGGCACATGGCCGAGATCGGCCTTGAGCAGGCGATAGAGCGTCGCCGCCACGTTGAGATCGGCGACGGTGAAGCGCTCGCCGATCAGGAAGTTCTTTCCCGCCAGCGCGGCATCCAGCACCTTCAGCGGCGCCTGGATCGCGGCCATGCAGGCTTCGGCGATCTTCGGATCGCGCTTCTCCGCCGGCCAGACGAAGGCGTTGAAGGCCCAGTCGATGACCGGCTTCTCGACCTCGGTCATCGCCCACAGCGTCCATTGCAGCGCCAGCGCCTCTTCCTCAAGATCGCGCGGCGCCAGGCCTTTGCCGTTGTCGTATTTGCGCACCAGGTACCAGTCGATCGCCATCGACTCGAACAGCGCCAAGTCGCCGTCCTTCAGCGCCGGCACCTTGCCGTTGGGGTTGACCGACTGGAATTCGGGCTTGCGGCTGCCGGCCGGACCGACGCCGGTCGGCACGTGCTCGAAGTCGATGCCCAATTCCAGCGCCGCCCAGAGCGGCCGCATGGTGCGCGAGGCGGCGATGCCGTAGATCGTGACGCTCATGACAGGTGCTCCTCAGGCCATCCCGATCGCCTGCTTGTAGATGTCGAGCAGCTCGTCCATCTCGGCCCGCTCGGCCGGCTCCAGCTTCCGCAGCCGCACCACCTGGCGCATGATCTTGACGTCGAAACCCGAGCCCTTGGCTTCGCTGTAGACTTCGCGGATGTCGGCGCCCAGCGCGGTGCGCTCCTCTTCCAGCTTCTCGATGCGCTCGATGAAGGATTTCAGCCGCTCGCCGGCCACGGTTTCGCTGCGCTTGCCGGCGATCTTGGCGCCATCGGGCATGGGACACTCCTTGAACGACACTGAACCACGGGCGCGCGATGCCGCCCGATCCGACGCCAACCTAGAGGCCGCCCGCCGCCGCCTCAATCGGAGCGAACGGCTTAAGAACGGGGATAACCGGGATAAGTGGAGGCGAAAACTTCGATGCCGCCATACTGCCAGCAACCCCTCCCCTCATCCTGAGGAGCCGGGCGCAGCCCGGCGTCTCGAAGGATTGGGTCCAGTATCGATTGTGCAGCCTATCCTTCGAGACGCTCGCTTTCGCTCGCTCCTCAGGATGAGGGCTAGCGTGGCACGATCCGAAGAAGAAGTGACGGCTATATTCTAGTGCTTGTGGCTGTCGGCGAACTTCGCCTGCTGCTCGGGCGAGGCTTCCTTCTGGTGCTTCGCCTTCCATTCCTCGTAGGGCATGCCGTAGACGATCTCGCGCGCCGCCGGATCGGAGAGCGCCACGCCGCGCTCCTCGGCCGCGGCGCGATACCATTTCGACAGGCAGTTGCGGCAGAAGCCGGCCAGGTTCATCAGGTCGATATTCTGCACGTCGGTCCGCTCGCGCAGATGCGCGACCAGCCGGCGGAACGCCGCCGCCTCCAGTTCGGTCCTCGTCTTGTCGTCCATGGGCTGATCCTCCGCCATGCTTGCCTCACGCTAGCATCTGGGGCTAGGTAGCGGCAAAACCAAGCCGGAACCCAGCCATGAAGAAATCCAATCCGCTCAATCTCAATGCCCTGCAGCTCAAGACCCTGACCCTGCTGCAGGCGGTGGCGGAGATCGAGGAGGTGGCGCAGAAGGATCCCGCCACCGGCGACATCAAGCTGACCGCCCTGCCGCATGCCCATGGCAACCATTTCCATGTCGGCCGCTACACGGTCGACGCCGCCGACGCTACCGGGCTGCAGAACGCCGGGGTCTGGGCCGCCCTGGCCCGCAAGGGCCTGGTGGTGACCAATTTCCCCCATGACGTGACCCTGACCCGCGGCGGGGCCGCCTACGAAACCGGGCTGAAAGACCAGATTCTGCACGCCGGTCACGATTAAGTCACTGGAATACCGTGGATATCCAGCTTGAATTCGCCCATCGGGCGGATCGGGAACCGCATTGCACTGCGGCAAGTTTCGTCCTTGTCGTTACCGCAAAGGGTTCCCCATGTCCGCTGTTTCCAGCTTCCTCTCGGCCGCCCGCAGCGCCCTGCGCCGCCTGACCGGCCGCGGCGCCGGATCGCTGCCGGAAGCCGCCATCGATGGCATCGGCTATCGCGTCGCCGTCTTGCGCGTGAGGGAGGGGCGGATCATCGAACAATCCGCGCGCCTCAATGGCTGCTAGGGCCTATTCCCGCAACGCCGGCTTGCCGCAATCCCTGTCGGCGGCGCCGCCGGTGGCGCGCGCGGCCATCGTTTTCCATCCCCGACTGGATCCCGGCAGTTGGCGGCCGGCGCCGCTGGCGGCGCAGCCGCGCCGTCCGCTCCTCAACGCGGCGGCGCACGAGGCGCTGCTCGACGATCTCAAGCTCGCCGGCTGGGTTCTGGTGGCCGCCTGCTGCGTTGGCTTCGGCCTGGCGCTGGGCATCCATTTCGACGAGATCCTGGCCGATGCCCGGCTGCTGGCGTTCGACGCCGAAGAGCCGCGCTGGCTGTGGAGCGCGCTCGACAGCCTGTAATCAGTCGAACCCCGGCAGGCGCAGCGCATAGCCGAAAGCGGGGACCAGCATATCGGCCCATTTGCGGCAGCCGGCGCGGTCGCCGATCAGATCCTGCCGGATCTCCAGCGACACCCGCGGCAGGTCGCGCGCCAGCGTGTGGTAGGTCAGGGTGAATTCGTTCTCGCTCTTGCCCGAATAGGGCTCGTTGTCGCCGACATGGATGTCGTCGCGCCGGCGCAGCGCGTCGAGCAGGCGCGGCGCGAGGCGCGTGTCGCCGTCCCACAGCACGCCGACATGCCAGGGCCGCTTGAAGCCGTTCATCTCCGGCGTGAAGGAATGGATGATGACCACCGACGGCGTCACGCCGCGCTGCGCGAAGCCGTCGAGCCGGCGGGCGATCTCGCGGTGATAGGGCCAGAAGCATTCCTCGGCCCGCGCCGCCTGGTCGGCGGGCGACAGGTCCTGGTTGCCGGGCACGAGGATCCGGTCGCTGACCGGCGGAATGGAGGTGGGATTGTCCAGCCGCCGGTTGCAGTCGATCACCAGGCGCGAATAGCCCGACTGCACCAGAGGCGCATCCAGCGCGCGGGCGATGTGGCCGGCGGTTTCCGCCGCCCCGATATCCCAGCCGACATGCTGCGACAATTCCCAGTCGCTCAGGCCCAACTGGTCCAGCCGCTGCGGCACCGCGTTGCTGGCGTGGTCGCACAGCATCAGGACCGGCGCCTTGCCCTCGGGATTGGTCACGGAAAACGGCGGCGGATCGCCGGGCTGCAGCAAGGACAAGATCGTTCTCTCCATCGAGCCGCGCTATAGAGCGGATCACGATTGGATGGAAGCGCAAACGCTTTCATCCAATCGTGTGAATCCGCTCTATTCTTTAATGTTTAGAGCAAATTCACACGTTTTGACGGAATCGCGAGCGATTCCGTCAAAACGTGATTTGCTCTAGCGCCAACGCAGCCCGTGCCGCTTCGCATAGCAGGCGGCGCGGCCGGAGGCTATACATCGCTGACGCATGACAACCGTTTCCGCCTCCCCGCCGGCCGCGCCCACTGGCCGGCCCGCCAGCCGCCTGGCCCGCTTCGCCCTGCCGGTCCTGCTGCTGGGGGCGGTGGCCATCGCCTGCTCGCCGATCTTCGTGCGCCTGTCGGAGCTGGGCCCGATCGCCACGGCGGTGCATCGCGTCGGGCTGGCGCTGCCGGTGCTGCTGCTGATATTGCGGCTCACGCCGCGCCCGACGGTGAAGCGCGCCTCGCACAGCGGCGCGGACTGGGGCCTGCTGGCGCTGGCCGGCTTCATGTTCGCGGGCGACCTGGCGACCTGGCACTGGTCGCTCCAGTTCACCACCGTCGCCAACGCCACCCTGCTGGCCAATTTCGCGCCGATCTTCGTCGCCCTGTTCTCCTGGCTGGTGTTCAAGGAACGCTTCACCCGCCTGTTCCTGGCCGGGCTGACCCTGGCCATGATCGGCGCCCTGACCCTGATGAGCGCCAGCCTCAGCCTGGGGCCGGAAACGCTGATGGGCGATCTGATCGCGCTGTCCTGCGGCGGTTTCTACGCCGGCTACATCCTCTCCATCGCCCGCCTGCGCAGCCGCTTCGACACCATGACGGTGATGTTCTGGACCGGGCTGGGCACGTTCCTGTTCCTCCTGCCGCTGTGCTGGGTGCAGGGCGAAAGCCTGGTGCCGCCCACGCTTTACGCCTGGGCCATCCTCTTGGGGCTGGCGCTGGTCTCGCATGCCGGCGGCCAGACCATGATCGCGTTCGCGCTGGCGCATCTGCCGGCCTCGTTCAGCTCGGTGGCGCTGCTGACCCAGCCGGTGGTGGCGGCGATCCTGGCGGTGATCGTCCTGAACGAGGTGCCGCTGCCGCTGCAGGCGGTGGGCGGCGTGGTGGTCTTGATCGGCATCTGGCTCGCCAAGCGCGGCACGCCTTCGGCATAATCGCCCGCATGAGCGAGACCGAGCCGCGCCTGCTGCTGCGCGCCCTGTTCGACGCCGCCATCGCGGCGGCCAGCCCCGCCATCTGCCTGCGTCCCCATCTGGAGAAGCTGCCACCGCCCGGCGGCCGCACCGTCGTGGTCGGCGCCGGCAAGGCGGCGGCGGCGATGGCCAAGGCGGTGGAGGATTTCTGGCCGCATCCGGTTTCGGGCCTGGTGGTGACGCGCTACGGCCATGGCGCGCCGCTCAAGCAGATCGAGCTGGTCGAGGCGGCGCATCCGGTGCCCGACGCGGCGGGACGCGACGCCGCCGGCCGGATTCTGAAGGCCGTGCAGGGCCTGGACGCGGACGACCTCGTCATCGCGCTGATCTCCGGCGGCGGTTCGGCGTTGCTGGCCCTGCCCGCGCCCGGCCTGACGCTGGACGACAAGCAGGCGGTCAACCGCGCCCTGCTGCGTTCGGGCGCGCCGATCTCGGCCATGAACGTGGTGCGCAAGCATCTCTCCGCCATCAAGGGCGGGAGGCTGGCGGCGGCGGCCGCGCCGGCGCGGCTAGTGGCCTATGCCATTTCCGACGTGCCGGGCGATGATCTTTCCATCATCGCCTCCGGCCCCACCGTGCCCGATCCCTCGACCTACGACGAGGCGCTGGCGATCCTCGCGCGCTATGACATCGACCCGCCGCCTGCCGTGTCGAAGCATCTGCAGGAGGGGGCGGCAGGCAGGATCGCCGAGACGCCCAAGCCGGGCGATCCCGTTTTCGCCAGGGCTGCGACCGAGATCATCGCCACGCCACTGCGTTCACTAGAGGCGGCTGCCGAGCTGGCGCACAAGGCCGGCTACGAGATCGACATCCTGGGCGACGCCATCGAGGGCGAAGCGCGCGACGTGGCAGCCGGGCATGCCAGGCTGGCGCTGGCCGCGAAAGCCAAGGGACGCAAGCTCGCGCTGATCTCCGGCGGCGAGACCACGGTGACGGTGCGCGGCCAGGGCCGCGGCGGGCGCAATTGCGAGTACCTGCTGGGACTGGCGCTGGCCCTGGACGGGGCGGAGAATATCTGGGCGGTGGCCGGCGACACCGACGGCATCGACGGCTCGGAGGACAATGCCGGCGCCATCGTCACCCCGCACACGCTGTCGCGCGCCAAAAAACGCATGCTCGACCCGCAGGCGCTGCTGGAGAACAACGATTCCTGGCGCCTGTTCCAGACCCTCGATTACCTGATCGTGACCGGCCCGACCCGCACCAACGTCAACGATTTCCGCGCCATCCTGGTGAATTAGCGCGCCGGGCGCGCCGCAAGCACCATCGACTTCCACAGCCAGGGCAGGCGGCCGGCGCCGCGGAAGCCGCTCGGCTCGAACCCGTTCTGGCGCAGCATGTCGCGCAGCGAGACGGGCGAGAAGAACTTGATGTGCCCGCCACGATGGCCAACGGAGAAATGTCGGTCCCAGCCATTGGCCAGCGAGATCGCCAGGTTCTTCAGATAGCCGTGATAGGGCGTGGTCAGGATCAGCACGCCGTCGTTGGCGAGAACGCGCCGGGTATTGGCCAGCATGGCGGCGGGATCGATCAGATGCTCGATCACCTCGCTGCAGACGATGGCGGCGAAGCCGCCGGGCGGCGCCAGCGGCCGCAGATCCTCGTAGGCCGAGAGGCGGCGGAAGACGACATCGGGGAAGGCTTCGGCGGCCAGCCGCAGCCCGTCCTGCGACACGTCGCATCCGGTCACGGCATAGCCCAGCGCCGCATACTGCGCCGAAAGCCAACCATTGCCGCATCCCAGGTCGAGCAGCGTGCGCGCCCGTCCCGGCGTGGCGAGAAACGGCCGGATCGCCGGCAGCAGCATGAGTTGATGCTCGCCCGGCTCGGTCGAGCTCCAGCCGAATTCGCTTATGGTCTGAATTGCCATAGTCCGGTCACGGAATTGCGCTTAATCTGCTGGTGTCGAAGCCAGGACAGTCGAAGCTTACCTCATGCGCCGCAACCGCAGCACCAAGATCATCGCCACTTTGGGTCCCTCCAGCTCCTCGCCGGAACGCATCCGCGAGCTGTTCATGGCCGGGGCCGACGTGTTCCGGCTCAATTTCAGCCACGGCGCGCCGGAGGACCATGCCGCGCGGGTGAAGGCCATCCGCACCATGGAGAAGGAATTCAGCCGCCCGGCCGGCATTCTGATGGACCTGCAGGGGCCCAAGCTGCGGCTGGGCAAGTTCGAGGGCGACGGCACCGCCGAACTGCGCACCGGCGAGTCTTTCCGGCTGGAGCTGAACGGCAAGACCGGCACCGGCCGCGCCGCGCCGCTGCCGCATCCCGAAGTGTTCCGGGCTGTGAAGGCCGGCAGCACGGTGCT
This sequence comes from Reyranellaceae bacterium, assembly GCA_050181585.1. Classification (GTDB taxonomy): domain Bacteria; phylum Pseudomonadota; class Alphaproteobacteria; order Reyranellales; family JAQSWP01; genus JAQSWP01. Next base: position 127,386 of record JBFXDA010000002.1, read on the forward strand.
GATCGACGACGGCAAGGTCCAGCTGCGCGTCGCCAAGGTGGGCCGCGACACGATCGACACCGAAGTGACGGTGGGCGGCACCGTCTCCAACCGCAAGGGCGTGAACCTGCCCGACGTGGTGCTGCCGCTGTCTGCCATGACGACCAAGGACCACAAGGACCTGACGGTCGGCCTCGACCTGGGCGTCGACTGGGTGGCGCTGTCCTTCGTGCAGCGCGCCGCCGACGTGGCCGAGCTGCGCAAGCTGGTGGAGGGGCGGGCGGCGGTGATGGCCAAGCTGGAGAAGCCGGGCGCCATCGAGCATCTGGACGAGATCCTCGACCTGTCCGATGCCATCATGGTGGCGCGCGGCGATCTGGGCGTGGAGATGCCGCCGGAGGACGTGCCGCCGACCCAGAAGCGCATCCTGCGCCGCTGCCACGCCACCGGCACGCCGGCGGTGGTCGCCACCCAGATGCTGGATTCGATGGTGCACTCGCCGACCCCGACACGGGCCGAGGCCTCCGACGTCGCCACCGCCGTCTATGACGGAGCGGACGCGGTGATGCTGTCGGCGGAGACCGCCTCGGGCGGCTATCCGCTGGAGGCGGTCAGGATCATGGACCGCATCCTGCGCCGGGTGGAGCGCGATCCCATCTACCGCCATCTGATGGATGCCGGCCGCGCCGAGCCCGAGCCGACCACCGCCGACGCCATTTCCGCCGCCGCGCGGCAATGCGCCCGGACGCTGTCGGCCGCCGCCATCGTCACCTACACCACCTCCGGCTCGACCACGCTGCGGGCGGCGCGCGAGCGGCCCAGCGTGCCGATCCTGTGCCTGACGCCGAAGCTGGAAACGGCGCGGCGCATGGCGCTGGTCTGGGGTGCGCATTCGGCCCAGACCTCCGACGCGCATAATTTCGGCGACATGGTCGAGAAGGCCCGCCGCATCGCCCTGCGCGAGGGCCTGGCGCAGTCCGGCCAGCGCCTGGTCATCACCGCCGGCGTCCCTTTCGGCACGCCAGGCGCCACCAACATCCTGCGTATCGCGATCGTCGAGGAGTGATTTGCTCTGTTCGGCGTCTCGCCTTAAGCGCCAACCACAGGAATCGCCCTCATCCTGAGCCCGTCGAAGCATGCGGGTCACAGGCAATCTTACCCGAGCCCATGCTTCGACGGGCTCAGCATGAGGACTTTAGAGTGGCGATATCGCCTGCCTGTCCGATCCAACAACCGCCTCATCCTGAACGAAATCGAAGATCTCATTCTGGGCTCGTCGAAGGCCTCATCCTGAGCCCGTCGAAGGATGCGCCAAGGACAAGATGCCTGCTGCATCCCATCCTTCGACGGGCTCAGGATGAGGACAATGGAGTCAAGCTTCTTCCAGGAACGCTTCCTGCAACGCTTACGCCTTCCCTCTTAGGTCGATCACCCGCTTCGCCTTGCCGATCGAGCGCTCGATGCGGCCGACATCGACGATCTCGATGGCCGCACTGACGCCGATATTGGCCTTGATCGACTGCGTCAGCGATTGCGCGCAGGCCACCCTGGTCGTCGCATTGTCGTCGTTCAGCCCCTGCCGCACCTCGACCAGCACCTTGATCGCATCCAGCCTGCCCTCGCGCGTCAGCTCGATGACGTAATGCGGCGACAGGCGCGGCTCGCGCAGGATCAGCCCTTCGATCTGGCTGGGAAAGACGTTCACGCCGCGCACGATCAGCATGTCGTCGCTGCGGCCGGTGACGCGCTGCATGCGGCGCATGGCCGACGCGGTGCCCGGCAGCAGCCGCGTCAGATCGCGCGTGCGATAGCGGATCATCGGCAGCGCCTGCTTAGTCAGGGTCGTGAACACCAGCTCGCCGACCTCGCCGTCGGGTACCGGCTTGCCCGTCACCGGATCGACGATCTCGGGCAGGAAATGGTCCTCCCAGACGGCGGCCCCGTCCTTGGCCTCGACGAACTCACAGGCGACGCCCGGCCCCATGATCTCGGACAGGCCGTAGATATCCACCGCATCGATGCCCATGCGGCGCTCGATCTCCTGGCGCATCAGGTCGGTCCAGGGCTCGGCGCCATGGATGCCGACGCGCAGCGACGTGGAGCGCGGGTCGACCCCCTGGCGCTCGAACTCGTCGGCAATGGCCAGCATGTAGGAGGGCGTCACCATGATCACGTTGGCGCCGAACTCGCGGATCAACTGCACCTGCTTCTCGGTCTGCCCGCCCGACATCGGCACCACCGCGCAACCCAGCCGCTCGGCCCCGTAATGCGCGCCCAGCCCGCCGGTGAACAACCCGTAGCCATAGGCGACATGCACGATGTCGCCCGGCCGGCCGCCGGAGACGTAAAGCGAACGCGCCATCAGATGCGCCCAGGTGTCGAGATCGCCCTGGGTGTAGCCGACCACGGTCGGGCGGCCGGTCGTGCCGCTGGAGGCATGCAGGCGGCGTATTTCCCCGCGCCGCGCGGCGAACATGCCGAAGGGATAGGTCTGGCGCAGATCGTCCTTCTCGACGAAGGGAAAGCGGGCCAGGTCGTCGCTCGATCTCAGATCGTCGGGATGGACCTGCGCCGCCTGGCACTTGGCCCGGTAATGCGCCACGTTGTCGTAGGCATGCCGCACGCTCCAGCGCAGGCGCTGCAGCTGCAGCGCCTCCAGCGCGTCGCGGCTCAGGCGCAGATCGGGATCGGTCCAGCCCGTCATGGTTTCCCCGTTCGGTTTTTGTCGTTTCGTTGCGGCAAGGGTCGGAGAGCGCGGCGCGGCTGTCAACCGAGCGGCGGCCGGCCATGCACCGTGCGACCGGCCAGCGCCTGGTCGATCACCTGCAAATAGGCATCGACCACCGCCTGCGGCGTATGCCGCGCCAGATGCGCCGGCGCTTGGGCGCGCAGCCGGTCGGCCAGTCCCGGCTCCTCCAGCACGCGCCGCATCGCCGCCGCCAGCGCCGCCACGTCGCCATTGGGATAGGTCAGGCCGCAGGGACCGATCGCCTCCTTCAGCCCGCCGCCCTGCGAGCCGATCACCACGCAGCCGCAGGCGATGCCCTCCAGCGCCACGATACCAAAACCTTCGGGAATGACGGTCGGCACGACCAGACAGTCGATATCGTTAAGCACCTGCACCAGTTCCTCGCCACGCTGCGCGCCGAGAAAGTGAACGTGACAGTCTAGTCCGCTTGCCTTCACTTGAAGTCGTAACCGCTCTTCCTCCGGTCCACCGCCGATGATCGCCAAACGCAGCAAATGCCTATCGTCGCACAGCTTGGCCAAGGCCTCGATCAAGTGATGCGCTCCCTTATCGCTGACCAGACGCCCGAGAAAACCGAAGGCGAACGGTCGCGGGCTCGCGCCGATCCGACGGAAAAGGTTACTTTGATAGGCATTGGGTACGACACTCGCCGGCACACCGAGATGATCGGCCAGGACCTGTGAGACGCTGACATTCCTGGCAATCCGCATCGCTAAGCTATGCATTGCGTTATGGCTGCGAAAGCCGGTATGGACGATCATCCAAGGCCTTCGAATCGCCAGTAACGGCCAAGCAAAACGCAGACTGATTGAATTGTGCAGGACGGTGTCGGCCCAGCGATGCAGCGTCAACAGTTGCAGAGGCGACGGCCGATAATATACCGGAAAGGCAAACTTCGCCGACCAGTCAGATCGTGTCGCCGTCGCCACCACAACTTCGTGGCCTCGACGGTACAACTCCTCGGCCAATATCTGACTGGCAGTCTCGACCCCGCCGATGCTAGGCGCAAAGGCGTAGGAAACCAACAATACCCGCATAGCGTAAACGGATAAATGTCTCTACAACCCCGCCGCCGCGTTGAACAGCATGCCGCCGCTCAGGGCGTTGCGGCGGGCGTCGCGGGCGACGATGCCGCGCTTGATCACCACGCGGTGGTTCTCCTTGCGCGACACGGCCTTGATGTCGGAGAGCGGATTGCCCTCGACCACCAGCACGTCGGCCATGCGGCCCTCGGCCAGGCGGCCGAGATCGGGCCGGCGCATCAGGTCGGCGGCCGAGCCGGTCGAGGCGTGCAGCGCGTCGCGGTTGGAGCAGCCGAGTTCCACCATGTATTCCAGCTCCATGGCGTTCTCGCCGTGGCGGTTGAACGGCGTGCCGGCATCGGTGCCCATGGCCAGCTTGCCGCCGGCCTTGTAGTAGGCCTTGAAGGATTCGCGGTGGCGCTCGTAGACGCGGCGCGACTTCTCGATGACGTAATCGGGAATGCCGGGCTCGCCCTGGTCGTGGCCCTTCAGGATGTTCTTCACCGCCGCCAGGGTGGCGACCAGCCAGGTGCCCCGCGCCAGCATCTCCTTGATGCATTCGTCGTCCATGAAGATGCCGTGCTCGATCGAATCGATGCCGCCGCGCACCGCGTTGAGGATGCCCTCCGCGCCCTGGGCGTGGGAGGCGCAGTGCTTGTGGAAGCGATGGCCCTCCTTGATGCCGGCCGCCATCTCCTCGGCCGAGTAATGCGCGTCCTCCGGGTTGACGCCCGGCGTCATGACGCCGCCGGTGGCCATGATCTTGACCAGGTCGGAGCCGGCATGCACCTGCTCGCGCACCGCCTTCACCACGTCGTCGACGCCGTCGGCGACGCGGCCATAGCGGTTGCCGTGGCCGCCGGTCATGCAGATCATGCGGCCCGCCGCCACCATGGTCGGGGCCAGCAGCTTGCCGGCATTGACCGCGTCGCGGATCGAGAACTCCAGATAGTCCTTGCCGCCGCAGTCGCGCACGGTGGTGATGCCGCCGGCCAGGGTGTTCTGCATGTGCTCGACGCCGCGCATGACGATCTGGCCCGGCAGCATGCGCTCCATCACCACGCCGGGATTGCCCTCCGCCCCCATCAGCGAATGCACGTGGCAGTCGATCAGCCCGGGCAGGACGGTGCAGCCGGGCATGTCGATGCGGTCGCCGGAATAGCCGGCGAACTCGCCGACCGGCGCCACGCGCCTGATCTTGCCGCCCTCGATCAGCACGCCGTGCTCCGGCTTCTCGCTGTCGCCGTCGAATACGCGTGCGCCCGTCAGCAATGTGGTCATGTGGCTCTCCAATAAACCTGTTGGCGCACTTTAGCCGCCCGGCTGCGCCGTGTCAGCCAGCAGCGGGTCGTCGCGAAACACGTAGCGCCGGTAGAGAAAACCCAGCGCCAGCAAGGCGATGCCCAGCCCCAGGAACGACGCCACGCGCAGCAGCCCGGTCAGGTCGGCCATGTCGACCAGGAACACCTTGCCGACCACCAGCACCAGCACCGCCAGCGAGGCGTAGCGCAGCACCGCCTGGCGGGTGAGGATGCCCGCCACCAGCAGGGCCGCGCCGTAGACCAGCCAGACGATCGAGTAGGTATAGAGCTCCGCGTCGCTGGCGAGGCTGGAGATGCGCCCCTGGGCGAAGCCGTAATAGTGCCGCACCTCGTAGCTCAGGAAGGCGAAGCCGAAGCCCAGTGCTGCGATGCCCGCCGCCATCGCGGCCAGGCGCTGGTCCATGCGCTGCAGCATCCAGCTCGCGCCCGCCGCCATCAGGGCCGGGATCAGGAAACAGACGATCAGCCCGTTCAGGATCGGCCATTTGCCCAGCGCCTCGCCGGCGAACAGCGCATCCCCCTGGATCGCCGCCCCGAACGTCACCAGCGCGATGGCCAGCCCGCCAATGACGCGCCAGCCCCAGCGCAGCACCGCATGCTGGCGCCGCCAGTCGCTCCAGATCAGCCCCAGCGCCAGCGCCCCCCAGGACACCGCCATCCAGGCCCGCTCCATGGCCTCGAAGCGCTGCTGCCCCAGCCCGTCGGGATTGAAGATCGAGCGCACCTGCAGCGACAGCAGCAGGAAGGCGAAGGCCAGGATGGAAGCCTCCACCGCCATCACCAGCTCGTCGTTGCGCACCCGGCGCAGGAAATCGCGCGCGATCCAATAGGCGATGATCGGCACGCCGTAGCCATAGAGCACCCAGTTCAGGAACGGGTTGGCCGAGACGTCGTAGTCCAGCACATAGGGGTTGAACACCAGGCGGATGGTGACGGTCGCCGCCAGCAGCCAGGCCAGCCAGCGCAGCACCGGCAGGTTCAGCCGCCAGGCGATCCAGGCCACCGCCGGCAGCTCGATCGCATAGGCCATCGTCACCCATTCGCGGCGCAGCTCCAGCGGCACGGCGGCGCTGAGGAAAAAGGTGATGCCCACCGCCAGCATGCCCAGCGCCGCCTCGCCGCCGGCCATGCGCTCGCGCCAATGCGCCACCCGCTCGGCGCCGATCAGGAACGGGATGGCCAGCAGCAGGCTGGCATAGCCCCATTTGATCCCGACATCGAACTTGTAGAGCGCCGCGCAGAGGGCGAGGAAATGCAGGAACGCGCCGCCGGCACAGAGCGCCGCCCAGAAGCCGGGCCGGCGCGCGTTCCACATCAGCGCATAGGCCGCGGCGGAGAAGGCGCCGGCCACCACCAGGGCGGTGAAGGCGATGCCCTGCGGGCTGGCGCCGGCCGGGCGCAGCCAGCGGAAATCGTCGGCCCAGCCCAGGAACAGCAGGATCGACAGGCCGACCGGCACCAGCGCCAGCCATTGCAGCGGCGGCGCCTGCCGGCCCAGCGCGAAGACCGACAGCCCGGCCAGCACGAACAGCGCCCAGTGCAGCGGCATATAGCCGGTCTTGGCCAGCAGCAGCGCCTGCAGCGCCAGCATGGCGCCGGCCGCGCTCCACACCAGCGGCAGCAGGCCCCTGACGTGGCGGGCGATGAATTCGGCGAAGCCCATGGCCGGCAAGAGCGTCACCAGGATGCGCCAGGCCAGCCAGACATAGAGGCCAGTCACCGCCAGCAGATAGAGGCCGACCCAGTGCGCCTCGGCAGCGAGGAAGCCGCCCATGATCCAGACGAGGGGCCAGATCGCGGCCGAGGCCAGCACGCACCAGCCCAGCCACCACCATTGCCGATGGCGCACCACCACCAGCACGCCGCCGGTCAGCGCCAGCAGATAGGCGAACAGCACCAGCGCCCCGGCATTGTCGTCGGCCACGATGGCCGGCGCCATCGAGCCGCCGACCAGCCCCAGCAGCGCCACGAACGGCCCATGGCGCAGCGACAGGGCGACGGACAGGGCGGTCAGCAGCGCCGCCAGCAGGCTGGCCGGCAGGCGCGGCACCAGATCGTAGAGCGCCACCGCCGAGAACAGCGCCGAGAACAGCACCGCCACGCCCGCCGCCGCCAGCGCCTGGGCGATGCGGGCATCGCGCGTGCGCAGCCATTCGGACGTCGCCAGCAGCACCGCCCCCAGCACCCCGGCCAGGATCACGCGCGCCGGCGGATCGAGATAGCCCTGGTCGATGGAGTATTTCACCAGAAACACGCCGGCCAGCGCGATGGCCAGCGCGCCGACCCAGGCGAAGGCCCGCGCGCCCAGCAACTGTTCGAGGCTGAAGCCCTGTTTGCGCACGGGCGGCGCAGGCGGCGTGGCGGTGGCGGCGGGAGCCGGCGCCTCGGCTTTCGGCGGCGGACCATCTGCCGCGGCAAGCCCGGGGCGCGGGCTGAGCGTGGGCGCCACCGGAACGGCCGGCGCAGGCGCCGCCTCACCCGCCGGTTTCTCGCCGCGGCCGACCAGTTGCGACAGGCCGCGCAGATCGGCGCGCAGCGACTCGATCTCGCGCGTCAGGTCGGACATGCGCAGCAGCGCCACGAACGCCATGATCGGCCCGCCCACCACCAGCAGGACCAGGATCAGGACCAGCACCACCCAACCGTCGTCGAACATCGAAACCCTTTCCGGCGCAACCCTTACGAACGACCAAGCGGGAGGATCACCGCGTGCTGTCCCTGCTCTTGCGCTTCAGCGCCTCGATGTTGGCGCGCACGGTGGGCATATGCGGGTTGATCTGCAGCGCCGCCTCGAAGGCGCGCCGGGCGGCGTCCCATTGCTCGACCTGCTGGTAGATCAGGCCCAGCCCCGACAGCGCGCCGAAATGGCGCGGCTCCAGCGCCAGGGTCTGTTCGATGTCGGCGACCGATTCGTCCAGATGGCCCATCAAGTAATGCACCGTGGCGCGCTTGTTCCAGGCTTCGGCGAAATCCGGCGCCGCCTCGACCAGCGCGTCGAAGGTGGAGAGCGCATCGTCCAGCCGGTCCTGGCCCATGGCGATGATGCCGATCGCCATCATGCGCGCGGCTTCCTTGTCGTCGGTCGCCGTCCAGGCGATCCAGATGGCGTTCTGCAGCGCCTCGCCCTCGCCCGGATCGCGCGTCGCCTGCAGTCGCGCGAAGAGCTGCTCGAGCTGCGGATCGGCCTGCGTGGCACGGGCGGGCGCGCCGAGCAGCAGCGCGGCGGCCAAAGCCAGCAGGATCGGAAGTCGCATGGCGCAAGTATCGCGCTACCGGCAGGGGCATTCAACGGTAGCGAAGTTACCGCCGTTTCAAACTCCGGATCAGGGCCTCGAACACCGGCGCGTGGGTGGGGAAACTGTCCTGCGCGGCATAGGCCAGCACCAGCACGGGCTTGCCGGGTGCCGGCGTCAGGGCCAGGGCCACGAACTGGACCGGGGTGGCGTCGGAGGAGGCGTTGCCGGACACCCGGAACCCCGGCATGCCGTTGACCGTGGTCGAGTTGCCCGGATCGGCCACCACCGTATCGGCCAGATGGGTCGTCAGCACCTGCGCCACCTGCGCCCGCAACTGCGCATCGTTACCCGGCTGCAGGGTGGAGAACTGGATGAAGGCATCCTCGTCCGGCGCCACCAGCGTCAGCTTCTGCTTGGAGGTTTCCACGCTCCACCGGTCGGGCAGGCGGAACTCCAGCCCGCCCGGCGCGTATTCGCCCCGCTCGCCCTGGCCCTGCCCTTGTCCCTGCGCCAGCGCCGGCGCCGCCACCAGCCCGCCCAGCGCCAGAACGATCGCCCGCAGCCAGCAGGCCAGCGGCCAGCGCCATTGCATTGCCGTCATCGCCATACTCATTGGCCCGGACCTTAACACGCGCAGGTTTAGCGCGTCAGCGCCGCCGGCCGCGGCCCGCCGGTGGCCCAGTCGAGGAGTTCGACAGTGTGGCAGAGCGGCAACGGCGTGGCGCCGGCGATCTGGCCCAGGCAGCCGAAATTTCCCGCCGCCACGATGTCGGGGCGCAGGCTTTCGAGATTGGCCGCCTTGCGCTGGCGCAGGCGGCGGGAGATTCCCGGCTGCAGCACCGAATAGGTGCCGGCCCAGCCGCAGCACAGATGCCCCTCCGGCACGTCGGCGACCTCGAAGCCGGCCGCCCGCAACAGCGCCTTGGGCTGCTCCACCACCTTCTGCCCGTGCTGCATGGAGCAGGCGGCATGGTAGGCGACGCGCTGGCCGGTCGCGATCACCGGCGCATGCAGGCCCAGCTCCAGCATCACTTCCGAGACGTCGCGCGCCAGGGCGGCGATGCGCGCCGCGCGCTCGGCGAATTGCGGATCGTCCGCCAGCAGGTGGCCGTAATCCTTCAGCGTCGTGCCGCAGCCGGAGGCATTGGCGATGACGGCATCCAGCCCGCCCTCGGCGATCACACGCTCCCAAGCCACGACATTGGCCCGCGCCAGTGCCCGCGCCTGCTCTTCCCGGCCGATATGCAATACCGAGGAGCCGCAGCAACCCATGCCCTCGGCCACCACCACCTCGACGCCATGCCGCGTCAGCAGCCGGATGGTGGCTTCGTTGACCTCCGGCGCCAGCACGGTCTGGCCGCAGCCCGACAGCAGCGCCACCCGCTTGTGCCGCGGTCCCTGGGCGGCGAAGACCTGCGGCCGATCGACCGGCGAGGGCGACGGGATCGGCCGCGGCACGCTCTCCAGCATCGCCCGGGCGGAAGCCAGCAGCCCGGCGTCGCGCCGGGGCAGCAGCCGCGCGAACGGCCGCGCCAGGGCGCCCAGGAAAAGGCTCCAGCGCAGCGCCCAGGGGCGCGGCATCAGGAAGGCCAGAATTGCGCGCGGCAGCCGCTCGGCCAGCGGCCGGCGATAGCTGCGCTCGACATGGGCGCGGCCCTGGTCGATCAGGTGCATGTAGTTCACGCCCGAGGGGCAGGTCGTCATGCAGGACAGGCAGGAGAGGCAACGATCGATATGGGTGGCGATCTCCCTGGTCGCCGGCTTGCCCTTCTCCAGCATGTCCTTGATGAGATAGATGCGCCCGCGCGGGCTGTCGCGCTCGTCGCCCAGCAGCACGAAAGTCGGGCAGGTCGCGGTGCAGAAGCCGCAATGCACGCACTTGCGCAGGATCGCATCGGCGCGTGCGATCTGCGGGTCTTCAAGCTGGGCGGGGGTGAAGTTGGTTTGCATGTGTCAGTGCCGCACGGAAAATTTCTGCCAGCGTGAGGCAACGGCTCTTCCCGCCCCTCTCCCGCTTGCGGGAGAGGGTGGGCGAAGCCCGGGTGAGGGTGTGCGGCGGTGGATGCAGGACACCCTCATCCGCCCTTCGGGCACCTTCTCCCGCAAGCGGGAGAAGGGCAGAGCGAAACGCTGCCTGCTCAAAACCAGCATCACCCCATCCTCCCCGGATTGAGGATGCCGTTCGGGTCGAACGCCTCCTTCACGCGCGCGCTCAAGGCGGCGAGCGCCTTTGGCTGCGGGTGGAAAGCGGCGACGGTGGCGCGCAGTTCCGCCGGCGCGCGCAGCAAGGTGGCGTGGCCGCCATCGGCCTGCAGCGCGCCGCGCACGATGGCCTGGGCGGCGTCGGCGCCGGCCGGCAGCGCCAGGAAGATCAGGCCGCCGGACCAGTCGTAGACGGCGGCGACGCCGGGACTGTGGGTGCGGATGCGGCCGACGACGGCGGCGGCGGCGGTGGGCGGGACGGAGAGCTTCCAGATCGCCAGCGCGGGATCGAGCGGCAGCAGCGCGAGCTCGCGCAGCTCGCGCCACAACGCGGTGGAGTTGACGCTGTGCAGCTCCTCGCTCTGCGCTTTGAAAGCGCCGCGCAGGTGACGGCAGCGGTCCTCCACCGAAGGCCCCGGCCCTTCCAGCCGCAGCGCCGTCACCGACGCACCGGCATGGCGCACGTAATCGACCGCGGAGCGCGCGGCGGCTTCGGCCGGCAGGTGCGCCGCGCCCGAGACGTCGACCGGCTGGCCCATGGCCTTGCACAGGGCAGCCACGCCTGCCGCCTCGTCCAGCCCCAGCAGCAGCACGGTGCGCGTCTTCTCCGGTGCGGGCAGCACTTTCACCGTGATCTCGTCCAGCACCGCCAAGGTGCCGAAGCTGCCGGCCATCAGCTTGGAAAGATCGTAGCCGGTGACGTTCTTCATCACCCGGCCGCCCGACTTGATGCGCTCGGCCCGCCCCGTGGTGGCGTGGAAGCCCAGCAGATGATCGCGCGCTGCGCCCGAGGACAGGCGGCGCGGGCCGGAAAGGTTGCAGGCGACGATGCCGCCGAGAGTAGGTATCCCCCCGCCATACAACAGAGTCAGGGCCGGCGGCTCGAAGGCCAGCATCTGGCGGCGCTGCGCCAGCACCGCCTCGACCTCTTCCAGCGGCGTGCCGGGATTGGCGGTCAGCACCAGCTCCTCCGGCTCGTAAAGCGAGATGCCGCGCAACTGCGACAGGTCGAGGCGATGCTCCGCGCGCGCCGGCTGGCCCAGGCCACGCTTAGAGCCGCCGCCCACGATCTCCAGCGGGGTGCCGGAGTCCAATGCCCAGGCCACGGCATCGGTGACTTGCTTGGCGTCGCGCGGCTGCAGCGTCGTCATGCAGGGTTCGGATCAGAAGCGCGGCAGGTCGGGAAACGGCAGGCGGCCGCCGCTGACATGCAGGCGGCCCAGCTCGGCGCAACGATGCAGGGTCGGAAACACCTTGCCGGGGTTGAGCAGATGGTCGGGATCGAAGGCGCATTTCAGGCGCATCTGCTGGTTGAGGTCGATCTCATTGAACATGGTGCCCATCAGGTCGCGCTTCTCCACGCCCACCCCATGCTCGCCGGTCAGCACGCCACCGACCTCGACGCAGAGCTTGAGAATGTCGGCGCCCAGTTCCTCGGCGCGGCGCAGCTCGTCGGGCAGGTTGGCGTCGAACAGGATCAGCGGATGCAGATTGCCGTCGCCGGCATGGAAGACGTTGACCACGCGCAGCCCATGCTGTCTGGAAAGGTCGCGGATGCGGCGCAGCACCTCGGGCAGCCGGCCGCGCGGGATGGTGCCGTCCATGCAGAAATAGTCCGGCGCCAGGCGGCCCACGGCGGGGAAGGCCGATTTGCGCCCGGCCCAGAAGGCCAGCCGCTCCTGCTCGCTCGTCGAAACGCGCACCACGGACGCGCCACGCTCGCGCGCCAGCGTCTCGAGGGCGGCGATCAGGTGATCGACCTCGGCAAGCGGCCCGTCCAGCTCGGCGATCAGCAACGCCTCGACGTCGAGCGGATAGCCGGCATGGCAGAAAGCCTCGGCGGCGTGGATGGCATCCTTGTCCATCATCTCCAGCCCGGCCGGGATAATGCCGTTGGCGATGATGGCGGCGACGCAATCGCCCGCCGCTTCCTCCGAGGCGAAGCCAAGCAGCAGGGCGCGCGCCACCGGCGGCTTCTTCAGCAGCCGCACGGTAACTTCGGTGATGACGCCCAGCAATCCTTCCGAGCCGGTCAGCACGCCCAGCAGATCGTAGCCGTCGCTGTCGAGATGCTTGCCGCCCAGGCGCACGATCTCGCCCGACATCAGCACCATCTCGACGCCCAGCAGGTTGTTGGTGGTCAGCCCGTATTTCAGGCAATGCACGCCGCCGGAATTCTCCGCCACGTTGCCGCCGATCGAACAGGCGATCTGGCTGGACGGATCGGGCGCGTAGTAGAAGCCCTCATGCTCGACGGCTTTCGAGATGGCGAGGTTGGTGACGCCGGGCTGCACCCGCGCGCAGCGATTGGCGTAGTCGATCTCCAGCACGCGGTTGAACTTGCCCATGGCCAGCAGCACGCCGTCGGCCAGCGGCAGCGAGCCGCCCGACAGCGAGGTGCCGCCGCCGCGCGGCACCACCTTCACGCTCAGCGCCTGGCACAGCTTCAGGATCTCGGCGACCTGCTGCACCGTCTCGGGCAGCACCACCACCATCGGCAACTGGCGATAGGCGGAGAGCGCGTCGCACTCGTAGGGACGCATGCCGTCTTCGTCGGCGATCACGCCCTCTCCGGAGACGATGGCGCGCAGACCCCGCACCAGCTCCTCGCGGCGCGCCAGGGCTTGCGGGTCGGGGGCGGGCATCTGCATGCGGACACTGTGGGGTGGGGCCATGGGTCGGTCAAGCGAGGTGGCGCGTGGGCTTACGCCGCCTCGCCGGCCGCCAACTGGCGCACGCTGGCCAGAAGGGCGCGGAACAGCTCCGGGTCGTGGTCGGCGGCATAGACCATGTAGGCCGGCAGGGAGAATTCCGGCGCCTGGACGGCCCGCGTCAATTGCCCGCCGTCGAGGAAGGGGCGCACCAGGCGCAGCGGGAAATAGCCCGAACCGCCGCAATCGAGGATGTGATGCAGCGCCAGCCAGCCGATGCTGGCGGTCAGCGCCGGCCCGATGAAGCCGGGGAAGCTGGTGCTGTGGCGAGCGTAGAACTCCGGCCCCCAGTCGACATGCACGTAGCCGGGGCCCAGCTCCGACGGTGCGAGCGGCGCGCTCGACACCAGCACCAGGCGCTCGTCGAACAGCAATTCCACCGTCAGCCCGGGACGGCTTTGCGGCGTGTACATCACCGCCAGGTCGAGGCGGCCTTCGACCAGGCCCTGCATCAGATCGGCGTCCAGCCCGATCTCGGCGCGGATCGAGATGTCGGGGGCGCTGGTGCGCATCAGCGGCAAGGCTTTCAACAGGAAGCGTTCCCACAGCCCGAAGCGGCCGCCGATGGTCAGCGCGGCGCGAAAGCCGCGCGGCACGCCGACATCGTGGCGCGCCTGCTCGACGGTGCGCACCAGCATGCCGGCATGTTTCTGGAACTGCCGCCCGGCCGGCGTCAGCAGCGCGCCGCCCTTGTTGCGCACGAACAGCGTGCAGCCGAGCTGGGTCTCCAGCGTGCGGATGCGGGCGCTGATGGTGGATTGCGTCAGGTGCAGGCGCTCGGCGGCGGCGCTGAAATTGCCCGCCGCGACGATGGCCAGGAAGGTACGGGCCAGTTCGGTATCCATCAGCTCCCCCTTCGACATGCCCGATTTAATATCGGTTATGTCGATATCAATTACAAATATTATTCGTTATACAAATATCAAATCCGCTCCTAGGTTGGTTTTGGTAGCGATGTCCCAGTCGGATCCCCGAACGGCAGTTCGGGGAGGCGGTGGGGCCCAACCGGCCCCGGCGGTTCCCACCGCCCATCGCTACAGCACACACGGGGATGGCCCCGGGCGGCCGCCAGGAATGGCCGCGGTCGCGGGGCCCAGGAGCACCGCCATGCAAATCGCCCTGCCGCCTCTGCCCTATGCCAGCGACGCGCTGGAGCCGCATATCTCGCGCGCCACGCTGGAACTGCATCACGGCAAGCATCATCGCGCCTATGTCGAGAAGGCCCGCACGCTGGCCGAACAGCTCCGCCTGGCCGACCAGCCGCTGGAGCGGATCATCGCCCACACCGCCGGGCGCGAGGCCTATCGCGCCCTGTTCCAGAACGCCGCCCAGGCGTGGAACCACGCCTTCTTCTGGCGCTGCCTGCACCCGGCCGGCGGCGGCGCGCCGCAGGGCGAGATCGCCCAGCGGCTGAACAGCGACCTGGGCGGCTACGACGTCTTCGTCGAGCAGTTCGCCGCCGCGGCGACCAGCCAGTTCGGCAGCGGCTGGGCCTGGCTGGTGCTCGATGGCGGGCTGCTGAAAGTCACCCAGACCGCCAATGCCGACACGCCGCTGGCGCACGGCCAGACGCCGCTGCTGTGCATCGACGTCTGGGAGCACGCCTATTACCTCGACTACCAGAACCGCCGGCCCGACTACGTCGGGGCGGTGATCGCGCATCTGCTCGACTGGGATTTCGCCAACCGCAATCTGGCGCGGCCCAAGCCGCGCGGCGCGCTGGTCCTGCCGACGACCGACATGGCGGTTTCCGGCCGCTGAGCGGGGAGGGACACGGGATCATGACGCCATCGCCCGCCACGCCCGCAGCGGTCGAAGTCTCGCATCGCCCGACCGGCTGGCGGCGCTGGCTGCTGTCGACCAACCACAAGGATATCGGCACGCTCTATCTGGGGTTCTCGATCGTCTGCGGCCTGCTGGGCAGCCTGCTGTCGGTGGCGATGCGGGCCGAGCTGGCGCATCCGGGGCTGCAGATCTTCGCCGACGCCCAGGTCTTCAACGTCGTGACCACGGCGCACGGGCTGGTGATGATCTTCTTCGTGCTGATGCCCGCTTTGATCGGCGGCTTCGGCAACTGGTTCGTGCCGCTGCTGATCGGCGCCCCCGACATGGCCTTTCCGCGCCTGAACAACATCAGCTTCTGGCTGCTGGCGGCCTCTTTCCCGCTGCTGATCGGCTCGATGTTCGCCGAGACGGGCGCCGGCACGGGCTGGACCATCTATCCGCCGCTCAGCAATTCGGGCCATCCCGGCCCGGCCGTCGACCTGCTGATCTTTGCGCTGCACCTGGCCGGCGCTTCCTCGATCCTGGGCGCCATCAACATCATCACCACCGTCTTCAACATGCGCGCGCCGGGCCTGTCGCTGCTGCGCCTGCCGCTGTTCGCCTGGGCGATGGTGTTCACCGGCTTCATGATCCTGTTCGCCCTGCCGGTGCTGGCCGGCGCCATCACCATGCTGCTGACCGACCGCAATTTCGGCACCTTCTTCTTCAACCCGGCCGGCGGCGGCGACCCGCTGCTGTTCCAGCACCTGTTCTGGTTCTTCGGTCACCCCGAAGTCTACATCATGATCCTGCCGGCCTTCGGCATCGTCAGCCACGTCGTCGCCACCTTCTCGCGCAAGCCGGTGTTCGGCTATCTCGGCATGGTCTGCGCCATGGCGGCGATCGCGCTGATCGGCTTCATCGTCTGGGCGCACCACATGTTCTCGGTCGGCCTCAACGTCGACACGCGCGCCTATTTCGCCGCGGCCAGCATGGTCATCGCCGTGCCGACCGGCATCAAGGTGTTCAGCTGGATCGCCACCATGTGGGGCGGCTCGGTCCAGTTCAGGACGCCGATGCTGTTCGCCATCGGCTTCATCCTGCTGTTCACCATCGGCGGCGTCACCGGCGTGGTGCTGGCCAATGCCAGCGTCGACGTCGCCCTGCACGACACCTACTACGTGATCGCGCATTTCCACTACGTCATGTCGCTGGGCTCCGCCTTCGGCATCTTCGCCGGCTTCTACTACTGGATCGGCAAGATGAGCGGGCGGCAATATCCGGAGGCGCTGGGCAAGCTGCATTTCTGGCTGACCTTCGTCGGCGTCAATCTGACCTTCTTCCCCATGCATTTCCTGGGCCTGGCCGGCATGCCCCGCCGCATCGCCGACTATCCGGAGGCGTTCGAAGGCTGGAACGCGGTGGCGTCGGTCGGCAGCTACATCGCCCTGGCCGGCTTCGCCGTCTTCCTGCTCGTGCTGTGGCGCACTTTCGCCGCCGGCCGGCGCTGCCCCGCCAATCCCTGGGGCGAGGGCGCCACGACTTTGGAGTGGCGCCTGCCCTCGCCGCCACCGTTCCACAGCTTCGACACGCTGCCCGACCTGGGCGAGCCGGCTGGAAAAGCGGCCCAGCCGGCCGAATGAGCCGCTTGCCGCAAGCGGCACACCCTCATCCGGGCTTCGCCCACTTTCTCCCGCAGGCGGGAGAAGGGTGTTCGAAACAGGGCCCCCCAATCCGCCCTTCTCCCGCTTGCGGGAGAAGGGCCTGCCCTGAGCGAAGTCGAAGGGTGCCCGAAGGGCGGATGAGGGTGTTCCTCATCGCACCAACGAAAAACGGCGCCCGAGGGCGCCGTTTTGCGATCGAAGCAATCTCTCTTCGGCTTCAGCCCTGGCGGGCCTTGAAGCGGGGATTGGTCTTGTTGATGACATAGACCCGGCCCTTGCGGCGCACGATGCGGCAGTCCTTGTGGCGGGCCTTCACCGATTTCAGCGAATGGCGGATTTTCATGGCACGATCCTCGAAACTTTCACCCGCCGACGCCTCTGCCGTTGGGCCCGAATTCCAATGAGCGGCGGACAATAGGGGGCCGGATTTGCCCTGTCAATGCCGCTTGCGGCGTCGTTTTCCACCCGATTTCCGTGCCATAACAAGCACATGAGCGATGCTTCCGCAGCCCGCCCGGGCCGCCCCCCGGATGGCGGCCAAACGCCTGCCGCGCAAGGGTTTTTCCTGCCCGCCGAATGGGGGCCGCACGAGCGCACCCTGCTGGGCTGGCCCAGCCGCGTCTCCGCCTATGGCAGCACCGCCCGCCTGCAGGCCGCCCGCGCCGCCCATGCTGCGGTGGCCCGCGCCCTGGCGCCCTATGAGAAGGTGACGGTGCTGGCGCCGCAGGCCGAGGCGATCCGCGCCCAGCGCCTGCTGGGGCCGGGCATCGAGATTACCACCATGGCGCTGGACGATTGCTGGCTGCGCGACACCGGCCCGACCTGGGTGATCGACGGCCAGGGCGGGCGCGCCGGCATCGCCTGGCGTTTCAACGCCTGGGGCGAGAAATTCCACCCCTACGACCAGGACGCCACCCTGGCCGGCCGCATCCTGCGCGCCCGCCGCGAGCGGACGTTCGAGGCCGGCTTCGTGCTGGAAGGCGGCGCCATTGGCGGCGACGGCGCGGGCACGCTGCTGACGACGCAGTCCTGCGCGCTGAACCCCAACCGCAATGCCGGCATGGACCAGCCCCGGTTCGAGCGCCTGATGGCCCAGCATCTGGGCGCGCGGCAGGTGATCTGGCTGCAGGGCGGGCTGCAGGCCGACGCCGACACCGACGGGCATGTCGACACGGTGGCCTGCTTCGCCCGGCCGGGGCTGGTGCTGGCGCAGACCTGCGATCGCGGCCATCGCGACCATGCCGTGCTGGCGGAGAACATCCGCCGCCTGCGCGCCGCCACCGACGCCGAGGGCCGGCGGCTGGAGGTGGTCGAGATCGAAGGCCCGGCCGATCGCGTCGCCGAGGGCCGCCGCCTGCCGCTGTCCTACATCAACTTCGCCTTCGCCGGCTCGCCCGGGCGGCGCGGCGCGGCGATCGTGCCGGTGTTCGACGATCCGGCCGACGCGCCGGCCATCGCCACCCTGGCCGCCCTGTTTCCCGAGCGCGACATCGTGCCGGTGCCGGCGCTGGACATTTTCGCCGGCGGCGGCGGCATCCATTGCATTACCCAGCCGGTTCCGGCGGCCAACCCGGCATGACGCCCGGGTTTCCGCCGGGCGTCATGCGCCGGTAACGCCGTTTGGCTTGCATTGTGCAGGCCGGTATGGTGCAGAATTGGCGCAACGCAACCGGCCGCCGGACGTTGTGGCCACACCAACGGACAGGGAGTCCCGCTATGTCGTTTCTTCGCATTGCCGCGCTGGCGCTGATCGGCCTGGCGCTGGCCACCTCGCCGTCCCTGGCGCAGATCAGGGGCAGCAAGTCTTCCGGCCCGGTGGCCATCAATCCGGCCAATCCCCAGCCGGCGGCGGACAAGATCAAGCCCGGCCTGTCGGTCAGCTACTATTTCGGGCTGATCAACAACGTCAACGAGATTCCCGACGCCCCCGGCAAGGCCGGCCCGCCTTTGCCGCAGCTCAACTACAATGTCGGCTTCAAGAACGTGCTGACCTCGGATCGCGAGGACGGCGTGCAGGCGATCATCATCGGCTACATCATGCTGGACAAGCCGGGCCTGTGGAAATTCGCCGTGCAGTCCAACGACGGCTGCCGCTTCCTGCTCGACGGCAAGAAGATCTACGAGCTGCCCGGCGTGCAGCCCGACGTGATGTCCGACGTGCTGGAAGTCAACGCCAGCGCCCCCGGCTGGTACGCGCTGAAGATGTTCTATTTCGAGAAGCGCAACACCTCCACGCTGGAGCTGTACTGGGCCCCGCCGGGTGTCGCCGACCTCGCCATCGTGCCGGCCAGCGCCTTCGCGCACGTCCAGTAGGACGGGCGCGCGCGAGCAAATCGGGTGTTGACGGAATCGCCGGCGATCCCGTCAAGGCCTGTGAATTTGCTCTGAACATCAAGAGCGGCCGAGCCGGTTGCCGCCCGCCCCGCCGCAATCCTAAACTCCCCGCCGGGGAGGAATGCGGCGGATGGACCAGTCGATGAGCCGCCAGACCGTGCCGGGCCTGCTGGCAGCCGCGGCGGCACGGCGGCCGGACGCGCCGGCCTATATCCAGGGCGAAACCGTCCTTAGCTTCGCCGAACTCGACCGCCTGGCGCGCCGGGCGGCCAGCGGCCTTGCCGCGCTCGGCATCGGCCGGGGCGACCGGGTGGCGCTGTGGCTGCCCAACGTGCCGGCCTGGCCGGTGCTGTGGCTGGCCTGCTGCCATCTGGGCGCCATCGCGGTGGCGGTCAACACCCGCTTCCGCGCCGTCGAGGTCGCCGACATCGTCGCCCGTTCGGGCGCCAGGATCCTGGCCTGCTGGCCCGGCTTCAAGCAGATCGACTTCCTCGGCATATTGGGCGAGATCGATGCCGCGGCACTGGCCGGGCTCGACTCGGTCGTCGTCTATGGCGAGACGCCGGCCGCGCCGCCGCCCGCCATCGCGCGACTGCGCCTGATCCCCTACGGCAACTTGCTCGACGCCGCACCGCTCGAGCACAGCGCCGCCAGTCCCGACGCGCCCTGCAACATCTTCACGACGTCGGGCACCACCAAGGCGCCCAAATTCGTCCTCCATCGCCAGGGCGCCATCGCCGCCCATGCCGCGCGGGTGGCCCGCGTCTTCGGCTTCGCCGACGGCGACACGCGCGGGCTGCTGATGCTGCCGTTCTGCGGCGTCTACGGCTTCTGCCAGACCACCGCCACCTGGGCCGCCGGCGCGCCGCTGACCGTGATGGAGCTGTTCGACGTCGAGCGCGCCAACGCGCTGATCGACAAGCAGCGCATCACCTACCTGCTGGGCAGCGACGAGATGTACGACAAGATGCTGGCGGCCAAGGGCGGCGACGTGGCCTTCCCGTCGGTGCGCTGGGCCGGCTATGCCGGCTTCAACACCTCGCTGCTCGACATCGTCGAGCGCGCCGAGCGGCGCGGCCTGACGATCTGCGGCCTCTACGGCATGAGCGAGGTGCAGGCGCTCTACGCGCGGCAGCGGATCGAGGCGCCGGCCGCCGAGCGCAAGCAGGGCGGCGGCCATCCGGTGTCGCCGCTCTCCCAGGTGCGGGTGCGCGATCCCGAGACCGGTAAGCTGCTGGGCCACGGCGAGGCGGGCGAGCTGGAGCTTTCCGGCCCCAGCCTGATGGCGGAGTATTTCCACAACGAGGACGCCACGCGCGAGACCATGCTGCCGGACGGCTTCATCCGCACCGGCGACCTGGGCATGACCACCGGCGACGGCCGCTTCCTCTTCCTCACCCGCATGGGCGACGTGCTGCGGCTGGCCGGTTTCCTGGTCAGCCCGGCCGAGATCGAGAACCACATCCAGAACTTCCCCGGCGTCGAAGCCTCGCAAGTCGTCGCCGTCGCAAGACCCGACGGCGTGCGCGCGGTGGCTTTCGTGGTGCCCAGACCGGGCGCCGGCTTCGACGAGGCCGCCATCATCGCCCATTGCAAGGCAGGCCTGGCCAACTACAAGGTGCCGGCCGCCGTCATCGCGGTGGAAGATTTCCCGCGCACGCCTTCGGCCAACGGCGCCAAGATCCAGCGCAACAGATTGCGCGACATGGCGGCGGAGCGATTAAAATAAAGTCCTCGTGCTGAGCCCGTCGAAGCATGGGCTGCACAGAGGATGCCTGTGTCCCCTCACCCTTCGACAAGCTCAGGATGAGGCTTCTTTTCCGTGGCGGCGCAACAAGCCATGCGACAAAGCGGCGGAGCGATTAAACCAAGTCCTCGTGCTGAGCCCGTCGAAGCATGGGCTGCACAGAGGATGCCTGCGCCCCCTCATCCTTCGACAAGCTCAGGATGAGGATTCTTTTCCGTGGCGGCGCAACAAGCCGTGCGACAAAGCGGCGGAACGATTAAACCAAAGTCCTCATGCTGAGCCCGTCGAAGCATGGGCTGCACAGAGGATGCCTGTGTCCCCTCACCCTTCGACAAGCTCAGGGTGAGGATTCTTTCCGTAGCGCAGCCCTCTTACCGCTCCACGCCCACCAGCCGCAGCGCCATCTTGGCGTGCAGGTCGGCGACGGCCTCGTCGGACCAGGCGCCGCCGGGGGCGTAGTAGTAGGCGATGTCGGTGCACATGTTGAGGATGGCCATGGCGGTCATCTTCAGGTCCTCCTTGCCGTTGCCGGTCGGCAGGCGGATGACCTTGGCCTTGGCGGCGCGCCGCAGCAGGTTGATCAGGATCTCGCGCACGCGCCGGCGCGAGGAGCGCACCTGCACCAGCTTGGTCGGTTCCAGCCAGGCGAATTCGCGGTTGGCGACCAGCGCCTCGACCCGGTTGCGGGTGTGGCGCATGGCGTAGGCGCGGGCATAGGCGAAGAGCTGGTCGACTGGGTCCTCGCCCGCCTGCTCCACCGCATCCAGCAGCAGCCGTTCCAGCTCGTCCTGGGTCTGGATGATCAGGGCGGCCAGCAGCTCGTCCTTGGACGCGAAATGGTTGTAGAGCGCGCCCTGGGTCAGGCCGCAGGCGTGCATGATGTCGCGCACGGTGGTGATGTTGAAGCCCTGGCGGGCGAACAGGTCGAAGGCGGCGCGGCGGATCGCGTCGGACGGCGGCATGTCGCGTTCGGCGACGGGCGAACGGCTGCTCTTGCGCGCCGCGGCACGGCGTTTGACCATCGTGAAAGACTCCCGATCCCCTGTGGCGGCTCCCTGCCGGAGCCTTCTGCCCTTTGTCCTACAACGGCGCGGCGCCCACAAGCGCGGCGTGCATGGCGCCCGCGAGCCGCCCGCTCAGCCGGCGCCGGCGATCTCCTGCACCACCCTCCAGGCCTGCTGCGCGGTGGGCCGCACCATCTTGCCCAGCTGGCCGGCCGTCTGGTTCGACGCCGTGCCGTCGAGCGAGCGGGCATAGACGCCCTGGCGGATGCAGGCGCTGCGCCACAGGTTGTAGGCCATGTAGAACTGCCAGTTGCCGATCGAGCGGCGGCCGGTGCGCGCGCAATAGCGCTCGATCAGCGCCTGTTCGGAAGGAATGCCCAGCGCCTCCAGATCGTGGCCGGCCAGGCCGCCCTGCTCCTTGGGCACGCGCCACGTCATCATCACATAGGAGAAATCGGCCAGCGGATCGCCCAGGGTGGAAATCTCCCAGTCGATCACCGCCAGCACGCGCGGCTCGCTGGGGTGGAAGATCACGTTGTCCAGCCGGTAGTCGCCATGGACGATGGTGGTGGCCTCGACCTGCGGCGCGTTGGCCGGCAGCCATTCCAGCAGCTTCTCCATCTCCTCGATGCGCTCGGTCTCCGACGCCTTGTACTGCTTGCCCCAGCGCGAGAGCTGGCGCGCCACGTAGTTGCCGGGCCGGCCGTAATCCTCCAGCCCGACCGCCTTGTAGTCGACGCTGTGCAGCTCGGCGATGACGTCGATTTCCGCCTCGTAGACCTTGCGCCGTCCTTCCTTCGGCACGCCGGGCAGGGTCGGATCCCACAGCACGCGGCCGTCGACGAAGGCCATGATGTAGAACGCCGTGCCGATCACCGCCTCGTCCTCGCACAGCGCATAGGGCCGCGCCACCGGCACCCTGGTCGGATAGAGCGCGGAGATGATGCGGAACTCGCGGTCGACGGCATGGGCCGACGGCAGCAGCTTGCCCGGCGGCTTGCGGCGCAGCACGTATTGCGTGCCGTTGCCGTCGGTCAGCTTGTAGGTGGGGTTGGACTGGCCGCCGCGGAACTGCTCGACCTTCAGCGGCGGGCGGAAGCCTTCGACCTGCTGCTGCATGAAGCGCTGCAGCCCGGCCTCGTCGAAGCGATGCCTCTCCTGCACCGCCATGGTGCCGATGAATTCCGAGCCGCGCGCCGCCATTGCCAAAACTCCGGTAAACGACCGTTCAGGCGCGTACTGTGCGACGGAACCGGCGGCAAAGGCAACCGTCCGATTGCCGGCGGCGAATGCCCGGCGCACGAGAGCGGACGATGGGCAGCGCCGTTCGGCTTCCAGCTTCATGTCGGAACTCCAAAGGACGGAGTGGCGCGAAGATTGCTACTTATACGAGTAATATAATGAACTAATTCTTCTATAGAATGCGGGCCGGCTCAATGCCCATGCGACGGAGGAGGAAGGAATGCGCGTTTCCCGATGGGGGCCGGCCATGGTTGCCGCGGCGATGCTGGCCGGCTGCACGGTCCAGAAGGAGCTGGTGCCGATGGGCGGCAGCCGGGCCGACGGCACGGTGGTGCTGGCCTACGAAATCGGCGCCTACGCGACGGCGCAGGTGGATTACGCCGCCGGCCACGAAGCGGCGCGCCGCACCTGCGCCGGCTGGGGCTATGCCGGCGCCGAGCCGTTCGGCGGTTCGACCGAAAGATGCGTCGCCGTCAACGGCTACGGCCAATGCCTGCGCTGGCGCATCAGCGTGCCCTACCAATGCACGGGCACGCCGGCCGGCCGGTAGACGCGCAGCGAGGAAAGAACGCCGGAAAGAAGAAGGGCGGCCCGCCAGCCGCCCTCGTCCGTTTGCGCCAGAAGGAAAGAACTAGCTGGCGTAATGCACCGTGCAGCCATAGGCGCGGGTATTGGGCGCGCTGACCGGCTTGCCGGCGCTCAGCTCGGACAGCGCGTCGCGCACGTAGTTCTTGGCGCCGGGGATGTCGGCGGGATTGGCGGTCGGCTTGTCGTCGATGCCGCCCATATAGACCAGCGTGCCCTTGGGATCGACGATGTACATATGCGGCGTGACGCGCGCCTGGTAGGCCTTGGCGATCGTGCTGCTGTGGTCGAGCACCACCGCGGTCGGCTTGGCGCCGCTGCGCGCCAGCTCGGCGTTGGCCGCCGGACCGTCGACATGGCCCTGGTAGCCCGGCGGCGAGGAGGCGATGGACAGCCACACCACGCCCTGCTTGGCAGCCTCGGCCTGCAGCGCCTGCATGTTGCCCGAGCCGTAGTGCTTGCGCACGAACGGGCAGCCGTTATTGGTCCATTCCAGCACCACCATCTTGCCCTTGAAATCGGCCAGGTTGACGGTCTTGCCGTTGCTGTCGGTGGCGGTGAAATTGGGCGCCGGCGAGCCGACCAGCGGGCCGCCCGAGGTGGCGCCGGCGCTGCCGACCGCGAGGGTCGCGCCAGCCAGGAAGGCGGCCGCTACGCCGGCCTTGAGAAAACTGCGCTTGTCCATGTTCTCTCCTCTTGCGATTGGGAATTCCAGTTTAGCACGACTCACAGCTTTTCCAGTTCGGCCAATATGCCCGCCTCGGTCAGAATCTGCGGCAGGACATAGGGTTTTGCCGCCCGGTCGGCGGGGTAGACCACGTAAAGCGGCACGCCGGAGCGGCCGAATCCGGCCAGGGCGTCGGTTATGGCCTTGTCGCGGCGGGTCCAGTCGCCTTTCAGCCTAACGACACCGGAGGCGGCGAATTTGTTCCGCACCGATTCGGTGGCTAGCGCGGTGCGCTCGTTGACCAGGCAGGTTATGCACCAGGCGGCGGTGAAATTCACGAATACCGGCTTGCCCTGGGCCCGTGCCGCCTCGACCGCCGCGGTCGACCAGGGCTGCCAGTCGCTCTCGCCGGCCTGGCTTTGCCCGCCCGGCGCGGTCGCCGCCCCGACCGGCGAATCGACGAAGGCCAGCGTGCCCAGCGCCGCCAGCAGCGCCAGGCCGGCGATCGAGGCATAGGCAGCGCGGCCGGTGGCGCGGCGGGCGGCGCCGATCTGGTTCAGCAGCCACAGGGCGAAGCCGATCAGCACCATGCCGGCCAGGGCCAGCGCCAGGCCGGTGGGGCCGCTCTGCTGCGCCAGCACCCAGACCAGCCAGGCGGCGGTGGCGAACATGGGAAAGGCCAGGAACTGGCGGAACCGCTCCATCCACGGCCCCGGCCGCGGCAGGATGCGCAGCAATGGCGGGAAGGCCGACAGCAGCAGGAAAGGCAGCGCCATGCCCAGCCCCAGCGCCAGGAAGATGGCCAGCGCCACGGCGGCGGGCTGGGCCAGCGCGAAGCCCAGCGCCACGCCCATGAACGGCGCCGTGCAGGGCGTCGCCACCACCACCGCCAGCACGCCGGTGAAGAAGGCGCCGCTGCCGCCGGAGCGGCGGGTCAGCCCATCGCCGATGCCGGCCAGCCGGCCGCCGCTGAAATCGAACAGCCCGGCGAGGTTCAGCCCGATGGCGAAGATCAGATAGGCCAGC
The DNA here is from genome assembly GCA_050181585.1 of Reyranellaceae bacterium. Lineage (GTDB taxonomy): Bacteria > Pseudomonadota > Alphaproteobacteria > Reyranellales > JAQSWP01 > JAQSWP01. The sequence goes on from JBFXDA010000002.1 coordinate 152,640, forward strand.
AGCAGCACGAACCAGGAGGATTGCAACTGGAAGCCCCAGCCGATGCTCTCGCCGCCCGCCCGCAGCGCCAGCAGCGCGCCGGCGACGCCGAGGAAGCTCAGCAGCACGCCTGCGACGTACAGCAAGCCGTGAACCCGCGCTTCGCGCCGGGCGCCGGCGGCGGCCTGCACCAGGCTCAGCGCCTTCATCGACAGGATCGGGAACACGCAGGGCATCAGGTTCAGCAGCAGCCCGCCCAGCAGCGCCAGCCCCATGGCCTCGAGAATGGAGATGCCCTCGCCCCGGCCGCCGCCCGCCGCCGCCATCGGTGCTGCGGCCAGCGCGGCATCCGGCCGGGCGCTGATGGCGAAGGCATGGGACTGGCCGCCGGCCTGCGGCTTCTCGACCACGTGCAGGATGCCGCTCAGTGCCTCGCCCGCCTTGAGCGGCAGCGGGCCGGTCGGCAGCGCCAGCGTCAGCCCGTTGTCGCCGGCGATCGCCCGCTGCGGCGCGGAGTGCACCACGGCATCGATGCGCTCGGAGAAGAAATAGGCCTCCTGCACCGTGGCCGCCATATCGGCCGGCATGGCGATGTGCAGGGTGGTGGACGATTGCGGCATGGCAGGCGCGGCGACGGCGGCGGCGAACGGACTGGGCGTCGGCAGCGCCTTGCGCGCAGCGGCGAAGCCCTCGCGCAAGTCGCTATCGATGGTCGTTGTGGCGGCGACCGGCACGTCCAGCACCAGCGTCGCCTCCTCGGGAATGCAGATATCCTCGCACACCAGCCAGCGCGCCTGCGCCTCGAGCCGCAGCCTCTCGCCCGGCTTCGCCTCCTTCGGCGCCGTCACCGGCACCAGCAGGCGCACGTCGTTCTCGTAGCCGTAATTGACCAACGGCCCGACCTGGATGCGCCGCGGCACCGGCCAGACGATGGGCTCGGCCATGGCACCGGCCGGCAGCTTCCAGTCGATCTCGGTGGCCAGGCCGGAATCGCCCGGGTTGATCCAGTAGGTGTGCCATTTGGGGATGATCTGCTGGCGCAGCGCCACCCAGAACCGCTCGCCCGGCGCGACGGCGGCGACCTCGCTCTCCAGCGTCGCCGTCACCCGCTCGGTCTGCACCGGGTTGGCGGCGGCGGCCGGGGCAAGCGCCAGCAGCGCGCCCAAGGCCAGCGCGCCTGCCGTGACCGTCCGGATGATCGCCTGCCGCATCATGGCCTCTTATATAGCAGCAGGCTGGCGGCCAAGCATGGCGGCAATGCGGCGCGGCGGCCCGGTAACGCGGTTTCTCACGGGGTTTTGACTTCGGTTCAGCAAGGAAGAACCGTCGTCCGGCGCCCGATTGACGCCGGCCGGCAACGGCGTCTATGTGCAGGGATGCCAGTCCGTCCGGCCCTCGCCCGATGATCGATCTGCTTCCGGCTCCCCAGGATCGTTTTCCCTGCCCCTGCGGCGGGGGCGACCTGACGCCCCATGCGTTTCGCCTGGTCGGCATGGCGCCTCTGGCGCGCTGCCGCTGCGAAAAATGCCAGCGCCGGTTTCTCGCCCACCTGCATGTCGGCTTCTGCAATCTGGGCAATCTCATCGCCGACGAGGAGGGCGACGAACTCCAGGCATCGGGGGTGCCGGACTGGTACGCCGCCGACGCGACCCGCGCCTTCCAGTCGCGCGGCCGGCCGCCCAACGAGGTGCGCCGGACCAGCCGCCGGCCGCTGGGCGAGGACATCGTGCTGGTGAATTGCCTCGACCCCACCTACGGCCATTGCGTGCGCCGCCTGTACAGCATCGACGACTATCGACAGAAGGGATTTACCGGCTCCCTCGTCGCCATCGTGCCGGCCTATCTGGAGTGGCAGGTGCCCGACGACGTCGACGAGATCTGGGCGGTCGAGGCGCCGTCCTACGAATGCTACCTGGACAACCCGCTCCTGGCGGCGCTGGTCGACGAGCTGGGCGCCAGGGCGACGCGGCTGCGCTATGGCCACGTCGCCTACCAGCATGCCGTCGACATTTCGCGCTACCTGCGCGTCAGCCCGTTCGCCGCCACCGGGCACGACATGGTGACGCCGCCCAGGCTGACGCTGAACTGGCGCGAGGACCGCTGCTGGACCCTGCGCGGCGAGGCCAGCGCCGATGCCGTGCAGGAGCAGCTTCGCCTCTATACGCTGCTGCTGGAAACCCTGCGCCGGCAGGCACCCGATCTCGATGCCGCCGTGACCGGCTACGGCCGCAGCGGCGCGTTCCCCGGCTGGGTGCAGGACATGCGGCTGGCGGCGCACGACGCCGACATGGAGCGGCGCTGGGCCAAACGCTACGCCGCCAGCCATCTGACGCTGGGCATGCACGGGTCGAACATGAACCTGCCGGCGGCGCTGTCGCGCGGCGCGCTGGAGATCGTGCTGCCCCGCCACTGGTATTCCATCGGCGTGAGCTGGCAATGGGTCAACCGCGTCTCGGCCTGGGAGGCGGTCGGCCGCTATCGCCAGGTTCCCGCCTCGTCCTCGGTGTCGGATATCGCCTCAGTGACGCTGCTGCAACTGCGCCGCATGCAGAGCGGGGCGGGATACGAGCTGATCGCCGCCCTGCACGGCAGCGAGACGGCGCAAGACATCGCTCAGCGCCACGCCGACGCCTTCGCCCAACCCGAACCCGTCACCTGCCGCGACGAGCAGGGACGGCCGATCTAGCCCATCATCGCCAGCGCATTCCGCGGCGGTTTGGACTAGACTTCGCCTCCCTTCCGGATCCCTTTCCCATGCTCGATCTGCTGCCCCTCCCTCAAGACCGCCTCGCCTGTCCCTGCGGCACGGCGGAGCTGGCCGTTCACGGCTTCGTCATGCCGGGAATGTTCCTCTTCGCCCGCACGAGCTGCCCGGGCTGCGGCCGCCGCTTCCTCAGCCGGCTGCACGTCGATTTCGTCTTCAGCGCCGAGTTCCACTTCAACCTCGACAACGGCGAGGTCTTCAGCACCGCTCCGGACTGGTATCACGGCCAGCTCATGAGTTCGCTGGCCTCGCGCGAGCGCGTGGCGCCGCCGCTGGAGAAGCTGGCCCGGCGGCCCCTGGGCGCCGATGTCATGGTGCTGAACGCGATCGATCCGGTCTACGGCCATTGCCTGCACAAGCTCTTCAGCTACAGCGCCAGCAAATCCCTGCCCGGCGTCTCGTTCCTGGCGGTGGTGCCGAGCTTCCTGAAATGGATGGTGCCGGAGACGATCGACGAGGTCTGGATCGTGAACGAGCCGCGCGGCCACATGAGCAGGTGGAACCCGCATGTCCTGAACGACATGGCGCAGCTTGCCGGGCGCTGCCAGAGGCTGCGCTACCACGACCTGTCGTGGCTGCACACGGTCGAGATCCAGGACTACACGCGGGTCGCGCCCCGCAAGGCCGGCATCGCGCCCACCCGCCTGCTGATCAACTGGCGCGAGGACCGCTGCTGGACCCTGCGCGGGCGGCCGCTGCCGGCGGCGAGCGCGGTCGCCGAGCAGTTGCGCCTCTATACGCTGCTGCTCGAAACGCTGCGCCAGCACGCGCCCGATCTCGAGGCCTATGTCACCGGCTACGGCGACTACGGCGACTTCCCGGGCTGGGTGCGCGACCTGCGGATCGTCGAGCACGACGCGGCGGCCGAGCAGGCCTGGGTCAGGATCGCCGGCAAATGCCACGCCGCCCTGGGCGTGCACGGCTCCAACATGATCCTGCCGGCGGCCCATGCCGAGAGCGCCATCGAGATCGTGCCGCGCAACAAATGGACCACGGTCATGGTGACGTGGGATTTCGCCAACACGATGCGGCCGACGGACGCGCTGGGCCGCTTCCGGCTGGTGCCCGATTCCTCCTCGGTGTCCGACATCGCCTGGCTGACGCTGGTGCAGATGCGCATCCAGCAGAACCGCGCGCTGCACCATGCCGCGCGGCAGGCGCCGACGCCGCAGGAAAGCCTCATGCTGCTGGCCGCGCACGACGACGCGCGCATCCCCGCGAAGCCGATCGCCTGCCACGGCGAGGACGGCGAGCCGCTCTGATCCCCCGGCCTGGATCCCCTGCCCCGCCCGGCGCTACTTCCGGCCGGCCCGCACGGCCTGGTGAAACTGCGCCACGGAGAAGCGGCGCTCCTCGTCCAGCCACGGCCAGACGATGTCGGGGCGGCCGGATACTCCGGTCGCGGCGACGGCCTGCAGCACCAGCTGCATGAAGCGTTCGCGGTGCGGCGCGACCTTGTTCAGGGTCCGCGTCCGGATGTGGCGGCGGGGAATGTTGCGATCCGCCAGCGCGCGCACGGCCTGGGCGACCAGCGCCGGCGACGGCGGCACGATCGCGCAGAAATCGCCGTCGAACAGCTGGTCGCGCCCGCCGCGGGCGAAGGTCGACACCACCGGAAGGCCGGCGAACAGGTATTCGACGCTGGCCCGCATCGAGCCTTCCAGTTCCGACAGGCACAGCCCGACCCGGGCGCGCTGCAACAGCGCGCCGATCTCGTCGCGTTCGAGGACGCGATGGGCGCCATCGGGGCCGCAGCGATTCAGGTCCACCGCATGCGCCAGCGCGCGCCGCACCTGGGCGGCATGGTCGGCGAATTGCGGCCGGTCGGACCAAGGGGCCGCGATCAGGGCCAGCGATTCGATCTCGGCCGCCAGCCCGTGGCGCTTGATCGGATGGAAGCCGGCGTTGTAGACGGCGTCGAATTCCGGCGGCTGCGGCGAATCGGCCAGGAAGGGCCGCTCGTCGATCAGCGCGTTGTGGCTGACCAGGGCCGTGTCGAGGCCGAGCTGGCGCAGCAATTCGGCCTCATGCTCGGTATTGGCGAAGACGATGAACCTGTGCTGCGGCGCCTCCCGCTGCCGGCGGGCGATGCGCGCGGCGATCAGCTTGCAGGGCCCCACCGATTCCTTGAGGGAAGGCAGGGTCACGATGACCACGGCGGGCTCGTCGCGAAACGGCGCCAGCACGTCGCGCTGCAGGATGTTGCCCCTGCCGTCGCCCCAATCGTCGCCCGATTCGTCGCTCGATTCGTCGTAGGGCCCGAGAACGACCAGCGGCTGGCGGGCCAGGATGCGGCCGCGAAAATCGGCGGCCACCAGCCGCTGCTCCACCTCGTCGTCGAACAGGCGGGCGGCAAACCGCCCCGGCCCGGCCTCGGATGGCGCGGCGGCGAGAAACGGTTCGACCTTGTCCGCCACCAGTGCCGCGGGCATGCCGGTATAGGAGCTGCAAACCGCGAAGAACCCCGGCTTGGCGCGATCGAAGAGGGGGGCGGGATTCCAGTCGGGCCAGTCCTCGTTGCGCCATACGCCGCCGGCGATCAGCTTCTGCGGCGTATCGATGTGGTGCAGCGCGTGGTGCTGGCGCAACAGCCCGCTGCGTACGGCGACCGCGTGATAGAGCTGGTTCTCGGTCCAGCTATAGCGGAACCGCCGCACCTGGTCGGCGACGAGGGCGGGATCCAGCAGCACCCGCTTCCATGGCCTGCCGTGCAGGCTTTCGATCGTCGCGTGGCAGGCGCGCATGACCGGCGCGGCGTAGAGCAGCGGCGTGATGGTGGCCGAGATCGACAGCGGCGGCATCGCCATGCCGAGAATTTCGCGCGCCGCCCAGGCCCAGCGCTGGTAGATGGGGATTTCGGACACGTCGTCGACGTCGAGCAGCGCCCGGCCGTCGGGCAGCAGGTCCTCGACGCCGAACGGCTTGGTGCAGATCACGTCCGCGTCCAGGGTCAGCCAGTACGGCGCGGGCAGCCATTCCGGCGCCGACATCTTGATGAGCTGCTGCTTGTACCAGCCGTCGACCGGGCTGCGCGTCAGGCCGGGATCGACCATGTTCTCGTCGGCGATCCGGTATTGCAGCCAGGGCGTCTCCAGCGGCTTCAGCCGGTCGGCGATCGGCGCCAGGTCGGCAGGCGGCGCCATCACGTTGACGCACAGCAACTGGTCGCGGCGGAAGAAGTGCCGCAACGTGCGGCCCTGGGTGACGGCGCGGGCGAGGTCGTCGCCGGCCCGGCCGCCGGCGATGGACAGCGGCAATATCGCCTGCAATGTGGTACGGGGAAGGAATTCGGCCATCGAGAACGCTGCGGCGCGCCGGGGTCGGAACATTGCGGCGATATCGGCATCTAGACACAACCGAGCGTCGAGGTCATCCTTTCAGTGAGGCGGGGCAATTGTCCCGAACGGAGATCGTGAATCCCCCCACCAAGCCCGGGCCCGGCGAGGCGCCGCACGAGAAGTGGCGCAATCGCGACTACGGCGAGACCGCCGAGGCGACGCCGTCGCGGCGACGCCGGCTGCAGATCGTGGCGGCGCTGCTGAGCGTACTGATGCTGCTGGGCTTGCTGTGGAACATGCTCAAGCCGCTCGCCGACTAGAGCAAATCATGTTTCGACGGAATCGCTCGCGATCCCGTCAAAACATGTGAACCCGCTCTAGCTAAAGCGCCGCCGCCGTCTCCACCGCGACATTGCGCTGGGCGGCGGCCTGCGCCTCCGGCTTCTGCAGGCAATAGCTGAGATAGATCATGTCGCGGGCGCGCAGGTGTACCGGCATGCGCGTGCCCTCCACGCCCAGGAACGTGTCGAACATGCGCCGGAACGGGCGCGGGATGCGGTCGCCCTTGGCGCTGGCGCGCCGCTCGCTGTCGCGGGCCAGCGCCTCGACCACGTTGGCCGTGATGTCGCGGCGGCCGACCAGCCGCAGGCTGGAGCGGGCCAGCGCCGCGTTGAGGTCGGCGACCTCCTCCTTCAGCCGCAGGTCGGCCAGCAGCAGATGGCCGCCCGGCCGCAGCACGCGCGCCACCTCCGCCAGGAACCCGTCGAGATTGCCGTAGCAGAAGGAGGATTCGACGTTCACCACCGCATCGAAACTGGCATCGGGGAACGGCAACGCCTCGGCGTCGCCGAAGCGGTAGTCGAGATTGGCCACCTCGTGCACGCGCCGGCAGAAGGCGATGGCGCTGGACGAAATGTCGACGCCGGTCATGCGCGCGGGCTTCAGGTAGCGGGCGATGTAGGAAGAACCGCCGCCGCGCCCGCAGCCGACCTCCAGCACGTCCCGCCCCTCCAGCGGCACCTGCGAGGCGACGTGATGGTAGAGGTTGATGGCGTAGCGGTCGGCCTGGTCCTCCGCCCGCAGCGTCGGCATGCGCTCGGCCTCGTCGAGGGCGGCGAAGCCGTAGTTCATGTACTGCCACCAGGTCACGTCGCCGAAACTTCGCGCCAGGAAATCGAACAATCTCCGCCACAGCGACCGGCGCAGACCTGGCGAGCGCCGCGTCAACCAGAGAAACGCTTCAGCTATCACTGCTCCCCCGCTTCCGATGCCCGTACGACACCGGCCGGACAGCTTCGCGGCCGCCGGATTTCACGGTATCATCCTAGCACGGCTCGAAGATTCCGCGAGCCAAACTAAGGACTAAGCGCCCGCTCGATGAACTGCGCCTCCTGCCATAGCCCAAACGCCAAGGGCCGGCGCTTCTGCGCCCAGTGCGGCGCGGCCCTGGCGCTGGCCTGCGCCTCCTGCGGCTTCGAGAACGGTTCGCAGGATCGCTTCTGCGGCGGCTGCGGCCGGGCCCTGCAGGAAGCCGCGCCCCTCGCCAGCGCCGATCGGCGCTCGACCGACCATCTCGGCGGCCGGCTGAAGCAGGCGCCGATCGTCAAGGACGGGCAGATCAAGCTGGTGACGGTCATGTTCGCCGACATTCGCGGCTCCACCGCCATGATCGCCGGGCTCGACCCGGAAGAGAGCATGGCCAGGCTGGAGCCCGCCATCCGCGCCATGGTCGAAACGGTAAGGCGATACGAAGGCACGGTGTGCCAGATCATGGGCGACGGGATCCTGGCGCTGTTCGGCGCGCCGGTCGCCCACGAGGATCACGCCGTGCGCGCCTGCTATGCCGCGCTCGCCCTGCACCGGCGCATCGCCGAGCTGGGCGATATCGGCGGCGGCATCCGCGTCGGGCTCAATTCCGGCGAAGTGCTGACGCGGGTGCGCACCACCGACATGGGCGTGGAGTACAACGCCATCGGCGACGCCGTGCACCTTGCCGCCCGCATGGAGCAGATGGCGGAAGCCGGCCAGGTCCTGCTCAGCGCCAACACCCAGGCCCTGGCGGAAGCCTATATCGACGCCCAGTCGCTGGGCCTGCAGGACGTCAAGGGCATGCCGGCGCCGATCGAGGTCTTCCGCCTGCTCGGCGCCACCAGCCCGCGCAGCCGCTGGCACGCCTCCAGCGGCGCCTCGCTGAGCAGCTTCACCGGCCGGCGCAACGAGCGGCAGGCGCTGCAGATGGCGCTCGAGGAGGTGTATCGCGGCAGCGGACGGGTGGTCGGGCTGGTCGGCGAGGCCGGCATCGGCAAGTCGCGGCTGATCCACGAGATCGTCTCGGCCGACCTGGCGCAAGACTGCACGGTGCTGGTGGGCGGCGCCGCGCCCTATGGCCAGACCATCGCCTACAACGCCATCAGCGGCATGATCCGCCACTTCTTCGGCATCAGCGAGAGCTTCACCGCCAGCGAAGTGGTCAAGCGCGTGCACGGCCGGCTGATCGCGCTGGAGCCGGGGCTGGAATCGCTGACCCGGCCGCTGGCCTCGATCCTGGTCGGCGGCGACATCGACGGCGAATGGGCGGGGCTGGAACCGGAATCCCGCCGCCGCCAGGTCATGGAGGCGTTCCGCCGGCTGATCGCCTTCGCCACGCGCAACCGGCCGCTGATCGCCGTGCTGGAGGACCTGCACTGGATCGACGGCGAGAGCGAGGCGGTCATCGAGGCGATGATCGAATCGCTGCCGGCGATGCAGGTGCTGCTCGTGCTCAGCTACCGGCCCGAGTACCAGCCGCGCTGGAGCGGCCGCCCCGGCTGCAGCCAGGCCCGCCTGCAGCCCTTGACCTCGCAGGAGACGGCCGACTTCCTGGCGCGGGTGATGGGCACGCACCAGTCGCTGGGGCCGTTGAAGCTGATGCTGGCCGAGCAGACGGCCGGCAATCCGCTGTTCATGGAGCAGTGCGTGCGGGCGCTGGCGCAGGACGGCGTGCTGGTGTCCGACGACGCCGGCTTCGTCTGCAGCCGCGCCCCCGAACGCGTGCAGCTCCCCGCCTCGGTCAACTCGGTGCTGGCCGCGCGCATCGACCGGCTCTCGCCTTCGTGCTTCACCGTGCTGGAGCTGGCCGCCGTGATCGGCGCGCTGGTGCCGCTCAACCTGCTCGAGCGCGTGGCGCAGATGGGAACCGAGGAGCTGCAGAACGCGCTGGCCGAGGCGCGCCACGCCGAGGTGCTGCGCGTGGTCAACCTCTACCCCGACGTCGAATACGCCTTCGGCCACGCCCTGATGCGCGACGCGGTGCTCGATTCGATGCTGAAGCGGCGGCAGGAATCGATCCACCGCCGCATCGTCGAGGCGATCGAGCAGGGCGGCGCCGTCGACGAGCAGATCGAGCAGCTCGCGCTGCACGCCACGATGGGCCGCGCCTGGGTCCAGGCCTCGCGCTACCAGGAGCAGGCGGCCGACCGCGCCCTGGCGCAGGGCGCCTATCGCGAGGCGGCGGCGCATCTTTCCGCCGCCCTGCAGGCGCTCGACCAGCTCGAACAGACCGCCGACACGGTGCGGCGCACCATCGACGCCATCCTCAAGCTGCGCGGCGTGTGGACCGTGCTCGGCGTGGCGCACGACACCATGCTGGAAAGCCTCGAGCGCGCCGAGCAGCTCGCCCAGTCGATCGGCGACGAGCATCGCCTGGCCGCCACCTGGACCTATCTTTCGGCGCAGCACTGGGTGGCGGGCGACGGGCCCCAGGCGCTGGAATTCGCCCGCCGCGCCCGGCTCACCGCCGAGCGGATCGACGATCCGCGCCTGCTGGCGATGGCGCTGTTCCGCGTCGGGCTGGCGCAGTTCATGCACGGCTCCTTCCGCCATTGCCTGGAGACGCTGGGTCGGGTGTGCGACATCCTGACCGGACCGCTGGCCAACGAAAGGCTGGGCATGAGCGGGCTGACCAGCGTCTTCGCGCGCAACTACATGGTGGCCTCGCTGTCCGAGCTCGGCGACTTCGCCGCCGCCCACCGCATCAATGCCGAAGCCACCAAGCTGGCGCTGGAAAGCCGCGACAGCTACAGCATCGTCGCCACCCACATCGCCATGGGCTATTTCGCCACCTATCAGGGCGACACGCAGAACGCCATCCCGCTGCTGGAGCGCGCCCTGCTGCTGGCGCGCAGCGCCCAGGCGGTGGCCGTCACGATCTACATCGCCGGCCTGCTGGGACGCGCGCTGACCGCCGCCGGCCGGCTGGAAGAGGCGGTCGAGCAGCTCCGCTTCGCCGTCGACCGCCACCACATCGCCGCCTCGCAGAAAACCTGCCTGCCGCATTTCTGGATGGGCGAAGTGCTGGTGCTGCAGGGCCAGCTCGACGAGGCGCTCAACTGCCTCAACGAGGGCCGCGCCATGGCGCAGCGCGCCGCCGACGATGCCGGCATAAGCTGGGGCATGCGCCTGGAGGGCCTGATCGTCGATCGCCAGGGCCGCCACCTGGAGGCGGTCGACCGGCACACGGCCTGCCTGGAATCGGCGCGGGCGCTGGGCATGCGGCCGCTGCAGGCCCACGCCCTGCTCGATCGCGGCCTGGCCCGCGCCGCCGCCGCGGAAACGGGCGGCCGCGGCGACGTCGAAGCGGCCCGCCTGATCTTCGCCGACTGCGACATGCCGGCCTGGGCGGAGAAATGCGACGCCGCGCTGCAGGCGCTGGGGCAGCAGGCGGCGCAATAGCCAGCGCCGCGCGCGCCGGCAGGGTGCGCCATGCCACGGCCGGTTGCGGTGCGGAATTGCGCGAACAAGCGCTGGTTCGCTATCCTGCCTGCGCCATCGCCGCATGGCCAAGGCTGCTCAACGCTTGCGGCAATAACGAACGGGAGGAAAGAAATGAAGATCATCGCACGCTCGGCGGGCATCGCCGCGCTGCTTGGTGCGGGCCTGCTCGCCGGCCCGGCCCTGGCGCAGCAAATGCCGACGGCGCAGTCCTGGACCGCCTACGACACCGGCTCGTCCGGCTTCAACATCGCCGTCGCCGTCGGCCAGATGCTGAAGACCAAGAACGGCAGCGACGTGCGCGTGCTGCCGGCCGGCAACGACACCGCCCGCCTCAATCCGCTGAAGGCCGGCCGCGCCAACATCTCGGCCATGGGCATCGGCTCCTATTTCGCGCAGGAAGGCGTCTACGAATTCGGCGGCAAGGACTGGGGCCCGCAGCCCATCCGCCTGCTGCTGACCACGATCTCGTGCAACGGCCTGTCGCTGGGCGTCGCCAAGGACACCGGCGTCAAGACCATCGCCGACCTCAAGGGCAAGCGGCTGGCGGCGGTGGTCGGCTCGCCGGCGCTGACGCAAGGCGCCTTCGCCATCCTGGCCTTCGGCGGGCTGACGCCCAACGACGTCAAGATCGTCGAGTTCTCCTCCAACAACGCCATGTGGAAGGGCGTCATCAACAACGAGGCCGATGCCGGCTTCTCCTCGACCATCTCCGGCCAGACGCGCGAGACGGACGCCTCGCCGCGCGGCATCGTCTGGCCGCCGACCCCGGCGTCCGACAAGGCCGGCTGGCAGCGGCTGCAGACCAAGGCGCCCTACTTCGTGCCGCACAAGGCGACCTGCGGCTCGGGCGGCGCGAGCAAGGAAAGTCCGATCGAGATGCCGACCTATCCGTATCCGATCTTCATGTCCTACGCCGACCAGCCGGCCGACCAGATCTACGCCGTGGTCAAGTCGATGGTCGTCAACTACGACGACTACAAATCGGCCGCGCCCGGCGCCGACGGCCTGGAAGCCAAGCAGCAGAACCTGACCTGGGTCATTCCCTATCACGACGGCGCCGTCAGGGCCCTGAAGGAGGCCGGCGTGTGGAACGACGCCGCCCAGCAGCACAACGATGCGCTGCTCAAGCGCCAGCAGGTGCTGGCGGGCGCCTGGAAGGCCTATGTCGCCACCAACCCGGCCGACGACAAGTTCGCCGCCGGCTGGACGGCGGCGCGCGCCGACGCGCTGAAGAAGGCCGGCATGCCGCCCGTATTCGAGTGACCCGTGTTCGAATGAGATCGGCGCGATAAAGCGCAAAGGGCGGCCGCGTGCCGCCCTTTGCCATTCCGGAGCATGGAACAGCCGGTCGCCGGGCAGTTTCGGCATTGCCTGTCCGGCGGTGATCGGTACACTGGCCGGCAAATATCGGCCGCGATCAACCGGCCGGCAAAACAACCAAAAATACCAATACAGGGAGGACACGATGAAATCGCGTTGCATGACTGTTGCCGTCGCGTTCGTGGCGGCCGCCGTGGCGTTGCCGGCGCTCGCCCAGGTGAAGCTGCCGGACCAGATGTCGTGGACCGCCTACGACACCGGCTCGTCCGGTTTCAACATGGCGGTGGCGATCGGCCAGGTGTTCAAGACCAAGTACAACTCCGACATCCGCGTGCTGCCGGCCGGCAACGACGTGGCGCGCCTGCAGCCGCTGAAGACCGGCCGCGCCGTGGCCTCGGCCATGGGCATCGGCACCTATTTCGCGCAGGAAGGCGTGATGGAGTTCGGCGTCAAGGAATGGGGGCCGCAGCCCTTGCAGCTCATCCTGTCCTCGACCGCCTGCAACGGCCTGTCGCTGGGCGTCGCCAAGGACTCCGGCATCAAGGACGTGAAGGACATGAAGGGCAAGCGCATCGGCTTCGTGGTCGGCTCGCCGGCGCTGAACCAGAACGCGCTGGCCATCATGGCTTTCGGCGGCGTCACCCGCAACGACGTGAAGATCGTCGAGTTCTCCAACTACGGCGCCATGTGGAAGGGCATCATCAACAACGAGGTCGACGCCGCCTTCGCCTCGACCATCTCGGGCCAGGCCAAGGAGGCGGAGTCCGCGCCGCGCGGCCTGGCCTGGCCGCCGATGCCGGCCGCCGACAAGGCGGGCTGGGAGCGCGTCGCCAAGGTCGGGCCCTATTTCTATCCGCACAAGGCGACCTGCGGCGCCGGCGGCATCACCAAGGACAGCGCGCTGGAAACCGCCGCCTACCCCTATCCGATCGTGATGGTGTACGAGAGCCAGCCGGCCGATACGGTCTATTCCATCGCCAAGGCGATGATCGACCAGTACGCCGAGTACAAGGACGCCGCTCCCGGCGCCGACGGGTTCGAAGTCAAGCGCCAGAACCTGACCTGGGTGATCCCCTATCACGCCGGCACGGTGAAGGCGCTGAAGGAAGCCGGCGTCTGGAGCGATGCGGCGCAGAAGCACAACGAGGCGCTGCTGAAGCGCCAGGCGACGCTGGCGGCGGCGTGGAAGGCCTATGTCGCCACCAATCCCGCCGACGACAAGTTCGCGGCGGGCTGGAGCAAGGCGCGGGCGGAGGCGCTGACCAAGGCCGGCATGGACCCGGTGTTCCAGTAGACGCCGCGCCCTTTCCGATCGTCGAAAACCCCGGATGCCGGACGGCTTGCGCCGTCCGGCCGCTTTCCGCATCGCCCGCCGCCGCCGCGCTTCGAGAACCGCCATGAGCACCACGCCCGCCAACGCCCAGACGTTCGACATCAAGGATCCGCACGCCATGCCGATGGAGGCGGAGACCACGCGGGTGCGTTCGCTCAAGGGCGGCTGGCGCTGGCTGCTGATCGCCGCCGCGGCGGTCTCGCTGTTCCTGTGCATGAACCAGCAGTTCACCTGGCGCTTTTTCGTCGGCTACACCTTCCTCAACACCGAATATTTCTACCTGCTGATCGCCGTCCTGCTGCCTTTCACCTTCCTCATCTTTCCCGCCACGCCCAAGGCGCCGCTGGAGCGCGTGCCGTGGTACGACGCGCTGCTCTTCGTCGTGACGCTGGCGGCCTCGATCTACCTGATGACCAAGATCCGCAAATCGGCGGAGCTGGGCTGGGAGATGGGGGGCGCGCCGCAGGACCTGATCTGGGTCGGCTACGTGATGTGGGCGGTGCTGATGGAGGCGTTGCGGCGCACCGGCGGCTGGAGCCTGATGCTCTCCATCCTGCCCTTCACCTTCTATCCGCTGGCCGCCGGCTGGCTGCCCTCGCCCTTCAACGGCCACGACCTGAACCTGGAGGAGACCTCGGCCTTCCACGTGCTTTCGAACGAAAGCCTGCTGGGCATCCCCATCCAGGCCTTCGCCGACCTGGTGATCGGCTTCCTGATCTTCGGCACCGCCCTGACCATGACCGGCGCCGGGCGCTTCTTCATCAACCTCTCCTTCGCGCTGTGCGGCACCTTCCGCGGCGGGGCGGCCAAGGTCTGCATCTTCGCCTCCGCCCTGCTCGGCATGATGTCGGGCTCGATCATCTCCAACGTGCTGACCGCCGGCACCATGACCATCCCGGTGATGAAGAAGACCGGCTTCCGCGCCTCCTATGCCGGCGCCATCGAGGCCTGCGCCTCGACCGGCGCGGTGCTGGCGCCGCCGGTGATGGGCGCCACCGCCTTCGTCATGGCGCAGTTCCTCAACGTCTCCTACGGCGAGGTGGCGCTGGCCGCCATCATCCCGGCGGCGCTGTACTATTTCGGCCTCTACATGCAGGTCGATTCCTACGCCGCCCGCCACGGCATGAAGGGCATTCCCCGCGCCGAGCTGCCGAAACTCGGCGAAACCATGAAGGACGGCTGGTACTTCGTCTTCGTCATCGCGCTGCTGGTCTTCATGCTGCTGGTGATGAAGCGCGAGAGCCACGCGCCGTTCTACGCCACCGGCCTGCTGCTGGTGCTGAACCAGCTCTTCAACAAGGACCGCTGGACGTGGCGCAACGTCGTCAAGTTCTTCGAGGCCAACGGCAAGATCTTCGTCGAGCTGGTCGGCATCCTGGCCGGCTGCGGCCTGCTGATCGGCGCCTTCTCGGCCACCGGCGTGATCGGCACGCTGGCCGGCGACCTGGTGCGCATCGCCGGCAACTCGCCGGTGCTGCTGCTGCTGATCGGGGCGATGACCAGCTTCATCCTCGGCCTGGGGCTGACCACCACCGCCTGCTACATCTTCCTGGCGGTGCTGCTGGCGCCGGCCTTGCAGAAGGCCGGGCTGAACGTGATGGCCATCCACATGTTCATCTTCTACTGGGGCATGCTGTCCTCGATCACGCCCCCCGTGGCCATCGCCTCCTTCGCCGCCGCCGGCATCGCCGGCGCGCCGGCGATGAAGACCGGCTGGGAATCGATGTGGGTCGGCAGCATCATCTATTTCATCCCCTTCTTCTTCGTGCTCAACCCCGCACTGGTGCTGCAGGGCGATTTCCTCGAGGCGATCTATCTCACCGGTACGGTGGCGCTGGGCATATTGCCGATCTGCGGCGGCATCCAGGGCTACATGGTCGGGGTCGGCGACCTGCGCCGCAGCGGGGCGCTGGAATGGCCGTTGCGGGCGCTGCTGATCCTGGGCGGCATCGTGCTGGCCATACCCGGCGGCGGCATCACCCCCTACAGCAACGCCGAGATGGAGCTGGCCGCCGCCGTCATCCTGGTCCCCACCATCGCCGTCGCCCTGTTCGCGCTGCGCCGCAACCGCATGGCGGTTCCCTAGGGCGAGACAGCCCAAGTCCCTCCACTGACGCCCTTCTCCCCGCAAGCGGGAGAAGGCATTGGCGTCGGACGGCCGCGTCGCTACTATGAACGTACATTCATCGACCAGGGGAGAGACGACGATGGCGGCGGTGCTTGAGGGGATTCGCGTACTGGATTTCGGCCGCTACATCGCCGGCCCGTTCTGCGCCGCCCTGCTGGCGGATTTCGGGGCCGAGGTGATCCGCATCGAGAAGCTGGACGGCTCGGAGGACCGCTGGACCTCGCCGGTGGGCCAGGACGGTACCGGCGCGGGCTATATGCAGATGAACCGCAACAAGCTCGGCATCACCCTCGACCCGATGACGCAAAAGGGCCGCGAGATCGTGCGCAAACTGGCGCAGACCGCCGACGTCGTGGTGGCCAACCTGCCGCTGGTACAGCTCAAGCAGATGGGGCTGGACTACGACTCGCTGGCGGCCGTCAACCCGCGCATCATCGTGTTCATGAACTCCACCTTCGGCTCCACGGGCCCCTATGCCGAGCGCGTCGGCTTCGACACGGTCGGCCAGGCCATGTCGGGCGCCATGTACATGACCGGCGACGGCAAGGTGCCGATGCGCGCGGCGGTGCCGGTGGTGGATTTCGGCTCGGCCTCGCTGGGGGCGCTGGGCGTGCTGGCCGCCCTCTACGAGCGCGAGAAATCGGGCAAGGGCCAGCTGGTCGAGACCGCGCTGCTGCACACGGCCCTTAACTTCGCCGACACGATCCTGATCGAGCAGGACCTGATCAAGGTCGACCGCAAGGCCATCGGCAATCGCGGCTGGGGCGCCGGCCCCTGGGACTGTTTCAAGACCAAGGACGGCTGGCTGTACCTGCTGGCGATCGGCGGGCCGCTGTTCCGCCGCTGGGCCCGGCTGATGGGCGAGGAGGAGAAGTGGACCTCCGACCCGCGCTTCGCCACCGACCAGTTGCGCGGCGACAACGGCGAAGTGCTGTCCGAGCGCATGCAGCGCTGGTGCGGCGAGCGCAGCACGGAACAGGCGCTGGCCGAGCTCGACAAGGCGCGCCTGCCGGCGGGTCCGGTCTACAGCCCGCAGCAGGCGCTGGAGGACCCGCATGTGCGCGCCGCCGATTTCGTGCAGGACGTGGACTATCCCGGCCTGCCCAAGCCGGCGCCGGTGGTGACGCCGCCCGTCAAGCTGTCGCGCACGCCGGGCCGCATCGCCCGCCGCCCGCCGACGCTGGGCGAACACACCGACCAGATTCTGGGCGCGCTGGGCTACAGCGCCGCCGAGATCGCGGAACTGCGGCGGGAAAAGGTCGTCTGACCTTTCCCGCCCGCGCCGCCGGCCCCTACTGCTTGGCCAGCGAGACCGAGTTCATGAACTCGTCGACCGCCGGCGCCATCTCCGTCCCCGGCGCGCCGACATAGGCGACCTGCACGATGCGGTTGGGTGCGGCGACGTAGAAGCGCTGCCGCACGTGATAGGTGCCCTGGTCGTTCTTCACCGAATAGACCAGTTCGCGCCCCTGCGCGCCCTGCATCGCCACCGGCTTCTCCGACGCCAGCGTGCCGCGCGAACGCGCCACGACGCCGTTGCGCACGTCGTCCAGGATCTGGACCGGCGTGCGGTTGAGCCGCTTCTCGTAGGTGATGGTGCCGACGGCGAAATGGCCCTGGTTGGCCTCGGCCCGGTAGGAGCTGACCGTCACCGGCCCGTTGTTGCTGTCGTAGGTCTGGGTATCGGGCGTGGGCGTTCCGGGCAGTTTCGCCGAATAGAGGCCATTGGGCCCCTCGACCTTCTGCCAGCTCCCCTGGGCTGCGGCCAGGGAGACGGCCCCCAGCGAGAGGGTGCCGCCCAGAGCCAGCGCCAACGCCAGCGAACGGATTGGTTTCATTGCGAATTCCTCCTGCAAAGGCGATGGGACAGGGAACGTCCGGCGGCGCCGGTATCCACCGGCCGCTGTCCGCCGTAACGGCGGCAGGCGGCGTCCGGTTCCGCGCCCGCGCTGCCGCAGCGCCGGTTCGACGCGCCCGCCGGCCTATCGCCCGTCAGAGGATCTGGAACACGTCGTAGACCGGCCCGGCAGGCTCGCGCCGGCCGGTGGCGACGGTGACGATGCGGTTGAGGAAGCCGTATTTCTCCGACGCCGTCTCGAACAGCGGCGTGGTGCGGAAATAATACTGCGTCGGGTCGACCTTCTCGCCCTTGTTGAGCTTGGCCATCACCCAGCTCGGCCCGTGCCGCATGCCGCGATAGGTCATGTAGACCAGGTGCCCGTCGTCGGTCTTCAGCGTCAGCCGCACGTCGAGCTGCACCACCTCGTCCGGCCGCATGGTGATCCAGTCGCCGCCGCCGGGCAGCACCGTGCCGGAGAATTCCTCGCCCTCGAAGCGGCCGCCCTTGACCTCGACGATGCGGCGATGGCCGTTGGGCGTGGCGCCGATGTCGTGGATCGGCCCCAGTTCGAGGGTCAGGGTGAAGAGCAGCGCCGAGCGCAGCTCCGGCTTGTGTTCCAGCATCGTGCCAATCCGCCGTGGTTGAGTTTCCCGCGCCAACCATAGCAAACTAGAGCGGATCGCGATCGGGTGGAAGCGCATGCTTTCCATCCGATCGCGTGAATCCGCTCTACTCGTCAATGGTTAGGGCGATAAAATCTCTGTGGGGAAACGCAAAGTGCACTACATCCCGCCCGTCCGGCTCACCCGCATGGCCGCCGCGATCCTGGCCGCCTCCGGTTCCAACGACCGCGAGACCCGCATCGTCGCCGACCACCTGGTCGAGGCCAACCTGAAAGGCCACGACAGCCACGGCGTCGGCATGATCCCCCGCTACATCGACGACCGGCTGGCCGGGCTGCTGAAGACCAACGGCAGCCTGCGCATCGTCTCCGACAACGGGCCGATGGTGGTGGCCGACGGCGACAACGCCTCCGGCCAGGTCATGGCGCATGACGCCACGAGCCTGGGCATCGAGCGCGCCCGGCGCGACGGGCTGACGCTGGTGGCGCTGCGCAACTGCCATCACATGGGCCGCATCGGCACCTATGCCGAGATGACGGCCGCCGCCGGCCTGTCCTCGATCCATTTCGTCAACGTCACCGGCCACGATCCGCTGGTGGCGCCCTGGGGCGGCGCCGATGCGCGCTTCGCCACCAACCCCATCGCCATTTCGATTCCCGCCGGCGGCGGCAAGCCGGCCGTCATCCTCGATTTCGCCACCTCGAAAGTGGCGCTGGGCAAGGTGCGGGTGGCGATGAACAAGGGCGAACGGATGGAGCCCGGCCTGCTGATCGACAGCGCCGGCGCGCCGACCACCGACCCCACCACCATGTTCGGCGACGCGCTGGGCGCCATCCTGCCGATGGGCGACCACAAGGGCTCCGGCCTGGCGCTGATCGCCGAGCTGTTCGCCGGCGCCTTCTGCGGCGGCGGCACCATCCACGACGGCAACGCGCGCGACCGCTCGGTGGTCAACAACATGCTGTCGATCGTGTTCGACCCCGACCGCCTGGCCGGCCGCTCCTATGTCGAGCGCGAAGTGGCGACCATGATCGACTACGTGAAGGCCGCCCCGCGCGCTCCCGGCGTCGAGGAAGTGCTGGTCGCGGGCGAACCTGAGCTGCGCACCAAGGCGGCGCGCACCGCCAAGGGCGTGCCCGTCGATCCCACGACCTTCGAACAGCTTCTGCTGGCGGGCGAAAAGGTCGGACTGCGGCGCGAGGAGATGCTGCGGCTGGTGGGTTAAAGGGGATTCCGCCCTTCTCCCGCTTGCGGGAGAAGGTGCCCGAAGGGCGGATGAGGGTGAACGGCCTATGGGCGAGACGAGGACGCGAATACTAAGCGATGTCGTTCGGGCGAGATCGCGCGCCTTGCGCCGCGACATGACCAACTCGGAGCGTTTGCTATGGAATTGCCTGCGCAAACGTACGCTGGGCAATTGGAAGTTCGTCCGCCAGTTTCCGATTGGTCCCTACTTCGCCGATTTCGTTTGCAGGCAGGCGAAACTGATCGTCGAACTCGATGGGCAAGGCCACGACCAGAGCGTCGCGCACGATCTGAGGCGTGATGCGTTCTTGCAGGAACAAGGATATCGCGTCTTGCGAATTGCCAGCGCCGAGATGTTTCGCAATCCCGACGGTGTGTTATCGGAGATTGAGGCGGCTCTCATCGCGGGTTGAAAGACACCCTCATCCGGCCTTCGGCCACCTTCTCCCGCAAGCGGGAGAAGGGCGGTGTTTTATAGAACTCCACTTTTCAGATCGACCGCCCCGCCTTGGCCCAGTACGGCGCGCGCAATTCCTTCTTCAGCACCTTGCCGATGGTGCTGCGTTCGAGGTGGTCGCGGAATTCGACTTGGGCGATGCGCTGGGTCTTGCCGAGCTGCTCGTTGGCCCAGTCCTTCAGCGCCGCTTCGGAAACCGCAGCGCCCTCTTTGCGCACCACCAGCGCCAGCGGGCTCTCGCCCCATTGCTCGGAGGGGATGCCGATCACCGCCACGTCGGCGACCTCGGGATGGCGCGCCAGCACGGCCTCCAGGTCGGCGGCGTAGATGTTGAAGCCGCCGGAGATGATCATGTCCTTCTTGCGGTCGAGCAGGGTGACGAACCCGTCCTCGTCCATGCGCCCAAGGTCGCCGGAGCGGAAGAAGGCGCGGCCGTCCTTGTCGCGCCACAGCATCTCCTCGGTCTTGCCCGGCTGCTTGTAGTAGCCGCTCATCATGGTGAAGGAACGCCCGACCAGCTCGCCGACCTGGCCGCGCGGCACCTCGTTGCCCTGCTCGTCGAGGATCTTCAGCTCGGTGCCCAGGCCGGGCAGCCCGACCGTGTGCAGCTTGTCGGGATGGGCCTTGACGTCCAGCATGCACGAGCCGCCGCCTTCGGTCAGCCCGTAGACCTCGACCATGCCGCCCGGCCAGCGTTCGGCGATCTGCTTCTTGGTGTCGAGCCGCAGCGGCGCGCTGGTCGACAGCTTCATGCGGAAGCTGGAGAGGTCGTATTTGTCGAAATCGGGATGCGCCAGGACGCGCTGGTACTGCACCGGCACCAGCATGGCATGCGTCGCCTTCTCCTGCTGCGCCAGTTTCAGGAACTCGACCACGTCGAACTTCTTCATTAGCACCACCGAGCCGCCCATCGACAGGGTCGGCAGCAGCGCCACCAGGGTGGTGTTGGAATAGAGCGGCGTCGACACCATCGAGACGGTGTCGGGCGCGAACCCCATGCCCTCCCAGCGCTTGATCAGGAACCAGCGCAGCGCGTGGTTGTGCAATATGCCCTTGGGCACGCCGGTGGTGCCGGAGGAATAGATCAGGTTGAAGGCCGTCTCCGGCCCGATCGGCACGTTGGGCGCCGCGTCCCGGCCCGATGCCATCCAGTCGTCGAAGCCCTGCCAGCCGGGGGCGGCGAAATCGAAGGCGATGCGGCCGTTGGGCAGCAGGCCCTCGAGGCGGTCGGCGAAGGGCGCGGCCAGTTCGCGCATGCCCGCGCCGAGGAAGAAGACGCGGCTGTCGGCGTCCTCGATCATCATCTTGAGCTGGTCGGCGCCGGCCATGGTCGACAGCGGCGCCACGCAGCCGCCGGCGCGCAATATGCCGAAGAAAGTCTGCACGTACTCGATCGAGGGATAGGCCAGCACGGCGGCCTTGTCGCCGGGCTTGAAGCCCATGGCCAGCAGCGCGTTGGCGATGCGGTCGACCGCCGCGCCGAAGGCGCCCCAGCTGACCGCCCTGCCCTCGCACAAGAGCGCCCGCCGCTGCGGCTGCTTCTCCGCCCAGGCGGCGATCATGTCGGGAATGGCCTCGAAGGGGGTGGAATCGGGCGCCGAAAGCGGGGAAGGCGTATCGGGCAGGTTGGGCGCATTGACGACGACGGACATGGTTTCCTCGGAAAGCGGAGTCTTGCTTTGAGGGTTATGAAACCACGCCGAAACGCGCTTCGCTACAACCTCTTATTGCCTTTGGCGACAATAGGATTCCTCATCCTGAGCCCGTCGAAGGATGAGAGGTCACAGGCAATGGAATGTGCAGCCCATGCTTCGACGAGCTCAGCATGAAGACTGTCGTGTGGCGGACGCCCAGATGCCTACTCCGCCGCCAGCTTCCGCCCGATGCCCAGCCGCGCCAGCCCGGCTTCCAGCGTGGCCTGGTCGGCGGCGGAGAGCGGCGCCACCGGCGGGCGGGCGGTGCGCCAGGCGGGGTCGTTGGCGAGCTGCGCCATGGTCGCCTTCAGTGCCGCGAAGAAGCCGAGCGGCCGCAGCAGCCCGCCGAATTCGTCGATCGCCTTCTGGCAGGCCTCGCCCTTTTCGCCGGCGAAGTCGCGGTGCAGCTCCAGCATGGTGGCGTAGAGGATATTGCCCGAGGCCGACATGGCGCCGCGCCCGCCGGCGCGCAGGCAGGCGAGCTGCGAGGCGTCGGTGCCGGCGATCACCGCCCGGTCCGGGAAGCGCCGGCAGCGCTCGGCGATCTGCCGGTGATCGCCGTTGCTGTCCTTGATGCCGACGATGTGCCGGGGGAAGTCGCCGAACAGCCGTTCCAGCAGCGCGGTCGGGAACTTGACGCCGAGATTGGCCTCCCAGTCGTAGACGATCAGCCGCAGGCGGTCGTCCGCCACCTTGTCCACCAGCAGCTTGAAATAGTCGTAGAGCCCCTGCTCGCCGCCCTTGTAGTAGAAGGCCGGCTGCGTCGCCACGGCGCGCGCGCCCAGCCCGGTGGCATGGCGGATCAGCGCCACGGCATCGGGATAGGCCAGCGCGCTGGCGCCGACGATCATGCGGTCCATCGGCAGGCCGCTCCCGGCCAGCGCGTCCATCAGCTTCAGCCGCTCGGCCACGGTCAGCGAATGCGCCTCGCCGGTGGAACCCAGCGGCATCAGCCCGTGGCAGCCCTGCGCCAGCAGGAACCGGCAATGGGCGATCCAGCGGCCGGTATCGGGCGCCAGATCCCGGTGCATCGGCAGCAGCGGGGCAACGTAAAGCCCGGCATAGCGGTCGCGCGGCGACATGGACATCAGCGCCTCCTGGATCGATATCAATTCTACCACACCGGCCGCAACCGGCGGACGACGACATTGTCTGCGCACAATCGGCTGGCGCGCCAGGGCGTCGGCGCGTGACGGGGCATGCAAATCGCGCGGGTCGCGCGCGCCCGGCCCGCGGCATGATAGGCTGTTCGACAATCGCAGGACCGGGAGCGTTTTCATGGAGCGCGAGCACGTCAGGACCACCTGTCCGCGCGACTGCTACGACGGCTGCGGCATCGTGGTGGTCCGCCGCCAGGGCCAGGTGCGGCGCGTGCTGGGCGATCCGGAGCATCCGGTCAGCCGCGGCGCGCTGTGCGGCAAATGCGCCATCGCCTACAACGGCGTCTGGCGCGATCCCGCCGCGCGGCTGGCCACGCCGCTCAAGCGCGTCGGCGCCAAGGGCGAGGGCAGGTTCGCGCCGGTCTCGTGGGACGCGGCGCTGGCCGACATCGCGGCGCGGCTGAAAGCGGTGGTGGCGCAGCATGGCGCGGCCGCGGTCGCCAACTGCCACTACACCGGCACCTGCTCGGTCATCGCCAACAATTTCCCGCAGCGCTTCTTCAACCGGCTGGGCGCCACCGAGGCCGACCCCGACACGGTGTGCAACCAGGCAGGCTACGTGGCGCTGGAGCTGACCATCGGCACCGCCGTCGTCGGCTTCGATCCGCGCACCGCCAAGGATTCGAACTGCGTGCTGCTGTGGGGCGTCAATCCGTCGGCCTCCGGCCCGCACGCGCATAAATACTGGCTGCCCGAAGCGCGCGGCGCCAAGATCGTGGTCGATCCGGTGCGCACCGAGACGGCGGCGGCGGCCGACCTCCACCTGCAGCCGCGGCCGGGCAGCGATGCGGCGCTGGCCTTTGGCCTGCTGCACGTGCTGATCCGCGACCGCCTGACCGACCCCGACTTCATCGCCGGCCATACGCTGGGCTTCGACGAGGTCGCCGCCCTGGCCGCGCCCTGCACGCCGGCCTGGACCGAACGGCAGACCGGGGTGTCGGCGGCGCTGGTCGAGCGGGCGGCGAGCCTCTATGGCCGCGGCCCCGCGCTGCTATGGCTGGGCCAGGGCCTGCAGCGCCAGCCGCAAGGCGGCAACATCATGCGCGCCTGCGCGCTGTTGCCCGCTGTCACCGGCAATATCGGCAAGCCCGGCGCGGGCCTCTACTACCTCAACGGCAAGGGCGCCACGCGCGGCCTGGACATGGGCGGGCTGGCCGGCCCGCAGTTGCGCGCCGAGCCGGTGCGCAAGGTCAGCCACATGGATCTGGCGCAGCATCTGGCCGATGCCGGCAAGTCGCGCGCGCTCTTCGTGTGGAACATGAACATCGCCGCCTCGGTGCCCAATCAGCGCCTGCTGCACCAGGCGCTGCGGCGCGAGGACCTGTTCACGGTGGTGGTCGACCTATTCGAGACCGACACCGCGCGCTTCGCCGACTACGTGCTGCCGGCCGCCAGCTTCCTGGAGTTCGACGATCTGGTCGGCTCCTATTTCCACCTCTCGCTGGGCGCGCAGGCCAAGGTCATGGAGCCGCTGGGCCAGTCGCTGCCCAACCAGGAGATTTTCCGCCGCCTCGCCCGCGCCATGGGCTATTCGGAACCGGCTCTCTATGAGAGCGACGAAGCCATCATCGCCGCGCAACTGCAGCGCTTCCGCCCCGGCCTCGGCTTCGAAGAACTTAAGCAGGCCGGCACGCTGCCGGTCGCCGACCAGCCGGTGATCCTGCACCGGGCGCTGCAATTCGACACGCCCAGCGGGCATGTCGAGCTGGCCAGCGACAGGGCGGTGTCGATGGGCCTGCCGCGCACCGCCCTGCCGACGGTCGATGCCGCGCCGCGCGGCGCGGCGCTGCGGCTGCTGTCGCCGGCCGGCCCGTGGCTGCTGAATTCGAGCTACGGCAACGATCCGCGCATCCGCCAGTTGCTGGGCGGCGAGCAGATCGTGCTGCACCCCCAGGATGCCGCCGAGCGCCAGTTGCGCGACGGCCAGGCGGTGGTGGTGAGAAACGATTTCGCCGCCCTGCCCCATACGCTGCGGGTGGCCGACATCGTGCCCCGGGGCACGGCGCTGACGCACAAGACGCGCTGGGCGCGCCTGTCGCCGGCCGGTCTGAACGTCAATGCCCTGAACCCCGGCCTGCGCACCGACATGGGCGACAGCACCGCGCTGCACGGCGTGGAGGTCGAGGTCGTCGCCGCTTAGGGCGGATCGCGATCCGCCCCGGACTCCGTGAAGGCGGCTGGAGCTATTTCTTCTCGACCGCCACGGTCGGGCCGCCCTTCTCGCGCCAGGCGCCGAAGCCGCCGGCCATATGCGCCACCGGCGTCAGGCCCATGTCCTGCACCGCCTTGGCGGCCAGGGCCGAGCGCAGCCCGCCGGCGCAGAAGAAGACGAATTTCTTGCCCGACTGGAACACGTCCTTGGCGTAGGGGCTGGCGGGATCGACCCAGAACTCCAGCATGCCGCGCGGGGCGTGATAGGCGCCGGGGATGGCGCCCTCGCGCCACAGTTCGCGGATGTCGCGGATATCGACCAGTTGCACTTTGGGATCGCCGGTCAGCGCCAGCGCCTGCTCGACGGTCAGGGTTTCGATCTCCCGTTCCGCCTCGGCGCAGAGTTCCTTGATGCCCTTCTTGATCGTCGCCATGTCGGTTCCTCCGGTTGCTGCCCGCGATAGTGGCAAGCGGGGGAGGACTTTGACAAGCCGAGGCGCCCGCAGATCAGCCCTGGCGCGGATGCGGGCCTTCGCCGACCTCCTCGATGATCTTGGCGACGAAGGCGTCGAGATCGTCGGGCGAGCGGGAGGTGATGATGCCGTTGTCGACCACCACGTCGCGGTCGATCCAGTTGCCGCCGGCATTCTCCACGTCGCGCCGGATGGAGTGGTAGGAGGTCGCGTCCCGGCCTTTCAGCGCATCGGCTTCCACCAGCAGCCAGGGGCCGTGGCAGATGGCGGCGACCGGCTTGCCGCTGTCGAGGAACTCGCGCACCACCGCCATGGCCTGCTTGTCGGCGCGCAGCTTGTCGGGGTTGATCTGGCCGCCGGGAATGACCAGCGCGTCGAAATTGTTGGAGCTGACGGCGCTGATCGCCGTGTCGACCGGCACCGGACGTCCCCAGTCGTCCTTGTCCCAGCCGCAGATCTGGTCGCCGCTGGGCGAGGCGATCGTGACCTTGGCGCCGGCCTGCTTCAGCCGGTCGCGCGGCACCTCCAGCTCCGACTGCTCGAAACCGTCGGTGGCGATGATGAGAATGCGGGATTCCTTGATATCGGTCATGCACGGCTCCGCTCGATAGGGTTTGCAGGGAAACCCTCGCGCCGGGCGCCGGTTCCGCCGGCAAAGCATGCCAGGACCCGCAAAAGCAAACCGGCCGGCAGCCTCGCGGCCGCCAGCCGGTAAGAAAAACGCAACGCCTTGCGGCAGGAACCCTAGACGGCTTCCTTGAGGTCCTTGGCGACGCGGAAAGCGACCTTCTTGGACGCCTTGATCTTGATCGCCTCGCCGGTGGCCGGATTGCGGCCCATGCGGGCGGGGCGCTTGCGAACCTGCAGAATGCCCAGGCCCGTGAGGCGGACCTTGTTGCCCTTCTTCAGGTTCTTGATCGTCAGGCCCACCAGCTCGTCCACCACGGCGGTGACGGACTTCTTCGGCATATCGGTGGCGGTGGCGATCTCGGCGATCATTTTCGACAGCGGAACGGTCAGGACTTTGGGCTTGTCGGTCTTCTCGGCCATGTTGTTTCCCCTGGTGTCACGAAGCGCAAACCGTACCAGATATGGCCGGTAGCGTGAGATTCCTTACAATATTCAGTCTGGGCCGGCAACAGAAACACCATATATTGCGGGGCCTTTTGCGATTTCCCGGTGGATTAATCGGCCAAAAACCCCGGTTTTTCGCGGCTTCCGCCGCCGTCTTCGGCAAAAAGCCCAATAGAATCAGCGTTTTCGGCGCTCGCGCCGCCCGTTACCGCGCTATCGGCGCCAGCGCCTGCTCCAGATCGGCAATCAGATCGTCGGGATCCTCGATGCCGACCGACACGCGCAGCAGGTTTTTCGCCACCGTGCTGTGCGGCCCTTCGACCGAGGCGCGATGCTCCAGCAACGATTCCACCCCGCCCAGCGAGGTGGCGGCGATGAATTTGCGCGCGCGGGTGGCGACCAGCTTGGCCTCCGCCGCACCGCCCTTGACGCAGATCGACAACATGCCGCCGAAGCCGCGCCGCATCTGCCGTTTGGCCAGCGCGTGGCCGGGATGCGACTCCAGGCCGGCATAGATCACCCGCTCCACCGCGCGATGGCCCTCGAAATGGCGCGCGATCTTCATGGCGTTCGCCGCCGCCTTGTCGTAGCGCACCGCCAGCGTGCGCATGCCGCGCAGCAGCAGCCAGGCCTCGAACGGCCCCATGATGCCGCCCACCATCTTGCGCACGTGTTTCATCTCCTGCCAGCGCGCCTCGGCCTGGCGGCAGGCCAGCACGCCGCCGGTCACGTCGGAATGGCCGTTGAGGTACTTGGTGGTCGAATGGAACACGTAGTCGGCGCCATGGTCGATGGCGCGCAGGGTCAGCGCCGGCGTCACCGTGGCGTCGACGGCCAGGACGGCGCCGGCCTTGTGCGCGATGCGCGCCGAGCCGGCGACGTCGATCACGTCCCAGGTGGGATTGAGCAGGGTCTCGATCCACACCAGATCGGCCTGGCCCGGCACGATGGCCCGCTCCAGCGCCGCCAGGTCCTTGGCGTCGTAGAACGTCACCGCGATGCCCCGCCGCTCGGCGATATGGCGCAAGAGCTCCTGCAGCCCGTGATACATCACCGTCGGCGCCAAGATTTGCTTCCCGGGCCGCACCGTCTCGAACACCGAAGCCGCGGCCGCCTGGCCCGAGGCGAAGATCGAGGCCTCGGCCGCGCCTTCCAGCTCAGCGATGAGCTGCTCGACCGGCTCGTAGGTCGGGCTCTGGTAGCGGCCGTAAATGTACTTGCCGATCAGCTCGTAGTTCTCGTCGCGGGCGAAGGTGGTGGAGAGCTGGATCGGCGGCACCACCGCCCCGGTGCCGGGATCGATGAAATGCGCCACCTGCGCCAGGATGGTGTCGATGGTCGGCTTGTCGTTGTCGCTCATGGGGGCTTTCGTCGCGCGGATTTGACCCGCGAGACTAGCCCAAAGCGGCGGCAAACGACATGGGCGGCCCGTCAGGCCGCGTTGCTGGTCCCCGGCATTGCCAGCAGCGGCCAGGAAGCGTCGGCGTCAGAGATCGCCGTCACCGGCAGCGGCCAATCGATGCCCAGCGCCGGATCGTCGTGGCGCAGGCCGCGCGCGGCTGCCGATTCGTAGTAGCCCGTCACCTGATAGGTGACCTCGACGTCGTCGGTCAGGGTCTGGAAGCCGTGCGCGAAGCCCTCGGGGATGTAGAGCGAGCGGAAATTCTCCCCCGTCAGCTCCACGCCGATCCATTGCCAGCGCGTCGGCGAGGTCTCGCGGATGTCGACGATCACGTCCAGCACCGCGCCCTTCACACAGCGCACCAGCTTGACCTCGCCATGCGGCGGCACCTGCCAGTGCATGCCGCGCAAGGTGCCGCGCCTGGGATTGAGCGAGACGTTGCTCTGCACGAAGTCGCTGGCCAGGCCCTGCCGGTCCAGCTCGCGCCGGCACCAGGCGCGCAGGAAGCTGCCGCGATGGTCGTCGAAGCGCTCGGGCTCGATGACGAAGGCGCCGTTCAGGCGCGTCTCAGAGAATCGCATGGGTCCGCCATTTCAACTGGGGATCGACCTGCCGGGTGCGCAGCAGCAGCGCGAGCTGGCGCAGGCGCGTATAGGGCGGGGCGTTGAACGTCTCGGCCGTCAGGTCGATATGCTCGAACAGCGCCCGCAACTGGCGGAAGCCGCGCTCGGCCGTCCACTGGCAGTCGAACTCCGGCAGATGGCGGCGGATCTTGGCGAAGGAGACGCGATAGGAGCGCCCGTCGTCGGATTTGCCGCCCAGCTCGACGGCGCAGCCGGGAAAGACCGTGGCCGCCGTCTCCGCCAGCTCCTTGATGCGATAGTTCTGCGCATCGGCCCCGACATTGAAGGCCTGGCCGTGCACCCGCTGGCGCGGCGCCGTCAGCGCCTGCACGAAGGCCTCGGCGATGTCGCGCACATGCACCAGCGGCCGCCACGGCGTGCCGTCGCTGCTGAGCGTCAGCTTGCCGGTGGTCCAGGCCAAACCGGCCAGGTTGTTGATCACGATGTCGAAGCGCATGCGCGGGGAGGCGCCGAAGGCGGTGGCCAGGCGCAGGAAGACGGGCGTGAAGGTCTCGTCGGCCATCGCCCCTACGTCGCGCTCCACCATCTCCTTGCAGCGCGCATAGGCGGTCTGCGGCCGCAACGGCGAGGTCTCCGTCACCGCCTCCTCGCCGGCCGCGCCATAGACGCTGCAGGAGGAGGCGTAGAGGAAGCGCGACACGCCCGCCTCCTTCGCCGCCCTGGCCAGCGCCACCGAGCCGCCATGGTTGATGGCCATGGTCAGGCCCTCGTCGTGCTCGCAGAGCGGGTCGTTGGAGAGCTCGGCCAGGTGGATCACCGCGTCGAAGCCGCACAGCTCGTCGGCCGCCAGGGTGCGGATGTCGCGGGTCAGCACCGGCGGCCGGTCGAGCCCGTCGTGATAGAGCCAGGCGGCGCGGTAGAAGCCGGCATCCATCACCGTCACGTCGCAGCCTTCCGCCAGCAGCCGCGGCGCCAGCACGTTGCCGATATAGCCGTCGCCGCCGGTCACCAGCACGCGCAGCGCCTGACCGGGCGGGGTCTTGCTGCGCGGCGGCGCAGCGGGTTTGTCGATCACCAGATTTTCCATGGGGCCTCCCCGCTGCGCCAGAGTCCGTCCAGCACGTGCTTGTCGCGCAGCGTATCCATGTTCTGCCAGTAGCCGCGGTGGCGGTAGGCGTGCAGCCTGCCCTCGCGCGCCAGCCGCTCCAGCGGCTCGCGTTCCCACACCGTCTCGTCGCCGTCGATATAGTCGATGACCTCGGGCTCGAGCACGAAGAAGCCGCCATTGATGTAGCCGGCATCCTCGTTCGACTTCTCGCGGAAGCCCAGCACGCGATCTTCCTCGGGCAACAGCGAGAGGAAGCCGAAGCGGCCGGGCGGCTGCACCGCCGTCACCGTCGCCAGCGCCCCGCTGGCCCGGTGGCTGGCCACCAGCTCGCCGATATCGATGTCGGAAACGCCGTCGCCGTAGGTGAGGCAGAACGTCTCGCCGTCGAGATAGGGCGCCACGCGCCGCAGGCGCCCGCCGGTCATGGTGGTCTCGCCGGTGTCGATCAGCGTCACCTTCCAGGGCTCGACGCCGTTGCGGTGCACGGTCATGCCGGCGCTGCGCAGGTCGATGGTCAGGTCGGACAGCTCGAAGGCGTAGTTGCGGAAATAGTGCTTGATCAGGTTGCCCTTGTAGCCGCAGCAGATGACGAAGTCGTTCAGCCCGTGCGCCGAATAGATCTTCATGATGTGCCACAGGATCGGCTGGTTGCCGATCTCGACCAGCGGCTTGGGGCGCACCGCGCTCTCCTCGCTGATGCGGGTGCCGAAGCCGCCCGCCAGAATGACGACCTTCATCGCCTACCTCCGTCGCCGGCCCGCAAGCGCCGGCCGCTCCAGCAAGGGTTCGAACAATTCGCCCGCCGACGGCGCCGGCTGGGCGGCCTCCTCGCGCTGCCGCCGCACGGCGAGCAGGCGTTCGTAGAGCGCCAGGTGATCGCGCGCGATGGCCTCGATGTCGAACTGAACCACCGCCTTCAGCCGCGCCTGATCGGCCAGGGCGGTGTCCGCCTGCATGCGCTTCAGGCACCAGGCGATGCCGGCAGCCAGGTCGTCGGCGCTGCGGTCCTGGGCCAGGTAGCCGTTCAGCTTGTGGTCGATCAGGTCGAACTGGCCGGTATTGCCGAAAGCGGCGACCGGCGTGCCGCAGGCCATCGCTTCCATCACCGTCTTGGCGGCGTTCTCGTAGAGCGACGGCGTCGCCATGACATCGGCGGCGGAATAGAGTCGCGCCAGCGCCTCGCCGTTGCGCACCTGGCCCATGAAGCGCACCGGAAGGCCGAAATCGCCTTCGATGCGGTTGGCGCCGAACACCACCGCCAGCGCCCGCTCCTTCCAGCCCTGCGCCGCCAGCCGGCGCAGCGCCTCGACCAGATAGGAGAACCCCTTGCGCGGATCGACCAGCGCATGCATGGCGCCGAACAGGACGATCCGCCGGTCGGCCGGCAGCTCCCAGGCGGCGCGCGCCGCTGCCTTGTCGGTGGGCCGGAAGCGGGCGATATCGATGCCGTTGGGCAGGCGGATCACCTCGTTGGCGCCGACCAGCGGGCTGCGGCGGGCTTCGCGCGCCAGCCAGTGGCTGAGCGCGACATAGGTGATCGGCAGGTCGCGCCAGTATTTGCGCTTGGCGCGCCACTGCCAGTGGCTGATGTCCAGTTGCGCCGTCGAGCCGAGCTGCGGGCAGGCGCCGCAGCCGCTGACGTAGCGCGTGCAGTCGCCGGCATAGTGGCAGCCGCCGGTCAGCGGCCACATGTCGCGCAAAGTCCAGACCAGCGCATAGTCCTGCAGCCTGGCCAGCTCGCGGATCGGCACCATGCCGCGCCCGACCCAGTGGAACTGCACGATGTCGGGCCGCAGCCGGTCGATGGCGCGCTTCAGGCCGACGGGCAGCCAGCCCACCGACCACCAGCCGTTCCGCTCCCAGCGATAGGGCTGCAGCGGCAGCCGGTCGAGCGGGTCACGCAGCGCCTCGATCCGGCGCAGCAGGGGATGGCTGCGGGTGACGACGGAAGGATCGTCGGAGAATTTGCGCAGCACCAGCATCCGCGAATCCGCGCCGCAGCGCTGCAGCGCCTTGTGCAAATTATAGGCGCCCAGGCAGGCGCCGCCCTGGGTGTCGGTGGGCGAGATGTGCAGGATGCGGGTCATGCGCCGTCTCCGGTCACCGCTTTGTTGCTTGCCTGCATCTGGCGCAGGAACCAGTGTCGCAGGGGCACCGTCGCAATCTGCGCAAGGACAGCGTCGACATGAGCAGCGCGCCTTTGGTCAGCATCGTCGTCCCCGTGTTCAACGGCGCGCGCTTCCTGCAGGAGTGCCTGGAAAGCGCATTGACGCAGGATCATGCGGCGCTGGAAGTCGTGGTACTGGACAATGCCAGCACCGACGCGACCGGCGCGATCGCCGGGGCGTTGGCGCGCCGCGATGCCCGCGTGCGGTTGTTCCGCAACCCCGCCACGCTCGGCCCCATCGCCAACTGGAACCGCGCCATGACGCTGATGTCCGGCGAGGCCCGCTACTGCCGCGTGCTGCATGCCGACGACGCGCTCTATCCCGGCAGTCTTGCCGCCCTGGTGGCGCTGGCCGAGAGCGACCGGCGGATCGGCATCGTCGGCTCCCTGCGCCGGCGCGGCGAGCGCCTCGAATGCGCCGGCCTGCCGACGGATCGCGCCGTTTTCGACGGCCGCGACGTGGCGCGGCTGTTCCTGCGGCGGCAGGTCTTCGCCCTGGCGCCGACCAGCGGCCTGCTGCGCGCCGAACT
This sequence comes from Reyranellaceae bacterium, assembly GCA_050181585.1. Lineage (GTDB taxonomy): Bacteria > Pseudomonadota > Alphaproteobacteria > Reyranellales > JAQSWP01 > JAQSWP01. Next base: position 184,702 of record JBFXDA010000002.1, read on the forward strand.
GGTGCGGGCGCGCCAGCCCTTCTATCCGCCGCATCTGCTGCATGCCGACCTGGCCGCCTGGCTCGACATTCTGGACGGGGTGAAGTTCGGCTTCGTGCACCAGGTGCTGGCGTTCTCGCGCGTGCACGAGGATTCCATCACCGCCACCCTGGCCGAGCGCCGCCAGACGCTGATGCGGGAATGGCTGACGCTGCTGCGCGACTATGGCCCGCGCTATTTCGCCGCCGCCGAACTGGCGCGGCTGGAACGGCAACACCTGGCGCGCTGCCACCGGCTGCTGCTGCGCGGGCTGGCCAGCGGCAGCGGCCGCGACTTTCTCGCCTTCCATCTGGAAGGGCTGCGCCAGGCCGGGCGCGCCCCGACGCCGCTCGACTACGCGCGGGCGGCGGTGGCGGAGCTTGGCCAGGCGCTGCGCCAGCCACAGAAACTGGTCAAGCACTGGCATCGACCGCATCCCCGCTGAACGCAACCGCTTCCGGCATCGCCGGCCCGCCCGGGATCTCCGCCCGCGCCGGCCTGCCGCCATCGGCGGCAAAGACCGCCTCCTGCTCGGCGCGCAGCCGGTCGATCAGTCGGCCGGCGGGCAGCTCGACGTCGCGATAGCTCAGCACCACGTCGCGCCCGACGTCGCGGCGCAGGCGGCAGCCGCCGGCGATGCCAATCGGCAGCAGGCGCTGGCGCCGCGCCACGTCGGCGTTCTCGCACAGGCCGTAGGTCATGAAATGGCCCAGGCCGTCGAGCACTTCGCCGGCCTTGGCATCGCGTTTCATCGCTGCCACCACCTCGACCCGCGGCGCGCCCACGGGCGCGATGGTCGCGTCCTGGAACAGCACGGCGCGGGCGACGGTGTTGGGCACCTCGAAATGGCAGAGATGGTAGGGCGTGTAGAAGCAGTAGAGCGGCCCCTTGCCCAGCTTGTAGAGCTCCAGGTAATGGCGCTGCACGGCGTTGTCGATCGTGCCCAGCACGAACACGCCCGGCGACGGCGCCGCGCCGACGACGTAGTCGACGATGCCGGGGCCGTCGATGAAGTCCTCGGCCGGCAGCGAGCGCGCTGCTTCCTCGATCGGCGTGCCGGCGGTGACCGTGGGGCCGAACATGCCGCGCCGGCCCACGCCCATGCCGGTGGCGTTGGCGATGATGGCCTGCTCGAGCGACACCTTGGTGCCGTCGGCGAAGGACGTCACCATGTGGGGCTTCTGGCCCCAGCGCGCGGCGAATTCCGCCTGGGTGGCGGGCGTGCGGTAGGGATCGTGCAGCCCCTTGATGTTGCCGCACAGCACCGGCCGCACGCCGATGCCGCGCACGAAGCGGAAGAGATTCATCGTCACGCCGGGCTGGTCGCCGTCGGCGTTGCTGCACACCACGCCCGCCGCCGCGGCGCGGCGCGCCAGCAGCGGCCCCACCGTGCCGTCGAGCTCGGCATTCATCAGGATCAGGTGCTTGCCGGCGGCGATGGCCGCGCTGGCGACCTGGGCGGCGTAGTCGATCGAGCCGGTCACTTCTAGAACGGCGTCGATGCCATCGGCCTGGCACACCGCCAGCCAGTCCTCGGTGATCGCGACCATCCCCTCGCGCAGGGCACGGCGCAACTCGTTCGGCGTGTCGACCCGGCGCGGCTGCAAGCCGGCATCGGCGACGATCTTCTCCGCCGCCTCGGGATTGCGGCTGGCGACCGCGGCCAGGCCGATGCCCGGCGCCACCGTCGCCAGTTGCAGCGCGATGCCTTTGGCCATGAAGCCGGAGCCGATCAGGCCGACGCGAATGGGTCTGCCCGAAGCCGCTCGACGCTGGAGCGCCGTATCAATGATGGCCGCCATGTGGCGAAACATAGGCGGTTCGGCGGAGCGGCCGGCGTGACCAAGCGGTGATTAGCCGGTGTACCTTCCGTCTTGGCGACGCAAAGAATCCGTTATTTGCGGGGCTATTACACCCGCGCCAAGAACTCCTTCACCAGCGCCGCCGTTTCCTGCGGTTTCTCGATGAAAGGGATGTGGCCGCCGCTCTTCACCTCGCGATAGAGCGCGCCGGGAACGTGCTCGGCGATCTGCTTTGAGAACGAGGCGGGGATGAAATAGTCGTTGTCGCCGGCGATCACCAGGGTCGGGCACTTGATGTTCTTCAGCCGCGTGGTGAAGAGCGGCTCCTTCTCCTGGCCCGGCATCTTGCGGCCCCAGTACAGGATGGAGTCGAGGAAGGCGATGTAAAGTTCGGGCGAGTTGTTCTGGATGTTGGCCTGGTTGGCCTGCATCACCTTCAGCCCGGCCTCGGTCTCCATGAACTCGCGGGTCATGGTCGACAGCCCCATGAAATCGGCGATCTCCTCGCCCATGCCCAGCTTGCGGATGATCTTCTGGCGCAGGCGGAAATTGGTCTCCAGCGCCCGATCGAGCTGGGAGAAGCCGCCGATCACGACCAGCGAGCGCGTCAGCTCGGGATATTTCTCGGCGAAGGCCATCGCCATCGACCCGCCCAGCGAGGAGCCCAGGATATCGACCTTGTCGAACTCCAGGTGTCGCGCCAGGGCGGCGAAGTCGTCGGCCCACAATTCCGGCGTGTAGGTGACTTTCTGCGGCGAGTCCTTGCGCGACTGGCCGATGCCGCGCGGGTCGAGCAGCACGGTCTTGGCGACGCCGCGCAGCAGCGGCTCGCCGAAGCGGTAGTACTGGTGGTCCAGCCCCAGGCCGGGGCACAGCATCAGCGGATGGCCGCTGCCCTGAATCCAGTACCAGAGCTCCGTGCCGTTGACCTGCGCCAAAGCCATCGCCGTCCTCCTCTACGTTCCCTGCCGCTTTTTCCAGCACCTTGTCGGGATTCGTCAGATTTGTCTAGTACCGTATTATGAGATTATCGTACTATAGATAAAAGAAGGACGGGTGAGGACATGCTGTTCGGCAAGCGCCAAACACGGGCCGAGGACGACCGGCTGATCCAGGGCAAGGGCCGCTATGTCGACGACATCAAGCTGCCCGGCATGCTGCATGTGGCGCTGGTCAGAAGCGAAGCCGCCCGCGCCCATATAAAGGTCGACGTCGCAGCCGCCCGCTCGGCCCCGGGCGTGCATGCCGTGTTCCTGGCCCAGGACCTGCCCGACACGGCGAAGATCCTGCCCGACTGCCACCCCAACCCGGTGCTGCGCAACCCGCGCGGGCCGCAGGTGCTGGCCGACGGCGTCGTGCGCTATGTCGGCGAGCCGATCGCCGCCATCGTGGCCGAAAGCCGCTACCTGGCCGAGGACGCCGCCGAGCTGGTGCAGGTCGAGTACGACCTGCTGCCGGCGGTGATCGACCTCGAGCGCGCCATGGCCGACGAGACCAGCCGCGTGCACCAGGACCTGCCGTCCAACCTCGCCGCCCGCATTCCGGTTTCCTGCGGCGACACCGACAAGGCCTTCGCCGAGGCCGCCTGCATCGTGCGCGAGCGGCTGCAGATCCAGCGCGGCGCCGGCCAGGCGATGGAGACGCGCGGCATCGTCGCGCAGTGGAACCCGCATGAAGAGCGCATGGTGGTGTGGAACGTCTCGCAGGTGCCCTTCGTGCACCGCACGGCCATCGCCAACGCCCTGCAGCTTTCCGAGAACGCGGTGCAGGTGCTGAACCCCGATGTCGGCGGCGGCTTCGGCTACAAGGGGCTGACTTATGTCGAGGATCTGCTGATCCCCGTCATCGCCCGCCAAATGGAAGTGCCGATCAAGTGGATCGAGGACCGGCGCGAGCACCTGATCGCCGCCTATCACGAGCGCACCCAGCTCCACGACATGGAGATCGCCACCACGGCGGAGGGCGTGATCTTAGGCATTCGCGGCAAGTTCCTGTGCGACACCGGCGCCTACACGCCCTGGGGTCCGGTGGTGCCGCTGCTGACCGCCGTCAACATCCCCGGTCCCTACAAGGTGCCGAACTACAAGGTCGAGTGCGAGGTGGTCTACACCAACACCGTGCCGGTCGCGCCGGTGCGCGGCGCGGGACGGCCGCAGGCCTGCTACGTCAGCGAACGCCTGCTCGACGCGGTGGCGCGCAAGCTGAACATCGACGGCGCCGAGCTGCGACGGCGCAACCTGATCCAGGCGCATGAATACCCTTACGACGTCGGCTTCATCTCGCGCGACGGCACGCGGCGCACCTATGACAGCGGCAACGTGCCGGCTTTGCTGGAACGGGCGCTGGAAATGATCGAGTACGACAAGCACAAGGCCGCCCAGAAAGATTATGCCGCGCAGGGCCGGCATATCGGCATCGGGCTGGCCTGCTGCGTCGAGGACACCGGGCTGGGTCCGTTCGAGGAAGTCGGCATGTCGGTCGAGCTCGACGGCTCGGTCACGGTGCGCATGGGCACGCCCAGCCAGGGCCAGGGCCAGCGCACTGCCTTCGCCCAGATCGTCGCCGACCAGCTCGCCGTGCCGTTCGACAAGGTGAAGGTGCTGGCCGGCAACACCGACTACGTGCGCTATTCCATCGGCACCTTCGCCAGCCGCGCCGGCATCGTCACCGGCTCGGCCGTGCTCAATGCGGCAAAACAGTTGCGCGAGCGGGCGCTGAACATCGCCGGCACCCTGCTGCAGGCCGCGCCCGACGATCTCACCCTGGAGAATGGCGCCATCGCACGCAAGGACGGCGCCGCCCTGGGCCGCGCCATGACGCTGGCCGACATCGTCCACACCTCGCTGGGCGAGTCGGGCGCGCCGCTGCCGTTGCGCGCGTTCGGCCCCGGCATGAGCACGGTGGCCAGCTTCTCGCCGCCCACCAACACCTTCGCCACCGGCTGCCATGCGGCGCTAGTCGAGGTCGATCCGCGCACCTGCAAGGTCAGCATCCTGAAATACGTCGCCGTCGAGGATTTCGGCACCATGATCAATCCCATGCTGGTCGACGGCCAGGTGATCGGCGGCGTGGGCCTGGGCATCGGCAACGCCTTCTTCGAGCGCGCCGTCTACGACGACAGCGGCCAGATCCTGACCGGCACTTTCATGGACTACCTGGTCGCCACCTCGGTCGACGTGCCGCATGTGCATATCGACTATCTGTCGACGCCCAGCCCGCTCAACCCGCTGGGCATGAAGGGCGCCGGCCAGGGCGGCACCATCCCGGTGCCGGCCGCTCTCTCCGCCGCGGTCGAGGACGCGCTGCGCGATCGCGGCCTGCGCCTGCGCCACGTCCCGTTCAGCGAGAGCGACATTTTCGCCGCGTTGCAGGCGGGCAAGGCGGGAGCAGCCGCATGAAGCCGCCCGTCTTCTCCTACGCCGCCCCGCAGACCATCGACGAGTGCCTGGCCCTGAAGGCCGAGCACGGCGAGGACGCCCGCTTCATCGCCGGCGGCCAGAGCCTGATGCCGCTCTTGAACCTGCGCATGGTGCGGCCCGCCGTCGTCATCGATCTGGGCAAGGTGCGCGATCTGGCGTACTGGCGGCGCGAGGGCGACGCCATCGTCATCGGCGCCATGCTGCGCCAGCGCACGCTGGAGCAGGACAAGGAGCTCGCCGCCGCCCTGCCCCTGCTGGCCGAAGCGGTGCGGCAGATCGGCCATCCCGCCACGCGCAGCCGCGGCACCATCGTCGGCTCGCTCTGCCACGCCGATCCCGCCGCCGAGCTGCCGGTCTGCGCGCTGCTGCTCAAGGCGCAGATCGTGCTGGCGTCGGCCAAGGGCAAGCGCACGATCGCCGCCGAGGAGTTTCTGGCCGACGCGCTCTCGACCTCGATCCGCGACGACGAGCTGGTCGAGCAGGTGCGCCTGCCCGCCGGGCGCCGCGACACCGGTTACGCTTTCATTGAACTGGCGCGCCGGCATGGCGATTTCGCGCTGATCTCGGTCGCTGCATCGGTAGCGAGCAACGGCGGAGCGCGGGTGGCGATCGGCGGCCTGGGCCGCGCGCCGGTGGCGTTCGATGTCGATGGCCAGGGCATCGCGGCCGAAGCGCAACGCATCGCGCACGGCCTGGAACCGCCCAGCGACCTGCACGCCACCGCCGAGTATCGCCGCGCTTTGGCGCAAGTGCTGATCGAGCGCGCGTTGACCAAGGCGGCCGAGAGGAGCGCGACATGAGCGCACCCGTCTCTTCGCTCGCCGTCGCCGTCGAAGTCAACGGCAAGGCGCTCACGCGCCAGGACGTCGAGGCGCGTCGCACCCTGGCCGATTTCCTGCGCGAGGAGTGCGGGCTGACCGGCACGCATCTGGGCTGCGAGCACGGCGCCTGCGGCGCCTGCACCGTGCTGATCGACGGCGCGCCCGCCCGCGCCTGCCTGACCCTGGCGGCGCAGGCGCAAGGCGCGCGGATCGTCACCGTCGAAGGCCTGGCGAACGGTTCCGTGCTGCATCCCCTGCAGCGCGCCTTCAAGCAGCATCACGCCCTGCAATGCGGCTTCTGCACGCCGGGCTTCCTGGTGACGGCGGCCGCCCTGCTGGCGGAGAATCCCGACCCGAGCGAAACCGAGGTACGCGAGTATCTGTCCGGCAATATCTGCCGCTGCACCGGCTACCAGTTCATCGTCGCCGCCGTGCTGGCGGCGGCGGCCGAGATGAACGGAAAGGCGACCAATGTCTGACATGAAGATATCTTCCGTCGCCGCGCCGGTGCGGCAGCAGGTGGCCGCTTCCTTCCGCAACGCCATCCTGAACGGCCGCTTCCAGCCCGGCGTGCGGCTGATCGAGAAGGAGCTGTGCGAGCTGACCGGCGCGTCCCGCACCTCGGTGCGCGAGGCGCTGCGCCAGCTCGAGACCGAGGGCCTGGTCGAGGTGCTGCCCAACAAGGGGCCGATCGTGGCCTCGATCTCGGCCAAGCAGGCGCGCTCGCTCTACCAGGTGCGCGCCGCGCTGGAGAGCCTGGCCGGCGACCTCTTCGCCCGCAACGCGACCGACGCGCAGATGGCGCGGCTGGAAGCCGCGGTCGAGGAGGTGGCGCAAGCCTACGACAACGGCGACATCGACCTGATGCTGAAGGCCAAGGACGGGTTCTACGGCATCCTGCTGGAAGGCGCCGACAACGAGATCGTGCCCTCCTTCCTTGGCATGCTGCAGGCGCGCGTTTCACTGCTGCGCCGCGTCTCGCTCGGCACGCCGGCGCGGCTTGCCGCCAGCATCGGCGAGATCCGCGTCATCCTGGCGGCGCTGCAACGGCGCGATCCGCAGGCCGCCGCCGAGGCCTGCCGCCGCCATGTCGAGAACGCGGCCGAGGCCGCCCTCAACCAGAACCGGAGGACCGCATGAGTTCGGAACTGTTCGACAAGGGCCTGGCGATGCGCAAGCGGGTGCTGGGCAGCGACTACGTCGAGAAATCGCTGGCCGCGGCCGACGAATACACCAGGCCGCTGCAGGAGCTGGTGACGGAATATTGCTGGGGCGCGGTGTGGAACCGGCCGGGCCTCGACGCCAAAACCCGCTCGATCCTCAATCTCGGCATGCTGACGGCGCTCAATCGCCCGCACGAGCTGAAAATCCACGTCGCCGGCGCGCTGACCAATGGCTGCACCCGCGAGGAGATCGTCGAGGTGCTGCTGCAGACCGCCATCTATTGCGGCGTTCCCGCCGCGCTGGAATCGACCCGCATCGCGCGCGAGGTGTTCCGCGAGAAGGATGCGAAATAGCCGCGCCGGCTTCTCTCGGCGACACCCTCATCCGGGCTTCGCCCACCTTCTCCCGCACGCGGGAGAAGGGTGTCGGCAATCAGGTGCTCTCTCATTACGCCCTTCTCCCGCGTGCGGGAGAAGAGCCTGCCCCGAGCGAAGTCGAAGGGGGCCCGAAGGGCAGATGAGAGTGTCCGGAGTTCTATAACGGCGTGCGCTCGGCGAAATGCATCAGCACGCCTTCGGTGTCGCGCCGGTCCATGAAGGCGATCAGCCCGCCGCGACCGCCGGGGCGGGCGACGGGGTCGATCATCTTGATGCCGGCGGACTTCACCTGTTCGATGGCGTTGGCGATGTCGAGCGTCTTGAAACAGATATGCAGCAGCCCCTCGCCGCGCTTCTCCAGGAAGCGGGCGATGGCGCCCTGGTCCTGGCCCACCGTGCCCGGCACCGAGCCCAGCGGCACGCGCACATTGGCCTGGCCCAGCGGCTGCATGATCTCCAGATCGAAATCGCCCACCGTGACGAACAGCGCCAGCAGGCCCGAGCCGACGGCCGAGATCGGCGGACGCACATGCGTCTTCGATCCGTACTTGTCGTTGGAGGTGGTCTCGACCGGGATCAGCACCTCGGAATCGATCTGCATGCACTCGACCGTATAGCCCATCTGGTCGACATAGAGCCGGCGCGCCTGCATGTGATCGTGCGCGGCAACGCCCAGGTGATCGACGCGCTCGACGAAGGCGTCGGCGGCGCGGGCGGCGAATTTCAGGCCCGATGGCTGCTCGACGAATTGCAGGGGAATGCCCACCGTCGTCTGCGGATCGCTCCACAGCGCCTTGCGCCCGTCGGTGCCCGGCGGCTGGCTGGCCGCCAGCTTGACGCCGATCTGGGCCAGGCGCTGGCGCGCGGCGTCGAGCGACTTGACGCGGATGGCGACGTGGTTCACCCCATGCCGCCCCAGCGCGTGCTGCGGCGCATCGTCCTGCGCCACGCGCAGCAGCGTGCCGCCGGCCTGCACGCCGAAGCCGTCGCCGGCCGGGCTGTCGGCCACCGGCAGCCGCAGCTTGTCGGCGAACAGCTTGCGCGCGCCGTCCAGATTCTTCATCGCCAGGCCGACATGCTCGAGCTGGCCGATGGCGTTGTCGATTTGCTGCATCCGTTTCCTCCTGTGAATGGGCCGATGCCGCGGGGCTTCAGCGGAAGCTGGGCGGCCGCTTCTCCAGGAAGGCGCGCGCGCCCTCCCGCAGGTCCTCGCCGAGAAAATTGTCCAGCCGCAGCCGGCACAGCGCGGCGTCCTCCTCCGCCAGGGCGCTGAGCGCGGCCGCCACCATGGTCTTGGCGCCGCTCAGCGAGGAGCGCGCGCGCTGGCACAGCGTGGTGGCGTATTTCGTGACCGCCGCCTCGAAATCCGCCGCCGCGTGAAGCTGGTCGACCAGCCCGATGTCCCAGGCTTCCTGCGCCTCGACCATGCGGGCGCTGAACAGCAGGTCCTTGGCCCGGCCCGGTCCCACGAGCTGCACCAGACGCCGCGTCGAGCTGAAGCCGTACAGCGCGCCCAGCCGCGCCGGCGGTATGGCGAAGCGGCTGGCGCGGCTGGCCAGCCGCACGTCGCAAGCCATCGCCAGCTCGACGCCGCCGCCCATGCAGTCGCCCGAGATCGCCGCCACGATCGGCTTGGGGCAGCCGGTCATCGCCAGCGTCGCCGCCTCGATCGTGTCCATGAACCGGCCGGCAAGCTCGGCCGAGGCGCTGTGCGCGACCAGCTCGCCGATATCGGCGCCGGCGGAGAAGGCTTCCGGCCGCGCCCCCTGCAGCACGATCACCCGCACCTCCGGCAGGTGCGCCGCCGCGCCGAACAGCGAGGGCAGCTCCTGCCACATGGCCAGCGACATGGCGTTGCGCTTGCCCGGCCGGTCGATGACGACGCGGGCGATGGGCCCCTCGACGCGCAGTGTGAGTTCGTCGGCCATGGCGTTCCTCGGCTGTGCCGCAGCCTGTGCCACGACATCGTTGGTTTTATTATGCCAAATCGTTATTATTGTATGCAATCGATAATTTTTCGTACGATTTCAAGCCACAAGAACGATCGGAGGTCGGCCATGGATATGCGGGGAAACGTCGCCATCGTCACGGGTGCGGCGACCGGACTGGGTGCGGCCTGCGCCCTGCGCCTGGCGCGGCTGGGCTGCAACGTGGTGGTCAACTATTCGCGCAGCGAAGCCGAAGCGCACGCCACCGCCGAACAGTGCCGGGCCGCCGGCGCGCAGGCGCTGGCGGTGCAGGCCGATGTCGCCGACGACGCCGATTGCCGCCGCCTGGCCCAGGCCGCGCTCGACGAATGGGGCCGCATCGATGCGCTGATCAACAATGCCGGCACCACCAAGTTCGTGCCGAGCACGGATCTGGAAGGCCTGTCGGCGGCGGATTTCCAGCGCGTCTTCGCGGTCAACGTGATCGGCGCCTACCAGATGGTGCGCGCCGTGGCGCCCAGCATGCGCCGGCAGGGCCGGGGCTCGATCGTCAACGTCTCCTCGATCGCCAGCATCATGGGCGTCGGCTCGTCCTACGCCTACATGGCGTCCAAAGGCGCGCTCAACGCCATGACGCTGGGCATGGCGCGCGCGCTGGGGCCGGAGATCCGGGTCAACGCCATCGTGCCCGGCCTGTTCGAGAGCCGCTGGCCGCGCCAGGGACTGGGCGAGGCGCGCTACGAGGCGCAGCTCAAGCGCTATCGCGAAGGCAACCCGCTGAAGCAGGTGCCCAGCGCCGACGACATGGCCGAGGTCGTGCTGTGGTTCGTCACCGGCGGCGCGCCGGTGACGGGCGAAATCCTGGTCGCCGATTCGGGCTCCCGCTTCGGCGCGCCGCAGCGGCGCCACGACCGATGAAGCGGTTGTATTGCAGCGGGTTTGCGTATAATTGACGCTCCCTCGAGCAGTGGGGCCGGACCGGCCGTGGCCAAGAAACAGCACCAACGCGCCGCCCGCGGCAAGCCTGCCGCGCGGCGGACCTCCCAGACCGACATCATCGCCGCGCTCGAGCACGATATCGTCTCCGGCGTGATCCTGCCCAACCAGCGGCTGGACGAGCGCGAACTGGCGCAGCGCTTCAACGTCTCGCGCACCCCGGTGCGCGAAGCGCTGAACCGGCTGGTGTCGTCGGGCATCGTCGAGTACCGGCCGCGCCAGGGCATGTTCGCCAGCGCCATGACCATGTCGCAGTTCTTCCACATGTACGAGATCATGGCGCATCTGGAGGCGCTGTGCGCCAATCTCTGCGCCCGCCGCATGAGCCGCGCCGACCAGCAGGCGCTGGCGCAGGCGCAGGCCGAGGCCAATGCCATGCTGCAGTCGCAGGACGCCGCCGCCTATACCCGCTACAACCTGCATTTCCACGACCTGCTCTACCAGGGCGCCAAGAATCCGATCCTCGAGGAGCAGGTGCGCACCCTGCGCCGCCGCCTGCAGCCCTATCGCAGCTACAGCTTCGAGTTTCCCAACCGCATCCGCGAGTCCTACGCCGAGCACACGCAGATCGTCGAGCTGATCCTGCAGGGCGACGGCGAGGCGGCCGAACGCGCCATGCGCCACCACATGGACATCAAGCGCGAGAATTTCTCCGACCTCATGGTGGTCCTCAGCTCCGTGCTGCTCGACGGCTAGAGCGGATTCACAAGTTCCGAAGCCTCATTCGGCCGCCGCGTCCAGCGACGCCAGGATCTCCTGCGTGTGCTGGCCCAGCGTCGGCGCGGGCGAGCGGATGGCGTTGGGCGTGTCGGAGAGCTTGCAGACGCTGCCCAGCACGCTGAACGCGCCGACCAGCGGATGCTGGACCGTCTCGATCATGCGCCGCGCCTGCACCTGCGGGTCGGCAAAGGTTTCGTCGTGGTGCAGCACCGGACCGGCGGGAATGCCCGCCGCCTCCAGCGCCGCCAGCCAGTGGCCGCGGCTGCGCCCGATCATGCGCTGCTGGATCAGCCCGGCCAGTTCGTGGCTGTGCTTGACCCGGGTCGGGCTGTCGCGGAAGCGCGGATCGCGCCGCAGCTCGGGCGCCTCCAGTATGTCGCAGAGCTTCTCCCACAGATTCTGCGGCCCCGCCCCCAGCACCAGCCAGCCGTCCGACGCCTGGAAGGCCTGGTACGGCGCGCTGCCGCGATGCTTCTCGCCCAGCGCGGGCGGGCGCTGGCCGCTGGAGAAATATAGGGCCGCCTCGTAGACGCCCAGCGCCACCGCCGTCTCTAGCAGCGACAGATCGACGTGCTGGCCGCGCCCGGTGCGCTGGCGCGCCTGCAGCGCGGTCAGCACGCCGATGGCGCCGAACATGCCCGAGCAGATGTCCGAAATGGGGATCGGCAGGCGGCGCGGATTGCCCGCATCGTCGGCGTTGACCGCCATCAGCCCGGACATGCTCTGGGCGACGAGGTCGAAACCGCCGCGGTCGCGGTAGGGACCGGTGCCGCCGAAGCCGGAAATGGAGCAGTAGACCAGCTTCGGGTTGAGCCGCGACAGGGCCTCGAAGCCCAGCCCCAGCCGGTCGCACACGCCGGGGCGGAAATTCTCCACCAGCACGTCGGCCCGCTCGATCAGCCGGCGCAGTACCGCGATGTCCGCCGCGTTCTTCAGGTCGAGGCAGAGGCTGCGCTTGTTGCGGTTCAGCAGCAGGAAGGCGGCACTTTCCTGGCCGGCGAAGGGCGCGATGCGGCGCATCTCGTCGCCGCTATCGGGCCGTTCGACCTTGACGACGTCGGCGCCGGCGTCGGCCAGCAGCATGGTGCAATAGGGACCGGACAGGAACGTCGTCAGATCGACCACGCGCACGCCTTCGAGACCGCCGCCACTCATGCCCTGTTCTCCCTTGTCCGCATCCGGTCCATGCCCGCTATCCTCCCACCATCAGCGCCGGCAGCCAGGTGACGAGGCCGGGGACGAAGGCGAACAACACGATGGCCACCAGCATGATGATGACGAACGGCGTCGAGCCCAGCAGGATCTGGCGCAGCGGAATGTCGGGCGCGATGCCCTGGATGACGAAGAGGTTGACGCCGACCGGCGGCGTGATCAGCCCGATCTCCATCAGGATGGTCATGATGACGCCGAACCAGATCAGATCGAAATGGTAGGCCTCCAGCGACGGCTGGATCAGCGGCATCACCACCAGGATCAGCGCCACCGGCGGCAGGAAACAGCCGGCGACGAGCAGGAAGACGGTGACCAGGGCGAAGAACACCCAGCGATCCATGCCCGAGGCGCTCATCAGCTCGCCGAAGGACTGCGTCACGTAGAGCAGCGAGAGCATGTAGGCGAACAGGCCGGAGGCGGCGATGATCAGCAGCAGCATCGCCGAATCCCGGATCACCTCGGCGCCGACGCTGCGCCACAGCGCCATCGGCGGGCGGTAGATGAACAGCACCAGCAGCACCGCCAGCAGCGCCGCCACGGCCGCCCCTTCCGACGGCGTGGCGATGCCGCCGTAGAGCGCGACCAGCACCATGACGATCAGCATCAGGAAGGGCAGCACGCGCAGGCTGGCGTTGAGCCTGCTCTCGGCGTCGGTCTCCGGCAGGCGCGGCGCGGCGACGGCCGGCGCGGCGGCCCGCCCGCGCCGGGAGGCGAATACGGCATAGGCGGAAAAGGCCGCCACCAGGATCAGCCCGGGTATCACGCCGGCGACGAACAGCTTGCCGATCGAGGTGCCGGTCGACACGCCGTAGATGATCATGGTTATCGACGGCGGAATGAGGATGCCCAGCGTGCCGCCGGCGCAGATCGAGCCGGCGGCCAGCCAGGCCGGCACGCCGCGGGCGCGCATTTCGGGAATGCCCGACCGGCCGATCGCCGCCGCCGTGGCCGGGCTGGAGCCGCAGATGGCGGAGAACAGGCCGCAGGCGACGATGTTGGCCACCACCAGGCCGCCGGGAATGCGCCCCATCCAGCGATGGGCGGCGTCGTTGAGATCGGTCGAGGCGCGCGAGGCGCCGACCACGCTGCCGAGCAGGATGAACATGGGCAGCGCCAGCAGGGCGAAGCCGTTGACCTCCTCGAACAGCACCCGCGGCACGGCGACCAGGCTGGCCGGCCCGGCGAACAGCAGCAGGAAGATCACCGAGACCGCCACCAGGCCGTAGGAGATCGGCACGCCCGTCAGCAGCACGACGCTGGTGACGAACAGGATCAGCGCCCCCAGTTGCAGTTCGCTCATCGCGGCGTCTCCTTGCGCGCTCCGGTGAAGAAGGCCGCGAGTTCGGCCGTCATCTGCAGGCAGGCCAGCGCCAGGCCCAGCGGCATGACGGCATAGACCGGCCACAGCAGCGGCCCCCACAGGCTGGTGCTGCGCAGGTTGGAATGCATGGCTTCCAGCGCGCGCCCCAGCCCGCTCCACACCAGATAGGCGCCGGTCGCCAGCATCACCAGCAGCACCGCCGCCCGCAGACGCGCCGCGTTGCGCGGCGACAGGCCGGCGCTCAGCAGGTCGATGGCGACGTCGGCGCGGGCCAGCACCGCGTAGGGCGTGCCGAGGAAGAAGGCGGCGATGGTGAGATAGATCGAAAGCTCGAGATGCCAGACGACGGGTTCGCCCAGCAGCCGGATGACGATCATGTGGTTGAGAACCAGGATGACGGCGACGATCATCGCGCAGGCGACCACCGCCATGGTCCGGCTGATCGCGTCGGCCAGCGCGATCAGCTTGCGCACTTTATTGCTTCCCCGCATCGACCCGACCTCTTCCGTCGCGAAACGGGGCGGCAACGCGCCGCCCCGGCCTGCCATGGCGTGTCCGCTCTACTTGGCCGCCGCCAGCGCCTCGCGGATGAGGGCAGCGCCGCGGCCGGCGTCCTTCTCGAACTTGGCCCAGGAGTGCTGGCGGGCGGCCGCGACCCAGGCGTCGAACTCCGCCTTGGTCAGCTCGTGCACCTCGACATTGGCCTTCTTGAACGCCGCGTTGGCCTGTTCGATGGCCTTGGCCTGCACGTCGTTGAAGTACTTTTCGCTGACGCGCGCCGCCTCGTCGAAGATCTTCTTCTGCGCGTCGGTGAGCTTGTCCCACGCCTTGCGCGACATCATCAGCGGCTGCAGGGAGGTGGCGAAATTGTACGACCCGCCCAGCGTCGCCGACTTGCCGACCTCGTAGAAGCGGTTGGTGTACATGCTCTCGGTCGAGGTCAGGAAGCCGTCGAGGATGCCGCTCTGCATGGCGCTGTAGAGCTCGGTGCCGGCCATGGCCACGACCGAGGCGCCCTGCTCCTTCAGCAGCAGGTCGACATAGGCGTCGGCGCCGCGCATCTTCAGGCCCGACACCGAATCGGGACCGCGGAAGGCCTTGTTCTTCATCACGAAGCCCAGCGGCGTCCACCACCAGGTGACGATGTGCACGCCGTTGGCGTGGGCCGCCTCGTTCAGCGTCCTGGCGAAGGCCGAATCGCGCAGCGCCTCGCCGTGGTCGAGGCCGCGGATCAGCCCCGGCAGCGTCGTGACCGAGAATTCCGGCACCTGGCCGCCGCCGTAGTTGATGGGATAGACCGCCATTTCGACGCTGCCGTCGCGCATGGCGGCGAGCTGCTCGAACGGCGCGGCGATCAGGGAGCGATTGGGGAAGATGCGGAACTTCAGGCTGGGATCGCGTTTGACGACTTCGGCGACGAAGAGGCGCGTGGCCTCGTCGCGCGCGTCTCCCTGCTTGAACTGGTGCGAAATCTTGATGTCCTGGGCCGCGGCCGCTCCGGCGAACGCCAGGGCGGCGCATAAGGCGACGGCGATGCTCCTGATTGGCGACATTGTTCCCTCCGCTTTCGTTTGTTTTCTATCTGGCTTGCACGACCTCGACTTGCTGGAACGACGGCGCGGCGGCGGCGGCGGCGGAAGTGATGTTGACGGCATGGCCGCGCCCGCCCGAGGACGCGCCCGCAATCGCCATCGCTGCATTGTCGGCAATCGTCACCGCCGGCTTCCCTCTCCTGCGCGCCGCCGCTTTGGTTCCGGCTGGCTTTCGGCAAATTATGCCATTTGATTGAAATGGTATGCAAGCCGCAACATCTGGCACGTCGGCAAGGCCGTGCCGGGCGCCAGCCGCCTAAAGGGTGAATTGCAATTGGCCGGCCGGCGCCTCGTCGGCGGCCGTTTCCTGGTTTTCGCCATCCAGCGACGACAGCGTCACGCCCAGCAGCCTGATCTCCTTCGGGATCGGAAACACCCCGCCCAGCAGGGCCAGCGCCAGCGTCTCCAGCGCCGCCTGCGATTCGATGGCGGCGGCCTCGGTGCGGCGGCGGGTGACGATCTCGAAATCGGCGTACTTGACCTTCAGCGTCACGGTGCGCCCGCGCGAGCCCGACTGCTCGCAGTAGCGCCACAGCTTGGCGACGATCGGCAGCAGCTTCTCGCGCGCCTCCGCGAAGCTCTTCACGTTCTCGAAGAAGGTGTTCTCGGCCCCGACCGATTTGCGGATGCGGTGCGGGCGGACCTGCCGGTCGTCGATGCCATGCGAGAGGTTGTAGTAATAGGGCCCCGACTTGCCGAAATTGGCCTTCAGGAACTCCAGCCCCTTGGCCTTCATGTCGGCGCCGGTATGGATGCCCAGCCGCTTCATCTTGGCTTCCGTCGCCGGGCCGATGCCGTGGAACTTGCCGACCGGCAGCGCCTCGACATAGGCCGGCCCCCTGGCCGGCGGAATGACGAACAGCCCGTCCGGCTTGCGCTCGCCCGAGGCCATCTTGGCCAGGAACTTGCAGTAGGAGACGCCGGCCGAGGCGGTGAGCTGCGTCTCCTCGCGGATGCGGGCCTTGATCTGCCGCGCCACCTCGGTCGCCGAGGCGATGCCCGCCAGGTTCTCGGTGACGTCGAGATAGGCCTCGTCCAGCGACAGCGGCTCGACCAAGGGCGTGAAGCGGCGGAAGATCTCGCGGATCCGGTGCGAGACCTCGCGATAGGTCTCGAAGCGCGGCTTGACGAAGATCAGTTCGGGGCATTTGCGCCGCGCCGTCACCGAGGGCATGGCCGAATGCACGCCGAACCTGCGCGCCTCGTAGGACGCCGCCGCCACCACGCCGCGCTCGCGCGCGCCGCCCACGGCGACGGGCTTGCCGCGCAGCTCGGGATTGTCGCGCTGCTCCACCGACGCGTAGAACGCGTCCATGTCGACATGGATGATCTTGCGCACGGGCGCGTCGGTCACGGCGGTTTTCCGGCTGTTGGGGCAGCCGGAAATTCTAGCAAGGAGGTGGGGTTGCCGGCAAAATGCCGGCTAGGACAGGCCCGGCAGCCAGGTCACCAGCGGCGGCGCCGCCACCACCAGCAGCAGCACCAGGAACACCATGACGGTGAAGGGCGTCGCCGCGCGCCACACCTGGCCCATGGTGATGCCGGGCGGGGCGGTGCTCTTCATCACGAACAGCAGCAGGCCGAAGGGCGGCGTCAGCAGGCCGATCTGCATGGAGATCAGCAGGATGACGCCCAGCCAGATGACGTCGAGCTGCAAGGCGTTGGCCACCGGCATGAAGAACGGCAGCGTCAGCAGCATCATGCTGGCCTGGTCCATGAAGCAGCCCAGCACCAGCAGGATGCCGATCATCGCCAGCACCGCCACCAGCGGCGTCAGCTCGAATTTCACGATCTCGGCCAGCGCCCCGTCGGTGGCGCCCGAGAACGCCAGGAGCTGGGCGAAGGTGGTGGAGGCGGCGACGATGAAGAAGATCATGGTCGTGGTGGCGGCCGTGCCGCGCAAGGAATCGAGCAGGATGCGCCAGCTCAGCGCCCGGTAGGCGATGCCCAGCAGCACCGTCGCCAGGCAGCCCAGGGCCGCCGAGTCGGTCGGCGAGGCGATGCCGGCGAACATCGAGCCCATCACCACCACGAAGATGACGAACAGCGGCACGACATGGGTGAAGAACGGCAGCCAGCGCTCGCGCCGGCGCATGGCGCGCGGCGGCTCGGTCGGCGCCAGTGCGGGGTTGGCCGCGCAGCGCGCCACGATATAGCCCACGAACAGCACGCTCATGATCAGCCCGGGCACGATGCCGGCGATCAGCAGGTCGGACACCGACATTTTCACGCTGCTGACGCCGCTGGCCAGGGTCGCCAGCAGCACCGTCAGGGCGGAGGGCGGGATCAGCATGTCGACGCCGCCGATCGCCATGATCGGACCCATCGCCATGGTGGGATGGTAGCCGCGCCGCAGCATGTCGGGCAGCAGCGCCTGGCCCAGCATGGCGGTGGTGGCGATGGTCGAGCCGGAAAGGGCGGAGAACACCGTGCCGCCGGTCACCGCCACCACCGAGATGCGGCCGGGCACGCGGCTGATCAGCCGGTCCACCGCATCGACCGCCTTGAAGGCCAGGCCGGAGCGCAGCAGCAGCTCGCCCATGATCAGGAACAGGGGAATGGCGGCCAGGTTGAAGTTGGAGATCGAGGCCATGGCCCCGCGCACCACCGATTGCAGGCCGGCGAGCCCGCCCAGGAAGAGGAAAGCGCCGACGAAATTGGTGGCGAAGAAGGCCAGCGCCACCGGCATGCCCAGCGCCATCAGCAGGCAGATCAGCCCGATCATCAGGCCCAGCGCGGAGTACCATTCCATGGCGGCGGATCCGGGCTAGAGACTGGGCCGGTCGAGCACGTCGACCGTGTCCTTGACCACGCCCGGCACGCGCAGCGCGCGCAGGGCGAATTCCACCGCCAAGAGCGCGCAGCCGATCGGGATCGGCAGCAGCAGCAGCCATTCCGGTGTGTTCCAGGTCTTGAACTGGATCATGTTATCGCGCCAGGCATCGCGCACGGCGATGGCGCCGTACCAGGCCAGCAGCAGCGACAGCGCGATGCCGACCGTATCGAGCAGGCGTTCCAGCGCGATGGCGCGGCGCGGCGGCAGGTGCAGCAGCAGGATGTCGACGCGCACATGGCCGCCCTGGCGCAGCACCCAGGGCGCGGCCAGGAAGGTGCCGCCATAGATGACGTATTCGGTCAGCTCCGTCACCCAGGACAGCGAGCCGGTCCACAGCCAGCGGATGACGACGTCCAGGCACATGGCCGCCACCAGCCCGCCCAGCGCCACGGCGAACAGCGTGGACAAGCCCGACAGCAGGCGTTCGAAGGCCGCGAACAGCGAGGATTTCATTGGATCGGGCAATCGGCGGAACGGAGGCGGCGGGCCCGCCCGCGAGGACGGACCCGCCGCCAGTATCGCGTCAGGGCGCCTTGGTGAACAGCGCCTTCAGCCTGGCCCCGTGCTCGGGGCTGTTCTTGATGATGATCTCCCAAGCGGCCTCGCGGCCGATGGCGATGTATTTCTTCTCGTCCTCGGCGGAGAAGCGGATCGGCTTGATGCCGGCGGCTTCCTGCTTCTTGCGCTGCTCCTCGTTGATCGCCTGTTCCTTGACGTCTTCCTTCTCAAGCTCGGCGACGGTGGCCTCGATCAGCTTGCGCTGCGCCTCGTTCAGCTTCTTCCACACGTCGAGATTGACCAGGAAGTTCATCTCGGTGCGGTAGAAGCCGGGATCGACGCGATACTTGGTCACCTTCTCCCAGGAGAAGTCGAAGATGCCCTGGGCCGGCCAGCCATAGCCGTCCACCGTGCCGCGCTCCAGCATGGTGTAGATGTCGGCCGGAGTGGAGGTGATGGCGGTGCCGCCCATCTTCTCGACCATGGCGCGGTAGAGCGGGGAGACGCGGATCTTCAGGCCCGTGAGGTCGGGCTTGGCGATCGGCTTGTTCAGGTAGATATGGAACTCGCCGTGATTGTTCACCAGGCCGAGATACTTGGCGTTCATCTTCTGCTGGTGCACGCGGTCGAGATAGTCGATGGCGCCGCGCCGGCGCAGCTCGGGCACCGGGAACTCGACCATCTTGATGGCGTCGATCTCGGGCACGATGTTGGTGTAGAAGCCGGCGGTGCAGGTGGCGATCTCGACGATGCCGTCCTTCAAATTCTTGCCGACGTCGAACGGCGCCATGACCTTGGGCGCGCCGCCGAGATAGCGGATCTGCAGCACGCCCTTGCCTTTGGCGTTGATGCGCTCGACGAACTCCTCGAAGCGCAGCGAGTAGTAGGTCTTCTCGGGAAAGCAGCTCACGCCCTTGAGCGTGACTTCCTGGGCGCCGGCCGGCGCCTGCGACGCCAGCGTGAATGCCGCCGCGACCGCCGCCAGCGACAG
Organism: Reyranellaceae bacterium; assembly: GCA_050181585.1. Taxonomy (GTDB): domain Bacteria; phylum Pseudomonadota; class Alphaproteobacteria; order Reyranellales; family JAQSWP01; genus JAQSWP01. Next base: position 204,397 of record JBFXDA010000002.1, read on the forward strand.
AGTGCGTAGAAAGGACATCCCCAACCTCCTGAACGTGGCGCCCGCGGGCGCAAGCCTTGAATTGTTCTTTTAAAGAACTTTTATTCGTTATACGAACAAGCGTGGCAAGCATGCCGGATACTGTCAAGCCGCCGCCGGTTGTTTGCTTCTAGAACGCCGCCTGCAGCACCGCCCGGTAGTCGGCCGGCGTCATCGGGCGCGGGTTGCTGGGATGGGAGGAATCCGTCATCGCCTCGGCGGCGAATTCCTCGAACCGTTGCTTGGGCACGTTCATGGCGCGCAGACTGGCCGGCAGCTTCAGCCGCTCATTGAGGCGGCCGAACCAGTCGGGCACGTCGGCATTGGCCGGCAGGCCGAGCACGGCGCGCAAGGTCGCCATCTTTTCCGTCAGGTGATCGGCGTTGTAGCGCAGCACCGGCGGGATCAGCACCGCGTTCAGCGTGCCGTGATGCAGATGCAGCACGCCCAGCGGATGCGACAGCGCATGCACCGCGCCCATGCCCTTCTGGAACGCCAGCGCCCCTTCCATGGCCGCCATCATCATCTGCCAGCGCGCCTCGCGGTTGGCGCCGTCCCTGACCGCGATCTCGATATTGGCCGCCGCCCGTTTCAGCCCGTCGAGCGCGATGGCGTCGGCCGGCGGGTTGACGCGCGGCGAGCAGAACGTCTCCAGGCAATGGGCGATGGCGTCCATGCCGGTCGCCGCCGTGATCGAAGGCGGCAGCCCGAGCGTCAGCTCCGGATCGAGGATGGCGCAGCGCACCGTGCCCGGCGTGACGAACAGCAGCGACTTGCGGCCGCTGTCGAAGATCAGCACCGCGGAGCGCGCCACCTCGCTGCCCGTGCCGGCCGTGGTCGGCACCACGAAGGTCGGGGCCGGCAGCCTGGGCGGAAAATTCATGCCGACATTGTAGAAGGCGTAGCGCTCCAGCGGCCCGTCATTGGCGGCGAGTATGGCGGCAGCCTTGGCGCCGTCCATGGCCGAGCCGCCGCCCAGCCCGATAATGCTGTCGCAGCCCTGCGCCCGGTATGCCGCGCAGGCGGCGGTGGCGGCCCGCTCGGTGGGATTGGCCGGCATCGCGTCGAACACCGAAACCGGCATGTCCTGCGGCAAGGCCGCCCTCACCCGCTCGACCAGGCCGGCGGCGGCGACGCCCTTGTCGGTGACGATCAGCGGCCGGCGGGCGCCGGCCAGGGCCATCTCCTGCGCCAACAGCGCGACGGCGCCGAAATCGAATTGCACCTTGGTGTTGTAGTTGATCAGCGCCACGGTCCGGCTTCCTCGTGCTGCATTATCCTGGCCCGGCGAAAAAAGCTCCGCACCGATTTTCGTCGGCGCGGAGCCAAGGTGATCGCGGGAGGAAACGCCCCGAAAGAAGGAAGACATTCCCAGCCGGGGCCATCCGGGAAATCTCGCGGTTGCCGTGTCGCGGGCGTCGCTGCGCGCATTGCTGTTGTTCGTTACAAGAACATTAATTCTTTATATGAACATTCTGATCCGAGCCGCCGCCAAGTCAAGCGCACAAAAAAGCCGGGATCGCTCCCGGCTGATTTGACGCAGGCGGCGCGCTGTCGTTACGGCTCAGGCCGGCAGCCGCTGCTCGCGCATGGTCATCGAGCGCGACATCTGGTCGGCCGCCAGCTTCAGCGCCGGCAGGTACTTCTTCACCACCGCATCGCGCGAGATGCGCGGCCGGTTGAAGGAGATGTTGAGCGCGGCGATGATCTTCTTCTCGCCGTCGAACACCGGCACGGAGAGGCCGCAGATATGGTCCTCCAGCTCGCCGTCGACCCAGGACCAGCCGCGCTCGCGGTCCTGGGCGATGACCTTCTTCAGCTTGGCCAGGTCGGTGATGGTGGTGCGGGTATAGGGCACCATCTCCACCTTGGACAGCAGGCTGGCGGCTTCCTGCGGCGACAGCCCGCCCAGCAGGATGCGGCCCATCGAGGTGGCATAGGCCGGCAGGCGGGAGCCGACATTGCCGCCGACGCTGAGGATGCGCCGCACCGGAATGCGCAGGATGTAGACCACGTCGGTATCGTCCAGCACCGACAGCGAACAGGTCTCGTTGGTCTCCTGCACCAGCCGCCCCAGGATGGGCTGGGCGATGTTCCACAGCGGCATGGAGGAGATGTAGGCGTAGCCCAGCGACAGCACCTTGGGCGTCAGGAAATACTGCCGGCCGATATGGCTGGCATAGCCCAGCTCCTCCAGGGTCAGCAGCAGGCGGCGGGCGCCGGCGCGGGTCAGGCCGGCGCGGCCGGCCACCTGGGTCAGGGTCAGCCGCTCGGCGCCCTCGCCGAAGGCGCGAATGACCTTCAGTCCACGCGCGAAACCGTTGACGAACTGGCGCGGCGAGCCGGCGGCGCCGTCGTCGTCCCCGGCCTCGATCGGTTCCTTCATCGCTTGTCTGGGCATGGTGGCTGCTGCCTTGGAAAAGGGGCCTGCGCGCATGGGGGTTATGCCGCAGGCCCGTCGGGATGGTCAACGCGCTTGTATTGCTGCGTCGTATTACTGCTCGATCTTGACGTTGGCCGCCTTGACCACGCCGCCCCATTTGGCCTTTTCGGCGCGGATGAAGGCGCCGAACTCCTCGGGCTTGTTGGCCACCACGGTCAGCCCGCCCTTCTCCAGCCGCTCGCGCACGTCGGGCGCGTTCATCGCCTTGATGATGGCCGCGGCCAGCGCATCGAGCACCGGCTGGGGCATGCCCTTGGGGGCCACGAAGCCGAACCACGAGGTGGCGTCGAAGCCCTTGACCGTGGCGGCGACGGTGGGGATTTCCGGCGCCAGCGGGCTGCGCTCCAGGCTGGTGATGCCCAGGCCCTTGAGCTTGCCTGCCTTCACGTGGGTCAGGGCGGTGGAGAGATTGTCGAACATCGCCTGCACCTGACCGGCCAGCAGGTCGTTCAGCGCCGGGCCGCTGCCCTTGTAGGGGATGTGCTTGATGTCGGTGCCGGTCAGGGTCTTGAACAGCTCGCCGTTGAGATGCCCGGTCGAGCCCGCGCCCATCGAGGCGTAGGCGATGCCGCCGGGCTTCGACTTGGCCAGCGCGACGAACTCGGCGATGGTGTTGGCCGGCACGGAAGGGTGCACCACCAGGATGTTGGGCGTGGTGCCGGCCAGCGACAGAGGCTGCAGGTCCTTCTCCACGTCGTAGGGCAGGTCCTTGTACAGCCACTCGTTGATCGCCAGCACGCTGGAAGGCGCGATGCCGATGGTGTAGCCGTCGGGCTTGGCGCGGGCGACGAAGCCGGTGCCCAGCGCGCCGTTGGCACCGGGCTTGTTCTCGACCACCACCGGCTGGCCGAACTGCTCCTGCATCTTCTGCGCCACTTCGCGGGCGACGATGTCGTTGGTGCCGCCCGGCCCGTAGGGCACCACGATGGTGATGGCGCGGTCGGGGAATTTCTGCGCCAGAGCCGGGCCCGCCAGGGCGCACAGCGCGGCGACGCCGGCCGCAACGAATGTCCTACGCAACATGTCTGCCTCCTTGGTTATGGTTTTCCACTACTCCTTGAACGCCGCCTGGCGCTGGCGGCGGATCGCCGGCAGCACCGTGATGGCCAGCAGCAGCGCCGCCAGCGCCAGCACGGCGGCGCTGATCGGGCGGGTGACGAAGACCGCGCCGTTCCCGTCGGCCAGCGACAGGGCGCGGCGGAAATTCTCCTCCAGCAGCGGCCCCAGCACGTAGCCCAGCACCAGCGGCCCGGCCTCGAAGCCCAGCGCCGCCAGCGCGAAGCCCAGCAGGCCGAACGCCGCCAGCAGATAGAGGTCGAAGGTATTGTTGTTGACGCTGTAGACGCCGATGCAGCACAGCAGCAGGATCACCGGGAACAGCACGCGATAGGGCACCAGCAGCAGCCGCGCCCAGATGCCGACCAGCGGCAGGTTGATGACCAGCAGCATCAAATTGCCCAGCCACATGCTGGCGATCACGCCCCAGAACAGGTCCGGCTTGTCGTCGATCAGGGTCGGCCCCGGCGCGATGCCGCGCAGCATCAGCGCCCCGGCCATCAGCGCCATCACGGCATTGGCGGGGATGCCCAGCGTCAGCATGGGAATGAACGAGGTCTGGGCGCCGGCGTTGTTGGCCGCTTCCGGTGCGGCCACGCCCTCGATGGCGCCGCGGCCGAAGCGCGAGGGATCGCGCGCGATGCGCTTCTCGAAGGCGTAGGCGGCGAAGGAGGAGAGGATGGCGCCGCCGCCGGGCAGCACGCCCAGCAGCGAGCCCAGCACCGTGCCGCGCCCGATCGCCGGCGCGGAGCGGCGCAAATCGTCGGCGCTGGGCCAGGGCCGGTCGAGCTTGTCGGCGACCAAGGCGCGCTGCTCGCTGCCGTCGATGTTGCGCAGGATCTCGGCGATGCCGAACAGCCCCATCGCCACCACCACGAAGCCCATGCCGTCGTAGAGATCGGGCAGACCCAAGGTCATGCGCCGGGTCCCGACCTCGGGATCGGTGCCGACCAGGCTCAGCAGCAGGCCCATCACCGTCATGGCCAGCGCCTTCAGCAGCGAGCCCTGCGCCAGCACCATGGCGCCGATCAGCCCCAGCACCATCAGCGCGGTGTACTCGACGGCGCTGAAGCTCTGCGCCACGGCGATCAGCGGCGGGCTGAACAGGGCGATCAGGGCGGTAGCGACGCAGCCGGCGAAGAAGGAGCCGATGGCGGCGATGGCCAGCGCCTTGCCGGCGCGGCCCTGGCGCGCCATCTGGTAGCCGTCGAGGCAGGTGACGACCGAGGACGCCTCGCCCGGCAGGTTCAGCAGCACCGCCGCGGTCGAGCCGCCGTACTGGGCGCCGTAATAGATGCCGGCCAGCATGATCAGGGCGGCGGTCGGATCGAGGTGATAGGTGGCGGGCAGCAGGATGGCGATGGTCGCCACCGGCCCCAGCCCGGGCAGCACGCCGATCATGGTGCCGACCAGGGCGCCGACGAAGCAGGCCAGGATGTTGGCCGGCGCGAAGGCCGTGCCGAAGCCCGCCAGCAATCCTTCCACGCCGCTCATGACGGAAACAGCGGCAGGTTGAGCTTCAGCGCCACGATGAACAGCGCGCTGGCGGCGGCGGAAACGCCGGTCGCCGCCAGCAGCGCCTCGCGCCAGCGGAAATCGCGTCCGGCGGCGGCGGCCAGCAGCAGCAGCACGAAGCTGGTCAGCGCGAAGCCCAGCGGCCGCAGCGCCAGGGCGAAGAACACCACGCCGCCCAGGATCAGCAGCAGCGGGCGCAGGCGGCGCCAGTCGGGCGTCAGGCGGGCGGCGGCAGCCGAGCGCAGCGCGATCAGCGCGCCGATGCCGACCAGGATGCGCGCCAGCCAGGTCGGCAGGAAGCCCGGCCCCATGGCCGCCACCGTGCCCATGCGGGTGTCGGCCAGCAGCAGCAGGGCGGCGCCGCCCATGGCCATGCACAGCAGGCCGGCCCAGAGATCGGTGGCGGCGAGGCGGTGCATGGGCGCTACCGCAACTGGATCCAGACGCTCTTGCCCTTGAGATATTTCTCAAGGGCGACGGCGCCGAAATCCTTGCCGAAGCCGGACTTCTTGTAGCCGCCGAAGGGCGAGCCGATGTCCAGCGAGCGGCCGTAGGTGTTGACCCAGATCATGCCGGCCTCGATGCGGCGGGCCGCCATCAGCGCCTTGTCGATGTCGGAGGTGTGCACCGCACCGGCCAGGCCGTAGACCGGGTGGTCGGCCAGGGCCAGCCCCTCCTCCAGATCGTCGAAGGTCTGCACCGCCAGCACCGGGCCGAACACCTCCTCGTCGACCACCGGATTGCCCGCCTTGGAGCGGATCACGGTGGGCTGGAAGAAGGCGCCGCATTCGGTTTCCTCGCGCGCCCCGCCCAGCAGCACCTCGTCGCCGGCCTGCCGCGTGCGCGCCACGATGTCGGCGATGCGCTCGGTCTGCTTGTCGGAGATGATCGGCGCCAGGGTGGTGGCGGTATTCCAGGTCGGGCCGGGCTTGGCGTCCCACAAAAGCGCCAGCACCTTCTCCAGCAATTCGCCGGCGATCCTGCGCTCGACCACCAGCCGGCTGCCGCAGTAGCAGAGCTGGCCGGCGTTGCGCGACACGCCCGCGGCGATGGTCGCGGCGACGGAATCGACGTCCTTGATGTCGGCGAAGACGAGCTGCGGGCTCTTGCCGCCCAGTTCCAGCGACACCGGCTTCAGCCCGCTCTGCGCGGCGTCGATCATCACCGCCTTGCCGGTGGCGGTGGAGCCGGTGAAGGAGACGACGCCGACCCTGGGATGGCGCACCAGCGGCGAACCGGCCTCCGGCCCGTAGCCGACCACGACGTTGAACAGGCCGGCGGGCAGGCCCGCCTCGATCGCCAGCTCGGCCAGGCGCAGGGCGGTGAACGGCGTCAGCTCGGACGGCTTCAGCACCACCGCGTTGCCGGCGGCCAGCGCCGGCGCCACCTTGGCCGTCGCCAGCACCATGGGCACGTTCCACGGCGCGATGGCGCCGACCACGCCATAGGGCTCGCGCAGGGTGAGGCTGAAGACGTCGTGGCGCGTGGGCAGCACCTGGCCTTCGATCTTGTCGGCGCATTCGCCGTAGAAGCGGATCAGCTCGGCGGTGATGGCGACGTCGCGCACCCGGGTCTCGGCGATGACGCGCGAGGAGGACAGCGATTCCAGCCGCGCCAGCTCCTCGGTGTGCTGCTCGACCAGCGCGGCCCAGCGCCGCAGCACCGCGCCGCGCCGGCGCGGCTCGCCGCGCGCCCAGTCGGCAGTGCGGAAGGCGTGCCAGCCGTTCTCCACCGCCTCGTCGACCAGGGCCGCATCAGCGCCGGGAAAACGCGCCGCGATGCGCCCGTCGGAAGGGCGCCGCACCACGATCTCGCCGCCCTGGCCGACCGCCTTCCTGCCGCCGATGAAGGAATCGCTCGGCAGGGCGACGAGATCGGGATCGAAAGCCTGAATGCCGTCCATCGACCGCCTCCTAGCTGGTGCGCCTAGCTCGTCCGCACGTAGACCGGTTCGCAGATCACGTTCAGCACCGCCTGCCGCTTCTCGACCTCGACCGCGTGCAGCGCCCGCTTGAGCGCCGCCGGCAACTCGGCGGGATCGTCGACCCGCTCGCCATAGCCGCCCGAGGCCTCGACCAGCTTCTCGTAGTCGGGCGACGGCTCGAGGCAGGAGAAGGCCGGCTGGTTGTCGCGCGCGGCATGGCCGTGCGGGTACATCGACAGGGTGGCGCGGTGCACCGCCGCCCAGCGGGCGTTGTTGAACACCACCGTGAGGAACGGCAGCTCCATGGCCCGCGACACGAAATGGGTCGGCGTCGGGTTGCCGAACATGTAGGTGCCGTCGCCGACGCAGACGATGACCGTGCTGTCCGGCTTGGCCAGCCGGAAGCCCAGTGCGGCCCCCATGCTCCAGCCCAGCCCGCCGGCCGGGCTGTGCGAGAAATAGGTGCCCGGCCGGGAGAAGCTGACCTGCTCCAGCACCAGCGGATATTCGTTGATGACCACGGTGTCGGCGCCCTTGGCCTGTTCGATGCAGGTGCTGACCCATTTCGGCGTCATGATGCCCGGCGTTTTCAGGTCCTCGGCCGTCGCCTTCCACGCCGGCCGACGCTGGAAGTCCGCGACCCGCCCGGCGCGCTGCGCCAGCAGGGCCGGGGCCGCCGCCGCCCCGCGCAGGCCGTCGAGGGCGGCCGCCAGGTCGCCGACGATCGCCAGATCGGCCTGGAAGCCGCGGATCGGGTAGCGGGCGAACAGCGGATCGAGGCCCAGATGCACCACCTTGCAGCCGGCCGGCAGGTCGACCTGCTCGGGCATCCACGGCACGTCGCTGTCGGCCACGATCACCAGGTCGGCGTCCTTGAGGAACGGGTTGGGGTCGTAGCCGCAATGCATGGCGTGATCGTCGGCCAGGCAGAGATAGCGCGGCCGGTACTGCACCACCGGCACTTTCTGCGCCGCCGCGAAGCTGGACAAGGCCGCGAAGCTGGCCGCCTCGCGCCCGGCATTGGAGGTGATCAGCACCGGCCGCTTCGCCTGCGCCAGCCACTGCACGGCCTGCTTGAGGACCGCCGGATCGCCATGCGGCGTCGCCGCCGGCACGATGGAAGCGCCGTTCTCGACCTTGTAGCCGTTCATGCCCGAGGCCAGCACCTCGCGCGGCAGGGTCAGATAGACCGGCCCCTTGGGATCGGATTGCGCCAGCGCGATGGCGCGGTCGACCACGGTCTCGAGCTGCACCGGCTGGCGCAGTTCGTAGTCCCATTTCACGAACTCGCGCACCATGGCGCCCTGGTCGAACATCTCCTGCGCCCAGTTGATGTAGTTGTTGCGCCCGCCCGGCAGGCCCCATTCGACGATGGGGGTGCGGCCGGCGGTGAACAGCACCGGCACGTTCTGGCGCGCGGCATTGATGATGCCGTTCATGGCGTTGGCGGTGCCCAGCCCGACATGCACCATCACCGCCTGCATGCGGCCGGTCGCCATGTAGTAGCCATGCGCCATGGCGATGGCGACGTTCTCGTGCGGCGCCAGCACCGGCGTGGGAAAGCGCGCATTGCCGGTCTTGGCCTTGGAATAGGCCTCGATGATGGGCGGGAAATCCGTCCCGGCATTGCCGAAGATGTAGTCGATGCCGCGGCTTGCCAGCAGCGCAAGATAGGCCTCGGCAACGGTCTCTTCTGTCTGGGACACTGGACTTTCCTTTTTCATTGACCACGCTCGACCAGGGCATCGGCGACGACGAACGAACCCGCCGCCCCGGCCATGACCGGATTGAGATCGACCGAGGCGATGGTGCCGCGCGCCCCGGCCACCAGATCGCCCAGCCGCATCGCGAGCTGCGCCAGCGGCCCCAGCGCGTAAGGCGGCTCGCCGCGCACGCCGGCGAAGAGCGGCGCGATCTGCAGGCGCTGAAGGCTGCGCAGCACGTCGTCTTCGCCGAACGGATGGCGCAGCAGCACGTAGTCCTGCAGCGCCTCGACGTATTTGCCGCCGTCGCCCAGCATCACCAGCGCGCCGAACCGCGGGTCGAAGCGGGCGCCGACCGCCAGCTCGCGCCGCGCCGACACCATGGCGGCGGCGATGACGCCGTCGTTCTCCGCTTTCAGCTCCAGCAGCCGGCCGGCGATCTCCTCGTAGGCGGCGCGCGCGGCGGTGGGGCCGGCGATGCCAAGCCGCACCAGCCCGTATTCCGATTTGTGCGGGATGGCGGCGGCGGAACCCTTCAGCACCATGCGCCCGCCCAGCACGGTAAGGGCGGCGGCCGCTTCCTCGGCCTTGCGGCACAGGCGCTGCGGCACAATGGGCAGGCCGTGCCGCTCCAGCAGTTGCATGCTCTGCCATTCGCTCAGGAACCGACCCTTGCCCTCGGGCAGGGCCACCGACGGCAGCGGTCGCGGCGCGGCCGGCACCCGGCGCATCGCCTCGCAATGGGCGGCGAGCTGGCCCAGGGCGGCGATGGCATCGGAATCGTGGGTGAAAGTCGGGATGCCCTCGGCGCGGAATTCGGCCGAGATCTTCTCCTGCGGCTGCGCCACCACCAGCGCCTTGCCGGTCTCGCGCATGAAAGCGGCAGCGTCGCGGGCGAAGGCCGGCGTGTCGTAGCCCTTGCCGGCGATGGGCAGGGAGATGAAGTGCAGGTCGGCCGCGTCGCCCGCGGCCAGGATCGGCAGCATGTCGCAGAACAGCCGGTTGTTGGTCAGCAGTGCGGCCGTCAGGTCGATGGGATTGGCCGAGGCGGCAAAATCGGGCAGCGCGGCCTTCAGCTTCTCCGCCGTCGCCTTCTCGAAGCGCGGCAAGGCCAGCCCGTTGGCTTCCGCCAGGTCGGCGGCCATGACGCAACTGGCGCCGGAATTGGAGATCGCCACCAGCCGCCGCGTGCGCGGCCGCCAGCCCTTCAAATAGAGCTCGGCGGCATTGACCAGCGCGCGCATGTCGGGGGCGCGCCAGATGCCCTGCTGCTCGAAGAAGGCGTCGATGACCCGATCCTCGGTCGCCAGCGCCCCGGTATGCGAGGACGCCGCCGCCTGGCCGGCGGCCGAGCGCCCCGCCTTCACCGCCACGATCGGCAGGTCGCTTGCGCGCGCCACCCGCGCCGCCTCCTCCAGCGTCGCCGGATCGAGGATGGCCTCCATATAGAGAAGCAGCAGCCTGACCTCTGGATCGCGCGCCACCGCCAGCGCGAAATCGGCCACCGTCAGGTCGCTCTCGTTGCCGGTGGCGTGCGAATGGCGCACGCCCAGGCCGCGCTGGCGCAGCAGCGCATAGGGCACCACGCTCATGGCGCCGCTCTGGCTGACGATGCCGATCGGCCCGTCCAGCGGCGCCACCTCGTTGAACATGGTGGCGAAGGAAGCCACCGCGCCGGTGGCGAAATTGGCGATGCCCTGGGTGTTGGGTCCGACCAGCCGCATGCCGGCCTCGCGCGCGGCGCGGACCATGCGGTCCTGCGCCGCCTTGCCTTCGGCCCCGGTCTCGCCGAAGCCCGAGCTCATCACCACGCCCAGGCGCACGCCCTTGGCGGCGCATTCCTCCACCGCCTGCACCGCCGCCTGGCCGGGCACGGCGATGATGGCAAGCTCGGGCGCTTCCGGCAGCGCGGCCAGCGAGGCGAAAGCGCGATGGCCCTGGATCTCCTCGCGGTTGGGATTGATCGGAAAGACGCGGCCGCGATAGCCGAAGCGCTGCAGATAGGCGATGGGCCGGCCGCCGATCTTGTGCGGATTCTCCGACGCCCCGATGACGGCGATGGAGCGCGGGTTCAATGCCGCCTCCAGCGCATCGCCCATCGCGGGCTTGCGGGCGAGCGCGTTCATGCCGCGCCCCGCACGGCCCGCTCCGGCGGCTTCCTGCCGCTCTCGCGCTCGGCCTGCGCCTTGCCGGCGAGATACTGCTTGGGCCACCACTGCCGGGCGAAGCCCTGCTCCACCGCCGCCTTCAGGGTCCAGGCGGCATCGGTCAGATGCGGCCGCGCCAGGGCGCAGAGATCGGCGCGGCCGGCGGCGACGATGGCGTTGACCTGGCCGGCCTCGGTGATGGCGCCGACGGCGATCACCGGGATATCGACCTCGTTGCGGAGGCGGTCGGCGAAGGGCACCTGGTACATGCGCCCGTAGAGCGGGCGGGCGGCGCGCGTGGTCTGGCCGGTGGAGACGGTGAGCGCATCGGCGCCGGCGCGCTTCAGGATGCGGGCCAGCGCCACCGCCTCCTCGCCGCTCAGGCCGTCTTCGGCCCAGTCGGTGGCGGAGATGCGCACGCTCAAGGGCTTGTCCCACACGCCACGCACGGCTTGCAGGATGCGCTCGGGCAGGCGGGCGCGGTTGTCGATGCCGCCGCCGAACTGGTCGGCGCGCCGGTTGGTCAGCGGCGAGATGAAGGAGGACAATAGATAGCCATGGGCGAAATGCAGCTCGACCATGTCGAAGCCGCAATCGACGGCGCGCCCGGCGGCGGCGGCGTATTGCGCCTCCAGCGCGGCGATGTCGGCTTCGGTCATGGCGCGCGGCGTCTGGTTGCGCGGGCCATAGGCGATGGCCGAGGCGGCCAGGATGGGCCAGTTGCCCTCGGCCAGCGGCTCGTCCATGCGCTGCCAGCCGAGCTGGGTCGAGGCCTTGGGCCCGGCATGGCCGAGCTGCACGCCGATCCTGGCCGGCGAGGCGGCATGCACGAAATCGACGATGCGCTTCCAGGCGGCGACGTGGCGGTCCTCGTAGAGGCCGGCGCAGCCCGGCGTGATGCGGCCTTCCGCCGCCACCGCCGTCATCTCGGTCAGGATCAGGCCGGCGCCGCCCAGGGCGCGGGCGCCCAGATGCACGAGGTGGAAATCGTTCACCAGCCCGTCGGCCGCCGAGTACATGCACATGGGCGACAGCACGACGCGGTTGGCCAGCGCCATGTCGCGCAGGCGCAAAGGCGCGAACATCGGCGGCGCCGTCTCGTTCAGCCCGGCATCGCGGGCGATCTCCGCCTCGACCTCGACGACCAGCGCGGGATGCGCCCGCGCCATTTCCCCATGGCCGATGCGTTGCGAGGCGGTGAGTAGGCTGTAGGCGAAGCGCGGCAGAGACAGGCGCGCGCGCCGCTGCGGATGGGCGAACCAGTCCAGGCGGTTGCGCACGCCATGCTGGGCGGCGGTGGCGATCTTCTGGCGCTGCGCGGCGAAAGCCTGCGTCGGATCGGCGGTACACAGCGCTGCCGCCAGCGCCTCGATCAGCGCCGGCTCCTGCTCGCCCGCGCCCAGGCACAGCGGCTCGTCGCCCAGCCCGACATCGAAATCCGGCGCGGCGGCGCTCGCGGGCGCAAAAGCGACGTCGTTCAGGCCGGCCTGGCGCAGCAGCGCCGACGCCTCGGGCGGCGGGCCGTCGGGCCACAGCAATTCGGCGCGGCCGGGATAGAGGCGCAGATGCGCCGGCCCGTCGGCGAAGACCAGCCGCACGTCCTGGGCCGCCACGGCGGCGACGGCGCGCTGGAAGAGTTCGCCGCTGCCCACCGTCAGCGCGCCGACCGGCGCGATCGCGGCGGCGGCGATGTCGGCCTGGCGGGCGCGGTCCTGCAGCGCCGACAGCAGAGGCGCATCGACCGCGGTCAGCCCGCTGTCGCCGCAAGCCACGCTCTGGCCATTGCGCAGCACCGTCAGCGCCAAGCGCGGTGCTGCGGCCAGGACCGGGCTCAGCTCGGGAAAGGATTTCGCCAGCCAAGCGCGCGCCGGAGCGGATAACGGCCCCGCGCCGGCGACCGCCGCATCGGTGCCGATCTGGGCGCTGATCTGGGCGCTGATCTTGGCCTCGGGCGCGGCCTGTTTCAGCCGCAGCGCCGCCGCCAGCCCCAGCCAGCCCCCGATAGCGACATGCAGCTTCATGCGCCGGCGTCCGGATCGCGCGCCAGCATCGCCGTCGCCTTGATCTCGATCAGCGCTCCCTTGCGGATCAGGCCGGCGACCAGCACGCCGGTCGCCGCCGGCCAGGGCGGGCCCCGCAGCATCTCGCGGCGCACGGCGGCCGTCTTCTCGTAGCCCTCGAAGGTGGTGACGTATTCGGTGGTCTCGACGATATCGGCCAGCGAGCCGCCGACGCTTTCCAGCAGGCGCCGCATCTTGTTCAGGATCGCGCGCGTCTGCTCAGCGATGTCGCCCTCGCCCACCAGCTTCATGCTGTCGTCCGTCGCCGTCAGGCCGGAGATCCAGACCAGGCGCCCGCAGCGCACCGCCGGCGAGAAGGTCAGCCGGCCGGAGATTTCGACGCCGGGATAGTGGATGGGGACGAAGGCGCTCATGTTCTTTCCCGGCCGCGCATGCGGAGCAGATAGCGGTGGAAGCCCTCGGCCAGGGCCTCGCCGCGCTGGTTGACGACGGCGATCGAGAAGGTGACGACGCCGGCCTGCTTCTCCGGCTTCAGCGCCACGCTCTCGACCACGAAGCCGGTGGTGAGCCGGTCGCCGACCAGCGCCGGCGCCAGGAAGCGCATGCCCTGCTCGAGGAAGGCGACCATCGCTTCCTCCAGCCGGTCGGACAGCGGCGTGGCGCCCAGCGCGGTGATCGACGTCACCAGCAGCCCGTGCGCCAGGCGCTTGCCGAAGCGGGTGCGGGCGGCATAGGCGTCGTCGTAATGGATCGGATGGCGGTCGCCGGTGAGTTGGGCGAATTGCGCGAACTGCGCATCGCCCAGCGCCACCGTCTGGCCGGCGAAGCGCTGGCCGGCGGCGAAATCCTCGGCATAGAGCTGGGCGGCGCCCGGCTCCGGCCCGCCTGCCCTGTCGGCGCCCGCCGCCATCGCCATCTCAGCGCGCTTCGAGTTCGGCGCGGCCGACGACCGTCACCTCGTCCTCGACGCGCTCGACGATCGAGCCGTCGTCGTTGAGCTCGACCACCAGCGTGTCGCCCGGGCATACCGGCCCCACCCATTTGGTGTGCAGCCGGCCGCGATAGAACCAGTCCTTGCCGTATTTCTTCATCGCCAGGTCGCAGGCGAAGGCCGACAGATGCGGCCCGTGCACCAGCGTGCCGCGGAAGCCGCGCTTGAGGCAGTAGTCGTGGTCGTAGTGGATGATGTCGTTGTCGCCGTTGATCTTGCCGTAGAGGTCGATCTTGGCCTGGTCGATGGCAATCTCGCGCTTCATCTTGGCGCCTCTCCTTACGAGGGAACGTGGAAAGCGTTGGTCATGGTGGCGACCGGCGTGCCGTCGGCGCGCTTCCAGTCGGCCTGCCAGCGCACGTAGCGCCGGCCGCGCTTCTCGAACTTGTCGATCACCTGGCCGGTGGCGACCATGTCGGTGTTCTCGTCGGCCCAGATCGGGCCATGCCAGCGGAACTCCACCTCGGCCATGACGATGCCCTGGATCGGCGGGTATTTCCGGTAGAGCGGCACGGTCATGTAAGGGAACAGCACGTTGGGCGGCGCCGCCTGGCGGCCGTCCAGCCTGTAGAGCGAGCGGTCGGCCTCCACCGAAGCGAAATATTCCTCGACGATGGCCGGCGTGATGGTGAAGCGCAGCTCGGGAAGCCGGGCGCCGACGACGAAGCCGTCATAGGGCGTGCCGGGAACCGAATCTTCCCTGGGTTTCAACTGGTCCGGTCTGGTCATCGCATCCTCCTGGAAACGCCTCCGCGCGCCGCCGCTCCGTATGTTCTATATAAGAACATTTGTTTTAATAGCGTTCCGATCTTGGCAAGCGCGGCCGCGGCCTGTCAAGCCAGCCGGCCGCTACCGGCCTGCGACAGCAGCGCGCGCCGCATCGAAATGCGCCAGCCGCAAGCGATAGCGCGAGGCGCCGGCGCCCGCCGTCTGCGGCATCGAGAACGGTGCGATCTCGGCCTGGCGGTGGCAGGCCGACGCGATGGGATTGGGGATGTCGCCGCCCAAGGCCGCACGCTCGCGCCGCAGGCCGGGGGCGGGCCGCGGCACGGCGTTCATCAGCGCCTGGGTATAGGGGTGGCGCCGGCCATCACCGATTTCAAAGCCGGCATCGGCTGGGGCGGCATCCCGGGCGCCGCTTCGCTGAAGGGCACGTTCCGCTCTTACAAGCCCGAGGGGCACCAGGCGGCGGAGGCCACCCTGCGCCGCGTCGTCGACGGCATCGAGGCCGCCTATGGCGCGCAGGCGGCGCTAAAGGTCGCGCAATCCTATCCCTCGATGCGCAGCGACAAGGCGCTGGCGGCTTTCGCGGCGGAGACGGCGGCGGAGATTTTCGGCGCCGAGCACATTGACGGCAATTGCGCGCCGTCGCTGGCCTCGGAGGATTTCGCCTATTACGCCGATCACGTGAAATGCGCCTATGGCTGGATCGGCAACGGCGACGGCGCGGAGGGCTGCGCCGTGCACAACGCGCATTACGACTTCAACGACCGCATCCTGGCCAATGGCGCGTCGTATTTCGCCCGGCTGGCGGAGCGCAGCCTGCCGGCGGAATGACGTTTCCGCCGGCAGGCATGGTCGATCGGCTCTCTAGAACTTCACGCTGGCTCCCAGCAGGAAGTGGCGGCCAGGCTGCGTCTGGGCTTCCAGCGGATTGGTGTTCGCCACCGCCGCGCTCTCGGGATAGTTGTTGTAGTTCGCCGCGGCGGGCAGGAAGTAGCGCTTGTCGAAGACGTTCATCACCGCCGCGCGCAGAGTGACGTTGGGATAGGGCTGCCAGGCGGCAATGAGGTCGAGCAGGAAGTAGCTGTCCGGCTCGAACTGCTTGCGGCTGTCGCTGCCCGCATCGGTGCGCTTGACGCCGTTCTGGTAGGAGGCGACGGCTTCGACATCCAGCCCCCAGGCCTCCTTGACCCAGCGCAGGCCAGTCACCAGCCTGAAGGGCTCGACGCCGTTGAGCGGCTTCTTGGGCGAATTGCTGTCGGCCTTCTGGTCGCCGTGCTGGTACGAGAAAGCGGCATTGAGCTCCCATTCCGGCAGGAAGCGCCAGGCGCCCTGCCCTTCGATGCCGTAGATGTAGACCTTCGACAGGTTCTGGTAGGTGACGTCGGTAGTGCCGGGGATCGGAACGAAGGACTGGATGAAATCCGAATAGTCGGCGTAGAAGACGTTGACCGAGAAGTAGCCGTTGGTGAACTGGCCGCGTACGCCCGCTTCGTAGCTCTTCACGCTTTCAGGCTTCAGATTGGGATTGTTGACCAGACCGAAGGCCGGCACGGAAGTATAGAGCTGCTCCGCCGTCGGCATCTTGAAGCCCTCGCTGTATTGGGCATAGAGCGAGTAATTGTCGTTCAGGTTCACGATCACGCCCAGCTTCGCCGCCAGGTCGGTCTCGTTCAGCGTCTTGGGGTCGGGTCCGACATAGCCCTCGCCGGTCTTGGGCTTGATGCGGTAGGTGGCCAGGCGCACGCCGGGCGTGATCACCACCACGCCGTTGAACAGATCGATCTCGTCCTGGATATAGAAGTCGAGACGACGCGTCCTGAAGTTGGCGAAATTGAAGCCGCCGGCGACCGTGGTGGTGGTCACGCCGGTGGTCAGATTGGTCAGGTCGTCGCGGCGGTAATAGTCGCCCTTGGTGTAGCCGCCGTCGATGCCGTAAGTCAGCGCATGGTGCATGCCGGCGAAGCCGAACGAACTCTTGAGCTGTATTTCGCCTTCATAGAAGTCTTCGCTGTATTCCAGCAGATCGCGCAAGCGATCGGTCTGGCCGTTGGTGAGCGCACGGAAGCGCTCGCCGGAACGCTTCAGTTCCTGCGGATGGTAGGTCGCCTGCCAGCGCACTTCGTCCAGCCAGCCCATCATCGGCTTCCACTCGTGGTCGAGGCTGATGCGCCAGCGCTCCAGCTCCTGCTTGCGCTCGTAGTCGGTGACGGTGTGGCTGGTATAGGTCGGCGCCGTCGGCGTGCCGCCCACCGTGCGGCCGAGCTGGTTGAGCTGGTCCACCTCGGTGTTGCGATTGAAGTACTCGCCGGTGATCTTGAACCTGTGCTGCGGCGAGAAGTTGAACACCACCTTGCCCAGCAGGTTGTTGGATTCGATGTCGGCCGGGTTGAGCTTGTCGCAGCCTTGCGCGTAGAGCGGATCGCGCGTGCAGGGCCATTCGCCGCCGCGGTCCCTGGCCTTGCTCAGCTCGACCTCCTCGGCGTCGCGCCGCGTATAGCTCAGCATCACGTCGACGATGCCGTGCCGGGCGGCGGCCGTCGCCTTCTCGGTGAAGGCGTTGTCCAGGCTGTTCCAGGTCTGGTCGTACTGGAAGCCGAAATTCTTGCCCGGCGCCAGATAGTCCTCGGGATCCTTGGTGGTGAAGGCCACCACGCCGCCCAACGCATCGGAGCCCCACAGCACCGAAGCCGGACCGCGCACGATCTCCACCTTCTTCATGTTGCCCAGATCGATGAAGTCGCGCGTCTGGTCGGTGATGCGCTCGATGGTGCGGTTGCCGTCGACCAGCGTCTGCACCCGGTTGCCGCCGACGCCGCGGATGTTGAAGCCGCCGAAGCTGGCGAAGGGATCGGTGCCGGAAGTCTGGCGGTTGACCTGGACGCCGGGCTGGTAGCGGATCAGATCGTTGATCGTCTCCTCCATCCGCCGGTCCATCTCCTGGCGGTTGATCACCGTGACGTTGGCCGGCGTCTCGACCAGCGATTTCTCGCCGCGCGTGGCGGTCGAGTTCACCGGCGGCAGCAGGCGGGTCTTGTCGTCGGCCGGCGCCGGCTGTTGCTCCTGCTGTTGCTGCGTATCGGTTTTCTGCTGGTCGGTCTGGGTGGTCGTGCCTTGGGCGACCTGGCCGGTAGACCCGGCCGGATCGATCAATTGGGCCTCGGCCCAGCCAGGCAAGACAGCCAGACTCAGAACGGCGACAGACGCCAGCGGCGCCAGTTTTTTCTTCCCCAAGATAATCCCCCATAGAACAGTCGGGTAATAATGCGAATGAGTCGCACTTGCATACGCGACTATACGGAGGGAGGTTCGCTTGGCAAGCTTTAATAGGAATAATTCCTAATTGCATTTAAACTTGAGCCTCACCGACGTCGCATTTGCCCGTGATCCTCGAGCCATGGCTGATCGCAGCATCGCCTTGTCCGCCGGTCGCGAGCCGAGCCGGCGCGAATTGATCGCCGACGCGGTGGTTCACGTCGTCGGCCTGGTTGCCGGCCTCGCCGCCGCCGCCGTGCTGCTGACGCTGGGGATTCTCCAGGGCGACGGCTTCGATATCGCCGCCCTGCTGGTCTATGCGTTGGGCCTGCTGGCGATGCTGGCCTTCTCCGCCGCCTACAACCTGGCCCGCCGCTCCAGGCGGCGCGCGCTGCTGCGCCGCTTCGACCATGCCGCCATCTTCGCCATGATCGCCGGCACCTATACGCCCTTCACCACGCTGCGCCTCGAAGGCGGCTGGAGCATCGGCCTGACCGCCGCCGTCTGGGGCGTCGCGCTGACCGGCATGGTGCTGAAACTGTGGAAGCCGCATCTGGTCGAGCGGCTGTCGGTGCCGCTCTACCTGGCGCTGGGCTGGATCATTGTCGTCGCGGTCAACCCGCTGCTGGGCGCGCTCGATGCCTCGACCCTGATCCTGCTGGGCATTGGCGGCCTGCTCTATACCGCCGGTGTGATCTTCCATGTCTGGGAGCGGCTGCCCTACCAGAACGCGGCCTGGCACGGCTTCGTGCTGGCCGCCGCCATGGTGCATTACGCCGCCGTCGTCGACGCCATCATCCTGGGCCCGGCGCTTCCCGCCTGACGCGACCTCGCGGCATCTTGCCGGGGCCGGCACGGAGCCCCTAGAGCGGATCACGATCGGACGGAAGCGCATGCGCTTCCGTCCGATCGTGTGAATCCGCTCTACTTTTTAGAATATAGAGCAAATCATGTTTTGACGGCATCGTCAGCGATTCCGTCAAAACATGATTTGCTCTATACACGCCGCCATGGCGCCTCCCCTGCTTGCCCTGCGCGACATCCGCCTGACCTTCGGCGGCACCCCGGTGTTCGAGGGCGCCGAGCTGGCCGTGGTGCCGGGCGACCGGCTGTGCCTGGTCGGCCGCAACGGCTCGGGCAAATCGACCCTGCTGCGTATCGCCGCCGGCCAGATCGAGGCCGACAGCGGCGAGCGCTTCGTGCAGCCCGGCGCCACCATCCGCTATCTGCCGCAGGAGCCCGACCTGTCCGGCTTCGCCACCGCGCTGGATGTGGTGCGCGCCGGCCTGGGCCCGGCCGACGACGCCTATCGCGCGCAATACCTGCTCGAGCAGCTCGGCCTCAGCGGCAGCGAAGATCCCGCCCGCCTGTCCGGCGGCGAGGTCCGCCGCTGCGCGCTGGCGCAGGCGCTGGCGCCGATGCCCGACATAGTGCTGCTGGACGAGCCGACCAACCATCTCGACCTGCCGGCCATCGAGTGGCTGGAAAGCGAGCTGGCGTCCTTGTCCTCCGCCATCGTGCTGATCAGCCACGACCGGCGCTTTCTCGCCAATCTCTCCCGCCGCACCCTGTGGATCGCCGACGGCCGCACGCGGCTGCTCGACAGCGGCTTCGCCGATTTCGAGGCCTGGCGCGATACCATCCTGGAGCAGGAGGAGGTCGAACGGCACAAGCTCGACCGCAAGCTGGTGGCCGAGACCGCCTGGCTGCGCCAGGGCGTGCCGGCGCGGCGCAAACGCAACCAGGGCCGCCTGCGCGCCCTCTTTGCCCTGCGCGACCAGCGCCGCAGCCAGCGCCAGCGGCTCGGCGCCATCGACGCCGCCGTCACCGAGGCCGACGCCTCCGGCAAGCTGGTCATCGAGGCGAAGAGAATCTCCAAGTCGTTCGGCGGCGCGCCGGTGGTGCGCGACTTCTCCCTCCGCATCCAGCGCGGCGACCGCATCGGCATCGTCGGCCCCAACGGCGCCGGCAAGACGACGCTGGTCAACCTGCTGACCGGCGCCCTGGCGCCCGACGGCGGCTCCCTGCGGCTGGGCGCCAATCTCGCCATGGTCACGCTCGACCAGAAGCGCGAAGGCCTGGACGCCAACCGTACCCTGGCCGAAACCCTGGCCGACGGGTCGGGCGACATGGTGTCGGTGGGCGAGTCCTGGCGCCACGTCGTGGGCTACATGAAGGATTTCCTGTTCGCGCCCGAACAGGCGCGCACGCCGGTCTCCCGCCTGTCCGGCGGCGAGCGCGGCCGGCTGATGCTGGCGCGCGCCCTGGCGCGGCCGTCCAACCTGCTGGTGCTGGACGAGCCGACCAACGATCTCGACCTGGAGACGCTCGACCTGCTGCAGGAAATGCTGGCCGACTATGCCGGCACGGTGCTGCTGGTCAGCCACGACCGCGATTTCCTCGACCGCGTCGTGACCTCGACCCTGGCCTGGCACGGGCCGGGCGAATGGATCGAGTATGCCGGCGGCTATTCCGACATGATGCTCCAGCGCGGCAGCGATCTCGACCGCCGGCGGGCCGCCAAGGCGCCGCGCGCCAGGCAGGACGAAAAGTCAGGCGACAAGCCGACCGAACGCAGGCCGCCCGCGCCGCGCAAACAGCTTTCCTTCAAGGACAAGCACGCCCTGCAGACCCTGCCCGCCCGCATCGAGCGGTTGCAGGACAGCATCCGGGCCGGCCAGGCGAAACTGGCCGACCCGCAGCTCTATGCCCGCGATCCGGCCGGCTTCGGCAAGATCGCCGACGAGCTCAAGCGCGCCGAAGCCGACCTCGCCGCCGCCGAGGACCAGTGGCTGCAGCTCGAGATGCTGCGCGAGGAGATCGAAGGCGCCGCCTGAGAAGCGGCATCACGTCACGCTGACGAGGAACCGCCCATCCGCCTGCGGCTGAAACAGCACCTTGCGATCGAGAAACCGGCCGATCACCTCCGCCGCCGTCAGCGCATGCTGACTGGGCTTCACGGTGGTGAACCGCCCGCCGCCGGCCACGGCCAGCGGCAGCAGCAGTTGATCCGCCAGGTACGGCCCCACCGCTGCGGTCGATGCCAGATAGCCCGCCATGCGTCCGGCCGCCCGGTCGGCAACGTGCCCGGCCGTCACGCCAAGCTGGCCGAAGCCGCTGACGATCTCCGTCACCCGTTCGAACCGCGCGCGCAGCAGCAGGATGTTGCCCGGCCCATGCTCTTCCGGCAACCGCACGTGCTGCAACGCCGGCTCGGGCCAACCCAGCCTGGCGCGCACGATTTCCAGTTCGCGATCGGCAATGCTGCCGCTCAGCCCCGACACGATGGCCCGCGCTTCGACGTCCAGCAGCGCCCCGCGTTCCAGCAGTTCGAAAGGCTGCAACGTCGCGCACGGCTCGATATCCACCTCCATGGCGCCGCCGCCGGCCGGATAGAAGCCGTGACGCAGCAGACGCGCCCGCACCTGCGGGCCCATGCGGCCAACCAGCGGCAGGAACGCTTCGGCAACGAAGTCGTAAGGCGGCGCCGACATGTTGTGCGTGCCGCCCTCCAGCGCAAGATGCGAGGGCGCCTCGGCAAGCAGCAGCGGCACCAGGACGGTTTGCAGCACCAGCCCGGTGCTGCCCGCAGTCCCGACGGCGAAACGGTAGCGCCCGCCTCGCACCCGCCCGGGCCGGAACTCGATTTCCGAACTGCCCACGCGCACGCCGTCGCAGGCCGCGTCGCTGATCGCCAGCGCCGCCTCGATGGCGGTGACGTGCTGGCGCATCAGGCCGGGCTTGCTGCGCCGGCCGCGGATGTTGAAGATCCGGAACGGCAGGCCGGTGACCAGCGACAACGCCACCGCGTTGCGCAGAATCTGGCCGCCGCCTTCGCCTTCCGAACCGTTGATGACGATCATGACACTCCCCGACCGTGCCATGCGTGAAGGGGATCACCCCTTCACGCACACCACCTGCTTCAACGTATGGACGATCTCGACCAGGTCGGCCTGCGCCGCCATCACGGTCTCGATCGGCTTGTAGGCCGCCGGCGTCTCGTCGATCACGTCCTCGTCCTTGCGGCACTCCACGCCATGGGTCGCCGCAATATGGTCCTCGACCGTGAAGCGCTTGCGCGCCTCGGTGCGCGACATCAGCCGGCCCGCCCCATGGCTGCACGATTCGAACGCCTCCTTGTTGCCAAGGCCGCGCACGATATAGGACCGCGCCCCCATCGAGCCCGGGATGATTCCCATCACCCCTTCTGCCGCCCGCACCGCACCCTTGCGCGTGACCAGCACGTTCTCGCCGAAGTGCTGCTCGCGCTGGACGTAGTTGTGGTGGCAGTTCACCGCCTCCAGCGCCGCGTCGAACGGCTTGGCGATCACGCTGCGCAGCGCGCCGACGACGTTGGCCATCATCGTGCGCCGGTTGGTCGCCGCGAAGTCCTGCGCCCAGCCGACCGCCTCGACATAGTCGTCGAAGTGGTCCGTCCCTTCCGGGAAATAGGCCAGGTTCTGGTCCGGCAGATTGACGAACCACTTGCGCATGTCGTTCTTCGCCAACTCGATGAAGTACGACCCGATGGCGTTGCCGACCCCGCGCGACCCGGAATGCAGCATCACCCACACCCCATCGCGCTCGTCCAGACACACTTCGATGAAGTGGTTCCCCGTTCCCAGCGTTCCCAGATGGGTGACGTTGTTGGTGTTGCGCAGCCGCGGATGCTTGGCGACGAGCGTGGCGAAGGTTCCGGACAGGGCCGACCAGCTCGCCACCACGTCGACCGGCGGATCGCCCCACGACCCGGTGTCGCGCTTGCTGCGCCCCACCGACCGGCCATGCGGCACCGCCCGCTCGATCGCCTTGCGCAACCCTTCCAGGCTGTCCGGCAGATCCGACGCGGTCAGCGACGTGTGCGCCGCCATCATGCCGCAGCCGATATCGACTCCGACCGCGGCGGGGATGATCGCCCCCTTGGTGGCGACGACCGAGCCGACCGTGGCGCCGATGCCGACATGCACGTCCGGCATCGCGGCAACGTGCTTGAACACGAACGGCATGCGGGCGGTGTTGGCGAGCTGCTCGCGCGCCTTGGGCTCCACCGCGACGCCGCGCGTCCACATCTTGAGCGGCACGCCGCCCTCGACCTCGTGGAATTCGAAATTCTGATTGGCCATCACAGCCTCCATATCCTGCACGTTGTATATAGCAATGGCCTTCCGCGCGGCGACAACGGAGTGAGGAGACAGCATGCTCTACCCGCTGAGCTACGGGCCGAAGCCCGGCCGGATTCGAACCGGCGACACTGTAGTCCCCTCGGCATTCGCCGCGCTTCCGACCGACAACCGGCAACGAAATTCGATGAGAGGTGCGCGGATTCGAACCGCAAGGCTTTCGCCCTCCTACCAGATGGACTCCCATCGGCATTTGCCGATCTTGCGCTTCCTTCACCGGATCAGGCTCCGAACGAGACACGTTGACAGCGTGTAGTCCCGTTCTTCATTCCGGCGCTCTGGCGCATCGAATTCTGCGGGCCGCGGCGACGAGGTTTTGGCGAGACATTCGGCGGTGCGTGCTTGCGCTCGCTCTCCGCGCTCTGATGTAGTCCCACCGGCATTCGCCGCGGCCTTGTTCTTCTATCTTCAGACCTCCACTGCGTTCACCTCGGCCAGCCAGTCGGGCGTCCCGCCCCGGGCGAACCGCGCCAGCGTTTCGAACACCGCGTCGGAGAAGCCTCCGACGTTGAGGATGTCCGCATCGCCTTGCGCCTGGGTCGTGCCGTAAGGCTGCAGATCGATGCACACGAGCCTGGCTCGCGGGCAGCGCCGCTTCAGCCTGCGCCACTCCTCCATGGTCGCCGTGGCGCCGCGCCGGGTGGCATCGACCCAGGACTGGTTGTCCGAGACGATCACCACCAGATCGGCCCCCGCGCGGTCCCGGTTCAGCTTCGCCAGCGGCGCCGAGACGTTGGTCCCGCCGCCGCCGATCGCCGCCAGCTTGGCCGCGTTGACCGCGACCCGCGCCTGCGGATCGAGATCGACCGGCACCACCGTGCTTTCGAAGGCCAGGAGCTGCGCCGCCCTATTGCGGCGCAGCACGGCCGCCGCGACCACAGCCGCGACATCGATGCAGCGCACCTTCGACGAGGCTCCCTTGCGATAGCCCGTCACCGGCGAGTGCATCGATCCCGAAACGTCGGGACACACCACCACACGCCCTTCGATCGCCGGCACGCGGCGCAGCGACGCTTCCAGCGCCTGCTCCAGCGCGCCCTGGACCACCAGCGGCACCCCTTCGCCAACCATGCCCAGCGCCGCCATGAGCTGATAGGGCAGCACGCGCGCACGCGCGATTTCCGCCTCATCCGCCAGACGCCGCGCGACAGCCTCCGCCGTGCCCTCGACCGCGAACGCGCCATTGCGCGCCAGCGTGTTGAGGTTCATGCGCAGCGCCTGCCAACCCATGCGGCCGGCCAGCACCGCCCACTGCTCCGCCGTCAGCGGCAACGCCGTCAGCCATTCGAACGGCACGTCCGGCAGCTCGCCCGACGGCGCGCGCTTCCAGGCCTCAAACGCGGCGATCTCCGCCGGCAGGGCCGCCACGTCGTAGGGACGCCCCAGCAGCCAGCCGTAGAAGGCCTTGCGCGAGGCATCCGCCGGCTTGGGGTGGACCATGCGCACGATGTCGGCCAGCGACGGATCGCCGCCCGTGGCCGCCCGCAGCAGCGCCGGCACGGAAGCCCGCTCCAGCCACTGCTGCACCAGCCGCTTGGGCCGCGTGCCCAGCGAACGCCGCCCCACGGCGCCCGAGCGCATGATCTGCACGAAGTTGCGCAGCATGCGCCCGTTGTCGATGACGCGGTCGAACACGCGCACGGCCAGATCCGGATCGGCCACCGTCAGATAGGCCGTCAGCAAAGCCGGCATGTCCTTCATCGTCCCGCGCTGGCGGGCATAGATCGCGGTCCGGGCCACCGTCAGCGGCTCCACCGCCCGCGCCGCCGCCAGCACGTCGGCGAGCTGCGCCTCGGCGGACAGGTAGAAATTGTCCTGCAGCGCCCCGGTCGCCGCGAGCTGCGCCAGCTTGTGCGCCGGTCCATAGGCATAGGCCGGCGCCAGTTCCCGGTTCACCGCATCCGCCGCCGGCGGCAGCAGGCGGTTCAGCACCGAAGCGAAAAGGCTCTTGTTGGCCATGGCTTCTTCCTTTCGTTTTTCCTGCCATGACTAGAGCAACGGCCGTGCCAAGTCGTGCCACCGCTCTCCGCGATCTCTTAGAGTATTGTTTTTAATTGGTTTTTCTTCGACCTCCTCTCGCTTCGAGTGGGGAGCGGCTTTCGCTGATGTCGTTTTTCCGATTATTTTGGATAGAGTTTTATATTATCATCTAAGCTATGAAGCGAACCGTCCTGATCGGCTTTCTCGGTTCGACCCTCGATGCCGGCAAGTTCAACGCCGACCGCTGGGCCAAATGGCGGCCGTCGGTCAACATCTGCATGCATCCCGATCTGCGCATCGACCGCTTCACCCTCATCCACGGCCGCCCGCACGACCGGCTGGCCCAATTCGTCGCCGACGACATCCATCACGTCTCGCCCGAAACCGGGATCGACCTGCGCCGGCTCGATTTCCACGATCCATGGGACTTCGAGGAGGTCTACGGCAAGCTGCTGGACTTCGCCCGCTCCTACCCGTTCGATCCCGATGCCGAGGACTATCTGATCCACATCACCACCGGCACCCATGTGGTCCAGATCTGCCTCTTCCTGCTGACCGAGGCGCGCTACCTGCCCGGCCGGCTGATCCAGACCTCGCCGGCGCGCGGCCCCAAAGCCACCAGCGCGGGAAACTGGAGCGTCATCGATCTCGACCTGTCGCGCTACGACAGCATCGCCACCCGCTTCGCCGTCGCCGCCGCCGAAGGCAGCTCGTTCCTGAAATCGGGCATAGAGACGCGCAACGCCGCCTTCAACCGCATGATCGACGAGATCGAGCAGGTCGCCATCCGCTCGCGCGCGCCGCTGCTGCTGATGGGGCCGACCGGCGCGGGCAAGAGCCAGCTCGCCCGCCGCATCCACGAATTGAAGCGGCTGAAGCACCAGGTGTCGGGCCCCTTCGTCGAGGTCAACTGCGCCACGCTGCGCGGCGACGGCGC
Source organism: Reyranellaceae bacterium (assembly GCA_050181585.1). Taxonomy (GTDB): domain Bacteria; phylum Pseudomonadota; class Alphaproteobacteria; order Reyranellales; family JAQSWP01; genus JAQSWP01. The sequence goes on from JBFXDA010000002.1 coordinate 230,290, forward strand.
CATGTCGGCCCTGTTCGGCCACCGCAAGGGCGCCTTCACCGGCGCCGCCGCCGACCGCGCCGGATTGCTGCGCACCGCCGACAAAGGCGTGCTGTTCCTCGACGAGATCGGCGAACTGGGCGTGGATGAGCAGGCGATGATCCTGCGCGCCATCGAGGAAAAGCGTTTCCTGCCGGTGGGGTCCGACAGGGAGGCCGCCTCCGATTTCCAGCTCATTGCCGGCACCAATCGCGACCTGGGCGATGCGGTGGCGGCAGGCGGTTTCCGCGACGACCTCTACGCGCGCCTGAACCTGTGGACCTTCCGCTTGCCGGGCCTGATCGACCGGCGCGAAGACATCGAGCCCAATCTGGACTACGAGCTGGACCGCTTCGCCGAACGCGAAGGCCGGCGCGTGACTTTCAACAAGGAGGCGCGCGGCGCCTATATCGAGTTCGCCACCGGAGCGGCGGCGGCCTGGTCGGGCAATTTCCGCGACCTGGCCGCCAGCGTCACCCGCATGGCCACCTTCGCAGCCTCGGGCCGTATCGATCTGGCGGCGGTGGAGGCGGAAATCGAACGCCTGCGCCGCCTCTGGCGGGCGCTGCCGGCGCATTCGGCCGACGGTCTGGAGGCGCTGCTCGCGGACGACGTTCTGGCCGAACTCGACCCGTTCGATCGCATTCAGCTCGCCGAAGCGGTCCGCGTCTGCCGTTCCAGCCGGTCGCTGTCCGAAGCGGGCCGACGGCTTTTCAGCGCCTCGCGCGCCCGCCGCCGATCGGCCAACGATGCCGACCGGCTGCGGAAGTACCTGATGCGCTTCAAGCTGGACTGGAACGCGATCGCCGGCGGCGCCTGAGCTCTACCGCCGCGGCTGGGCGGGTTGCGCCGGGGCCGGTTGGGCGGGGGCGGCAGGTGCCGGCGCCTGCTCGACCAGCAGGCGCAGCACCGTGGCGGCGTCGGCCACGCCGGTCACCGGCAGATTCTCCGCCTTCTGGTATTCCTTGAGCGCCGCCTCGGTCTGCGGCCCGTAGGCGCCGTCGGCCTTCGCCTTCAGCAGGCCGCGCTGGTTCAGCCGCTGCTGCATCGTCAGCAGGACCTCCTGGCGCACCGCGGCGACGGCGTCGCCCGATTTCATCTGGACCAGCGGCGAATCGGCGCGCAGGCGGGCGCGCGCCATGGCGCGCAGCATGTCGCTCAGCACGTTCTCCAGCCGCGCCTTGGGGTTCTTCTGGCACAGCGCCAGCACGATGCCGGTCAGGGCCCGCGCGTCGTTGACCGGCGTGATGTCGAAGGTCATGGGCTCGTAGCGGTTGACCGCCGTGATGTAGCCCAGGATCCACGACGCCACCGCCAGGGCGCCCTCCCGGTCCTTGTCCAGCTCCTGCAGCAGGGTCTGGCATTCCTGCGAGCCGACCCCGCGCACGGCGTAATTGCCCTTCGTATCCGACGCCCGGGCGGACGGCCCGGCAGCCACGGCGACCGCCAGGGCCAAACCAAGACCGATCGCAATCCTGCCCATCACCGATCTCCCGGCCGGCCGCTCGCGTCGAACGCCGGCAAAAGCAAAGGGGAACGCCCCCTCCTTCTCAGCAACGATCCGTCCACGCCGGCCCGAGCCGCCGCAAGCGGATATCGGCCGGACGGGCGCAGGTTTTGCCGCCGGCCGTGCCGGCAGCCGCCGCTGCCTACCGGCGCGGCTGCGCCGGGGCCGCCGGTGCGGGGGGCGCCGGAGCCGGCGCGGGCTGCGCCGCCGGCGCCTGCTCCACCAGCATGCGCAGCACGGTCGCGGCATCGGCCACGCCCGTCACGGGCAGCTTCTCGGCCTTCTGGTACTCCTTGAACGCCGCTTCCGTCTGCGGCCCGTAGGTGCCGTCCGCCTTGGCCTTGAGCAGGCCGCGCTGGTTCAGCCGCTGCTGCATGCTCAGCAGCACCTCCTGGCGAACCGTGGCGGCGGCATTGCCCGACTTCGTCTCGACCAGGGGCGAATCGGCGCGCAGCCGCGCCCGCGCCATCGCCCGCAGCATCTCGACCAGGACGTTCTCGACCGGCGACTTGGGCGCCTTGCGGCACAAGGCGACCAGGACGCTGGCCATCGCCCTGGCATCGGTCACCGGCACCAGGTCGAAAGTCTCCTGCTCGTAGCGGTTGGCGGCGGAAAGATATCCCAGCATCCATGATGCCAGCGACGCTGCCGCATTGGCATCCTTCTCGGCGCTGGCGACGGCGGTCTCGCAGCTCTGCGAGCCGATACCGCGCACCGAATAGCTGCCTTTGGCGTCGACCGCCAGCGCCGGTCCGGCACCTCCCAGGACGACGGCAGCGACGAGAAGCGCCACCAGCCTTCCGCGCAGCGACAAAGCGGCCATGGCCGTACTCCTCTTCCGATCTGGACTACTGCGACAAACTCTAGAGCGGATCGCCACCGGACGGAAGCGCGGGCGCCTGCACCCGATCGCGTCGATCCGCTCCATTCACCGATGCTTGAACAAAAAGAAAAAGGGGAGGACCAGCCTCCCCTTTTCCCGGGACCAAGCCCGTCTTAGTTGCCGACGCTCACGCCGATGCGGTTGACGGCGGAGTTGCCGACCGCGGAGGCGGAGATCGAGTTGTTGGTGACCGCAGCGTTCGAGCCGCCAACGAGGCCGGTCAGCCCGCCGATCGCCACGCCGTTGACCGAGGCGGTCACCGAGGCGGTATTGACCTGCGAGCTGGTGAGCGACGCGCTCGGCAGCGTGCCGGCCACGGCGCTCAACCCGATCGAGTTGCTGGCGCGGTTGCCGGTCGCCGACGACATGACGCTGTTCGACTGCACGGTCAGGTGGCTGCCGCCCGACAGGGTGCCGGCCGCCGCCCCGATGGCCACGAACTGCGTCGTCGCCGAGATCGGCGCGACGTTGCTCTGGCTGTTGAGCACCGAGTAGGTCGCCGTCGCGCTGAGGACGCCGCCCGACGACACCCCGCCAGCCGCGACCGCCGCGCCGCCATAGGCGGCGGTGCTGGTCGCGTTCAGGACGTTGGACGCCTGATTGCCGGACGCCGACGCCAGGTAGCTGTTGTTCGAGACGTTGAGCGGCGAGCCGGAGGCAATGCCCGGCGTGACCACGCCGGTCACGCCGCCCTGCACCAGCGCCGTCGCCGACGTGCTGCCCGTCCCGTTGCCGTTGGTCTGGCTGTTGAGCAGCGCGCCGCTGGCCGCCAGCGCCGTGCCGCCGTTGAGCGACAGCGTGTTGCTGGCGTTGTTGATCGTGGCGTAGGCCGACACCGCGTTCTCGGTGACCGAGATCGGGCTGCCGGTGACGTCGCCGGCCGAGAACACCGCGATCGCGCCCGGCACGGCGGTGGCCGTGACGGTGGCGCCCAGCGACGACTGGGTGTTGAACAGCGCGAAATCGGCGATCGCCTGGCTGCCATTCACCGGATCGATGGTGGCATTGGGATCGACCGCCGTGCCCTTGCCCACCAGCACCGAGGTGGCGCTGGCCGAGAGCGTGTTGGAGGCATCGTTGTCGCCCGCACTGGCCGTCACGGTGTTCTTGTGCACGGTGATGGGGAACGAGCCTTCGTCGCCGATGCTCGTGGCGGCCAGGCCGGCCGTCACGAAGCCGGTGCCGGTCGCCGTGGCGGACACCGTGCTGGCGAAGCCGTCGCCGGTGCGCTGCTCGGAGAGCAGCGCCGCCGACAGGCCGGACGCCGCGGTGGCGTCGAGCTCCAGCCTGTTGGAGACCAGGTTGCTCTGCGCCAGCGCCAGGATCGAGTTGCTCGAAATCGTGCCGACGCCGGAGCTCATGTCGCCGCCGCCGCCGAAGTCGTTGAAATCGATCTGGTACGAGCCGCTGGCCGACGCCGTCGTTCCGTTGAAGTTGGACTGGAACGAGGTCAGCGTGTAGTCGCCGGTGACCGACGACTGCGCCGTGGCGAGGCTGTCCTTCGTCGCGCCCTGGGACGCGAGGAGGCCGGAATTGCCGCTCAGGACTTCGGCGCCGATCAACGAGGTGTTGAAGCCGGTGTTGCCGAGCGCCTGGGCGGTGGCGTTGTTGCCGGTGACCGTCACGACCGAGTTGATCAGGGTGTAGTCGTCGGCTTCGACGCCGACCTGCGCGTCGATGACGGTGGCCGACACGGCCGAGCCGTTGCCCTGCGAGCTCTGCAGCGCGGTGCTGGTGCTCAGCGCCGAGAAGCCCGTCAGGGACAGGTTGTTGGTGACCAGGTTGGCGCGCGCGTCGGCCAGGGTGTCGTTGTCGACCACCGAGATGACGGTGCCGCTCACCAGATCGCCCGCCAGGGTGCCGGTCAGGGCCACGCCCATCGCGCCGCCCGAAACGGTGGCCGTGTAGGCGCCGCCCTGCGCGGCCGGGAAGCCGATCGGGGCGCTCGACTGGTTGCTGTGCAGAACGAATTCCGCATCAACGTCGAACTGGTTGCCGACGGTCAGGATGTTGCTGCCGCCCATCGGGATCGGCGGCGCATCCGACTGGTACGAGGTGCCGATGTAGCGCAGCGTGTTGGTGCCGACATTGCCGGCCGCCGAGGCCGACAGGTCGTTGCCGCTGACGGTGACGCCGTCCGAGTCGACCAGATCGCCGCCCGCCACCAGGCCGATGGCGCCGAGGCCGCCGACGACTTCCGTCGTGGCGGTGGCGCCGCCGGCCGGGGAAGTCTGGCGGTTGCTCAGCGTGGCGAGCTGGTCGGCGGTGCCGTTGGCCGAGTTCAGGTTGGCGGTCTGGATCGTCAGGGTGTTGTTGGCGCTGTTGACGATCGCCGACGAGGCGACGGAGTTGTCGGAGATGGTGACCGACGCGCCGTCGTTGACGTCGCCGGCGCTGACCGACACGAAGGGCAGCGCCGTGTTGGAGGCGGTGGCCGTCACGCCGCCGACGTTGCTCTGGTTGTTCAGCACGACCAGGGCGCCGGTGGCGCTGCTGTCATGGCTCAGCAGCACCGGCATGGTCACCGACGGGGTGCCCAGGGCGCCGCCGCCCAGCGTCAGGTCGGTGAAACCGGCGACGTCGAGGCTGTTGGTGGCGCTGTTGGCGGTCGCCGAGGCGCTGAACCGGTTCTGGCTCTGGGTGACGACCGTGCCGGCGAGCAGGTCGTCGACATACACCGTCACCTGGTTGTCGGTCAGCGTGGCGCCGATATCGACCACGTTGTACTGGGCGCTGGAAACCGCCGAGCTGAAGGCGCCGACGGCGCCCGTCAGGTTGACGTCGGTGAAGGCGACATTGCCTTCCGCCGTGCTGACCAGCCGGTTGTTGTTCAGCGACACGACGCCGTCGTTCACGCTCGGCGCGCCGGCCAGCAGGATGGCGGCGATCGCCCCGCCCTGCACGTTCGACGTGATCGAGCTGCCTTCGCCGTAGTTGATCTGCAGGTTGGAGGCGGTGATGCCGCCCACCGTGGCCAGCGTGCCGTATTCGGGCAGCGCCGGACCGTTGAAGTCGGCCGACACGGAAGCGAGCCCGGTGGCCGAATTCAGTTCGGCGGCGTTGAGCGTGATGGTCGGCAGCGAAGCGTTGCCGGAGCGGCTGCCGGTCGCCGACGCCAGGATGGCGTTGTTGTTGATCGTGACGTTGCCGGTCAGCACCTCGCCGGCGGCGCCCGCCGTCACGGTGACGGCCGCGCCGACGTTCTGGGCCGTCATCGAGGTATTGTCGTTGCTCTGCAGGTTGCCGACCGCGACGACCGCGTCGATCACCGTCGTCTGGCCGGCCTCGATCAGGTTGATGGCGTCGTTGCCGACCACCGAGGCGGTGACCCGGTTGCCCGACAGGTTGACGCCGCCGCCGTCGACGATGGTCTCGGCATAGGCGGTGATGGCGCCGCCGAACACGCCGGCGCTGAGGAACGTCGTCTGGTTGCCCTGGGCGCTCAGCAGCAGCAGGTCGGCGCTGACGGTGGTGTTGATGACGTTCGACGAGGGGATCGACAGCGTGTTGAGCGTCGAGGTGTCGCCGCCGATGATGTCGATGCCGGGCGCGAAGGCGATGGCGTTGCCGACGGCGACGCCGCCGGAGGCGGTGACGCCGACCGCCGAATTGCCGGCGGTGGTGGCGTTGAGCTCGTTGCCGGTCATGTTGAAGACGCTGGCCAGCGAGGTGAGATCGCCGGCCGGATCGCCGATGGTGGCCACGATCGACGTGCCGATGACGAGCGAGGACGCCGGCAGCACCGGGCCGGCGCCGCCGGTCTCGATGTTGGCCTGGCTGTTCACCACGGCGACGCTGCCCTGATACTGCAGGCCGGCGCCGTTGGTCGCCAGGAAGATGTTGCTGGTGGCGTTGCCGGTGTACTCGGCATCGGCGGTGTTGCCGCTGACGGTCATCGCCGCGGTGGTGGTCAGCGGCCCGGTGGCGTCGTGATCGAACTCGACCGTATGGCCGGTGACGACCGCCTGCGAACCGGCCAGATAGCCGGCGTTGAAGTTCACCTGCGCGTTGGTGATGTTGACGGTGGCGGCCGTGGCCAGGTCGAGCACGCCGGCGTTGAAGCTGCCTACCACGCTGCCGGAAAGGGTCGAGGCGTAGTCGGTCGGCAGGTCGCCGGTGATGACGGCGTTCGAGTTGTTGCCGGCGGTGGAGGCCAGGACGCTGTTGTTCGACAGCGTCGCGGCGCCGGAAGCGTAGTCGGTCAGTTCAAGCACCACCAAGGTGCCGCTGACGGTGGCCTGAGCGAACGTATTGGCGATCACCTGGCCGTTGAGAATGCCCAGGCCGTCGTTGACGCCGTCGGTGCCCAGCAGCGGCAGCGCGATCGAGCTGGTCACCAAGTTGCCGGTCGCGGTGGACGAATAGCTGTTGCCGGTGACCGAGGCGCTGAAGAGATCGCCCGGGAACGAACCGCCCATGATGAGATCGCCGGGCGGCGCGATTATCGCGGTGATCGCCCCCGTCTCGAGCTGGTTCGAGTTGATGCTCTCGAGATAGCCGAGCACCGAGCTGCTCGGATTGTAGGGACCCGGAGCCGGAGGCGCCACCAGCGGCGCCGTGAGGTCGAGGTCGTAGTCGATGGTCTGCGCGCTGGCGCTGCCGCCGAAGGCGACGATCATGGCGGCGGCGCTGGCCCCCGCCAGCGCCAGGTTGCGAACCTTGCGGACCAATGTCCTGTCCATGCGTGTTACTCCCCTGTTGGAAACTCGATTGGAAAAATTCATCTGATCCCCCTTATCAATCCGTTGCGTCCGGCCGGTTCCTCTTGGCCTTGGCCGGCGTCGATGCCTGAACGTCAAGAACTCGCTGCGATGCTCATGATGGCGAAGATCTGGTAGCCGGCGCCGTCGCGGCGCATGCCGGTGTCGGAGATGGCCGGCTTCCACACCAAGCGGATGCGGTTGGCGTTGATGCCGCGGGCGACCAGCGCCTGGTTGACCGCCGCGATGCGCGCGCCGACGATCTCCTCGCGCTTCTGCGGCGCCCAGGTCTCGCTGTCGCGCCCCAGGATCTGGATGTTGACCGCGCCCCCCTTGGAGGCGCCGGCGACGATCTCGCCGATCGCCGGCGTCGCCTGGCCGCCGATCGCGGTCGAATTGAACTCGAACGGCACCTGCACGGTGGGCGCGCCGCCCAGCGCACCGGCGTTCTCCGACTGGGCCGCGGCATGCACCACCGGCGTGCCGGTCCCCGCCGCCGGCGGCGCCACCGGCGCGGCCTCGGCCTTGGTCGGCTCGGGCTGGTAGGAGCCGTTGGCCAGCGCGCGCGCCACGCATTCGTCGTCGTCGACGCCGGTGACGGCCGACAGCAGCTCCAGGGTCGCCTGCTCGAGCACGATGCGCACGCCGAGCTGGATCGGCTCCTGGCTCTTGTTGCCGATGTTGATGTCGAACAGGTTGGTGTTGAAGAAGCGGAAGGTGTTGAAGCCGACCTCGAAGCCAGTGATCTGCTTCTGCAGGCTGGCCGTCTTCTTCACCACCAGCGACTGGGTGTCGATGATGCGCAGGTCGATGCCCACGTTCATGGTGAAGACGCGCGCCTTCGGCCCCATGTTGTTGATCTGGAACTCGGCGCCGCCGGACTGGATGTTGTAGTTCAGCTCGGTGATGCCGCCGACGATGTAGTAGTTGGAACGCAGGATGGAGCCGCCGAAATACGGCACCCACGGCACCGCCGGCTGGTTGCGGCCAAGCTGGTGCTGACGGCCGTCGCCGAGCTGGCGGCGGTCGATATAGGCCAGTTCCAGTTCGGCGATGCGGGTGTCGAAGCGCTCCTGCACCAGCACCGAATCGCCCAGCTTGCCCAGCGCCGAATAGACCATCAGGGCGCCGCCCTGGGTGATGGCGCTGCCTTCGCTCTCGTTGTACTTGCCGGTGTAGTCCTTGACGTCGCCGACGGCGATCGCCAGCCGCGGCGCGCGCCGGTCCTTCAGGGTGTTGCCGTAGCAGACGAAGGCGTTCTCCAGCGGCGTGCGGTTGAGGCGGGCGGCCGGTCCAACGACCACCGGCGCCTCGTCGGGCGCCATCTGCTTCAGAGTGATGTCGGCGCAGCCCGCCAGAAGACTGCCGGCCAGCGCGATCGCTGCGAATTTTCTCAAAGTCACGCTTCCCCCAATGCCTTGCGTACCGGCCGAAACCGGCATCAGTCGGCGGCCGAACCTCAGTTCAGCGGGCCGACGCTGCTCAGCGCGCACGCCGTGCTGTTGGCGATACTGGCCGATTGCGCGCCGGTGTTGGTCTGGTCCGAATTGAGCGCCTGGTTGACCCTTCCGCCGTTGGCCGCGATGGGACCCGATGCGGAGTTGCTCGCCGAGTTGGTGACGCCGGAGCCCAGGTTGCTGCCGTTGTTCGACTGGTTGGTGTCGACGATGGTGGTCGGGGTGGCGCTGTTGTTGTCGAGCACCACGCCGCCGGGACCGGTCTGGCTGACGCCGTTCGAGTTGCTGTTGCCGGTGGTGTTGGCGTTGTTCGAACTGGTGTTGCTCACGTTCGGCGAGGACGCCGCGCCGCTCATGCTGTTGCTGCCGGTGTTGCCGACCGCCGTCGCGCCCACCGAGCAGTTGGTCTGGTGTTCGATGACGGTCGTGTTGTTGTTGACGACGTTGTTGTTCACCGTCGTCTTCCAGGAATCGTAGTAGCCGCCCTTCTTGCGTTCGATCAGGTCGACCACCGCCGCCTTGTTCGCCTTGTCGGCGGAGGTGTCGAACTGCCAGGGACGGTTTTCCAGCCAGCCATTGGCCATCGCTGCGCCAGCGCCCGCCACACTCCCCGCAACGGCGAGGAAGAGCACGCCGCAAAGGCGTCCCGCGCTACCCATTCGAGTCATATTTCCCCCCAGGGAAAAAGGAATAGTTGCAAAAAAGAACTTATGTCCAAAAGGACAGCCGTGATTTATTTGTGGCTGGACGATATTTCCAAACGATAAGCCGTTTCAAGCAGCATTTATTCCGTGAGGATTAATTAGTGTGAAAATGTTTTTGCTCTAATACTGAATACTTACACCATCGGCGTGAAACATATCCGTTTTAATTCAGAACTGCCATGCGGTGCCCGGCTACGGCCGGCCAAGATAGTTTCTTCTGGCCATGGCTTTTTCAAGCCCGCTCGCGGCCCCACCCGCGCAACCCCAACGAGCATTCATCGCCTCGGAGCACTCGCTGCCGGAAGCGTGCCGCAAACGGTAGTCCGGTGTCCGGTCAATCTGTCGCACGCGAAGAGCCGCGTGAGCGGGCGATCGCGAGCCTCGATGAACCCGGACCGGCCAATAGTGGCTAAACAAAACTGAAGATTTGGAGAGCGCCGCGCGCATTGGCGGCAAACCGGCCGGCTCTAGAAGTAGCGCAGCAGGCGGAGCTGGGCGTAGCTGTCGGAATCGACGGCGCGCAGCGGATCGCTGTTGCTGCCCGAGGCGAAATAGCGCGCCTCGACCTCGACGCGCCAGTTGTCGAACACCCGGCGCGAGGCTTCGACGTAGAGATAGGCCGAGCCGTCCTCGACGTCGAACAGCGCGCCCAGCAGCACGCGCGCGTCCGACGAATCGTTGAAGGTCAGCCGCAGGCCGCCGAAGGCGTCCTTGTCGAAGATCGTGGCCGGATTCTTCGACTGCTTGCGGTCGTCCCAGTTGAATTCGGCGATCAGACCGAGGTCGACATCCGAGCCCAAGGCGTTCTTGATGGTGTACTCGCCGCCGAACACGGTGGCGAAAAACGGGCTGCCCTGGTTGAAGCGGTAGAGCGCCTCCGCCTTCAGCACCAGATCGCCCAGCGCCCACGCCACGTCGATGCCGGCCTGCGTCATCGTCTGGTAGTACGGCTTGGCGTAGACCCCGGACATGGTGGCGAAGGTGCGCAGCTCCGGTTCGCGATTGGTGCCGTGGAAGACGCTGAGCCCGAGATCGACCGGGCCGAAGGAATTCTGGTAGCGCGCCGCCAGATCGACGTTCCACTTGCCCCAGTCGGCCTCGTAGGTCGCGTCGGTCCTGACCGGCAGCGGGCCGCGCAGGCGGGCGTCGTTGGAATTGAACGTCCGCTCGCGGAACAGCGTCATGGCGTAGAGATCCAGCCGTCCCCAGTCGCCCTGCAGGGCCAGATTGACCATCGGCTGGCCGAGATATTCGTCGCCGTCGATGTCCTCCACGGCGTCGACCTGGTTGATGACGTTGACCAGGTGGCGCGATTCGGCGACGCCCCAGAACACGCGGTGCGCGCCGATCAGCAGCTCCCACTCGCCGCCGCGATAGCGGTAGTTCGCCTCGCGCAGATCGGCATGGGTGCGACGGTCGTCGTAGAAGTCGAAGCGGCCGAACGGCACCACGTTGACGGCATGGGCATCGTTGTCCCAGCGCCAGGAAAGATCGGCCTGGGCGAAAATCGAGGGATAGAAATGGCGGTTGTCCTGCCCGGGCCATTCGGCGTTCTCGGGGTAATACCGCAATTCGGCGCCGACGATGAAATTGCCCTTGAATCCCTGGGCGGCGGCCGGCGCCGCCAGGCATGCCAGGGCGGCGGCCGCCAGAATCGCGCTTAGGCCACGATAGAACGTCACGATTTCCCCCGATACGCGCAATAGTCGTCGATTCTTGTCTCTTTTCCCCTTGGGCGCAATTCGCCTCCCCGGCCGGCCATACGTTTTCCGCCGGCCATGACCCCAGCGCCACAGTCGCGCCAGGATGTGACCTGCGGCGGGCAGGAGAACGGCGCGGCGACGGTCAGGACCAGGCCGGGAATGGCGCGCACCGAGCCGAAGGCCAGGCCGGTGCGGCCCTGGTCGACGAAGGATGCTGTCCCATCAGTTGCAAAATACCATCTATCTTGAACCGCGGCAAACCTGGCCGCCGCGGCCGCCCAGGGCAGGCGTTCCAGCTTCAGCAGCGCCTCGAAGGCGGTCCAGACGTGGATGAAGGCCAGGTTGCGGGCGGCGGGGTCCAGGCGCGACAGGCCGGCAGCGAGGCGGTCCAGCCCCAGGCGCCGCAGGGTCGAGCTCTTGTCCTCGACCGGCCGGATCCGCTCGGCGTCGATGCCGATCGGCACGCCCTGGCCCACGGCGACGATCAGGTAGGCGCCGGTATCGGTCAGGCTGAGATGCCGGCCGGCGGAAAGGTTGAAGCGCCAGCCGCGCGCCGCCCCCCGCGGCGTCCAGTGCGCCTCGTCCCGGCAGCGCCGCACCACGTCTTCCAGGAATCGCCCGCGCCGGCCCTTGCGCCATTCCGAAGGCACCGCCGACAGGACACCGGCGCGCGCCGCGGCGGCCGGCGGTTCGGCCGTAGCGCCCAGGGTCCACCAGATGCGGATCGCGGGCGTCATGCGCGCGGCTCAGTTCTTGCCGAGGGTGAACGGTTCCAGCTCGATCGCGCGCACCGGGGTCTGGAAATCGTAGCGCGCCCATTCCATGACCGTCGACTTGCCGGTCTGGTGATTGCTCATCACCATGTTGTGGGCGCGCCAGTAGCGCTCCTTGTAGAGGCGGAAATCGGTCGAGACCATGGTCTTGATATGGGCGCCGCGGCGGTCGAAATACTCGACCTTGTAGGTGCGGTAGTCCTCGGCGTCGAGCCATCCCACCAGCCGCGAGTAGCCCGAATCGGCGGCCTTGGGGATCTGCACGTTGACGTGGCAGGAGCGCTGGGGATTGCCCGGGCAGGGCTCGTCGCGCAGGTATTCGTAGTCGTTCTTCTCCAGCACGTGGCCGACCAGGTCCTCGTAGCTGAATTCGCTGCCGGCGAAGGAGCCCGAGCGCGAGCTGGAGGTGATGCGCTTGACCCGGTTGATGGCGGGCAGATACAGCCACTGGTCGTCGTCGCGCGTGGTGTGGGCATGCGTCAGCAGCGCCATGCCGCGCACGTCGAGCGGCGTGGCGAACTCGATCTCGGTGCGGTCGCCGTCGCCGTCCATCTCCAGCGACTTGGCGGCGAATTCGCGCACGTTGAAGCTCTCGGTCTTGTCGCGCAGGATCATCTTGCCGGCGGCGACGTAGGAGCCGTAGCCGCCGGCGCGCTCTTGCGCGGCGCGCGCGATCTGCATGCCCTTGTCGCGATCCCCGCTCTCGGCCGCCGCCGATGCGCCGGCCAGGCCGCAACAGCCCAGCGCCAGCAGCGCCATGCGCAACAGTTTCATCGCTTCCCTCCGCGGTCGAATTTCAGCAGCAGCCCCGGCAGCATGAGCAGCTCGGCCACCATGGCGATGAGGATGATGAGCGCCGACAGCACGCCCATCAGCGCCGTGATGTTGAACGTCGATATGCCCAGCAGGGCGAAGCCCAGCCCCAGCGCGACCGAGGAAAGGATAACAGCCGAGCCGGTGTAAGTCAGCGTCTCGCGCACCGCTTCCTCCGGCGACAGGCCGTGCTCGTTGCGCGCGAAGCGGTACTTGGTGACGGTGTGGACGGTGTCGTCGGTGACGATGCCGTAGGTCATGGCGGTGACGACCGAGATCGCCAGGTTGACCTCGCCGCCGAACAGGCCCCACAGCCCGAACGCCATGAAGGCCGGCGTCAGGTTGGGCAGCAGGCTGACCAGCCCGAACACCCAGCTGCGCAGCGCGATCACCATGATCAGCGACACCACCAGCACCGAGATCAGGGTGCCGAGGAACATGGCCTGGATGTTGCGCTTGGTGATGTGGGCGTAGACCACCGACAGGCCGGTGGCGTCGGCGTAGTATTTGGGCGCGTTGCGCCGCAGCCAGTCCTCGCCGGCGTCGGCCAAGGCCAGGATCGAATTGGACGACACGTCGGCCAGGCGCACGCCGAGCAGGCTCTCCGAGCGGGTGACGTCGATCATGGTGTTGAGGTCGTGGCCCGGCGGCAGCGACAGCTCGTAGAGAAAGAGGTACTGCGCCGCCAGTTCGCGGGTCTCCGGCAGCCTGTCGTAGGCCGGATCGTCGCCGTGCATGGCGCGGTTCAGCCGCCGCATGACGTCGGCCAGCGAATTGACGTGGATGACGTGGTCCTGCTTGCGGTACCAGTCGGCGAACTGGTCGAGCGCGCGCAGGTATTCCGGGTCGGTGACCCCGTCGCGGCCCGCCGCCGGCATCGAGAAGGTCAAGCCGTTCAGCCCGGTCAGCCGCTTCTCCATGAACTCGGTGTCGACGCGGAAGGGGAAGCTGCGGTCGAAATAGCGCACGAAATTGTCGTCGATCTCGATGCGGAACATGAAGGCGCTGAGCAGCGGCACGGCCAGCAGCGAACCCCACAGGAACTTGCGCTGGCGCACCACGATGTAGTTGGCCATCCGCGACATCAGCCGGTGGTCGATGTCGTCGACGCGCCGCTGCGGCAGCGGCAGCAGCGACAGCAGCGCCGGCATGAACGTCACCGTCAGCAGGCAGCCGAACATCGAGCCGACCGCCACCATGTTGCCGAGCTCCGACAGCGGCGGCGAATCGCTGAAGTTCAGCGACAGGAAGCCGGCGATGGTGGTCAGGGTCTTGATGACGGTGGGCATCAGGTTGACGCGGATCGCCACGGTCACCGCCTTCTGGCGGTCGCCCAGCCGGGCCTGCTGCTGGATCACCGACGTGACGAAATGCACGCAGTCGGCGAAGAACAGCGTCATGATGACGGCCGGCGAGGAGCCGGAGGCGCTGTTCAGCACCGCGCCCAGCCAGCCATAGACGCCCATCGACAGCGCCACGGTCAGGCCGATCACCAGCACCGTGACGGCGGTGACGGTCAGCGAGCGCATGCCGATCCACAGGATCAGCACGATCAGCACCGTCATGGCCGGCATCAGCGTCAGCGAGTCCTGCTCGCCGGCCTCGGCGAAGGCGCGGTCCGCCAGCACGCCGCCGGTCAGGCGCAGTTCGATGTCGGGGTGGCGGGCGCGGAACTCGTCGGCGGTGCGGCGGACGAAGCCGACGATCTCGGCGACTTCCTGCGGCGTGTCGTCGGGCCGGGTGATCAGCACGTTGACCGCCGTGACGTCGCCCTTGGAGGAAACCACGCGATCGACCAGTTCGCGGTCCTGCATCACCCGCCGTTTTATGTCGGCGGCGGCCTGCGGCGTCAGCTCGGTCCTCGCGTCGTAGACCGGGGCGACGCGCAGCTCGTCCTCGTCGGCGGTCAGCTCCTGGTAGTTGGTCAGCGATTCGACCCGGATGACGTAGGGCGTCTGCCAGCCCTGCTGCGTCAGCGCGTCGATCGCGCGCAGGCTGTCGGCGGTGAAGACGTCGCCGCCCTTGGGCGCCAGGACGAAGATGACGTTGGTCAGCTTGGCGTATTTCGCCTCCATCCGGTCGAGCAGGACCCGTTCGGGGTTCTCCGGCCCGAAGAAGCTGCGCGTGTCGGGATTGAAGGTCAGGCGGAAGATGCCGATCGAGGCCACGGCCACCACCAGCAGGGTGAGCAGGATGATCGGCCAGCGCCAGCGCAGGACGAACTGGCCGTAGCGGTCGGAGGCCAGCGACCAGTCCTGGCCGGTCTCGTCGGAAAGGTCGTGCGGATCCTGCGGGGCCGTCATGGCGGAATCTCCCCGCTCATGTCGCACGCCAGCCCGGTCTTTCCCCCCGTGTCACGTCGGCGCCGCCAGGCTGGCCAGGCTGCGGTCGGGATCGGCGATCGCCTGGCGCAGGATGGCGAGGTAGCGGTCGACGATAGCCTCCGCCTCGGCGGCGTCGAACAGATGCAGGCCATACTGGAAGCGCAGCATCAGGCTGCCCTCCATCTCCTGGTAGAAGATCAGCGCGTCGTTGATGAAGTGGCCGCCATCGGCCGGCGCCACCGGCAGCAGCGACACCTCGATGTCGCCGAAGCGGTGCGCCGTGCCCGGCGGCGCCAGGAAGACGCGCTCGAACCCGGCCCGCTCCAGATTGTCGGGCCAGTTCATGAACACGCCGAACTGGCCCTGGGGCAGCGCCGCGCCGCCGTTGCCGTCGGCCGCCGCCGCCTGGATCAGGTGGAAGGGATAGGCCGAATGCGGCAGCACCTCGGCCCAGCTGGCCGCGACCTGCGCGGCATGGTCGCGGAAGGCGGCGTTGGGGTCGAACTGGCTGCGCAGCGCCGTCACGTTGTTGGTCCAGCCGACCAGCCTCTCCTGCTGCGCGGTCTCGCGATTGGCGTAGCTGGAGGTGACCAGCAGGTCGGTGCCGCCGGTCAGCCCGTGCAGCAGCACGTGGCCGGCCGCCGTCATCAGCGAATGCAGCGACACGCCCAGCCGGCGCGCCGCCGCGCGCACCGGCAGCTCCGCCTCGCTGGCGATGAAGCGATGCGCCGCACCCGCCTTGCCGCGCGGGTTGGACCTGCCCGGCCGGGCCTTCAGCCGCCCGATCGGCTGGGGCATGTCGGTCAGGTAGCGGGCCCAGAACTCGCGGTCCTTCTCGCCCGCCTCGCCCTCGACGCGCTGGCGCTGGGCGCGGGCGAACTCGAAATAGTCGCCGCTCGCCGCCGCATCCGCCGCGCCGTGCAGGCCGAAATAGCGCTCGAAAATCTCGCGGATCGTGGCGGCGAAGGCATGGCCGTCGAGCAGGATGTGATGGGCGCGCACCAGCAGCACGGTGGCGTTGTGGGGACGCCGGTAGGCGCGCAGGCTGACCAGCCGGTCGCGCTCCAGGTCGTGCGGCCGCGCCGCCTCGCGGGCCAGATCGGCCTGGAACTCCGCCTCGCTGCGGTCGGTGGCATCGACCGTCTCGACCGCGAACGACGAGACCGGCCACAATTCGACCGTGGGCTCGCTGTCGACCGCCGGGAAGTGCGAGCGCAGCGTGTCGTGGGCGGCGACCGTGGCGCGGAAGGCGCGGTCGAGGCGCTCCAGATCGACGCCCGGCCGGATCGCCAGCGCGCCGGCCAGCTCGAGCACGGCATAGCGCTCCTGCGGCCCGTCGCGGCGCAGCGTGCGCCAGGCCCATTCCTGGCGCACCGACAGCAGGCGCCTTCCGTCCTTGCGCTCGGCGCCGCCGGCCTCTTCCGCCTTCTCGCTGCCGGCGTTCTCCAGCACCTCGGCGATGGTGACGGCCAGGCTCTCGACGGTCGGCTTCTGCAGGAACTTGCCGACCGGCAGGGTGATGCCGATCTCGCTCTCGACCTTGTTCTTGAGCTGGAACGAGGTCAGCGAATCCAGGCCCAGCTCGTTCAGCGGCCGGCCCGCTTCGATCTTGCCGGCATCGACCTTCAGCACGCGCGCGATCTGCTGCGTCAGGTAGGCGCCCAGCAGTCGCAGCCGGTCGGCGCCCTTGGCCGCCAGCAATTCGGTGCGCAGCTTGCCGCCGCCGACCGCCCCGCCGCTGTCGGCGGCGACGTCGGAGAAGCGGCGCAACTGCTTGATGGCCGGATTGGCCCGCCCCAGCGCCTGCCAGTCGACCTTGCAGCAGCCCACCGCGGCGACGTCCTTGCGCAGCGCCACGCCCAGCCCGGTCAGCGCCTCGTCCAGCGTCAAGGGCGGCATGCCCATGGTCTTCAGGTATTTCAGGATCGCCTTGTCGCGCTGCACCGCGCCCGCCCCGCCCAGCGCGCCCCAGTTCACCGTCGCCGCCGGCAGGCCGAGCTTGCGCCGCTGCGCCGCCAGCAGGTCGAGGAAGCGGTTGCCGGCGACGTAATTGGCCTGGCCCGAGGAGCCCAGCACCGCCGCCATCGAGGAGAACATCACGAAATGGTCGAGCGGCAGGCGGGCCGTCGCCTCGTGCAGGTTCCAGGCGCCGACGATCTTGGGCGCCATCACCCGCATCATGCGGCCCGCATCGAGCTGGGTGATGAAGCCGTCGTCCAGCACCATGGCGCTGTGAATCACGCCGCGCAACGTCGCCTTGTCCTTGGCGATCCGGGCCAGCACGGCGTCGATATCGGCGCGCCGCGTGACGTCGGCGGCGATGGCCTGCGCCTTCACGCCCCTCCGCGCCAGATCGGCCAGCAGCGCCTTGGCCTCCGGCCGGTCGGCGCCGGAGCGGCCCAGCAGATAGAGATGGCCGGCGCCGCGATCGGCCAGATAGCGCGCCACCTCGGCGCCGAAGCCGCCCAGGCCGCCGGTGATCAGATAGGCGCCGTCCTTGGCCAGCGTCAGCGGCATGGCGGTCGACAGATCGACCTGCAACTCGTCGCGGGCGAAATCGACCACCACCTTGCCGATATGCCGAGCCTGCGCCATGGTCTTGAACGCCTCCTGCATCTGCGAGGCGGCGAAGGCGTGGGTCGGCAGCGGCTTGAGCCTGCCGCGCTCGAACAGCGCCAGCATCTCGGCGAAGACTTGCTTCACCGCCTGCGGGTCGTCGCGGTCCATGCGCGCCATGTCGAGCACGAAGAACGCGCCGTTGTGGCGCAGCGCACGCAGGCCCAGCGCGCTGTCGCCGTAGATGTCGCGCTTGCCGATCTCGACGAAGCGGCCGTTGGGCGCCAGCAGCGCGGCGGCCAGCGGAATGGCCTCGCCGGCCAGCGCGTTGAGCACGATGTCGACGCCGCGGCCCTTGGTCGCCCGGCGCACGTCCTCGGCGAAGCTCAGCGAGCGCGAATCGAAGACGTGCTTGATGCCGATCTGGCGCAGATAGGCGCGCTTGGACGGGCTGCCGGCGGTGGAGATCACCTCGGCGCCGAAATGGCGCGCGATCTGGATCGCCGCCAGGCCGACGCCGCCGGTGCCCAGATGCACCAGCACCGTGTCGCCCTTGCGGATGCGCGCCAGCCGCACCAGCCCGTAATAGGCGGTGGCGAAAGCCGACGGCACGGTCGCGGCCTCGAGGAAGCTCAGGCGCTTGGGAATGCGGTAGACCGCCTCCGCCGGCACCACGATCTGGCTGCGGAAGCAGCCCTTGGCCGACCCCATGATGCGATCGCCCGGCTTGAAGCCGCGCACGCCCGGCCCCACCGCCTCGACCACGCCGGCGCATTCCAGGCCCAGCGTCTCGAAGGCCGCGCCCTCTTCGGCGTCGGGCGGCAGCAGGCCGGTGGCGGCCATGACGTCGCGGAAGTTCAGGCCGCCGGCCTTGACCGCGACCAGCAGCTCGCCCTTGCCCGGCTTGAGCGCCGCGGTCTCGACCAAATGCAGATTGTCGAGGTCGCCCGGCGCCGTCATCGCCAGGCGGTAATGGCGCAGGCCTTGCGCGCCGCGCACCGGCGCGCCGCGGGCCGGCAGGGCGGCCTCCTCCGCTTCGCGCAGCCGCGGCACGAACCAGGCATGGGCGCGCAGGGCGATCTCGCTCTCGTCGGTGCCGCCCAGCAGCACCGCGGCGGCCGCCTTGGCCTGCTCGCCGGCGGCGGCGGCCACCGGATCGAAATCCAGCAGCGTGCAGCGATAGTCGGCATGCTCGGTCAGCGCCGTGCGGGCGAAGCCGGCCAGCGGCGCGCCGGCCATAGCGCGGGCCAGCTTGCCGTTGGCGGGCTTGCTGTCGCCCGCCGGCAGCGCGCCCTGGGTCAGCAGCCACAGCCGGGGCGCCACGCCCGCGGCGCGGGTCAGCGCCTGCACCAGATGCAGGGCGGCGATGGTCGAGCGCGTCTCGTTGCGCAGCAGCGAGTCGGCGTCGAAGCCCTTGTTGTCGGCCGCCAGCTTCAGTCCCCAGCCGAAGGCGATGCCGGCCGGCTTGCGCCGGCCCAGCGCCTTCAGCAGCCGGTCGAAATCCTCCGGCGCCGCCGGATCGATCTCGAACCGGCCGTCGCCCGCGGCGCGGAACTTGCGGCCCGGCGCGACCGTCACGACATGCGCCCCCGCCCCGGCCAGCGACTCGCCGACATCGGCGGCCAGTCCGGACCCGTCGGCGAACACCAGCCAGGTCTGGCCGCGCCCCGCCCTGGCCTCGGCCGCCAACCGCGGCTCGGTCTCGCTCCAGTCCTCGACGACGTAGGTGGTGGCCAGCTCCTTGCTCTTCTCCGCCGTGCGGGCGCGGAAGGGAATGGCGCGGGTGGTGAAGCCCTCGACCCGCACCAGGGTGCGGCCGGCCTGGTCCAGCACCGTCACGTCGGTCACCGAGCCGAACTCGTCGATCTTCACCGCATCGCTCAGCGACCACAGCGCGCCCTCGACCGGGCGACGGTTCAGCGTCACGCGCTCGACGCGGACCGGCAGGTAGAGCTTGTCCTGCGTCCTGTCGCTGCCGACGCCGGCATCGATGCCGAAGCCGACATGCAGCGCCGAATCGAACAGCGCCGGATGGAAATGCATCTCCTTGCCGGCGAGCTTCCTGCGCTCGACCAGCGCCACGGCGCTGTGCCGGCCGTGCCACAGCTTGCGCGCGCCCTGGAAATCGGGACCGTAGACGTAGCCGCGCTTGGCCACCCGCTTGTAGAGCTGCGCGGCGGCGACCGGCGCGCCGCGCGGCGGCTTGGGCGGCCGGGCGCCCTTGTCGTCCAGGTGCGGCACCGAGCGCACGATGCCGCGGGCGCGCAGGGTCCAGTCGAGATTGCTGCCGCGCGGGCGGCTGTAGATGGAGAGGCGCGAGCGCGACGGCTCGTAGACGGTCTGCACCATCTCGTTGCGCTCGCCCGACAGCATCATCGCCTCGAGGATCTCGACGTTCTCCAGCTCGATGGCGCCGTCGCCGAACAGCTCGACGCCGGCGGCGAACATGATCTCCATGTAGCCGGCGCCGGGGAACACGACCGAGCCGTCGATCACGTGGTCGGCCAGGAACTTGTGCTCGTCCAGCGAATATTCCGTCACCCAGACCGGGCTCGGCGCCAGGGTGCGGCTGCCCAGCAGCGGATGCGGCCGGGGCGAATAGAGCGCGTTGCGCGATTCTTCCGACTCGATCCAGTGCGGCTTCAGCTCGAAGGGATAGAGCGGCAGCTCGCGCGCCGGCACGCGGTCGCCGTAGAACGATTTCCAGTCCGGCTCGATGCCGTTGACGTAGAGCGTCGCCAGCGCCGACATCAGGGTGCGGTCGTGCGGCTCCTCGCGCTTCAGCGACGGCACCACCAGGGCGGTGGCGCCGGCCTCGGCGGCGGCGCCCGACAGCATGGCCGCCAGGTTGGTGTGCGGGCCGATCTCGACGAAGGCCCGGGCGCCGGCGCGGAACGCCTCGCGCAGCGCCGGCTCGAACAGCACCGCATCGCGCGCGTTGCGCCACCAGTAGAGCCCGTCCACCGTCTGGCCGGGCACGACGCGGCCCGACACGGTGGAGATCATCGGGATGGCGCTGGCGCGGGCGCGCACGTCCTTGACCGCCGCGAGGAACTCCTCGCGCAGCGGATCCATGTGGAAGCAGTGCGGCGCGTAGTCGACCTTCAGGATGCGGGCGAAGAAATCCTCGCCGTATTTCTGCTGCAGCCGCGCGACGGTCTCGGCCACCACTTCGCGGTCGCCGGCGACGTTCACCATCGAGGGGCCGTTGACGGCGGCGATCTCGGCCAGGGTGATGCCCCACTCGGCGAGATTGGCCTCCATCTCCTCGCGCGACAGCGCCACGGCGGCGATGCCGCCCTTGCCTTCCAGCCGGCTCTGCAGGGTCGAGCGGTACCAGATGATGCGCGCGGCGTCGGCCGTGGTGAGAATGCCCGCGGTATGCGCCGCCGCCATCTCGCCGACGGAATGGCCGATCACCATGTCGGGCTCGATGCCCCAGGCGCGCCAGCGCGCCACCAGGCCGATCTGCAGGGCGAACAGCCCGGGCTGGGTGTAGAGCGTGCGGTTGATCTGGCTCTTGTCCTTGCCCTTGAGCAACTCCTCCTTGATCGACCAGCCGGAATGCTCGCGGTAGAGCGCGTCGAACTCGTCGGCCACGGCGGCGAACACCGGGTCCTCGCGCAGCAGCCCCTGCGCCATGCCCCACCACTGGCCGCCCTGGCCGGCGAAGGCGAAGGCCAGCTTCTGCCCGTCCTGGCGGCGCCCCAGCAGAAGCTGCGGATCGGGTTTGGCCTTGCCTTCGCTGCCGATCTGGCGCGGCGCGCGCTTCAGCGTCTGGCGCACGCCGTCGATCGATTCGGCCAGCACCGCGGCGCGGAACGTCAGGTGCGAGCGCCGCAGCGCCAGGTTGGCCGCCGTCTCCGGCACGGCGTTTTCCGCGCCGTTCCGGGCCTTCAGATGCGAGGACAGCCCGTCGGCGACCTGCGCCAGCGCCTTTTCCGTCTGCGCGCCGAAGGGGACGAACCAGTATTTGCGATAGGCGTGCCGCTTGGCGGCGTAGGCGGCGTCGGCTGGCGGCGCCTGCTCGAGGACGGCGCAAGCATTGGTGCCGCCGAAGCCGAAGGAGTTGACCGCCGCCCGGCGCGGCCGGTCGGAATCGGCCTCCCACTCCCTGTGCTCCAGCGGCAGCGACAGGCCCAGATCGTCGAACGGGATGTTGGGATTGGCGCGCTTGAAATTGATGTTGCGCGGGATCTCGCGCCGGTCGAGGCAGAGCGCGGTCTTGATCAGCCCGGTGATGCCGGCGGCCGATTCGAGATGGCCGGTATTGGTCTTGCCGGCACCGACCACGATCGGCCGCTTGCGGTTGCGCTCGACGCCGAACACCTTGCCGATGGCGGTGGCCTCGATCGGGTCGCCGACCGGCGTGCCGGTGCCGTGCGCCTCGACGAAATCGATGTCCGACGGCGTCAGCCCGGCGCGCCGGCAGGCCTCGCCCAGCATGTCCGCCTGCGCCTCGGCGCTGGGCACGGTGATGGTGCTGGTCTGCCCGTCCTGGTTGACGCAGGTGCTGCGGATCACCGCATAGACGCGATCGCCGTCGGCCATCGCCTGCGCCAAACGCTTGATGACCACCGCGCCGGCGCCCTCGCCGCGCACGTAGCCGTCGGCGTCGGCGTCGAAGGTACGGATGCGCCCGGTGGGCGACATCATGTTGGCCTTGGAGAAATTGATGAAGACGCCGGGATCGAGCAGCACGCTGGTGCCGCCGGCGACGGCGAAATCGCTGACGCCGTTCCAGATCGCCGAGCAAGCCATATCGGTGGCGACCAGCGAGGAGGAGCAGGCGGTGTCGACCGAGGCGCTGGGGCCCTTGAGATCGAATTTGTGCGAGATGCGGTTGGCGATGATGCTCATCGCGCCGCCGGTGCCGGCATGCACGTTCTCGCCCGTGCGGCGGAAGCGCTGGATCTGCGTGTAGTCGGTACCCGACACGCCGACGAAGACGGCGCCGTTGGCGCCCTTGACGCGGTCGGCGGCGATGCCGGCGTTCTCGAACGCCTCCCACACCACCATCAGCAGCAGGCGCTGCTGCGGGTCCATCGCTTCGGCCTCGCGCGGCGAGATGCCGAAGAACTCGGCGTCGAAATCGCGCACCCCGTCGATGAAGCCGCCCCATTTGGTGCGGGCGCGGCCCACCGCGCCGGGGTTCTCGTCGTAGAGCAGGTCGAGGTTCCAGCGGTCGGGCGGCACCTCGCGGATGCCGCAGCGGCCCTGCTTCAGCACGTCCCAGAATGCCGACGGGGTGGTGGCGCCGCCGGGCAGCCGGCAACCGATCCCCACAATGGCCAGCGGTTCCCTATCGCCAAAACGCTGCGACATGCACGCTCCCCCTTCCCGGCCCCGCGCGCGCGGCCAGTGTCATGCGCGACTTCGCCTTCGACAGTGCACAATCGCCGCCGCGCCAACAGTGTAGAGGGTCCCCACCCATCCCCTGCGTTGGCCGAACTAATTCGTCGAAGCCGCCGCGATTGCACCATAGTATAGCGGCATTAATGTTTGGTAGAAAATTCGCTGCACTTGCGAACTGCACCGCCCCGCCGCCATAGTCCTGATTCGAAACTTTATCGCTCGGCCGGCCCGGCGGTCCGGAAATGCGGTTCGACCAAGTCGCATCGGTGTGGGGAAGTCGATACCGACTGGCGAAAAACGGGGCCTTCTTGCGGATCTGCATCATCGGCGCGGGCCTCAGCGGCCTGGTGACTGCCCGCATCCTGCGGCAGCAGAACCATTCCGTTTCGGTGTTCGAGAAGACCGCGGAGATCGGCGGCGTCTGGCGCCCGGCCGCGCGCTATCCCGGGCTGCGGACGCAAAGCCCGCGCGACTGCTATTCATTTTCCGATTTTCCGATGCCGCGCGACTATCCCGAGTTTCCCGACGGCGCGCAGGTTCACCGCTATCTTTCGGCCTATGTCGAACATCATGGATTAGCCTCGCACATCCATCGCGAAACGAATGTGAACGCCGTCACACGCACCGAACGGGGCTGGCTGGTGCGGCTCGCCCGCGCCGACGGCTCGCAGGCAGCGGAGGCCTTCGACTTCGTCGTGTGCTGCAACGGCGTCTTCTCCAAGCCTTTCGTGCCCGACCTGCCGGGGCGGGCGGAATTCGAGGCGGCCGGCGGCGCGGCCCTGCATTCCTCAGCCCTGAAAAGCGTCGAGGCGCTGGCAAGGCGCGACGTCGTGGTCGTCGGCTTCGGCAAATCCGCGCTCGACATCGCCGAGGCCGCCTTGCCGGTGGCGCGCCGCACCACCATCGTCTGCCACCGCACGCTGTGGAAAGTGCCGCGCTACCTGTTCGGCGTCGTCAACGCCAAGCATTTCATCCTCTCGCGTTTCGCCGAGCTGTGGCTGCCGCACGACACGATGCGGGGTCTGCGCCGGTTCCTGCACGAGAAGCTGCCCGGCGCGGTGAGCGGCTACTGGAAGCTGTCGGAGCTGACCATGGGCCTGCTGCTGGGCCTGCGGCGGGCCGAGCTGCGGCCGCCATTGCCGCTGCGCTATTCCGTCGGCAACTGCTTCGGCCTGGCACCGTCCGACAATTTCCGCGCCCTGCGCCAGGGCAGGCTGGGCCTGCGCCAGGGGCGGCTGGCGCGGTTCGACCGCCAGGGGCTGGTGCTGGAGGACGGTTCCACCGTCGCCGCGCAGACCGTCGTCTTCGCCACCGGCTTCGTGCAGGAATGCGAATTTCTCGAGGCGGGAGTGCGCGCCGCCCTGTTCGACGCCGCGGGCGTGCCGCAGCTCTACCGGCTGCTGGTCTGCCCCGGCATCCCCGCCATGGCGTTCAACGGCTATAACGGCAGCGGCGCCAGCCAGCTCACCGCCGAGATCGGCGCGCGCTGGATCGCCGCCTGGCTGCGCGGCAGCCTGACCCTGCCCGACATCGCCACCATGCAGGCCCAAATCCGGCGCGACCTGGCGCAGTGGCGCGCGGTGGTGCAGGCGCGCCGCGGCCTTGGCTTCTACGCCTCGCCCTTTCTCTTTTCCTATCTCGACCAGTTGCTGGCCGATATGGGGCTGCCGCCGGCCGATGCCGGCAAGGGCTTCGTCGGCCGCTTCCTCACCGCCATCGAGCCGCGCGACTACGCCGAAGCCGCCGGAGGACCGTCGCCATGAGACCGGGCCCCGACTTGCGCCGGGCGCTGCTGCGCCGGCACGGCAGCTTCACCCTGGCCTATTCCGCGACCTGGCAGGAGGGGCTCGACCATTTCGGCGACGAGCGCGGCTTCCTGGCCTTCAAGAAGGTCGGCGGCACCGCCCTGGTGCTGTCCGATCCCATCGCCCCGCGCCAGGAATGGGCGGCGCTGGCCGACCGCTTCCGCGCCGCCGAGCGCGACGCCTGCTTCTGGCAGGTCTCGCGCCCGATGGCGGAAATCCTGGCGACGCGCGGCTTCACCGTCAACGAAATGGGCACCGAGACGCGGCTCGACCTGGCGGCCTACAGTTTCGACGGCAAGGACAAGCGCAACCTGCGCATGGCGACCAACCGAATGCAGAAGCGCGGCTACGTCACCCGCGAATGCGCCCTGTCCGAACTCGACCTGGGCGAGATCCACGCCCTGTCGGAGACCTGGCGCCGCACCCGCACCATCGGCAACCGCGAGGTCGTCTTCCTCAACCGGCCGCTGAGCCTGGAGGACGAGCCCGACATCCGCCGCTTCTTCACCTTCGACCCGGCGGGCAAGCTGGTCGCCTTCGGCTTCTTCGATCCGGTGTACCAGGACGGCGAGGTGGTCGGCTATTCGACCTCGTTCAAGCGGCGGCTGCCGGAGGCGGACCTGAAGGCCGGCCAGGCCATCACCCGCGTCGCCATCGAGCAGTTCCAGCGCGAGGGGCGCAAATGGCTGTTCCTGGGCCTCTCGCCGCTGGCCGACATCGAGGACAAGGAGTTCCGCAGCAATGGTTTCGTGAGCTTCTGGTTCCGCTTCGGCTATCGCAATGCCCTGTTCAACCGATACGTCTACAACCTGCAGGGCCATGCCGAGCACAAGCGCGAGTTTCGCGGCGTCACCGAGCAGACCTACTACGCCTCCGACCGCATCCTCGCCCTGCCGCGCCTGGTCAAGCTGCTGCGCGCCTGCCGGGTGATCTGAACGCCGGCGAAAACCGCCGCCGCGGCGCGGAATTCGCCGCCGCCGCCCTTGCGGGCTTCGGCCGGAGCCTCGACACTGGCGCTTCAGGGAGCAAGACGCCGATGATCGAATTCACCGACCTGTCGCAGCAGACCACGCCTTATATACTCGACCACCAAGCGCGGAAGCGCGGCGACCAGCCCTTCCTGCGCATGATCGGGCCGCAGTTGCGCGGCGGCAGGTCCATCACCTATGGCGAGATGGAGCTGCGCACGCGCAAGCTGGCCAACGCCTTCAAGGCGCTGGGCATCGGCCACGGCGATCGGGTGATGATCCTGCTGCGCAACAGCGTGGAGTTCGTCGAGACCTGGCTGGCGCTGCACCGGCTGGCCGCCGTCGCCGTCACGGTCAACACCAACTATCGCGGCGTCTTCCTCGAACACGTCGCCAACAACTGCGCCGCCCGCTTCGTCGTCACCGCGCCCGAATTCGTGCCGACCGTGATCGAGAGCGAGCCGCAGTACCGGCACCTCAAGAGCATCGTCTGCACCGGCGCCGTTCCGGCCGCGGGCGGGACCGGGCTGGCGCTGCTGAGCTACGAGGAGCTGCGCAACGGTCCGCAGACCGGCCTCGACATTCCCGTGGTCGGCACCGATATCGGCACCATCATCTACACCTCCGGCACCACCGGCCCGTCCAAGGGCGTGCTGATCCCGCAGGCCCAGACCTACCTGAACGCCGCCGTCACCGTCGAGCAGAGCGGGCTGGGCCGGCACGACCGGTTCTATTCCTGCCTGCCGCTGTTCCACGTCAACGCGCTGGCGATCCAGCTCATGAGCGCCATCGTGCTGGGCGCGCCCTTCGCCCTGGCGGAAGGCTTCAGCGCCTCCTCCTGGCTCGACGACGTGCGCGAAAGCCGCGCCACCATCACCAACCTCCTGGGCGTGATGACCGAGTTCCTGGTGCGCCAGCCCGAAACGCCGCACGACGCCGACAACGACCTGGAAGTCGTGTGCGCGGTGCCGATCTCGCCCGCCTTCGGCCGCCAGTTCGAGCAGCGCTACGGCGCGCAGCTCGTCGAGCTCTACGGCTCGACCGAGGCCAACTGCCCG
Organism: Reyranellaceae bacterium; assembly: GCA_050181585.1. GTDB lineage: Bacteria > Pseudomonadota > Alphaproteobacteria > Reyranellales > JAQSWP01 > JAQSWP01. Next base: position 256,914 of record JBFXDA010000002.1, read on the forward strand.
ATCTACATGCCGCGCGACGAACCCCGCCGCGACAATGGCTGCGGCCGGGTCATCGGGAAATATTTCGACTGCATGATCGCCGATCCGGAGACCGGGGCGGAGATGCCGCACGGCCAGGTCGGCGAGATGCTGATCCGTCCCAAGCTGCCCTTCGGCTTCATGGCCGGCTACAACGCCAATCCGGAAGCCACGGTGAAGGCCTGGCGCAATCTGTGGTTCCACAGCGGCGACGCCATGTGGCGCGACAAGGACGGCTGGTTCTATTTCGTCGACCGGCTCAACGACTGCCTGCGCCGGCGCGGCGAGAACATCTCCTCCTTCGAGATCGAGCAGGTGGTTATGGGCCATCCCGCCGTCGCCGACGTGGCGGTGATCGGCGTGCCCTCGCCGTTCGAGGAGAAGGAGCAGGAGGTCAAGCTCTGCGTCGTGCTGACCGAGGGCGCCACGGCCAGCGCCAGCGACATCCACGCCTTCTGCGCCCCGCTGGTGCCGCGCTACGCCATCCCGCGCTTCGTCGAGCTCTACGACGCGCTGCCCAAGACGCCGACCAACAAGGTGCAGAAGGCGGAGCTGCGCAAGCACGGCATCAACGAACGCACCTGGACCGCCCCGGCGCCCGAACGCCAGCGCAAGCCGAAGAGCGCGTGATCACGCCCTGCGCGCAACGCGTCCTTCGACGAGCTCGGGACGAGGCGGCGGGGTCGAAGCGAGGCCGCAGCGCCGGTTAAACCTTGTCGGCGCCGTAATAGAGCGTGACGGCATGCTTGGCTTCGGCGAAGAACAGCCAGCGCTCGACCAGCGTGCCGCCCAGCCCCAGCAGGGCGGCGACGACGGCCAGCGCGATGGCCCCCGCCACCGGCAGCGCCAGGCCGGCCAGCACCAGCGCGGCCGGCGCCAGCCAGCCGCCGACCAGCGCGATCAGCCGCAGCTTGGCGGCATGCTTGCGCGCGACGCGGAAGCCCATTTCCTTGTTGAGGAAATTCTCCTGCGTGTGCGGCGCCTCGAACAGCCGCACCTTGCCCCAGTTGCCGAGACCCGTGGCGCTTTCGGCGGTGCTGAAGGCGGGCATGGTGTCGATGAAGCGCCAGTACAGGAACTTCACCAGCGCCGCCGCCAGCAGGGCCGCGATGCTGACCAGTTGCACGATGGCGGCGGCCTGCGCCGCGAAGACCAGCACCAGCGCATTGCCCAGCAGCAATCCCGTCGCCAGCCCCAGCGCCAGGTAGCCCGGCACGACATAGGAATTGTACCAGGCGCGGATCGGCTTGAGGGAGCGGTAGATCATGCCGGTGGCGATCACCGTCACCACCGCGCACACCGCCGATGCCAGGCCCAGAGCCACCAGCACGCCGCGCCCGGGCGCGAAGAAGGTGAACAGCAGCGCCAGCAGCCCGGCCGGCACGTAGGTGATCACCGCCAGCACGCCCTCGCGGCTGAGCCACGAGCTGCGCCACTGGCTGAAGGCGCGCCAGGCCCGCTCCGGCCGTCCCAGATGCAGGAAGGAGGACAGCAGGCCGGCGGTGATCAGGCCGAAGGAAATGCCGAAGCCGATGAAGCCGGTCCAGAACGCGGGCGCCAGCAGGCCCGCGGCGATCAGCAGCGCCAGCACGAACAGCAGCCCGTAGCCCGCGCCCGAGGCGACGGTGAAGACGATGACGGAAAAAGCCGGATGCATGTGAGGTCGATCCCTATCGCGACAGGATACGGTCGAGCCAGCCCAGCAACCCGTCCGCCGCCGCTGCCGGCGCCGGCAAGGCGACGTCGCAGCCGACGCTGTCCTGGCGCTGGCGCGGCGGCAGGTACTTGTTGGTCGGCCGGTAGCCCATCTCCGGCATCAGGTCGAAGCCGCCGCGCTCGGCCACCAGCTTCGAGACATGGCTGTTGGGATCGCCCAGGTCGCCGAAATGCCGCGCCGAGGCCGGGCAGGTCGAGACGCAGGCCGGCACGCGGTCGACCTCCTCCAGGTTCTCGTTGTAGATGCGGTCGATGCACAGCGTGCACTTCTTCATCGTGCCGCCGTCGTAGTCGTACTCGCGCGCCCCGTAGGGGCAGGCCCAGGAGCACAGCTTGCAGCCGATGCAGGTCTCCGGATTGATCAGCACGATGCCGTCCTCGGCCCGCTTGTAGCTGGCGCCGGTGGGACAGACGGTGACGCAGGCCGGCTCGGCGCAATGCAGGCAGGATTTGGGGAAGTGCACCGTGCGGCTCTTCTCGCCCTCGCCGGCCTCGAAACTGTGGATGCGGTTGAACCACACGCCGGCCGCATCGGCCCCGTAGGGATCGATGTCGGTCAGCGGCCCGGAGGTGCCGCCGGTGTTCCATTCCTTGCAGTTGACGGCGCAGGCGTGGCAGCCGACGCACGTGTCGAGATCGATCACCAGTCCCAGTTGCCTTGGCGATGGCGGCGGCAATGAGGTCATTTCGCGTCTTCCCTGGAATAGCGGGCCTTCAGGTTCTGGCCGTAGCGCAGCACCTGCGCCGGCTCGCGCATGCCCGGCGGCCGTTTCAGCGTCGGCAGCGCCGGCTCGGTATGGCCTTCCGGCTTCTTCGCCTTCTCGATGCGCACGCGCAGGTCGTACCAGGCGGCCTGGCCGGTGATCGGATCGCTGTTCAGGTCGCGCCGGCCGTCCTGCTCCGGCAGCGTCTCGGAGATCAGGTGGTTGAGCAGGAAGCCGAGCCTGGCCTCGGGCGCGTCGGGCTCGAGGTTCCAGGCGCCCGAGCGCTTGCCGATGGCGTTCCAGGTCCAGACGGTGCGGTCGTTGACGCCTTCCATCAGCTTCACCTGGCAGGTGATCCGGCCGTGATGCGAGGTGACGTTGACCCAGTCGTCGTCCTCGATGCCCATGGCCTGGGCGGTGGCGCGGTTGATGTGCAGGCGGTTGGCGCCGTAGATCTGGCGCAGCCAGGCGTTCTGCGAGCCCCAGGAGTGGTACATCGCCGCCGGGCGCTGCGTGACGGCGTAGAACGGGAACTCGTCCTGGTCCAGGCGCTGCTGCTCGAAGGGCTGGTACCAGATCGGCAGCGGATCGAAATGGTCGCGCACCCGCGCCCGCAATTCCTCCGGCGGCTGCACCGGCCCATGGCCTTCGGCGGCCAGGCGGAACTTCTGCAGCGGCTCGACATAGAGCTGCAGCACGATCTGCTCGGGCCGCGCCATGAAACCCATCTGCACGGCGTGCTCGAGATAGGCCTTGTTGGCGTGCTTGTAGTATTCGGCCTCGTGCGGCAGCTCGCGCTTCCAGAAGCAGCCGTTCTCTATGTAGCGCTTGAGCTGGTCCGGATTGGGCTCGCCGGTGCCGGCGGCAGCGCCGTCCTTGCCGCGCCAGCCGCCCAGCAGGCCGATGCCCGGCGCGCGCTGGTGGTTGACGATGTAGTCGGCATAGCCGCCGGGATAGAGCGGCTTGCCCTCCGGCGTCGTCAGGCCGGGCAGACCCAGCCGGGCGCCCAGGTCGATCACCACGTCCTGGAACGGCCGCACGTCGCGATCGGGCTTGACCACCGGCTGGCGGATGGCGTCGCCCGGCCCGTGCGCGCTGCCGATCGGCCGGTCGAGCATGGAGATGCAGTCCCAGCGCTCCAGATAGGTGGTGTCCGGCAGCACCAGGTCGGCATAGGCCACCGTCTCGGAGAAATAGGCGTCGGAATAGATGATGCGCGGGATGCGGTAGGAGCCGTCCGGCTTCTTGGCCGTCAGCATCTCCACCGTGCCGGCGCTGTTCATGGCCGAGTTCCAGGCCATGTTGGCCATGTACATGAACAGCGTGTCGATCTCGTAGGGCTCGCCTGCCCAGGCGTTGCGGATCACCATGTGCATCAGCCCATGGTTGGCCATCGGCGCGTGCCAGGAATAGGCGTTGTCGATGCGCCGGCTGCTGCCGTCCTGCTCGACCAGCAGATCCTCCGGCCCGACCGGGAAGCCCAGCGGCGGGCGCGGCAGCGGCTTGCCCGGCGTCACCTCCCCGATCTTGCCGCCGGGCCGGATCGGCATCGGCGCCGGCCGCGGATAGGGCGACTTGTAGCGGAAGGCGCCCGGCGTATCGACCGCGCCGATCAGCATCTGCAGCAGGTGCAGGGCGCGGCAGGTCTGGAAGCCGTTGCTGTGGGCGGAGATGCCGCGCATGGCGTGGATCGCCACCGGCCGGCCGACGAAGCTCTCGTGCCGGCGCCCGGCCCAGTCGGTCCAGGCGACGGGAATCTCGATCTGCTGCTCGAAGGCGGCGTGCGCGATCTCGGCCGCGATGCGCCGGATCGTGTCGGCCGGGATGCCGGTGACCTTGGCCGCCGCCTCCGGCGCATGCGCGGGATCGAGATAGCGCTCGACCAGCAGGCGCAGCACCGGGCGGGCCTTGCGCCCGTCCTCCAGCGCGAACTCGCCGGTCAGCGCCGGCGCGATATCGGCGCGCAGCGCCGACGTCACCGACTTCGACATCTGGTCGAAGGCGAGCGGCCGGCCCTCGCCGTCGCGCGCGAACAGCCCGTGATCGGCCTGGCCCGGCGCGTGCACCACCAGCCACGGCGCGTTGGTGTAGCGCACCAGGAAATCGAGATCGATCTTCTGCGCTCTGATCAGCTCGTGCACGATGGCCAGGATGAAGGCGCCGTCGGTGCCCGGCCGCAGCCCGACCCATTCGTCGGCGATGGCGGCATAGGCCGTCTTGACCGGGTTGACGGCGACGTATTTGGCGCCGCGCGCCTTGAGCTTGGCCAGGCCGGCCTTGATCGGGTTGCTGTCGTGGTCCTCGGCGACGCCGAACATCAGGAAGTAGCGGGAATGGTCCCAGTCCGGTTCGCCGAACTCCCAGAAGCTGCCGCCGATGGAGTAGAGCCCGGCCGAGGCCATGTTGACCGAGCAGAAGCCGCCATGGGCCGCGTAGTTGGGCGTGCCGAATTGCTGCGCCCACCAGCCGGTCAGCGCCTGGCTCTGGTCGCGGCCGGTGAAGAAGGCCAGCTTGCGCGGATCGCTCTTGCGGATGTCGGAGAGCCACTGCGTGGCCAGCGCCATCGCCTCGTCCCACTCGATCTCCTTGAACTCGCCGGCGCCGCGCTCGCCCACCCGCAGCAGCGGCTTGGAGAGCCGCGCCGGCGAATAGTGGTTCATGATGCCGGCCGAGCCCTTGCCGCACAGCACGCCCTTGTTGACCGGATGCGCCTTGTTGCCCTCGATGTAGCGGATGCGGCCGTCCTTCAGGTGCACCTTGATGCCGCAGCGGCAGGCGCACATGTAGCAGGTCGTGGTCTTGACCTCGTCCGACACCGGCGGCGAGAGATTCTCGATCGGGGCCTGGGTCGTCATGATGGTCCTGTCCCTTCAACGCTGCATTCGGTCATGGCCGCAACCAATCGATCGCTGCCAGATACAGGCACAGCACAACGAAGGCTGCAATCGTAAAAGGCCCGTTCCACGCCCGGCCGATCTTCTCCGGGCTTTCGCCCGTGAGGCTGCCGATCAGCACCACCGGCGTGCCGTAGGGCGAGGAGGCGATGGACAGCGACGAGCCGCCCAGCAGCGCCACCGCCAGCAGCACCGACGGCAATCCGTCGGCCGGCATGTGGTGCAGCGAGCTGCCGATCAGGGTCAGCATGACCAGCGAATTGACGCCGATCTGCCCCACCAGGGTGACGACGGCCGCCATGGCGATGGCCAGCGCCAGCCAGGGCAGGTCGGCCCGCGCGATCAGGGTCTCGATCGCGTCCTCGGGAATGAGCGCCGCCAGCACCGCCCCGATATAGGCCGCCGTCGAAATGATCAGGGCCTCCGAGCGCGAGGCGACGAACTCGCCGGTCGGCCAGCGCCCGACGCGGCGGCGCGTCATCGCCAGCATGCGCCGCGGGCCCAGGCGGCGGAACTGCACGGCGATCCACAGCACGGAGAAGAACGGCAGCATCAGCATGGTGGCGCCGACCATCGACAGCGACAGCAGCATGTTGGCGCCCGTCACCATGGCCATGATGCCGGCCAGCACCGCCAGCATCGGCGGAACCGACCTGGCGAAACCGTATCGCGGCGCCATCAGCGGCGCGGCGGAGGCGGCCGGCGCGCGCCATTCGATGCGGTCCAGCGCCCAGCCCACCGTCAGGAACAGCGCCGAGCAGACGGCGCCGACCGGGGCGATGGCGGTCCAGGTCAGGCCCGGCACCAGCGAGACGGTGAGCGCGATGAGGATGGAAAGCGGCGACCAGCCGACCATGGTGCACTGGCCGCGCAGCACCGCCAGCATCATGCGCTTCTCGCGGATCTTGAAGCGGCGCCGGTCGCCGCCGGCCGCGGCCATGGTGTTGGCCCGCTTCACCATGGTGCCGAGCAGGTTGACGACGCCGTAGCTCAGGATCATGGCGAAGACGTGGGCGGCGGCGGTGAGCGCGATGTAGCGCCGGCCGGGCGGCTGGGCGATGACGTAGTTGCCGCAGCGCCGCACCGCGACCGAACTGCGGGCCGCGTCGCGCAGCATGTTGAGCGCCAGCAGGAAGGTGGTGAAATAGGCGGCCATCAGCACCGCCTTGCCCAGCACCGGCCACGGATCGGGCCGCACGGCCAGCACCGCGACGCTCAACGCAGCGGCGGCGCCGACGAACCAGTAGTCGCGCGGCACGGCGCGGACCATGACCAGCAGCACGAAGGCGAGGTAGCCGGCGCCGGCGACCGCCTGCAGCGCGAGCCAGTCGCCGAACAGCAGCAGCAGGGTCGCTCCCACCACCACCGTCAGCGTCAGCCCCATCAGCCGCGCCCGCCACACGCTCATGCGCCGCCGCCCTGCAGCAGGTGGAAGCCCATGATCACCAGCGCCGAGATAGCGATGCAGCCCAGCGAATAGACGCCGTTGTCGCGCCAGGCCATGCTCCAGTTCGACTGGCCCAGCATGTTGGCGGCGTAGAGCGTGAGGTTGGAGAGCGGCGAGATCACGCCGCCGATGCCCCAGCTCGTCAGCATCACCAGCGCCAGAGTGGGCTGCGACAGGCCGATGGTTTCCGCCGGCAGCGTATGGCCGATCACCACGATCATGATCACCGAATGCAGGCCGCAGAAGGAGCTGCCGGCGATGACGCAGATCAGGAAGGGAATCCACCAGATGCCGGAAATGCCGATGCCTGCTGCGGCGCTCACCAGCATCTGCCCGTCGATCGCCGCCGCCACGCCCTGGCCCAGCACGTTGGCGGCGATGAACAGCACCGACAGCCCGCGCAGGCCGGAGACGTTGACCACCAGGTCGGCGGCGTATTCGCGGATGCTGACCGGCAGTTCGGCGGAGCGGCCGGCGGCCAGGATGGCGAACCAGCTCAGCGAGAAGACGGTGACCACGATGGCGATGGTGGCCGACATCGACAGATGCGCGATGGCATCGAGCGCCGCCACGCCGCCGACCAGGATCGCCGACAGCAGGCCCAGCCGCAGCAGCGAGGCGTTGCGGCCCGCGATCGGCGCCGCCGGCGCCGTGGCCGCGGGCCGCGCGTCGCGCCGGGTGAGCCGGTCGTAGAACGAGCCGAAGGCGATCAGGCACAGGCCGAGGAAAATGCCCGGCGCGGCCACGTCCAGCCAGCGCAGCCGGGGCATCAGCGACACCACCACGGCCATGGCCAGGAAGAAGGGCGACCAGGTCGACGCCGCCACGAAGCCGCGCGACAGCGCCAGCGCCATGCGCTTGCGCAGGTCGCCCGCGGCGCTGGCGGAGACGAAGCTGGCCAGCAGGGCGAAGCCGGCGAAATTGGTGATGGCGGCCAGGAAATGGCTGGCCAGGCTCAGCCATAGATAGCGCTTGCCCGGCGGCAGGTTGGTGACCATGACGCGCACCACCTGCATCGACGGGCTGTGCAGGGCGGGATACTGCAGCAGCGTCACCGAGGCGAACAGCAGGATGAACATCAGCGTGCCGCGCCCGCCCTGCCACAGCGCGTCGGGCACGCTGCCGCGCAGCGCCGCCAGCGCCAGGCCGACGGCGGTCAGGGCCGCGGCCATCAGCCATTGCGAGCGCAGGACGGCGTGCGGCTGCGTCAGAATGTAGAGGATCAGGAAGAAGACGGCCGGGCCCTCGAACCCCGCCTCCTTGAACAACGCGGCCAGCACGGCGCAGACGCAGCAGGCCAGGCAGGCCAGGGCGCCGAGGCGTGCGGCAATGCCCTGCCGGTTGGCCGGCGCAGCGCTCGTGCCGTTTTTCGCTTCCGCCGTCTGGGTCACCGTCGAACGCTTTGGGCCGCGGAATCGGACTCGGCCTCGAACAGGGAAAGCGCCCTTTCCTTGAGCTTGAACTTCTGGATCTTATCGGTGCCGGCGGTGCGCGGGAACTCGTCGATCACCAGCACCTCGGCCGGCAGCTTGAACGAGGCCAGCCGCTCGCGCAGGAACGCCATCAGCTCGCCGCCCGAGGCCGCCGCACCCGGCTTCAGGGTGACGAAGCCGACGCCGACCTCGCCGTGGCGGTGGTGCGGAATCGGCACGACGGCGGCGGCGGCGACCGCAGGATGGCGCATCATGACGCCCTCGACCTCCGGCGTGGAGACGTTGAAGCCGTTGTGCTTGTAGCCGTCCTTCAGCCGGTGCAGGAAGGTCAGCGAGCCGTCCTCGCCCATGTAGCCGGCATCGCCCGAGCGCAGCCAGCCGTCCGGCGTGATGGTCTCGGCGGTCTCGCGCGGCTTGTCGAAATAGCCGGCCATGACGCCGTAGCCGCCGATCCAGATTTCGCCGATCTCGCCCGGCGGCAGGTCCTTGAGCGTCTGCGGATCGACCACGCGCACGGCGCAGCCGGGCAGCGGCTTGCCGTGCGATTTCAGCCGCTCTTCCATCGGCTCGTCGGCCCAGCCGCGCGTGACGACGCCGGTGGTCTCGGTCATGCCGTAGCCCGAGCCGGCGCCCTCGAGGCCGAGCCGGTCGGCGGCCTTGCGGAACACCGCCGGATCGTTGCTGAGGATGCTGCCGATGCGCACGCGGTTGAAATCCTCCCGCGAGAAATCGGGGTGGGCGATGATGGCGTCCATCATGACCGGCAGCATGTGCATGGCGGTGCACGATTCGCGCCGCAGCAGGGCGAGGCAGCGGCCGGCGTCGAAGCGCTCCTCCAGCACCACGCCGCCGCCATGGGTCCAGAACATCAGCACGCCGGTGAGGCAGCCCAGCACGCCGAACAGCGGCACGCACAGGAACAGCCGGTCCCGCTCGCCCACATAGTAGCGCACGCCGCCGTCGAAGGCCTTGCGCCAGATGCAGTGCGTCAGCATGGCGCCCTTGGGCAGCGCGGTGGTGCCGGACGAATAGACGACCAGCGCCGGCCGGTCGGGATCGGTTTCCAGCCGCGCCTCGGCCTGCGCGATGCGCCGCGTATCCGACCAGTCGCAGACGCCGGAAATCGGCGCCGCCTGCCGATCGAGGGCGATCAGGTGGCGCAGGTCGGGCAGGGCGGCGAGTTGCAGCGCGCCGGGCTCCTGCTGCCGCAATTCGGGACAGGCCGCCGCCAGCTCGCCCAGGAAATCGCGGAACGCGCCGTCGCCGGCGGTGATCAGCGCCCGGCTGCGCGACTGGGCGATCTGGTAGAGGAACTCGTCGCGCTTCAGCCGAGTGTTGAGGAACACCGCAATGAAGCCGCTCTGCGCCGCCGCCATCCAGTACCAGATGAATTCCGGCCGGTTGGGCATCCACAGCGCCACCGTGTCGCCCGGCCGCAGGCCCAGCGCCGCCAGCCGCCGCGCCGCGGCGTCGATCTCGGCCTTGGCGTCGGCGAAGCTGTAGCGGCGATCGTTGAAGACCAGCGCCATCCGCTCGCCGTAGGTGGCGGCGAGATGCGCCATTGCCCGACCATAGGTAAGGCCCAGATAGGGATTGGGCCGTTCCTGGCGCGGCTGGATCATGCACGCGCCCCCGCCCGCTTCAGCGCCACGCCCAGCGTCTCCGACGCCAGCTCGCGCAGCTTGAACTTCTGCACCTTGTCCGTCCCCGAGGTCAGCGGGAAGTTCTCGACGAAGATGACGTGCAGGGGCACCTTGAAGGAGGCCAGATTGTCGCGCGCGAAGGCCAGCAGTTCCGATTCCATCGGCCGTTTGCCCGGCCGGGGAATGACGAAGGCCACGCCCATGTCGCCCAGTTCGGAATGCGGCAGGCCGACCAGCGCGGCATTGGCCACCGCCGGATGCTTGCGCAGCACGGTCTCGATCTCGGCCGGCGAGACGTTGAAGCCCTTGGTCTTGTAGCCGTCGCCGATGCGGCCCTCGAACACCAGCCGCCCGTCGGGGCGCAGGAAGCCCTGGTCGCCGGTATGGAACCAGCCGTCCTGGTCGATCGCCTTGGCGGTCTCGGCCGGCTTGTTGTAGTAGCCCTTCATGATGCAGTAGCTGCGGGCCCAGATCTCGCCGCTCTCGCCCATCGGCATGTCCTTGCCGGTCTGCGGGTCGACGATCCTGATCTCGACGTCGGGCAGCGGCCGGCCCTGGTTGTCGATGCGGTCATCCAGCGAATCGTCCCAGCGGCTGCGGGTCAGCACCGTGGTGCTCTCGGTCAGGCCGTAGCCGGTCATGGTGCCGGGAATGCCCAAATCGCGCGCCACCCTCATCAGCACGTCGTAGTCGTTGCTCAGCACCATGGCGATGCGCATGGAGGAGAGGTCGTAGTCCTTGCGCTTGGGATGCTCCAGCAGCGCGGTGATCATCGGCGGCAGCAGATGGGTGACGGTGCAGCGCTCGTTCTGCCAGTCCTTCATCGCCTGCTCGGCGTCGAAACGGTCGGCGATGACCACGCCGCCGCCGCGGATCCAGACCGGATAGACGCCGTTCATGCTGGCCATCGAGCCGAACATGGGGATGGCGAGGTAGAATTTGTCCTTGGCCGACATGTCGACCGGCGTGCCGATGTCCCACGCCTTGCGCCAGACGCAATGGGTGATCATGGCGCCCTTGGGCAGCGCCGTGGTGCCCGAGCTGTAGGAGATCAGCGCCGGCTGGTCGGGATCGGTGGCGTAAGGCGGCACCGGCAGGTCCTGCGTCAGCCCGTCCGACCAGTCGGCGACGGCCGGCAGCTTGGCCCGGTCGAACGAATCCAGCGCGACGACGTGCTGCATCTTGGGCAGCGCGGCAAGCTGCAGCTTGCCCCTGGCCGGCGCCATCAGCTCGGGGCACAGCTCCGTCAGGTCGCCGAGGAAATTGCGGAAAGCGGCGTCGCCCGGCACGATGACGGCGCGGCTGTCGGACTGCGCGAGCTGGTAGGCGAACTCCTCCAGCCGCAGCCGCGTGTTCAGGATCACCGGCACCAGCCCCATCTGCGCCGCGCCCAGCAGGTACCACAGATAGTCGGGGCGGTTGGGCAGCCAGATCGAGATGGCGCTGCCCATCGGCAGCCCCAACGTCGCCAGCCGGCCGGAGGCGCGGTCGACCATCTTCTTGACGTCGCGGAAACGCCAGCGCTGGTCGCGATAGACCAGCGCCTCGTTGTCGGGAAACGTCTCGGCCATGTAGGCGATGGCCTGGGCATAGGTCATGCCGGCGAACTGGTTCACGACGCCACCTTCTGCCGCGCCAGCGCTTCGAGCGCCAGCTCGCGCAGCTTGAATTTCTGGATCTTGCCGGTGCCCGCGGTCAGCGGGAACTCGTCGACGAAGAAGATGTGGGCCGGCACCTTGAACGAGGCCAGCCGTTCCTTGGCGAAGTCGATCAGCTCCTGCTCCGAGGCCTTGGCGCCTTCGGCGCGGACGACGAAGCCGGCGCCGATGGCGCCGAAGCGCGGATGCGGCAGGTCGGTGACCGACACGGCCTGCACCGCCGGATGCCTGGCCAGGGCGGCCTCGACCTCGGCGGTGGCGACGTTGAAGCCGTTGTGCTTGTAGCCGTCCTTGACCCGGCGCAGGAACTTGATGCTGTCGTCGGCGCGATGGATGCCCAGATCGCCGGTCTTGAACCAGCCGTCGACGAAGGCGCGCTGCGTCTCCTCGGGCTTGTTGTAGTAGCCCAGCGTCACGTTGTAGCCGCGCACCTGGATCTCGCCCTCCTCGCCGCGCGGTAGCACGGCATTGGTGTCGGGATCGGCCACCCGCACCTCGATGTCGGGCAGCGCCTTGCCGTGGGCGGCGATGCGCTCCTCCAGCGGCTCGTGCCAGTAGGTGCGGGTCGCCGCCGACGAGGTTTCCGTCATGCCGTAGGAGGTGAACACCTCGCGCATGCCCAGCCCGTGCGCGGCCTTGCGGAACACCTCGGGGTCGATGCTGAGCACGATGCCGGTGCGCAGCCGCGAGCGGTCGTATTTGGCGAAGTCGGGATGCTCCAGCATGCGGTCGATCATCAGCGGCAGCACGTAGACGGCGGTGCATTGCCGGTCCTGCAGGTTGCGCAGCATGCGCACCGGATCGAACTGGTCGTCGAGGATCACCGCCGAGCCGCGCGACCAGAAGGTCAGCACGCCGTTGATGCTGCTGAGGATGCCGAACATCGGCACGCACAGGTAAAGCCGGTCCTCGGCCGTCTGGTTGAAGCGCTCGCCGTGGTCCCAGGCCTTGCGGAAGACGCTGTGGTTCAGCATCGCGCCCTTGGGCAGCGCCGTTGTGCCGGAGGAATAGGCGATCAGCGACGGCGCCAGCGGATCGCTGGCCGGCGGTGCGGGCGGCAGCGCGGCCGCGGGCTTCGACCAGTCGGTGACGCCCTTGTACTTGGCCTCGAACGGATCGAGCGCCACGACATGGCGCAGCTTGGGCAGGGCGGCGCAGTCCAGCGCGCCCGGCGCGCCGTCCAGCAGCTCCGGGCAGACGCCGGCCAGGTCGCCCAGGAAATCGCGGAAATCGGCGTTGCCCGGCACGATCGCCGCCACGCTGTCGGACTGGTCGATCTGGTAGGTGAATTCCGCCGGCTGCAGGCGGGTGTTCAGCGTCACCGCCACCGCGCCGATCCAGCCCGCGCCCAGCCAGTACCACAGGAACTCCGGCCGGTTCGGCAGCCACACCGCCACCTTGTCGCCAGGCCGGATGCCGAGGCTGTGGAGGCGCGCGGCGGCGCGCTCGATCTCGTCGCGGACCTGGGCGAAGCTCCAGTCGCGGCCATGGAAGGACAGCGCCAGCCGCCCGCCGTGCTGGCGCGCCAGCAGTTCGACCGACTGGGCGGTGGTCAGCCCCTTGAACGGATTCATGCCGCCATCCCCCGCCGCAGGGCGTCGAGCAGCGTCTGGTTCACCTGCTCGGGCTCCTCGTACATCACCCAGTGCCCGGCGCCCTCGACCAGCCGGGTGCGCAGCGCCGGATAGCGCGCCTGGCAGCGGGCCAGGCAGGTGCGCACGTCGGGGTTCATGTAGCAATCGTGCTCGCCGAACAGCATGGTCGATTTGGCCGCCACCTGGTCGAGCGCCTCGAACAGGGCGGTCGACCGGGAGATCGGCATGCCGATCAGCGTGCGCTTCTGCGCCAGCAGCTTGCTCTGGACGTCGATCGCCATGTCGTCGATCTTGGCCGGATCGTGGATCATCGAGATCGAGAGGTTGTAGCGCACGGTGGCGCGCACCTCTTCCGGGCTCATGCTGCGGCTGAGCTTCTTCAGCTCATGCGTCTTGTCCTCCCACATCTCGCCCAGGCCCGAGGCGCCCAGCACCACCAGGGCGGCGACCTTGTCGCCCGCCAGGACTGCCGCGTGCGCGGCGATCGAGGAGCCCAGCGAGAAGCCCGCCACCAGCGCCGGCCCCGGTCCGGGATCGAGCTGTGCGATGGCCTGCGCGAAATGGCGGGCGATGGCCGGCGCGGTGTGCGGCTGCGGCGCGGTCGGCGATTGGCCCAGCCCGGGCAGGTCGGCGGCGAAGACGCGATGGGTTTGCGCCAGCCCCTCGACGTTGCGGATCCAGTGCTTCCACGAGCCGAAGCCGCCATGCAGCAGGAAGATGGCCGGGCCCCGCTCGCCCCAGCCATGCCAGACGATGTGCCCGTCCTCGCCGCAGGGCGTGCGCTCGATGCGCGCGCTGCGTTCGAGCCGCTCCTCCAGCGCGTGGACCAACGGCGCAGCCTGTTGCTGCTCAGCCAGCATGGCTCGCGCTCTTGCCCGCCTGTTTCTCGTATTTGTGGCCGAGCTTTATCTCCCAGTCGAGATAGCGCAGCATGCCCTCGCGGCCCTGCTCGTAGGGCGGCAGCCAGAAATCGGGCCCGCCGAAGGTCTCGGTCGGCTTGCCCTTCTCCACCGGCAGGCCGGCGTCGCGCCAGGCCTTGGTGCCGCCTTCCAGCACCTTGACCTTGCGATAGCCCATGTCGTGCAGGGTGGCGGCGGCCAGGATCGACTGCCCCTCCTCCGAGGCCGTGACCACCAGCTCCTGGTCGGGGCCGGCCGTGTCCTTGACGATCGATTCCAGCCAGCCGCGCGGCCGCCACTTGGCGCCCGGCAGGTGGCCGGCGCCGTATTGCAGGCTGGCGCCGACATCGATCACCACCGGCTTGACGGCGCTAATGTGCTTTTCCATCTCCGCCGGCTTCAGCCGCGTGACCTTCTTCAGCGCCGCCTCGTAGCCCAGCGGCTTGGGGTGCTTGCGCCCCGCCACCAGCTTCTCGCCCGACGCCACCCAGGCATCGACGCCGCCCTTCAGCACGAACACCTTCTCGATGCCCATGCGGCGGTACCAGTAGCCGGTCATCATGGCGCGCGCCTCGTTTTGGTCGATCAGCACCACCGTGGCGTCGCGCACCAGCACGAAATCGTCGGTGCGCTGCACCGCCTGGCCGCCGGGCAGCGAGATGGTGCCGTCGATATGGCCGGCCTGGTAGGCCTTGAGCGGGCGGACGTCGAACAGATAGATGTTCTGCGACTGGCTGGCCGGGATCAGCTTCTTCAGCTCCGCCAGGTCGACATGGCGCACGCCGAATTCCTTGCCCAGCCGGGCGGCCTCGGCCTCGGCCCTGGCGACGCTTTCCTGGCTGGGCTCGCCCACCGGACGGCCCTCGCCCTTCTCCAGCTTGCCGTCCTCCAGCAGCCAGCCCGAGGTGCCGTTCTCCAGCGCGAAGACGTTCTGGAAGCCCAGCCGCCGCAGGCTCGAGGTGCCGATGATGCTGCGCGTGCGGCCGGCGCAGTTGACGACGATGGTGGAGTACTGCTTCGCCAGGTCGCCCGCCTTCAGTATCATGTCGAAGCTGGGGCAGCTCACCGCGCCGGGCAGATGGCCGCCGAGGAATTCCTCCGGCGTGCGCGAGTCGCAGGTGATGACCTTGGGATCCTTGATCATCTTGGCGTATTCGGTGACGCTGATCGACGGCACGTGCTCGACGACGTGGATCATCTCGCCGAAATCCTTGGACGGCACGTTGGTGCCGGTCATGATCTCGCCGCCCGCCGCCACCCAGCCCGGCAGCCCGCCGTCGATCTCGCGGGCATTGGCGTAGCCGATCTCGTGCAGCGTCTTCAGCGCCAGCGCCGCCCGATCGTCCTTGCCGCCGCCATAGACGAAGACGCGCGTGGCGCGGTCGGGCACCAGCTCGGCCATGCGGAACTCGATCAGCCGGCGCGGCAGGGTCGAGGCGCCGAAGATGTGGCCGTCGACCGTCTCGCCCTTCTCGCGCACGTCGAACAGCGCCCAGTCGCGCGCCTTGGCGTCGTAGAGTTTCTTGAAGTCGGTGGCGCTGATCTTGCTGATCTTGCTCATGGGGCGGCCTCGCGATGGAAACGGCGTGAGGGAAAGGCGGGGCGCGGCTGCGCCCTCAGTTCTTCTTGCGCTGGTCGTTGCGCCGGCCGAGGATTTCCGCCGCGATCATGTTCTTGTGGATCTGCACCGTGCCGCCGTAGATCGAGCCGCCGCGCACCTCGGTGTAGCGGTGCACCATGGGATATTCCTTGGTGTAGCCGTTGGCGCCCAGGATCTGCAGCGCATCGTCGCAGATCTGCTTGGCGGCGTTGGCGGTGAAGACCTTGGCGATCGAGGTCTCCAGCCGGTCCGGCAGGCCCGTATCGCCCGCCCCGGCGGCGGCGCGATAGGTCAGGAGCTTGGCGGCGTCGAGCTTGATGCGCATGTCGGCCAACATCCACTGGATGCCCTGGAAATCGCTGATCTCGCGGCCGAACTGCTTGCGCTCCTTGGAATAGGCCAGCGCGTATTCGTAGGCCGCCTGGGCCGAGCCCAGCATGCGCGAGATGCTGCCCAGCCGTTCGCCGTTATAGATGCTGATCAGTTTGCCGAAGGCGTTCTCGCGGATCAGGATGTTCTCGACCGGCACCTTGCAGTCGTCGAAATAGAGCTCGAACAGCAACTCGTCGGCCATGTTGACGGTGCCGTTGGAGCGGGTGAAGCCCGGCGCGTTGTGTGGCACGATGACGGCGCCGATGTCCTTGGCCGAGCCGGTGTCGTTCAGCCGGCAATAGAGCACGGTGTAGTCGTTGGCGTTGACGGCGCTGACGAACTGCTTGTGGCCCTTGATGACGACATGGTCGCCCTCGATGCGGCCCTTGGTCTTCATCTCGGTGGCGGCGGAGCCGGCTTCCGGTTCGGTGATGCCGATGGAAATGCCGATTTCGCCGGCGCAGGAACGCTTCACCAGCTCCTTCTGCTTGTCGTTGCCCAGCTTGGCGATGGCGCCGACCGCGCCGGTCGAGGAGCGGTGGGCGATGCTGCCGATCGCCGAATCGCAGGCCTGCAGCGTCTGGGTCAGCAGCAGCGTGTCGAGCAGCGGCAGGGCCGAGCCGCCCAGATCGGCCGGCATGTTGACCCCCAGCAGGCCGTAATGCGCCATCTCCTTGCGCAGCTTGCGGGTGCCCTCCGCCGTGTGCACGTCGTTGTTGGCGATGAACGGCTTGAGCTTGCGGTCGTAGACTTCCTTGGCCGTGTCGATGAGCTGCTGCTGGCGTTCGCTGATCGCGAAATCCATGGCGAATTCCTTCCCCTTTTCTGCCTCGGGTTCGCGCCGCGCCGCGACTCGGTCCCACAGTCTTGATACAAAGCGATGCAATTGTTGCTTCGGAAAGGGAAACAATCAAGGCTCTTAGCCGCGCCGCGTCTGCATGCCGCTTCAGCGTGAAAACATCTTGATATTCCTAGCTTAACCAGTCGCTACGCGCACAAATCAACACTCGGTCAAAAAGTGGAAGCGGCCCGGCCGGCGCTGTTTTTACCGCGGGCGCGGTCTGGCTGCTGGTTGCTTATGGGTTGAATACATTTGTATTTTCGCCGAGCCTTGTGCCGGGAGACGGGCCGCGCGACGTATTGCAGCAGAAAATGGATCAATCCTGATTGATTGTATCTATTACATTGCCTATTGCACGGCGTTCAGGCTTTAATGCACCACGATCAAGAGAAAGAAACCGTCGCCAGGCCGGCGATCGCCGGGGTATGGCGTGCAGGCGCGGGCGAGGGCCTGGGAATCAAACGGGGCAAGAGCGAGAAATGGACAAGGCATTGCTGGACGAACTCGAGGAAAAGCGCAAGCAGGGGCGTTCGCCTGGCCGCGTTCACAAGAAGGAAAACGCCCAATCGCTGCACCCGGGCAAGCTTTCCGCCCGCGAGCGGCTGAACATCCTGCTCGATCCCGGTTCGTTCGAGGAGATCGGCGTGCTGGCGCGCAGCCAGAACCCGGATCTGCACGACCGCTCCCCGGCCGACGGGCTGATCGCCGGCTCGGGCAAGATCGACGGGCGCACCGTCTATGTCAGCTCCGACGATTCCACCGTGCTGGCCGGCACGCGCGGGCGGGTCGGCGAACTGAAGACCCAGCGCGTGCGCGAACTGGCCGAGAAGCACTGCAAGCCCTATATCGCCCTGATGGAGGCCGGCGCCGGCCGCTTCCAGGAGATCAACGGCGCCACCGCCGCCGGGGTCGGCCACCGCTTCCGCGAGCATTTCCGCCTCTCCGGCCGCGTGCCGATGGTCGCCGCCTTCATGGGCGCCTGCTTCGGCGGCCCCTCCTTCACCGGCGCCCAGTCCGATTTCATCACCATCGTCGACGGCACCGGCTTCATGGGCATGTCCGGCCCGCCGGTGGTCAAGGTCGGCATCGGGCTGGAGGTGACGCGCGAGGAGATCGGCTCGGGCGAGATGAGCGCCTCCGTCACCGGCCAGGCCGACCACATGGGCAAGGACGAGAAGGACTCGCTGCTGGCCATCCGCGCCTTCCTGTCCTACCTGCCCTCGAGCTGCTTCGACCTGCCGCCGGTGCACGAGCCCAAGCCGGCCGCGGTCGATACGCCGGAAGGCCGCGACAAGATCGACGGCATGGTGTCGGAGAACCATCGCCGCGGCTACAACATGGAGCAGCTCGTGCGCCTGATGGTCGACGGCGGCGAGCTCTTCGTCTACCGCCCGACCTATGGCCGCAACCTGCTGACGACGCTGGCGCGCATCAAGGGCCGCTCGGTCGGCATCGTCGCCAACAACCCCATGCACCTGGCCGGCGCGCTGAACCACGAGGCCGCCATCAAGGCGCGCAAGTTCATCGACCTGTGCGACGCCTTCCACATCCCGATGGTGTTCCTGTGCGACTGCCCCGGCTTCCTGGTCGGGCCGGAGATCGAGAAGCAGCGCATGGTCAGCCTGGCCGGCCGCATGCTGAATTCGGTGATCGCCACCACGGTCCCGAAGGTCACCGTGGTGGTGCGCAAGGCGATCGGGCTGGCCTATATCGCCATGGCCGGCAAGACCATGAACCCCGACGTCATCGTCGGCTGGCCGACCTCGTTCTTCGACGCCATGGGCCCGGCGGCCGGCGTCGAGCTGGTGCACGGCCGGAAGATCCGCGAATCGGCCAATCCGGAGGAGACGCGCGCCAAGCTGATGCAGAAGGTGCTGGAGGAAGGCAACGGCTACCTGGCCGCCGAACGCGCCCTGCTCGACGACATCATCCGTCCCTCCGAGACGCGCGACCTCATCGTCAGCGTGCTGGAGCGCCATCCGCAGCCGCGCCAGCCGGGCTTCAAGCACCGCATCGACCCTTAAGCGCTCCGGCGTTCCTCATTTCCAAGCGGGGCGGAGAGTCATGGCGCACTGGGATCGCATTACCGATATCGTCGTGGTCGGATTCGGCGCCGCCGGCGCGGTTTCCGCCATCGAGGCCGCCGATTGCGGCGCCGAAGTCCTGGTTCTGGAGAAGATGCCCGATCCGGGCGGCCTGTCGGCGGTCTCCGCCGGCGGCGCGCGCGTCTGCAACGACGTCGAGGAGTGCTACAAGTACCTGCTGGCGACCAGCGGCGGGCGCACGCCCGACAACATCATGCGCGGCCTGGCCGAAGGCATGTTCCAGATCCCGGCCTATCTGCAGAAGCTGGCCGACGCCGTCGGCGCCAAGATGAAGGTCACGCCGGCGCTCGGCAACTACCCCTTCCCCGGCTACGAATCGCTGGCCTATTGCCAGATCGACAGCGTGCCGGCATTGCAGGGCCTGGCCTCCTACCGCGCCATCCGCGGCATCAAGGAGGGCACCAAGCTCTTCAAGGTGCTGGAGGACAACGTCGCCCTGCGCCACGTGCCGGTGCTGTACGAGGCGCCGGTGCAGCGCCTGCTGCGCGACGGCGACGGCCAGATCGAGGGCGTGCTGGCGACGGTCGCAGGCCGCGAAGAGCGCATCCGCGCCCGCAAGGCGGTGATCCTGGCCTGCGGCGGCTACGAGCACAGCGAGGAGATGAAGCGCCAGTATTTCCAGGCGCAGCCGGTGCTGACCGGCTCCTTCGTCGGCAATACCGGCGACGGCATCCGCATGGCGCAGGCGGTCGGCGCCGATCTGTGGCACATGTGGCACTACCACGGGCCCTACGGCATGAAGCACGTCGACCCCGACTATCCGCTGTCCTTCTACATGAAGGCGGTGCCGATGTGGACGCCGGGCCGCATGGACCAGGTGTCCGATCTGGGCGTCACCGACGCGCAGGGCAAGCCGGTATCGCAGAAATCGCTGGCGCGCATGGCCTGGATCGTGGTCGACAAGACCGGCCGGCGCTTCATGGACGAATACCCGCCCTATCCCGGCGACACCGGCATCCGGCCCTTCGACGCCTTCGATTCCAAGGTCCAGGATTTCCCGCGCATCCCCGCCTTCGTTCTCTTCGACGAGGAGGGACGCAAGATGTATCCCATCGCGCGCGCCGTCTCCAACAGCCGCGACTACCACTACCAGTGGAGCCCGGACAATCTGAAGGAAGTGGAGCTCGGCATCCTGCGCCGCGCCGACAGCGTGGCCGAACTGGCCCGCTCGATGGGCGTCGATGCCGGCCGGCTGCAAAAGACGCTGGACGACTGGAACGCCTGCTGCGCCCAGGGCCACGATCCCGATTTCGGCCGCCAGCCCGACAGCATGGTGCCGATCCGCACCGCGCCCTTCTATTTCGGCCGCATCTACCCGGTGGTCATCAACACCCAGGGCGGGCCGGTGCACAACATCCACCAGCAGGTGCTGACGCCGTTCGGCGAGCCGATACCGCGGCTCTACGCGGCGGGAGAACTGGGCAGCAAGTTCGGCCATCTCTACATGGGCGGCGGCAATCTGGCCGAATGCTTCGTCGGTGGCTGGACCGCCGGCCGCCACGCCGCAGCACTGGCGCCGCTATCCTGAAGAACGGGCCGGCCGAACCGTTCCTCGTTGGAGCGGATCGCCCGGCAGGCTATGGTGCGGCGAATTCGTTGGCAGGATTAGCCGTGTTCTCTCCCGTCAAGGCGCGACGCATCTTCGAGGAAGTGGTCGAGCAGATCCGCGAGCAGATCGTCACGGGCCGGCTCAAGCCGGGCGACAAGCTGCCGGCCGAGCGCGAACTGGCCGAGCAGCTCGGGGTCAGCCGCACCGCGGTGCGCGAGGCGCTGCGCGTGCTGGAGATCGCCGGCACCGTCCAGTTGCGCAAGGGCGTGCATGGCGGCGCCTTCATCGCCGCCGCCGATCCCAGCGTCATCGCCGATTCGCTGCAGGACATGCTGCATCTGGGCCGCATCACCGCCGGCCAGCTCACCGAGGCGCGCATCTGGATCGAGACCATGATCACGCGCATCGTCTGCGAAACCGGCACCGAGGCGGATTTCGCCGCGCTGGAGGCCAATGTCGCCGAGGTCGAGCGGCTGATGGCGGAGGGGCGCGACCGGGAGCGCGTCGAAGCCAATATCGAGTTCCACAACGTGCTGGCGCGGGCCACGCGCAACCCGGTGCTGATCCTCAACGTCGCCATGCTGATGGACATCATGCGCTATTTCGCCAGCCGCCTGCCGATCGGCTATGGCGAGGTCATCCTGGCCTCGCGCCACCGCCTGCTGCGCCACATGCGCGCGCGCGACGCCGATGCCGCCGTCGCCGAAATGGAGGCGCTGCTGCGCACCATCTCGGCGCGCTACGAGACGCTGACGCCGATCATCAAGGACACGCCCGCCGGCCAGCCCGCCGCCGCGGCGCCGGAGCCGCCGCCGCCTAGCCGCCGTCGACCTCGATCACGGTCCCGGTCGTGAAGCCGGCGCGGTCGGAGGCGGCGAACAGCACCGCGTTCGACACTTCCTGCGCCGTGCCCAGCCGGCCCAGATAGTTCGAGCCGGCGATCGCCTTGTCCGCCCCGGCCTGGTCGAAGCTGTTGCGCTCGCTGGTCGAGCGGCGGATCGCCGCCAGCCGTGGCGAATCGATCACCCCCGGCGACACCGCCACGAAGCGCACCCCGTCCTTGCCGTAGGTCATCGCCAGACCCCGCGTCAGCAGGTTCAGCGCGGCATTGGCGCTGCAGCCCGGCAGGTGCACGTCGCGCGGCGCCCGGCCGCCCTTGCCGGTGACGTTCACCACCACGCCCCGCTGGCGCTGCAGCATGTGCGGCAGGGCAGCGCGCACCGTGCGCATGTAGCCGATCTGCTTGGTCTGCAGCACCTTGACCCAGATCTCGTCGTCCAGCGTCAGGAAGTCGCCGAACAGCGACAGCGAGGTGCTGTTGACCAGGATGTCGATGCCGCCGGCCTCCGCCACGATGCGGGCGGCCGCCGCGTCGACCGACTGACGCTTGGTGATGTCCATGGGCAGCGGCGTCAGGCCGGCCGTTTCCCTGGCCATCGCCTGCAGCTTCCCCTCGTCGCGCGAGGAGGCGTAGACCTTGGCCCCCGCCGCCGCCAGGTCGGCGCTGATCTGACGCCCCAGCGTGCCGCCCGCGCCCACCACCCAGGCCACCCGGCCCTTCAGCTCGTCCTGCATGTTTCCTCCCAGTGTTTTTCTAGACGGCCAGCCGCCGCAGCCCCAGGCCGCCCGTGTCCGACCGCGCCTTGGCCTGCTGCTCGGCCAGGGCGTGGTAGCGCTGCTGCAGCCGCAGCAGCCGCTCCTCCAGCGCCTTCACCGCGCCCGCCTCGTCGCGGGCGCGCAGCAGCGCCATCATGCGGCGGCGCCATTCGATATGGTAGGAATCGACGTCGGGCTCGGCATGGCGGGCGAAATGCAGGGTGAGATCCATCAGCAGCCGCATGTTGAGGATCAGCACCGGGTTCTTGGTCGCCTGCGCCAGGATGTTGTGGAACTCGATGTTGACCACGACCTTCTCTTGCAGCCGCCCCTGGCGCAGCAGCTCGACGCCCAGCGCGATGTTGTCCTCGAGCGCGGCGAAGTCCTCGTCGCCGGCGCGCTGGCAGGCGATCCTGACCACGATGGTCTCGATCCACTGCCGCGCCTGGGTCAGGTGCTCGATGGTGAGCTGGCCCAGATGCAGCATGTCGCGCATGGAATCGGCGATCAGCCGCGCGTCGATCTCGCGGCAGAAGGCGCCGCCCTTGGCGCCGGTCTGCAGCTCGATGAAGCCGGCCACCTCCAGCGTGCGCAACGCCTCGCGGATGGCGTTGCGGCTGGCCTTGAACTGGCGCGCCAACTCGCGCTCCGAGGGCAGCTTGTCGCCGGGCTTGAGCTGCCCGTTGCGCATCTGCTCGCGGAACTGGTCGATGACCTCCTCGAACACGCGGCGGGTGCGGATCGGGGTGAAGTTCATGTCTGCACTTCCGGGAACCTCGGCCCCGATCCTAGCGCGCCCGCCTCAACGCTGCAGCGTCGAATCGAACTCGCCGCCCATCTGCGACTGGCCGACGATCTGGGCCGTCTTGTCGTGGCCGGCGTGCAGGATGTGGGTCTGCAGGTCGCGGATCATGCGGCCGAGCGGGAACTCCTCGAACAGCGCCGTGGAGCCGGCGCCCTCGGTGATCGACCGCGCCAGATTCAGCGCGGTGTGGGCGGCGGTGTACTTGGCGCTCATCGACAGCAGCTCGGCCTCGACCACCGGCTTGGTCTTCCAGGCGCGGATGGCGTCGTGGAACAGCGACTGGGCGGCGTTGAGCTGGATCTTCATCTCGCCGGTGCGCATCAGGATGATGGGGTCCTTGCCCTTGCCCTTCTTGACCGCGTAGTCGCGGAACCACTCGAACATGCCCTCGGCGGTGCCGAGATAGTTGGCGGTGAAGCCCAGATGGTACTTGCCCTGCCAGCGCTGGCGCGGATAGGCGCCGGGCTCGCCCAGCACGTGCTCCTTGGGCACGCGCACGTTGTCGAGGTAGATCACCGGGCTGGCCGCGCCGCGCATGCCCAGCGGCCGGTACCAGTCGTTGTCGATGCGCACCCCGTCCTGCTTGGTCTCGATGATGGTCATCAGATGGTTGTTCTGGTAGTCGTTCACGCCCTCGACCGAGGCGAAGATGATGGCGAAGTCCATGGTCGGGCCGTTGGTGGCGTAGTTCTTCACGCCGTTGACGATGTAGCCGCCCTTGCCGTCGGGCTTGGCCGTCGTGCTCATGATGTACATGTGCTTGCGCGACGGCTCGGAGCCGACGAAGGAGGCCAGCATCGGCCGCTTCAGGCCCGGCTTGACGAATTTCTCGCGCTGGTAGTCGGTGCCGATGGCGTCGAGGATCCAGGCCGTGTGGTTGTTGACCTGCAGGCAGTGCGCCGTCGAGGCGCAGCCGCGGGCGGTGACGCGGATGGCCTGCAGGTAGGTGGCGGGATCGTCGCTGTCGAGGTTGGAGCCCATGCCGCCGGTCTTCTTGGTCACCGCGCAGGTCAGCCAGCCGCCGGCGAACAGGTCGGCGATGTTCTTGGTCGGCATGTCGCAGCTCGGATCGTATTCCGGCGCGCGGCCGCGGAAGGTGGTGACGGCCTGCTCGGCCAGGGCCTGGATCTTGTCGCTGCGCAGCGAAGTTTCCGGATCGATGAACATTGGACTTCCCTCTTCTTTCTTCGGTTTGGTCAAGCCGTGGTCGCCAGAGGCCGCGCGGCCTCCGCCTGCGAAAGCTTGCGTTTCGCC
This sequence comes from Reyranellaceae bacterium, assembly GCA_050181585.1. Lineage (GTDB taxonomy): Bacteria > Pseudomonadota > Alphaproteobacteria > Reyranellales > JAQSWP01 > JAQSWP01. The sequence continues at coordinate 281,043 of JBFXDA010000002.1, forward strand.
AGTTCCTTCAATTCGAGCTTCTTGATCTTGCCGGTGCTGGTGTACGGGAATTCGCCGATCAGCTCGACGAAGCGCGGCACCTTGTAGCCGGCGATGTGCTGCTTGCAGCGCGCGATGATGGCCTCGCCGTCGGGCGTCTCGCCCTCCTTGGCCTGGACATAGGCATAGGCCACCTCGCCCAGCCGCGCGTCGGGCACGCCCACCACCACCGCCTGCTTCACGCCCGGGCAGGTGAGCAGGAACTCCTCGATCTCCTGGGTGGCGACGTTGAAGCCGCCGGGCTTGATCATCTCCTTGACCCGGCCGCGGAACACGACGTAGCCGTCTTCCGTCAGCTCGCCCAGATCGCCGGTGCACAGCCGGCCCCGGGCGTCGAACGCCTTGGCGTTCTCCTCGGGGCGGTTGTAGTAGCCCTTCATCACCGTGTAGCCGGAGATGCGCAGCTCGCCGGTGCGCCCGAACGGCAATTCCTCGCCGGTCTCGACGTCGACCACGTGCACCTGCACGCCCTGCATCGGCTGGCCGTTGGTGGCCAGCTTCCGCTCCAGCGGCTCGTGCCAGAACGAGCGGCAGATCGAATTGGACGTCTCGGACATGCCGTAGACGTTGGTGAAGCCCTGCACGCCCAGCTCCTCGACGATGAAGCGGAAGGATTCGCGCGACAGCGGCCCGCCGGTGCCGGTGCGCAGGCTGGAGAGGTCGTGGCCGCGCCGTCCCTTGTATTCGCGCAGGTCGTGGACGATGGCGTCGACGAAGAAGGTGAAGGTGATCTTCTCGCGCTCGACCAGGCGGCAGAAATTCTGCGGATCGAAGCGGTCGGCCAGCACCATGGCGCAGCCGCAGATCAGCGTCGACAGCGTGTAGGACGTGCCGGTGGCGCTGAACAGCGGCACCGCCGCCAAATAGCGGTCGGCCGGCGTCATGTCGAAGCGCTCGATGGTGTTGCGGTTGTTCCCCAGCAGCGCGCCGTGGCGCACCATGGCGCCCTTGGGGAAGGAGGTGGTGCCCGAGGTGTAGAGGATCTGCGCCACGTCGTCGGCCCGCACGCCGCGCCTATACGCCTCCAGCCGGCCCTGCAGCTCGGGCGCATTGCGCCCCATGGCCTCGACGTCGGCGAAGTTCCACAGCGAGCCGGGCAGGTCGGCGCCGCGGCCGATGGCGCCGCGCAGCCGGGGCAGTTCGCCGAGCTGCCACTCGCCTTGCGGCTGGTTGCGGAAGCCGGGCGCGATGCGGCCCAGAATGTCGAGATACGACACGCCGGCGGCGCCCCGGTCGACGATCAGGAAGCGGCTGTCCGACTGCTTCAGCACGTAGCCGACGTCGTTGTCGCGGAAGCGGGTGTTGATCGGCACCAGCACCGCGCCCATGTAGGGCACCGCCCAGCGCGCGACGACCCAGTCGATGCAGTCGGGCATCCACAGGCAGACATGGTCGCCCGGCCGCACGCCCAGCGCCACCAGGCCGCGGGCGAAATCGCGCACGCGCTGCGCCAGCTCCGCGTAGGTCAGCCGCGCCTCGCCGTGCACCAGCGCCTCGCGCGCGCCATGGGCGATGGCGGCCCATTCGACGGCCTCGCCGAAGGTCGTTTCGCGCCAGTCGGGTTCGCGCGCGGTGAGGGCTGCGGTCATGGCTAGCGCCGCGTCTCCGGGCCGCCGCGCACGTAGATGATCTGCCCCGAGACGTAGGAGGCTTCCTCGCTGCACAGGAAGCAGATGACGTTGGAAATGTCGCGCGGCACGCCGACGCGTCCGATCGGAATGGATTTGGCGCGGGCGGCCTTGTAGTCCTCGGGATCCTGGCCCAGCCGCCGCGCCGTCTTGCGCGTCATCTCGGTGTCGACGAAGCCCGGCGCCACGCAGTTGACGTTGATGTTGAAGGGACCCAGCTCGATGGAGAGCGTGCGGGTCATGCCCTGGATGGCGGCCTTGGCGGCGGAGTAGTTGAACTGGCCGCGATTGCCCAGGGCGGCGGTCGAGGACAGGCTGACGATCTTGCCGAAGCGCTGCTGCACCATGTGCTTCTGGGCGAACTTGGTGCACAGGAAATTGCCCTTCAGGTGCACCGCCATGACCTGGTCCCAGTCCTCCTCGGTCATCTTGTGCACCAGGTTGTCGCGGGTGATGCCGGCGTTGTTGACCAGCATGTGCACGCCGCCGAAGCGGCTTGCGGCTTCCTCGACCGCCGCTTCCGTGGCCCGCGCATCGGTGATGTCGACCGGCGCGCCCCAGGCCTCGACGCCGTGCTTGGCGGCGATCTGCCGGGCGGTTTCGTCCACCGCCTTGTCGAGATCGAACAGCACCACCTTGGCGCCGCCCTCGGCGAAGAGTTCGGCGGTGTCGGCGCCGATGCCGCGCGCCGCACCCGTTACGATGGCCACGCGGCCGGCGAATCTTTTTGACGACATTGCGATTTTCCCACCCTTTTTGCGGACCGTTCGCCGGCCTCACGGTGCAATTGGTTGGTACAATAGGCCATCCCAAGCAATGGTTCAACCATTTAGCCAGGTGCCTTCTCCGGGCCAAAATCGGGCATTCCCGCGGTCCTGCCCGCCTGTCCACAGGCCGGAACGGCTCTGACGCTTGAATCCGTTGAGATAGCGATAGAATCAATACATCTGGATTGTATCATATGAATATTGGTACATTTGCCCGGTCCGGTTCAAGGCCGGAGTCGCAACTATCGGGAGGGTGGCGCGTGTCGGTAATGGTTAAGTCGGAGATCACCGGCAAGATTTGGAAAGTCGAGGCGACGGTCGGCCAATCGGTGAGCCAGGACGATCAGTTGATCGTCATCGAATCGATGAAGATGGAGATTCCCGTTCTCGCCCCCGCCGACGGGGTGGTGCGCGAGATCCGCGTCGCGGAGGGCGAGGAGGTCATGGAAGGCCAGGTGGTGGCCATCATCGGCTCCTGATCGCCCGCTTCCCGACAAAAGAAGACGGCGGCCCGAGGGCCGCCGTTGCAGTTTGGAGCGTTCGCTCCTTTATTCCGTCTATCGCTGCGTGCGCTTCCAACGCAGCAGGTACTTCTCCAGGGCGACGACCATGCCGTTGAGGAAGGTCGAGATGATCACCAGCAGCACCAGGGCGGCGAAGGCGCCGGCGGTGTCGAACTGGCCCGTCGAGTTGGTCAGCAGGAAGC
>JBFXDA010000003.1:0-212400 GCA_050181585.1 Reyranellaceae bacterium
CCTGGTGGCTGTGGCGAGGGGCATACACCCGATCCCATCCCGAACTCGGCCGTGAAAACCCTCAGCGCCGATGGTACTGCGTCTCAAGACGCGGGAGAGTAGGTCGTCGCCAGGTCTTCCAGAACCGCCAACCTTCACTCCGTCAAACACAACCTCCTGCACCCCATCCTTCGAGACGCCGGCCAAAGCCGGCTCCTCAGGATGAGGGATACCGGCACTAAGAATTAACGCGGGGTGGAGCAGCCCGGTAGCTCGTCAGGCTCATAACCTGAAGGTCGTTGGTTCAAATCCAGCCCCCGCAACCAGTTCAGCCCCAGGACCCGCCGGTTCTGGGGCTAACTGTTTGTGGGGAGCGTGAATGAACCGAGGCGAGCATTGGGCGCGGCCCGCCAGATCCGAACCAACGAAACGCAACCGCGCTTGAAACGTCTCCCTCCCGGAATATCCGATGAGGAGACGATCAATGTTCATCGCCGTCTACTGGTGGCGCGTCCATCCCGGCAAGGAAGAGCAGTTCCGCAAAGCCTGGCGGCGCGGCACCGAGCATATCGGGCGCCTCTATGGCGGGCTGGGATCGCGCCTGCATCGGGAAGCCGACGGCCGCTTCGTGGCCTATGCGCAATGGCCCGACGAGGCGACCTGGCGGCGCGCTTTCGACGCCAAGATGGCGTATGACGATCCCGAAACGCGGCAGGCCTTCGTCGATGCGGTCAGCGACGCGCCCGGCGAGCCGGTGTTCACCATGACGGTCACCGACGATCTGCTGCGCTGAATCGACGATCAGATCGATACCGTGCCGGGAGAATGGGCCGGAGCAGCAGATGGCGGAGTGCACGATTGACGAACCAGGAATTCCGTCGGCAGGAGGATGTTCTTCGGATTGCCGGTAATGCGACCCTGTATGCGATCCAGCAGCAGTTCGGCGGCAATCCGTCCCAGCTCGGACAAATCCCAACGCACGGTGGTAATCGGCGGCGAAGACAGTTCGCCCAAATCGGAATCGCATATCGATATCAACGAGATATCGTTAGGAACGCGAACGCTGCGGGCGCGCAAGGCCCGCAAGACTCCCGGCAGCATTCCCATTGCGCCCGAGATTATGGCGGTCGGCGGCCGGTCCTCCGAAAGTATCTTCAAGGTCTCGCGGTAGCCATACTCCGGCAGCGCGCTTTGAGTGCGAACCAGGTTCTCGCTCACCTTGAGGCCGAGGGCATGATAGGCGGAAGAAAAGGCGCGCAACTTCTCGCGGCCGGAATAAACGTCGGTCGGCGTCGAAATAAGAGCGATCCGTCGATGCCCCATGGTCAGGAGATAGTCGGTTGCCTTCGTGACTCCGTTGTAGTGATCCACCATGACGCTGTCCGCTTTGCCAATGGTGGTGCGATCCACAAGCACGGCCGGCATGCTTAGATCGGCCAAAAACTTCTGAAAGCGAGGATCCGTCTCCGAGCTGACCATCCAGATCAACCCGTCCACCAGCCTGCTTTCCAGTACCCGGGCAATATGCAGCTCGTTTTCCCTGTCGTTCTCGTGGTTCAACACCAATAAAAGATAATTATTGTGCTGTAGAACCTGCTGGGCGGTCTTCACCAGAGCGGCCATCGCCGGGACCGAAATGTCGCGAATGATGCAGCCGATCATTCGCGTCGAATGGTTTCGCATCCCCTGCGCGATCGGATTCGGCACATAGCCGAGCTTGCGAATCTGCTCGAGAACGGTTTTGGAGATTTTATCGTTGACCGACGGCTCGCCGTTCATGACGCGAGAAACCGTGCCAACCGACACGCCCGCCAGTTTGGCTACGTCCCGAATGGTGGGAGCCTTTGCTTTCCTTTTCATGGATCACTGCTTGAAGATGAATGAAGGGATGCCCGGTTCATCGCCGTATGCGCCCGTACCTGTTTCCTCTACCACAAGTATAGCCGATCTTTACAAGATGAACTCTTCCATAACAGCTGGTGAACTTCGCGTTCCTCGGCACAGGCAACTTGTACGCAATGCATTTCCGTTACGGCCTGATGGATCGTTCGCTTGCGCGCGCCCGAGATAACCCGGCGGTTTGTAGCATCGAAAGGCCTGAAGCCGGGTAATAATGTTGCAAGACGAAAGGCGCGACGATCGACGGCGTCGCCGGGGCGTCGACCAGCGGCTCAGGCATCGTCTTCCGAGCCCCGGACTCCCGCGGAGACAAGGGGACCGACGAGCGAGTCCCTTCCTGCCTATTTGCGACTTTTCGACAGTCCGATCCCCGACGCTGCAACCGTTTTGCCGCACTTGTTGAAACGGTTCATCAAAGCTTGTATAAGGGCCCCGACGCCATCTACGACGGTATCTCGACATTGGTGGTTGTTGATAGGAATTGGGCCGATGGATCATGGGAAGACCGCAGCGTTCAGCCCTCCGTGGCGAGTAAGCGTTGATGTGGGCGGGACATTCACGGACTTGATGCTCTGCGACTCGAAGGGGACGCTAACTGTCTGCAAAGTCCCCTCGGTGCCCGAAGATCCCGCCGAGGGCGTTGTTCATGCAGTCAAGGTCGCGGCCGGGAAAGCCGGCGCCGGCATCGACGACTTCCTGGGGAAGTGCACTCATTTTGTCCATGGCTCCACCATCGCGACGAATACGTTGCTCGAGGGAAAAGGGGCAAGGGTTGGGCTGCTGACGACGTTCGGATTCCGCGACAGCCTCGAGATTCGCCGCGGCATACGCGATGACCCATGGGACCATAGAACCCCCTTTCCGGAAGTCCTGGTGCCGCGGCGTCTGCGCATCGGCATTCGCGGGCGGATCGACAGCAACGGCAATATCACCGAGGCCTTGAACCTGGGCGATCTCGAAGCGGCGATCGCGGGGTTTGCGGCGGAGGGCATCGATTCCGTCGCCGTTTGCTTCATAAACAGCTTTCGAAACCCAACCCACGAATTGGAGTGCGGCGAGTTCTTGCGTCGCCAGGGCGATTTCAAGTGGCTGACATTGTCCAGTCAGGTGGCCGCCATCATCGGCGAATACGAGCGGACCTCCACGGCGGTCGCCAACGCCTATATCGCTCCGCGGGTCGTAAGCTACGTTCGCGCGCTGGAAGATCGCCTGAAGCGGCTTGGTCTGACGCAGAAACTGATGCTCATCCAGAGCAACGGCGGCGTCGCAAACGTCGACCAGGTGGTCGAGCGCCCCATAAGCCTTGCCATGTCGGGCCCGGCGGCAGGGTCTGGCGCGCTGCAAGTGGTCGCCGCAGCGACCAAGAACAGAGATCTGCTTCTGATGGAGATTGGAGGGACGAGCTGCGACGTGACGCTGATGGATGAGGGGAACGTCGCATTCACCGAACACCTCAACATCGGGCCGCATCATCTGGCGACGCCCGCCGTGGAAGTGCATTCCGTCGGCGCGGGCGGCGGAACGATAGCGGGAGTCGATGTCGGCGGAATGCTGTTTGTCGGTCCGAAAGGCGCCGGCGCGAGGCCCGGCCCGGCATGCTACGGGCTTGGCGGCACCGAGCCGACCATCACCGACGCCCTGATTGTCCTGGGGCGCTTGCGGCCGGGCTCGTACGCGGACGGCAACCTCAATCTCAAGGTTGAGCTCGCCGCGGAAGCGATCAACAAAATCTCCGCGTCGATCGACGTCACGGACGTAGAGGCCGCCGCCGGCATCATCCGGGTTCTCGAACAGCATTTGCTCCATGCGGTGGAGAAGCTCAGCGTCGAGCGCGGATACGACCCGCGAAAATTCGCCCTGGTCCCCGCTGGCGGCGCAGGGCCAATGCACGGCGCCTCGGTCGCGCGGCTATTGGGCTGCAAATCGGCCTACATATCGCGCTATGCGGGGGCGTTCTGTGCGCTCGGGATGCTGAATGCGGATCTGAGATACGACATTTCGCAGTTTTACAACGCGACCCTGCTGGACGAGAATATTCCCAAACTGGCGCTCCTGCTGAAAGAGCTGGAAGCGCAAGCCTACAAGCTGCTCGCAGAGCATGGGTTTGGCTCAAGCGCGTCGAAGGTAGTGGGTGAGGTCAAACTGCGCTATCGCGGCCAGCAATGGTCGATACCGGTACCCGTCGACGGCCCGCTCGATCGCGTTTCCTGCGGGCAATTGCGCCGCGGTTTCGAGGCGATCCACCAGCGTTTCTATGGCCACACCCAGCCTTCCGCGCCGATCGACATCACCGGCGTCGGCGTCGCCGGATTCGGCCTGATTCCGGGTCTGGCGACGCCGGAAGAGAAGGCCATTCCGAAGGCGCCGGCCAAGCCCTCGTCCGTTCGCGACGTCTACGACGTCTACGGCATGAAGTGGGAACGGGTCCCGATCTACGACGGCGCCAGGCTCGAGCCTGGACATCGGATCGAGGGGCCGCTGGTCATCGAAGACGCGACCACCACGGTCTTTGCCGGACGGGGCGATGTCGTCACCGTCGACGGCAGCCGAAACTACATGATCGAGATCGGAGATAGGTAGGCAGCCAATGTCCGTCGACCCGATTACCCTGGCGATCGTTCAGAACCGACTCGACCACATCGCTCGGCAAATGGGTTGGGTGATGACGCGCACGGCACGCAGTCCGATCTTCAGCCAATCGCACGATTTCTCGTGTTTCCTCGCGGATCGCGACGGAACGATCATTTCGCAGGCGGACGGGATTCCCATCCATACCGGCGGCGGCGGCTTCGCCATCCGCGCATTGCTGGAGGCGTTCAGCGGCGAAATAGAGCCGGACGACGTATTCATATTGAACGACCCCTATGAAGCAGGCGGAAACCACCTGCCCGACTGGGTGATCGCGCGCCCCATCTTCTTCGAAGCGCAATTGGTGGGTTTCGCCTGCAATCGCGCCCATCAATCCGATATCGGCGGCGGCGCGGCGGGCACGTATAACGCGGCAGCCACGGAGATTTTCCACGAAGGCATCCGCCTGCCGCCCCTGAAGCTGGTCTCGAAAGGCGCGCTCAGGAACGACCTTTGGAAGCTTCTCAAGATCAACACGCGCACCCCCGATCTCATAGACGGGGATCTCAGAGCCATGATCGGCAGCACGCTGATCGGCGCCGAGGCGGTCATCAAGCTGTTTGCCGAGCTCGGCCTGGACAAGGGGTTCGCCGCGTTTGCGGAAATCCTCGACTATGCGGATCGCCGGTTCCGAAAACTGATATCCGAGCTGCCGAACGGCCGCTTCGAAGGGGAAGAATCGACCGATAATGACTGCTTCTCCAACGTGGTCACGACCATAAGAGTCGCGCTGATCGTCGAGGGAGAAAAGATCACGGTCGACTTCACGGGCACCGACCCGGAAATGCGCGGCTTCAAGAACAGCTCGCTTGCGAATACCCATTCGGCGGTCTACATGGCCCTGGCCGCCTATTTCGAATCGAAGCTGCCGCGAAACGAAGGGACGTTCCGCAGCGTCGACGTCATCGCCCCCGAAGGCAGCGTCGTCAACGCCCGCCCGCCCGCCCCCACCACGATGTGCACGGTCTTCGTGGCCCACGAAGTCGTGCACGCGGTTTGGAAGGCGCTTGCGAAGGCGGCGCCGGAACTGGCGTGCGCGGGCTGGGGAAAGTCGATCCACAGCGTGACGTCCAGCACCAAAGGCAAGGATCGCTTCGTTCTCTATCACTGGCACGCCATGCCCGGGGGCGGAGCGGTGAGCGGCCGCGATGGGTTCAATCAAATCGGCCATTTGATCGCGCTGGGCGGTTTGACCCTTCCGAACGTGGAAAACTACGAACAGCTCTATCCCATAAAGATCCATCGGCAGGAGTTCAGGTGCGATGGCGGCGGCCCCGGCAAGTTCCGCGGCGGCACCGGCGTCGAATACGAAGCGGATGTGCTTGTTGCGAGCGAATACTCGTTCCGGGGCGAAGGGCTCGAAACGCCGTCCGCCTATGGCGTCAACGGCGGCGATTGGGGCGTCGCCGGAGAACTGAGATTGATTCTTCCGAACGGGGACGGAATTCATACGCCGAAATACGGCGTACAGTCGTTTCCGGCGCTGAAAATGGTCGCTCGTTCGCCGGGCGGCGGCGGCTGGGGCGACCCGATGGAGCGCGACCCCCTGGCGGTGTGGAACGACGTGCGGAATGGCGTGGTCAGCCCAGCCGCCGCAAAGCAGGTCTATGGCGTATCGCTTCTCGCCAATGGTCTTGGCGTTGACGCAAGCGCTGCGAGAAGGCGCAATTAGCAGGACGCGCCAAGACCGATCGAAGCCGTTGTGAGATTTGCCGGGCTGGCATCAACGCAACGATCCTCGATGCACGGGGCCCATTTTTATGCGAATTCAGGCGGTTGGCGCCAAGAAATGCAATTTTGTTGAACCGTTTCATAGAAGTGATAACGTGTTCGACGTAAATGCCGATGGTGAAGCCAATTCTACAGAGAGGGGCGTAATCGAATGCTCTGGGTGGGAGTCGACGTTGGCGGCACGTTTACGGACGGCGTGCTGTATAATAGCCAAACCAAGGAATTCATGTTTGCGAAGGTGCCGTCGACGCCCGGCGATCCCGCGTCGGGGGTGATCGACGTGATCAAAGACCTCGACGTGAATATGGAGGCCATCGACCGCTTCGTGCACGGCGTGACGATCGGCACCAACACCATCCTGCAGCACCGCGGCGCCAAAGTCTGGATGATCGTCACCAAGGGTTTCGGCGACGTGCTGGAGATAGCGCGTACGAATCGAGGGCATCAACTTTACGACATCAGAACCGTCAAACCGGCGCCAATCGTCCCCCGCACGCAGTCGATCGAGATCAGCGAGCGAGTCGCTTATGACGGGACCGAGGTTCTGGAGCTGGACGAACGGGAGATTCGCAGAGTCCTGCGAGGATTGCCGATCGCGGAGAACGACGCCATCGCCATATGTTTCCTGCACAGCTACCTGCATCCGAAGAACGAACAGCGCGTGGCCGAGATCGTTCGCGACGAATGCCCTGGCGTCTATGTGTGCACCTCGTCGGACGTTCTGGCCCAGTTCCGCGAGTACGAGCGCTTCAATACGACTGCCCTGAATGCCTATATCGGGCCGCTCATGGCGCGGTACCTGACGAACCTCCGCAATCGCTTGGGCGAGCGAGGCTACCGGAACGGCGTCTTCATCACGACCTCCAACGGCGGATCGGCGCCAGCGGAAAGGGCCATCCGGCTGCCCATCAGCACGGTGCTGTCGGGGCCGGCGGGCGGCGTCGCCGCGGCGCTGCATCTGGGCCGCGACAACGGATTGCCGAACTTGATCACGTGCGACATGGGCGGGACGAGCACCGACGTCTGCCTGGTCACGGATTCGGAGGCTCCGGTAACGAACGAGCAGTTCATTGGCGGTTACGCCAACCGCACGCCGCAGATCGAGATCAATGCGGTCGGCGCCGGCGGCGGCAGCATCGCCTGGCTCGATGCGGGCGACATTCTGATGGTTGGGCCGCAGAGCGCGGGAGCCAATCCGGGCCCGGCTTGCTATGGGCAAGGCGGAACGTCGCCCACGGTCACCGATGCCAATCTGGTCCTGAATCGCCTCAGCCCGGATACGTCGCTGGCCGGGCGGATCGCGCTCGACAGGAATCTGGCGCTCGAGGTCCTGCGACCCCTCGGCGCGAAACTGGGCCTCAAGGAACTGAACCTCGCGGACGGCATCGTCCAAATCGCCGTCGCGCGCATGGTCAGCGCGATCAAGCAGATCTCGATCACGCAGGGCCACGATCCGCGCGATTTCGTCCTGTGCGCGTATGGCGGCGCCGGCCCCATGCATGCGGCCTTCATCGCCGACGAGCTGGAGATCGGCAGGATAATCGTGCCGGTCGGACCGGGCAATTTCTGCGCGCTGGGATCGATCATCTCCGACGTCCGGCGCGACTACGTCTCGACCCGGTTGATGCAGACGCAAGGGATCGCCTTCTCGTTGGTCGAAGACACGTTCAGCCAGATGGAAGAGAAAGCCCAATCCGACCTCCTGGCGGAGGGAATAGACCATCGCGAGATCGAACTCCGAAGAGTGCTCGGGATGCGATATGTCGGCCAGAGCTGGGAGCTGGAAGTGCCGTTGCCTGGTTCGATCACATCGCTTGAAGCTCTCGACGAGGCTTTCTTCAAGATCTACCAAAGGCGCTTCGGCCAGAATATCAAGGCTCCGACCGAAATTGTGACTTTCCGGCTGGCGGCGCTGGGCCGGGGCGAGAAGCCGAAGTTCTCGAAGTGGCGCGGACTCGGCGGATTGGAAGACGCGAAGCTGGCGGAGCGCGACGTCTATTTCGGCGGTTCTTATCTGCCGACGGCGATCTACGATCGGCAGAAGCTCTCGGCCGGCGTCGAGATCAACGGTCCCGCCATCATCGAGGAGAGCGGCGCAACGACGATCGTTCCCCCCGCCTGGCGCGCAGTGGTGCAGGAATTCGGCCACCTGATGTTGGAGCGGAGATAGTCGCATGAACGAAGCACTGCAAACTCAGGCCACCGGCGAAAGAATCAACCCGATTACGCTGGAAGTGGTCACGGAAGCGATGATCGCCATCGTGCGGGAGATGCGCGCCACCGTCATTCGGTCGTCGTACTCTTCGGTCATTTTCGAGTTCGACGATTTCTCCTGCGCGTTGTTCGACGCCGCGGGAAACATGGTCGCGCAGTCCTGGGATCACCCGGGACACGTCCTGCCTTTGCCGTGGGGCGTGCGCTGCACGCTCGAAGACTATAAGGGCGACATCAATCCGGGAGACGTCTTTCTTCTCAACGACCCCTATCGCGGCGGCACGCATCTGAACGACGTCGCCGTGATCTATCCGGTCTTCGACGAGCACGGCAAACTGATTCTGTTCCCGGCCGTCAGGGCGCACTGGCCGGACGTCGGCGGCATGGTTCCCGGCAGCTATTCGGGCCTGTCCACCAACGTTTATCAGGAAGGGGTGCGGATACCGCCGATCAAGATCGTGGAAGGCGGCATCGAGAATCGCTCGGCCCTGACTCTGCTCATGACCAATATGCGCGTGCCCGAGGAGAGGGAAGGCGATCTTCGCGCCGCTATCGGCGCGTGCAAGGTCGCCGAGGTGCGCATCGCGAAACTGTACAAGAAATATGGCGCCGCCGTCGTCAACGACTGCGTCGCGCTGCAGCTCGATCGCACGGAACGCCGACTGCGGGAGAAAATCGCTCCCCTGCCGGACGGCGATTACTATTACGAGGACTATCTGGAGTATTTCGACGACGGGATATTCGACCCGGTCCTGGTCCGCTTCAAACTGACGGTCAAAGGCGACCAGCTGATCGCCGATTTTGCCGGATCGAACCCGCAAGTCCCCGGCGTCGTGAATTCGTCCCTTGCCGTGGCGGGCGCCGGCGTCTTCGTGGCGATCAAGGCGACGCTGGACCCTGGCGGCGCCGTCAATGAAGGAGCGTTCAGACCCATAGAACTGAGGGCGCCGGAAGGCTCGGTGGTCAACGTCCGTCTTGACGCGCCGGCGGGCGCGCATGGCGAGGTCCGCAAGCGCGGCGTATCGGTGGCGCTGGGCGCTCTGTCGCAGATCATCCCGGACCTCGTCTCGGGGGATCTGTGCGGCTCGTCCTTCCCCAATAATTTCGGCGGCTTCAACAAGAAGCGGAATCGCCACTTCATCTACCTGGAGGCGCCGGCGGGCGGCAATGGCGGTTTGCTGGGCCAGGACGGCCCCAGCGCGATGGTCAATGTCGACTTCGGCAATCTCCCTTCCATCCAGAATGCGGAAGTCACCGAGAGCGAGATGCCGGTTCTGGTCGAGGGCGCCTGGCTGCGCACCGATTCGGGCGGCGAGGGCGCGGGCAGGGGCGGCCTGGGAATGCGCCGTCAGGTTCGCCTCCTGGATGGCGAGGCAAGCTACTCGGTGCTCAGCGATCGCGCGGTCATTCCGCCCTACGGGGTTTTCGGCGGTCGCAGCGGCGCTCCCTACCGGGTTTCCGTGCTCACGGGAAATCAGGAGCACATGTTCAATACGCCGGGAAAGGTCACGGGACACCCGATGGGCAAGGGCGAGGTTCTCGTCATGCAATCGTCCGGGGGCGGGGGATACGGGGACCCGCTCGAGCGGGATCCGCAAAAGGTTCGGGCGGATTTGCTGGCCGGCTACATTTCCGGGGATCGCGCCAACAACGGCTATGGCGTGCAGTTCAGGGCCGACGGAGAAGTGGACGTCGAGGCGACGCGCAAACGCCGCGCCGAACTGCAGAAGGCCAGGAAATCGTTTCGGATCCTCGCCGATAGCGAACTCGCGCCCTACGAAGGACGACGGGGCTGGCACCGGATGGTGGATATGTCCGAGGATATGGCCAAGAGCCTGGGGGCGGCGCCTGGCCAACTGGTGGAGCTGCTGGGTCGCCACCCCGCTCCCCTGCGCGGCTGGGTCCGGATTCGGAAAGGACATCCTGCAGACACGTTGAAGATGGACGATTTCGGCATGAAGGTGCTGGGATTGCGCACCGGCGATTCGATCGAGGTGCGGGTGGTCGAAAGCCCGGTGCCGGCCGCCGTCATGGCATCGAATCCAGCCAAGCCGGCGCCGCCGTCGTAAAGCGATGTTTGCGCTGCCTTGCTTTGTTCGGCGGCATTCGGGTCGCGGCGGGTCGTGATCGCAAACGCGGCGGCAACAGCATCCTGCCAGCGGGGCATCCAACAGCCAAAAAAACGAGGACACCATCAGTACCACGGTCAGCGTCATAGGTTTGGGCGCCATGGGGTGCGCCATTTCGCGGGTCCTTGCCGGCGCGGGATACAAGGTCACCGCCTGGAATCGAACGCCGCGCGATTTCTCGACGCTTTCGGCTTTGGGCATATCGCTCGCGGAGCAAGCAGTTGACGCCGTCGCGGCAAGCGACTTGGTCATTCTCATCACGTCGAACTACCCGAGCGCCCAATCGGCTCTATCCGAGGCCGCATCCCGCAAGCGCCTCGGCGGAAAGACGGTCGTGCAGCTGGTGAGCGGCAGTCCCGACGACGCCGTCCGGTTCGCCGCCTGGATAGAGGCGCAGGACGCGCTGTATCTGGATGGAGCGCTCAAGGCCAATCCCAGCGATATCGGCTCGCCATTGGGAACGTACCTGATTGCGGGTCGGGAGGACGCCTTCCACGGCGCCTCGAAGATGCTATCCGCCTTCGGCGGCCGCCTGATCCATCTGGGCGAAAAAGTCGCCCTGGCGAAGGCGTTCGATTGCGCCCTGTTCGCGAGGAACTACACATGGATGGCCGGCTACTTCGAGGGGCTGGCTTTGGCAAAAGCCAGCGGCATAGCGGCGAAGGACTATACATCCCTGTGCTTGCTGCTGATCGACCGGGTTCGGGTCAACATCGAGCGCAGCGCCGCCCAGATTGAGAGCGACACGTATCCGCCGGCGCGGGAGGCGACGGTCGCCGTCCACGAAGCCGCGGTAAGAGCGACCCTCGACTACTCGGAAGAGCAGAAGCTGGACATGCCGGCCCTCAGGGTAGCGCAGCAATATCTGGCGAAGGCAATTGCCGCGGGATACGGGCAGCATGAACTGGCTGCGTGCTTCAAAGCGGCCTTTGCGCGAGAACCTTGATCCGGCGCCGCGGCTTCAACGTCGTGGCGACGGCAAAACGACTCTGTCGATGAACCGACGCCTTCCGTCCGGAGTCGACGAGCGGGAATACACGCGGGGTGGAGAAGAATGAGCAATCTTTATACGCGGTCCGGGGAAATCTACGAGCGGGCGCTCAAGGTCTTTCCAGGCGGCAATACCCGCATCACCTATGTCATGACGCCGTTCGCCCCGTATGCGGCGAAAGGCGAGGGGGCGCATGTCTGGGACGCCGATGGCCAAGAATACCTCGATCTCGCCAACAACTTTTTCTCCCTTATCCACGGCCATGCCAAAGCCGAGATAGCCAATGCCATTATCGATGTCGTGTCGTCCGGCACCGCCTTCGGGCTGCCGACGCAGCACGAAGTCCTGCTGGCAGAGGAGATATGCTGCAGATCGAGCGCATTCGAACAAATAAGATTCGTCAACAGCGGCACCGAAGCGGTCATGATGGCGATCAAGGCCGCTCGGGCATTCAGCCGGAAAACGAAGATCGCCAAGGTCGAAGGAGGCTATCACGGCTCCTACGACCACATGGAGGTCTCGCTCGATTCGTCGCCGAAGAACTGGGGAGCGGAGGAGCCTGCTTCCGTCGCCTACACGAGGGGGACCCCGCAAAGCGTCCTGGACGAAACCGTCGTGCTCCCCTTCAACGATGCGGAGCGCGCCGTATCGATCATCGAGAAGCATGCCAAGGACCTGGCGGCCGTGATCATCGACCCGATGCCGTCCCGTGTCGGGATGATTGCGGCGACGCGCGAGTTCCTGGACGCGATCCGCGACGTGACCAGACGCCACCAGATCGTGCTGATATTCGACGAAGTCATCTCGTTCCGCCTCGATATCGGCGGCGCCCATGGCCTTATGGGCGTGGAGCCCGATTTGATCGCGCTGGGAAAGATCATCGGCGGCGGGCTTCCCATCGGCGCCATAGCCGGCAAGCGCGAGGTGATGAGCGTATTCGATTGGCGTTTCGGCAAGCCATTGCTGCCGGCCGGGGGAACCTTCGCGGCAAATCCGGTGACCATGGCGGCGGGACTGGCTTCGATGCGGCTTCTCACGCCGGCCGCGCTGAGCAGGCTCAATGCGCTGGGCGAGCATTTCCGCGCCGGCATGCGGCAGATATTCGCCGCCGAAGGCGCCGCGTGGCAGGTCACGGGGGGCGGTTCCCTGTTCCGCCTGCATCCGCACACGCGGCCGGTAACGGACTATCGCTCGAGCTATCCCACCGACGACGAGAAAAACAAGATAGACCGGCTTTACCGCGAGCTGCTGAAGCGAGGCGTACTGCTCACGCTCAATTGCTCGGGCGCCATTTCCACGCCGACGCAGGAAGCCGATATCGACCGCGTCCTGGTCGTGCTGCGGGATCTTGTCAAAGAGGGATTCTAGGAATCCAGCCTGGAATGCGGATAGCCCGCCCGATCGGCCGGCCCTCGGCTGCCGTCGCCGCGGCGAACCGGAACGTCCTGTTAGGCGGAATGGAAAAGTGAACGATCTCCCGTACGAGCTGCCCGATCTCGACCTCTCCGCGCCGCTGAGCAGGTTCCGCGAAACCGTCAAAAGCGAGTGGATAGACTGGAACGGCCATATGAACGTGGGGTACTACGTCATTCTGTTCGACCGGGCCAGCAGCGTGCTGTTCGACCAGTTCGGTTGCGGTCCGGATTACGGATTGCATAAGGTCGGATTGGCGTTCGTATTGGAAGCCCATCTGACGTATGAGCGGGAGGTCAGGGCCGGCGCCACGATAGCGATAACCTCGCAGATCCTGGCTTACGATGCGAAACGCCTGCACTATTTCCACACGATGTACGATTCGCACGACAATTCCCGCGTCGCGACAAACGAGCTCGTGGCGATCAATATTTCCTATCACAGCCGCCGTTCGGCGCCGTGGCCGGATTTCGCCATCGACCGCATAGAAAGACTGTATTCCGCGCACGGCGCGCTCCCCCGGCCAAGCCAGGTCGGCCGCGCCGTCGGCTTGCGGCGCTAGGGCCAGCAACGAGCCGTTACGGGCTTTAAACGACTAGCCCTTCTTCGCGTGGGCGGGCGAAGGCGCGTGGGCTGCCGGAATTCCTACAATATGATTCTTTCCTTGCGCAGGGTTTCGATCGATCGAGGCATGTGGCCTGCCGCGCGCAGTATTTCTTCGGTATGTTCGCCCAGCATCGGCGATCGGAACCTGTGGCCGCTGGGAGTCGCCGTCATTCGAATCGGCGTGTTGGCGACACCGAAGGTCTTCTGGACCGACCCGGGATGAGCCATCTCGACGATCATCGACCGCACTTGGGCATGGAGATCCGACACGATGTCCTGCGCCGAATTGACCGGCCCGAAAGGCACGTGGCCGCCCAGCTTGTCTTTCAGCTCGTCCCGTGAATGCAGGGAGGTCCATTCGCTGACGATGGCGAGGACTTCCTGCCGGCGGGCAAGTCGCTGCTCGTTCGTTATGAAATTCTGGTTGTTGGCCAATCCAGGCCCATCGATGATCTGGGCGAGGGTGGCCCAAAAGGGATCGGGGCAGGCGATGCTGACGAACCCGTCATTCGCGGGAAATATGCCGAACGGACAGACGAGCGGATGGTGGTTGCCTTCCGGCGCCGGATTCATCCCGGTATACGAGAACTGATGTATCAGCCTCTCGCATACGGATATGACGCTGTCGTACATCGACACGTCGACGAACTGGCCCTCGCCTGTGAGCTGGGCATGGCGATAGGCGGCCAGAACGCCGATCGCCAGGAACAGGCCGGGTATGATGTCGCCCAGGCTCGGGCCGGCCTTGCTCGGATGCGCTTCGTCGGGCCCCGATCCTCCGACCAGGCCGCCCATCGCCTGCGCAATGACGTCGAAACAAGGCCAGTCCGCATACGGACTCTTGCCCGTGCGGGGATCTCCAAAACCGCGAACCGCGCCGTAGACGATCCGCGGATTGATCTTCTTGAAGGATTCGTACGACAAGCCCAGACGCTCCATCACGCCAGGGCGAAAGTTCTCGAGGATCAGATCGGTGCTTTTGGCGAGGGCCAAAATCGTCTCTCGCCCTTTCTTCTCTTTCAAGTTGATGGCTATGCTCTTCTTTCCGCAATTGATGCTCTGGAAGTAGCCGCCGAATGCCGGGTTGGCGTTCGCCGGCGGAAACGGGCCCAAACGCCGGGAGCGATCGCCTTCCAGGAACTCTACTTTCAAAACCTCAGCGCCGAGGTCGGCGAAAATCATCGAACAATAGGGACCGGCAAGCATCTGGGTAAAGTCGAGGACCCGTACGCCGTGCAAAGGTCCTGGTTCTTTCAACATTCCGCTTCCTTCCTATAGGTATTCGCGTATGCGAACGCGTTCTCCATTGGTCAAAGCGATGGCAAGCGGCGGAATCATCGGTTCCATTCCGGCGTAAGTCCGACTTGACATAACTATTGGCCATTTGCTCATATTATGAAACGGTTCACAAAACTTGGCAATAGGACTAACGGGCAATGCTGCTGCGCGGGCAGCGCCGACCGACCTGCTTTCCGACAACTCACATGCAATATGATTGCGTCCGCTTGAGAGGCGCGGATGTGAAACGGCAGCACTCTAGAACGGATCGTTCGAATCCTTCCGCCGCGTGTCGGGCTGCTACTGCAGCTTTCCGGGGAGGAGACTCGCAAGCCGGGGAATTGCTGGCCAAGGCGATGCCGGAATGCGACGTCGAAGGACGACATCTCGGGAAAGTCCTGGAGCTTGCAGTTCAGCCATCGGCGCCTGAGGCAGCCGCGGGAAGAGTTGGGTGCGGGACAGCCGCGAACATCGTGGTTGGTACGCGAGTAGTTCACTTGCTCAGCACGCAACATGATCCGATTGCCGCGCAGCCGGCCTTAACAGCCGCAAAGCGGATAAACGGACGGGCGCTGGCGTCCGGCGAGCGGTGCAGTATCCGACTCCGAAGAGCAGCGGAGCAAGAGGCTGCGCTCGGTCGGGGGAATACTCGCTCTGCCCTTTGTGCCAACCAGCGCCAAACGAAAAGAGGAGCAGACTCAATCGCCTGCCGCCCGAAAACCGGGAGCTGACTGTAACCGATACTCACGTTTTTGTTCGTGTCCATGCCGGGCCGACATCGGCTGCGCTCCTCAATTAATGGCGATCGCAATCAAGGCTATGGACGCCATGCGGATCCGCAGCGCGGCGTTCGGAAAGCGTCAGTTGACACAAAACCGCCACCGCGTTTAACATGAACCGTTTCATAAAACGCGAGGGGGTCATGACAAAGGAACCGAAGAACAGAGTTGCTGTCTCCCGACGCCGAGTGCTTGGGACGGCAGCCGCCGCAGGGGCATTGACATTTGGAGTGCCGTTCATTCCTCGTGCGCAAGCCCCGACCATTCGCATCGGAATTCTTCATCCAGTCACCGGCGCATTGAGTGAAACCGGGCAATCCATGCGTTTGGCCGCCCAGATGGCGGCGGAATACATAAACGGCAATGGCGGCATCAAGTCCATGGGCGGCGCCCGCATCGAGCTCGTCTACGGCGATACGCAAAGCAATGCGGACGTCGCCAAGACGGAGGCGGAGCGCCTCGTCAACTCGGGCGTCGTCATGCTGCAGGGGGCATTCCATTCCGGGCACACGGCGGCCATCGTGCCGATCGCGCAGCAGCGGCAGATACCCCTGATGATCGATCTGGGCAGTTCGGCGGCAATAACCGCGAACGTGGCGCAATCGGTGCGCGAAGGGAAGCAGAAGCTCCAGTACGTCTATCGAGTCTGCCCTTCATCCAACGTCTATGCCGCTTCGACGGTCAAGCACATGGCGGAGCTGTTCGCGGATGCCGGCGTCTCGGTGAAGCGCTGCGCCATGCTGCTGTCGAACGATTTGCTCGCGCAGTCCACCGGCACCCGTCTCAAGACCGAGATTGCGAAGGCGAACGCCGGGTTCTCGATCGTCGATTCGATCGACTATCCCGAGAATGCCGTCGACCTCTCGACCGAGATCTCGCGCATAAAGGCCATGAAGCCGGACGTGATCATTCCGATCGTGCGGCCGGCAACCGCGTCGATCATGCTGCAGGAACTGTACCGGCAGCGCGTCGACTACATGGGCATCATAGCGTCGGCGTCTTCCGGCCTTTACGAGCCATACCAGATAAACGCGCTGAAGAATCTGATCGAGTTCGTCATGAACGATCTGCCGTGGCCGAATTTCCGTCGGCCCCGCATGGACCAGATCTCGGCGGAATACAGCAAGAGAGCCAATGGCCTGGCTTTCGACCTGAATTCCGGATTCGCCTACGAGACGCAATTGGTCATCGCCGATGTCCTGGAGCGCGCCAAGACGACCGATCCGGTCGGCCTGGTCGAGGCTATCAAAAAGACGGAATTCCACGGCAGCATCAGCATCAACAACGGCCCCATCCGCTTCGACGAGAATGGCGACAACGCGGCCGGCGGCACCGCCATGCTGCAGATACTGCGCGGAAAGACGCAGGTGGTTTGGCCCAAGGACGCGGCCGAGACGGAGTACGTTTTCCCCAGCACCAAGCAGCGAAGGCCTTAGTGCGATCTTCCGACGTGGCTCGACTGGACTATTGCTGCAGAAGATCGGGGGAGAGGCATAGTGTTGGATCCAGAGCTGCTCATACAGGCGATAATTAACGGGGTATTGCTGGGCGGCGTCTACGCCCTGATGGCGACGGGCCTGAGTCTGATTTTCGGCGTGATGCGCGTCATCAATTTCGCCCATGGCGAAATGATGGTGCTCGGCATGTATGTCGCGTTCCTTTGCAAGAGCCTGCTTGGCGCCGATCCATTCGTCGCGTGGCCCGTCGCCGCTCTCGTGTTGTTCTTCCTGGGCGTCTTCATCCAACGCTATGTCATCAACCGGATCCTCGACGCGCCGCACGAAATCCAGCTCCTCCTGATGCTCGGGCTGGCTCTCGTGCTGCAGAATACCTTCCTGGTGCTGTTTGGCCCGGCGCCGAAAAGCGTCGGGTCCTTCATGTCGCTCTGGACGGTGTGGCTCGGCCCGTGGTTCATCGACATGCCGCGTCTGATCACGTTCGGCCTCGCGGTGGTCGTCACCGGCCTGCTTTTCGTATTCCTCCAATATTCCAGAATGGGCCGCGAAATCAGGGCGGCATCCGACAACCCGTACGGCGCCAAGGTAATCGGACTCGATTCGAGATTCATCTATGCCGTGGCGTTCGGCATCGGGGCCGCCTGCGTCGGCATAAGCGGGACGCTGGTCGCCTCGTTCGTGAATTTCGATCCCTCGATGGGCTTCGTGCTCGGCGTGACTTCGTTCTACGTCGTGATAATCGGCGGCATGGGCAACATTCCCGGCGCGTTTCTCGGAGGATTGGTGGTCGCGATCGGGGAGTCGCTCGGGGCGGTCTTGCTGTCGCCGTCGTTGAAGCAGCTGGTCTCGTTCTCGCTGTTCATCGTAATTCTGCTTTTCCGACCGGCCGGTCTGCTGGGGCGGGGCAGGCTATGAAACACTGGCCGCTTCTGCTTCTCCTCGTCGTTCTCGGGTTGCTTCCGCTCGCGGTGAATTCCCACATTCTGGCCGTCCTGACCCTGATCTTCTATTACGGATTTCTCGGCCAGGCCTGGAACATCATCGGCGGTTACGGGGGGCAGCTCTCGTTCGGACACGCGGCGTTCTTCGGTTGCGCCGCCTATGTTACCGTCATGCTCTCCATGACCATAGGCCTCACGCCGTGGATCGGCATGTTCGTCGGCTCCCTGGCCGCCGGCGTGCTCGGCGCCGCCATGGGGTATCTGGGATTCCGCTTCGGCCTGAGAGGGTTCTATTTCGCGCTTCTGACGGTGGCGGTGGCGGAGATCGCGCGCATCATCGCCCATAACACCGAGGCGATCGGCGGCGGCGTGGGCCTGTTCATCACCTATACCGGAAACCCCGCCGAATTCCAGTTCAGCAATCCGATGACGTACTGCTACGTCGCCTTCACCATGATGCTGATAGCGACCGGCATCGTATGGCTGATCGAGCACTCGAAGTTCGGCACCTATCTGACCGCAATCAGGGAGGACGAGGAAGCGGCCGCGTCGCTCGGGGTGAACGTCTTTCTCTACAAGATGTTCGCCTGCACGCTGTCCGCGTTCCTGACGGGTTTCGGCGGCGCGTTCTACGCCTATCACCATTTCTCGCTTCAGCCGGACAGCGTGTTCGGCATGCCGCTGTCGGTGGAGATCGTCATCCGCCCGATCATCGGCGGCCTGGGCACGGTTGCGGGGCCGATTCTGGGATCTCTGCTGCTCTCGCCGCTCGGTGAGATATCGCGCACCTTCTTCGCCGAAGTGGGTCGCCCCGGCGCCCACCTGATCGTCTATGGCGCGCTGCTCATGGCGGTGGCGCTGTTCATGCCGGGCGGGATCGTATCGCTGCTTCGTCGGCTGAACCTGCGGAGACCCCGGTCGTGAACATGCTGGAGGTCAACAATCTCTCCAAAGGGTTTGGCGGGCTTATGGCGTTGCGGAACGTAACGTTCGAAATGCGGACCGGCGAGATTCTGGGGGTGATCGGGCCGAACGGAGCGGGCAAAACGACATTGTTCAATGTCATATCCGGCTCCATGTGGCCCGATACCGGCGACGTCCGCTTTTGCGGCAAAGGCATCGGCCGGATGCCGCCGCACGAAGTATGCAAGCTCGGCCTGGTGCGCACTTTCCAGATCGTCAGGCCGTTTGCCAAGCTGTCGGTCATCAAGAACATCGCGGTCGGGGCGCTGAACCGGACCAATCGGATGGCCGAAGCGCTTGCCCTGGCCGAGGAAATATCGGAGCGGGTCGGTCTTGGCGAGAAAAGGGACGCGCCTGCCACGTCTCTGACGCTGGCCGACCGCAAGCGCCTCGAACTGGCGAGGGCGCTGGCGACGACTCCAAGCCTGCTGCTGCTCGACGAGGTCATGGCCGGACTGACGCCCACGGAAACCGACATGATCATCGACGTGATACGCTCGATCAGGCAATCCGGCACGTCGATTCTGCTCATCGAGCACAATCTTCGCGCCGTGATGGCCCTTTCCGAACGGCTCATCGTCCTGAACTTCGGCGAAAAAATCTCCGAAGGCAGTCCAGCCGAGGTCTCGAAGGATCCGCTCGTCATCAAGGCCTATCTGGGCGAGAAAGGCGGATTGAGTGCTTAGGGTTTCGGAAATCCAGGCCGGATACCAGTCTCTCGTGGCGGTCCACGACGTTTCGCTCGAACTCGAGGAAGGCGAGGCCGTTGCCCTGATCGGCTCCAACGGCGCGGGCAAAACCACGACGTTGCGCGCGATCGCGGGTCTCATCCCGATAAGCCGTGGAACCATAGAATTCATGGGAAAGCGCATCGACAGGATGGAGTTCTCCAAGATCGCCGAACTTGGCCTGGTGCACATTCCGGAAGGCCGCGAGCTGTTCCCGACAATGACGGTTCGCGAGAACCTCGAGCTTGGCGCCCAGACCCGCGAGGCGCGAGCCAAATCGAAGGCCAATCTCGACCGCGCCTTCGAGCTGTTTCCCGTCCTCAAGGAACGCGAGCGCCAGGCCGCCGGGACCCTTTCGGGGGGAGAACGGCAGATGTGCGCGATCGGACGCGGGCTCATGGCTTGTCCGCAACTGCTGATGCTCGATGAACCCTCGCTTGGTCTGGCGCCGGTAATGGTCGAACGGATCATGGGCGATCTTACGCGCATCAAGGAGAACGGCCTGACGATACTTCTCGTCGAACAGCACGTCTCCCGCGCGCTCGAGCTTGCGCAGAAGGGTTACGTCATCGAGAACGGACGCATCACCCTGTCGGGCGATAGCGCAAGCCTGATCTCCAATCCGCGGGTTCAGGAAGCCTATCTCGGCATGTAGGGAAATCGGGAAGAACGACGTGAAGATCAAGACGGTTCGGCCAATCGCGCTAAGTATTCCGGTCCGGTACGCGGGCAAGCCGCTGCAGCTTGCCGGCGCTCCCTGGCGCAACCAGGAAATAGTGCTGGTCGAGATCCGGACCGAGTCGGGCGCTGTCGGCTATGGCGAAGCCTACTGCATCGTGGCGGGCATTCGAAACGCGCTGGTCAGTCTGGTCAACGACATGATCGCTCCGCTTCTGGTCGGCCAGAACGCGGCCGATATCGCCGGCGTGGTGACTGGCTTGCAGCGTTCCGTGCAGCCTTTCGGCCGCTATGGGCTGATGATGGCAGCCGTATCGGGGGTCGACATCGCGCTCTGGGATATTGCCGGGAAAGTCGCCAACCAACCGCTGAGCCGTCTGCTGGGCGGGTATCAGGAGGCCCTGCCGTCCGCCGCCAGTCTGGTGCGGACCGGCGATGCGTCCGAACTCGCTCGCAAGATCGAAGAGGCAATGGCGGCAGGCTACAAGGCCGTCAAGATCCACGAGAACGATCTCGGCTGCATCGCGGCCGCTCGATCCGCCGCCGGTCCGGATACCCGGATGAGCGTCGACATAAACTGCTCGTGGGATTTGCCCTATGCCCAGAAGGCCCTGAGCATCATCGGCGAAGCCCGTCCCTATTTCGTCGAAGACCCGATTTGGCCGCCCGAGAACCTGAAAGGCCTGGCGCGTCTTCGCGCGCAGTCCGGATTGCTCATTGCGACCGGGGGCACCAGCTGCACCGCTTGGGAGTTCCAGAACATTTTCGACGCGGACGCGGCCGATTTCTGCCAGCCGAGCGTGACGGTCGTGGGCGGCGTGACGGAAGTCCAGAAAATCGCGCATATTGCGCGGACCCGCAACGTCGCCTTGTCGCTGCACACGCCGTATTTCGGTCCCGGTCTTCTGGCGTCCCTCCATCTTGCGGCGGCGTACGGAATGACCAACGAATTCGAGCGGCCGTTCTACGCTCTCGAGGCCGATCCTTACGGCGGGCAGTTTCTGGCCCGCGCCGGAGCGTCGCGGGTACCCAAAGGACCGGGACTCGGCGCCGACCCGGATCCGGCAGTCATCGAAAGATATGCCGTAAACTGATTGCGACAATGGATTCGGCTCGCGCATCTGGCGCGAGCCGAACCGCACGCACGAACCGAGCTTCGGCCGGCATCGCCAACCGATCGTTCCCGCTCGTCGCCCGCGATCCCGCTGCCCGATCGCGTTCGCCCTTGGCGCCGGCAAACCAAAAATCCCCAATGGCGGTCAATCGTATTGAACTTGGAAGCAATAAGTGCTGAACTAATGAAACGGTTCATAAGAGGCTGGCGTTGGAATTGATTGGAGCAAGGAAAGGCTCGAATCCAAGCGAATTGGTCATGGGTCAGGGCCAGTACGTGGCCGACCTGACTTTTCCCGGCTTGGCTCATGCGGCGATTGTCCGCTCTGGCGCGGCGCATGCCGAACTTGCGGCAGTCGACATCAAGGCGGCCATGAGCATGCCCGGGGTCATCGCGATCATGACCTTTGCCGACATCGCCGATTTGCAGCCGATTCCCTGCCTGCGTCCCGTCGAAAGCCACGACGGCCGCGGTTGGATCGAGCCGCCAAGGTACGTGCTTGCCAAGACGTCCGTTCGGCACGTCGGCGAAGCGATCGCCATGGTGATCGCGGAGAGCGAAACGGAAGCTCAACTCGCCGCCGATGCGGTGGAGATCAGCTACGAGGAAGCCGAGGCGCTTACGGCAGTCGAAGAAGCCATAATGGAGGGCGCTCCCCAACTTTATCCGACTCATCCGAACAACATTTGCTTCGATTGGCGCCTCGGGTCGCTCCAGGACGTGGATGCGAGGATCGCCGAGGCCTCGTACGCGATCAAACTCAAGACGGTTCAAAGCCGGGTGGTCGGAAATCCGATCGAGACGCGCCAGGCGATCGGCCATTACGATCCGTCCCTCGGGCAATACACGTTGTGGGCGGGAACGCAATCGCCTCACTACCTTCGCGATGCGCTGGCGGAGAAGGTGCTGCAGATCCCCAAGGAGCGTCTGCGCCTGATTTCCCCGGATGTCGGCGGCGGGTTCGGTCCCAAGCATTACCTGTATCCCGAATATGCCCTCGTTCTTTCCGCCGCAAAGCAGATAGGGCGGCCAATCAAGTGGAACGCCACGCGGTCGGAGGCCTTTCTCAGCGACACCCAGGGGCGGGACTATGTCGTCGAGGCGACGATGGCGCTGAACAGCGATCTGCGGATCGTGGCATTGAAAGTGGATGCCCTGGCGAACATGGGCGCCTATCTCTCCACCTTGTGCACGTCCAGCCCGACCGGCGGCTTCGCGGGCTCGCTGCCGAACGTCTACGACATCGCCTCCCTCTTCGTGCGCTCCCGCGGCGTTTTCACCAACACCGTCCCAGTCGATGCCTACCGGGGCGCCGGGCGGTCGGAGGCGGTCTACGTTATCGAGCGCCTGATCGACCGGGCGGCGCGCGACATCGGCGTCTGCCCGGCCGAGCTTCGCAAAAGGAACCTGGTATCGGTCTCGCAGATGCCGTTTCGCTCGGCGGCGGGGCATGTCTACGACAGCGGCGACTTCCACCGCTCGATGAGCACCGCTCTCGAATTGAGCCAGTGGTCCACATTCGGCCAGCGCCGCCTCGAATCGCGAGACTGCCGGAAATTGAGAGGCATTGGCGTGGCCAATTACCTCGAGCACACGAGCCGGTCGGTGAAGGAGAACGCCAGCATCGGCTTTGCCGAAGACGGAACGGTTCGGGTCCGTGTCGGCACGCAGTCGACCGGACAGGACCATGCCAGCGCCTACTCGAAAATCGTCGCCAGAAATC
Source organism: Reyranellaceae bacterium (assembly GCA_050181585.1). GTDB lineage: Bacteria > Pseudomonadota > Alphaproteobacteria > Reyranellales > JAQSWP01 > JAQSWP01. The sequence continues at coordinate 23,252 of JBFXDA010000003.1, forward strand.
TCGGCATTCCGCCGGAACTCGTCCAGCTACAGCAGGGAGACACCGATCTCCTGCCGTTCGGGTTCGGTACGGGCGGCTCCCGATCCCTCATGGCGGGAGGCAACGCCGTCGATCTCGCCTGCAAGACGATCCTGCGCCGGTCGCGCAAAATCGCCTGCGTCCTCCTGGAATGCCAAGACGACGAACTGGAGTATTCCCAGGGGGCCTGGCAGCTCAAGAACTCCAATCGCCATCTGCCGATCCTGGAAATCGCAAAAATTTGCCGCGACCGCCGCCTCGCCGTGGAGGAGGGCTGGAATATTCTGGACGTGCACAGCGTTTTCGAAGGCTCCGCGGTCACCTATCCGAACGGGTGCCACGTATGCGAAGTGGAAATCGACCCCGAAACCGGCGAGATCGCGATCCTCAACTATAGCGCCGTCGACGATTTCGGCCAGATCATTAGCTCTTCCTCCGCCCTGGGCCAGGTCCATGGCGGCGTTGCCCAGGGCATCGGGCAGGCGCTGTTCGAGCAAGCGATCTACGATCGGCAGAGCGGGCAGCTCCTGACCGGCTCGTTCATGGATTACGCCATGCCGCGGGCGGAACACTTGCCGATCTTTCGCCACGCGTTCAACGAAGTGCCTTGCCTGACCAACCCGATCGGCGTCAAGGGCGCCGGCGAAAGCGGCGCGATCGCGGCGCCGCCGGCGGTGGTCAATGCCGTGGTCGATGCCGTGTGGGAGCTTGGAATTCGGGAGCTGGACATGCCGATCACGCCAAGTGCGCTGTGGCGTCTCATGCAGTCCGCAAAACCGTCCGAACTGCATCGGAGATAGTTCTTGGAACGCATCTGGGGAAAACGGACATGAGACAACTGCGGATAGCAATCATTGGCGGCGGAACGGCGGGCTGCGGCGCCTGCCGTCGCGCCGCCGAACTCGGAGCATCCGAGGTAACGCTGATAGAGAAAAGCAGCCTGGCTTCCGGTTCGTCGGGGCGGTCGGCTGGCGTGTACAATCTGCAGGTCCTCAATCCGATCGACATGCGGATAAGGATTCGGGCCCGCGAGCTGTTTTTCCGGCTCAACGACGAAGACAAGCTGCCGCTGGCGAAAATCGGCTATTTGCGCGTGGCGAAATCGGAAAAGGATCTGGCGCGCTTCGCCGAAGCCCAACGCTTCCAGAAATCCTTGGGCGCTCACGATGCCAGGCTATTGACGAGAGCGGAAATCCAGAAGCTCGTTCCCGACCTGTCGGTCGCCGATATTGCCGGCGCTCTTTACGGGCCCAATGACGGACATCTGGACGGGCATATCCTGTGCAATGCGATCGTCGACGAGGCGCGATCCATGGGCGCCAGGGTGATGCTGAATACCAAGGTGACCGGATATGAGCGTCGTCGGGCAGGGCATTTGCTGACTACCGACAAAGGCGCGCTCGAGTGCGATGTCGTCATAAACGCTGCCGGTGCGTGGGCCCGCCAGGTGGGGGCAATGCTCGGGCATGCCGCTCCGGTCAACCCGCAAGTGCACGAAGTCGTTCGTGTCCGTCTGCCTCGGAAGCTGTCCTATACGATTCCCATGGTGAATTTTTACGTGCCCGATACCGAAGGCGAGGCCATTTATTTCCGGCAGGACGGCGAGGACAGTCTGATCTCCGGCTTGCACACGACGTTGGCGCTGGAAGGCCTGGACGTAACCGATCCGGACAATTACAGCCCTCCCGATGGCGACGCATATCTGGAGGAGATTGCGAAGCAGGTATCGGAACGGCTGCTCGTCGAAGATCTGGGTTTCAAGTATGGCTGGTACGGCCTCTATCCTCTGAGCGCCGACGGAATATTCCAAGTGGGACCCTACCAGGCCGACCCGACCGTGCTGGTCGTCGCCGGCATGGGCGGTATCGGAGTCGTTTCGGGGACGATCCTGGGTGCGTTGGCGGCGGAATGGGCCGTGCTCGGCAAAGGGCAAATAATAGACGGCGCCGAGGCCCTATTGCCCGATCGACCGACGCTTGCGGGGAGATGACCGCGAACCGATGCCTGCGGGATGACGCCTGCGTTGCTGTACAAGGATGGTCACCAGATGAATGCGGGAAAAGTCGAGACGGATTCCAGATCCTCGCAGTTGCCGAACTCCACGCCGACATTGTCGGTGGAAGGAACTTGCGCAACCATCACCTTGAATCGGCCAAGCGTGCACAATCGCATAGAACCCGATGACGTTCGGGTTCTAGGCGAGCTGCTGTTGCAGGCGGGCGACAATAGGGACGCCCGGGTTCTCGTGCTGAGGGCGCACGGCAAATCATTCAGTTCCGGCTATCACATCGGCGCCCTCGAGCAGGCGGAGCGCAATATCGATCATCTGGCGCTGAGCCGGCTGATCGACAGGCTCGAAACGCTCCGCCTGCCCACGATCTGCGCCCTGAATGGAAGCGTCTTTGGCGCCGGCGCGGATCTCGCCCTGGCCTGCGATTTTCGCATCGGCGTGACCGGCATGAAATTGAGGATTCCGGCCGGTCGGCTGGCTTTGCACTATGCGTTTGGCGGCTTGAAGCGTTTTGTATCCCGTTTGGGACCTGCTGCCAGCAAATCCATCTTCCTGCTGGCGCGCGAAATAGAAGCGAACGACCTGCTTGGCATAGGGTATCTCCACCAATTGGTCCCATCCGCAGAGCTCGACAGGACGGTCGATCAACTGGCGAGCGCTCTTTCCGAGCTTGCTCCACTGGCGATCCAGGGAATGAAGGCGACAATCAACGATATTGCGGCAGGTGTCGCGAATCCGGACAAGGGCAATGCGGATTTTCTTGCCTCGCTGCGGTCGCAGGACGCCGCCGAAGCGATACAAGCCTGGCGAGACAAGCGAAAGCCGCAATTCATCGGAAAATAGCGTCGGGCGCGAGGCGCTTGGCGGCGGAAACCCGGCTAGAGCGGATCACGATCAGACGGAAGCGTAGACGCTTCCGTCTGATCGTGTGAATCCGCTCTATTCTTTAAAGTTTAGAGCAAATTCACATGTTTTGACGTCCGTCAAAACATGATTTGCTCTAGGGAGAGTTCCTCGATTTCCCGATCGCCTGCGGGAACACCGGAAGGTCTCGGCCATTGGGAAGAGGGAGGATCTTCCCATGCCGACCACAGCGACCGCCCGATCCAGGACGTCGAAGCCGCCCGCGAAAACCAAGGCCGGGAACCGCACGGCCGCCCGCAAGGGCAACGGCCGTGCCGGCGCCAGCTACAACCGCGTCAAGGACTACCAGGGCCGGCAATACACCGGCATGACCGTCGGGCGCACCCATCACTGGCTCTACGACAGGTCCGACTGGAAGGAGAAGAAGGTGACGCCCGAGAAATGGGAGTTCGCCTACTCCACCACCAAGCGGCGCGCCGGCAAGGCGCCGGAAGGCTCGGGCGCGCCGGTCGGCACCGGCTATCACTGGTTCATCCTGGCGCACCAGTATGTCGAGAAGCTGAACGCCAACGATTATTCGACCCAGATGGTCGGGCTGAAGTTCAAGCTGGCGCACAAGCGGGCGGCGGGACAGAAATGGAGCGCCTCGATCGAGAAACGGCGCCAGGACCTGATCGCCATCCTGAAGGCGCTGATCGCCGATCTCGAACGCGAGCCGGAGCAGATCGCGCCGGTGACGCTCGAATTCGAGCATCGCGGCAAGAGCTACAGCGGCACCGGCATTCCGATCCTGACGTCGTGCGAGGAGGGCGTCTGCCAGCGCTTCGACATCACCTTGAACGCCCGGCATGTCGGCGTGCTGCGCCATGCCGGCGGCAAATGGAAGATCAGCGAGATCAAGAGCCAGAGCCTGGCCAACGCCATCGGCGGGCAGATCGAAGCCTGGTACCGGCACCACCAAGGGGCGTAGGCGACATGACGCCTGCGGCTCAGCGGCCGACGCGCACCGCCTTGTAGATGCCCTCGCGCACACGCGCGCCGAGATTGGCGTAGGGGCGCACGTGCCACAGCACGGCGCCGGCGGCGTCGATCTCGACGATGTCGGCGCCGCCGGCGACCAGAAAATTGCCGTTCGGCAGCGGCTCGACGGTGCGGATCGGCCGGATGTCGATGGCGTTGGCGAACAGCACCTCGCGCTGGCCCTGGCCCAGCCGCACCACGGTCATCGGCATGTGCTCGGCGGCGACCAGCCGGCCGTCGGGCAGCAGGCTGGGATCGTGCACGCGGTTGATGTTGGCGGAGGCCCATTTCACCCGGCCGTCGGGCGCCACGCGCACGACGCGGCCGTAATTGCGCAGGCTGACCAGCGTGTCGCCGTCCGCCAGCCGCGCCACCGCATTGGCATGGGTGAAGCCCTCGCCGCGGCCGCCGCCCTGGCCGGCCCCTTGGCCGGCGCCCGCGCCGCCGCCCGGCCCCTGGCTGCCCGAACGCCGCCCGCTGCCGCGCTCGTTGCGCGCCGCGCCGCCGCCCTCGGCCGCGTTGCGCCAGGCGGGGTTGATATGGCCATGCGCCTGCCAGCGCCAGACGATGCGGCCGGCGGGATCGATCTCGACCGCCTGCGAATCGCCGGTGTCGTCCCAGGCGAAGGTGTAGAGCACGTTGCCGTTGGGCAGCAGGTCGGCGTCGTGGCTGACGCGGGGCGTGCGATGGCTCCAGACGACGGCGCAGTTGCGGTCGAGGCGGAAAATGCCGGAGAAGGGCACCACCAGCAGGAACGTGTCGTCGGCGGCGATCCATTCCAGATCGGCGCCGCGCTGCAACTCGTCGCTGCCGAAGCGGGCGTCGCCCAGCTCGCATTGCCACACCACGTTGCCGGCGCGGTCGATCTCGACGATGCGCTTGCCCAGCACGGCATCGACGAACGCGGTGCGGGCCGGCGCCAGACGCGGCGCGGCCGGCGTGACGACGGCGAATTTCTCCGCCCGCGCCGCTCCGGGCGCGGTCAGGATGGCGGCGAGCAGCAGCGGCAGCAACGCTGCGGCGCGCCGGATGGTGGGTGGCGTTGCGCGCAACCGATCCACGAACGGCATTGTAGCGCGGGAGGCCGGCGCGCGGAATTGCCGGTTTGCCGGACCGGCGGCGGGGCCCGCCGGCCGGCGGATCGCGGCCGTCCCTATCGCATCAGCGCGTGCGGCAGGAACATGACGATCTCGGGCCAGAAGGTGATGATGGCGATGGTGGCCAGCATCGCGCCCAGGAAAGGCAGGGTGCCGATGAAGACGTCCTCGATGCGCCCGCGCGTCCGCAGGCTCTGGATGACGTAGGCGTTCATGCCGACCGGCGGCGTGATCAGCGCCGCCTCCGACACCAGCATGACCAGGATGCCGAACCACACCGCGTCGTAGCCCAGCCCCACCATGATCGGCGTCAGCACCGGCACGGTCAGCACCGTCATGGAGAGCACGTCCAGCACGCAGCCCAGCATCAGATACATCAGCACCACGATCAGCACCGTCTGCTGCGGCGTGACGTCGAGCGCGGCGATGACGTCGGTGAGCTGCCGCACCAGGCCGGTGAGGACGACGGCGAAGTTGAGGAAGAAGGCGGCCACCAGGATCAGCATGATCATGGCGGTGGTGCGCATCGTGTCCTCGAACGCCTTGTGCAGCAGGGCAAGGCTGAAGCGGCCGCTCCACAGGCACAGGCCCAGCGCCGCCAGCACGCCCAGCGCCGCCGCCTCGGTGGCGGTGGCCCAGCCGGCATAGATCGAGCCCACCACCAGCAGGAACAGCCCGATCGGCGGCAGCAGGTCCGGCAGGGACCGCAGCCGCTGGCTCCAGGAATATCTCTCGCCGCGCCCGCTCCAGCCGGGCCGGATCAGGCAGGCGATCAGGATGGTGAGCATGAACAGGCCGGCCAGCACGAGGCCGGGCAGGAAGCCGCCGAGATAGAGCTGCGGGATCGAGGTGTTGGTCAGCGCGCCGTAGATGATCATGTTGATCGACGGCGGGATCAGGATGCCGAGCGTGCCGCCGGCGGCCAGCGAGCCCAGGAACAGCCGCTCGTTGTAGCCCAGCGCCTTGATCTGCGGGATGGCAACGGTGCCCACCGTGGCCGCCGTCGCCACGCTCGACCCCGAGGTGGCGGCGAACAGGGTGCAGGTGGCGATGTTGGTGTGCATCAGCCGGCCGGGCAGCCAGTTGAGCCAGGGCAGCAATGCCGCGTACATGCGCGCGGCGACGCCGCTCAGCAGCAGCAGTTCGCCCATCAGCACGAAAAGCGGCACGGAGAACAGCAGGTCGCTGCGGCCGTTCTCCCAGGCGATCGAGCCCAGCATGGCGTGGATCGGCACCGGCGTGACGAAGGCCTCGATCAGCAGGCCGAGGATCATCAGCACGGCGGCGACGGGCAGGCCCAGCAGCGCCAGCACCAGCAGCGCGACGGTGAACTTGGCCAGCATCAGCGTTCGTCCATCACGTCGTGGACCGGCGGCGGCGCGGGACGGATCAGGCGGGCGGCGAGCAGGACGGCCGCCGCCAGGGCGAAGCCGATCAGGCCGACCAGCCACAATCCTTGCGGCAGCCACAGCGGCACCCGCAGCGGCGTGTTCGAGACCGAGCCCAGCCGCAGCGATTCGCCGAAGACGCCGATCGCCTGCCAGGCCAGCAGGACGGCGACCCCAACCAGGCTGGCCAGCGCCAGCAGATCGAAGATGCGGCGCGGGCCGGCCGGCAGCCGCGAGGAGACGACGTCGATGCGGATATGGGCGTCGCGGAACAGGGCCCAGGCGGCGGTCCAGGCGAAGGTCACGACCAGCACGTAGCCGGAAATCTCGTCCGTGCCCTGCAGGCTGACGGAGAACAGCTTGCGCAGGACGATCTCGACGCCGATCAGCACGGCGCAGGCCAGAACGGCGTAGCCCGCCGCCCAGGCGGCGTAGCGCGACAACTGCCGCGCCCGCCCGACCAGCCTTTCGACCCCGCTGTCGCCTTCCTCCGCCATCGCCGTTCCCTCGACGCGATCCCCGCTACTGGGCCTGCATCTTGAGCTGCATGACGCTGCCGATGGTCTCGTTCCATTTCTGCGTGCAGGCGGGGCCGCAGGACTTGGCGAAGCTGGGCAGCACGTTCTTCTCGACGATGCCCGCCAGCGCCTTCTTGTCGGCGTCGCTGACCGGCACCAGCACCATCTTGGCCTTGGTGATACCCTGCTTGCCTTCCCAGGCGCAGCGCGCATCGCCGGCGCTGCACCAGATGCCCTGCTCGGTCGCGTCGCGCGCCAGCTTGTTGGCGGCGGGCACGAACACCTTGTCGGTCGCCTGCTGCAGCCAGGCGCGGACCTTGGGATCGAGCTTGTCCCAGCTGCCCTTGTTGGCGGCGCGGATCCACGGCGCCCAGCCGACGGTCAGCGGATAGATGTGGTCGGCCACTTCGAACAGCTTGCCGGTGTTGCCCGACAGCGTGCCGGTGATGACGCAATCGATGACGCCGCGCTGCAGGGCCGACGGCACTTCGCCGAACGACATGGTGATCGGCGTGCCGCCCAGGCCGGACACCAGGTCGGCCACGGTGGCGCTGGAGCCGCGGATCTTCTTGCCCTTCAGGTCGGCGATCGATTTCACCTCGCCCTTGCACCAGACCACCTGGGCCAGCGACGGTCCCATCGCCAGCGGCACGACGCCGACGGCGTTCTGCAGCTTGGCGCGCACCGTCGGCGCATAGGCCTCGATCGCCCTGACCTCGGCGTCGACGTCGGGCGCCACGCCCGCCAGATCCATGCCGTCGAGTTCGGGCGCGTCGCCGGCGGCGTAGTTGGCGATCATGTCGACGACATCGACCAGCCCGGCCTTGAGATGCCGGAAGGCTTCCGGTCCCTGCATGTTGAGGTCGGTCATGCTGACCAGCTCGACCTCGATCTTGCCGCCGCTGAGTTCGGGCACCTGCTGCGACCAGAACGGCTTTTGCAGCAGCGACCAGGCCGGCGTGTTGGACCAGATGCCCAGCACGCGGATCTTGGCTTTCGGCAGGTCCTGCGCCAGGCGCTTCAGGTCGGCCTCGTCGGCGGCCTGGTCGGCGCGGGCCGGCAGCGCGGCGCTGCCCAGGCCGGCGAGCGTGAGCATCAGTGCGGCGATACGGGTAATGCGGTCGAACATCGGGGCCTCCCGTGGCAAAGGATGGGTTGGGGTCAACTGCGCGGCAATCCGCTGAAAAATTTCGCGCGATCGTTCAGCCGGTACATCAGCATCGACAAATCGTTCTCGCTCAGCAGCACGCGCATGCCCATGCCGGTGTAGCGCGCCCAGTCGGAGGGCTCCTTCACGCCGCCCATGCCGGCCACCTTGCCGTGCTTGCGGGCGGCGGCGCATACCCTGGCCACGGCGTCGGTCACGCGGTCGTGGCCGTATTGCGAGGGAATGCCCATTTCGAAGGTCAGGTCGCTGGCGCCCATGAACAGCACGTCGACGCCCTTGACCGCGGCGATGGCGTCGACATTGGCCACCGCCTCGGGCGATTCGATCATCACCGTGCAGACGACGTTGTCGTTGAAGACGCCGCACAGCTCGGGCAGCGACTTGCCGGTGTAGCCGAATTGCGGGATCGAGCCGGGCACCGAGAGCTTGCCGACCGGCGGATAGCGGCAGGCCATCGCGGCGGCCTCGGCCTCGGCGGCGGTGTTGACATGCGGCACGAAGACGCCCAGCGCCCCGTTGGAGAGATGGCAGCCGATCTCCGCCGGATTGTTCTGCCGCGCGCGCACGAATGGCAGGACGCCGGCGCGGATGGCGGCGAGATTGATATCGTAGGACCGGTCGAGCGGCACCGGGCTGTGCTCGTCGTCGGTGAAGAACCAGTGGTAGCCCGCACTGGCCAGCATGGGGCCGATCTCGCTGGTGCGGCTGTGGCGGATGTTCATGCCGACGACGATCTCGTCGGCTTTCAGGCGCTTGAAGAACGGCAGGTCGATCTTGCTCATCGCTATTCCATTATTTGGACCTTTGATTGCATCGAGCCTTGCCGATCCTTGCAACGATGACAATAACGTTGAATAGTTGCCGCAACAGATCGGTCCATTATATGGACCGGAAGGCGAGGTTGCGGTGTCGGCGGCAGGATCGGGCAGCCAGTATTCGGGCGGCGCGCAGACGGTGCGGCGCGCGGTGGACGTGCTGCGCTTTCTGGCCACCGGCGGTCCCGATGGCTGGTCGTTGGGCGACGTCGTCAGCGCCGCCGATCTGACCAAGGGCACCGCGCATCGCCTGCTCTCGGCGCTGATGGCCGAGGATCTGGTCGAGCAGGAACCCAGCACGCGGCGCTATCGGCTGCGCGTCGATCTGCTCGGCTTGCGGCCGGATATGGACTGGTACGAGCCGCTGCGCCGGCTGGTGGCGCCGATCCTGCGCGAGCTGGCCGACGAGCTGGGCGATACGGCGTTCCTGTCGGTGCGCAGCGGCTTCGACGCGCTCTGCATCGCCTGCAAACTGGGCGGGTTTCCCATTCGCACTTTCCCCTACGACGAGGGCGAGCGTCGTCCGCTGGGCGTCGGCGCCAGCGGCCTTGCCATGCTGGGCGCGCTCGATCAGGCGAGCGTCGAGCGCGTGCTGAGCTTCAACCGCGGCCGCCTGCGGGGGCACAAGAATTTCTCGCCGCAGGAACTGCAGCTCATGGTCGAGCAGACCCGGCGGCGCGGCTATTCCGTGATCGACGGATTGATCGTGCCGGGCATGGTGGCGATCGGCATCGTCTTCAGCGATCCGGCGCTACGGCCCAACCTGGCGATAAGCGCCGCCGGCATTGCCGACCGCATGCCGCCGTCGCGCTGGCCGCAGATCGTTGCCGCCCTGCAACGGGCCCGCGACAGCATCGAAAAAGCGGTGCGGGCGGATATGCGCCGCCGCGGCGCCCAGCGCTCGGGCCCGCGGCGCCTGCGCGGCTAGAACGATCCTGCGGCTGTCGTGCGGAAAAACACCGGCGAGCACTCCAGGAACAATGATGGAGAGCGGTTCGATCTGGCCAAGGATCGGCGGGAAATGGTAAATCTGGTGGCCGATCGGATCGTGGAGCGTGAGATGAAAGTCAGATTTTTGCCGGCGTTTTGCCTTTTGCTGGCGTTTTTGCCGGCGTTTGCTTCCCCCGCCAGCGCCGACAGCGCGGCCGAAATCGCCCGCGATTCCAGAGCGGCCCTGAACGAGCTGACGGCGACGAATCACGCCGCCCGCGCCTTGGCGGCGGAGGCCAAGGGCATTCTGGTGTTTCCCGACATCATCAAGTTCGGGCTGATAGTCGGCGGGCAAGGCGGCGAAGGCGCCCTGCTGAAGGGCGGCAACGTCGCAGGCTATTATCGCACGGCCTCGGCCTCCTATGGGCTGCAGGCGGGCGTGCAGAAGTTCGGCTATGTGCTCTTCCTCATGAGCGACCGGGCTCTGGAGTATCTCGACCGCTCGGATGGCTGGGAGCTGGGCGTCGGACCCAGCTTCGTCGTCGTCGATGAAGGGGCCGGCAGAAGCATTACCTCGACGACGACGCGCAGCGACGTCTATGCCTTCATCTTCGATCAGAAGGGCCTGATGGCCGGCATAGGGCTGCAGGGCACCAAGGTAACGAGATTCTCGCCGTCGCGCTGATCGCCGCTTGCGCCGGAGCCCGGCTCAGCGCCCTAGCGCCCGTTCGATGCTCTTTGCCGTTTGCCGCAAAGCCGGCAGCAGCGTTTCCTGCAGCGCGACGTCGTCGAAACGGGCGGTCGGCAGGGTAAGGCTGAGGCCGGCAGCGACCTTGCCGTCGTGTTCCGTCAAGACGACCGCCACGGCGCACACGCCTTCGCGCCATTCGCCGCGATTGACGGCATAACCCTGGCGGCGGATTGTCGCCAGCTCGCGGTCGAAGGCGTCGCGTTCGACCACGGTGCTGCGCGTGTAACGCTGCGGCTGCCAGGCGGCGTCGACGGTTTCGCGATCGGCGAACGCCAGGATGATCTTGCCCAGCGCCGAGCAATGCGCCGGGGCGCGCTGGCCGACATAGGTGTCGACGCGCACCGGCTGGGTGCACTCGACCTTCTCGACGATCACCACGCCGTCGCCGTCCAGCACGCCCAGATGCGGGCTTTCGTTGATTCTCGCCGCCAGCGCGCGCATCGGCTCCAGCGCCACGTCGCGCAGCGCGATGCGGCCCAGCGCCCGGGCGCCGAGCTGCCAGGAGCGCAAGGTCAGCCGGTAACGCCCCGACTGCGGCAGCTTCTCGACATAGCCGCGATGCGCCAGGGTCGCCAGGATGCGGAACAGCGTGGCGTTGGAGGATTTCAGCCGCGCCGCCAGTTCGGTCAGCGCGATCTCCTCGACCTCGGCCAGCGCCTCCAGCACGTCCAGTCCCTTGCCCAGGGTGGCGGTGTAATAGGCCGGTTTTTCCGCCGTGTTCGCTGCGGCTTTGGCGCGGGCCATGCGTGTTCTTGACCTTGGACGGGGAGGCGCGTATGGAATCTGACAGAAATGAAAATCGTTTTCAATAAATGAAAACGAGGCAAAGTGAGGGAGGAAACGCCATGGCATCGGTCCTCAGCCCCGAACAGTTGCGCCAGTACGAGCGCGACGGTCTGGTTTTCGTGCGCAAGCTGTTCGACGCGGAGGAAGTCGACCTGCTGCGCCGCGCCATGGAAGAAGATCCGGCGATCCGCGACCACACCATCGGGCGGCCCGACGCCGACGGCAAGATCACGCGCATCTCGCTGTGGAACCGGGCCGGCGACAGCGTCTACGGGCTGGCGGCGCGCTGCGATCGCATGGTCGATACCGCCGAAGCGCTGATCGGCGAGGAGGTCTATCACTACCAGTCGAAGCTGACCGCCAAGGAGCCCTTCACCGGCGGCGCCTGGGAATGGCACCAGGATTACGGCTACTGGTACTACAATGGCTGCCTGCGGCCGGACATGTTCTCCTGCATGATCGCGCTCGACCGCAGCGACCGCCACAATGGCTGCCTGCAGATCGTCAAGGGCTCGCACCGGCTGGGCCGCATCGACCATGTGCCTGTGTCGGACAAGCAGAACGCGGCCGACCCGGAGCGCATGAAGCACATACTGGAGAAGCACGAGCTGGTCTATTGCGAGCTCGATCCGGGCGATGCGGTGTTCTTCCACGCCAACGCCCTGCACCGTTCCGACCAGAACCGCTCGCCCAACCGGCGCTGGACGCTGCTGATCTGCTACAACGCGGCCAGCAACGACGCCTATGTGCGCGAGGACGACCGCTCCTACGTCAAGCTCGACCGCGTCGACGACGGCGCCATCAAGCGCGCGGGGCTGAAATTCTCGACCGGCGATCTGGAGCATTTCGCCAGCAAGCCCTTCGTGCCCGATGTCGGGCGCTCTGCGGCGGCGGGCGACTGACCGAAGCGCGCTACGCCAGCGGTCCCAGCCCGACCAGCCCCAGCCGGATGCGCCGGTTGTGGCGGCCCTTGTTGTCGATCTTCAGGATCTTCAGCGGGCGCGAATTGCCGGTATTGGCCAGATGCGTGCCGCCGCAGGCCTGGCGGTCCAGCCCGTCGATCTCGACGATGCGGATCAGCCCGTCGGCGGCGGGCGGCGGGGCGACGGAACGGCTGCGGATCAGGCCGGGCGTGTTCTGCGCCTCCTCCTGGCCGACATAGACGCAGTTCACCGCCAGGTCCTGGCGCATCGCCTCGTTGATCGGGCCTTCCAGGGCGCGCAGCTTCTCGTTGTCGGCCTGCGGCAGGTCGAAATCCATGCGCGCCGTGCCGTCCTCGTTCATCTGCACGCCGGTGACCAGCGCGCCGTCGAAGTTCTGGAACACCAGCGCGTTGAGGATATGCGTGCCGGTGTGCATCTCGCGCATCATCTGGCGGAAACCGGCATCGGCCTCGATCACGACGGCGCCGGCGGCCTCGACCGGATCGGCCAGCACGTGCCAGAGCTGGCCGCCGCTCAGTTCAAGGCCGATGACCGCGCTCTCGCCGCCCGACCAGCGCAAGATGCCGCGATCGGGGAGCTGGCCGCCGCCGCCGGGATAGAGTGGCGACTGCTTCAGCCGCACGCGGCCGGGCGCGGCGTCGAGGATTTCGGTTTCCAGCGACAGGGTTTCGGGATGGTCGTGGCAGAAATAGCGCATGGCGGCGGCGGTTTCGCTCCGGTTCGAGGGTGAGGAGCGAGTGTCGCCGCTTCCGGGGCGGGGCGTATTGGCGAAAATTGAACTCAGCCGAAAGCGGCGGCGCGGTACTGCAGCGGGGTGATGCCGTAGGCGCGCTTGAAATGGCGGGTCATGGCGCTCTGGTCGTAGAAACCGGCCTCGGCGGCGACGACGGCCAGCGGCGTGCCATGCTTCAGCGCCCGGCAGGCGGCGCGCAGGCGCAGATTGGTGAGATAGGCGTGCGGGCTCAAGCCGGTGCCGCGGTTGAACAGGCCGATGAGCTGGAACTGCGTCAGCCCCGCTTCCGCCGCCAGCGTTTCCAAGGTCAGCGGCTGGGCATGGTCCTGGCGCATGCGCGCGATGCTGCGGTTCAGCAGCGTCCGATCCGGCGGCGCCAGGGCGATGCCGTGCGGCCTGCTGCCATGGCGGGCGAACAGCTTGCCGAAGGAGCCGACCAGCAATTCCCGTTGGCGCAAGGCGTCGGCGTCCTGCGCCAGGGCGGCGTGCAGGCGCAGGAAGCCCGCGATCAGGTCGGAGTCGGTGAAGAGATTGGCGGTGAAATAGGGGATGCGCCGCAGCCCGAGGCCCTTGCGCACCGTCTCCAGCGCCGAGTGCGTGAGATAGAAGGAGCGATAGCGCCACAGATCGCTCCAGCCCATCCAGCCGGCATGCGGCTCGTCGGGGTTGAAGACGAACAGCGTGCCGGTCGTGGCGCGCTGGACGGCGCCGCGGCTCTTCACTTCCGAGCCGCCTTCCTCGGTGACGGCCAGCACCAGCGCGTCGTGGGCGTGCGGGGCGAATTCCTGGGTGCGGAAATCGGCGCGCATCAGCGTCAGCCCCGGCACGCTGGCGGCGCGGCGGTACTCGGCGCGGTTATGGCGGTCGATGCGCGGCATCCGCCTAGAGCGGTTTCACGGCATCGGCCTGGATCTCGATCAGCATTTCCGGCCAGGGCAGCTCCATGCCGTAGAACAGCGTCGAGGCCGGCCGCGCCGCGCCCAGGAATTTCTCGCGGATCGGCCGGTACAGCGGCGCGTCGCTCTTGCGCACGATGTATTGCGTGACCTTCACGATGTCGTCGACCCCCATGTCGGCCTGCTCCAGGGCGGCCAGCACGTTCTTCCACGCCCATTCCGCCTGGACCGCGAACTCGGGCGAGAGCTTGCCGTCCGGGTCGAAACCCGGCGTGCCCGAAGTGGTGACGTAGCGCGCCGGCCCCTGCCATTGCACCGCATCGCTGTAGAGCGCGATTCTTTTCGCGATGCCGGTGTCGATGTTTCTGCGCATGGCGTTCCTCCGTCTTGCCGGGCGGAGCAGAATAGCGCTGCTCAGGCGTCTTCCTTGGCCGGCCGGTTGAACGGGGCGAAGGCCTCGATCAAGAGGCGCCGCCACCAGCGATGGCCGGGATCGTTCTGGAAGCGCTGGTGCCACCACATGTATCCCTCCGCCCGCGGCATGGGAAGCGGCGCCGGCCGCAGGGCGGCGCCGAAATGCGCCCGGGCGAAGTCGCCGATGGCGCGCGGCACCGTCGAGATCAGGTCGGAGCCGGCCACGATCGCCGGGGCGCCGATGAAGGCCGGCACGGTCAGCGCGACGCGCCGCGTTTTGCCCAGCTTGGCCAGGGCGCCGTCGACGAAGCCGGTATCGGCGCCGCCCGTGCTGACCAGCAGATGCGCCTGGGCGCAATAGGCGTCGAGATCGAATTTGCGCCGCAGGGCGGGATGGCCCGCGCGCAGGATGCAGACGAAATCCTCGCTGATGAACCGGGTTTTCATCAGCGTCCGGTCCAGCGCCATCTGCTGCTCGACTTCGCCCCCGGCCAGCACGGTATCGAGCGCGCCGGCGACCAGCTTGGGGTGCAGGTCCGGCCCGACCGGCAGGATCCGCACGTCGATGCCCGGGGCCTCCCGGCTCAGCCGCTTCATCAGGGGCGCGATGCCGGTCATGAGCGGGTAATCCACAGTGGAAAGTGTAAAACGCCGGCGGGAGGTGGCGGGGTCGAATGCCGGATCGCTTTGCAGCGTGCGTTCCAGTTCGCTCAGGCCGCTGCGCAGCATGGGCGCCAGGCTGGAGGCCAGCGGCGTCGGCGCCAGCCCGTCGGCGCTGCGTACGAACAATTGATCGTCGTAGAGCGTGCGCAGTTGTTTCAGCGCGTGGCTTACGGCAGGCTGGGTCAGGTTGAGTTTCTTCGCCGCCCGGGTAACGCTCAATTCGCTGAGCAGGGCGTCGAGGACGAGAAAAAGGCGCAAGTTCGCTTCACTAATATTAGCGCGGCGCATGGCAATATGAATTCCGTCTATTTGATTCATCATGCCCGTCGCGGGCCAATAGAGCGATAGATTTAATCGAAGGTCAGGGATCTATGAATTTTCAGGGCCCGCTCGATTTCGAGACCTTTTCCCGGATCGATTTCTACGCCACGCCCCACAAAGGGTTGCGCCGGGCCCTGTACGGCGCGTCGCAGGCGATCGCCGCCGCCGATCCGTCCGACCAGGCTGCCGTCGATACCGCGCTCGACCTGCTGCACGACACGCTGAAACTGGTCAGCCGGCTGGGAGCCGTCGAATCGGTCCGCATCCATGCGTTCCTGGAAGCGCTCAGGCCCGGCGCCACCCAGGCGGCGCAGGCCGACAGCGAGCGCCAGACCCTGGCGATCGGCGCGCTGGTGCAGTTGGAGAAGGAAGTGCGGGCGGCCGACCGCAAGGAGCGTCGGGAATTGCTGGCGACGCTGAATTCTACCTATGCCGGCTTCGTCGGCGAAGTGCTGCAACACCTCTACGACGCCGAGATGGAGCTGATGCCGCTGCTGCGCGAGACGGTCTCCTACGAGGAGTTAAACGCCATCCAGCGGCAGATTTTCGCCGATCTGGGCCGCGACGCCTTCGTCGCCCTGGTGCGGGAAATCGTGCCGGCGGTTCCGTCCCCCGAGCGGACGGAGTTCCTGTCGACGGTGCAGCGCTGCGCCCCCTCGGCCGTCTGGCCGTCGATCTGGTGGGCGGTCTGCGCGCTGCTGTCGGAGAACGAGCAGGAGGATTTCACCCGACTGCTCGGCGTCGACTGCGCCCGAATCGGGCTGGGACAGGGCTTCTAGAATCTTTCCTCAATAGTCCCATTCGATCGTCACGCCGACCTTGCTGCGCGCGTCGGTTCCGACTTCGCTTTCGACCTTGATGTTGGGCGTGACTTCGATCTCGACCACCGCACTGCTGCTGCCCGAAGCCGCGCCCTGCTTGGCGCCGACATAGACGCCCGGCGCAATGTTGCGTCCCACTTCCAGCGACGTGCCGCCCAGCGGCGAGGAGCCTGCCGCTGTCGCGTCGGGATCGGAACTGACGCCGAGCCGGTCGAAGCCCAGCGCCTTGCGCAGGTTCTCCAGGATGCCGCCGCCGGAGCTCGCCATGCCGGAAAGCGTTCCGATCGACGAGGCGATCTCCGCCAGTTGCAGCGGGCTGAGCTGGGCGGTGGCGCGGCCGAACAGCAGCCGCGCCATGATCTCGTCCTCCGGCAAAGGCGGGGCGGATGTCAGCTTCACCTTCGGATCCTCGGGCGTGCCGGAGATCCTGATCTCCGCCGTTCCCCCTTCGATGCGGGCGGTGGCGGTGAAGTCGATCGCCGGCTGCAGGCGGTTGGGGTCGGGAAAGCCGACCGTGCCGCGGGTGAACTCCAGCCGCCGCCCGACGCCGGAGAAGGTGCCGCGGCGCAGGTTCAGCGCGCCCTCGATGCGCGGCTGGCTCAGCGTGCCGCTGACGGCGAAAGCGCCGCCCAGCTCGACGTCGAGGCCGCGGCCGCGCACGAACACGTTCTGCGGCGCCTCGATCCTGACCGCCAGGCGCAGCTCGGGGCCGGGCAGCCGGGCCCGCGGCGGCTTGTCGTCCGGCGCGCCGCCGGGCCGGTTGATCTCGCGCACGTCGAGGCTGGCGATTTCCGGCCCGCTGCTGACGTTGGCGCCGAGATCGAGCTCGGCGCGCTCGACCTTGGCATTGCCGTCGAGGCTGAGGCCTTCGCCCACCGAGCCGGACAGGCGCAAATTGGCGGATATGGTCGCCTGCACGTCGCGGCGGTCGAGAATGCGGGCGGAGCGGGCCACGATCGCCAGCTCCACCGGCAGGGTGAGCTGGGGATCGATCCGCATGTGGCCGTCGACGGTCACTTCGCCATGGCGCGGCCGGGCGGTGAAGTTGCGCACCTCCAGCCGGTCGCCGACCACGGCGATGGTGGCCGCGATGTCGCGGATGGCGATGCCGTTGGCGAGGTTGAAATAGCGGCCCTCGACGATACGGATGGCGCCGTCGCCGCCGATGGCGCCGTTGCTGGCCGTCAGGGTGAGGTCGACCGCCAGATTGCCGTTCAGCCGGCCGTTGCCGCCCAGGAACGGCGTGAGCTGGGCCAGCCGGATGCCGCCCTCCAGCCGCAGCCGCCCGTTGCCGACGCCGTTGGGGCCCGGCAAGGGGCCGGAGCCGGAGAAATTCAACACGTTGTCGCGGCCGGCGCTGAAGCGGCCTTCGAAGGTCACGGTGTCGCCTTGCAGAACGGCCTTGGCGTTCAGCGCGCCGGGCGGGATGCCCGCGGTGCGGATGGTGCGCAGGCGCATGTCGCTGGCCTCGAGCGTCAGGTCGATTTTCGGCTGGGCCAGCGGGCCGGTAAGCGCGGCGGTGAAGTTGGCGACGCCGAACAGCTGCAAGTCGGGATCGAAGGCGCGCAGCAGCTGCAGCGGCAGGCCACGGCCCTGCACGTCGAGATTGCCGTTGGGGCCGAGCGTGCCGGCGACGCTAACCGAACCGTCGCCGGCGCGCAGCACCGCCCGCTCGACGCTGACGGTCTCGCCGGCGAGGCGAATCCGCGCCGGCGACGCCAGTACTACCTGCTGGCCGGACTGGATCGCGGTCAGGCTCTGCAGGCTGACGGTCGTTTCGCTCTCCCCGATGGCGGCGCGGCCTTGGGCGGTGGCGCGCAGGTTCTCGCCCGTGCCGTCGAGGTTAAAGGCGAAATCGGCGCGCGTGCCGCTGGCTTTCAGGGTCGCCTGGCGCAAGGGGCCGGCCAGCTTGCTGCCGCTGGCGCTGGCCGTCAGCTCGAAGGCGGCGCGCCCCAGCGGATCGGCGATTTCGCCGTCGATCTGCGCCCGGTCGAGCGCGACGCTGTCGTCGAGCCGGAAGTTGCGGGCCGCGGCGCTGACTTTTATCTTGTTGTTTGCGACCGCCTTGAGCGTGGCATCGAGGCTGCCGGCCAGCCGCACCGGCAGGAACGGATTGAGCTGCTGCAGGTTGTCGGCCTTGATCGCCAGGTCGCCGCTGGCGCCGTCGGGACCGATGGCGAAGTCGTCGCCGGTGACGGCAATGCCGGACCAGTGCAGATCGAAATTCCGCACCGCCGCGCGCCCGTCATCGGCGAGGGCGAAATCGCCGCCGCCCTGGATGGGCGCGTCGCGCATCTGCCCGTCGACGGAGAGAGTGCCCGTGGTCTCGCCCTGGGCGCGCCTGGCGTCCAGGATCAGCGCCAGGCGCGGCACCTCGGCGACGCCGATGCGGGCCTCCGACAAGGCGCCGTCGAGGCGGGCGGTGAGCGCGTCGGCGGTCTGCCGCAGCTCGACGATGCCGGAGGAGCGGCCGGCCATTTGCGGGTCGACGGTCCGCAGGTCGTGCAGGGTCCATTCCACCTGCGCCTGGCCCTGCCGTCCGGCGCCCTGGCCCTGGGCCACCAGGCTGCCGGCCGCCGATTCGAGCTTCAGGGATTGCACCGACCACGCCTGGTCCGATCCCAGCGCGCCGCGCAGGCTGACGGCGAGCTGCGGTTGCAGCAGCGGCGCCGGAATCTGCGGCAGCTTTCCGTTCTGCAATGTCCCGTCCAGCGCGATCGCCGTCTGCTGCCGGCCGGCGCGTTCGGCCTGCAGCGACAGATCGAGACGCCCGGCGATGTCGAGGCCCACGGCGTCGGCGAAGACCGACAGATCGGCGGCGGTTGCGCGCAGCGTGCCGCTGGCGAGATTGCGCTGCGCCTCGTACTGGCCGGAACCTTCGGCGGACAGCACCGGCGAGGCCAGGTTGAAATCGTGGACGGCGATCGGCCCGTTGCGCGGCTGCGACAGCGAGGCGGCGATCCGGGCCTCGGTGGTCAGGGTGCGATCGCCCGCGGCGGGCAGCACGATGCGGTTCAGCCCGGCCTGCACGATGGCGGCCCGCGTGCCGTCCGCCTCGATCCCGCCGTCGAAATCGACGGCAGCCTCGCCGAGCTTCACTTCGCCGAGCTGCGCGTTCTCGACCCTGACCGCCGCCGTGATCGAGGGCCGCACCAGCTTGCCGGCCAGCCGGCCCTCCGCGGTCAGCGATTGCCATGTCGCTTCCGGCAACGCCTTGCCGAAAGCGACGGCGGCCAGGCTGGCGGCGAAGCTCAGGTCGGCGGTATCGTCGCGGCGGTCGATGCGGCCGCTGCCGCTCAGGCGTCCCGGCGGGCCCTGCAACTGGGCTTGCCGCAGCGCGATCGCGGCGGCGTCGAAACTGCCATTGGCGGTCAGGCTCCAGTCGCCCCGCAGCGCCTCCAGCCAGGGATCGTCGCCCAGCGCGCCGATGCGTCCCGTCAACGTCAGCGTCGTCTCGGTCGCCGCCGCGCGCCGTTCGGCCCGCACCTGGCCGTCGACCCGCAGCATGTCGCCGGCATCGATCGTCAACGTGCCGTTGAGGCCGTCGAGCGGTCCGGAGATATCCGCCAGCATTTCGACGCCGGTCCGGGCCTCGACCTGCGAATAGCGGTTGATGGTGGCGGCACTTTCGCGCGCCGTCAGCTTGATCTCCAGGTGCTGCCGCGCCCCCTGGTAGCGGCCGTGCAGGTCGACCAGCCCCTCGCCGCCGTCGCTGCGCTCGGCCTTCAGGGTCAGCCAGTTGTCTTCCTGCAGCCCGGCGACCCGCGCCGCGCCCTGCAGCCGCCATTGCGCCCGCTCGCCGGCGATCTCCGCGCCCAGCGTCAGTTCGTCGACGCGCACCGCCTCGATATCGATCCGGCGCGGCAGGCCCGAACCGGCGCCGTCGTCCGCGGACCGGCTGGTCCCGTCGTCGACGGGCTGCCGCACGATCTCGACCGCAGCTGCATGCAGGCGCTCGACTTTCAGCCGGCTGCCTAAAAGGGCCAGCGGCGACCAGTCCAGCGTCAGCGAGCTGGCGCTGAGCCAGACGCCTTTGGCGTCGGCGATCTCCAGCCGCCCGACGCCGATATCGAACGGAACGAAGCCGGTCAGCCCCTCGATGCGGATTTGCTGCTGCGGCGAACCGGCCAGGTCTTCGATCAGGCCGGCCAGCAGGCGCTTGCCGGGCGGGGTCTGGGCCAGGCCGAGGACCAGCAGCAGCGCCACGATCGGAACGCCGAGGATAGCGGTGGCGATCGCCACTATGCGACGCTGGTTCGACTTCACTAGAAGGCCTGTCCAAGGCTTACGTACAGACCGAAATAATCGTCCCCCTTGCGCCGGTTCAGCGGCACCGCGACATCCAGGCGCAGCGGTCCGAAATCGGTGTAGTAGCGCGCGCCGAGGCCGGCGGCGTATTGCAGGCCCTGCTGTGGCTTGGGCGTCGAGGTTTCCCACACGTTGCCGGCGTCGACGAACGCGACCATGCCGAAGCGGCCGGAGATGCGCTGGCGCAGCTCGGCGCTGAGCTCGATCGAGCTGCGCCCGCCCAGGGGGTCGTTGCCGTCGCGCGGGCCCAGGCTCTGATATTCGTAGCCGCGCACCGAACCGCCGCCGCCGGCATAGATGCGCCGGTCGAACGGCACCAGCGAGTTGCCCAGATCGAGCAGCGAGGCGATGCCGGCGCGCCCGGCCAGCACCGTGGTCTTGTCGGAGGAAAGGTCGAGATAGGCGGTGCCGGTCAGCCGGCCGACGATGAAACGCGACTGGGTGTCGAGCACGTCGACGAAGGGCGTCAGCGCGGCGGTCAGCCGGAAGCCTTCGGTGGGATTGAGCAGATCGTTGCTGCGGTCGAGCGCCAGCGTCAGCGGCAGGCCCACCAGCGTGAAGCGCTCCCGGTTGTCGTCGCGGGTCTGGATCGACTGCTCGACCAGAATGCCGGCGGTGCCCTTCAGCCCCTCGCCGAAGGTCCGCTCCAGCCCCACGCCGGCGCCGATGGCCTGCTTGGTATAGGCGTCCAGGATCTTGCGTTCGGCATAGAGGTCGGCCGTCAGGTCCTGGTCCAGACGCTGGAAATCGGGTTCGCGATACTTGGCGTAGAGCCCGAAGCTGGGCTCGGTGAGCTTGTTGTGCAGCAGGCCGCCCACTTCGGCCGACAGCCGCAGCGATTCGGCGCCGCCGAACAGGTTGCGGTGCTGCCAGTAAGCGGTGGCGCCGAACCCCTCGGACGTGGCGTAGGAAGCGCCCAGGCCGATGGTGCGCGGCGCCCGTTCGACCACTTCGACGGCGATCGGCAGGCGGTTCTGCGCGTCGAGCTGCGGCGCGTCGACGGTCTTCACGGTGCTGAAGATGCCGAGCGCCTGCAGGGCGTCGCGCATTTCGTCGACGCGAGCCGGCGTGTACTGCTCGCCGGGCCGGAAAGGCACGTATTTGCGCAGGAAGTCCTCGCGCGTGCGCTCCAGGCCCTTGAATTCGACGGTTCCGAACTGCGCCACCGGTCCGGGCAAGACTTTCCACGTCACCGTCATGCTCCGATCGGCGTGATCGACGACGGCTTCGCGGTTGTCGATCCGGGCATAGGGATGGCCGTGCTCGCGCAACTGGCGCACGATCTGCTCGTCGGCGGCGATCACCTTGGCGGAATCGGCGATGGAGCCGCCTTCCACTTCCAACTGCTCGCGCGGCACCAGGGTTTGCGGCACCTCCTGCCCGTCTTCGGCACGCAGGATGACCGGCGGCTTGAACTTGTACCGGGGGCCGACCTCCACGTCGAACCGCACCTCGATGCGATCGCCGCGATCGATGGTCTCGAGCTGCTCGAACAGGGCGGGATCGTCGAGGCGATAGCCGGCGAAGCGCGATTCGATGGTGCTGGCGTAGTAGCCTTCCGATCGCAGGGCGCGGGTCAGCTCCCTTTCCTGCAACTGCGCGCGCTGCAGCACGGTAACCGGTTCTGGCGGGCGGCGGCGCGCCTCCGGCGTGTTGGCGTCCAGCACCGCCTGCAGGAATTTCTCCATTCTTTCGTTGCCCTTGACGACCAACTGCGTATCGACAACGCGCCGGTCGCTGTCGTTCTCCTGGGCGGAGGCGGTCAGGGAAAAAAAGGCAGGAAGGACCGACAGCAGAACCGTCAGCGCAACCCTCAGCGGCAGTTGACGGTGTTGCATGTCCATCCGCTAGCGCCAATACAAGCATAGAGTAAGGCGATCCCGGGGTTTCGCCCCCGCAAATCGCACCGGCCGGCTCCGTTTGCCAAGGAAAGCCCGTTCCGCCAAGGCCCAACGTAAAGTCCACCGCGGGGTTCCTGCAAGCGTCGGATTTTCCTTGGGTTTTCGCCCCGCACCGAGGGGTTGAGCGCAGCCCGTCGGGCTGTAGTATCGGGCCAAAGGGGAGGACAGACGTGGCAGCACTGACCAAGGCGCATGTAAAAGGCCCGGCCGACAGCCCCCTGCTGGAGCTGACCGTGCCCGCCCTGCTGGCGCGCACCGTGGCGGCGCATGGCGACCGGCCGGCGCTGATAGTGCGCCACCAGGGCATTCGCTGGAGCTACCGGGAGTTCGCGCAGGCGGTCGATGCGCTGGCCGGCGGGCTGCTGGCGCTGGGGCTGAAGAAGGGCGACCGCATCGGCATCTGGTCGCCCAACCGCTACGAATGGGTGGTGACCCAGTTCGCCACCGCCCGGATCGGGCTGGTGCTGGTCAACATCAACCCGGCCTACCGGCTGGCCGAGCTGGAATACGCGCTGAACAAGGTCGCCTGCAAGGCGCTGATCGTGGCGCCCGCGTTCAAGACCAGCGATTACCTGGGCATGCTCAACGCGCTGGCGCCGGAACTGGCGCAGAGCAAACCCGGCGCGTTGCAGGCGGCGAAGCTGCCGCACCTGAAGATCGTCGTCCGGCTGGGCGATGAGAAGACGGCCGGCATGCTGAACTATGCCGACATCGCCACGGCGCCGGTCGAGCCGGCCAGGCTCGACGCCATCGCGCTGAAGCCCGACGACGCCATCAACATCCAGTTCACCTCCGGCACCACCGGCCTGCCCAAGGGCGCCACGCTGACCCATCGCAACATCGTCAACAACGGCTGGTTCACCGGCGAGCGCATGAAGTTCACCGAACGGGACGTATTGTGCATTCCCGTGCCGCTCTATCACTGCTTCGGCATGGTGCTGTCGGTGCTGGCCTGCGTCAGCCACGGCGCCTGCATGGTGTTCCCGGGCGAGGGTTTCGATCCGCTGGAGGTGCTGAACGCGGTCGAGGCGGAGCAATGCACCGCCCTGCACGGCGTGCCGACCATGTTCATCGCCGAGCTGGACCATCCCGAGTTCAGGCGCTTCAAGTTCTCCACCCTGCGCACCGGCATCATGGCCGGCGCGCCCTGTCCGATCGAGGTGATGAAGCGGGTGGTGGCGGACATGGGCATGCGCGAGGTCACCATCGCCTACGGCATGACCGAGACCAGCCCGGTCTCGTTCCAGTCCTCGACCGACGATCCGCTGGAGCGGCGGGTCTCGACGGTGGGCCGCATCCATCCCCATGTCGAGGTCAAGATCGTCGACGAGACCGGCAAGACGGTGCAGCCGGGTGAGCGCGGCGAATTGTGCACGCGCGGCTATTCGGTGATGCAGGGCTACTGGGGCGACGCGGCGCGCACGCAGGAGGCCATCGATGGCGAGGGCTGGATGCGCACCGGCGATCTGGCGGTGATCGACGCGGAGGGCTATTGCAACATCGTCGGCCGGGTCAAGGACATGGTGATCCGGGGCGGCGAGAACCTCTATCCGCGCGAGATCGAGGAATATCTCTACCGCATGCCCAAGATCCAGGACGTGCAGGTGTTCGGCGTGCCCGACGCCCGCTACGGCGAGGAGCTGTGCGCCTGGGTGATCGTGAAGCCGGGCGAGAGCCTGACGGCGGAGGAGTTGCGCGACTACTGTCGCGGCCAGATCGCGCACCAGAAGATCCCGCGCCATGTCCGCTTCGTCTCCGAGTTCCCCATGACGGTGACCGGCAAGCCGCAGAAATTCGTCATGCGCGAGAAGATGATCCAGGAGCTGGACCTGCGCGAAGCCGCCCATGCCTGAGCGGGGTGCGGATGCCGTCCTGCTGGTGGTCGACGTGCAGAACGATTTCTGCCCCGGCGGGGCGCTGGCGGTGGCCGAGGGCGATCTCGTGGTGCCGGTGGCCAACCGGCTGATCGGGCGCTTCGCGCATGTGATCCTGACCCAGGACTGGCATCCGGCCGATCACCGCTCTTTCGCCTCCACCCATGACGGCCGGCAGCCCTTCGACAGCGTCGCGTTCCCCTACGGGCCGCAGACGCTGTGGCCCGACCACTGCGTGCAGGGTACGGCGGGGGCGGCGTTCCATCCCGGGCTCGAGGCCGCCAAGGCCGAGCTGGTGGTCCGCAAGGGCTTCCGGCGCGACATCGATTCCTATTCCGCTTTCGCCGAGAACGACCGACGCACCCGCACCGGACTGGCCGGCTATCTGCGCGAGCGCGGCCTGACGCGGCTGTTCCTGTGCGGGCTGGCGACCGATTTCTGCGTCGCCTATTCGGCCCTGGACGGGCGGGCCGAGGGCTTCGACGTCACCGTGATCGAGGACGGCTGCCGCGCCATCGATCTGGACGGCAGCCTCGCTTCCGCCTGGAGCCGGATGGCGCAAGCCGGCGTCAAGCGCGTGCTGTCGACTGCAATCTGATCTTGTCTAAAATATAGGCAAGAAATCAGCTAAGACGCCGATATTTGATCGTTTGATCACATTTTAATCAGTTTTGTGACGCTACGTCTGCCGATCCGGCCTGAAGCCCGTACCAGATAGGCCCTCCGATCCTTGGCACGGGATTTGCGGAGAAGCTTTCGCGGGTGCGAGATGGCGGGGGACGCCGCGCGCATCCGTGCCAGGTCGCGGCTGTGCGGCCATCCACTTCGCGGGGATGGGATCTAAATGACGAAACTCTGGAAGAATATCGCTGTCGGCGCCGCGATGAGCGCGGCGGTGGCGATTTCCGGCGCCGCTCCGGCGCTGGCGCAGGAAACGATCAAGGTCGGCGTGCTGCATTCGCTCTCCGGCACCATGGCCATCAGCGAGACGACCCTGAAGGACGTCATGCTGATGCTGATCGAGGAGCAGAACAAGAAGGGCGGCCTCTTGGGCAAGAAGCTCGAGGCGGTGGTGGTCGATCCGGCCTCCAACTGGCCGCTGTTCGCCGAGAAGGCGCGCGAGCTGATCTCGGTGCAGAAGGTGGCCGCCACCTTCGGCTGCTGGACCTCGGTGTCGCGCAAGTCGGTGCTGCCGGTGTTCGAGGAACTGAACTCGATCCTGTTCTATCCCGTGCAGTACGAGGGCGAGGAAAGCTCGAAGAACATCTTCTACACCGGCGCCGCGCCCAACCAGCAGGCGATCCCGGCGGTCGACTACCTGATGAAGGAAGAGAAGGTGCAGCGCTGGGTTCTGGCCGGCACCGACTACGTCTATCCGCGCACCACCAACAAGATCCTCGAGGCCTACCTGAAGCTGAAGGGCGTCAAGGCCGAGGACATCATGATCAACTACACGCCGTTCGGCCATTCCGACTGGCAGACGATCGTGGCCAACGTCAAGAAGTTCGGCTCGGCCGGCAAGAAGACGGCGGTGGTCTCGACCATCAACGGCGACGCCAACGTGCCGTTCTACAAGGAGCTGGCCAACCAGGGCATCAAGGCCACCGACATCCCCGTCGTCGCCTTCTCGGTCGGCGAGGAGGAGCTGGCCGGCATCGACACCGCGCCGCTGGTCGGGCATCTGGCGGCCTGGAACTACTTCCAGTCGGTGAAGAACCCGGACAACGACGCCTTCATCGCCAAGTGGAAGGCCTTCACCAAGAACCCGAAGCGCGTCACCAACGATCCGATGGAAGCGCACGTGATCGGCTTCAACATGTGGGTCAAGGCGGTCGAGAAGGCCGGCACCACCGATCCGTCGGCGGTGATCGACGCCATCATCGGCGTGTCGGTGCCCAACCTGTCGGGCGGCTATTCGACCATGATGCCGAACCACCACATCACCAAGCCGGTGCTGATCGGCGAGGTGAAGGCGGACGGCCAGTTCGAGACCGTGTGGCAGACCTCCGGCCTGGTGGTGGGCGACGAGTGGTCCGACTATCTCGACGGCTCGAAGGACCTGATCGCCGACTGGCGCGCGCCGATGTCGTGCGGCAACTTCAACGTCAAGACCGGCAAGTGCGGCGGCGCCGGCAAGTAAGTCCGGCCTCCTGATCCGCACGCAAATCGCGGCCGGGAGAAATCTTTCTCCCGGCCGCATCTCCCTAACCAACAATGAAGCACGGGTGGCGCATGAAGGGGATGTTGCGCGCGTTGGCGTGGGTCTGCTGCCTGGCGGGCATCGGCCTGCTGGGCGCGGCGATCGCCACTTCCGCCCGCGCCCAGTCCGTCGAGACGGCGCTGCCCTTGCTGGCTTCCTCGTCCTACGCCGACATCGAGAAGGGCATCGAGGCGCTGGCCGGCTCCGGCCACGCCAATGCCGCCGCCCTGCTGCAGGCGATGGCCGACGGCAAGCTCCTGGTTGGCCCGGGCAAGGCGGTGATCCAGTCCGCCGACGGCAAGTTCGCCGATGCGCTGAGCGGCCAGGCGGTCGCCAACGCGCAGGGGCTGGCGGCGCCGCGCGTCAACAACCGCATCCGCCGCGCCATCGACGCCGCGCTGGGCACGCTCACCATCATGTCGCCCGATCCGGCCAGGAGGCTGGAAGCGGCGGCCTCGGTGTTCAAGACGCGCGATCTGGCGGCGCGGCCGCTGATCGAGACGGCGCTGGCCAAGGAGACCGACTCCCGCGTGCGCCGCGCCTTCGAGCAGGCGCGGGCGGCGCTGATCCTGGCCGACAAGTCGCCCGACAGCGACAAGCTGGCCGCCATCGCCATCCTGGCCGAGCGCGGCGACCAGGACGCGCGCGCCATCCTGGCCGCCGTCGGCGACGGCAGCCCGCAGGTGGTGGCCGCCGCCAGATCGGCGGTCGAGCGCATCGAATCGCGGCTGGCGATCTGGAACGGGGTGCAGAGCGTCTATTACGGCATCTCGCTGGGCTCGGTGCTGCTGCTGGCCGCCATCGGGCTGGCCATCACCTTCGGCGTCATGGGCGTCATCAACATGGCGCATGGCGAGATGGTGATGCTGGGCGCCTACACCACCTTCGCCGTGCAGGAGATCATCCGCACCTCCGCCCCCGGCCTGTTCGACTGGTCGCTGGCCATCGCCCTGCCGCTGGCTTTCCTGGTGTCCGGCGCGGTCGGCATGGCGATCGAACGCGGCATCATCCGCTTCCTCTACGGCCGGCCGCTGGAAACCCTGCTGGCGACCTTCGGCCTGTCGCTGGTGCTGCAGCAGGCGGTGCGCACCATTTTCGGCGCCAACAACCGCGAAGTCGGCAACCCGTCCTGGATGTCGGGCGCCTTCGAGCTGGGCGGGCTGACGCTGACCTACAACCGCATGTGGATCATCGTCTTCGCCTTCGCCGTGCTGGCCGCCCTGATGGTGGTGCTGCGGCGCACCGCCTTCGGCCTGCAGATGCGGGCGGTGACGCAGAACCGGCGCATGGCCGCCTCGATGGGCATCCGCACCTCCTGGGTCGACTGCCTGACCTTCGGGCTGGGCTCGGGCATTGCCGGCATCGCCGGAGTGGCGCTGAGCCAGATCGACAATGTCAGCCCCAATCTGGGCCAGGGCTACATCATCGACAGCTTCATGGTGGTCGTGTTCGGCGGCGTCGGCAATCTGTGGGGCACCTTGGTCGGCGCGCTGTCGCTGGGGATCGCCAACAAGCTGCTGGAGCCGGTGGCGGGCGCGGTGCTGGGCAAGATCATCGTGCTGGTGCTGATCGTGCTGTTCATCCAGCGCAAGCCGCGCGGGCTGTTCCCGCTCAAGGGCCGGGCGGTCGAAACATGATCTTCGCCCGTTTCCTGGCCAACGACCGGCTGGTGATCGGCTTCGCCGCCGCCATCCTGGGCATCACGGCGCTGCTGATCGCCGGCAACCTGCTGGCGTCGCCCGGCTCGCCGCTGCACGTGCCGACCTACGTCATCGCGCTGTTCGGCAAATATCTCTGCTATGCGCTGCTGGCGCTGTCGGTCGACCTGGTGTGGGGCCAGGTCGGCATATTGTCGCTGGGGCACGGCGCTTTCTTCGCGCTGGGCGGCTACGCCATGGGCATGTACCTGATGCGCCAGATCGGCCCGCGCGGCGTCTACGGCAATCCCGTCCTGCCCGACTTCATGGTGTTCCTGAACTACAAGGAACTGCCCTGGTTCTGGCACGGCATGGACATGTTCTGGTTCGCCATGGTGATGGTGATGCTGGTGCCGGGCCTGCTGGCCTTCGTGTTCGGCTATCTCGCCTTCCGAAGCCGCGTCACCGGCGTCTATCTCTCGATCATCACCCAGGCGCTGACCTACGCGCTGCTGCTGGCGTTCTTCCGCAACGACATGGGTTTCGGCGGCAACAACGGACTGACCGACTTCAAGGACATTCTCGGTTTCAACATCCAGGCCGACGGCACCCGCGCCGGCCTGCTGGCGGCGACGGCGATCTTCCTGACGCTGGGTTTCCTCGCCGCCCGGGCGCTGCAGAAATCGCGCTTCGGCAAGGTGCTGGTGGCGATCCGCGACGCCGAGAGCCGCACCCGCTTCCTGGGCTACCGGGTCGAGCACTACAAGCTGGCGGTGTTCACCTTCTCCGCCGTCATGGCCGGCATCGCCGGCGCGCTCTACGTGCCGCAGGTCGGCATCATCAACCCCGGCGAATTCGCGCCCGCCAACTCGATCGAGGCGGTGGTGTGGGTCGCGGTCGGCGGGCGCGGCACGCTGGTCGGGGCCGTGATCGGCGCCATCCTGGTGAATTTCGGCAAGACGCTGTTCACCGGCGTGCTGCCCGAATTGTGGCTGTTCGCGCTGGGCGGGCTGTTCGTCTTCGTCACGCTCTTCATGCCCAAGGGCGTGGTCGGCTCGCTGCCGGTATGGTCCGCCTGGCTGCGCCGCCGCCTGCTGCCCTCGAAGGTGGACGTGCCGCCGCCGGTTTCGGTGCAGCCGCCGCCGGTGATGCCGGCGCGGCCGGGAGAATAGACATGAACGCCATCTCCGACGCGCCGCTGAGGATCGAGCCCGTCCTCTATCTCGACGGCGTCCAGGTCAGCTTCGACGGCTTCAAGGCGCTGAACAATCTGTCGCTGGTGGTCGAGCCGGGCGAGATGCGGGCGGTGATCGGTCCCAACGGGGCCGGCAAGACCACCATGATGGACGTCATCACCGGCAAGACGCGGCCGGATGCCGGCAAGGTGTTCTTCCGCGGCGACGTCGACCTGACCAAGAAGGACGAGGCGGAGATCGCCCAGCTCGGCATCGGGCGCAAGTTCCAGAAGCCGACCGTGTTCGAGAGCCACACGGTCTACGACAATCTGCTGCTGGCGCTGGCGGGCCATCGCGGGCCGGCCGCGGTGCTGTTCGCGCGCGAGCGGGCGGACGAGCGCACGCGGCTGGAGGAGCTGCTGTCGATCGTCAAGCTGGCCGGCCAGCGCCACCGCTTGGCGGCGGAGCTGTCGCACGGGCAGAAGCAATGGCTGGAGATCGGCATGCTGCTGGCGCAGGAGCCGGCCCTGCTGCTGGTCGACGAGCCGGTGGCGGGCATGACCGACGCGGAGACCGAGGAGACCGCGCATCTGCTGCGCGAGATCAACAAGACGCGCTCGGTGGTGGTGGTCGAGCACGACATGACCTTCGTGCGGGCGCTGGGGGTGAAGGTGACCTGCCTGCACGAGGGCTCGGTGCTGGCCGAGGGCAGCCTCGACACGGTCAGCGCCAACCAGCGCGTCATCGAAGTCTATCTGGGGCGCTGATCATGCTGAAGGTCGAGGGCGTCGATCTCTACTACGGCGCGGCGCAGGCGCTGAAGCGGGTGTCGCTGACCGCCGAGATCGGCCAGGTCACCTGCATCCTGGGCCGCAACGGGGTGGGCAAGACCAGCCTGCTGCGGGCGGTGACCGGCATCCAGCCGGTGCGCAACGGCAGCGTGAGCTGGGACGGGCAGGACATCACCCGGCTGTCCTCGGTCGAGCGGGCGCGGCGGGGCATCGCCTACGTGCCGCAGGGCCGCGACATTTTTCCGTTGCTGACCGTCAAGGAGAATCTGGAGACCGGCTTCGCCGTGCTGCCGCGCCGGGAGCGCAGGATCCCGGAGGAAATCTACGACCTGTTCCCGATCCTGAAGACCATGCTGCGGCGGCGCGGCGGCGATCTCTCGGGCGGCCAGCAGCAGCAGCTCGCCATCGCCCGCGCCCTGATCATGAAGCCGCGCCTGCTGGTGCTGGACGAGCCGACCGAAGGCATCCAGCCCTCGATCATCAAGGACATCGGCAAGGTCATCGAGCTGTTGCGCGGCCGCGGCCAGATGGCCATCCTGCTGGTCGAACAGTATTTCGATTTCGCGCGCGACCTGGCGCAGCGTTTCGCCGTGATGGATCGCGGCGAGATCGTGCTGGCCGGCGCCAGGAATGAGCTCGATGAAGGCGACGTCCGCCGCCATCTCACGGTTTGAACCGGCCGCCTCGCCCGATGCGCGCCTCTCGTCATTGCCGCGCGCGCAAGGCGACTTGCGGCTGGGCTTCAAGCGGCGCGGGATGCTGACCGTGCTCGACACGCTCTACCAGCAGGGCTGCGCCAAGGCGCGCCTGCCCAATGCCGAGCCGGGCGGCTGGAAGAGCGCGGTGCTGATCAACACCGCCGGCGGCCTGACCGGCGGCGACCGGCTGGGGATTGCCGTCGACTGGCGCGAGGGAGCGCAGGCCGTCGTGGCGGGGCAGGCGGCGGAGAAAATCTATCGCGCAACGTCGGGCGTGGCGCAGGTGCGCACGCGGCTGACCCTGGCGGCAGGCGCGCAAGGCGAGTGGCTGCCGCAGGAAACCATCCTGTTCGATCGCGCCGCGCTCGATCGCGATACCGTCGTCAATTTGATGCCGGACAGCGAATTCCTGGGGCTGGAAGCGGTGGTGCTGGGACGCGAGGCGATGGGCGAGAGCGTGCGGCAGGGCGCGCTGCGCGATGCCTGGCGCATCATTCGCGGCGGCCGGTTGGTCCATGCCGACGTGATCGCCATCGACGGCGACATCGCTGCGCGCTTCGCCCGCACCGCCGTCGCGCAAGGTGCGCGCGCCTTCGCCACCATCCTGCATGTCGCGCCGCAGGCCGAGCGCAAGCTGGAACCGGTGCGTGAAGCGATCGCCGGTCTGGCTGACGCGCGCGCGGGGGCGTCTTGCTGGGATGGATTGCTGGCGGTGCGGCTGCTGGCGCGGGACGGGGAGGCGCTGTTGGCCGCCATACGGCGGGCATTGGAACCGCTGCGCGAGGGCCGCGCCCTGCCGCGCGTCTGGAAATGCTGAGGGAGGAAACAAGGTGAATCTCAGTCCAAGGGAGAAGGACAAGCTGTTGATCGCCATGGCGGCGATGGTGGCGCGCCGCCGGCTGGAGCGCGGCGTGAAGCTGAACTATCCCGAAGCGATCGCGCTGATCTCCGATTTCGTGGCCGAGGGCGCGCGCGACGGCCGTTCCGTCGCCGAGTTGATGGAGGCGGGCGCCCGGGTGCTGACGCGGGCCCAGGTCATGGAAGGCGTGCCCGAGATGATCCACGACGTGCAGGTCGAGGCCACCTTCCCCGACGGCACCAAGCTGGTCACCGTCCACGAACCGATCCGCTGAACGAGGGAGAACGACGATGATTCCAGGCGAAGTCTTTGCCGCCGCCGGCGAGATCGAGATCAATGCCGGGCTGGAGCCGGTCGCGCTCACCGTCGCCAATACCGGCGACCGGCCGATCCAGGTCGGCAGCCACTACCATTTCTTCGAGACCAATCCCGCCCTGTCGTTCGACCGCGCCAGGGCGCGCGGCATGCGGCTCGACATCGCCTCGGGCACGGCGGTGCGCTTCGAGCCGGGGCAGAAGCGGGAGGTGCGACTGGTGCCGTTCCGCGGCCGGCGCGAGGTGTTCGGCTTCCGCCAGGACGTCATGGGTAAACTCGACCAGGCATAGGAGACGCATCATGGCCTTCAGGATGAGCCGCGCCGCCTATGCGGACATGTTCGGCCCCACCACCGGCGATCGGATGCGGCTGGCCGACACCGAACTGGTGATCGAGATCGAGGCCGACCGCACCCTCTACGGCGAGGAGGTGAAGTTCGGCGGCGGCAAGGTGATCCGCGACGGCATGGGCCAGTCGCAGGCGACGCGCGCCTCGGGCGCGGCCGACACGGTGATCACCAACGCCGTCATCATCGACCACTGGGGCATCGTCAAGGCCGACGTCGCCATCCGCGACGGGCGCATCGCCGCCATCGGCAAGGCAGGCAATCCCGACGTGCAGCCCGGCGTCGACATCGTCATCGGGCCGGGCACCGAGATCATTGCCGGCGAAGGCAAGATCCTCACCGCCGGCACCATCGACAGCCACATCCATTTCATCTGCCCGCAGCAGATCGAGGAGGCAATCTCGTCGGGCTGCACCACCATGATCGGTGGCGGCACCGGCCCGGCCACCGGCACCAACGCCACCACCTGCACGCCCGGCGCCTTCCACATCGAGCGCATGCTGCAGGCGGCGGAGAGTTTCCCGGTCAACCTCGCCTTCGCCGGCAAGGGCAATGCCAGCCAGCCGGCCGCCCTGGCCGAGCAGATCGAGGCCGGCGCCTGCGCGCTGAAGCTGCACGAGGACTGGGGCACGACGCCGGCCGCCATCGACTGCTGCCTGTCGGTGTGCGACGAGTACGACGTGCAGGCGATGATCCACACCGATACGCTGAACGAATCGGGCTTCGTCGAGGACACGGTGAAGGCCTTCAAGGGCCGCACCATCCACGCTTTCCATACCGAGGGCGCCGGCGGCGGCCACGCGCCGGACATCATCAAGGTGGCGGGCCTGCCCAACGTCATCCCGTCTTCGACCAACCCGACGCGGCCCTTCACGGTCAACACGCTGGACGAGCACCTCGACATGCTGATGGTGTGCCATCACCTCGATTCCAGCATCCCCGAGGACGTGGCTTTCGCCGAGTCGCGCATCCGGCGCGAGACCATCGCCGCGGAAGACATACTGCACGACATCGGCGCCTTCTCGATCATCGCCTCCGACAGCCAGGCCATGGGCAGGGTGGGCGAGGTGGCGCTGCGCACCTGGCAGACGGCGCACAAGATGAAGGTGCAGCGCGGCGCCCTGCCGGGCGAGAAAGGCGACAACGACAATTTGCGGGTCAAGCGCTACATCGCCAAGTACACCATCAACCCGGCCATAGCCCATGGCATGGGGCACGAGATCGGCTCGGTCGAAGTCGGCAAATTCGCCGACCTGGTGCTGTGGTCGCCGGCCTTCTTCGGCGTGAAGCCCGACATGGTGATCAAGGGCGGCATGATCGCCCAGGCGTTGATGGGCGATGCCAACGCCTCGATCCCGACGCCGCAGCCGGTGCATTACCGGCCGATGTTCGGCGGCTTCGGCCGGGCGATGGCGAAATCCTGCCTCAGCTTCGTCTCCGGCGCCGCGCTGGCCAATGGCGTCGGCGGCAAGTACGGGCTGGAGCGCAACCTGGTGGCGGTGAAGAACACGCGCGGCGGGCTGTCCAAGGCGTCGATGATCCACAACGACGCCATGCCGAAGATCGAGGTCGATCCGGAGACCTACGAGGTGCGGGCCGATGGCGAGTTGCTGACCTGCGAACCGGCCAAGGTGCTGCCGATGGCGCAGCGCTATTTCCTGTTCTGACCATGAAGCGCTGCAGCACGATCATCCCCGCCTTCACCCTCGCCGGGCGACCGGTCGAGCCGGCCTCCGATCGCGTGGTGCTGGATCACGATCTGCGCCATCGCCGCCGCATCGTGCTGCGCACGGTGGCGGGGGCGGAGTTTCTGTTGGACCTGCCGCAAGCGACGACGTTGCGTCATGGCGATTCGCTGGTCCTGGAGGACGGGCAGTTGATCGCCGTCGAGGCCGCGCCGGAGAGGCTCGTGGAGATCGCGGCGGACGATGCCGATGCGCTGATGCGCATCGCCTGGCACCTGGGCAACCGGCATCTGCCGACGCAGCTCATGGGCGACCGCATCCGCATCCGCTACGATCACGTCATCGTCGACATGGTGAAAGGTCTGGGCGGCAGCGTGCGCGAGGTGATGGCGGCGTTCGACCCCGAAGGCGGCGCCTACGGTTTCGGCACCACCATGGGCCATCATCACGGTCATGGGCACGATCACAACCATGAACACGATCATGGCCATCACCATCATCGCGGCCACAAGCATGACTGATCCGCTCTACCGGCTGATGGCCTGGCTGTCGCCGTCCTACCCGGTGGGCGCGTTCGCCCATTCCAACGGGCTGGAATGGGCGGTGGAGACGCAGATGGTGCGCGACCGGGTCACGCTGGTCGCGTGGCTGCGGGACGTGCTGCAGCATGGCAGCGGCTGGAACGATGCGGTGCTGTTCGTGCACGCCCATCGCGCGGCCTCGGACAATGACGGGCAGCGGCTGCGCAACGTGGCGCTGCTGGCCGCCGCCGCCCATCCCGGCCGCGAGCGGCGGCTGGAGAGCACCGCGCAGGGCACCGCCTTCCGCCGCATCTCGCGCGACGCCTGGAATGCGCCGGCGCTGGCGCTGCTGGACGGCATCGAGGACGGCGACCTGGCCTATCCGGTGGCGGTGGCCACCCTGGCGGCCGGGCATGGCGTGGCGTTGCGGCCAGCGCTGACCGCCTATCTGCAGGCGGTGGCGGCCAACATCGTCTCGGCGGCGCAGCGGCTGGTGCCGCTGGGCCAGACCGACGGGCAGCGCGCCATCGCCGCCCTGATGGCGGATGTCGAGGCGGTTGCGGCCCGGGCCGTGGCGTTAGACGATGGCGATCCGTTCCGGGCGCTGGGCGGCTGCACCCTGATGGCCGACCTGGCGACGATCGAACACGAAACCCAGTACACGAGGTTGTTCCGCACATGAGCAGCACAAGCAACGGCCCGAGCAATGGCCCATTGCGGGTCGGCGTCGGCGGCCCCGTGGGCTCGGGCAAGACGGCGCTGATGGACGCGCTGTGCAAGCATTTCCGCGCCCGCTACGACATCGCCGCCATCACCAATGACATCTACACCAAGGAGGATGCCGAATTCCTCACGCGGGCCGGCTCGCTGGTGCCCGAGCGCATCATCGGCGTCGAGACCGGCGGCTGCCCGCACACCGCGATCCGCGAGGACGCCTCGATCAACCTCGCCGCCGTGGCCGAGATGAACCGGCGCTTTCCCGCCCTCGACCTGGTGCTGATCGAGTCCGGGGGCGACAATCTCGCCGCCACCTTCAGCCCGGAACTGGCCGACATCACCATCTACGTCATCGACGTGTCGGCCGGCGACAAGATCCCGCGCAAGGGCGGGCCGGGCATCACCCGCTCCGACTTGCTGGTGATCAACAAGATCGACCTGGCGCCGCTGGTCGGCGCCAGCCTCGAAGTCATGGACCGCGACGCGAAAAAGATGCGCGGCGCGCGGCCCTTCGTCTTCGCCAATATCAAGGCCGGCCAGGGCGTCGCCGAGGTGGCCGGTTTCATCGAAAAGGCCGGCGGGCTGTCCGCCGCCGCGGCCTGACTTCCAGCAGGGGAACGACAATGAAGAGACAGACTGGACTTTCCGCCTTCGCGCTGGCGCTGAGCTTCGCCTCGCCGGCGCTGGCGCATACCGGCGTCGGCGAGACGGCAGGCCTCATGGCCGGGCTGGAGCATCCCGTGTTCGGGCTCGACCATCTGCTGGCGATGGTGGCGGTGGGATTGTGGGCCGGGCTGGTCGGCGGCCGCGCCTTCTGGGTGTGGCCGGCGGCCTTCGTCGGCTCGATGGTGCTGGGCGGCATCCTCGGCATGAACGGCGTCGCGCTGCCGGCGATCGAACTGGTGATCGTGGTGTCGGTGATCGCGCTGGGCATGGCGACGGCGCTGGACCTGAAGCTGCATGTCGTGCTGGGGGCGGCGATCATCGCCGTTTTCGGCATCGCCCACGGCCATGCCCACGGCATGGAAGCGCCGGAGACCGGCAGCGGCCTGACCTATGCCGCGGGCTTCGTGATCGCCACGGCCGCGCTGCACGGCATCGGGCTGGGCCTGGCGGCGCTGACCCGCACGCGCTTCGCCGCCAGGATCACCCGGGCGCTGGGCGGGCTGGTGGCGCTGGCCGGCATCGGCCTGCTGGCGAGCTGAGACTTTCCTTCCTTCCGTGCGCGCGCCAGACTAGAGCGGATCACGATTGGATGGGAGCGCATGCGCTTCCATCCAATCGTGTGAATCCGCTCTACTCATTGGTATTTAGAGCAAATTCACACGTTCTGACGGAATCGCTTACGATTCCGTCAGAACGTGATTTGCTCTGAGGCGCAGCACAGGAGGAAGCAATGAAACTGGACTTCACCGGCCGCAAGGTCGTGGTGTGCGGCGGCAGCCGCGGCATCGGCCGCTCGATCGCGCTGGCTTTCGCGCAAGGCGGCGCCAGCGTCTCGATCTGCGCCCGCAACAAGGAATCGCTGGATCATGCCGCGGCCGATCTGGCCAAGGCGACCAAGGCCACGATCCATCATCTGCCCTGCGATCTGGCCCGGGGGCCGGAAGTCATCGCCTATGTGAAGGCGGCGGCGGAGGCGCTGGGCGGCATCGACGTTCTGGTCAACAACGCCTCCGGCTTCGGCCGCACCGACGACGAGGAAGGCTGGAAACTGTCGCTGGACGTCGACGTGATGGCCAGCGTGCGCGCCAGCCTGGCGGCGATTCCCTTTCTCGAGCAGAGCGGGCGCGGCTCGATCATCCACATCTCCTCCATCTCTGGCCTGATGCCGTCCTTGCGCACGCCGCCCTATGGCGCGGTCAAGGCGCTCCTGATCCAATACACCAAGACCCAGGCGCTGGCGCTGGCCAAGAAGGGCATTCGCGTCAACTGCATCGCGCCGGGCTCGATCGAGTTCGAGGGCGGGCTGTGGGACCTCGCCAAGCAGCACAACCGCAAGCTCTATGACGGCATCCTGGCCAGCATCCCGCATGGCCGGCTGGGCAAGCCGGAGGAGATCGCCAAGGTGGCGGTGTTCCTGGCCTCCGACCTGGCGAGCTGGGTCACCGGCCAGACCATCGCGGTCGATGGCGGCCAGATGCTGACTTAAGGTTTGACCTTGGCGCGGGCGGCGAATTCGGCCGCCGCCTGTTCCATGCTCATGAACGTCGCGCCGCCGGCCGCCAGCTTCTCCAGCAGCCGCTCCAGCATCAGGATGCGATGGCCGCGGCCGATGACGTAGGGGTGGAAGGTGTAGGTCAGCACGCCCCACTCGACGTTCTTCTGCATCCAGACGAAATCGTCGAAGAAATTCTCCAGCACGCCATTGGCGTTCTGCAGCCCCGGCAAGGTGAATTCCTTGGTGCGCAGGAATTCGAAATGCGGGTAGTCGTCCAGGCTCCAGGAGATCGGCATTTCGATCAACGTCGTCGGCTGGCCGAAGCTCATCGGTCCGTCGGCGGGAATGACATCGCCCTGGCGGCACCAATAGGGCGTGTAGTCGTCGCCCATCATGCTGCTCTCGTAGACGAAGCCGTGTTGGAGCAGCAGCTCGACCGTGTGCGGGCTGAGATCCCAGGCCGGCGAGCGGTAGCCGCGCGGGTTCCTGCCGCTGAGTTTTTTGATCGCCGCCATGCCTTTCAGCAGGTGTTCCTCTTCTTCTGCGCGGCTCAGGCTGGCTGGAGTGACATGCGTCCAGCCGTGATGGCCGACCTCGTGTCCGGCCTCGACGATCATGGCGCTCTCGCGCGGATAGGTGCCGATCACCACGCCGGGGATGAAGAAGCTCGACGTAATGCCGAAGCGTTTCAAGAGCGGCAGCAGGCGGCGCACCGCCACGGCGCCGAATTCGCCGCGCGAGATCGAGGTCGGCGTCGTCAGCCCGCGCGCCACGAAGCCGGACATGGCGTCGAAATCGAAGGTGATGCAGACGATGTGGCGCGGCATGGGCGTTCCCCGATCAGCGTCCGGCGGCATAGGCCTGCATGCCGCGCGGGTTGGCGGCGGCTTTCAGGATGCTGCCGTCGCGCGCGGCGGCGGTGAGGCGGCCTTCCGACCAGTCGCCGCCGACTTCCACGACGTGTCCCAGCGCGCGCAGCGCCTCGACGGTGGTGGCCGGCATGCGGCCTTCCACCGCCAGCACGCCCGGGCGCGAAATGCGCGGCCAGAAGGAGGAGGGGAAGTGCTCGGAATGGAAGGCTGGACAGTCGATGCCCTGCTGCAGATTCATGCCGGCATGGACGTGGCGCAGGAAGAGCTGCGTCGACCACTGGTCCTGCTGGTCGCCGCCGGGCGTGCCCAGCGCCAGATAGGCCTCGCCCTCGCGCAGCACCAGGCCGGGACTCAAGGTCGAGCGCGGCCGCTTGCGCGGCGCCAGGCCGGAGGGCATCGCGGCATCGAGCCAGAACATCTGCGCCCGGGTGCCGAGGCAGAAGCCCAGCGCGGGGATGACGGGCGAGGATTGCAGCCAGCCGCCGCTGGGCGTGGCCGACACCATGTTGCCGTCGCGGTCGATGATGTCGAAATGCACCGTGTCGCCCACCACCTGGCCGAGCTTGCCGACGGTGGGCTCGCCGGTGCCGGCGGAGCCGGGGACAACGGCGCCGGCGCGCCGCTGCAGCACCTTGGCGTTGAAGCCGCCGATGCGGCCGGGCCGCAGCTCCATCGAGGCGCGCACGTCGATCAGGGTGCGGCGGGCGTCGTTGTATGCTTCCGACAGCAGCGTCGCCAGCGGCACCTCGGCGAATTCGGGATCGCCGTAGAAGGCCTCGCGATCGGCATAGGCCAGCTTGCCGCATTCGGCGACGATGTGGATGAATTCCGGCCCGGTGGGGTCCAGCCCGTCGAGTTCGAAGCCCTTGAGCAGGGCGAGCTGTTGCAGCATCACCGGCCCCTGGCTCCAGGGGCCGCATTTCTCGACCGTGTAGCGTCCGTATTGCAGCGTGGCGGGCGGCTCCACGCTGGCCTGCCAGTGCGCCAGGTCGTCACCGTCCAGCAGCCCGCGATGGGCGCGGCCGGAAACGTCGAAGACTTCGGTGTCGCGGCAGAAGCGCTCGATCTCCTGAGCGACGAAGCCGCGCGACCAGATGCGGCGCGCCGCCTCGATCTGCATCTGCCGGTCGGCGCTGGCGGCTTCGGCCTCGCGCAGCAGGCGGGCATAGGTCATGGCCAGCGCCGGATTGGCGAACACCGTGCCCGGCGCCGGGACGGTGTTGCCCGGCAGGTAGACGGCGGCGGAACTGCGCCAGTGCTGGCGGAAGAGATCGGCCACGGTGGCGATGGTGTCGCAGATGCGCGGCACCAGCGGATAGCCCTTGGCCGCCAGATCGATGGCCGGCTGCAGCACCTGGCCCAGCCGCATCGTGCCCCAGTCGCGCAGCAGCAGCATGAAGGCGTCGAAGGCGCCGGGCGTGCAGGCGGCCAGCAGCCCGGTGCCGGGGATCATGTCCAGCCCCAGCGACTGGAAGCGTTCGATGCTGGCAGCGGCCGGCGCCACGCCCTGGCCGCAGATCACCTCGGTGCGGCCGCGGCGGCGCTCGTGCACCATGATCGGCGCTTCGCCGCCGGGACCGTTGAGATGCGGTTCGACCACCTGCAGGGCGAAGCCGGTGGCGACGGCGGCGTCGAAGGCGTTGCCGCCTTTTTCCAGCGCCGCCATGCCGATGGCGGTGCCGATCCAGTGCGTGGAGGTGACGACGCCGAAAGTGCCGAGAATCTCGGGGCGGGTTGTAAAAGCCATGGCGGGAGCTTGCCACGATGCGCCGCCGATGACCATTGCATGACGGCCGGCCGTGGCGCACAAACGCGCGATCATGAGCCTGCCGGTCGAAGACATTGTTCCCGAATTTCTGGCCGTCCTGCGGGCCGGCGGCAATGCGGTGGTGCAGGCGCCGCCGGGTGCGGGCAAATCGACCCTGCTGCCGCTGAAGCTGCTCGACCAGGCGTGGCTGGACGGCGGCAGGATTCTGATGCTGGAGCCGCGCCGGCTGGCGGCGCGCATGGTCGCCAGAAGGCTGGCGCAGAATCTGGGGCAGGAGGTCGGCCGCACCGTCGGCTTCCGCGTCCGCGACGAGGCGCGGGTCGGGCGCGAGACGCGGCTGGAGGTGGTGACGGAGGGCATCCTGACCCGCCTGCTGCAGGCCGATCCCGAGCTGCCGGGCGTCGGCGCCATCCTGTTCGACGAATTCCACGAGCGCAGCCTGCAGGCCGATCTCGGCCTGGCGCTGGCGCTGGACGTGCAGCAGAGCCTGCGGCCCGAACTGCGGCTGGTGGCGATGTCGGCGACGCTGGACGGGCAGGCGGTGTCGGCCCTGTTGGGCAATGCGCCGATCCTGACCAGCGACGGTCGGCTGTTTCCGGTCGAGACGCGCTACCTGCCGCCCTCGGGCGGCGTGGCGATGGAGGCGGCCATGGCGCAGGCGGTGCGCCGGGCGGTGCGCGAGAACGAGGGCGACGTGCTGGCGTTCCTGCCCGGCGCGGGCGAGATCAGGCGGGTGCAGCGGCTGCTGGAGGAGGGGGCGCTGGCGGCGGACGTGCTGCCGCTTTACGGCGAGCTGCCGCCGGCGGAGCAGGATCGCGCCGTCGCGCCGGGCGGCGGGCGGCGCGTGGTGCTGGCGACGTCGATCGCGGAGACCTCGCTGACCATCGAGGGCGTGCGGGTGGTGGTCGATGCCGGGCTGGCGCGAAAACCGGTGTTCGATCCGCGCTCGGGCCTGACGCGGCTGGAAACGGTGAAGGCCAGCCTCGCCTCCGCCGACCAGCGGCGCGGCCGCGCCGGGCGGCTGGGGCCGGGTGTGTGCTACCGGCTATGGGCGGAAGCGGAGAACCGGGCGCGTCCCGCCGCCGACCGGCCGGAGATCGAAGCTGCCGATCTGGCGGCGCTGGCGCTGGATCTGGCGCAATGGGGCGTGGCCGATCCGGCCCGGCTGCGCTGGGTCAATCCGCCGCCGCCGGCCCATTACGCGCAGGCGGCCGAGCTGTTGCGCGAGCTCGAGGCGCTGGATGCGCAGGGGCGGATTGCCGAACACGGCAGGCAGCTTGCGAAGCTGCCGGTGCATCCGCGGCTCGCACACATGATCCTGCGCGGCCGCGACATCGGCGCGGGCGGCACGGCCTGCCGCATCGCCGCCCTGCTGGAGGAGCGCGACATTCTGCGGGCGCGGCCGGGCACGCGCGCGGCCGATATCCGCTTGCGGCTGGAAGCGTTGCAGGCGCTGGCGCAGGGGCGCCGCTTCTCGCATTTCGAGCTGAACCTGAACGAGGGCGCGGCGCGGCGGGCGCTGCGCCTGGCGTCGCGGCTGGCGCGCCTGGCGGGCGTCGATGACGGCGAGGGCGATGCCAACGACGCCGGCCTGCTGCTGGCTTTCGCCTATCCCGATCGCATCGCGCGGCGGCGGCCGGGCGGCGAGCCGCGCTACAGGCTGGCCAACGGGCGCGGGGCGGCGCTCGACGCCGCCGATGCGCTGGCGGGCGAGAAATACATCGCCGTCGCCGATCTCGACGGCGCCGGGGCCGAAGGGCGCATCTTCATGGCCGGCGCGCTGGACGAGGCGGCGTTGCGCCAACACTTCGCCGCGCATATCGAGCGGCGCGACACGGTCGAATGGGACGAGCAGCAGCAGAAGGTGCTGGCCGCGCAGCAGGAACGGTTGGGCGCGCTGGTGCTGAGCGAGAAGCCTCTGGCGAAGCCCTCGCGCGCGGCTATTGCCACAGCACTGCTGCAGGCGGTGCGCCAGCACGGGCTGGGTGCGCTGGCGTTCGACGAGTCCGTCCAGACGCTGCGCTGGCGCGTGGCGATGCTGCGGCGCGTGTTCGGCGAGGATTGGCCCGATCTCTCCGATGCCGCCCTGCTGGCGCGGCTGGAGGAGTGGCTGCCGGTCGATCAGGCCGGTTCGCTGGCGGCGCTGCGCCAGCTCGACCACGCCGGCGCCCTCCGCAACCTGCTGCCGTGGGAGCAGCAGCGCGCGCTCGACCGGCTGGCGCCGACCCATCTCGAGGTGCCGTCCGGCTCGCGCATCCGCATCGACTATGCCGATCCCGCCCAGCCGGTGCTGGCGGTGAAGCTGCAGGAGATGTTCGGCCTGGCGCAGACGCCGGCGATCGCCGATGGTCGCGTGAAGCTGAGCCTGCACCTGCTGTCGCCGGCCGGCCGTCCTCTGCAGGTCACCGGCGACCTCGCCGGCTTCTGGCGCTCCTCCTATGCCGAGGTGCGCAAGGAGATGCGCGGCCGCTACCCGCGCCACCCCTGGCCCGAAGACCCGCTCGCCGCCCCGCCGACGGCGCGGGCGAAGCGGCGGGGGACGTAATTCTTATATAAGATTCTATATAATATCATTGCAGGACCATAGTCCTAACGCTATATAGTTCCCTATATAAGATCGGCGGGAAGACATGCCGAAAAGTCTCGGCAGCGACGATGTGCAGAAACGGTTGCTGAACGATGGCTGGACCATCGACCGGCAGCGCGGCAGTCACCGCATTTTTCGCAAGGGTGGCATGTCCATCAGCCTGCCGATGGGCAGGAAGGATATGCC
Organism: Reyranellaceae bacterium; assembly: GCA_050181585.1. Lineage (GTDB taxonomy): Bacteria > Pseudomonadota > Alphaproteobacteria > Reyranellales > JAQSWP01 > JAQSWP01. The sequence continues at coordinate 66,011 of JBFXDA010000003.1, forward strand.
GAAGGGATTGCTGCGGCAGATCTTCCGCGATGCCGGCTGGAAATGGCCGCCGGAGTAGATTCGGGAGTACCGGAAAATGAAGGGATACTGGGCTTTCGTCTACGAGGAAGATGGTCAGTACTGGGGCCTCTTCCCCGAGCTGAAAGGCTGCTACACGGCGGCCGACGACATAACCGGCCTGGCCGCCAATCTGATCGAAGCGCTGGGACTGTGGATCGAGAGCCAGGAAAGCGCCAATGCGCGGATTCCCGCGCCACGCAGCCTGCCGGAGGTTCTGAAGATCAGGGTCGAAGCCGGCAAGCCGCAGGCGGTGCAGTTCGTGCCGCTTCTGCCGCCGGCGGACCGCGCCAAGCAGGTCGCCATGTCGGTTGACGAGCGAAAGCTGGAAATAATCGACGAGGCGGCCGGGCGGCTGGGGCAGAGCCGCTCCGCCTTCATGGTCAACGCCGCTTTGGCGGCGGCTGCGTCGCTGGGCGGCGGCTCGGTCGGAAAAGCGCGACGCCGGGCCAGGTCGTCCGAACGCAAGCGGGCTTGAGTCCATCCGTCCGCCAGGGGTGATCGGGAGTTCATCCCTTCGCCGCGAACTGTTTCAGCCGTTCTTCCATGTCCGGGCCGCGGCCGGGGCTGTTGGCGCGTTCGAAGGCCAGGGCGTCGATGAGGCCGAGATTCTGGCCGCCGTCGACCAGCATCTTGTCGGCGCGCAGCGTGTGCCAGGAATTGGCGACGATCTGGCGCGCCAGCGCCTCGGTGCGGGCGCGCAGTTCGGCGTCGGGCACGACCAGATTGGCCAGGCCGATGGCGGCGGCTTCGGCGCCGGTGACGACGCGGCCGGTGAACATGATCTCCTTGGCGCGCAAGGGACCGATGCGGCGCGGCAGGCACTGGCTCATGCCCCAAAGCGGCGTCATCGAAAACTTGCCGTGCGTGTCGGCGAAGCGGGCGCTGTCGGCGCAGACCATCAGGTCGCAGCCCAGCACCAGCTCCAGCGCGCCGGTGTAGCAATGGCCCTGCACGGCGGCGATGGTGGGTTGCGGCAGCCGCTCCAAGGCGACGATGGCGTCGGCCTGGAAGGTCGGGGTGGGCGCCTTCTCGCCGGCCTGGATGGCGCGCAGATCGTTGCCGGCGGAAAACGAGCGGCCTTCGGCCTGCAGCACCACGCAACCCACCCGGTCGGGATGGGCGGCAATGTCGTCGACATGCCCGCGCAGCTCGACGAAAAGCCCCGGGCTGAGGGCGTTGAGCGCCTGCGGCCGGTTCAGAGTCAGAAAGGCGATGCCGTCGCGATCCTCGCGTCGCACCAGGGGCGGGGTCATGTTTCCTCCGTTTTCCCCATCGAAGCCCCTAGCAGAGCCGAAATTTCTGCCGCCGGAAACCTTGCGGCGGCCGGTTTTCCGCCTATGTATTTGCGAATTCTGGGGATATTTACATTTGCCGCTTCGGCGGCCAGTATGCCCCGCCTTTTGCCCAGCGGTTCCGCAACGGGGATAGACTTTGTTCGGCATTGAGCTCGACTCCGCCGCCTTAAGCGCCTTCATCCAGGTCATCGTCATCGACGTGGTGCTGTCGGGGGACAACGCCATCGTCATCGGTCTGGCGGTGGCCGGCCTGCCCAAGCACCAGCGCGGCCGCATCATCATGATCGGCATCGTGGCCGCCACGGTCATGCGCGTGCTTTTCGCGCTGGTGGCGACCCAGCTCCTGGCCATCATCGGACTGACCCTGGCCGGCGGCATTCTGCTGCTGTGGGTGGCGTGGAAGATGTGGCGCGAGTTGCGGGCGCCCAAGCACAGCGACGACGAACTGGCGGAAGCCGAAGCCAATGCGGCCGCCGGCAAGAAGCCGGCCGAGGCCATCAAGCAGATCGTCATCGCCGACCTGTCCATGTCGCTGGACAACGTGCTGGCGGTGGCCGGCGCCGCGCGCGACCATCCCGAAATCCTGGTCTTCGGCCTGGTGCTGTCGATCGCCCTGATGGCGGTGGCCGCCAGCTTCATCGCCCGCGTGCTGAACCGTTACCACTGGATCGCCTATGTCGGTCTGGCGGTGATCGCCTATGTGGCGATCGAGATGATCTACAAGGGCGGCGACCAGGTCTATCGCTACCTCGGTCCGAATTTCTTCGGCATGGGCTGATCCCGCATCGCGAGGACGATGGTGCAAGCCGCATTGCAGCCTTACGCCACCGATCCCGCGACAAGCCGCGGCCGCCTGCATCGCGAGCCGGAGGCCGAAGGGCGCACGCCGTTCCAGCGCGATCGCGACCGCATCATCCATGCCACCGCCTTCCGGCGGCTGAAGCACAAGACGCAGGTCTTCGTCTATCACGAGGGCGACCACTACCGCACGCGGCTGACCCATTCGCTGGAGGTGGCGCAGATCGCCCGTTCGCTGGCGCGCCGGCTGGGCCTGGACGAGGACCTGGCCGAGGCGCTGGCGCTGGCGCACGATCTGGGCCACACGCCGTTCGGCCATGCCGGCGAGGAGGCGCTCGATCTGGCGATGCGGGATTTCGGCGGCTTCGACCACAACGCCCAGACCTTGCGCATCCTGACCCAGCTCGAGCAGCGCTACGCCGCCTTTGACGGGCTGAACCTGACCTGGGAGACGCTGGAGGGCGTGGTCAAGCATAACGGGCCGCTGGTCACCGCCAGCCGCCCGGCGGCGGAGCTGCCGGTCGCCATCGTTGAGTACCAGCGGCGGCAGGATCTCGAACTGCACACCTGGCCCGGCGCCGAGGCGCAGGTGGCCGCACTGTCCGACGACATCGCCTACAACAACCACGACATCGACGACGGCTTGCGTGCCGGCCTGTTCACGCTGGCCGACATCTGCGCCGTGCCGCTGGTCGGCGAAGTGGTGGCGGAAGTGCGCAGCGCCTATCCGGCGCTGGACGAGCACCGGCTGGTGAGCGAGACCACGCGCCGGCTGATCGACCGCATGATCCGCGACGTGCTGGCCGAGTCCGGCAACAGGCTGGCGACGCTGCTTCCGGCCAGCGTCGAGGCGGTGCGCGGTCATGACCGGGCGGTGATCGCGTTCTCGCCGGAAATGGCGGCGGCCGACAAGCGCTTGAAACAATTCCTGTTCGAGCGTATGTACCGCCACTATCGCGTCAACCGCATGACCTCGAAGGCGCGGCGCGTGGTGCGCGAATTGTTCGACCTGCTGTTCCGCGAGCCCGATTGCCTGCCGGACGATTGGCGCGAACGCGCGCGCAATGCCGACGAGCGGCGGCGGGCGCGCCTGGTCGCCGACTACATCGCCGGCATGACCGACCGTTTCGCCTTGCTCGAGCATCGCCGCCTGCTGGACGTTTACGAGTAGAAAAGCCGCCGATGGATCCCTTCAAGCATTTCGCCGCCGAGATCGAGGCGGCGCTCGGCCGGCTGGCCGCGTCCGGCGCGCTGCCGCGTCTCGACACCCAAGCCGTCACGGTCGAGCCGCCGCGCGATCCCACCCATGGCGACCTCGCCACCAATGCCGCGCTGGTGCTGACCAAGCAGGCGGGCAAGAAGCCGCGCGAGATCGCCGAGCTGCTGGCCGCGGAGCTGCGCCAGAACGCCGACGTGACCGAGGTGTCGGTCGCGGGTCCGGGCTTCGTCAACCTGCGTCTGTCGGACGATTTCTGGCGGGCGCGGCTGAAGGACGTGCTGGGCGAAGGCCGTTCCTACGGCGGCTCGCGGATCGGCGGCGGCAAGAGGGTCAACGTCGAGTACGTTTCGGCCAATCCGACCGGCCCGCTGCACGTGGCGCATGCCCGCGGCGCGGTCTATGGCGACGTGCTGGCCTCGCTGCTGGAGAAGGTCGGCTACGCCGTCACGCGTGAATACTACATCAACGACGCCGGCGCCCAGGTCGACATCCTGGCGCGCTCGGCCTGGCTGCGCTACCGCGAGGCGCTGGGCGACGACATCGGCGAAATCCCCGAAGGCCTCTATCCCGGCGACTACCTGAAGCCGGTGGGGCAGGCGCTGGCGCAGAAATACGGCAACCGTTTCCACAACGCGCCGGAGAGCGAGTGGCTGGCGCCGATCCGCGACTTCGCCGTCGCCGCCATGATGGAAGGCATCAAGGCCGATCTGGAGCTGCTGGGCATCCACCAGGAAGTGTTCAGCTCGGAGCGGGCGCTGGTCGAAGCCGGTGCCGTCGACCGCGCCATGCGGACGCTGGCCGATGCCGGGCTGATCTATGTCGGCCGCCTGCAGCCGCCCAAGGGCATGAAGCCGGACGACTGGGAGGACCGCGAGCAGACGCTGTTCCGCGCCACCCAGTTCGGCGACGACGTCGACCGGCCGCTGAAGAAGTCGGACGGCTCCTACACCTATTTCGCCAACGACATCGCCTACCACCACGACAAGGCGCGCCGCGGCTTCCTCGACATGATCGACGTCTGGGGCGCCGACCACGGCGGCTACATCAAGCGCATGCAGGCGGCGGTCAAGGCCATCACCGGCGAGGCGCAGGCCGAGCTGGACGTCAAGGTCTGCCAGATCGTGCGCCTGATGCGCGGCGGCGAGCTGGTGCGGATGTCGAAAAGGGCCGGCGTTTTTGTTACACTGCGCGAATTGATCGAGGACGTCGGCAAGGACGTGGTCCGTTTCCTGATGCTCACGCGCAAGAACGACGCGCCCTTCGATTTCGACCTGGTGAAGGCCACGGAACAGTCGCGCGACAACCCGGTGTGGTACGTGCAGTACGCCCATGCCCGCACCCGCTCCGTGCGGCGGCAGGCGGAGCAGGCGGGCGAGACCGGGCTCGGCCGCGAGAGCCTGGCCGAAGCCGACCTGTCGCTGCTGACCGATCCGGGCGAGCTCGGCCTGATCCGGCTGATGGCGAACTGGCCGCGCACGGTGGAGCAGGCCGCCCTGGCGCACGAGCCGCACCGGCTGGCCTTCTATCTCTACGATCTGGCTTCGGCGTTCCACGTGCACTGGAACCGCGGCAAGGAGGACGCCACGCTGCGCTTCATCCACGACGCCAACCGGCCGCTGACCCGCGCCCGGCTGGCGCTGGTCGAGGCGGTGGGCACGGTGATCGCCTCCGGCCTCGACGTGTTCGGCGTCGCCCCGGCGGAGGAAATGCGCTGATGGCGCAGAAGCCGATCTTCACCCCGCCGCCGCCCGAAGGAATGACCAGCCGGTTGGCCAAGGTGACGCGGCGCCGGGGGCGAATTCTGACGCTGCTGGTGTCGCTGGCGGCCCTGGCGAGCTTCGGCGGCGTCATCTACTGGGCGCACGAGAAGGACCGCGAGGCCGGCGGCGAGGGCATCGTGCCGCTGATCCGCGCCGACGAGAAGCCGATCAAGATCAGGCCCGACACGCCCGGCGGCCTGGTGGTGCCGAACCAGGACAAGACGGTCTACGAGCGGGTCTCGCCCGGCTCGGTGCCGCAGGGGCCGGAAAAGCTGCTGCTGCCGCCGCCGGTGCCGCAGATCCCGCCGCCGACACCGCCGCAACCGCCCGCCCCGGCCGCGATCCCCTCGCCGTCCCCGGCCCCGACGACCGGCACGCCGGCACAGGCCCTGCCAGCGCCACCGGTCGCGGCTCCCGCGCCGACGCCCGCCACCGGCGAGCCGCCCCGGTCCGAGACGCTGACGCCGCCGGCGCCCGGCACGCCGCCCGCGCCGCCGGCGGTCGACCAGCCGCCGCAGAGCCCGAGCATCGCCAACCTGATCGATACGCTCTCCGGCCACCGCATCCAGATCGCCTCGGTGCGGACGGAGGAGCAGGCCAAGGCGACCTGGGCCCGCCTGCAGCAGTCCAATGGCGACGTGCTGGGCAGCCTGGCCATGCGCGCGGTGCGCGCGGATCTGGGCGAACGCGGCACGTTCTATCGCGTGCAGGCGGGACCGCTGGACGAGGCCGCCGCGCAAGCCGCCTGCGCCAAGCTGCGCGGCCGCTCGGTCGACTGCATCGTGGTCAAGCCGTGAAGGCGGCGATCTTCGGCTGCGCCGGACCTGAACTGGGCGCGGCGGAGAGGGACTTCTTCCGCCAGCACGATCCGCTGGGCTTCATCCTGTTTGCCCGCAACTGCGATTCGCCCGAGCAGATATCGCGGCTGGTGGCCGATCTGCGCGCCAGCGTCGGCCGCGACGATGCGCCGGTGCTGATCGACCAGGAAGGCGGCCGCGTGCAGCGGCTGAAGCCGCCGCGCTGGCGCCAGGCGCCGCCGGCGGCGCGCTTCGGCGAATTGTTCCGCCGCGATCCGGCCCTGGGCCGCGAGGCGGTCGAGTTCAACATGCGGCTGATCGCGGCCGATCTCATCGCGCTGGGCATCGATGTCGACTGCGTGCCCTGCCTCGACGTGCCGGTGCCCGGCGCGCACGACGTGATCGGCGACCGCGCCTTCGCGCTGCAGGCGGAGATCGTGGCCGATCTGGGCCGCATCGCGGCCAACACCATGCTCGACATGGGCGTCATGCCGGTGATCAAGCACATTCCCGGCCATGGCCGGGCCGGCGTCGACAGCCACCATGCCCTGCCCAGGGTCGATACCTCGGCGATCGAACTCGCCCATACCGACTTCCTGCCGTTCAAGTCGCTGTCGGACATGCCCTGGGGCATGACGGCGCATGTGCTCTACACGGCGATCGACGCGCAGCGCCCGGCCACCACCTCGCCGGTGGTGATCGAGCGCATCGTCCGTGGGATGATCGGATTCCAGGGCCTGCTGCTGTCGGACGACCTGTCGATGCAGGCGCTGGGCGGCACGCTGGCCGATCGGGCGAAAGCGGCGCTGGCGGCCGGCTGCGACATCGCCTTGCATTGCAACGGCAAGCTCGACGAGATGGCGCAGGTGGCGGACACGACGCCGCCGATGACGCCGGCCGCTCTCGACCGGCTGGCGCGCGGGCGCCAGCGCCTCAACAAGCGCAAGCCGCCGACCGAGGCGGAGACCGCGGCGTGGCGCAAGCGGCTGGACCGGCTGATGGGGTCTCCTTCGGTCTAACGACCAGGTACGTCACCCCCGCCAAGCGAAGCGCGAGCGGGGGTCTCTCTCCGGAAGAGCAAGACCGAACCGGGAAAGGTCGCCCCTGCAAGGGCGACACCCCCGCTTTCGCGGGGGTGACGGTTTATAGGCGTTTTCCCCGCGATTCTGGGGATATCTCGCACGGCTTTCCTTGTTTCCTGCGCCTGCGGCTGGTAGCCAACGGTCATGTCACAGACGCCTTCCGACACGACCAGGGACGTCCCGGACCAGACCGCCGAACCCTTCGATCAGGGCCGGGCCGACGGTATCGGCGGCGACAGCGAACTGGTCGTCAATCTGGAGGGGTTCGAGGGTCCGCTCGACATTCTCCTGACCCTGGCGCGCGACCAGAAGGTCGATCTGCGCCGCATCTCCATGGTGGCGCTGGTCGACCAGTATCTGGAGTTCATCGCTTCCGCCCGCCGCTTGCGGCTGGAGATCGCCGCCGACTATCTGGTGATGGCGGCCTGGCTGGCCTATCTGAAATCGCGCCTGATGCTGCCCGAGCCGCCGCACAGCGAGGACCAGCCGTCGGCGGAGCAGATGGCCGACGCCTTGGCCTGGCAGTTGCGCCGGCTGGAGGCGATGCAGGAGGCCGGCGTGCGGCTGATGGCGCGCGGACAATTGGGACGCGACTGGTTCCGGCGCGGCGCGCCCGAGGGCGTGCCGATCGTGCGCAAGCCGATCTGGGACGTGAAGCTCTACGACCTGCTGAAATGCTACGGCGAGATCCACCGCCGCGGCCAGGACAGCGTGATGCACATCAAGCCGATGGAGTTCTTCTCCGTCGAGGAGGCGGCCGAGCGGCTGTCGCGCATGCTGGGCATCGCCATCGAGTGGCAGTCGCTGCTGAGTTTCTTGCCGCCGGGACTGCAGGACGCTATGAAGCGCCGCTCCGCCATGGCTTCCACCTTCGTGGCCTCGCTGCACCTGGCGAAGGAGGGGCAGCTGGAACTGCGCCAGACCGAGGCGTTCGGCCCGATTTTCATGCGCAAGCGTCCGGCGTCGGAATAGCGTGGGGAGTGTCGTAGCGGTCATGAGCGAGAATGCCGACGAGCATGCGCAGCACCTGCGGCTGCTGGAAGCCCTGATCTTCGCCAGCGCCACGATGCTGGACGAGGACGGGCTGGCCGAGCGCCTGCCCGAGGGCGTCGACGTCAATGCGCTGCTGGCGGAACTGGCGGAAACCTACGCCCATCGCGGCGTCAACCTGGTCAAGCTGGCCGGCGGCTGGACCTTCCGCACCGCGCCCGACCTGAAGGACCGGCTGAAGATCGAGACCCAGGTGTCGCGCAAGCTGTCGCGCGCGGCGGTCGAAACCCTGGCCATCATCGCCTACCACCAGCCCGTCACCCGGGCCGAGATCGAGGCCATCCGCGGCGTCGGCTTGAGCAAGGGCACGCTCGACCTGCTGTTCGAGCAGGGCTGGATCCAGCCCATGGGCCGCCGCCGCGCCCCGGGCAAGCCGGTGACCTGGGGCAGCACGCCCTATTTCCTGGAGCATTTCGGGTTGGCCGCGCTGGAGGACCTGCCGGGCTTCGACGAGTTGAAGGCCGCCGGCCTGCTCGACGCCAACGCCAACATCGCCGTCTATCGGCCCGAGGAAGGCGACTTGCCGCTGGAGGCGGGCGAGGACGAGGCGGACGAGCCGCTCACCGACGATGGGGCCGACGACGGGGCCGACGGCGAAGCCACGGAAACTGCGACAGAAAAAGCCTGATCCGCGCGACGGCCGATCTGGTCTTTGCGGCCTGCTTACCGCATGATCGGCCGCGATGGCCGCGTTTGAAAGTCAATCGCAACGCTTGCGCCCGCGCTTCCCGCTGCGCTGGGACGGGTGGACCGTGTTCGCGCTGGCCGTGGCGCTGCTGGTCCTGGCCCCGATCCTGGCCGTCGTCCATCCGCTGCTCACCGCCGACAAGGCGCTGTGGCAGCATCTGCTCGATACCGTGCTGGCGCGCTATCTGGTCAACACCCTGGCGCTGATGCTGGGGGTCGGGTTCTTCAGCTTCGTCCTGGGCGTGGCCTCGGCCTGGCTGGTGACCATGTGTCGGTTTCCCGGCGTGCGGCTGTTCGAATGGGCGCTGCTGCTGCCGCTGGCGATGCCGGCCTATGTGGTGGCCTATGCCTATACCGGGTTGCTCGACTTCGCCGGGCCGGTGCAGAGCCTGCTGCGCGCCGCACTGGACCTGCAGCCGGGCACCTACGGGTTTCCCTCGATCCGCAACACGCCCGGCGCCATCGCCGTGCTGTCGCTGGTGCTCTACCCCTATGTCTACCTGACCTCGCGCGCCTCCTTTCTCGACCAGTCGGTCTGCGTGCTGGAGGTCAGCCGCACGCTGGGCCGCACCGGCTGGAGCAGCTTCACGCAGGTGGCGCTGCCGCTGGCGCGCCCGGCCATCGTCGGCGGGCTGGCGCTGGTGCTGATGGAAACGCTGAACGAGTTCGGCGCGGTGCAGTTCTTCGGCGTCGACACGTTCAGCACCGGCATTTTCCGCGCCTGGTTCGGCTTCGGCGACTACCGCGCGGCGGCGCAGCTGGCGGCGGCGATGATGCTGGTGGTGGCGGTCTTGCTGCTGATCGAGCGCGCCTCGCGCGGCAAGGGCCGCATCGAACACTCCTCGCGCCGCTACAGCCAGCTCAAGCCCTATGCGCTGGGCGGCGGGGCGGCCGTGGCGGCGACGGTTTTCTGCGCCGCGCTGGTGGCGCTGGGTTTCGCCATTCCGGCCGCCGCCCTTCTGGGCGGCGCCGTCGAGTACGCCGGCAAGCTGCGCGAGGCGGAATTCTACAGCGACGTGTGGCACAGCGTGTCGCTGGCGGGCCTGGCGGCGGCGGTGGCGGTGCTGATCGCGCTGGCCATGGCCTATGCCGAGCGCCTGCAGCCCTCGCGCCCGATGCGGGCGGCGGTGCGCGTCGCCGGCCTGGGCTACGCCATTCCCGGCGCGGTGCTGGCGGTGGGCATCCTGCTGCCGCTGACGACGGTCGACCGCGGCATCGACGCGCTGGCGCAGTCGCTGTTCGGCGTCTCGACCGGGCTGCTGCTGACCGGCTCGGCGATCGCGCTGCTGGGCGCCTACACGATCCGCTTCCTGGCCGTGGCCCTGAACACCGTCGAAGCGGGGCTGGCGCGCATCACCCCCAGCATGGAAAGTGCGGCCCGCACCCTGGGGGCGCGGCCGGCGCGGACCTTGCGGCTGGTGCATGCGCCGATGATGGCGGGCAGCCTGTTCACCGCCGCCATCCTGGTGTTCGTCGACGTGATGAAGGAACTGCCCGCCACCTACATCATGCGCCCATTCGACTACGACACCCTGGCGGTGCGCGCCTACCAGTACGCGGCGGACGAAAGACTGCCGCAGGCGGCGCTGCCGGCGCTGGCCATCGTCGCCTTCGCCCTGGTGCCGGTGCTGCTGCTGAGCCGCGCCATCGCCCGCTCCCGTCCCGGCGCCGCCGCCGAGATGGCGGCCGGCATGGCGCCGCGCCTGGAGGCGGCATGAACCAGGCGCTGGTCCTGCATGGCATTTCGCACGCCTACGACGCCCAGCCCGTGGTGCGCGAGCTGTCCCTGAGCGCAGCGCCGGGCGAGCTGGTGTGCCTGGTCGGCCCCTCCGGCTGCGGCAAGACGACGACCCTGCGCCTGGTCGCGGGCCTGGAGCGGGTGCAGCAGGGCAGCATCGATATCGCCGGCCGGCGCGTGGCCGACACCCACCTGCATCTGCCGCCGGAAGAGCGCAGCGTCGGGCTGATGTTCCAGGATTTCGCGCTGTTTCCGCATCTGTCGGTGCTGGACAACGTCGCCTTCGGCCTGCGCGGCCAGTCCGCCGCCAAGCGCGAGGGGACGGCGCGCGCCATGCTGCAGCAGGTCGGTATGGGCGATTTCGCCGCCGCGTTCCCGCACATGCTCTCGGGCGGGCAGCAGCAGCGGGTGGCGCTGGCGCGCGCGCTGGCGCCGCAGCCCAAGATCATGCTGCTGGACGAGCCCTTCTCCGGCCTCGACACCCGGCTGCGCCAGCGCGTGCGCGACGATGCGCTGCACGTGCTGAAACAGAGCGGCACCACCACGCTGCTGGTCACCCACGATCCGGAAGAGGCCATGTTCATGGCCGACCGCATCGCCATGATGGACCAGGGCCGCATCGTGCAGATCGGCACCCCCAGCGAGATCTACGGCGAGCCCAAGAGCCGGTTCGTGGCCGAGTTCTTCTCCGACCTCAACGCCATTGCCGGGGTGGTGCGCAACGGCCGGGTGGCGACGCCGTTCGGGCCGGTGCCGGCCGGCGGCCTGCCGGAAAACGCGCCGGTCGAGGTCCTCATCCGCCCCGAGGCGCTGCGCCTGGAGCTGGCCGGGGCGGCGGACGGTAAAGGCGTCGCCGCCCGGGTGGTGGCGGCGCGGCTGCTGGGCCGCACCAGCCTGGTGCATCTGTGCCTCGATCTGGACCCCGCCCATTCCCATGCCCGGCCGCCGGCGGAGGACCAGCACGAGCACTGGCATGCCCGGGTGCCCGGCCGGTTCCTGCCGGCCGAGGAAAGCGTCGTCCGGGTCGAGCTGGACACCACGCAAAGCTTTGTATTTCCGCTCCAAGGCCCCAAATAGGGGGTAGCCGCGTGGCGTTGCGCGGGCGGGGGCGATTTGCCAATATCCGCCCGACACCGAACTAGGCCGGCGCTGGCGGTACTGCGACCAGTCGGGAGGCGAAAAATGGGCAGTTTTAGCATTTGGCATTGGCTGATCGTGCTGGCGGTGGTTCTGCTGCTGTTCGGCGGCCGCGGCAAGATCTCGCAGCTGATGGGCGATTTCGGCAAAGGCCTGAAGGCCTTCAAGAAGGGGGTCGGCGAGGAGACGTCGGACAACGCCGGGACCAATGCCGGCGGCGAGCCGCGCACCATCGGCAGCGGCACCACGACGACGGCGTCGAACGCCAGCGACCCGGTCAAGCGCTGATCCGACGCCGGGCGGCAGCCTGGCGCTATCGGAAGGGTTTGAGGCATGTTCGACCTGAGCTGGGGCGAGATGGGGCTGATCGCCCTCGTCGCCCTGATCGTCATCGGCCCGAAGGAACTGCCGCAGGTGCTGCGCACGGTGCGCTCCTGGCTGGGGGCGGCGCGCGGCATGGCGCGCGAGTTCCAGACCCATGTCGACGACATGATGCGCGACTCGGGCATCGACGAGGTGCGCAAGAGCATCCGCGACAACACCGCCCTGCACCTGGACGACCTGGCCGACCAGGTCGATCCCGACCGCAAGATCCGCGACGCCGTCGATCCCAAATCCTACGACCCCAATCTGCTGCTGGGCGACGCCCCCGCCACGCCGGCCACGCCCACGGCGGAGGAATTCAAGAGCGGCGGCGAGTTCCATCCGCCGGCGGAGGAGGCCGCGTCCGCACTGCCGGCGGCTAGCGAGCCCACCCTGGCCGACGTCGCCCCGCCGCCGTCCTTCGACGTGCCCACGAAGTCGCCGGCCTAGACGGCAACAAAGGGCTGGCAATGACCCTCCGGCTTGCGCATAAACGGGGCTTGCCGTCCGCCTGATGAGCCCAGTTCCTCCGTGACCGACGAACCCGAAGACGACAGGAAAATGCCGCTGCTCGATCACCTGATCGAGCTGCGCCGCCGTCTGCTGTGGAGCGCGGTGGCGCTGATCGTGCTGTTCCTGGCGTTCTTCTATTTCGCCGAGCCGATCTTCACCTTCCTGGCCCAGCCGCTGCAGTCGCGCACCAACCAGCCGCTGGTCTACACGGCGCTGACCGAAGCCTTCTTCACCTACATAAAACTGTCCTTCTTCGGCGCCTTCCTGATCGGCTTCCCCTTCTTCGCCACGCAGATCTGGCTGTTCGTGGCGCCCGGCCTGTACCGGCACGAGCGCGCCGCCTTCCTGCCGTTCCTGATCTCCACGCCGATCATGTTCTATCTCGGCGCGGCCGGCGTTTACTATTTCGTGGTGCCGGTGGCGTGGGATTTCTTCCTGGGATTCCAGACCGAGAACATCCAGCTCCTGCCGCGGATCAGCGACTATCTCTCGCTGCTGATGCAGCTCATGTTCGCCTTCGGCCTGGCCTTCGAGCTGCCGGTGCTGCTGACGCTCCTGGTGCGGGTCGGCATCGTCTCGACCGACGCGCTGAGGCAGAAGCGCCGCTACGCCATCGTCGCCGCCTTCATCCTGGCCGCCGTCCTGACGCCGCCGGACGTGATCAGCCAGGTGTCGCTGGCGGTGCCGATCATCCTGCTCTACGAGGCGGCCATCATCATCGGCCGCCTGATCGAGAAGAAGCGCGCCGCCGCCGATGCCGCGGCGGAAGAAGAGGACGACGAGGCGGCGGCGCCGGCCGCCGGCGAAACGCCCAGGAGCGAGGCCGAGGAATTCCCCAACCGGCCCACCATGCCGCCCAGCCAGTAAGCGCATCGCCATGCATGACATCAAATCGATTCGCGACAATCCCGAGGCCTTCGACGCGGCGCTGAAGAAACGCGGCCTGGCGCCGGTGTCGGCGAGCCTGCTGGAACTGGATCGCAAGCGGCGCAGCGCCATCGCCGAGAGCGAGCAGGTGCTGGCCAGGCGCAAGCAATTGTCCAAGCAGATCGGCATCGCCAAGGGCAAAGGCGAGAACGCCGAGGCGCTGCTGGGCGAAGCAGGCGGCCTGGACGAGGCGCTGAAGAAAGGCGAAGCGGCGGTGGTGGCCGCCGATGCCGCGATCCGCGAGGCGCTGGCTTCGATCCCCAATCTGCCGGCCGATGACGTGCCGCAAGGCGCCGACGAGAGCGCCAATGTCGAGCTGCGCAAGGTCGGCACGCCGCGCCGGTTCAATTTCTCGCCTAAGGATCACGTCGAGATCGGCGAAGGCCTGGGCCTGATGGATTTCGCCACGGCGGCGAAGATTTCCGGCGCCCGTTTCGTGATGTTGAAGGGCAAGCTGGCGCGGCTGGAGCGGGCGCTGGCGCAGTTCATGCTCGATCTGCACGGTTCCGAGCACGGCTACACCGAGATCGATCCGCCGCTGCTCGTGAAGGACAGCGCGCTCTACGGCACCGGGCAGTTGCCCAAATTCGCCGAGGACCAGTTCGTCACCACGGGCGACGAGCAGGCCCGCCGCTGGCTGATCCCCACCGCCGAGGTGCCGCTGACCAATATCGTCGCCGACGAGATCGTCGACGCCGCGACGCTGCCGCGACGCTACACGGCCTGGACGCCGTGCTTCCGCTCCGAGGCCGGCGCGGCCGGGCGCGACACGCGCGGCATGATCCGCCAGCACCAGTTCCCCAAGGTGGAGATGGTCAGCATCGCGACGCCGGAGCAGTCGGACGCGGAGCACCGGCGCATGACCAAGGCGGCGGAGAAGGTGCTGAAGAAGCTTAACCTGCCCTATCGCACCGTCGTGCTCAGCACCGGCGACATGGGTTTCTCGGCGCGCAAGACCTACGACATCGAGGTCTGGCTGCCGGGCCAGCACGCCTATCGCGAGATTTCGAGCTGCTCCAATTGCGGCGACTTCCAGGCGCGGCGCATGAATGCCCGCTTCCGCCGGCCGGGCGAGAAGGGCACCCAGTTCCTGCACACGCTGAACGGCTCGGGCGTGGCGGTCGGACGCTGCCTGGTGGCGGTGCTGGAAAACTATCAGGAGCAGGACGGTTCGGTGGTTGTTCCGCCGGCCCTGAGGCCGTATATGGGCGGGCTGGAGCGGATCGAGCCCTCCTCGACGTAGCGCGGGTTCGCCGGGAACAAGAAGGAAGATTCATGACACGCGGGCGCATCGATCTGGCCAAGGCGCGCATTCTGGTCACCAACGACGACGGCATCAACGCGCCGGGACTGGACTGCCTGGTCAAGATCGCCCGCGAGTTGTCCAACGACGTCTGGGTGATGGCGCCCGAACGCAACCAGTCCGGCGCCAGCCATTCGCTGACGCTCTCCAACCCGCTGCGCTACCGCGAGGTCGGCGAGCGCAAGTTCGCGCTCGACGGCACGCCGACCGATTGCGTGCTGTTCGCCGCCCGCCACCTGCTGTCGGACCATCCGCCCGATCTGGTGCTGTCCGGCGTCAACCGCGGCGCCAACATGGCTGACGACGTGACCTATTCCGGGACTATCGCCGGCGCCATGGAAGGCTGCATGCTGGGCATCTCCTCGATCGCGCTGAGCCTGGCCTTCACCCACGACCAGCCGCTGAAATGGGAGACGCCGGAGCGCCATGCGCCCAAGGTGATCCGCAAGCTGGTGTCGGTCGAGTGGCCGCGCGAGATGCTGCTGAACGTCAACTTCCCCGACGTCGAGCCCAAGGACGTCAAGGGCGTGAAGGTGACCGGCCAGGCCCATATCGACATGATGATGGACATCGTCGAGCGCACCGATCCGCGCGGCGGCACCTATTACTGGCTGACCTACGCCCGCGGCCAGACCGAGCCGGCCGAGGATTCCGACCTGGCGGCGGTGCGCGCCGGCTACGTGTCGGTGACGCCGCTGCATCTGGACCTCACCCACAAGGCGGCGCAGAAGAAGCTCGCGCACCTGTTCGAATGAGCCGGCACGCGGCCAAGATCCGCCTGATCATGGAGCTGCGCCGGTCGGGCATCACCGACACGCGCGTGCTGGCGGCGATCGAGCGCATCCCGCGCGAGGAATTCGTGCTGCCGACCTTCGCCGACCAGGCCTACGAGAACCTGGCGCTGCCGATCGGCCACGGCCAGACCATCTCCCAGCCCTATGTCGTGGCCTTCATGACCCAGGCGCTGCAGGTCGAGGAGCGGATGAAGGTGCTGGAGGTCGGCACCGGCTCGGGCTATCAGGCGGCGGTGCTGTCCAAGATGTGCCGCCGGCTCTACACCATCGAGCGTTACCGGCCGCTGGCCGAGGATTCGGAAAAGCGCCTGCAGCGCCTGCGTTGCCACAACGTGGTGGTGCGGGTGGCCGACGGCACCAAGGGCTGGCGCGAGCAGGCGCCGTTCGACCGCATCATCGTCACCGCCGCCGGCCGCGAAGTGCCGCCGGCCCTGCTGGAGCAGCTCAACGAGGGCGGCGTGCTGGTCATGCCGATGGGGCCGGATCCGCTGAACCAGAGCATCGTGCGCATCACCAAGACGGCGCGCGGGCTGGAGAAGGAGAACCTGCTGCCGGTGCGCTTCGTGCCGCTGGTGCCCGGCGCGCTGCCCGAAGCCAGCGACTTCTAGATCAACCGAAACGCCGGGCCAGTTCGCGCGCCAGCAGGCCGGCCGGCGAGGCCAGCTCCTCCAGAATCGAGAAATGATTCTTGCCGGGCAGCGGCAGGACCGCGCCGTCGAGCCCGGCATCGCGCCAGGCGGCGGCGAAATCCCGCGACTGGCGCTGCAATTCGGGCAGTTCGCTTTCGCCATAGGCCACCACCAGCGCTCCGGCGCGCGCGGGCAGATGCGCCAGCGGGCTGAGCGCTGCGGCTTCGTCGGGCGTCAGCCGCAGCTTCTCGTTCAATACGCCCAGCCGGATCGGCTCCAGGTCGAATATGCCGGAGATCGCCAGGCCGGCATCGACCTCGCGCCAAGCCATGGCGGTGGCGGCAAGATGGCCGCCGGCCGACCAGCCGGCGACGATCAGCCGGCCGGTGGCGATGCCCAGCGCCGGCCCTTGCAGGCGCAGCCAGGCGATGGCGGCGCGGATCTCGGCCACGATTTCGGTCAGCGAGGCGGCCGGCGCCAGCGTGTAGCCCGGCAGCGCCACGTCGAAGCCGTAGGCCAGCGGCCCCTCGGCCATGCAGGAGAAGACTTCCTTGGAATTGCGCTGCCAGTAGCCGCCATGGACGAAGACCAGCAGCGGCGCTTTCGCCTGGCCGCAGCGGAACAGGTCGAGGCGGTTGCGCTGGCGCGGGCCGTAGGGCAGGTCGAGGTGCTGCGGCTGGCGCGCGCGCAAATCGGCGCTGCGCCGGCTCCAGTCGGCCAGGCGGGCGGCGCTGTCGGAGACGGCGCCGCTGTTGTCGTAGGCGGCGTCGAGTGCGGCGCGGGTGAAGCCGCGCCAGACGATGGCATCACCCGTGGCCGGCTCGGTGGGCGGCGGCATCTGCAGCATGCGCCGCCTCAGGCCGCGACGCGGGCGTGATGCGAGTGCAGCTTCAGTCCCAGGGTCCGGCGCAGCTCGTTGAAGTCGGGCGCGGCCACGTCGCGCGGGCGCGGCAGCGCGATGGCGATGTCCTCGTCGATGCGGCCGGGGCCGGGCGACATGACGATGACCCGGTTGGACAGGAAGATCGCTTCCTCGATCGAGTGGGTGACGAACAACACCGTCAGCCCGGTGCGCTGCCACAGCTCCAGCAATTCGTCCTGCAGCCGCTCGCGCGTCATGGCGTCGAGCGCGCCGAACGGCTCGTCCATCAGCACCATTTCGGCGTCGTTGGCCAGCACGCGGGCGATAGCGACGCGCTGCTTCATGCCGCCGGAGAGTTGGTGCGGATAGGCGTCGGCGAATTTGGTCAGCCCGACCATGTCGACGAAATGGTCGACCGTCTCCTTCACTTCCGACCGGGCCCGGCCGCGCGAGGCCGGACCGAAGCCGATATTGGCGCGCACCGAGAGCCAAGGAAACAGGCCGTAGTCCTGGAACACCATGCCGCGGGTCGGGTCGGGCCCGGCGATGGGCTTGCCCCACATCAGCGCCTGGCCGGTGGTGGTGCCCTCGAAGCCGGCGACGATGCGCAGCAGGGTGGATTTGCCGCAGCCCGAGGCGCCGATCAGGCAGACGAACTCGCCCTTGGCGACCTCGAGATTGGCGCCGCGCAGGGCCTCGATGCGCTTGCCGTTGACGTCGAAGCACTTGCCGACGTCCTGCAGGGAAAGGATGGGAATCGTTGCCTCAGGCATGGTTGGGACTCCAGGAAAGCAGGCGGCGGCCCAGCAGCATGACCAGCCGGTCGGAGATGAAGCCGGCGACGCCGATCGTCACCATGCCGCAGATCACGATCTCGGTGCGCGAGAGCTGGCGGGCCTCCATGATCATGGCGCCCAGCCCGGTCGGCACGCCGGTCATCTCGCCGATCACGATCACCACCCAGGCGAAGCCCAGGCCCAGCCGCAGCCCGGTGAAGATCGCCGGCAGCGAGGCGGGCAGCACCACCTTGGCGAATTGCGCGCCGCCCTGGCAGCCCAGCATCGAGGCGGCCTCGAACAGGCGCTGCTCGACCGAGCGCACGCCGAACACGGTGTTGACCAGGATCGGATAGAAGGCGCCCAGGAACACCAGCGAGAAGGCCGAGCGCGGGCCGATGCCGAAGATGATCATCGCCAGCGGCAGCCAGGCGGTGACCGGGATCGGCCGCAGGATCTGCAGCATGGGATCGATGAGCTGGCGCACCAGCGGCACCCGCCCGATCATCAGCCCCAGCGGCAGCGCCACCAGCACCGCCAGCGCGAAGCCGCCATAGACGCGGGTGACGGAGGCGATGACGTGGGTCAGCAGCGTGGCGGAGAAGGCGTCGTCGTGGATGCCGCCGAAGGCCAGGTCCCACAGCGCCCGCGCCACCTCCGCCGGCGGCGGGATCAGCGAGAACGCCCGGCCCTCGGTGGTGACGTGCCACAGCGCCAGGATGACCAGCGGCACCGCCAGCGCCAGCGCCGGCCCCTTCAGGCGCCCCAGGTCGAGGCCGGGGCGGCGGGGCCGGCTCTGCGTCGAGAGAGCCGGCGCGGGATTGGTGTCGGCCACCGAGCTCATGCCCGGCCCTTGGTCATGGCGTCGACCACGGAGGTGTCGAAGAAGACGGCGAAATCGGGCAGCTGCTTGATCTGCTTCAGCTCCAGCATGTGCTGGGCGTAGGTCTTGGCCTGGGTCTTCTCCAGTTCGCCGAAGCGCCAGGTCAGGTCGACGTTGGGCGCGGAGACCTCGATGGCTTCCTTCTTCTGGCCCAGCTTGGCCACCGCCATCGCCACCATCTCGCTCTTGTTGGCCATGGCGTAGTCGGAAGCCTTGGCGTGGATGTCGAGGATCACCTTGGTGATCTCCGGCTTCTCCTTCAGCGTGTCGCGATGGGCGCCGAACACCATGTTCAGTGAGCCCATGGTGGTGCCGTAGGGATATTCCACGATCTTGCCGACGCCGGAGGAGACGCTGACCCCAGGCGCCGGCTCGGCGCCGACATAGGCGTCGACGTCGCCGCGCGCCAGCGCCAGGTGCATCTCGGAGAAGGAGATGCGCACCGGCGTGATGTCCTTAACCGACATGCCTTCCATGCGCAGCCGCTCGAAGATGAACACCTCCTGGGTCGAGCCCGGCCAGATGGCCACCCGCTTGCCCTTGAGGTCCTTGATCGAGGCGATCGGGCTGTCCTTGCCGGCGACCACGCCCATGCCCTTGTTGCAGGCCGAGGCGATGACCACGATCGGCTCGCCGGCGGCCGCGCCCAGCGTGGCGGCGGCGATACCGAACATCCCGTAATCGACCGACTTGGTGACGACCGCGTTCTTGCCTTCGGTCGGGCTCTCGAACGGCACCACCTCGACCTTGTAACCGGCCGGGGTGAACTTGTCGTAGAAATAGGGCGCGATGGAGTGGATCAGCTTCAACGCCCCCATCTTGATGACGACGGGCTGCGATTGGGCGCGCACGAAGGGCGCGGCGAGCAGGGTGCTGCCGGCTGCGGCGGCGGCACTGGCGGCGAGGAACTTGCGGCGGTTCAGCATGGTCTGTCTCCTTAGGATCTGGGTGAGGCGGTTTTCCGTTTCAGGCGGCCTTGTCTTGGGAGGCGAGGTATGCGCGCCAGCCTCCATGCGCGGTGATGTCGGCGGCGCCGGCCAGCGCATGGGCCTCGCAGAGAAATCCCTTCACCTGTCGCCCGTCCTGCAGGGCTATGGTGCCGATGCCGAGCGGCGGAGGGATTTCGGCGACGAAGCTGCCGAAGCCGGCGGCGTCCAGGCTCCACAATTCGAGTTCGATGCCGCCGGCACCGCCGTCGCGCGCCAGCCCCGGCTTGGCCGGCGCGGTGTTGGCCAGGGCATAGAGGCTGTAGCCGGCGGCGGTGCGGGCGGCGCCGGCGAAGCGGGCGTTGCGGCTGGTGAGTTGATGGTTGAGCGGCTGGCCGCCGAGATGGGCGCCGACCACCGCCAGGGTGATGCGCGTGTCGTCGGCCGGAACCGCGGCAAGGGGGGCGGCAGCGGCCAGCGCGGTGCGGCTGGCGGCCAGCCTGGCGTCGGCGTCAGCGCGATGCAGGCGGTCGCCGATCGACGCCAGCCGGCCGTCGCTGAAGGCGGGGCCGACCAGCGTGACGCCGGTCGGCAGGCCATCCGCGCCCAGGCCGGAGGGGACGGCCAGCGCGGCCAGGTCCATCAGGTTCACGAAATTGGTGAAAAGACCGAGGCGCGAATTCAACGCCACCGGATCGGCGCGCATGGCGGCGATGGTGGGATGGTCGGGCGCGGTGGGCAGCAGCAGGAAATCGAGCGCGTCCCACACCGGTTCGACCTGGCGGATCAGCGCGGCCAGACGATACTGCGCGGCGAAGGCGTCGGCGGCGGAGTGGTTGTGCGCTGAGAGCACGATGTCTCGCACCACCGGATGGATCGACAGCGGTTGCCGCGCGGCGAAGTCGGAGATGGCGGCCAGGCGCTCGGCCACCCAGGGGCCGGCATAGAGCAGCGAGGCGGCTTCCTCGAACGGCGCATAGTCGACGGGCACGGCGACGCCGCCCTGGTGCTCCAGCACGGCGACGGCCCAGCGATAGCGGGCGGTGACGGCCGGGGCGCAGCGCGCCAGCGTGGCCTCGTCGACGATGCCGAAGCGGCTGGCGGCCGGTGCGGGGCCCGACCACAGGTCGGCCGGCGCGCGGCGTGCGAAGGGATCGGCCGGATCGTAAGCGGCGGCGATGCCGGCGACCAGGCGGGCATCGGCGACGCTCATGGCGAAGACCGAAACGCAGTCCAGGCTGCGGCAGGCCGGCACCACGCCGGACGCGCTTAAGAGGCCCCTTGTGGGTTTCAGGCCGACCAGGTTGTTGAAGGCCGCGGGCACGCGGCCGGAGCCGGCGGTGTCGGTGCCCAGCGCGAAGGGCACCGTCAGGTCGCCGACCGCCACGGCGGACCCGGAGCTGGAGCCGCCCGACACGCGGCTGGCGTCGAACACCGAAGCCGGCGCGCCATAGGGCGAGCGCGTGCCGTTCAGCCCGGTGGCGAACTGGTCGAGATTGGTCTTGCCGACCGGAATGGCGCCGGCGGCGATCAGCCTGTCGACCACGAAGGCCGAACGCTGCGGCAGATAGGCGAAGGCGGGGCAGGCGGCGGTGGTGGGCAGGCCGGCGACGTCGATATTGTCCTTCACGGCGAAGGGAATGCCGTAAAGCGGCAGATCCCCGCCGGCCTTCAGCCTGGCCGTCGCCTGCGCCAGCAGTGCGAGTGCCGCCGCGCGCGGCAGCAGGGAAATCCAGACCGGCGCCGTGCCCCGGGCCTCGATGCGATCGAACAGCGCCGCCAGGTCGGCGGCCGCGTCCCGTCCGGCGCGATACGCCGCCACCCGGCTCGGGATGTCCGGAAATTCGGCGGGCGGGAAGGCGGCTGGCACGATGTCGGCCCCGGTTATTGTGCGATGCACACAGGGTTATGGACCGGAGCGTTGCCGTCTATTGCTTGTTTCTGACCATGCTGTTGCCTAAAGTGCAACAGGAGGCAGGATCGGCGATGAAGCACCTGAAAACCCTGCACTGTATCGGCGACATCGCCCGCTCGGGCTCGATCCGCAAAAGCGCCGAGCGGCTGGCGATCACGCCCTCGGCGCTGACGCGCAAGATCCAGGATTTCGAGCAGGAGCTGGGCACGCCGATCTTCGAGCGTTTGCCGCAGGGCATGCGGCTCAATCCGGCCGGCGAACTGGTGCTGCGCCACATCCGCGACCAGATGTCGGATTTCGAACGCATCAAGTCGCAGATCGCCGATCTGTCGGGCGTGCGGCGCGGCCATGTCGCGGTGGCGTGCAGCCAGGCCTTCGCCCACGACCTGATCCCCAGCGAGATCGAGAGATATCGCGCCCAGCATCCGTTGGTGTCGTTCAACGTGCTGGTGCGCGACCACGTGCATGCGGTCGAGGCGCTGATCAATTTCGAAGCCGACATCGCGGTCGTGCTGCAGCCGCCGCCGGCGCCGGAAGTCCAGCCGCTGCTGGTGCTGCGCCAGCCGCTCTGCGCCATGATGAGTGCGGCCCATCCGCTGGCGCGCAGCGGCGGTCCGGTGCGGCTGCGCGACTGCCTGCGCTATCCCGTCGCCATGCCGGGAAGATCGCTGGCGATCCGCCACCTGCTGCAAGGAGCGCTGGTGCGCGCCTCGCTGCCGGTGCAGGTGGCGATCGAATCGGATTCCTTCGAAGTGCTGCGCTCCTACGCCGAGCGCGAGCACGTGGTGTCGTTCCAGATCAGGGGCGGCATTCCGTTCCAAAGCGGCAATCTGGTGGCGCGCGAACTGGACGAGCGCGATTTGCCGCAGGCGCAGCTGGTGCTGGCGCAGCTGCGCGGCCGCTCGCTGTCGGTGGCGACGTCGAAATTCGTCAACCAGATCTCCGGCACCCTGCACTCGCGCTATGGCGAGGCCTGAGCGGTCGCAGTTTTTCCCCAATTGCCGGCCACGCTGGATTCACAATCGGGGCGAATTGGGCTAAAGGGTTGGCGCGGCTTCCCGCAACGGCGACGAAGGTGATTGCGATGCGCTTCAATGCGATGCGGCTGCTGGCCCGGGCGCTGGTCCCGGTGCTGGCCCCAGTGCTGGCGCTGAGCCTGGCGGCCGGCTGCTCGGTCTACGACAAGGTGGTCTATTCCGGCCGCGCCGGCACCGTCGAACAGCCGGGCTCGGCCGCCGAAGCCGGCACGCCGGCGATCTACGTGGTCGCCGGCGGCGACACGGTGAACGGCATCGCCCGCCGCTTCAACGTCGCGCCCCAGACCATCATCGAGCGCAACAACCTGCAGCCGCCCTACACCATCCGCACCGGCCAGTGGCTGGAGGTTCCGGCCTCGGGCGCGGCCATGGCGGCGGCGCCCGCGCCGGCCTCGACGGGGATGATCACGCCGGGCAGCGTCTCCTCCGAACCGCTGCCGCCGCCTTCGGACGCGGGCTCGACCGCGGTTTCTCCGGCGCCGGCTGCCTCGCCGCCAAGCTCGGCCGGCGCGCCGACCAGCGTGACGCCGGCAGCGCCGCCGGCGACGGCAGCACCGGCCGCCCCGTCAGCGCCGGCGGTAGCGCCGGCCACGCAGACCGCGGCGCGTCCGGCGCCGGTTCCCAGCGGGCCGGTGAGGTTCGACTGGCCGTTGCGCGGCCAGATCGTTTCGGGCTTCGGCCCGCAGTCGGGCGGGGTGCAGAACGACGGCATCAACATCGCCGCCGCGCGCGGCACGCCGGTGAAGGCGGCGGCCGCCGGCAACGTGCTCTATGCCGGCGAGGAAGTGCGCGGCTTCGGCAAGCTGGTGCTGATCGGCCATGCCGACGGCTACGTGACGGCCTATGCCCACAACGACGAATTGAACGTCGTGCGCGGCGCGTCGGTGGCCCCGGGCCAGGTGATCGCCAAAGTCGGCCAGAGCGGCAACGTCACCAGCCCGCAGCTCCACTTCGAGATCCGCCAGCGCAACAAGGCGATCGATCCGCTGCCGCTGCTGGGGCAGTGAAGCGGTCGCTCAAGTCACCCTCGTCCTGAGGAGCGAGCGTTAGCGAGCGCCTCGAAGGACAGGCTGCACAATCTGTACTGGACCCGATCCTTCGAGACGCCGGACTTCGTCCGGCTCCTGGGGATGAGGGGAGTGTGAAGTCGGTCGGAAACGCTAATCCAGCTTCTGCCCCAGCCGTCCGGCCAGGTCCTGGATGAACTGCCAGGCGACGCGGCCGGAGCGGGAGCCGCGGGTGACCGACCATTCGACGGCCTGCGCCTTCCAGTCGGCTTCGGCGATCTTCAGCCCGTAATGGCGGACATAGCCGTCGATCATGGCGAAGAAGGTTTCCTGGTCGCAGTTGTGGAAGCCCAGCCACAGGCCGAAGCGGTCCGACAGCGAGACCTTCTCCTCCACCGCTTCGCTGGGGTTGATCGCCGTCGAGCGCTCGTTCTCGATCATGTCGCGCGGCATCAGATGGCGGCGGTTGGAGGTGGCGTAGAAGACCACGTTGGTCGGCCGCCCTTCGATGCCGCCTTCCAGCACCGCCTTCAGCGATTTGTACGCCGCGTCCTGGCCGTCGAAGGAAAGATCGTCGCAGAACAGGATCACGCGCCGCTCGGAAGTGCGCAGCAGCCCCAGCAGGCGCGGCAGCGAGGGAATGTCCTCGCGGTGGATTTCCACCAGCACCACCGGCTTCTTGCCGGCCGTCGCCAGCTCGGCATTGACGGCTTCGTGCACCGCCTTGACCAGCGACGACTTGCCCGCGCCGCGCGCGCCCCACAGCAGGGCGTTGTTGGCCGGCAGGCCGCCGGCGAAGCGGCGCGTGTTGTCGAGCAGCGTCTGGCGCTGGCGTTCGATGCCCTGCAGCAGCATGATGTGGACGCGATTGACCTGCGGCACCGGCTCCAGGCGGTTGTTCTCGGCATGCCAGGCGAAGGCGTCGGCGTCCTCCAGGGCGGGCCGCACCTCCTTGGCAGGGGCCAGCCGCTCCAGCGCATCGGCAATGCGCGCCAGCAAGGGCTGCAGGGCTTCGGACATGACGGGATACTCCTTAGACAGCGGACCAGGCCATCGTTTAGCATAAGCCCCTGAGTTTTCGAGACAAATGCGTTGAAACGGGCGTGGCAAACCCTACATTGCAATTGCCTGTCAGGTGTTTATAGTCCGGCAGATTTTGCGTCCCGGCGGAGCCAGATTCTGTCGGTATGACCGAAGGTTAGCAGGGAGAATCCAATGTTGATTTCCGAAGCCTACGCGCAAGGCGGCGGTGGCGGTCTGGGCGGCGAAGGCATCATGCAGTTCCTGCCGCTGGTCCTGATTTTCGTGGTCTTCTACTTCCTCCTGATCCGCCCGCAGCAGAAAAAGATGAAGGCGCATCGCGAGATGGTCGGGGCCGTGCGCCGCGGCGACCGGGTGATCACCGGCGGCGGCATGATCGGCCAGGTGGTCAAGGTCATCAACGACGCCGAGGTCGACGTGCAGATCGCCGAGGGCGTCAAGGTGCGGATGCTGAAATCGACCATCACCGACGTCATCGCCCGCGGCGAGCCGGTCAAGGGCGCCAAGAAGGACGAGGACGAGGGCGAGGAAGCGGTCGACGAGGACGCGCCCGCGCTGCCGCCGCCTTCCCAGTCCAACCCCGGTCGCGGCGGGTTCGGCGGCCTGTTCGGCCCCCGGAAGTAGGAATCGACAACCAGCGGCGCGGCCGGTCGACGGCCGCGTTTTCGTTCGCAGCAGGAAATCGACCGTCTCATGATGTACATGCCGACCTGGAAAGCCGTCCTGATCGTCGGGATCTGCTTGCTGGGTGTCATCCTCTGCATCCCCAATTTCTTCACCCAGCAGCAGCTGGAGAAGTTCCCCGGCTTCGTGCCCTCGCGCCAGATCGGCCTGGGCCTCGACCTCAAGGGCGGCGCGCATTTCCTGCTCGAGGTCGGCATCGGTCCGGTGATGCAGGAGCGGCTGGTCAGCCTGGCCGACACGGTGCGCGGCGAGCTGCGCCGCGAGCAGATCCGCTTCCGCGAGGTCGAGGTGCAGGGCGAGGCGGTGGCGGGCTCGCTGCGCGAGGCAGGCGACATGAGCCGGGCGCTGGAGATCGTCCGCCGCGCCGAGCAGGGCGTCGAGATCACGTCCTCGGGCGAAAATTTCCGCATCGTCTTCACGCCGCAGGCGATCGCCCAGCGCAAGACGCAGATCCTGGAGCAGTCGATCGAGATCCTGCGCCGGCGCGTCGACGAATCGGGCACCAAGGAGCCCACCATCGTCCGCCAGGGCGACGACCGCATCCTGCTGCAGCTGCCCGGCGTCGACGACACCGGCCCGATCAAGGCCATCATCGGCAAGACCGCCAAGCTGGAATTCCGGCTGGTCAACGAGAACGTGTCGCCGGCCACGATCGGCGTCACCGGCGTGCCGCCCAACTCGGAAGTGCTGGACGGCCAGGACCGCGCCACCGCCGGCGGCGAAGCGGCGAAATACGTGGTGTTCAAGCGCATCGTGGTCGGCGGCGAATCGCTGACCGACGCGCAGCCGACCAACGACCGCGGCGCGTGGATCGTCTCCTTCAAGTTCGACAGCGCCGGCGGTCGGCGCTTCTGCCAGACGACCACCGACAACGTGCAGAAGCGACTGGCGATTGTGCTCGACAACAAGGTCATCAGCGCGCCCGTCATCCAGTCGCCGATCTGCGGCGGTTCGGGCATCATCACCGGCCAGTTCACCGTCGAGTCGGCCACCGAGCTGGCGCTGCTGCTGCGCGCCGGCGCGCTGCCGGCCTCGCTGACCTTCATCGAGGAGCGCACCGTCGGCCCCGAGCTGGGCGCCGACTCCATCCAGGCCGGCGAGATCGCCACCGCGGTCGGCTCGGCCCTGGTGGTGGTGTTCATGATCGCCTGCTACGGCATGTTCGGGGTCGTGGCGATCGTGGCGCTGTTCTTCAACCTGGTCTGGGTGTTCGCCGCCATGTCGGTGCTGGGCGCGTCGCTGACGCTGCCGGGCATCGCCGGCATCGTGCTGACCGTAGGCATGTCGGTCGACGCCAACGTGCTGATCTACGAGCGCGTGCGCGAGGAGGCGCGGCTGGGCCGAACGCCGATCTCGGCGCTGGACGCGGGCTACGACCGCGCCATGTCGTCGATCGTCGACGGCAACCTGACGACGCTGATCTCCGGCATCATCCTGTTCGCGCTGGGCTCCGGCCCGATCCGCGGCTTCGCCGTCACGCTGTCGCTGGGCATCATCGTCTCGATGTTCACCGCCATCATGCTGACGCGCCTGATCTTCATCTGGTGGCTGCGCTGGAAGCGGCCGACCACGCTCAACATCTGAGGGCCGGGCCATGGCGTTCTTCCGTCCGCTGCACCTGATCCCGCACGGCACCAAGTTCAACTTCATGCGTCCACGCATCTTCGCGCTGGTGTTCTCGACGCTGATGAACATCGCCTCGGTGATCCTGGTGTTCACCGTCGGCTTCAATCTCGGCATCGACTTCAAGGGCGGCGTGCTGCTGGAAGTGCAAACCCCAGGCAAGGCCGACCTGTCCGCCATCCGCCAGACGGTCGGCAATCTGGAACTGGGCGACGTGGCGCTGCAGGAATTCGGCCAGGACAACGTGGTGCTGATCCGCATCCAGCGCCAGGAGGCGGGCCAGGCGTGTTTCGCCAACGCGGTGGGCGTGCTGAACAAGACCCGGGGCGCGGGCCACACGCTGCGCGAGGTCCAGCTCGACGACAGCCGCGCCCGCGTGCGCATCGGCACGCCGCAGCCGGTGACGGCGCAGTCGCTGCCGGCCCTGGCCGGCGCGGTCAACGTTTCCGACCGCATGATGCAGGCCGAGGAGGGCGGCGCGGTGATCGCCATGGAGCGCGGCCAGGCCGACGAATGGTGCCAGCAGGTGGCGATCAAGACGGTCGAGGCAGCGCTGGGCGAGGGCTATGTCGAGCGCCGCACCGAATCGGTCGGTCCCAAGGTCGGCAGCGAACTGGTGCAGACCGGCGTCATCGCCGGCATCATCACTATGGTCGGCATCGTGATCTACATCTGGTTCCGGTTCGAATGGCAGTTCGCGGTCGGCGCGCTGATCGCGCTGCTGCACGACGTGCTGACGACGCTGGGCCTGTTCGCCATCACCCAGCTCGAGTTCAACCTGGCGTCGCTGGCGGCGGTGCTGACCATCGCCGGCTACTCGGTCAACGACACGGTGGTGGTGTTCGACCGCGTGCGCGAGAACATGCGCAAGTACAAGAAGATGCCGCTGATCGACCTGCTCAATCTCAGCCTCAACGACACGCTGTCGCGTACCGTGATGACGGCGGGCACCACTTTCCTGGCGGTGCTGGCCCTGGTGCTGCTGGGCGGGCCGGTGATCCAGGGCTTTTCGATCGCCATGCTGTGGGGCGTGATCGTCGGCACCTATTCCTCGATCTGGATGGCCTGCGCCATCCTGGTCTATATCGGCGTGCGCGACGGCTCGACCGTCATCAAGGACGAGCACGACAAGGCGCAGGCCGAAGCGGCCAAGCCGTAAGCGGCCAAGCCCCGCGTGATCGACGACAAGACGCTGCCGACGCCGAGGCCGGAAGACCGCCAGGTCATTCAGTCCTACGGTCCCGGCCGCTTCCGCATCTCCAACGTGACGTACGAGCATGCCGTGCTGGTGCTGCCCGAGCGCACCTTGCGCTGGGCGGTATCGGATTCCGATCCGCTGGCCATCGCGCCGCTGGCGCCGCTGCGCGAGGCGGGCGAGGTGAATATCCTGCTGATCGGCGGCGGCGGGCGCGCCCTGCCGGTGCCGCAGGATTTGCGCCTCTGGCTGCGTCAGGCGGGCATCGTGGCCGATGCGATGGACACGGGCGCGGCGTGCCGGACCTATGGCGTGCTGCTGGCCGAAGGCCGCCGCGTCGCCGCGGCGCTGCTGCCCGTGCCGTGAAAAGAGAACGGGGCCCGCAGGCCCCGTTCGGATCGGAAGCGATCGCCGGCTTACAGGCCGGCGTTCTGCGCCGCCACCATGCAGAACAGCATGGGGATCGACAGCAGCGTGTTGGTGCGCGAGAACAGCATCGCCATGCGGGCCGACTTGGCCTTCACGTCGGGCGCGGCATCGACCAGGCCCAGCGCGCGCTGCTGGTTCGGCCAGATCACGAACCAGACATTGTAGGCCATGATCAGGCCCAGCCACATGCCGATGCCGATTACCGTCTGGCCGGTGACGCCGGACTGCACGATGCCGAGCGTCAGGGCGTTGACGATGTAGCCGTTCATGAGCGCCAGGATCAGTCCGGTCAGCACCGTGGCGGCGGCGCCCCAGCGGAACCAGAACAGGGCGGCCGGCGCGATCACCTTGCCGATCGCCGGTTTCTGCTCGTCCGGGATCTTTGGCATGTTGGGGATCTGCACGAAGTTGAAGTAATAGAGCAGGCCGATCCACATGATGCCGCTCAGCACGTGCAGCCAGCGGAACACGAACGCGCCCCAGCCGTGGTCGAAGGCCGGGAAGCCGCGGATCGCGCCCACGATGACGAAAATGGCGAGCAGCAGGACGAAGCCGGCAATCACCGTCCGCTGCAAGGATTGAAGAATGGTGGCCATGACTCTCCCCTTATGGCTCCGTGAAACTGCCCAAGATTCTAGCAGAGCCTTCCGGTATCGCAAGCAAGCCTTGGGATAACTGCCTCAGGGCGAAGGAGAATTTCCTCCTCTCCGGCGATAGCGCCAGCGCAGCAGCAGACGGTCGAGGAAAGTGACGGCGACCGGCCGCACATTGGGCGTGCGCAGCGCCAGACGCGACTGCAGGCGTCGCAGCAGAAACAGCGTCGCCAGGGCGCCCTGGCGCAGCGCCTCGTTGTGAATCGCCGTCAGGCCGCGCTCGGCCGCCAGCAGCATTTCTTCCAGCCGCGCCAGGCCGTTGGCATAGGCGGTGTCGAGGGCGGCGCTGCGCCGGCCGGCGCGCAGCCAGGTCGCGATGTCGGTGCCGGCGGGAAACCACTGGACCGGCAGCAGCATGCGGCCGCTGTCGCGAAAGCTTTGCGGGGCCTGCTGTAGAATGGCCGCCAGCCCCACGGCCAGCATCAGCGCGTCCATCGGCGGCTGGGCGATGGCGGCTTCGCTGTGCAAGGCCAGCATGGCGCGCCCGAAGGGCACGACCGCGAAGCGCAGATGATTGTGCAGATCGCTCCAGTTCTGGAACAGAACGCCCTCGCCGGCGGCGGCCTCGCGCGCGAAAGCCTGCCGCATCAGGGCAAGCTGCGGCGCGAGCCGGGGATCCTCGCTGGCGACGTCGCCGTCGCCGCGGCTGAGCTGGCGCAGCCAGCGGAAAAACTGCCGCCCCTGCTCGCCATGCGCGCGGTCCAGCCGGTCGACCAGCGGCTGCAGCAGTTTCAGCGCGGCATCGGCATATCCGGAGAGTGTCGGCGCGGAGGGCATGGTCTGAGGGGTTTTATGGCATAAACGGCATGGACAGGGATGGGCGTTTTGCAATGGCCGAGACCGAGGAGTGGAATCGTCTGTGCGCCGAACAGGTTCGGCTGCAGGACTACGACCACTATCTTTGCGGCCTTTTCGCGCCCGAGGAAGCGCGCGCCGGCCTCTATGCGCTTTATGCCTTCAACGCCGAGATCGCGCGCACGCCGGAGCTGGTCAGCGAACCGCTGCTGGGCCGCATCCGCCTGCAATGGTGGCGCGACGCCATCGCCGCCGCCGCTGCCGGCGGCGGGCCGCACCATCAGGTGGTGCAGGCCCTGGCCCAGGCCTTCTCGCGCTTCGCCCTGCCGCGGCAGGAATTCGAGACCATGCTGCGGGCTCGCGAGCAGGAGGTCGAGAACGAGCCGATCGAGGACTATCCTGCGCTCGAACGCCTGGCCCGGGCGACCGCCGGCAGCCTGACCGGCTTGAGCCTGGCCTGCCTCGGCGCCCGCCAGCCGCGCGCCTTGCGCGCCGGGCGGCATGTCGGGATCGCCTATGCGCTGACCGGACTGCTGCGGGCGGTGCCGTTCCATGCCGCGCAGCGGCGGCTCTATCTGCCGCGCGACCGGCTGCAGGCGGCGGGGGTTTCGACGGAGGCCCTGTTCGACGGCCGCAAACAGGCGGCGCTGCCGGTGGTGATCGCCGGCATCGCCGCCGAGGCGCGCCGGCATTTGCGGCTGGCCCGGCGGATGCGGGCGGGGATTCCGACCGCCGCCTTGCCGGCGCTGCTGCCGGCCACCTTGCTCGACGGCTACCTGTCGCGGCTGGCGCGGCAGAAATACGACGTCTACAGCCCGAAAATCGACCTGCCGCCGCTGGCGCGCCAGCTCCGGCTGGCGTGGAAAGCCTCTATCCGCCGGTTCTGAAAGGGAAAATCGGTCTGGTCTGATCCCATTGACAATACTTGAACAACTATTTAAATGTTCAGGCATGAGTAATGACGGGCTGATCGTCCAATTGTCGGAAATCTTCAAGCTGCTGGGCGACGCCACGCGGCTGCGCATCGCCATGCTGTGCCTGCACGAGCGGGTCAGCGTCGGCGCCATCGCCGAACGGCTGGACCTGTCGGTGTCGCTGGTCAGCCATCACCTGCGCCTGCTGCGCGCCGCCCGCATCCTGCGCGCCGAGCGCGAGGGCAAGCAGGTGTTCTATGTCGCCGCCGACCATCACGTGCGGCAGATCCTCGACGACATGACCGCCCATATCGGCGAGACGCATGAGGAGATGTGAGATGTCGGCCTCCTGTTCGCATCACAATCATTCGCCCGGCCATGGTCACGGTCATGGCCACGGCCATGCGCCGGCCGACGGGAAGTTCCGCCGTGCGCTGTGGATCGCGCTGGCGCTGAACGCGGGCATGTTCGTGGTCGAGCTGGCGACGGCGCAGGCCGCCGCCTCGACCGCGCTGCTGGCCGACTCGGTGGATTTCCTCAGCGACGCGGTGAATTACGGGCTGAGCCTGTTCGTGCTGTCGATGGCGCTGGCGGCGCGCAGCAAGGTGGCGCTGTTCAAGGGCCTCACCATGCTGGTCTTCGGCCTGTGGGTGATCGGCCAGGCGGCCTGGCATGCCTGCACCGGCGTCGTGCCCGAGCCCGTCGCCATGGGCGTGGTCGGCTTCCTGGCGCTGGCGGCCAATCTCGCCACCGCCCTGATCCTCTACGTCCATCGCGACGGCGACAGCAACCGCCGCTCGGTGTGGCTGTGCTCGCGCAACGACGCCATCGGCAATGTCGCGGTGATGGCGGCGGCGGTCGGCGTGTTCGGCACCGGCACCGGTTGGCCCGACGTCATCGTGGCCGGCATCATGGCCGTGCTGGCGCTGCATTCGGGCTGGCAGGTGGTGCGGCTGGCGCGGGCGGAGCTGCGCGGCGGTTCCGCCGCTGCGGCGGGCGTGCCGGCGGAATAAGCAGAGGCTCTCTCGAATTGCGCCCCTCTCCCGCTTGCGGGAGAGGGTGGCCAACGGCCGGGTGAGGGTGTGCGGTCGCGGATGCAGGACACCCTCATCCGCCCTTCGGGCACCTTCTCCCGCAAGCGGGAGAAGGGCGTTTGTTTGGGGGAGCTCGACTTTACTCTGCCGCTTCCCGTTGCGGGTTCAGCCACGCCTCGACGTCGGAGAGCGCCCGGCGCGCCATGGCCTGTTTGCGGTCCTTGCCGCGCGGCGGGCGGCTGCCGTCGGCGGGGGCGGGCAGGTCGGGGAACAGGCCGAAATTGACGTTCATCGGCTGGAACGTCGCGGCGTCGGCGTTGGCGGTGATGTGCGCCAACAGCGCGCCCAAGGCGGTGGTGGGCGGCGGCGAAGCGATGGACGCGCCAAGCCGCTCGGCGGCGGCGAAGCGGCCGGACAGCAGGCCGATGGCCGCACTCTCGACATAGCCTTCCACGCCGGTGACCTGGCCGGCGAAGCGCAGGCGCGGCATCGCCTTCAGGCGCAGCGATCCGTCGAGCAGGCGCGGCGAATTGAGGAAAGTGTTGCGGTGCAGCCCGCCGAGGCGGGCGAACTGCGCGTTCTGCAGGCCGGGGATCAGGCGGAAGACGCGCGTCTGCTCGCCGTGCTTCAGCTTGGTCTGGAAGCCGACCATGTTGTAGAGCGTGCCCAGCGCATTGTCCTGGCGCAGCTGCATCACCGCATAGGGCCGCCGGCCGGTGCGCGGATCGCGCAAGCCCACCGGCTTCATCGGCCCGTAGCGCAGCGTGTCGGGTCCGCGCGAGGCCATCACCTCGATCGGCAGGCAGCCCTCGAAATAGGGCGTGTCCTTCTCCCACTCCTTGAACTCGGTCTTCTCGCCTTCGATCACGGCGCGCAGGAAGGCCTCGTACTGCTCCTTGTCGAACGGACAGTTGACGTAATCGGCGCCGTCGCCGGCCGGGCCGCTCTTGTCGTAGCGCGACTGGAACCAGGCGATGGAGAAGTCGATCGAGTCCTTGTGCACGATGGGCGCAATGGCGTCGAAGAAGGCCAGGCTGTCCTCGCCGGTCAGGGTGCGGATCGCCTCGGACAGGGCGGGCGAGGTCAGCGGGCCGGTGGCGACGATGACGCTGTCCCAGTCGTCGGGCGGCAGGCCAGCGATCTCGCCGCGCGCGATGGTCACGAGCGGGTCGGCTTCCAGCGCTTCCTGCACGGCGGCGGAGAACTGATGCCGGTCCACCGCCAGCGCACCGCCGGCCGGCACTTTGCTGGCATCGGCGGCGCGCATGATCAGGGAGCCGGCGCGGCGCATCTCCTCGTGCAGCAGGCCGACGGCGTTGTTCAGCGCATCGTCGGAGCGGAAGGAGTTGGAGCATACCAGCTCGGCCAGCCCGTCGGTTTCGTGCGCCTGGGTCGAACGGTGCGGGCGCATCTCGTGCAGCACCACGGGCACGCCGGCGCGCGCCAATTGCCAGCTCGCTTCCGAGCCGGCCAGGCCGCCGCCGATCACATGCACCGGGGATTCGTTCACCGTCCGCCGTCCTTGGTTGGATCGGGGGCAAGAGATAGTCTCTCGGGACCAACGAGGCAACAGGGAGGAGACCATGGCCAATATCGTGCGCAACCCCGCATCCATCGCCCCGCCGGCCGGCCGCTACGTGCACGGCATGGAGGTGCCGCCCGAGACGCGGCTGCTCTACATCTCGGGCCAGGTCGGCATCGACCGCAACCGCAAGCCCGGCGCCACGATCGAGAAGCAGTGCGAGCTGGCGTGGAAGAACCTGGTGGCGATCCTGAAGGAGGCGCGCATGGGCGTCGACGACCTGGTGCGCGTCAACGTCTATCTCACCGATCCGCGCTACGTGCCGGCCTATCGCGAGGCGCGCGACAAGTTCGTCGGCGAGAAAGTGCCGGCCTCGACCTTGCTGATCGTCACGGCGCTGGTCGATCCCGCTCTCCTGGTCGAGATCGAGGCGGTCGCCGCCAGGGCCTGACGCCGCCGGAACCGGACAAGGAAACGGCCGTCCCGAGGGACGGCCGTTTTTCAGAAGGCGACCCGCTTAGCGGGTGAAGATCGGCTTCGGTCCGCCGCCGCCACCGCCACCGCCGCCGCCGCCCGGAGGCGGAGGAGGAGGCGGGGGAGGCGGCGGTGGGGGCGGAGGCGGCGGACCGCTTCCCCCGCCGCCACCACCGCCACCGCATTTCGCATTGGCGCCGCCGCAGCCCGCGGCCAGATCGACGAACGGTTTGCCCTGAATTCCATCGTTATGTGTGACGGGCACCGATGCGGATGCGACGCCACTGAACAGCATTGCCGCGGCCAACCCGGCCGCGATCGACAATCCAAGACGTTTCATGGTGAACCCCCGTTTCGCTAGGAAACGGGATGATTTTGCGCTCAGGCCGCAAAAAGCTCAAAACAAATAATTCAAAAGATTAGGTATATCTGGAAAAGAAACGCACATCGTATAGGGGTATTCTGCTTAAGGCTTAGGCGAGCTGCGCGGGAAACGGCTTTGCCAGGCGAACCAGAAGGAAACCTGGCCGGGCAGGCGCTCCAATCTATCCCCAGCCGGTCCGACCAAGGTGTCCTCGGTCAGCGTCCAGGGCCGGCCATCGGCGGCGAGCAGTTCCCGCGGATGGGCGCCGGGCTTGAACTCCTGCCCGTCGCGACGATAGGCGCGCACCGTGTCCGACGCCTGGTCGCCGACCAGCACCACCGGCGCGTCGCCGATGCGGTCGTTGATCACCCTGCCGCCGGCGAAGTCGCCCAGCGGCCACGACTTGGCCGCGCCGTCCAGCCGCAGGCCGAAGACGCGGTCCTTGGGCTGGTGCGTCCAGTCCGCCATGACGGCGGGGAACATCATCGCCGGGTTCGACAGGTAGTCGGCATAGGGCTGGCCGTTCAGATAGTCGCGCTGGTGGCCGGTCTGCAGCGACAGGACTTTCGTGTCGGGATGGGCGGCGCGCCAGTCGGCCCAGCGCGCCATGACGGCGGGCCGCATCTTCAGTTGCAGGCCCGAGCCGGCCAGGTCGCCGACCACCGGCTGGCCGGTGAGCTGGCTCCACAGCGATTCGCTCTGGTGGTCGTACATCAGCTTGTTGGAGCGGTAGATCAGACCCGAAGTGTCGAAATCGAAGGGCAGCACGCGGCCTGCCGGCAGGCGTTCCCAGACGATCGCCGAGTAGCACAGCGCGCAGAAGCTGACGGTGACCGGAACCTTGCCGACCGTGTCGTTGACCATCTCGTGCCAGTCGAGGATGCGGCGCGGATAGGCGCGCGCGTCGCCGTCGATGACCAAGCCGATCACCATGTCGTCGTCGCTCAGCCAGGCGGCGTCGGCGGCGCTGGTGGTGTCGGGCTCGTCCAGCGCCGGAGTGGCGCCGAATTTCAACCCGCCCCAGGCGATCTCCTCCAGGCGGATATCGCTCTTCACGCCGGGATGGACGAAGCGCAGGAACTCGAGGTCGATCTGGCCCAGGAAGCGCGACTTCACCGCGTCGTAGCCGGCGAAGGGCCTGATCTCGGGATGCGCTTCCTGCCACAGCATCCATTCGAACCATTCCGCCTTGATGTCGGCGCCGGTGATCTGGCGCAGGATCTCGCCGATGCGCTCGGCGTTCTCCGGCACCAGCGGCATGAACTCGATCAAGGGAGCGGCGATGTCGGGCGTGCCGCGGGCGGCCAGTTTCTCGATGGCGTCGGCGCGGGCCTGCACGTTCATGGTGAACATGGAAGTGGCCGTGTCGAGCAGCGCCTGGTCGGGTTGCGGTTGGGCCGTTGCGGGGAGGGCGAAGAACAGGGCGGCGGCGAGGAGAAGGCGAGCGAACATGGCCATGAGGTGTCTGACGTTACGCGGGCGCTTTCCCACTATGCCCTTCTCCCGCAAGCGGAAGAAGGGCGTTGTCTGGATGGTACTGTGCCGTAGCTAGGCCCGCTTGCGCGTTTTCGCGGCCGGCGTCGCGGCGGCGGTGCGGCGGCGCAGATAGGGGGCGAGGTACTGGCCGGTGAAGCTGTCGGGCACGGCGGCGACGTCCTCGGGCGTGCCGGCGGCGACGATCCGGCCGCCGCCCGAACCGCCGCCGGGGCCGAGATCGACCACCCAGTCGGCGGTCTTGATGACTTCCAGGTTGTGTTCGATCACCAGCACCGTGTTGCCGGTCTCCACCAGCCGGTGCAGCACCTCGAGAAGCTTGCGCACGTCGTCGAAATGCAGGCCGGTGGTGGGCTCGTCGAGGATGTAGAGCGTGCGGCCGGTGGCCCTTCTGGAGAGTTCCTTGGCCAGTTTCACCCGCTGCGCCTCGCCGCCCGACAGCGTGGTGGCCTGCTGGCCGACATGGATGTAACCAAGGCCGACCTGCTGCAGGGTCACCAGCTTGTCGCGCACGGCGGGCACCGCCTTGAAGAACTCCGCGCCCTCGTCGACCGTCATCTCCAGCACGTCGGCGATCGACTTGCCGCGGAACTGCACTTCCAGCGTCTCGCGGTTGTAGCGGCGGCCCTTGCAGACGTCGCACTGCACGTAGACGTCGGGCAGGAAGTGCATCTCGATCTTGATGACGCCGTCGCCCTGGCAGGCTTCGCAGCGGCCGCCCTTGACGTTGAAGGAAAAGCGGCCGGGCTTGTAGCCGCGCTCGACCGCCTCGGGCAACTGGGCGAACCAGTCGCGGATCGGGGTGAAGGCGCCGGTATAGGTGGCGGGGTTGGAGCGCGGCGTGCGGCCGATCGGCGACTGGTCGATGTCGATGACCTTGTCGAGATGCTCCAGGCCCAGGATCTGGTCGTGCTCGCCCGGCTGCTCGCGCGCGCCGTTCAGGCGCTTGGCCAGCGCCTTGTACAGCGTCTCGATGATCAGGGTGGATTTGCCCGAACCGGAAACGCCGGTGACGCAGGTGAAGGTGCCGAGCGGAATCGCGGCATCGACCTTCTGCAGGTTGTTGGCGCGCGCGCCCCTGACGGAAATCTCGCGGCCCTTTTGCGGCGTGCGGCGGATGGCGGGGATGGGAATCTGGCGCAGGCCGCAGAGATACTGGCCGGTCAGGCTCTCGGGCTTGCGCATGACCTCGTCCGGCGTGCCCTGAGCCACGATGCGCCCGCCATGGGCCCCGGCGCCGGGGCCCATGTCGATCAAATGGTCGGCGGCGCGGATGGCGTCCTCGTCGTGCTCGACCACGATCACCGTGTTGCCGATGTCGCGCAGGCGGCGCAGCGTCGCCAGCAGCCTATCGTTGTCGCGCTGGTGCAGGCCGATCGAGGGTTCGTCCAGCACGTAGAGCACGCCGGTCAGGCCGGAGCCGATCTGCGAGGCCAGCCGGATGCGCTGGCTCTCGCCGCCCGACAGCGTGCCGGAGGCGCGGTCGAGCGTGAGATAGTCGAGGCCGACATTGTTCAGGAAGCCCAGCCGCTCGTTGATCTCCTTGAGGATGCGGGCGGCGATCTCGCGCTGCTTGGGCGTGAGTTTGCGGTTGAGGGCGCCGAACCACTCCACCGCGTCGGCGATGGAAAGCGCGGTGGTCTCGGAAATGTTGCGCATGCCGACCTTGACCGCCAGCGCTTCGGGCTTCAGCCGCGCGCCGTGGCAGGATTCGCAGTCGGTGACGTTCTGGAACCGCTCCAGCTCCTCGCGCACCCAGGACGAATCGGTCTCGCGGAAGCGGCGGTCCATGTTGGGGACCACGCCTTCGAACGGCTTGGTGGTCTGGTACTGGCGCAGCCCGTCGTCGTAGCGCATGGTCACCGGCTCCTCGCCGGTGCCATGCAACACGGCGTTGCGCACCTTGGACGGCAGATCCTTCCAGGGCGTCGACATCTTCACCTTGAAGTGCCGCGCCAGGCTCTCCAGCGTCTGGCCGTAATACTGCGACGAGGAATCGGCCCAGGGCGCGATGGCGCCCTCGGCCAGCGACAGGCGCGGGTCGGGCACCACCAGTTCCGGATCGAAGAACATCTTGCTGCCCAGCCCGTCGCAGGTCGGGCAGGCGCCTTGCGGGCTGTTGAAGGAGAACAGGCGCGGCTCGATCTCCTCGATGGTGAAGCCCGAAACGGGACAGGCGAAGCGGGCGGAGAAGATGGTGCGCTCGGCCGTATCGGCGTTCTCGGCGATGGCGATGCCGTCGGCCAGCTCCAGCGCGGTCTCCAGCGAATCGGCCAGCCGATTGCCGAGGCCCGGCTTCAGCACGATGCGGTCCACCACCACGTCGATGTCGTGCTTGAACTTCTTGTCGAGAGCGGGCGCCTGGTCGATCTCGTAGAGCTTGCCGTCGACCTTGACCCGCTGGAAGCCGCGCTTCTGCAGCTCGGCCAGTTCCTTGCGGTACTCGCCCTTGCGCCCGCGCACGATGGGCGCCATCAGATAGAGTCGCGTGCCTTCCTTCATCTCGTTCAGCCGGTCGACCATCTGCGACACGGTCTGGCTCTCGATCGGCAGGCCGGTGACCGGCGAATAGGGTATTCCGATGCGGGCGTAGAGCAGGCGCAGGTAGTCGTAGATCTCCGTCACCGTGCCGACGGTGGAGCGGGGATTGCGCGAGGTGGTCTTCTGCTCGATGGAGATGGCCGGCGACAGGCCCTCGATGGAATCGACTTCCGGCTTCTGCATCAGTTCGAGGAACTGGCGGGCATAGGCCGACAGGCTCTCGACGTAGCGGCGCTGGCCCTCGGCATAGATGGTGTCGAAGGCCAGCGAGGACTTGCCCGAGCCGGAGAGGCCGGTGATCACCACCAGCTTCTGGCGCGGAATGTCCACGTCGAGATTCTTCAGGTTGTGCTCACGCGCGCCGCGAATGCTGATCGTATCCATGCGTCGTATTTTACCGTAGCGGGAAGGCGGCCGATCGCTGGCCGTCGCAAAATTCCGGCCGGTCCTGCGACCGGCCGGCGCCAGCGATATTATGGGGTGCGCGGCGCGGTTTGCCATCGTCGGCGGCGCAATTCTGCCCGGCTTCCTGTGAGCAACTGGGGCCGGAAAACCCCGCAAAACTGCAGTCATTTTGCCGGCGGGCAAGCCGGCACCCGGTTGTCCCCAGAATGCGATCTCTGATCTGTTGGCGAATCGCCGTTCGGCCGCTAGGTTGCGGCAACAAGTGCGGATTCTTTCAGCAGGGGAATGTCATGGCGGGCAGCGTCAACAAGGTCATTCTGGTCGGCAATCTGGGCCGCGATCCGGAAGTGCGCCATACCCAGGCGGGCGGGCTGATCGTACAACTGTCGCTGGCGACGTCGGAGAACTGGCGCGACAAGGCCTCGGGCGAGCGCAAGGAGCGCACCGAATGGCACCGCGTGGTGATTTTCAACGAGAAGCTGGCCGAAGTGGCCCAGAAATACCTGCGCAAGGGCGCGAAGGTCTATCTCGAGGGCCAGTTGCAGACGCGCAAATGGACCGACCAGAGCGGCGTGGAGAAATACACCACCGAAGTCGTGCTGCCCCGCTTCGGCGGCACCATGACCATGCTCGACGGCCGCGGCGGCGGTAGCGATGCCGGCGGCGACGATTTCGGCGGCGACTCCGGCGGCAGCGGCGGGGGCGGCGCCGGCCGCGGCGGCGGGCAGCCGCCGATGCGCGGCGGCGACATGGACGACGACATCCCGTTCTGAGCCGGCCCCTGTCCGGCGTTCCAGGCGATGGGCGCTGCTTCGAGGCGGCGCCCGTTTCCGTTGCGGCGTCCGCCGGCCGTCGCATGCCTGGGCGATTTACCTGATCGGGCTTCGCAACTATCCTGCAAGAGGGGTTTTGGCCGGCGGTCCGGTCGCCCGAACGGGTATGCCGACACCATGCGTTTCATCGGGCGATTGCTGCTGCTTGTGCTGGCGCCGGTCCTCGGGCTGGTGGCGCTGGCGACCTATCTCACCGTCTATTTCAGCGATGCCTCCGATCGCGCCTATGCCCAGGTGGTGCATACCTACGAGGTGATCGACACCGCCCAGGGGCTGCTGTCGGACCTGCAGGACGCGGAAACCGGCTTCCGCGGCTACGTCATCACGCTCAACCCCACCTATCTCGATCCCTACAACCAGGCGACGACCCGGATTCCGCAGCGCCTGAACCGGCTGTCGCAGCTCACCGCCGACGCGCCGGACCAGGCCGAGCGCATCGCCCGGCTGCGGCCGGTGGTCGAGGAGCGCATGGCGGTGATCGGCCAGGCGCTGGAGGCGATCGGGCGCGGCGAGCGCGAGCGCATCATCCAGGGCGTCGGCGTCGGCCGCGGCAAGCAGCTCATGGACGAGGCGCGCCAGCAGATCGCCGATTTCGTCGCCGGGCAGCGCCGTCTGCTGGACGACCGCCAGGCCGAGAACCGCGCCAACGACCGGCGCACGCTCTACACCGCCATCGGCGGGTCGGTGATCGCGCTGCTGGCGCTGCTGATCGGCACGCTGTTGCTGATCGCCAGCAATTGGCGCCTGCAGCGCGCCGAGGCGCAGCTCTCGCGCCAGAGTCAGATCCTGCAGAACACGCTGGACAACATCCGCCACGGCATCGCCCATTTCGACCCCAAGGGCAGGCTGGTCGCCTTCAACCGCAGCTTCTTCACCAAGCTGGGCTTCCCCTCCGAGATGGCGCGGGCGGGCGCGTCGGTCGAGGAGTTCCGCAAGGTCGAGCAGCGGCGCGGCAGCGCGGTGCTGACCCTGCCGGAGAACGCCACGCCGTCGGCGCCGCCGCTGTCCTTCCGCCTCGACGGGCACGACTACGAGATCTATCGCGTCGCCACGCCCGACGGCGGCTTCGTCGTGTCCTGCATCGACATCACCCAGCGGGTGCAGGCCGAGACCATGTTCCGCCAGACGCAGAAGATGGAGGCGATCGGCCAGCTCACCGGCGGGGTGGCGCACGACTTCAACAACCTGTTGCAGATCGTGGCTTCCAACATCGACCTGGTGCGCGCCGCCCCCGACGATGCGCGCAACCCGCAGCGGCTCGACCTGGCCATGGCCGGCACCGAGCGCGGCGCGCGGCTGACGCGCCAGCTCCTGGCCTTCGCCCGCCGCCAGCCGCTGGAGCCCCGGCCGACCAATCTGGGCCGGCTGGTGTCGGACATGACCGAGCTGGTGCGCCGCTCGCTGGGCGAGGCGATCCAGGTCGAGACCATCATCGCCGGCGGGCTGTGGAACGCGGTGGCCGATCCGGGCCAGATGGAGAACGCCGTCCTCAACTTGGCGATCAACGCCCGCGACGCCATGCCGGAGGGCGGCAAGCTGACCATCGAGGTCGCCAACGCCTTCCTCGACGAGGCCTATGCCGCCCAGCACGCCGAGGTCAGCGCCGGCCAGTACGTGATGCTGGCGGTGTCCGACACCGGTGCGGGCATGTCGGCGGAGGTGGCGGCGCGCGCCTTCGAGCCGTTCTTCTCGACCAAGCCGGAAGGCCAGGGCACCGGGCTGGGCTTGAGCCAGGTCTATGGCTACGCCAAGCAACTCGGCGGCCACGTGAAGATCTATTCCGAATCCAACCACGGCACGACGGTGAAGATCTACCTGCCGCGCACCCGCCAGCCGGAGGAGACGCTGGAAACGCCCGCACTGGCGCCGATCGAGTTCGGCCACGAGACGGTGCTGGTGGTGGAGGACGACGAGGCGGTGCGCGCCGGCGCCATCGACGTGCTGACCGATCTGGGCTATCGCGTGCTGCAGGCGGCCAGCGCCGAGGCGGCGCTGGCCATCGTCGCCAGCGGCGCGGCGATCGACGTGCTGTTCACCGACGTGGTGATGCCCGGCTCGGTCAAGACGCGCGACCTGGTGCGCCAGGCGCAGACGCGGCTGCCGCGCATGGCGGTGCTCTATACCTCCGGCTACACCGAGAACGCCATCATCCATGACGGGCGGCTG
The DNA here is from genome assembly GCA_050181585.1 of Reyranellaceae bacterium. GTDB lineage: Bacteria > Pseudomonadota > Alphaproteobacteria > Reyranellales > JAQSWP01 > JAQSWP01. The sequence goes on from JBFXDA010000003.1 coordinate 107,736, forward strand.
GACGAGGACGTGCTGCTGATCTCCAAGCCCTACCGGCGCGAGGAGCTGGCGCGCAAGCTGCGCACCGCGCTCGACCATGCCCGCCGCAGCGCGGCGGCGGAAGGAATGCAGACGCCTGCCGTCGCCGCTGCGCCGCTGGCGATGGCGGCCGCCGAGATCGCGCAGCCCCAGCAGCAGGCCCAGGCGGCCTTGCGCGGCGCTCCGGTCGTGCTGCTGGTCGAGGACGATGCGCTGGTGCGCATGACGGCCGTGGACCATCTCGAGCACGAGGGCATGCGCGTGATCGAGGCGGGCAATGGCGCCGCCGCGCTGCAGGCGCTGAAGGAGCATCCCGGGATCGACGTGATGCTGACCGATCTGGGCCTGCCGGGCATGGACGGCGCCGAGCTGATCCGCGAAGCGCGCAAGCTGCGGCCCGACCTGCCGCTGGCGGTTCTGACCGGCCGCGAGCGCCAGGTCCTGGTGCAGGACGGCGTGATCGGCCCCGACGTGATGTGCCTGGAGAAGCCCTACGAGCTCGAGAACCTGAGCCGGGCGATCCACCGCCTGCGCGGCACGTCCTGAAACGGGAAAATATACTTTTTGAATTCTATTGAGAGTTGCGGGTGGTGGGACGCCTCGCGACGCGAATTTGCGTCCGCGCGCGACTGCCGCGCCAAGGGCTGTGCACAGGCCATTTCCGGCGGCAGAAAGATCAATAGAATCAATCGATTGATCGGAGGGTAAGGCCGCCAAAATCAGTGGTGGCGGCGGCGCTGTTTTGGTACTCTGCCGGCGTTGAATCTCCAGACCGCCGAAGCCCTTGGCGGCGGCTTTTTGCAAAGCAGAAATCTTGAGTACAGAGACGCCCACCGACGAGCTTCCGCCGCCCGGATCGCCCCAGGACATAACGCCGGTCACCATCGAAGAGGAGATGCGGCGCTCCTACCTCGATTACGCCATGAGCGTGATCGTGGCGCGCGCCCTGCCCGACGTGCGCGACGGGCTGAAGCCGGTGCACCGGCGCATCCTCTATTCGATGAAGGAGTCGGGCTACGACTCCACCAAGCCGTTCCGCAAGTCGGCCCGCATCGTCGGCGACGTGATGGGCAAGTACCATCCGCACGGCGACAGCGCCATCTACGACGCCATGGTGCGCATGGCGCAGGATTTCTCCATGCGCCTGCCGCTGATCTCGGGGCAGGGCAATTTCGGCTCGATGGACGGCGATCCGCCGGCGGCCATGCGCTACACCGAGGCCCGCCTGGCCAAGGTGGCCGAGACCCTGCTGGAGGACATCGACAAGGAGACCGTCGACTTCCAGCCCAGCTACGACGACAGCGGCACCGAGCCCACCGTGCTGCCGGCCCGCTTCCCCAACCTGCTGGTCAACGGCGCCGGCGGCATCGCCGTCGGCATGGCGACCAACATCCCGCCGCACAATCTGGGCGAGATCATCGACGCCACCTGCGCGCTGATCGACAATCCCAATACCACCGCGCAGCAATTGCAGGAGATCGTGCCGGGACCGGATTTCCCGACCGGCGCCATCATCCTGGGACGCAACGGCATCCGCTCGGCCTACGAGCTGGGCCGCGGCTCCATCGTCATCCGCGCCCGCACCAGGTTCGAGGAGATCAGGGGCCGCGAAGCCATCATCATCACCGAGGTCCCGTTCCAGGAGAACAAGGCGCGGCTTCTGGAGCGCATCGCCGAGGTGGTGCGCGAGAAGCGGGTCGAGGGCATTTCCGAGCTGCGCGACGAGAGCGACCGCGACGGCGTGCGGGTGGTGATCGAGCTCAAGCGCGACGCCATGGCCGAGATCGTGCTGAACCAGCTCTACAAGTTCACCCCGCTGCAGACCTCCTTCGGCGTCAACGCGCTGGCGCTGAACGGCGGCCGGCCGCAGATGATGACGCTGAAGGAAATGCTGGAGGCGTTCATCCGCTTCCGCGAGGAGGTCATCACCAAGCGCACCAAGCACGAGCTGGGCAAGGCGCGCGAGCGGGCCCATATCCTGGTCGGCTTGGCGATCGCGGTGGCCAATATCGATCCGGTGATCGCCCTGATCCGCAAGGCGCCCGATCCCGGCGCCGCCCGGGTCGAGCTGATGGCGCGCGCCTGGCCGATCGGCGATCTGCTGCCGCTGCTGCAGCTCGTCGACGAGCCCGAGCGTATCGGCGCCGACGGCACCTACCGGCTTTCCGAGGCGCAGGCGCGGGCCATCCTGGCGCTGACCCTGCAGCGGCTGACCGGGCTGGAGCGCACCAAGATCGGCGACGAGCTGACCGACGTCACCGGCCAGATCCAGGAGTACCTGGCGCTGCTGGATTCGCGCGACAAGCTCTATGCGCTGATGCGCCAGGAGCTGATCGAGATCAGGGACCAGTTCGCCACCCCGCGCCGCACCGAGATCCAGGACAACGAATTCGAGCAGGACATCGAGGACCTGATCCAGCGCGAGGACATGGTCGTCACCGTCACGCATGCCGGCTACATCAAGCGCGTGCCGGTCTCCGCCTATCGCGCCCAGCGGCGCGGCGGCAAGGGCCGCTCGGGCATGGCCACGCACGAGGAGGATTTCGTCGAGAACCTGTTCGTGGTCAACACCCACACGCCGGTGCTGTTCTTCTCCAGCCGCGGCATGGTCTACAAGATGAAGGTCTATCGCCTGCCGCTGGGCACGCCGCAGGCGCGCGGCAAGGCGCTGGTCAATCTGCTGCCGCTGTCCGAAGGCGAGACCATCACCACGCTGATGCCGCTGCCGGAGGACGAGAGCGCCTGGGCCAAGCTCTCGGTGATGCTGGCGACCCAGCGCGGCAACGTGCGCCGCAACCAGCTTTCCGACTTCGTCAACGTCAACGTCAACGGCAAGATCGCCATGAAGTTCGAGGGCGAGGACGAGGGCGACCGGCTCATCGCCGTGCAGGTGTGTTCGGACGAGCAGGACGTGCTGCTGGCGACCCGCGACGGCAAGGCGATCCGCTTCCCGGTGGCCGACGTGCGCGTCTTCGCCAGCCGCTCCTCGACCGGCGTGCGCGGCATCCGCCTGGCCGAGGGCGACGAGGTCATCTCCATGTCGCTGCTCAATTCGGAGCGCGTCTCGACCGAGGAGCGCGATGCCTATCTGCGCCAGCGCCGGCTGATGCGCCAGCAGGAGCTGGGCGAGGAGGAAGCCACGCCCATCGAAGCGGGGGGTGACGAGGAGAGCGCGGCCGAGATGCCGCTGTCGCCGGAGCGTTTCGCCGAGATGGAAGAGCGCGAGGAAGTGGTGCTGACCGTGGCTTCTTCCGGTTTCGGCAAGCGCAGTTCGGCCTACGACTACCGCATCACCGCCCGCGGCGGCAAAGGCATCGACCTGATGGATCTGGGGCGCGCCGATTCCAGGTCGGGGGGCGCCAAGGTGGCGGCCGCTTTCCCGGTGAAGGAAAGCGACCAGGTCATGCTGGTCACCGATGGCGGCCAGCTCATCCGCTTCGCCATCCACGACGTCCGCATGGCGGGCCGCACCACCCGTGGGGTGAAACTTTTCACCGTCGGCGAGGGCGAACGCGTTGTTTCCGTTACCCGAATCGGCGCCGAGGAGGAGGTCGAGACGGGCGAGGAAAGCGGTGGCAAATGACCCCCGCCGCCGCTAATGTTGCGCCGCAGTAAATAGCCGTTCAGGCGTCCAGTCGGGGGGAAGCAATGGCGCAGCATCGTATCGGTGTCTATCCGGGCACGTTCGATCCGATCACCAATGGGCATTCGGAGATCATCCGCCGCGCCGCGCGCCTGGTCGATCACCTGGTGGTGGGGCCGGCCATCAATATCGGCAAGGGCCCGCTGTTCACCATCGAGGAGCGCGTCGAGATAGTGCGCGAGGACATCGCCGCCATGCCCGACGATCTGGGCAGCCGCGTCTCGGTCGAACCGTTCCAGGGCTTGCTGGTCGATTTCGCCAAGGCGATGAACGGCAACGTCATCTTCCGCGGCCTGCGCGCGGTGTCGGACTTCGAGTACGAGATCCAGATGGCCAGCATGAACGCCAAGCTGGCGCCGCAGATCGAGACGGTGTTCCTGATGGCCTCCGAGCGTCACCAGTTCATCGCCTCCAGCCTGGTCAAGGATATCGGCCGGCTGGGCGGCGACGTCTCGCATTTCGTCTCCCCGCGCGTGCACAAGCGGTTGAACGCCAAATTCGCCGGGCTGGGCGGCGCGCGCACCAACTGAAAAATCGGCGGGGCAGCGCGGGAGTTCTACGGCCCCGGCGCCGTTTTCCTTGACCGGATTCGGACGGTTGACCACCGCGCCGCAGCATCCTATAGGGAGGCTCCAAAAGCGCCCCGGGCCTCTTCGTCCGACGCTCCCTGGGGGCCCGTAGCTCAGCGGTAGAGCATTTGACTTTTAATCAAGTGGTCGCAGGTTCGATCCCTGCCGGGCTCACCATTTCCTTTTCTTTCGCCGGATGCCGCTGCGGCAGTCGAGCGGCCGCCAACGGCGCCGGCATGCTCGTTTGACTCGCCTTCGGCTTCTGTCAAGGTACTGCCATCCGGATCGACCGAGCGAAAGAGCAATCGATGCCTTCCAGTCCGGAAGACATGTCCAGGCGGCCGCAACTTTCGCCGCCGTCTTCGCGCAAGGCGTCGGCGCCTCTCGCCCTGGAAGGCGTTCGCGTCGTCGACTTCACGCGCCAGATGGCCGGGCCCTACGCGACTTTGCTGCTCGCCGATCTCGGCGCCGACGTGATCAAGATCGAGAGACCGGGCACCGGCGACGACAGCCGGGGGATGCAGCCGCCGGCCCTGGGCGGGGAAAGCTCCACCTATCTGTGGGCCAACCGCAACAAGCGCAGCATTGCCCTGGACCTGCAGAACCGGGAAGGCTGCGAAATCGCCCGCGAGCTTGCCGCCGCCGCCGACGTCGTGGTCGAAAACTTCTCGACCGGCGTCATGGACCGGCTCGGTCTCTCTTACGAAGCCCTTTCCAAGCGCAATCCCCGGCTGGTCTATTGCGCCATATCGGCCTTCGGGCGCCGCGGCGAACTGGCGTCGCGACCGGGCTACGATCCCGTGATCCAGGCCGAAAGCGGGCTCATGGCGCTGAACGGGTTTCCCGAGCAGGAGCCGATGCGGATCGGGCCGGCCGTCGTCGACATTTCGACCGGCATGATGGCGAGCAACGCCATTCTGGCGGCACTTGTCGCCCGGGACCGGCATGGCGTCGGCCAGTACGTCGAAACCTCGCTGTTCGACACCGCGATCGTTCTCACCGGCCAGTACGGCATGAACTTTCTCATGACCGGCGACGATCAGATCCGGTTCGGCAGCGGATCGCGAACGGCCGCGCCGGTCGGCGTCTTCGACTGCAAGGACGGCCCGGTCTTTCTCGCCTGCGCCAACGACCGCAACTTCCAGCGACTGGCGCTGGAGGTTCTCGGCGATGCCGAACTGGCCGCCGATCCGACATTCGCGACCAACGAGCTGCGCCTGGCGAACATTGAGCGGCTGAAAGCCCGGCTGCAGGCGTCTTTCCGCAGCGTCACGCGCGAGGCCACGCTGGAACGGGCGCTGAAATGGGGCGTACCCCTTGGTCTGGTGCGTTCGGTCAAGGAGGCATTCACCCGCCGCAACGCCGTCGGGCACATGCTGTCGGGCATTTCCCACCCGGTCGCGGGCATGGTTCCCAACATAGCCGCCGCTTTCGCGCTCGACGGCACGCCCCTTGCCGATCCCCTGGCGGCTCCATTGCTGGGGCAGCATACGGACGCCGTGCTGCGGGAGGTTCTTGGCTACGATCAGTCCCGCATCCGGACGCTTCGTTCGCAGGGCGTGCTCGGACCATGATGGCGGTCAAGGATGCAAAAAGACGGGCAATCGATCGCGGTTTTGCCCTTCAGCGGAAAATAGTTCTAAAGTGGAATCCTCGAGGGGGATCGAATTGCGATTGCCGGCAAAAACCGATAGGCGTCCCAGAGCCGAAGCGTGGCGGCGATTGACCCAGATCATAATTCCGCTGAAGCCTTGTGGCGTTCTGCGCGCCGCGTGCCGAGGCAATCAACTTGAGCCAAAGACTTGCACGAGGAAGGTGGATCATGGCGACGAAGTTCGAACGCAGGCGACCTGACCCGCGATCGTCGGCGCGCCGCTTGTGGCTGACGGGCGCTCTCGCTGTCCTGCTGGCGAGCATGGCGCCGGTCGCGCAGGCGGCGGACCCGGAATTGCCGCCGCTTGCGACGGAACCTGGCAGCCCCAGACTTCCCGGCAAGTTCGTCTGGATCGACCTGGTGACCAGCAATGTCGATGCGGCGCGGCAATTCTACGCCAGGATGTTCGGCTGGGAGTTCCGCCCGGTGGGCGATGCGGCGACCGGCTATACCCTCATCCTGAACGACAATCGCCCGCTTGGCGGCGTGGTGAACGTGCAGGCGCGTCCCAATGCGCCCGCCACGCCGCGCTGGATCGCCTATATTTCGGTGCCGGATGTGGGGCAGGCCGGAAAGGCGATTCTCAGCGGCGGCGGTCGCCAGCTCGTGGCGCCCAAGGTTCTGCCCAAGCGCGGCGAACAGGCGGTTTTCGCCGATGCGGAAGGAGCCGTGTTCGGCGTCATCAAGTCGGCCGACGGCGATCCGGGCGACTTTCTCGCCGAGCCGGGCGAATGGATCTGGATTCAGCTTCTCAGCCACGACGCGCAGAAAGCCACCGTCTTCTATCGCTCGGTCGCGGGCTACGAGGTCGTCGAGAATACCGAAAGCGACCGTAAGAACGAATTCATGCTGGTCAGCGGCAATTTTGCCCGGGCGGCCGTATCGCAGCTATCGGCCAAGCGGTCCAACGTGGCCGCGGCCTGGCTCCCCTTCGTGCGGGTTGCCGATCTGTCGAAATCGCTGACGCTGGCCCAGCAATTGGGCGGCGCGATACTGGTCATGCCGCGATCGACTCTGTTCGAGGGCCGGATGGCGGTTGTCGCTGATCCCAGTGGTGCGGCTGTCGGCCTGGTTCAGTGGGACACCGAGCGCGATCAGGAAAGGAAGACCCGGCCATGAAGATGCGCTTCGCGATTCCCATTCTGATTCTGACGGCGATCGGCTTGGTCGGTTGCGCCTCGGGCGGATCGACCACCACGGGCTACTACGGAGTCGGCTGGAACGATCCGTGGTATTACGACCGCTACGACTACTACCATTACGACGACGACAACGACTGGAATATCTCGCCGCCGCCTCGTCCGGGGCGCCCGACCCACCCCATCGCCAGGCCGCCTGCGGCCCGACCGATGCCATCCATTCCCTCGGGGTCTCGCGGAGGATTTGGCGGCGGCGGGGGACGTGGCGGCGGGGGGCGGCGGTAGGACGCTTCGCAGCCGTCGCTTCGTCTTTTGTCAGGCCAAACGTGGGACGTCCCTGTTCGGGCGTCGCGGCGCGTGCGCCGGGTCCTGCCGCCTATTCCAATGGACAGGATGAACGCGCGGATGGCGGTATTGCTTTCGGCTAGGGGATCCTTTCGAACAATACCGGTACCCCAATAGTTCGAGCAATGATTGGCGCATGATGACCGCAAAACTCATCGCGCTGCTGAAAGACGAGTCGGGCGCTACGGCGATCGAATACGGCTTGATGACCGCCATGGTCGGGCTGTCGGCGCTGGTCGGCATGATGGCGAGCGGCGACTTCCTGTCGGATATCTTCGAGGCCGTGAGCGAGGACATGCAGGCGGCCGTCGAGGCCCGGCAGCAGTAGCGACCGGCATCCGTTTCCCGCTTCGATTAGAGACAGCAAGGGGTTGCCCTGGGACCCGACCGGGCAGCAACGGCGTCACGGCAATTCCGCGTCTCCTGCGCGCCGGACGGGCGGGTAAGCCGGGCCGGCTGGCGCCGCCGCTGGTCCGGGAAAATTTGTCTTCGACCATTGAAACCGGATACCAACGCATTATCTTGCCTTCTGCTCGGCGCGGGCAATCCAGTCCGCGATGCGGTCGCAAGAAGGCCCAGGCTGCGTCCATGACCTGATCGACTGAAATTCCATACGTCCCCGACCAGGAAGCCACTTCAAGGCAGGAGGACGCATGGACAGATTTCAGCCGTTCTACAAGGTGTACACGTCGCGCAGCCAGGTCAAAGCACCCGACATTCTCGAATTCCATTCCGGCAAGCCGATCGAACCGGCTGCCGAGAAACCGGCGTCCGGATACTGGACCGCCGGCCAGGGCATGGCTTTCGGGCGCAGCCCCGACTCGATCTTCGTGCGGCGGACGGCGCTGGCGCCGTTGGCGCGGCAGTTGCAGGCGGCGCATCCCGGCTTCGGCCGGCACGGCGAGAGCCGCTTCACGCGGCGGCAGTTGATGACGCTGCTGGCGCGGCTCGATCATGCCGCCACCTTCATCGAGCATGCCCGTTCGATCGAGGATCTGCGGGTGCTCGACGTGGCGGCGCTGCAGGAGCGGCCCGGCTTCCACAGCCTGAAAGGCGAGCTGGGACGCATGGTCGGCGATCTGCGCTTCTTCCTGCAGGGGACCTTGCGGCGGAACCGGACGCTGTGGATTCTGGAGCCCTGACGCAAGCGATAAGGGGGTGGAAGCGGCGATGCTTCCATCCCCTCGCGATATCCGGCGCGGATCGGCTCCGGCCTGTTCCCGGCGCGTCCGGCATGCCATGGTCGGCGGGAAAATTCCGGCGGGATGGAAACATGGCGACGAAGGCGCGCAGCGGCGGACAGATTCTGGTCGATCAGCTCAAGATTCATGGCGTTGATACGGTGTTCGGCATACCGGGCGAATCCTACCTGGCGGTGCTCGACGCGCTGCACGACGCCAATTCGATCCGCTTCGTGATCTGCCGCCAGGAGGGCGGGGCGGCGATGATGGCCGACGCCTACGGCAAGCTGACCGGCCGGCCGGGCATCTGCATGGTCACGCGCGGGCCGGGCGCCACCAATGCCAGCGCCGGCGTGCACGTGGCGTTCCAGGATTCCACGCCGCTGATCCTGTTCATCGGCCAGGTGGCGCGCGATCAGATGGAGCGCGAGGCGTTCCAGGAAATCGACTACCGGCGCATGTACGGCCAGATGGCCAAGTGGGTGGCCGAGGTCGAAGACCCCGCGCGCCTGCCCGAGTTCGTCGCCCGCGCTTTCCATACGGCGACCTCGGGCCGGCAGGGGCCGGTCGTGCTGGCACTGCCGGAGGACATGCTGACGCAGATTGCCCAGACCGCCGACGCGCAGCCCTATGCGCCGCTGCAGGCGCTGCCGGGCGCGTCGCAGATGCAAGAACTTACGGGGCTGCTGGAAGGCGCGCAGCGGCCGCTGGTCCTTGTCGGCGGCTCGGGCTGGACGCAAGCCGCGCGCGAGAATCTGGCACGCTTCGCCGAGAAGAGCGGTGTGCCGGTGGCGGCTTCGTTCCGTACCCAGGATATTCTCGACAATCGGCATGCCAGCTACATCGGCGATGTCGGCATCGGCATCAATCCCAAGTTGGCGCAGCGCGTGAAGGAGAGCGACCTGCTGCTGGTGCTCGGCGCGCGGCTGGGCGAGATGACGACCTCCGGCTACACCCTGATTGGCATTCCCGAGCCACAGATGAAGCTGGTGCATGTCTATCCTGGGGCCGAGGAGCTGGGCCGCGTCTATCGCCCGACGCTGGGGATCGTGTCCGGCATGGCCGGCATTTGCGCCGCCCTGGCGTCCTTGCCGAAGCCGGCGGGCGACCGCTTCAAGGCGTGGCGCGAAGCGGCGCGGGCCGATTATCTCGACTGGATCAAGCCGACGCGCAATCCCGGCAGCGTGCAGATGGGAGAGATCGTCGACTGGCTAAGGCAACGGCTGCCCGACGACGCCGTGATCTGCAACGGGGCGGGCAACTACACCGCCTGGGTGCACCGCTTCTACCGCTACCGCGGCTGGCGCACGCAATTGGCGCCGACCTCCGGCTCGATGGGCTACGGGCTGCCGGCATCGGTGGCGGCCAAGATCGTGCATCCGGAGCGCGTCGCGGTGTGCTTCGCCGGCGACGGCTGCCTGCAGATGACCATGCAGGAATTCGGCACCGCCTGCCAGGCGGGGGCCAACATCGTGCTGGTGGTGGTGAACAACGGCATGTACGGCACCATCCGCATGCACCAGGAGCGCGAATATCCCGCGCGCCCGGTCGGCACCGACCTGGTCAATCCCGATTTCGTGGCCTGGGCGCAGGCCTATGGCGCGGCGGGCTGGCGCGTCGAGCGGACGGAAGATTTCGCGCCGGCCTTCGAGGCGGCCCTGCAAGCCAAGACGCCGTCGGTGATCGAGGTCCGGCTCGATCCGGAGGCGATCAATCCGCGCACCACGCTGAGCGCGATCCGGCAGGCATCGCGGGGCGCCAAGAACGCGGGATGAACGGCGGTTTGCCGGCCGGACGAGCTGTGGCAGGCTGCCGGCCGCCGGGCGAGGCGGCAGCGGCATTCGGGCTGCGGTCGCGCGCCAAGCGTTGGGCAAGAGGAGTGGACATGGATGGAGCGGCAGCGGCGCGATCGCACCTGACGATCGCGCATCGTTTTCACGGGCCGAAGGAATCGGGCAATGGCGGCTACGTGGCGGGCAGGCTTGCCGCGCTGGTCGGCGGCAGCGCGGAGATCACCCTGCGCGCCCCGCCGCCGCTCGACCGGCCGCTCGACCTGGTCCGGACCGGCGATGTCCTCGAGCTGAGGGACGGCGCCACGCTTCTTGCCGCGGCGCGGCCGGCGGCCTTCGATCTGGCGGTGCCGCCGCTGCCGTCGCCGGCGCAGATGGCGCGGGCGGCGGCGATGGGCGGTTCGGACGTCGATTCCGATTTCCACCAATGCTTCGTCTGCGGCCGAGGGCGGGAGGCGGGCGACGGCCTGCGCGTCTGGGCCGGGCGGGTCGACGGCTCCGAGGAGCGGGGCGTGGCGGCCGTGCTCTGGACCCCCGATCCCCGGCTGGCCGGCGCGGACGGATTCCTGCCCGACGAGTTCCTGTGGGGGGCGCTGGACTGTCCCGGCGCCACGGCGGTGCTGCGGGAGGACGACGAGCGCACGGTCCTGACCGGCCGGATGACCGGGCGGGTGGAGAAGCGGCTGCGGGCGGGGGAGCCGGCGACGGTGCTGGCCTGGCCGATCGCCGCCGAGGGCCGCAAGCTGACCTCGGGCACGGCGGTGATCGATGCGGCCGGCGAGGTCTGCGCCCGCGCCCTGATCCTGTGGATCGTGCTCAAGGAGTAGTTCCTTCCGGCTGCGGCCATCGCCGATCGGGCCGGGGAACGCTATGCTGGCGGTCGAGCAGCGATAGGGACGGTTCATGCGCAACAGCCGCCAGCAAGCGATCGAGAACGCCACCGGCTATTTCGACGACGGGCGCTTTCTCGACGACCTGAACCGGCGCGTCGGCTTCCGCACCGTCAGCCAGGACCCGTCCTGCGCCGACCATCTCCTCGCCTATCTGCAGGACGAGATCGCGCCCTCGCTGGAGAAGCTGGGCTATTCGATCGCGATCCATCCCAACCCGGTGCCGCAATTCGGGCCGTTCCTGATCGCCCGCCGCATCGAGGGCGGCAATCTGCCGACCGTGCTGACCTACGGCCATGGCGACGTCATTCGCGGCCTGGACGAGCAGTGGCGCGACGGGCTGTCGCCGTGGCAGGTGTCGGTGCGGGGCGACAGGCTGTTCGGACGCGGCACCGCCGACAACAAGGGCCAGCACACGATCAATTTCGGCGCCCTGGCGGCGGTGATCGAGGCGCGCGGCCGGCTGGGCTTCAATTCGGTGATCCTGATCGAAACCGGCGAGGAGACCGGCTCGCCGGGGCTGCACGAGTTCTGCGCCGCCCACCGGGAGGCGCTGAAAGCCGATCTGCTGCTGGCCTCCGACGGGCCGCGGCTGACGCCGCAGAAGCCGACGCTGTTCACCGGCACGCGCGGGGTGCTGAATTTCGAACTGTCGCTGAAGCTGCGCGACGGCGGGCATCACTCGGGCAACTGGGGCGGGCTGCTGGCCAGCCCGGGAATCCTGCTGGCGCATGCGCTGGCCACCATCGTCGACCGGCGCGGCACGATCCAGGTGCCGGAATGGCGGCCGGATTCGCTGACGCCGGCGGTGCGCGCGGCGCTGGCGGATGCGGCGATCGACGGCGGCCAGGGGGCGCCGGAAATCGACGCCGACTGGGGCGAGCCCGGGCTGACGCCGGCCGAGCGCGTCTTCGGCTGGAACAGTTTCGAGATCCTGGCGCTGAAGATCGGCAATCCCGACAATCCGGTGAACGCCATTCCGCCCGGCGCCATCGCCACCTGCCAGCTGCGCTTCGTGGTCGGCACCAGGCCGGAGGACATCCTGCCCGCCCTGCGCCGCCATCTCGACCGACACGGGTTTTCCATGATCGAGGTCCGGGCAGCCCGCCAGTCCTCCTCCATGAACGCCACGCGCCTGGACCCGGAATCGCCGCTGATGCGGTGGGCCAGGGATTCCGTGGCGCGAACCTTCGGCGCGCCGCCCAACATCCTGCCCAATCTCGGCGGCTCGCTGCCCAACGACGCCTTCACCGACGTGCTGGGCGTGCCGACGATCTGGGTGCCGCATTCCTACGCCTCCTGCTCGCAGCACGCGCCCGACGAACACCTGCTGGCGCCGCTGGCGCGCGAGGGGCTGGCGATCATGGCCGGGCTGTTCTTCGATATCGGCGAGGGCAGGATGCCGCTGGGGCGACGGGAGACGCGGCAGACGCCCGATTGACCGCAACGCCGGCGCTTGCCACTCTCGCCGCCTGTCGAAACAAGCGAGGAAACGATGGCGCGGGTTGCGTACTACGACCGGAACAAGGTCTCCGACAAGCTGAACAAGATCATGGACGGGCTGCAGCCGCAGCTCAACATCTTCCGCATGCTGGCCAATGCCGAGCCGGCGGCGCGCGGTTTCCTGAAGATGGGCAATGCCATCCTCGATCGCGGCAAGCTTCCTGCGACCTTGCGGGAACTGGCGATCCTGCGGGTCGGCTGGCTGTCGCAAGCCTCCTACGAGGTCTACCAGCACGAACGCATCGGCCGCGACGTCGGGCTGTCGGAGGAGAAGTTGCGGGCGGTGCACGAGGGCGCCGATGCGCTCGCGTTCGACGGGCAGGAGAAGGCGGTGCTGCGCTTCACCGACGAGGTGGTGAAGAACGTCAAGGCCTCGGACGCCGCTTTCAAGGCCGTGGCCGAGTTCCTCGACCGCGAGCAGATCGTCGAGCTGGTGCTGTCGATCGGCTTCTACATGATGGTGTCGCGCTTCCTGGAGACCATGGAAGTGGACGACCAGGAAGGCCAGGCCGAGTGGCGCGCCCAATACATGCCGCGCTGATCGCGGCGGATCGCATACGGGGGAAACGATGAGCTTCACCATCTACCAGGCCAGCGCGCCGGTCTTTGCCCGCGCCCTGACCAATCTCGCCGCCATCTTCGACAAGGCGGCCGCGCACGCCGAAGCGAAGAAGATCGACCAGTCCGTCTTCATGCAGGCGCGCCTGGCACCCGACATGTTCGCCCTGCCGCGGCAGGTGCAGGTCGCCTCCGACACCGCCCGCCGCTCGATGGCGCGGCTGGCCGGCACCGAGGCGCCGGCGATGGAGGACAAGGAGGCGAGCTTCGCCGATCTGAAGGCGCGATGCCTGAACTCGGCGGAATACGTGAAGTCCTTCCTGCCGGCGCAGATCGAGGGCAGCGAGGAGCGTGCCATCGCCATGAAGATGGGCGGCAAGGAGATCAGTTTCACCGGCCGCGACTATCTCTTCGGCTTCGCCCTGCCCAATTTCTATTTCCACGTCACCACCGCCTACGCCATCCTGCGCCATAACGGGGTGGAGATCGGCAAGATGGATTTCCTGGGGCGGGAGTAGAAGGCGCAGGCTGTCAAACACCCTTCTCCCGCTTGCGGGAGAAGGGCGTGATTGGAGGCATCTCTTCTGCAAACCTATAGCGGAGTCTATGATCCTCCTGACTTTTGGGAGGAAGCATGGACAGCAGGGCGTTGCGGGCCGCACTCGACTATGTGCCGCAGTATCTCGATTTCCAGATGCGCAGCAGCCAGCAGCCGGGCTGCTCGGTCGCCATCGCGCACAAGGGCAAGGTGGTGTTCGAGCGTGCGTATGGCTTCGCCAATGCCGTCACCGGCCGCGAGCTGACGCCGCGGCACCGCTTCCGCGTCGCCTCCCATTCCAAGAGCTTCACCGCCGCCGGCATACTGAAGCTGCGCGAGGCGGGCAAGGTGAAGCTGGACGATCGCGCCGGCGAATACGTCGAGGGACTGCACGGCGAGGTGGCGCGCGCCACCATCGCCCAACTCCTCTCGCATTCGGCCGGGATCATCCGCGACGGCGCCGACAGCGGCCAATGGGCCGACCGCCGGCCGTTCCTCGACGCCGACGAGCTGCGCGCGGCGCTGGCGGTCAAGCCGGTGCTGCAGACCAGCGCGCGGTTCAAGTATTCCAATCACGGCTACGGCCTGATCGGGCTGATCATCGAGGCCGTCGCCGGGCAGGACTACAACAAGTGGATCGCGCAGAACGTGGTAGGACCGGCGGGGCTCATGGAAACCACGCCCGACATGCCGCTGCCGCGCGGCGCGAAGCTGGCTACCGGCCATAGCGGACGGCTGCCGCTGGGCCGGCGCGTCGCCATACCGGGACGCAATCCCACCTATGCGCTGGCCTCGGCCACCGGCTTCGTCAGCACGGCCGCCGATCTGGCGCGCTTCTATGCCCAGCTCGATCCGGCGGCGAAGAAGAGTTTCCTCTCGGCCGAAAGCCGGCGCGAGATGGTGCGCCGGCAATGGCGCGATCCGCATTCCAGCCTGGAGCGCTATTACGGGCTGGGCACGATCAGCGGCGCCACCGCGGGCTGGGACCATGTCGGACATTCCGGCGGCTTCCAGGGCTTCATCACCCGCTCCGGCGCGCTGCCGGGGCACGAACTCTCGCTGTCGGTGCTGACCAATGCCGCCGACGGGCTCTCGCATTTCTGGTTCGACGGCATCGTCAACATCCTCGCCACGTTCGCCAAGAACGGCGCGGCCAAGGGCGCGGCCAAATCCTGGGCCGGGCGCTGGTGGAGCCTGTGGGGCTGTACCGACCTGGTGCCGATGGGAGAGAAGGTGATGGTCGCGCTTCCGGGCCTGTTCAACCCGTTCATGGACGCTTCGGAAATAAAGCCGACCAAGCGCGACGCCGGCGTGATCGCGCTGGCGGGCGGCTATGCCAGCCATGGCGAAAACGTGCGCCGGGTGCGCAATGCCGCCGGCCGCGTGACGGAACTCTGGATGAGCGGCAACAAGTTGCTGAGCGAGACGCGCGTGGCGGGCGAGATGCAGAAGCGCTACGAGGCGGAGAAAGCCAAGCGCCGGACAAAGCGGCGATAGAACCCCGTTCCATCCTTCGGAACCGTTAAACTACTGATATTCATGGAGAATTATTTTTCTTTGACTTCCCATGGCCGCTGAGTGAACGTTCGTTCAGTCAGAATTCGGGAGGACGTCATGCGGTTCGACAGGATCATCAAGGGTGGCACGATCATCGATGGTCAGCGCCTGCCGCGCTTCAAGGCGGATATCGGCATCAGGAACGGCATCATCGCCGAGATCGGCCATCTCGATCCGGCCGACGCGCCGGAGGTCATCGACGCCACCGGGCTGATCGTGGCGCCGGGCTTCATCGACCTGCACACGCATTACGATGCGCAGCTGTTCTGGGACCCGTACTGCACGCTCTCGTCGTGGCACGGCATCACCTCGGTGGTGATCGGCAATTGCGGCTTCGGCTTCGCGCCGGTGAAGCCGGAGATGCGCGAGCGCTCGATGCTGTCGATGACGCGGGTGGAAGCCATTCCGCTGGCCTCGATGCAGGCGGGCATGCCGTGGGACTGGGTGACCTTCCCCGAGTTCCTCGACAGCGTCGAGCGCGCGCCCAAGGCGATGAACATCCTGCCCTATATGCCGATCGGGCCGCTGCTGATCTGGGTCATGGGCTTCGAGGCGGCCAAGGCCGGCAAGCGGCCGACCGACGCCGAGCATGCCGAGATGGTACGACTGTTGAACGAGGCCATGGATGCGGGCGCCTGCGGCTGGTCGGCGCAGCGCATGCTGCCCTCCGGTCCCGCCGCCGTGCAGCGCGACTTCGACGGCACGCCGATGCCGACCGACGTGATGCACGACGACACCTGCCGCGAATTCGCCAAGGTGCTGCGCCGGCGCAACGAGGGCTTCATGCAGATGCTGCTGGTGTCGGGCGACAACGCCGCCGACCAGCGCTTCTACGAGGAGATGGCGGAGATCGCCGGCCGGCCCATGATCATGAACGTGGTGCAGGCCTTCGACGCGCGGCCCGAAATCCATCGCCGCGTGCTGGCGTGGCTGAAATCCTGCCGCGAGCGCGGCATCCGCGTCGTCGGCCAGGGGCTAACCACCGATGCTGGTTTCACCTTCACTTTCGAGAACTGGAACCTGTTCGACGACTCGCCGCCGTGGCTGGACGCCACCACCGGCACGCTGGCGGAGCGCAAGGCCAAGCTGGGCGATCCCGCCCGGCGCAAGGCGCTGCGCGAGCAGCTTCCCATCACCGCCACCGGCCCGCTGCCGGGCATCGTCATCGTCGGCCCGCAGCTCGAGAAGAACAAGCAGTGGCTGGACCACACGCTGGCGCTGGCGGGGCAGAAGATGGGCAAGCATCCGGTCGACGTGATGCTGGACATGGCGGTGGAGGAGGATCTGAAGACCGAGTTCTTCGCCGCCCCGCCCAACGGCAACATCGACTATCTGCGCGAGATCGTGGCCGATCCCTACGTGCTGTTCGGCGTGTCGGACGGCGGCGCGCATACCAAGTTCCTGACCGCCGGGCGCTATCCGACCGAGACGCTGTGCAAGGTGGTGCGCCAGCACAACATGATCAGCCTGGAGGAGGCGCATTGGCGGCTGTCGGCGCTGCCGGCGCAGGTGGCGGGCTTCACCGGGCGCGGCGTGCTGGCCAAGGGCGCGCCGGCCGACATCATCGTGTATGATTTCGACGATCTCGCCGTGCTGGGCGAGGAGATCGTGCACGATCTGCCCGGCGGCGAGTGGCGGCGCATCCAGCGCGCCCGGGGGTATCGCTACGTGCTGATCAACGGCGAGGTGACGATCGAGAACGACCGGCAGACCGGCCGCCATCCCGGCCTGCTGCTGCGCCACGGCACCGGCGTGCGCGCCGCGCAACGGCAGGCGGCGGAGTGAGCCGGCGGTGAACGCCCCGGCCAAACCCGCGCCGCGGGCGGACGCTTCGGCCAGCCAGGAGGCAGTTCTCCAGGTGGCGCTGAAATGCTTCGTCGAGCAGGGCTTCCACGGCACCTCGATGCGCGACATCGCCGGCCGCGCCGGCACCTCGATCGCGGCCATCTACTATCACTTCCCGTCCAAGGCCGCCCTGCTGCGGGCCATCATGACGCGGGTGACGGAAGACCTGCTGGCGGTGCTGCAGCAGGCCCGTTCGGGCTTGAAGGACAAGGACGATCCGGCCTCGCTGCTGGCCGCGCTGGTGCGCGCCTATGTGCGCTTCCACACCGAGCATCGCGAAGAGGCCTTCGTGGGAAACTCGGAACTGCGCAGCCTGGGAGCGGAGGATCTGGCGCATGTCATCGCCCTGCGCGACGAAGTCAGCGCGCAGTTCAACGACGCCATCGCGCTCGGCCTCGACCGGGGTGCGTTCGCCTGCGCCTACCCGCGCGAGGCGGGGCTGGCCGTGCTGACCATGTGTACGGCGGTAGCGAACTGGTACCGGCCGGGCGGCCCGGCCTCGCCGGAGCAGATCGCCGATCGTTACGCGGCGCTGGCGCTGGCGATGGTAGGTGCCCGCTAAACGTTAAAGGGATAGAGCGGATTCACACGATCGTACGGAAGCGTCTGCGCTTCCCGTCCGATCGTGATCCGCTCTAGAATTTCTTGGCCGGCCGCTGGTAGGGCGGCAAGGCGCGCAGGCCGTCCTTGGTCGCGTCGATCAGGCGCACGTCCTTGCCCGCCATGCTGAGCTGCGCCATCGCCACCACCACCTGGCGCGCGCCGACGCCGAGAAACCCGCCGATATCCAGCACCACGCCCGCCACCTTGCCGTCGGGCGAGATCAGCAGCGCCTCGACCGTGCCGATGCTCTCGTTGCGTTCGTTGCGCACGCTGGCGCCGATCAGGTCGTCGCTGTGCAGGGCGGTGGCGATGGCCGCCGAGTCGACCTCCGCTCCCGGCCGCGGGGCGGGAACGCCGCCGGGATTTTCCGCCCGCGCCGGTTCGCCCGGCCGCGTTTCGGCCGGCGCGCGCAGGCCCGGGGTCTGATTGGTGGCCGGCGGGACGGTCGTGGGCGGCTGTTGCGGTGCGGAAGGGGCATTGCCTTGCTGCGCTGCGGCCGCTGCCGCGACGAGCGCCGCCGCCATCACGCCGTGGACGAAGTGTCGAAGCATTCCTGTCCCTCCACTTTTGGGGCCCGACCGCCGGTCGGCCGCTGTGACTTTTTGCTAACCTGCGGCAGAACGCGAGGTTCCGGCCGTTCGCGACAGGCGATCGGGAACTTTTTCGAAGGGGGAGACGGGCAATGGCGAACAAACTCACTCTGGCGGTGGCTCAGGCGGTGGTGGATGCGATCCTTGCCGCGGCGGCGGAGCGCAAGGTCGTTATGGCGGCGGCCGTCGCTGATGCCGGCGGCGAGCTCGTGTGCCTGAAGCGGATGGATGGCGGCACGGCGCTCAACTCGCGCATGGCCTTCAACAAGGCCTATACGGCGGTTAAGTGGCAGCGCGACACCAAAACGCTGAAAGAGCGCATGTTCGACATGAATTTGGGCGACGAGCGGCGCGAGATGGCATGGTTCGGCGATCTGCGCTTCACGCCGGTCTGGGGCGGCATCGTGCTGCGCGCGGACGACGGCACCGTGCTGGGGGCGCTGGGCGAAAGCGGCGGCACGCCGGCGCAGGACGAGGAAGCGGGCCAGATCGGCGCCCGTGCCTTCGCGGCATTCAAGTGACGCGGTAAGGTTTTCGGGACTCCGTATCGAGCCGCTGCCGGTCGCTGCACGCTTATACGGGTGCAGCGCGGGCGGTTTTCCGCGCTACGGTTGCAAATCCCGCTGGCGGGCCGCAGGATTGGCGGCAACAAAAACCAACGGGAGGATATCGATGCTGGCCAACAGACTGGCGAGTGCGGCGCTGCTTGCGTCGCTGGCCTTTGCGAGCGCACCGGCGCTGGCCCAGGGTTCCATCGCGGAGCAGGCGGGATTCGCCCCCGACCGGCTGGCGCGCATCAGCGAGACGCTGCAAGCCGACGTGGCCAAGGGCACGCTGCCTGGCGCCGTGGTGCTGATCCAGCGCCAGGGCAAGACGGCCTATTTCGAGGCCATGGGCGCGCTCGATCCGCAGACCAGGGCGCCGATGGAGAAGGATGCGATCTTCCGCATCTATTCCATGACCAAGCCGCTGACCTCGGTGGCGGCGATGATGCTGGTCGAGCAAGGCAGAATGCAGCTCTCCGATCCGGTGGCGAAATACCTGCCGGCGTTCAAGGAGATGCAGGTCGGCACCGAGAAGCCAGGCGCCGACGGCAAGCCGGCGCTGGAGACGGCGCCGGCGAAACGGGCCATGACCGTCCAGGACCTGCTGCGCCACAGCTCGGGCCTGACTTACGGCTTCTTCGGCAATTCGCTGGTGAAGAAGAGCTATGCCAGCATCTTCGAGGGCGAGTTCGACAATGCCGAGCATGCCGCGCGCCTGGCCAAGCTGCCGCTGCATTACGAGCCGGGCACGATCTGGGACTATTCGCATTCGACCGACGTGCTGGGCGCGGTGGTCGAGGTCGTGGCCGGCAAGAAGCTGGACGCGGCCCTGAAGGAGATGCTGACCGAGCCGCTGGGCATGAAGGACACCGCCTTCTTCGTCGCCAATGCCGCCGACCACAAGCGCGTGGTCGAGCCGTTCGCCAACGACCGCAGCCTGGGAGGCGGCGTCGAGTTCTTCGATCCGCGCCAGCCGACCAAGTGGCTGTCGGGCGGCGGCGGCATGGTGGGCACGGCGGGCGACTATGCGCGCTTCCTGCAGATGCTGCTGAACGGCGGTTCGCTCGACGGCAAGCGCTATCTCTCGCCGCAGACCGTGCGCTACATGACGGCCGACCACATGGGCAGCCTGATCAAGCCCGGCCCGCTCTATCTGCCCGGTGCGGGCTACGGCTTCGGACTCGGCTTCGCGGTGCGGCTCTCCGACGGCGTGGTGCCCTATGCCGGCAGCGTCGGCGACTATTACTGGGGCGGCGCGGGCGGCACCTATTTCTGGGTCGATCCCAGGCAGGACATGTTCGTGGTGTTCATGATGCAATCGCCCAAGCAGCGGCTCTACTACCGCAGCCTGATCCGCGACATGGTGTATGCGGCGCTGGTGAAGTAGCGCAACGGGTCCTTCCCTCTCCTCGTTGTCACGGGGAGAGGTCGGGTGAGGGGCGTCGTCGTGAAGGGGAGCTTGCGGCATCGCCTGTGAAGCTCGTCCTTCGACGGGCTCAGGACGAGGCGAGAACGAGACGGTGGCTACTTCATCCGCACCGGCTCCAGTTCCTCGTCGGGTGGCGTCAGGCCGCCCTGGCGGATGCGGGTGGCGGCATTGAGCACGGCACGGGCGATGTTGCGCACTTCGCCGAAGATCGGCTGGTCGGCGTCCAGGCTGTCGTGGCTGGTGGCGTAGGGCTTGAAGTAGCCGATATAGCGGTCGAGCTGGGATTGCGGGCCGGCGCGGCGCAAGCCCATCCAGTCCAGCCACTCCGACAGCGAGCGGCGCACATGCTCGGCCCCCACCACGTCGCCATGCACGAATAGCCCGTAGGCGCGGCCGGCCAAATGCTTGGGATAGTCCCAGTCCGCCTCCAGCGCCTTGGCTTTCTCCGCGTCCTTGCCGTGCGTGGCGGTGGGATCGGGGTTGCCGCCATCGGCGCAGACCAGCCGGTCGATCATCAGCTTCAGGGCGCTGGGCGACTGGTACCAGTGCACGGGGGTGAGGATGATGACGCCATGCGCCTCGACCCATTTCTCGTAGATGTCGTTCATCCAGTCGTGGATCTGGTGCAGCGCGTGGTTGGGATAGCAGGAGCAGGGCCAGTGGCAGAGCGGCATGGCGGTCGAGACGCAGCCCTTGCAGGGATGGATGGTGCGCCCGTATTCGCTGACGGCGAGCGACAGGTCGAGCAAATCGGCCACGGCGCCGTCCGCGGCGAGCTGCTCGCAGACGGTCTGCGCCAGCCGCCAGGTCTTGGACATTTCGCCGGGACAGGTGCCGTCGTTGCGCGGCGAGCCGCAGATCACCAGAATCCGGGTGCGCGTCTTGCCGTCGCCGTGCCGTTTCTGCGCGGCGACCAGCCGGTTGCGCGCGTCCAGCCAGTCGCGGGACAGATCGTAGCCGGGATCGGCGAAGCCGGCGCCGGCCTTCACGGTCCGGGGCGCCTTGCGGTTGTCCTGGAAATTGCTCCAGGCGATCCCTTCCAGGCGGGCAATGGCTTCGCTCTCGACCTCGAAGCGCGGATCGAAGAAGAGCTGGCGGAAGCGGCGGCCGAATTCGGCGCGGTCGAGCATGTCCGGCGCCTGGCCCTTGCGGGGTGAGGTCATGGGCTCCTCCGCCGCCTGCAACGCCCCGGGCCGCCGGCCGGTTCCCGGACGCCGCGACAAGTACTTGTTTTGGCTGGGTTCTGGCGCAAAGCCGCACGCGCCGGTATCATCGGTCCATGGATTTCGCTACCCGCCTCGTGGACCAGCTCAATCCGCTCAGCGACGGCAACGTGGTGCTCTACTTCATCACGGTGTTCGTCTACGTCTACACCTTCATCGCCATCTGGCTGGCGCGATACGCGGCCTGGCGGCTGTTTTGCCTGGTGTTCAACCAGATCTTCTCCTTCGGCGTCTTCTCGTCGTGGGCGACGGCGATGGTCATCACCTACGCCTACTGGCGCTATGCGCTGGCGATGGCGGTGTTCGCGCTGCTCTGCGGGCTGGTGCCGGTCATCCTGCGGCGACGGCGCGAACGGCCGGTGTGGCCGCGCTGAGCTAGTGGCGCGGCGGGGCGGCCAGGTAGTGGATGGAGAAGAGGTCGCTGGCGTCGGTCCACCAGGCCTGCGGGCGGAAGCCGGCGGCGCGCGCCAGGGCCTGGAACTGCGCGATGTCGTATTTGTAGGAATACTCCGAATGCAGCCGCTCGCCCGTCCTGAAGCGGAAGCGGTGGCCGGCGACGGCGACGGTCTGGTCGTGCAGGGATTCGATGTAGATCTCGATACGGCCCTCGGCCTCGTTGTAGAAGGCGACGTAGCGGAAGCGGTCGGGATCGAAATCGGCGTCCAGCTCGCGGTTCATACGCGCCAGCAGATTCATGATGAAGGCCTCGGTCACGCCGGCGGCATCGTTGTAGGCGGCGTCGAGAACGGCCTTGTCTTTTTTGCGGTCGACGCCGATCAGCATGCCGCCGCCCTGCAGGCTCCGGGAGGCGGCGCGCAGGAAGGCGGCGGCGTCCTGCGGCGTGAAATTGCCGATGGTGGAGCCGGGGAAGAAGCCGACGCGGCGGCCGTTGGGCGCGTCGGGCAGGGGCAACGGGCTGTTGTAGTCGGCGCAGATGCCGGTGACGGCCAGATCGGGATGGCGCGTGGCCAGCCGCGCCGTGGCTTCCATGAGCTGTTCGCGCGAAATGTCGACCGCGACATAGGCTTCCGGATTCTCCAGCGCGGCCAGCAGCATTTCGATCTTCTCGCCGGCGCCGGAGCCGTATTCGACCAGATGCGCGCTGGGGCCGATCAGCCGCGCCATTTCCGGCGATTTCTCCCGCAGCAGCGCCATTTCCGTGCGGGTCGGGTAGTACTCGGGCTGCTCGCAGATGCGCTCGAACAGCTCCGCGCCGCGCGCATCGTAGAGGAACTTGGGCGAGATCGCCTTCTGCGGCAGCGACAGGCCCTTGAGGACGGCATCGCGGAACGATTCCTGGCCCGGCGCCAGATCGACGATGCCACGCGCGGCGGGGGACGGGGTGTGTTGGTGGCGATGGTCGAGCGGCATGTCAGGCATCCTCTGCCAGGCGCAGGCCGGAGAACTGCCAGCGCGCATCGGGCGGAAAGAAATTGCGATAGGTGGCGCGGATATGGTCGGCCGGCGTGGCGCAGGAGCCGCCGCGCAGCACCATCTGGCCCGACATGAACTTGCCGTTGTATTCGCCGATCGCGCCTTCGGCCGGCCGGAAGCCGGGATAGGGCAGGTAGGCCGACCGCGTCCATTCCCACACGTCGCCGAACATCTGGCGCAGCCCGGGCGCGTGACGGTTGGGATCGGCCTGCGGGTGCAGGCGGTCGCTGTCGAGGAAATTGCCTTCGTCGGCCGCCACGGCGGCGGCGGCGATTTCCCACTCGGCTTCCGAGGGCAGCCGCTTGCCGGCCCAGGCGGCATAGGCGTCGGCCTCGTAATAAGAGAGGTGCGAGACCGGCTCGCGCTCGTCGATGCGCCGTTCGCCGGAGAGGGTGCGGATGGTCCAGTGCTGGCCGTCGCGCCGCCAGTAGAGCGGCGCCTGCCAGTCGCGCGCATTGACGGCCGCCCAGCCGTCCGACAGCCAGAATTCCGCCCGCCGGTAGCCGCCATCGGCGATGAAGGCGGCGTATTCGCCGCAGCTCACCGGCCGCGACGCCAGGCGGAACGCTTCGACATAGGTTCGGTGCCGAGGCGACTCGTTGTCGAAAGCGAAGCCGTCGCCGCCATGGCCGATTTCCATGAGCCCGCCCGAGAACTCGACGAAATCCATCGCCGCGACGCCCGAAGGCGCGGGGCGCAAGGCGGGCCGGATCGCGGGCATGACGTGCTGGCCGGCCAGGACATGCTTGATGTCGGTGACGATCAGCTCCTGGTGCTGCTGCTCGTGGTTCAGCCCCAGCTCGATCAGCGGTGCGATCCTGGCCAGCGTCGCCTCGTCGGCGGCGGCGATCAGGACCGCCATCGCCTCGTCGACATGGGCGCGGTAGCGCAGGATCTGGCGCGCGGTGGGGCGGGAGAGCATGCCGCGCGCGATGCGCGGATGGCGCGGGCCGACCGCCTCGTAATAGGAATTGAAAAGATAGCGGTAGGTATCGTCGAAATGCCGGTAGCGCGCGGCGAAAGCTTCGAGCAGGAAGGTCTCGAAGAACCAGGAGGTGTGGGCCAGATGCCATTTGGTCGGCGACACGTCGGGCATGGACTGGATGACCATGTCCTCCGGCTCCAGCCCCTCGATCAGGCGCAAGGATTGGGCGCGCACGGCCGCATAACGCTGCGCCAGCGTCTTGCGGTCGGTGACGGACGCTGCTGACGCAGCGGGAGAGGAATGTCGTTCGGCCATGGGGAACTATAGACCGAGCAACACCCCGGCAAACCGATTAGTTCCGCGATGTCTGCAAGGCTGGGCCGATTCTGCCGCGCATTGCCGGGCGATGACGCCGGCGTGACGGCGGTTTGACGGCGGAAAGTTGGGGTGGAGCGGTGAGGAGGCCCATTATGAAGGCGATGGGAAAGATGTGACCGTATCGGGATTTTCCCGTCAGCGATGGCGATGCGGCCGCCGCCAAGAACCGCGGATCGGATGCCTGGTCGTCACCGCAAATGGCACGCCGCCCAATGGCCCGGGCGTTTTTCCTCGAAGTCGGGGACTTCGGTGCTGCAGAGAGGCAATTGGCGGATCGGGCAGCGAGTGTGGAAATGGCAGCCGGTGGGCGGGCGGATCGGGCTGGGCACGTCGCCGGTCAGGCGGATGCGCTCGCGCTTGATCGAAGGATCGGGGATCGGCACCGCCGAGAGCAGCGCCTCGGTATAGGGATGCAGCGGGTTGGTGTAGAGCTCGCGCGACGGCGCCAGCTCGACGACGCGGCCGAGATACATCACCGCCACGCGGTCGGAGATGTGCTCGACCACCGACAGGTCGTGGGCGATGAAGATGTAGGTGAGGCCGAGTTCCTGCTGCAGGTCCTCCAGCAGGTTGATGACCTGGGCTTGGATCGACACGTCGAGCGCGGAGACCGGCTCGTCGCAGACGATCAGCTTGGGCGACACGGCCAGCGCGCGGGCGATGCCGATGCGCTGGCGCTGGCCGCCGGAGAATTCGTGCGGGTAGCGGCGCATATGGTCGGGATTGAGGCCGACCGTTTCCAGCAACTGTACGATGCGCGCCTCGTATTCCCTGGGCGTGGCGGCGAGCTTGTGGATCGTCAGCGCCTCGCCGATGATGGCGCCGACGGTCAGGCGCGGGTTCAAGGAGGCGTACGGGTCCTGGAAGATGATCTGCATGTCGCGGCGCACCGCCTGCAGTTCGTTCTTGTCCATCGCCGTCACGTTGCGGCCCTGGAACCAGACTTCCCCCGACGTCGGCTCGATCAGGCGCAGGATGCAGCGGCCGGTGGTCGACTTGCCGCAGCCCGATTCGCCGACCACGCCCAGCGTCTCGCCCTTCTCCAGGTCGAAGCTGACGTGATTGACGGCATGCACGCGATCGACCTCGCGCCCGAAGATCCCGCCTTTGACGGAAAAATTCTTGACCAGGTCGCGGACGGAGAGGAGGGGGTGGTCGGCTGTGGTCATGTCAGACTCGATGCTTCGACTGTGGAAACGACACCCTCATCCGCCCTTCGGGCACCTTCTCCCGCAAGCGGGAGAAGGGCGCAATTTGCAACAGCATCTGCGTATCCCTGAGCGCAGGTGATCTCTCGCCGCGCCCTTCTCCCGCTTGCGGGAGAAGGTGGGCGAAGCCTGGATGAGGGTATCTTTCGGGAAGCAATGTCGTGCATCAATAGAGCACGCAGGCGACTTTGTGGCCGGGGGAGATTTCGCGCAGGGGCGGCGTGGCCAGGACGCATTCCTCGCGGGCGAATTTGCAGCGCGGGGCGAAGCGGCAGCCTTCCGGCGGCTCGAGCAGGAAGGGCACGGTGCCGGCGATGGTCTCCAGCCGCTGCTTGTGCTCGGCGGCGAGGTCGAGGCGGGGGATGGAGCGGATCAGGCCCTGGGTATAGGGATGCAGCGGCCGGGCGAACAGCTCGCCCACCGGCGCCTCCTCCACCACCTTGCCGGCATACATGACGACGACGCGCTGGCAGGTTTCGGCCACGACGCCCATGGCGTGGGTGATCAGCATCACCGCCATGCCGAATCTCTGCTTCAGGTCGTTGAGCAGGTCGAGGATCTGCGCCTGGATGGTGACGTCGAGCGCCGTGGTCGGTTCGTCGGCGATCAGCAGCTTGGGATTGCAGGACAGCGCCATGGCGATCATCACGCGCTGGCGCATGCCGCCGGAGAACTGATGCGGATAGTCGTCGACGCGCTTCTCCGGGTTGGGAATGCCGACCAGCTTCAGCATCTCGACGGTGCGCGCCTTGGCCTGGCGGCGGTCCAGCCCCTCGTGCAGGCGCACCACCTCGGCGATCTGGTCGCCGACCGTGTAGACCGGGTTCAGCGAGGTCATCGGCTCCTGGAAAACGATGGCGATCTCCTTGGAGCGGATCTTGCGCATCTCCTCCGGCGACATCGGCACTAGGTCGCGGCCGTTATAGACAATCTGCCCGGCCACGATCTCGCCCGGCGGCATGGCGATCAGCTTCAGCACCGACATGGCGGTGACGGTCTTGCCGCAGCCCGATTCGCCGACCACGCCCACCGTCTCGCCGCGATGGATGCGGATGTCGACGCCGTCGACGGCGTGGATCATGCCGTCGTCGGTGCGGAAATGCGTCTTCAGCCCCCTGATGTCGAGCAGCGGCTTGGCCGCAGCGGCGGCTGGCGTGTTGTGCGGCGCGGCGTGCGAATCCATCTACATCACCTTGCGCGGATCGAAAGCGTCGCGCAGCCCGTCGCCAATATAGGAGATGGTGAGCACGGTGAGGAAGATCGCCAGACCCGGGAACAGCGCCCAGTGCGGCGCGAATTCGAGATAGTCCTTGGAATCGAACAGCAGGCGGCCCCAGGTCGGGATGTCGGGCGGGAAGCCCAGCCCGAGGAAGGACAGGGTGGATTCGGCGATGATGGCGGCGGCGACGTCGATGGTGCCGGCGACGATCACCGCGCCCAGCGAGTTGGGCAGGATGTGCCGCACCACCTGGCGCGAGGTGCTGGCGCCGAGCGCCCGGGCGGCCTCGACGAACTCCTTTTCGCGCAGGGAGAAGAACTGCGCCCGCACCAGGCGGGCCACCGGCATCCAGCGGAAGGCGCCGATCACCACCACGATCAGGATGAAGATGCCGACTTCGGGACCGGCGATTTCCTTCAGCGAGTCGCGGAAGAGATAGATGATGAGGATCAGCAGCGGCAGTTGCGGCATGGCCAGGAACAGGTCGGTCAGCCACATCAGCGCGGCGTCGACCGAGCCGCGCGAGATGCCGGCGATGGCGCCGATGACGATGCCAACCACGATCGCCACCACCATGGCGGCAAGCCCGACCGCCAGCGAGATGCGGCCGCCATAGAGCATGCGGGCCAGCAGGTCCTGGCCCAGATCGTCGGTGCCCAGCGGGTGCGCCAGCGAGGGTCCCTTCAGGCGGGCGCGAAAGTCGATCTCGTTGATGGGGGTGTCCCAGATCATCGGCCCGAAAACCACGGCCAGGATCATGAACGACAGGACGAACAGGCTGATCAGCGCCAGCTTGTGGCGGCGGAAGCGGCGCCACGTCTCTTGCCAGGGCGAGACCGGCTTGCGCGGGCGCGCCGAGGCGGCCTTAGCGATAGGAGATGCGAGGGTCGAGCCAGCCATAGATGAGATCCGCCAGAAGATTGAAAGCGATGACGAGACAGGCCAGGACGAAGGTCACGGCCATGATCACCGGCGTGTCGTTGGCCAGCACGGCGGTGATCAGCAGCGAGCCGATGCCGGGAACGCGGAAGATCTGCTCGGTGATGATGGCGCCGCCGAACACCGCCGGCATCTGCAGCGCCACCAGCGTCACCACCGGGATCATGGCGTTGCGCACCACGTGCTTCATGATGATCTTGCTTTCGCCCAGGCCCTTGGCGCGGGCGGTGGTGACGTATTCCAGCCGGATCATGTCCAGCACCGAGGCGCGCACGTAGCGCGTCCAGGAGGCGCCCTGGAACAGGCCCAGCACCAGCACCGGCATCAGCATCTGCTTGAAATGGTCCCAGTAGAACTGCAGGCCGGTCGAGGTGATGTCGGTGCGGTAGACGAAGGGCAGCCAGTCGAGCCAGATCGAGAAGATCATGATCAGCAGCAGGCCGGTGAAGAAGGTCGGCAGCGAGAAGCCGATGAAGGCCAGCGTGTTGGCGATCTGGTCGAAGACGGAATAGGGCCGGGCGGCGGCGTAGATGCCGACCGGCAGGGCGATGGCCAGCGCCAGGACCTGCGAGGTGCCGATCACCAGCAAGGTGGTGCCGAGGCGGCCGAGGATGAGGTCGTCGACGTTGATGCGCGAGGCGAAGGAGAAGCCCCAGTCGCCCTGGATCATGGCGGTGAACCAGCGCAGGTAGCGCAGGTAGATGGGATCGTCGAGGCCGAAGCTCTCGCGCAGGTTCTGCCGCACCTCGGCGGGAATGTTGGGATTGGTGGCCAGCTCCTCGAACGGATCGCCCGGGGCCAGGGCGAGCACGACGAAGAGCACGATCGAAATGCCGATCACGCTCGGGATGGCGATCAGCAATCGCCGGAGAAGATATTGGCCCACGCGGCTGCCCTTGTCGGTTGCTCGGGCCGGCGCGGCCCGATCAGGCAGGAAACCTGCAAGATCGATGCCGCGCCGCGCCTGTGCAAAGGGAGCGGACGCCGTCGCCCGGCGTCCGCGGTTTCCAGTCCGTTGCGCTCAGCCGGCCTAGGCTTCGCGATACCACTCGCGCAGCTGGTACAGGTCGTTGTCCCAGCCCGACACGTTGACGCGCAGCTTGTTCGACACGCCGCCGACGCGCGGGCGGTAGACCACCGGGATCACCGCGTTGTTCGAGCACACGACATCGTTGATCTTGATGAACAGCGCGGCGCGCTTGATCGGATCGAGCTCGCCTTCCTGGGCCTTGTAGGCCGCGTCCACCTCGGGATGGGTGAAGCGGGTGATGTTGCGGCCCTGCCACTTGTTTTCCTTGGTCGCCAACTGCTCGGTGATGAACTGGTTCATGAACAGGCCTGGATCGGGCTCGGTCATGGTCGTGGTGTACATCTGCACGTCGCAATAGAACTTGGTGTAGGTGTCCGGATTGGCGACGTCGGAGGAGAAGAACACCGAAGCCGTCACCGACTTCAACTCCAGGTCGATGCCGGCCTTCTGCGCCGCCTGCTTGACGATCTGCTGCGTCTTCTGGCGCGGCGCGTTGATGGAGGTCTGGAACACCATCTTCAGCTTCTTGCCGCCCTTCTCGCGGATGCCGTCGGAGCCCTTCTTCCAGCCGCCGTCCTCGAGGATCTTGGCCGCCTTCTCGACGTTGAATTCGTACGTCATCGTCTTGGAGCGGTAGCGCTCGGGATTGTTCAGGAAGTTGGCCGTGGCGATGCCGGTGCGGCCATAGATGAACTCCTGCGTGCCGGCGCGATCGACCAGCAGGCCCATGGCCTGGCGCACCGCCGGGTCGCTGAGCAGCGGATGCTTGGTCTTGATCGACGAGCGCTCGCCGTCGACCTCGGTCCAGGGATCGGTGGAGTTGAGCTGCATGTGCTCGATGTTGCCGCCGGGCACGATGTTGGCCCGGCCCTTGCCGTCCTTCTCCATCTTGAGCAGGATTTCGTCCTCGACCTGCAGGTTCCAGGCGTAGTCGTACTCGCCGGTCTGCATGACGGCGCGCGCCGCGGACACCGCATCGCCGCCGCCCTTCATCTCGATCGTGTCGAAATGCGGCTGATTGGCGACGTGGTAGTCCGTGTTGATGGCGCCGGTGACCAGGTCGCCCGGCTTGAAGTCGACGAACTTGTAAGGGCCGGTGCCGACCGGCTTGAGGTTGGCCGGGGCCTCACGCGACTTGGCGCCGGTGTAGTCCTTGAACAGGTGCTTGGGGATCTGCATGCCGCGCGTGCCGACGAAGGCGTCGGCCCAGAACGGCGTCGGCTTCTGGAATTTCACCTTGATGGTGTGGCTGTCGATCTTCTCGACCTCGACATCCTTGTAGGAGCCGATGGTCACCGAAGCGGTCGCCGGATCCTTGCCGTACTCCCAGTTGAAGATACAGTCGTCGGCGGTGAAGGGCTGGCCGTCGTGCCATTTCACGCCCTGCTTCAGCTTCCAGGTGACCGACATGCCGTCCTTGGCCAGGCCGCCATTCTCGACGGTGGGAACCTCGGCGGCGAGGAAGGGCACCAGGTTGCCGTCGGCGTCCCAGCCGGCCAGCGGCTCGTAGAAGATGCGGCTGCCTTCCTGGTCCTTGGTGCCGACCGCGAAATGCGGGTTGAGCAGGGTGGCGCCCTGCCACCACAGCACCTTCAGCGCGCCGCCGCCGCCGCGCTTGGTCGGCTTGTAGACGTGCTTGGCGGTCTGCGCCTGGGCGACGCCGGCATGGTTCAGCATCTGCGCCGCCATCGGCGCGGTCAGTCCCAGCGCGATCATGCGGGTGATGAATGCGCGGCGGGAGAGCTTGCCCGCCTTGACCTTGTTCACAAGGCTTCGCAGTTGACGTTCGTTCATGTGAGCCATCCCTCGTTTATTTTCAGCAGTTCGCTGCATTGGCTTGCCGTGCCTCGGCCTTCCGGAAAGGGAGGCGGACGCCCGGACAGTGCATGGATGCTACGCAGTAATGCGAGGGGTGACAATCCTCGTTCCGCGCGGCGAGGGCCGATTCTGCCTGTTGCATCGCCATACAACCGGAGGCTGGCCGGTTTTCGGGCAGGGCGCCGGGTGTTTGGCTACAAAGTGTGCGGTGCGGGAGGATGGCGGGAGATGTTCGCGCCGCGCCGGTTGAGTAGGGTAGCGC
This sequence comes from Reyranellaceae bacterium, assembly GCA_050181585.1. Classification (GTDB taxonomy): domain Bacteria; phylum Pseudomonadota; class Alphaproteobacteria; order Reyranellales; family JAQSWP01; genus JAQSWP01. Next base: position 138,569 of record JBFXDA010000003.1, read on the forward strand.
TCCGGGGAAAGAGGAGAGATCTCGTGAACGACGCGATACTGGAAGCATCGGTCGATGCCGCTCTCGAGAAGCTGCATGCCGCCATGGCGAAGGTGGCGAACGGTGACGTGTCGGCGATCAAGGCGCTCTATTCGCATTCCGACGATGCCACGAGCTTCTATGGCTGGGGCGGCTACGAGAAGGGCTGGGAGGCGGTGTCGCAGCGCTGGGACTGGGCGGCCAGGCAGTTCCAGGGCGGCCGCGTGACGCACGAGACGATCTCGCGCTTCGTCAAGCCGCAGATGTTCTACGTCACCCAGATCGAGACGTTCAGCAACCAGCGCGTGGCGGGCGTCGACGGCGAGACCGGCTGGTCCAATCGCGTGACGCATGTCTTCGCGCGCGAGAACGGCGAGTGGCGGCTGATCCATCGCCACGCCAACCGGCTAGAGGCGCAGTTCGATCCGGCGCAGAAGCTGAAGGGGCGCTGATGTCGAAGGTCGGGAACGCGCCTATATCGGGAGGCCGTTGTCCGGCGGCGATTCTTCTCCCAAGCGGTCGCGGCGCCGGCAAACGCAGCGACATTAAGAGCATTCCGTCCGCACCGCTTCTGGGGCACAACTGCGGCGCCATGGCCGAGCCCGATTCCCGCCGTCCGATCGCCGATCCCGCGTCCGAGCGCGAAGCCGCGCCCGCCGCCGTGCCGGAAGAGCTGCACGCGAGCTTCGCCTGGGGCGGGCTCTACCGGTTCTTCACGACCGGCGACGGCATCCGCCTGCGCCATGCGTTCTGGCCGGCGCCGGAGCGGAGCCGGCGCGTCGGCCGCATCGTGGTGCTGGGCGGGCGCGGGGAGTTCACCGACAAATACGCCGGCGAGATGGTGAGCGAGCTGCTGGGGCGCGGCTTCGACGTGCATGCCATGGACTGGCGCGGGCAGGGGCTGTCGCAACGCCTGCTGCCCGATGCCGAGAAGGGCCATGTCGAGGACTTCGCCGACTATGCCCGCGACCTGGGCGAGTATCTGGACCAGGTGGTGACGCGCATGCCCGGCGTGCCGACCTTCCTGCTCGGCCACTCCATGGGCGGCCATACCATTCTGCGCCATCTGGCGCAGCATCCCGGGCAGAGCGTCGCGCAGGGCGCCATACTGTGCGCGCCGATGACCGGCCTGCGCCATGCGCTGCTGATCAGGTCGGCGCTGCTCACCGCGCCCAAGGGCTCGGGCCGGGCCCACGACTATGCGCTGGGAGCGGGGCCCTTTGCCGAGATCCGCCGCTTCTTCTCCGACAATCTCGTGACCTCCGATCCGCGCCGCTATGCCTTCACCGAATGGTGGTTCCGGGCCGACCCGCGGCTGAAGCTGGGTGGCGTCACCTACCAGTGGCTGCGCGCGGGTTTCGATTCCATGGCGTGGATGGCGCAGCCGGGCGTCGTCGAGCGCATTGCGGTGCCGGTGCTGCTGCTGTCGGCCGGGCACGACAGGCTGGTCGATCCCGCCACGCATCCGCGCCTCGCCGCCCGCCTGAAACACGGCAGGCTCGCCTTTTACGAAGAGGCGCAGCACGAGATCATGATGGAGACCGACGCCATCCGGGCGCGGTTCTGGGCGGATTTCGATGCGTTCGTCGGTGGGATGGTGGCGCGTTAGGTGCGAATGCTGCTGGGATGTCGCGTCTCTTTCGTTGCGAGAGACACCCTCATCCGCCCTTCGGGCACCTTCTCCCGCAAGCGGGAGAAGGGCGTATTGGGAGAGGCCCTGTTTCAAACACCCTTCTCCCGCAAGCGGGAGAAGGTGGGCGAAGCCCGGATGAGGGTGTTGTCTCGGCCGCCAAACGGGCCGACAATGATGCAAAGCAAGAACCTACCGGAGGAAACACCATGGCTTTCGCTGCGATGACGCCGGACCAGCTCGCCGCCAGGATTCCCGACGGGGCCAAGATCTGCGTGCCGCCGGACTATGCCGGCGTGGCGATGGAGCTGACGCGGGCCATGGTGCGGCGCGGGGTGCGTGACCTGCATCTGGTCTGCGTGCCGGTGTCGGGGCTGCAGGCGGAACTGCTGATCGGGTCGGGGGCGATCGCGACCCTGGAAACCTCGGCCATCACGCTGGGCGAGTACGGCACGGCGCATCGCTTCGTGCAGGGCTTGAAGAACGGCGAGTTCCGCATGCTGGACGCCACCTGTCCGGCCGTGCATGCCGCCATCCAGGCGGCGGGCAAGGGCGTGCCGTTCGCGCCGCTGCGCGGCATGCTGGGCACCGATCTGCTGGAACGGCGCAGCGACTGGAAGGTGATCGACAATCCGTTCAGCGCCGAGAAGGATCCGATCGTGCTGCTGCCGGCCCTACGCTGCGATATCGCCATGTTCCACGCGCCCTATGCCGACCGCAACGGCAACGTCTTCATCGGCCGCCGGCGCGAGCTGGTGGCGATGGCGCACGCCTCGGAAGCCGCCTTCGTGACGGTGGAGGAGGTGCGCGACATCGACCTGCTGGCCTCGGAGGAGACGGCCGCCGGCTGTCTCGCCGCCGCCTATGTCGGCGGCGTGGCGCAAGCGCCGCGCGGGGCCTGGCCGCTGCATCTGTGGGATCTCTACGGCTACGACGAGGCGCATCTGAAGACGTACTCCGAGATGGCGCGCTCGGCCGACGGGTTCGCCCGCTATCTCGACCAGTTCGTGCGCCAGCGGCGGGCGGCGGAGTAGCGCAGGATGGGCGACGCCAGGGAGTGCAGCCGCCAGGAGTTGCTGATCTTCACCATCGCGCGGCTGCTGCAGGGTTGCCGCATCGTGGCGACCGGCGCCTCCTCGCCCATTCCCGGCGCGGGCGCGCTGCTGGCGCGGGCGCAGTCGGGCGACGCCATGCGGCTGGTCGTGCTGGGCAGCACGCGGCACAATTTCCTCTGCGACGGCGGGGTGGAGCTGTTCGACATCGCCGCGCAAGGGCGGCTCGACGCCTTCTTCCTCGGCGGCGGGCAGATCGACGGGCAGGCCAACATCAACCTGGTCGGCGCCGGCGGCGACTATCCGCGCACCGACGTGCGCTGGCCCGGCTCCTTCGGCTCGGCCTATCTCTACTACCTGGTGCCGCGCGTGATCCTGTTCCGCGAGGAGCACACGCGGCGGGTGATGGTGCCGAAAGTCGATTTCGTCTCGGCGGCCGGACCGCGCAACGACGGCACCTATCGGCCGGGCGGGCCGATCGGCTTGCTGACCAATCTGTGCTGGTTCTCCTTCGATCGGCAGCGCCTGCGTTTCAGGCTGGAGAGCGTGCATGCGGGGCGCAGCGTGGAAGAAGTGCGCGACAACACCGGCTTCGATTTCGACTGCCCGCAGAGCGTGCCGACCACGCTCGTACCGGAGGCGGCGACCTTGGCGCTGATCAGGGGCCGCGTCGCCTCGGAACTGGCCGATGCCTATCCGCGCTTCGTGGCGCAGGTGTTCGGGCAGGCGGCATAAGCCCCGGCCGGCGGCCGTCTCCCCGCCATCGCTTCGAAAGCGCCGGTCTGGCTGGACGACGGAAGACAAGGACCCCGTTTGCGACAGGGACTGGGCAGCAAGCCAAGCGGAAAAATCACGGTGGCACGAGCCGTAAGTGCTGGTGCGCGCTGATCCATCGGGCGTTGGCAGGGAAAATCCGCGACGGCGTGACGGATTTACACGGTGTCCCTAGGGGCCATTGCGAGTGCGGGTGCGATTGACTTGCAGCGGGTAGCGCGGTAGGAGTTTGCACCTGCGAATCGTTCGCAAAACCAACCGAGGAAACCATGTCCTTCACCCGCCGTCACATGCTCGCCGCCGCTGCGTTGACCGTCCTGGCCGGGGCGCTGGCCGCAGCGCCCGTCCTGGCCCAGGGCCAGGAGTTGAACGTCTACTCCTCGCGCCACTACGACATCGACAAGCAGCTCTACGAGGGCTTCAAGGCCAAGACCGGCATCACCGTCAAGGTGATCTCCGCCAGCGCCGAGCAGCTCGTCGAGCGCATCAAGCGCGAAGGCGCGCAGAGCCCGGGCGACGTGATGATCACCGTCGACATCGGCAATCTGTGGCGCGCCCAGAGCGAGGGCCTGTTCCAGCCGGTGAAGTCGGCGGAGCTGGACCGCATCGTGCCGGCGCATCTGCGCGATCCGGACGGCAACTGGTTCGGCCTGTCGATGCGCGCTCGCGTCTTCGTCTACGACAAGACCAAGATCGATCCCAAGCTGATCCAGAGCTACGCCGATCTCGCCTCGCCGGCGCTGAAGGGCAAGGTGCTGATCCGCTCCTCGACCAACGTCTACAACCAGTCGCTGACGGCGGCGCTGATCTACCGCCAGGGCACGGAGAAGACCGAAGCCTGGGCCAAGGGGCTGGTCGCCAACCTGGCGCGCGCGCCCAAGGGCGGCGACACCGACCAGATCAAGGCGGTGGCCGCCGGCGAAGGCGCGGTGTCGGTCAACAACACCTACTACTTCGCCCGCCTGCTGGCCTCCGACAAGGCGGAGGACAAGGAGACGGTGAAGAACCTCGCCATCGTCTTCCCCGACCAGAAAGGGGCCGGCACGCATGTCAACATCTCCGGCATCGGCGTGCTGAAGAACGCGCCGAACAAGGACAATGCGGTGAAGTTCATCGAGTACCTGGTCAGCCCCGAGGCGCAGAAGATCTTCGCCGAGGGCAACTACGAATACCCTGTGCGCGCCGGCGTCGCGCCGCATCCGGTGATCGCCTCGTGGGGCGAGTTCAAGACCGACCAGGCCTCGCTGGCGCAGATCGGCAAGAACACGCCCGAGGCGCTGAAGGTGATGGACCGCGCCGGGTGGAAGTGACGTAGCTTCCTCTCCTGGCGGAGAGAAACGACGGCGGCGGGAGCGATCCTGCCGCCGTTTTTATTTGCTATCGACAGTCGCGACGCGACGCAGGATGCAGCCTGTCACAGATCGGCTGTTGTTCGCCGATAGCGCCGGTGGCAGGATTTTCGCGTTATGGTTCGCGATAGCCGAGCCGCCGGCCCGGCGGAAAGGCATTGAACGGCATGGGACTGCGTCGTCGATCGGTTCCGTTGCTGCTGTTACTGGCCGTGTTGGCGCTGGCCGCGCCGGCACGCGCCGAACCCACGCGCATCGTCGTCGAAACTGGCGCGCCGCTGGCCGAAGGCGTTTCAGCGCTGCTCGAGCGGGCGCAGTTGCACTACGTCGCCGTGGCGCGGGGGGGCGACAACGGCACGGTGCGGCTGCGGTTCGGCGCGTTCCGTCATCCGGCGGTGATCGTATTGTCGTCATGGACGACGGTGGAGTGGCGGATCGAAGGACCGGTGCCGGAACAGGTCAAGGCCATTCTCCTGTTGTCCGGCCACTTCAGTATCGTCAGCTTTCTGCCGCAGGATCTGCCGGTCTATCGCTGGAACGTGCAGCTTCCGCTGTTCCCGAATTTCATTGCCTGTCCGTCGCCGACGCTGACCGTCTATGCCTTTCACAACTGCCGCCAGCCGTCGATGCTGTCCTCGCCTGACCAGTTCGGAGTCGATTGGCTGGAACGACACCTGCTGCATACGCACCAAAGGTTCCTTGCCTCGCATGCCGTCGCTTTTGCGCCGGCCGATATCGCGGTTCCCGGCGTGCCGTCCGATCGCCAGAACTGGCTGGAGCGGATGCGCAACCTCTATCTTTTCGATGGTTCGGGCGGCAGCCGCTTTGCCGGCGGTTCGGAGGGAAAGGTGCGGATGCCGCGCCTCGACGGCCGCGCCATTGCCGACCTGGACGAGCTGCGCTTCGCCGATGTCGAGATCAGGCTGGTTTACATTTACGGCCATGGATACGTGCGGGACGGGTGCCAGCCGGATTGTAGCCGGCCGTTGCGCGTGGTGCTGAAGCCGTCGGCCAAGCCGGTCGTGCTGGCCCTGGCTTCCTACGATCCGGTGAAATGGCATCTGGAGATGGAGTCCGGCGCTCGGCTTGCCGCGGTGATCCTGCGCAACGCCGATGCCTCGATCCTGTCGCAGATCGGCAACGATGTGCCGGTGTGGCTGGAGCGTGGCAGTTATTCGGTGTCGCTCGACTGGAAGACCCTGCGTGGGATCATGCGGCTTTTCCCCGGCAAGCCGGCCAGGCTGTCCACGCCCGAAAGCCCGGACCGTCCTGTGGTGATCGAATGAAGACTTGGTTCGTCCGCACCCTTGTCGTCTTCCTTGCCATCCTAGGCGTTGCCGGCATTTCGCCGGCGGCACTGGCCTGCTCATGCCTGCCCGTCGACCCCGACGAGTTCGTGCGCGACGTGGCCATCATCTTCAGGGGAACGCTGGAGGCAACAGATCAGATCAGTCCCCCGCAGCGTCCTTCGTGTCGCGGTGGCGTTGGCCCGGAATGTGCGCCGACACTGGGCGGACGATTCCAGGTCGAGGAGATTTTCAAAGGTGAACTGCGACAAAGCGTGATCATCCGCCATTCGCCGCAAGATGGCGTAAATTGCGGTTGGACCTTCGCCCCCGGACGTTCGGTGATGGTCGCCGCCTATCGCACCAAGGACGGAGCGTACGAGAGCCATCTGTGTATTCAGGCGCAGTTCACCGGCACCGATCAACGCCACCTGCAGGCGGCCGAGCGCTATCGCGCGCGCCTTCGGGAACTGGAGGCGGCAGTGGCGGCGACCCGGAACGATCCGGCGCCATTACAGGCGCAAGCCCAGTTCCTGGCCGATGGCGGCGAGGATGCGGCGGCGCAGCGCAGTATCGACCGGATCGTGGCGCTGGCTCCCGTCCATCGCGACGCCCTGCTGCTGCGCGCGCGACTGTACTTGAAGGCGGGCGAGGATGAACGCGCGCTGGCCGCGCTGCGGCGCGTGGTGGAGGCCGATGCCGGCGACCGGCAGGCGCTGCAGATGCTGGCCACCACCCTGCTGCGCAACGGACGGATCGAGGAATTGCCCGCCGGCGTGCACGACTTCGCCGGGCTGCGCGCCAGCGGCATTGACCTTTCGCGCCGTGATCTGAGCGGCGTGTCCTTCCGCGGCGTCTGGCTGACGGACGTTGACTTCAGCGGCGCCATCCTGCGCGGGACGGATTTTTCCGATGCCAGGCTGGAGCGGGTCCGGTTCTCCGGCGCCGACCTTACCGGGGCGGTGTTCCGGCGGACGCATATCGAGGGCCAATTCGATCGGGCCACTCTGCCGGATGCCGATCTGCAATGGGCCTCGATCGCCAAATCGGATTTTTCCGATGCGACGCTGAGCGGTGCCCGCCTTGCGGCGGCCGTCATCTCCCAGTCGGATTTCGCCCGGGCGCGCGCCGACCGCAGCGTGTTTGCCGGCGCGAGGCTCTATCAGATCCGTTTCGAGGACACCGATTTCTCCGACGCCGATTTGTCCGGCGTCATGGGCAGCAACGTGAGTTTTAGGGACGCGCGCTTCGCGGGGGCGGTCATGACCGGGCTGAGGCGCAATCCGCGAGAAGGGCTGCCCGCACCGCTCGATTTTTCCGCCGCCGATCTGCGTGGTGCGAAGCTGGACGGCGTGCGCTTGGTTGCCGCTCTCTACGATTGCCGCACGCGCTGGCCGCACGGCTTCGATCCGGCGGCGCACGGCATGGTGCCGGCCGCCGACGCGCGCGGCTGCGGCGCCAAGCCGGACTTTTCCTGGTGGCGGGTGCAGCCGGTCGGCAATTTCGGCGAGATCGATCTGTCGGGCGTATCGTTCCGGGGCGCCGTGCTGGGCGGCACTTTCATCAAGACCGATCTGCAGGGCGCCGACTTCACGCGCGCCACGGGTGGCATATCGTTTCGCGGCACGAATCTGCGATCAGCCGATTTTTCCCACGTCGTTCTGTCGCGCTGGAACTTCTCGGACGAGGCCGGCGTCAGCGTCGATCTGCGCGGGGCGAAGTTTCGCGGCGCCATCCTGAGTCTGACGCATTTCGCGGTGCCGCACGATGCCGATCTGCGCGGCGCCATCGTTTTCGCTCCGCCATCGAAGTGGCCGGCCAGCATCGATCCTGTGAAAGCCGGGATCGTCTTTGGCGATTCGGCGACGGCGTCGTCGCTGTTTCCCGGCTACAGCCTGAAGGGGGCCGATCTGCGCGGCTTCAACCTTTCCGGCGGCGATTTTCGCCTTCTCGATCTGCGTTTCGCCGACCTGCGCAACGCGCGTATCGAAGCCGTCGATTTCCGTGGCGCCGATCTGGCCAGCGCGAGGTTGAAAGGGGCGCTTTACAACGACTCGACCAAGTGGCCGCAGGGATTCGATGTAGCGAGCAGCGGCGTCGTGTTCAGTGGCAGAGTGAACGAAGCCAGTTCGCACTGGGCCCATGATGCGGATCGCTATCGTGGTTCTTCTGATGGCGCCCCCCGACCGACGCCGCCACCCGACATGAGCGGAGAGAACTGGGACGAGGCCAATTTCCTCGGGGCATGGCTGGCTGGCGGCAATCTCGACCGCAGCTCTTTCGTGCACGCGACGCTCAAGGCGGCCAGCCTGACCGGCGCGTCGGCGCGGCAGAGCGATTTCACCGGCGCCGATTTCCGCGACGCGCTACTGGACAAAGCTGACCTGCGCGGCGCGCGTCTGTCCGGCGCCGATCTGCGCAATGCGCTGCTGGCTGGCGCATTGTTGCAACAGGCCGACCTGCGCGGTGCGATCTACAATGGTGCCACGGTGTGGCCGGCGGGCTTCGATCCCATTGCGGCCGGCGCCGCCCACATAGCGAGCGACGTGCCGTCGTTATATTGAGGCGACCGTCTGGTTGGCCGCCGCTGCCGCAGGGGTGCTGCTTTCCGGGCATATCGTTCTGCAAGAGGGAACGGCAAGGGGCGCCGAAGCGATCTCGCGGGCCGGCGCCATGGATCAAGGGGGGAACGGCTGGCGGCGGCCAAAAAAAAGGGGCCGCACCGAAGTGCGGCCCGAGTTTAGGGAGGAAACGCCCAAGACGGGCAACGGCAAACAAAGAGGTCGCCGGAGCGACGTTTGCCGTCCCGCCAAATATGGTGCGGTCGCGAACGGAAAGCAAGTGTCATGTTTGTGCCTTATTTAGCAACAGCTTAGGTGATTTTTTAAACACACGCGATGCATAAGGATATTGCGTTGCACCATGACTGGTGCAGTGCAAAAAGCGTTATGAGTCAGAGGGTTGCGGCATACGCGGGGCAACCCCGCCATTGCAGACCTACTTGAAAAGAATGAATGCGACGTCAGAAAACAGGCGGGTCGACACGATAGGGCGAGCGAGTTTTCCACCGGGGATTCGGGGCGCGGCCTGTCGTATCGGCCGCTCCGGGCTGGCCGGGGTCAGGCCGGGATAGCTCGAATTACGCCCCGGCGGAGAAGTCAGGGCGCAGCGGAAGATGCAGAAGCTTCAGCTCGCTGCCGCGGCGACCAGCGCCGGCGTGGCGACGGCGTTGGCATTGGCATTGGTGGCCTGGGACAGCAGGCGCTGCTGCTTCAGGGTCGACAGCGCGTTGACCATGGAGAGATAGAGCGCGGCGCCATAGGGCAGGGACTGCACCACCATCAGCACCGACCACAGCCGCGCCTCGGGATCGTCCGGGCCGTTGACGACCCAGACGGCGATGGCCGCCGTCCATAGCGCGGCGAAGAGCACAGTCTCCTCGGCGGCCATGGTGAGGCCGGCGATCAGGGCGGGGCGGTTCTCCATCTTGGGCGTGCGGATGAAGGGCAGCTTGGAGGTGAAGATGCCGTAGAGCATGGCGCGCCCGACGGTGAAGATCAGCGCCAGGCCGGCGACGGAGGCGCCGATCCTCTGGCTCAGGCTGCAAGGCACGCGGCGGGCGTAGAGGATATAGGAGTGCGCCACCTTGAAGACGAAAAGGCCGAGGGTGGGCACCAGGAAGAGCGCCAGCGGCAGGTCGAAATATTTCGGGAAGATCAGCACGCCCAGCGCCCAGAACAGCGTGGCGATGGTGAAGACCAGGTTGACGGCATCGGCGAACCATGGCGCCCAGCCGGCGACGAAATGGAAGCGCTGCCGCCACGACAAGGGCGAGCCCGGCGCGACCATCTGCCGCCAGTGGCCCTTCAGGATCTGCACCGCGCCATAGGCCCAGCGGAAGCGCTGCTTCTTGTAGCCGGAGAAGGTGTCGGGGGTGAGGCCCTTGCCGAAGGCGTGGTTGATGTAGACCGACTTGTAGCCGCCTTCCATCAGGCGCAGCCCCATCTCCGAATCCTCGCAGATGCACCACTGCGCCCAGACGCCGACGTCGTCGATCGCCTGCTTGCGGATCACCGTCATGGTGCCGTGCTGGATGATGGCGTCGTATTCGTTGCGGTGGCACATGCCGATGTTGAAGAAGCCGGCATATTCCCAGTTCAGCATTTCCTTGAACGGCTCGCCGGCCCAGTCGCGATGGTCCTGCGGCGCCTGCACGAAGCCGACCCGGGCATCGTCGAAATAGGGCACGATGGATTTCAGCCAGTCGGGCTCGACCGTGTAATCGCTGTCGCAGACGCCGATGAACTCCGCATCGGGCGCGGTCTGGCGCAGGGCGAAGTTCAGCGCCCCGGCCTTGAAGCCCTCGACATGGTCGAGATGGAAGAAGCGGAAGCGCGGGCCCAGCTCGGCGCAATAGGCCTCGACGGGGCGCCAGGTGGCGGCGTCGCGGGTGTTGTTGTCGATCACCAGCACTTCGAAGTTGGGGTAGTCGAGCCTGGCCAGCGCATCGAGCGAGATCTTCACCATGTGCGGCGGCTCGTTGCAGATCGGCAGATGCAGCGAGACCTTGGGCCAGTGCGTGCGGTCCAGCGGCCGGGCCGGCAGGAAGACGCGCTTCCAGGATTTCAGCCACATCACCTCGGTCAGCTCCAGCGCCTGCATCAGCACCAGCAGCAGCGTGCCGGCCAGGCAGAGGAACAGCAGGCTCCAGGCGACGATCATGCCGGTGGACTGGTAGGTGGTGAAGCCGGAGTACAGCGTCCACGCCACCAGCGCCGCGCAGCCCTGGATCAGGGCGGCGAAGAACAGCTCGCCCCGGGGGGACAGGTTGCGCCAGCGGTGGAAGAACAGCAGCAGCGGCACGATGGCCAGCACCACCGACGCGGCGGCGATCGTCTTCCAGGCCGGCAGGGTCTCGACCGGGCCGGTCATGCTCCATTTCGGCTGCCGGTCGGAATCGAGCATGCCCCAGTAGGCGCCGGCCTTGCCTTCGATGCCGTGCTTCCAGGGCTGGTCGAAGGCTTCCATGACGAAATAGTCGATGTTGTTGGCGCGGGCCAGGGCGAAGAACTCGCGCAGGAACTTGGCCTGATTGGCGCGGCTGGCGACGGCGTCGCGGCGCAGGCGGCCGTCGGAGGGCCAGCCGATCTCGGTGACGATGATGCGCTTGGTGGGGTAGGCGGCGCGCAGCTCGTTGTACCGGTCCATGAAGAATTTCAGCGATTCCTCGACCGACATGCCCTCCCAGTAGGGCAGCACGTGGATGGCGATGTAGTCGACGGCCTGGACCAGTTCGGGATTGTCGGCCCAGACGTGCCAGGGTTCGGCGGTCGAGACCGGCACGTTGACGTTGCGCTTGACCTGGCGGATGTAGCTGACGAGCTGCGGCACGCGCAAGTCGCCGCGCAGGATGGATTCGTTGCCGACCAAAACCCGCTCGACCGTGCCGGGGTTGCTGCGCGTCATGCGGACCAGGTTGGCGACCTCGCGCTCGGAGCGCTGCACGCGGTTGTCGACCCAGGCGCCGGCCACGACCTTCAGGTCGTACTTCACCGCCAGTTCGGGAATCTTGTCCAACCCGTCCAGCGCCGAATAGGTGCGGACCTTGCCGGCGAGCGGCGCCACCGCCGCCAGGTCGCGGTCGATATCCTGCATGGAGGGATGGATATTGCGTTGCGGGTCCTGGTCGCGCTGGTAGGGCGAGAAGGCGACGCCGTTGATCTTGCCTTCGATCGACACGATCCGGTCGTCGACCCTGTTGAGGGACCAGAATCCCGCCACGGCGGCGGCGATGACCAGGAGCAGGCTGAGCAGCGCAGTCGGACGGAACATTTACGCGTCTTTGGCAAAAAGTGGCGGATTGGGCGCGATTTCGGCGGCGCAGCCTGAGATGCGCTCGGATTCTGTCGCTGCCAAGGCATAAACGGGCCGAATTTCTGGACGGTTCCGCGCCGGAAGGACGCAGGGCGGGCAGCCTCCGTTGACCGGCGGCGATTCTTGCTTGGCGGCGTTTCAGCCGGGCGCGGCTCGGGCGAGACGCGCTGACCCCCATCGTGCGACCGGCGGTTTCCTCGTGCGTCCGGCCTCGGCCGCCGATCGCCAGTCGCGCGCCAGTATGCAGAGCGGCGTGCCGGCTTCAAGAGGGGCGCGCGATTTATTCGAGCGGGTATAGAGTTAGGCGGTCGGGTGTGGCGGCGATACTACGGGCGGGGGTTCCCGCGCGCGCCCTTGCCCGTTTGTTGGGGGCGGGTTTCGGTTCCAACAAAAGCGTACCGCGGTCGTGGGCAAGCGTGGAATCATGGGTCCGCCAGTTTCGATCAGCCTGTCGGGTGAAGGCGCCGGAAGGTGCGTCCCAATAGCCCCGCTGTTGTCGTGCGTAGCCCATCTGATCGGGGGACATCATGAGCAGCACGAGCGCCGCAATGCGCCACTACCTGCATAGGACCGTCGCCTTGGTTCTGGCCCTGGCAATGGCTGGGGCCGCCCTCGATGCGGTCGCCCAGGAGCGCGTCACATCGGCAAGTGGCGACGAAATACGCCTGCTGCGCGAGAGCGCTGCTGGCGATCGCTCGCAGATCGAAACGCAAGGCCAGCAGGCGAGCGCCCTGCGCCAACAGGCGCAGTCGGCGCGCCGGAACGGCGATACCGCTGCCGCTGCCGATAAGGAAGGCTGGCTCGTGCGCGCCCGCGAACTGGAGGCGCAAGCGGCGGCGATCGGCGAGGGAATCCGCCGTCTCACCGCCGCGGCCGAAGAAAAGGAAGCGCGCGCCAGGCGGCTGGAAGCCGCCATCGAGGAGCAGAAGAGGCACCAGGCAGCGCCGCGGCCGGCGTCGCCGCCGCCAACGCCAACGCAGCCGGCAAGCGGGGGCAACGCGCGCGCCGACATGCTGCGGCATCAGGCGGCCGAACTGCGCCGCCAGGCCGCCGAACAGGAACGCATACAGCGGGGGTGGATCGATATTAGAAGCAGGACCATCGCCGAAGCCGAACGTGCCACCCTGGAAGCCGAGCGTTTGGCGTTGCGCGAAGCGGCGGCCCTCTATAACGAGCACTTCGAGCAGCTGGAACAGGACGCGCTGGACAACAGGGAGGCGGCGGCGGAACTCGAACGCTTCGCCAGCGAACTGGAAAGGGAGGATGCCCGCTACGGCGATCCCGCCACCAGAGCACCGCTGCCGGCGTATTTCGTCGGCAAATGGGGGCTGGTCGAGGACACCAATGTCGAACTCAGGATAGTCCAGCCCGAGCCGCAGGCGCGGCCCGAGGAATTGGCGGCGAATTCGCGCAAGCACGCCTATCGCGGGCAGTACAATCTTGCGCCCACTGCTGGCCAGGGCAGGATCACGCTTGGCAAAACGCCGGCGGCGCCGGCGATGAATGCCGATGTGCCGGACTGGGCACGGCGGCAGGTCGAAGGCCAGTTGAAATGGCGGGTCGAGGTCGACACCGAAGACTTGTGCAGCATCGATACCCTCACCGCGCGCTGGTACCCGGGCGAGATCAGCTGGAACGAGGCCGAGCGGAAGGCGTGGCTCTCGGGCGAGGGCAAGCCGGTCGAGTTCGAATACAAGCGCCTGCCGGAAGATCCGGTGGAACTCTCTGGCGAGGGCACGCTGTCCTTCGTCGCCGTGAGCGAGCAGGACGGCGTCTGGCCGCCGGTCAACGAGATCGCGCGCGGCATTCCTTTCCGCCTGCGCCTGGTGCTGCCCGCCGATATGGGAAAGAGGACCGGGCAAACCGCGACGGTGATTGTTGGCGCATCGGGCGGCGGCACGGCATCGGTTCAGTTGCGCGGCGCGCCAGGCCCGGGTGGGCCGTGGATCTACATGTCCGAACCGCTCACTTTCGAATCGCTCACCGAATGGGACGCGTTTCTGGCCGAAGCCGGCCTCGAATGGATCATGGGTGCGCCCATCGGCTCGTTCAAGCGTCCCGATCCGGCCGGCGCGATCGAGATTGTCGCGCCCAATGGCGCATCGATCAACGTCAGCTTCGGTCCGGCGACCGACATCGTAACGCTCTACGAAACGCCGCTCGCGCTGGCTATCGGGCGGGTGAAGAAGGAGCTTGACGATCTCGACATATTGCTGCGGACGGCCATCGTCGCGGGTACGGTCGCGGCGGACGATCCCGAAACGGCGCGCCGGCTGCGGCAGATCAGGAATGCGCGGATTCTCTTTCACTACCGGCCGCCCGTTGCGGATCCGCTGCATACGCCGTTCGGTCCGCAGTCGCGGCAGTGGCCTGCGCACATGGGGCTGGCCATCGCCCTCGCCTATCTGCAGCAGGCCAATTCAAGCGAAGCGGTGCATCAGGATCGCAGCCCCGCGGCGTTGCCGCCGAACAGGTTCGGCATTTCCTACCAGAGCACCTACGAGCGCAACGCCGTCGAAGCGGCGATCGCCGCGGTGCAGGAGCAGGCGACGCCGGCGAACTATCTGCGCGATCTGGCGCAGCGGACGCGCGCGCGGATCGACAGCGGCGCCGTCGTCTCGCAGATCATCCAGTTCGACGTCAACGACATCATGGCGGCGTTCAGGGGCACCGACTGGGACGGCAATAAAGTCGATCGCCTGACGCAGAATCTCGCCCGCGTACGGCTGACGCTGGGCGCATTCCTCGCCGTGGCCGGCGTCCACGGCAAGCTCAAGGCGCCTCGCGCGCGCATCGCTACGGCTCGGGCCCGCGCCGTCGAAGCGACGCGCGCGCCAAGGCTGCCTGGGCGAAAGCCGCCGCCGATGCCGTGGCGCGAGCCGGCCGGCGCGATGCCCGGCAGCGCGGTGACCGCCGACATGGGAACGGCGGCCGAACGCCTGCCGCTGCTGCAAGCGGCCTTCGGCACGACGGGCTTCACCGTCAGCGAAACCGCCGCCGGCATCCGGCACGGATTCAGGCAGACCTGCGCGCGCGGCGCCTGCCTGGTGGCGTCGCTGACCTACGCTTTCGAAGCCAGGAACGTGGCGCAGATATCGATCCGGACGCTGGTGACCTATATCGAGAAATTCGGCCTCAAGGTCGCAGGCGTCGGCATGAACCTCGACGAAGCGAGGTTCATCCTGACCAGATACGGCGCGACCACGAAGTTCGTCGATTTTTCGCTGGAGGCGATGGAAACGGGGCTGGCCAAGGGCAAGCTCTACTTCACCACTATCGGGCTGAAGAGCGGTGCGGCCCAGGGCATTTCCGGGCGCATCGGGCATGGCGTGGTCATCACAGGGGTGAAGCGGCTGGGCGGCAAGATCTACGCCGTGGAATTCTTCGACTGGAACGCACGCGGCATCGTCACCATGTCGCGCAAGCCGTTCGAACAGCTGCAATGCGGCATGGGCCAGGTCCTGGAAACCCAATTCGCGCCGGGCCGGTGAATCACGGTCCGTCTTCGGGCCAACGTCCGCCCTGGGCGACTTCGACCTTGCCCGGGCGGCTCAGCACCAGCGCCAGGTCGTACGGATCGTGGATCTTGTCGATGATGCCGTAGGCCGGGGAGTAGCTGACGTGGCGCGATTCCCAGGTGCCGCGCAGGCGGCCGTCGCCGCAATCGTCAAGGCGCACCACGAAGGACGTCCTGCCGACCAGTTGCCCGCGAATGTTGGCCGGCAGCGATTTGCCGACATCGTCGGGCTTGGCCACCTGGTGCGTGCCGTGCGCGCGGCCGAGCACGTAGGTGCCGACGAATCTCAGCACCCTGCCGTCGTCGAGCCGCTGCACCATGGTGATGCTCGAGCCGCTGCCGGAAATCTCCCATGCCTCGCCGTTCTGGTTGACCCAGGCGCCATTGAGCGCGGCGCGGCGCTGGGCGGCGTCGGCTGCGGTGATCGTGCAGGCGCGCACGGCGACGGCGCGCTGTTCGAGGCCGGCGCCATTGGCAGCCGGGCGAACCACACGCTCGGCGACCACTACGGAGCGGGACGGCGGCTGGCCGGGCGGTGCGGTGGTGACGTCGATGGTGAACAGTCCGGCACTCTTGGCATCGGTGATTTCGATGGTGCGGCCGGGCTTTTCAATGCGCTTGCGCGCGGTTTCCACCGGACCTTCCTTCGATGTAGCTCCGGTGACGGCATCGATGTAGCGCTCCATCGCCTCGGGCGGCGGCTTGTTGCGGCCGGCCTTGACGAACAGCCGTTCGATCGCCGCCGCGCAAGCGCGGCGATCGCGGCCGATAGCTGCGTTTCTTATCTCCGCCAGTTCGGGCAGGAACTGCCGAGCGCGCGTACCCAGCTGCAGGGCGCGGCCATAGAGGTCGATAACATCGGGTTCAACGGTCGCCACGCGCTGCGTCGCCAGCAAGTTCTCCGCCTGCAGCGCCGCGCGCGCCTTGGCAATCGCCCCGGAATCGACGCCGGCTCCTGCTGCCGGCGTTTCGCCGCCCAAGGCGTCATACACCAGCGAAACCGTTCGCGAGTCCCAGTCCTGTGCACGCACAGGCGACGCCAGCGTCGGCAGCAACAGCGCCGCGCCGACGAGTAGCCTGCGAACGGTGGGCGAGGCGGGCATCGACAGTGGCTCCTCTAGTTGAGCGTTCCAAACAGCTGCATCTGCGGCACCCGCTTCCAGCCGCCCGCCCCGGTCGAGCCATGGGCGCTTGTGAACTTCACCTTGAGATATTTGGCGGTGGTTTCGGGGAACTTGAACTCCTGGTACGGCGATTGCAGCAGCCGCGCATTGACGGGCTGGAAGACGCCGAGCGAGCGGAACTCGCCCGACAGGTCGTCGCCGGCGAACAGCTCGAGCTCCCTGGGATTGCCGGCGGCATTGGACGCGATCAGCAGGCGGAAACTGTCGAACACGGCCGGCTTCTCGTCCTTGAAGGCGAAGATGGCTTCGGCCGGAAAGCCGGCGCTAACCTCCTCGCGCTCGTTGCCGCTGATTATCTTCGTCCACTCCGGATCGGGCGCCGCCAATACCTGTCCGCCGTTGGCCGGCAGCAACAGATTGATCTGCCCCGCGCGCGGCGGCGGCAGCGGTCCCATGGCGGTGGCGGCGTCCAGTTTGCCCATCATCTGCATCTGCGGCACCCGCTTGTAGCCGCCGGCGCCGGTCGAGCCATGGCTGGAGACGAACCTGACCTTGAGGAACCGCGCGGTGGTTTCGGGCACGCGGAATTCCTGATACGGCGAGGCCAGCAATCGCATGTTCTGCGGCTTGAAGCTGCCCAGCGAACGGAATGAACCGGACATGCTGTCGCCGGCGAATAGCTCGAACTCGGCGGGATTGCCGCTGGCATTGGACGCGATCAGCAGGCGGAAGCTGGTGAACGTCGCCGCCATTCCGTCCTTGAAGCCGAACACGGCCTCGGCCGGGAAAGAGTCGTGGACCTCATCGCGGTCATTGCCCGATATCACTTTTCCCCAGGCCGCGCTGGGCGCGATCAGCACCCGTCCGCCATTGGCGGGGCTCAGAAGGTTCACCGAGTCGGGCGCCGCCGCCGGCTGCGACGCCTGGCCCGTCGCGCCGGCCTCGGCCATCTGGCCGATCAGCTTGATCTGCGGCACGCGCTTGTATCCGCCCGCGCCGGTGCTGCCGTAAGCCGAAATGAACCTGAGCTTCAGGAAAGTCGCCGTGGTTTCGGGCAGTTTGAAGCGCTGGTAGGGGTTCTGCAGCAGGCGCATGTTCTGCGCACGGAACACGCCCAGCGAGCGGAACGGGCCGCCAAGATCGTCGGCCGCGAACAACTCGAACTCCTGCGGATTGCCGCCGTTGGTCGAGGCGATCAGCATGGTGAAGGTGTGGAACGTCGCCGGCTTCTGGTCCTTGAAGGCGAAGATCGCTTCCGCCGGGAAGCCGTCGTGGATTTCATCGGCATCCTTCTCCGAAATGATCTTCGCCCAGCCGGCGCTGGGGGCGGCCACCACATGGCCGCCATTGGCGGGGCTGAGCAGGTTGAACTCGACAGGCTTGGGCGGCGCTTGCGCCGTCTGCTGGCGCACTTCGCCCAGCGCGCGATTGAGGCCGCCGGCATCGCGGGCTTCGAAATACCTGCCGCCGGTGATGTCGGGAATGCACTGCACCGCCTTACGTTGTTGATCGCTCAACGCGAAGCCCACGACATGCGCCTTGAGGTCCAGACCGGCAGCCTTGATCTCGCGCGCCGCTGCGCACGGGTCGCCCTTGCACTCCTCGACGCCATCGGTCACCAGGATGATGGCGTTGTTCTGACCCTTTAAGGCGGCGAAGCTGCGGGCGGCCTGGCGCAGCGACTCGGCAATCGGCGTCTCGCCTTTGGCATCGACTGCCTGAATGCGCTTGTTGATCGCCGCCGCATCGTCGGCGCCGACCGGCGACACCAGTTCGATGTCGCTGCAATCGCCGGCGCGGCGATGGCCGTACATCAGCAGTCCCAGCCGCGTGTCGGCCGGCATCTCGCGCAGGGCCTGCGCCATCGCCCGCTTGGCGGCAACGATGCGCGTCTCGGCCCCAGCCTGCCTCTTCATCGAGCCGGAGCCGTCGAAGACGAAGAGAACGTTGTTCTGGGCCTGTGCGGCGGCGGCGAAAAACCCGAGAGCGGCGGCCAGCACCGACGCGCAGACGAGACGAGCGTGCATTTGAGTTCCCCCTCGATCACGGCAATGTCGCCTGAGGTGTTCGGAAAAACGCCGGAAAACCAAACGCATATACGATAAGCTTTGCACAATCGTACCCGGTGGGGCAATCGGGGAAGCGAGCCACGTGCGCTGGGGCCGTTTGTCGCGCAGCCTGTCGACTGCACAGGGCTGGCCCGGATCGTGATACATAACCGCATGAACCACGTCGCTTCCGCCCCCGCCGACGAGGCCGCCATCGAGTTCCAGCCGCTCGATCCCGCCTTCATCGCCGATCCCTACCCGTTCTATCGCCGCCTGCGCGAGGCGGCGCCGGTCATGCGCGTGCCCGCGGGGTTCTGGCTGCTGACGCGCTACGAGGATGCGGCGCTGACGCTGCGCGACCGCCGCTTCGGCAAGGATTTCGTCGGCAACATGGAGCGGCGCTACGGCGCTGCGGCGATGGAGGAGCCGGCGATCTCGTCGCTGGCGCGCACCATGCTGGTGCTCGACCCGCCCGACCACACCCGCCTGCGCGGACTGGTGGCCAAGGCCTTCACCGCCCGCCGCATCGCCGACATGCGCCCGCGCATCGCCGCCCTGGTCGACCAGCAGCTCGACCGCGTCGCCGACAAGGGCGCGATGGACGTGGTGGCGGATTTGGCGCATCGCCTGCCGGTGATCGTGATCTGCGACCTGCTGGGCATTCCCGAGGACCATCGCGGCCCGTTCCTGGCCGGCAGCAACGTCAATGGCCGCATTCTCGATCCCGTGCCGATGAGCCGCGAGGAGATGGACCAGGCCAACGCCAACAC
Organism: Reyranellaceae bacterium; assembly: GCA_050181585.1. Lineage (GTDB taxonomy): Bacteria > Pseudomonadota > Alphaproteobacteria > Reyranellales > JAQSWP01 > JAQSWP01. Next base: position 158,011 of record JBFXDA010000003.1, read on the forward strand.
GCAGATGGCCGGGCTGTATTTCGACCGGCTGTGCGAATTGCGCCGGCGCCAGCCACAGGACGATCTGACCAGCGAACTGGTCAAGGCGGAGGAGGCCGGCGATCGCCTCACCAGCGAGGAGCTGCGGGCCAATATCGGCCTGCTGTTCGGCGCCGGGCACGAGACCACGACCAACCTGATCGGCAACGGATTGCTGGCGCTGCACCGCAATCCCGAGCAGTGGGACCGCATCAAGCGCCAACCGTCGCTGATCCCCGGCATGGTCGAGGAGCTGCTGCGCTACGATTCCTCGGTCCAGCTCACCGGGCGGGTCACCAATGCCGAGGTCGAGCTGGGCGGCGTCGCCATTCCGGCCGGCGAAAGCGTCGTCATCCTGCTGGGCGCGGCCAATCGCGATCCGGCGCAGTACCAGGATCCCGACCGGCTCGACGTGACGCGGCAGAACGTGCGCCCGCTTTCCTTCGGCGGCGGCATCCATCACTGCCTGGGCGCGCAACTGGCGCGGCTGGAGGCGGAGCTGGTGTTTACGCGGCTGGTCGAGCGCATGCCCACGCTCGAGCTGCCGGAGAAGGACAATCCTTCCTGGAAGCGCAATTTCACTCTGCGGGGGCTGACCAAGCTGCCGGCGGTGTGGCGTTAGAGAACTCTCGCGGCGCAGCCCGTTCCGCTGCGCAAAAGAAACGCGCGGCGAAATAGCCAGTACCGTCCCGAGCGAACCCGCATTCATAGTGCGCCGCCGACAATGCGCGTGCAGCGGGAGGAACGTCATGAAGCTCGATTACGTCAGCGTCGAAAAACGGGGGCCGATCGCCATCGTGCGCTTCGACCGCAAGGAAAGCCTCAACGCCTTCAGCAAGAAGCTGGTGGACGAGCTGACCGTGGTGGGCCGCTCCTTCCAGGACGACCTGGAGACGCATGGCATCGTGCTGTCGGGGCCGAAGACGCATTTCTCCGGCGGCGCCGATCTGCGCGACCGGGAGATGTGGGACCTGGGCCATCTCTCCGACCTGGAGCGGCGCTACGCGTTCTATGCCGGGGTGCGGCTGTGCCGCCTCTGGGAGGAGTTGCCGCAGCTCACCGTCTGCGCCATGGAGCGCATCGTGGTCGGGGCGGGCATCGCGCTGGGCATGGCCTGCGACTGGCGGGTGCTGAACCGCAATGGCTATATCTACGTGCCCGAGACCAAGATCGGCGTGAACCTGCAATGGGGCGCGCTGCCCCGGCTGGTGACGCTGGTCGGCGCGGCGCGGGCCAAGCGCATCACGCTGATGCAGGAGAAGATGCCGGCGCAGACGGCGCTGGACTGGGGCATCATCGACGAGATGGCGGAGGACGGGCAGTCGGAGGAGACGGCGCTGAAGATGCTGCGCACGGTGCTGGACCAGACGCCGCCGGTCACGGTGCGGCTGATGAAGGAGGCGATCAACGCCACCGCCAATCCGCTGCACCGCGCGTCCGGCTTCGCCGACGCCGACCAGGCGCAGCTCACGGCCAATTTCACCGAGGCGGTGAAAGCGCGCGAGGATTTCCGCCGGCGCTGAGCCGGAACGGGATCCGTTCAGGGGCCGCAGGGCTGCCGCCGCGACCGACGCGAGCGTCGATCGGACCGTCACAAATCGAGCATTGCGGCATGCAACGGGCGCGGGCGGTTTGTGCTGTTCGCCGCGGGAATTGTCGGCTAAGGCTGGGAAGCAGGCGGCGCCAGGTTTGCCGCCCGGCATTCAATCACGGGGGGTTCGCAAGTGTTCAAATCCATTCTCGCCATTTCCGAGGGCGGTCCCGATGCCGCGATGGCGTTCCGTCTGGCCGGCGAGGTCGCCGGCCTGTCCAGCGGCGCCGTCGAGGCGGTCCACTATCCCACCGCGCCCAGCGCGATGGCCGACGGCCTGGTCGGCGGCATGTCCGGCGCCGTGGTGGCGTGGGACGAAAAGCGGGCGGCCGAGCGCGCCGGCGTGTCGAAGGCGGCGTTCGACAAGGAGCTGGGCGGCAAGGCCGGCAATTCCTTCCTCGCCGTCGACCGGCAGGACATCGACGATCTGCTGGTGCGCTTGCGCACCAGCGACCTGGCGGTGCTGGGCCGGCCGGGTGCGGATCCCGACAACGAAGCCGCCGGCACCGCCTCGCTGGCGCTGCACGAGCCGGGCTGCCCGATCCTGATCGCCCCGCCCTCGGGCGTGCTGGGCGAACTGAACGAGGTGGTCGTGGCCTGGAACGCCAGCGAGCAGGCCGCCAATGCGGTGCGTCTGGCGCTGCCGCTGCTGCGCAAGGCGAAGAAGGTCACGGTGCTGGTGGTCGGCTCCAACACCCATCCGGTCAGCGCCGGGCGGCTGAAGGATCGCCTGCGGCGCCATGGCATCGCGACCGACCAGGCGGCGATCGATCCCGGCGCGGTCTCGGCCCGGGCGCGCGGCAAGGCGGTGCTCGGCTTCACGCACGAGCGCGGCGCCTCCATGCTGGTGATGGGCGCCTACGGCTCGAACCAGATGCTGGAATTCCTCGGCCTGGGCGGCGCCACCGGCAAGATCATCAGCGCCTGCCGCGTGCCGGTGTTCGTGTCGCACTGACCGGCGCAGGCGGTATTGTTGCGGAAGAGGACGGCGGCGCCGTCCTCTTTTGCTTTGCGCCGACTATTCAGTCCGGCCAGTTCGGCTTGCGCTTGGCGAGGAAGGCGTCGACGCCTTCGTCGAAATGCCTGGTTTCGGCCAGCGTGGCGGCGGTCTCCAGCTCCAGCGCCAGCCCGTCCTCGAAGCTCATGCCGCCGCCCAGCGTGATGGTGCGGCGGATGGCGGCCAGGGCGGGGGCGGGTTTGGCTGCCAGCTCGCGGGCGTATTGCTGCACGCGCGCGTGCAGTTCCTCCGGTGGCGCGAGTTCGTCGACCAGGCCCCATTCCAGCGCGTCCTTCGCCTCGACCAGCTTGCCGTCGTAGAGATAGCGGATGGCGCGGGGACGGCCGATCAGGCGGGCCAGAGCCTGGGTGGCGCCGACCGGCGGGATGAAGGAGATGGCGATCTCCGGCTGGCCCAGCCGCGCATTGGCGGCAGCGAAGCGCAGGTCGCAATGCAGGGTCATCTCCAGCCCGCCGCCGACGGCGGTGCCGTTGATGGCGGCCAGCAGCGGCTTGGGCGAGTTGCGCATCAGGCGCACCAGGGCGTGGCAGTCGCTGGCCCATTGCCGCATGCGCTCGCGACCGATGTTGCGGAAAGCGGCAAGGTCGGCGCCGGCGCTGAAATATTTCGGCAAGGCCGAGGCCAGTACGATCACCCGCGCCGCCGGATCGTCGATCGCCTGGGCGAAACGCTCGCGTACCAGCAGCAGCATGGGCCAGTCGATGGCGTTGACCGGGGCGCGGTTGAACCGGATCCAGGCGACGCCGTCGCGAATCTCGAGCAGAACGGACGGCGAACCCTCGGTCATGCCTCTCCCCTTGCCATGCCGGAATGGCTGCGGCGATGAATTCTCCGGCAGCGCCTGCGGCAAAACAAGCTAAGCTCACCGTCCAGCACCGAAATTTTACGGTTGGGAGGGGAAAACCATGGCGCAAGGAAAAGTCCGGACCACCAGCGGGCGCGGCCGGCTGTTCGACAGCATTCTCGATACGGTGGGCGACACGCCCTGCGTGCGCATCAACAACATCGCGCCCAGGAACGTCGAATTCTACGTGAAGTTCGAGGCCTTCAACCCGCTGGGCTCGGTCAAGGACCGCCTGGCGCTGAACATCATCGAGGCGGCCGAGCGCAACGGCACGCTGAAACCGGGCCAGACCGTAGTCGAGGCGACCAGCGGCAACACCGGCATCGGATTGGCCATGGTCTGCGCCGCCAAGGGCTATCCGCTGGTGGTGACCATGGCCGACAGCTTCTCGGTCGAGCGGCGCAAGCTGATGCGCATGCTGGGCGCCAAGGTGGTGCTGACGCCGCGGGCGCAGAAGGGCTTCGGCATGTACCAGAAGGCGGTCGAGCTGGCCAAGGCCAATGGCTGGTTCCTGGCGCGCCAGTTCGAGACCGACGCCAACGCCGAGATCCACGCGAACACCACCGCGCGCGAGATCCTGGGCGACTTCAAGGGCAAGAAGCTCGACTACTTCGTCACCGGCTACGGCACCGGCGGCACCATGACCGGCGTCGGCCGCGTGCTGCGCCAGGAACGTCCCGAAACGAAGATCGTGCTCAGCGAGCCGGCCAACGCGCAGCTTCTGGGCAGCGGCAAGCGGCAGGAGCGCGGCGCCGAGCATGCGCCGGCCGGCAGCCATCCCGCCTTCGAGCCGCACCCGATCCAGGGCTGGACGCCGGATTTCATTCCCTGGGTGCTGCAGGAGAGCGTCGACAGGAAGTACTACGACGAGGTGATTCCGGTGCCCGGCGCCGAGGGCGTGAAATGGGCGCGCGAACTGGCGCGCAAGGAAGGCATCTTCACCGGCATCTCCGGCGGCGCGACCTTCGCGGTGGCGGTGAAGGTGGCGGAGAAAGCGGCCGCCGGCTCGGTGATCCTGGCCGTACTGCCCGACACCGGCGAGCGCTATCTCTCCACGCCGCTGTTCGAGGGCATCGCCGAGGACATGAACGAGGAGGAATTGGCGATCTCCAAGTCGACGCCGGGATATCAGCTCTGAAGCGGCGCGTCGGCGTGCGGTGCCATCGCAAGGAAGCGGCGGCTAATAGCGGGTGACGCCGCAGCCGGCGAGCTTGAAGCCGGTGAAAGGGTTGCGCTGGATCAGCTCGGCCACCAGGCCGCGCGAATAGCGCTGGTCGGCGATGTCGGGCATCGAGGCCTGGCCGACCTGCAGGACGCAGGCGCAGTCGCTGGCGGAGCGGTCCAGCCGGCACGAGCGCTCGAACAGGCTGGCATTGCCCTCGCTGTCCTGCTTCATGCTGGAGGCCAGTTCCACCATCGAGGCCAGTGCGGCACCGAGGAACGGGTCGCGGCAGGAGATGGCTTTGGCCGTCGCCGCGCCGTCGAGATAGGCGGCCTGGTTGCGCGCGGCGCTGCCGACCGAGCCGCCGGGATTGGGATTGGAATAGTCGCCGCCGGCCGCCGCGCGCTGGCGGGCGGGATCGATCAGCGCCAGCAGCATGAGGCGATCGCCGGCGGAAGCGGGGATGCCGCATTGCGCGACCGACCATTCGGCGAAGCCGCCGACATAGCTCAGCTCCTCGCCCTGGACGCGGGTCAGGCGGCCCGCCACCAGCTGCCGCATCATCGGCGCGCGGATGGCGGCGATGGCGCCGTCGGGGAAGCGAACGCCGCGCATGCGCTCGGCGGCGCGGCGCTGGCGTTCGGCGGCGCGCCTGTCGCCGTCCTCCTTGCGCTGCGCGACGGTGCGCGCTTTCAGCTCCGCCAGCGCCGTTTTCAGGATGGCGGGGCGAACCTGCGACAGGCGCTTGGCCTGCAGCGCCAGGGCCGCCTCTGTGCCGGCCCTGGCGATCAGCGCCGGCAGCTCCTGTTCCGCCTCGCGCGTCGCCAGCGCGATCTCGCGCGCCTGCTGCAGGGTAGCCAGCGGCTGGTCGGGCATGACGGGGCGTCTGGCGCTGTCGGCGAAGAAGCCGCCGCGCTGGCGCATGGCCAGCGAGGCGTCGATCATGCCGGCGAGCAGTTCCTGGCGCGGCATCTCGGCGCTGGAAACGGCGCAGTCGAAGAATTCCAGCATCAGGCGCTTGAAGCCGGCTTCGTCGATGGCATCGAGGCCGGTGCCGAACCGGGCGGCGAAGGCGGCCGGATCGAAGGCGGCCGCCAGCGAGGCGCGCGCCTCGTCGAGCTGCGACAGACCGGCGGCGAAGTCGATCTTCAACTCGCGCGCGATGGTCCAGGCGGCCTGCCGTTCGGCCAGCCAGCGATCATGCGCGGCGCAGCGCTCGATCTGGCTGCGCTGGTCGCCGTCGGTGCGGCGCGTGAGGAAGGCCACGCCCTCGCCCGTGCCCAGGCGCAGCACGGTGCGGTCGAAGGCTTCGATGTAGGTCTCGCGGAAGACGGTGGCGAACCAGGTCGAGGAGCCGGCGCTGGCCACGCTGGCGATGCGCATATCGCCGTCGGGCGTCAGGGTGAAGGCGTAGTAGGGCTTCTCTTCGCGCCAGGCGGCGGTGTCGGCGCGCAGCGACACCGCCAGCAGCGCATTGGGCGCGACGCCGCGGGGGCTGCGGAAGGCGATGCTGAGGCGGATCGGCGGGCGGTTGCGCGGGAACAGCGCGCCGTCCCACGCGCTGTTCTCCAGCGCCGCCGCCAGCGCGCGCGGCGAATTGGCCTTGATCCGCTCGTCGGCCGACGGCGCGGCGGAGCCGGGCTTCATGTGCAGGTTCCAGCCGGACGGCGCTTGCGGCTGGGACGGCGCGGCGGGAGCGGGAGCCGGCGCCGGTTGCTGGCCCGGCTTGGGTTTCATGTGCAGTTCCCATTCCTGCGCCGAGGCGGCGGGTGCGAGCAGCAGGGTAAGGGCGGGCAGCAGGAAGGCAAGGCGCAGGGTCATGGCGCGTCCGGAGTCGAAAGCGGGAGGGATGCGCCTGGCGGGAAGCTGGGATTGGGAAAATCTGCCTTCGATGGGCGGGTTGCGCCAGTCTTTTTATGAGGATGAGGGGCTGCCGCTCAAGACGGGCGGCGCCACCCCAGAATCTATTCCTCCGGCAATCCCACGGCGCGCAACTGGGTGCAGATGCGGTCCAGCGTCTTGGGCGAGAACACCATCGCCTCGCGGAAGCGGCGCACGGTGATTTCGGGGAAAGCGGCGCGGATGATGTCGAGCGAGTTCCGCGCTTCCTCGAGCTTGCCCGCGCCGTAGAGGGCGGCGGCGAGGTGGCGGTGCAGCCACAGCGCGTTGGGCCGCTCCTCCAGGGCGCGCAGGAAATATTCCGCCGCCTCCGCGTCCTTGCCGTCGACAACGCAGGCGCTGGCCAGCCCGGCATAGTTGTTGAAGTTGATCGGGTCGAGCGGGCTGAGCCGGATCGCCTTCTCGAAATTGGCGCGCGCCTCCTGTGGCCGGTCGGCATAGACGTCGAGCCAGGCCAGCCGGCTGAGCGCCCAGGCGGCGTTGGGATCGAGCGCCACCGCGCGCTCCAGCATGATGCGGGCGACGCCGAAATTGCGGGCGAAGGTATGCACCGCGCCCAGCACGGCCAGGATCAGCGGATCGTCGGTGGCGCGGGCGGCGGCGCGATCGGCTAGCGACAAGGCCGTGGCCTTGGCCGCCTCCAGGTCGTCGGCCCAGTTGTAGACCGAACTCTGCGCCCAGCACCACGAGGCCAGCGCCAGGGCCAGCGGATAGTCGGGATCGATCTCCAGCGCCTTGTCGAGCAGTTTCAGCGCCTGCGCCGCCTGCTCCTTCTCCAGCACCCAGACATGCTGCATGGCGCGCATGGCGTAGTCGTAGGCGCCCAGTTCCTGCGGCCGCTTGCGCCTGGCGCGCTCGATCTCGGCCTGGCGGATCGACGGCTGCAGCGCGCCGGCCACCTGCTCGGTGATGCGGTCCTGCAGGTCGAATATGTCCTCCAGCGTGCCGTCGTATTTCTCGGCCCACAGATGCGCGCCGCCGGCGGTCTCGATCAGCTGCACCGTGATGCGCACGCGCTGGCCGCCGCGCTGCACGGAGCCTTCCAGCACATAGGCGACGCCCAGCTCGCGGCCGATGTCGCGCACGTTCCGGTGCTTGCCCTTGTAGGCGAAGGCCGAATTGCGGGCGATGACGAAGAAGGACCGGATGCGCGAGAGCGCGGCGGTGATCGATTCGACCACGCCGTCGGCGAAATGCTCCTGCTCGGGATCGCCCGACATGTTGTCGAACGGCAGCACCGCGATCGACGGCTTGCTGGGCAGCGCCAGGGTGGCGGCAGCGGGGCCGTCGGCATCCTCGGCCGGCGATTTTCCCGGCGCCGGCCGCCAGTCCTCGGCATCCCAGGAGACGAAGCTGGTCTCGACCGGCCGCTCGATGTGCTTCAGCGCCAGCTTGCCGCGGTTGTCGAAGCTGGCCTTGACCCTGCCGTCCACCGCCTCGTGCACCGAGCGCGAGATGGCGATGCCGCCGGGCGGCGCCTCCGCTTCGAGCCGTGCGGCGACGTTGACGCCGTCGCCGTAGAGATCGTCGCCCTCGACGATCACGTCGCCCATGTGCAGGCCGATGCGAAAGACGATGGCGGCGTCGGGGTCGCCGCCCTGGCCGGCATCGGCCATCGCCTGCTGGAACTGGATGGCGGCGCACAGCGCGTCGACGGCGCTGGAGAACTCGATCAGCGCGCCGTCGCCGGTCAGCTTCACGATGCGCCCGCCGCGGCGCTCGACGACGGGCGTCAGCACCTTCGCGCGCAGTTCGCGCAGACGCGCCACCGTGCCGCTCTCGTCGCGGCCAACCAGGCGGGAATATCCCACGACATCGGCGGCCAGAATGGCCGCCAGGCGACGCTGTTCCCTCACCAAACTTGCTGCCCTCACCAGATGCGCTCCCGAGCATACGCCAATGAAATGCCCGGAATGCTAGACCTTTACCGCGCCTCGTCCCTGTGCTTCAGATCACAGGTCGTATTTTGCTACTGATAAGAGAATCAGTTTACTCGGGCAGGGTTGCCTGTCCATCGCCGAGCGCGCGCTGCATCAGCACCGAATCGATCCAGCGGCCGAACTTGAAGCCGATGGCGGGAAAGGTGCCGATCATCTCGAAACCCAGCGCCCGATGCAGGCCGATCGAGGCGACGTTGGCGGAATCGCCGATGACGGCGATCATCTGGCGCATGCCGAGCGCGGTGGAGCGGGCGATGATCTCGGCCAGCAGCGTCCGGCCCAGGCCGCGGCCGGCGGCATCGGGCGCCAGATAGATCGAGTCCTCGACCGTGAAGCGATAGGCCGAGCGCGGCCGGTAGGGACCGGCATAGGCGTAGCCCAGGATCCGGCCGTCCTCGACCGCCGCGACATAGGGCATGTTCCTGGCCTTCAGCGCGGCGAAGCGGGCGGACATTTCCGCCAGGTCGGGCGGCACCTCCTCGAAGGACGCCGCCCCGTGCAGCACGTGATGGGAATAGATGGACTGGATCTGCGCGATGTCGGCTTCGACGACGTCGCGCAGGAGGGGTCGCATCAGGCGCGAAGCTCCAGCGCCGCCAGCGCCGCCAGCAATTCGCCCAGGTCGCGCTGGATGCGGGCGAAATCGGCATTGGGCTTGTAGGCGAACTCGTCCATGTAGCAGGCGCGGTTGATCTCGATCTGCAGCGCGTGCACAGAACGGCCCGGCTTGCCGTAATGCTGAGTGGTGAAGCCGCCGGAATAGGGCGCATTGCGCGCCACCGCATAGCCCATCGAGCGCAGCATGCGGTCGGCGAGATCGGTCAGGCGGCGGTCGCAGGACGTGCCGTGGCAGTCGCCCAGCACGAAATCCACCCGCTGCGCGCCGGGATCGCGCTCCATCGGCCCGCCGACCGAGGGCATGGAGTGGCAGTCGACCAGCATGGCGTAGCCGAACTGCACCCGGGTGTGCTCGACCAGCGCGTGCAGCGCTTCGTGGTAGGGCCGGTAGCAGCGGGCGACGCGCCGTTCGGCGTCGGCGAAGTCGAGCTTGTCCTGGTAGATCGCCTCGCCATTGGCCACCACGCGGGCGATGGTGCCCAGCCCGGCCGCCACCCGCGGCGAGCGCGAATTGACGTAGTCGGGCAGCTTGCCGGCGAACATGGCGGGGTCGAGCTCGAAGGGCTCGCGGTTGGGGTCGATATAGGCGCGCGGGAAGAGGGCGCGGATCAGCGGCGCGCCCCTGGACGGCGCGGCGCCGAACAGCGCATCGACGAAGCTGTCCTCCGAACGGCGCAGCGTGGCGAAATCCAGCCGCGAGCGGGCCACGAAGTCCTGCGGGTAGCGGTCGCCCGAATGCGGCGAGGCGACGACCAGCGCCGCGGTCTGCCGCGCCGGCGCCAGGATCTCGAAGGGCGGTTCGGCGGTTTCGGCCTCGAGAAGCCCCTGTTGTGCCGCCGCAGAAGCAAGCGAATTCATCCGCGTCGAGACTTAACGCAATGTTGGCGCAAAGTCACCCGCCGCGAACGCATGGGAGGACGACAAAACCGCGCAAAACGGCGGCTTGCCGGCGGCAAAGACCCCACGGCGCGTCGGGCTTGCAATGGCGCGATTTTTGGCGATACTGCGCCCGCTTGCGCCGGGAACCCCAGCGTTCGACCGGCTTGCAAGGGCGCGTAGCTCAGCGGGAGAGCACTACCTTGACATGGTAGGGGTCACAGGTTCAATCCCTGTCGCGCCCACCATTGCCTCCGGACCCCGGCGGCAATTCGTTCAATGCTCAGCATAAGCGAGGACGATGAATGCAGCGGCCCCCGCCGTGCAGTCGGCCGTGTATGCGCTTGCCGCGCCGGCGCAGGCGGTTCGCGCCTGCGCCGCTATTTTGGTCTGGCAAGCAGCCGCTCGACCAGTAGGCGCAATTCCGCGGGGGTGGTACGGCCGGCCACGACCTCGTGATAGGTGATGCCGGCGCGGCGCAAGGCTTCCTTTTTCACGGCATCGCGGGCCGCCGCCGTCCCCTGGTAATGCCCGCCACCCTGGTATTCGATGGCGTGCCGGGGATGGCAGTTCTCGTCCACCAGCAGCAGGTCCACGCGCTTGGAATTGACGCAGCTGAAGGCCACCGCGTCCTTGCTGAGCAGGATTTCGCCGAGAGACACTTGCGCCATCACCTGCCAGCCTGGATTGCAGCCGAGCACGATTCGGTCCAGTTCCTTGAACACGCGGGCTTCGCTGCGATTGAGCAGCGGACGGGCGGAGAATTGCGCGCCCATAACGATGCGCAACTGGTCGACGGCATCCGGCCTGCGGGACTCCGGCGTCTCGCGCGTGGCCCTGACATCGGGCCCTCGCCGCGTGCCGTTGTTCCAGCGGCCGGCATTCTTCTTGCGCCATGCCCTGCGGCGCAATTCTACCGCAAAGGCTTCGAGCGCCATGCCCATCATCGCGCCCACCGCCAGCACGGCAGTGAGCAAATAAGGCTTGTCGATCAGCGCAACGATTTCCGGTGGCATGGGCTTGGGTCCCGCTTTCCCTTGCGTGGAAGTCGCTAGCGGCCTGGTTGCGAAATGCGACTCTATCCACTCAACCCCCACGTACATCACTGATTCATAATGGACGTTCAAGGTCAAGCAGCGCCGGGCTGGGGCGTGATTCGTTCGGATAGTAATTGATACCGACGGAGCGGCCGCACGCGGACGTGCCTGCTAGGGGGCGGCGCTAAGCAAAGTCGCTGCGACTGCCAACAGGCAGAGGGCGGTCCGGAGATTTCTTGGGGCTATTTCTCGCGCACGAAGATATTGGTGGTGACGGCGGTCTTGCCGGGGATCAGGCCGCCGGTCTGGCGGCCGGAGCGGATGGTGAGGTTGTCGCCGTCGAGCGTGTAGTAGCGGGTCTGCGGCGTGCCGACATAAGAGCCGGTGGCGGTGGTGTCGGGGGTGGTGACGAATTTCTCCTCGTCGATCACGAAGCGGCCGGAATAGCCCATCATGGTCTTCATCAGCTGCGCGTGTTCGGCGTCGTTGGTGGCCGGCTTCCGCGGATCGCCGGTGGTGATCAGCGCCATGATGCGGTGGTTGGCGGTGATGACGATGTAGCCCTGCGGGTTGTGGCCCAGCGGGTAGCGCGGTTCGCTCTCGCCTTCGACCTCCGCCTTGCAACTCACCATTTTCCAGGCGCCGACCAGCTCGGCGCCGATTTGCTTCTTATCTGCCATGGTCGTTGCCTCCGGGTTCGGGCGCTCAGCGCCAGCGGCTGAAATCGGGCCGGCGCTTCTCGATGAAGGCGCGGGCGCCCTCGTCCTGCTCGCCGGTCTCGAAATAGTCGGGCGAGATCTCGTCCAGCACCTCCTTCAGCGGCGTCAGGTCGACCAGCCGGTTGAAGGAGCGCTTCACCGTCTTCAGGCAGGTCGGGCTCAGCGCCAGCAATTCGCTGCACCAGCGCTCGACCTCGGCATCGAGCTCGGCCATCGGCACCACGGCGTTGACCAGGCCCCAGTCGAGCATCTGTTTGGCGGTGTAGCGGCGGCACAGCATCCACATCTCGCGCGCCCGCTTGTGGCCGATGATGTTGGCCAAATGCGAGACGTGATGGCCGGCGGCGGGCGAGCCGATGCGCGGGCCGTTCTGGCCGAAAATGGCGTGCTCGGCGGCGATGGTGAAGTCGCAGTAATAGGCCATGTGGTTGCCGGCGGCGATGGAGTAGCCGTTGACCCGGGCGATGGTCGGCCGCAGGCAGTTCAGGATCATGCGGTTGAGCTTGAAGTCGAGATCCTTCAGGCCGCCATCGGCCTCCCAGTTGACGTCGCCGCCGGCGGAGAAGGCGCGCTCGCCGGTGCCGGTCAGCACCACCACGCCGATGCCCGGACGGGTCGAGGCTTCCGTGAGCGCATGCTCCAGCTCGGCGATGGTCTGGCCGCGCAGGGCGTTCAGCGTCTTGGGCCGGTTGATGGCGATGGTGCAGACACCGTTCGCCACGGTGAAGAGAATGTCCTCGTATTGCATCGGTTCCGTTGGTCGTGAGCGTTTCCTGCCTCGAACTACAGCACGGCGCGGTCAAAGATGAAAGCCCGTTCAGCGTTCATATTTCTTGCGCGGGAATGGGGCGGGGGATCACAATGGCGCCGCCGCGCGTTGGCGCGGGCGGATCGGCCGGATTGCAAGAGCCGACCGCTCCAAGGGAGGAAGAGATGGCGAAGTTCCCGCAAAGCCGCCTGCCGCTCTACGTCAATTCCATCGACTGGGCCGAATTCTTCGAAGAAACGCCGCCGCCGGACGTCTGGTACGACACCATGTTCAAATGGTCGCGCGACCAGCTCGAGGCCTATCGCAACCACCATTTCATGCGCCGCGTCGGCGAAGGCTGGGACAATCCCTTCTACAAGGCGCTGTGGGGCAAGGCCGGGCTGACGCGCGGCGACATCAGGAGCCTGGACGACATCGTCAAGCTGCCGGTGTTCGATTCGGAGGACGTGAAGCGGAGCATCGAGGCGCATCCGCCCTTCGGCCAGGTCTGCGGCATCGACGCCTCGGTCTATGCGCAAAGCGCGCCGCTGAAGATCCAGACCTCCGGCGGCACCACCGGCCTGCCGCGCGCCACGCTGTTCGGGCCGCGCGACTGGGAATACAACGGCGCCTTCATGGCGCGCGAGATGTACGTGCAGGGCGCGCGGCCGGGCGACGTGATGCAGATCTGCTCCACCCTGTCGCTGGCCAATATGGGCTGGGCCTATTACCAGGCCTGCCACCATTATCTGGGCGTGGTGCCGGTGACGACAGGCAGCGGCATCGTCACGCCCTCCCGCCGCCAGCTCGAATACGCCTTCCATTTCGGCGTCAATCTGTGGGCCTCGTTCCCGGAATACTTCACCCAGCTCGCCAAGATCTGCCGCACCGAGCTGGGGCGGGACGTCAAGGAGTTGAAGACCAAGTTCCTCACCTCCTATCTCGGTCCCGATCTCGACAACTCCCTGCGCCGGCACATCGAGGAGCTGTGGGGCTGCCCGGTCTACGACAATTACGGCACGCACGAGACCGGCGGCATCTCCTTCGAGGGGCCGGAAAAGGACGGGCTCTATCTGATGGAGGACGCGGCGGTGTTCGAGTTCCTCGACTGCGACACGCGCCAGCCGGTGAAGCCGGGCGAGGCGGGCGATCTCACCTTCACGCATCTGCACCGGCGCATTCCGCTGCTGATCCGCTACAATCTGCGCGACCTGGGGCGCATCAAGCACGAGGGCAAGAGCCCGCTGGGCAGCCACTTCAAGCGCATGGACAAGTTCCTGGGCCGCTCCGACCAGATGGTGAAGATCCGCGGCACCAACGTCTATCCCATGGCCTGCCTGGGCGCGGTGCGCTCGGACCCGCGCACCACCGGCGAATGGATCTGCGTCGTCGGCCGCTTCGAGCGCAACGGGGTGTTGCGCGAGGAAATGACGGTGCGCGTGGAGGTCAGGAACGACGGGCGCTCGCGCGAGGGTCTGAAGGAGGCGCTGGAAAAGCGCCTGCACAACGATCTGGGCGTGAAAGTCGACGTCGAACTGGTTGACGAAGGCGGGCTGCCTGAGACAAATATCGGTCAGGAAGGCAAGCCCAGGCGTCTGATCGACCAGCGCGGCACGGTGGTAAGGACTTGAAACAGCGCAACCCGAAGCTACGCGACAAGACCGTTGGCGACGGCAAGCAGGCGGGGCGGCGGGCGACGAAGGCGGAAGCCACGCGGCGCCAGCTCATCGACGCGGCCTTCCTGGTGGTGGGCGAGTACGGATTCGCCGATACCACCATCGCGCGCATCACCTCGCGCGCGCGGGTTGCGCAGGGCACGTTCTACAACTATTTCACCTCGCAGCAGGACCTGTTCGAGCAGCTCTTGCCCTCGCTCGGCCAGGCGCTGATCGAGCATCTGCAGGCGCGCATCGGCAATGCCGACGACGTGGCGCAGTTCCAGCGCAATTGCCTGACCGGCTTCATCGACTTCATCCGCGAATCCTCGGTGTTCTACCGCATCCTGATCGAGGCCGAGGTCTACGTTCCCAAGGCGCATCGCCGCTACCTGGTCGACATCACCAACTGGCACCGCCGCGCCTTGCGCCGCTTCCTGGCCGAAGGGGCCATCGAAGGCTTCGACGAGCGCCAGCTCGAAGTGGTGGCCTATTCGATCGTCGCCACGCACCACTATCTGCTGATGCGCTACGCCCACTGGGCGGAGGAGACCACGCGCCTGCCGCATTGGGTGGTGGAGGCGCAGCAGCGGCTGCTGCTGGGCGGGCTGCTGGGAGGCGCGAGCGGGCGAAAGACGAAAGCCGGCGGCCGGCGTCGCATTGCCGCCGCCATGGCCGCCGCCGCCGCCAAGACCGGCGACGTGGCGCATTTCGACACGGTGAAGTTCGCGCCGCGCATCGACGGGCCGCGGCCCTATCTGGAGCACGGCGCCTTCACCTCGCAGCTCAACTGCCGCACCACGCTGCTGGACAATGGCGGCGCGATGATCGAGCTGGAGTTGGACCGCTCGCATCTTTCCACCCGCGGCACGGCCAGCGGCGGGCTGATCACCGCGGTGGCGGAGGCGGCCGCCATCACCGCGCTGTGCCACGACCGGCGCGACACGGTGACGGTGGAATCGGTGGCGTTCGGCACCAACCTGGTGCGCGCCATCACCGACGGCACCATGGTGGCCGTGGCGATGCCGGAGAACGCCGGCCGCAACATCCGTTTCGTTCACGTCCGCATCACCCAGGACACGCCCGAAGGCGAGTTGATCGCCAAGGTATTGATCACGTTCCGCGTTCTCTGGGATTGAACAACGCAGGTGCAGCAGGCCTCCTCCCGGCGCGGAAGAAAGATGAACACTGATTGAGTATTCACTTTTATTTGACTCCAGCTTTGCTACCATTGCACCAATGAATAATGGGAGGAAAAGATGAGACGACATGTAACAGCCGTGTTAGGTGCGTTCGCATTCCTGCTCGCCGGCGCCGGCATCGCCGCCGACGCCGCGGCGCAATCCCAGAAGCCGCTGACCCGGATCGTCGCCGCCATGGGCAGCCCCGGCCTGATCTGGACGCCGCTCTACGTCGCCAAGGAGAAGGGCTTCCTGGCCGAGGAGGGGCTGGAAGTGCATAACCTCACCGTCGAGGGCGCCAATGCGCTGACGGCCGTGCTCACCGGCGACGCGCATGTCGCCTTCGGCACCGCGCATCTGATCCTGGCCCGGTCCAAGGGCGAGAAGCTGAAGGCCCTGGTGCCGATGCAGGAGCAGTTCGGCGCGGCGCTGCTGCTGTCCAATGCGGCGATCCAATCCACCGGCATCACGCCCGACATCAGCGTCGAAGAGCGGCTGAAGCGGCTGAAAGGCCTGCGCATCGGCATTTCGGCGCCGGGCGCCACCATCGACATCCTGATCCGCGCCCTGACCAGCGGCGTCGGGCTGAAGCCGGACCAGGACCTGAAGCTGGTGCCGTTCGGCGGCGACGGCGTGCCGATGCTGGCCGCGCTCGAGCGCAACGCCATCGACGGCTTCATGTATGTCGCGCCGTGGCCGGAAGAGGCGATCGCGCGCGGTTTGGGCAAGATCGTCATCAATCCGACCATCGGCGAGGTGAAGGAAGTGGCCGGCGTCTCCTATCTCGCCTTCTATGGCCAGGAGAAGTGGCTGACCTCCAATCCG
The DNA here is from genome assembly GCA_050181585.1 of Reyranellaceae bacterium. Lineage (GTDB taxonomy): Bacteria > Pseudomonadota > Alphaproteobacteria > Reyranellales > JAQSWP01 > JAQSWP01. Next base: position 174,142 of record JBFXDA010000003.1, read on the forward strand.
GAGCAGGCGCTGGCCTTCACCCGCGCCATCGCCAAGGCGCTGCGCTACGTGCACCAGGAGCCCAAGGCGACGCTGGAGGTGCTGCGCAAGCACGTGCCCGACGCGCGGCCCGAGGTGCTGCAGACCGCCTTCGACAGCTACATCAAGTCGGTGCCGAAGGATCCGCGCATTCCGCGCGATTCGATGGAGAAGGCGGTCTACTTCTTCAATCTCGGCAAGCCGACCGACAAGCAGGTGAAGCAAAGCTACGAGGAGCTGGTGGCGCCGCAATTCGCGGAACAGGCTGCCAAGGAACTCGGCTTCTAAACGTGGCGTTGACGCGTTCACAGGTCGCCGTCTGGCGGGCGGGGCTGGTCGTTGCCGGCCTCGCCGCCTGGGAGTTCGCTTCCGACCGCTACGTGCCGGCCTTCTACGTCAGCAAGCCCTCGGCCATCGTCGAACGCCTGGTCGATTTCTTCTGGAGCGGCCAGATCTACCCGCATCTGGCCGCCACCTTCATGGAGATCGCGATCGGTTTCGCCATCGGCCTGCCGGTGGGGCTGGCGGTGGGCGTAGTGCTGGGTTCCTGGCGATTCGGCGCGCGCGTCTTCCAGCCCTTCATCATCCTGCTCTATTCGATGCCGCTTCTGGCCCTGGCGCCGCTGCTGCTGCTGTGGTTCGGCATCGGGCCGGCCTTCAAGATCGTGCTGGTCGCGGTCTCGGTGTTCTTCTTCGTCTTCTTCAACACCTTCACCGGCGCGCGCGACCTCGATCACGACCTGATCGGTTCGCTGCGCATCATGGGCGCCACCTGGCCCGAGATCTTCGCCAAGGTCACGGTGCCGGCCTCGGTCGACTGGATTTTCACCGGCATCAAGGTGGCGGCGCCCTACGCGCTGGCGGCCGCCGTGGTGGGCGAGATGCTGGTGGCGCATGCCGGGCTGGGGCAGTTGCTGGTGCGCGCCACGCAGATGAACGACATGGCCCGCCTCTACGCCGTGCTGCTGATCATCATGTTCATCGGCGTGATCTTCGCCGACGTGGTCAACCGCCTCGAGCGCCTGATCATGCGCCGCCAGGGACGACCGCTGCATGTCTGAACCGCTGATCGAACTGGCCGACGTCAAGCACGTCTTCGCCGCCCGTGGCGCCGCCGCGGGCACCACGGCGCTGGAGAACATCTCCTTCTCGGTCGCGCCGCGCGAGTTCGTGGCGCTGGTCGGGCCCAGCGGCTGCGGCAAGTCCACCATCCTGAACATGATCTCCGGCCTGCTCAGGCCCAGCTTCGGCCGCATCACCTATGCCGGCGCGCCGGTCGAGGCCATCAACAGCCGCGTCGGCTACATGACGCAGAAGGACACGCTGCTGCCCTGGCGCACCACGCGCGACAATATCGGCATCGCCTTCGAGCTGGCCAGCCGGCGCGGCCGCAAGCGCCAGGGCATCGACGTGCCGGCGCTGATCAGGGAACAGATAAAGCTGGTCGGGCTGGAGGGGTTCGAGAACCATTTCCCGGCGCAGCTTTCGGGCGGCATGCGCAAGCGGGTGCTGCTGGCGCGCACGCTGATCTACGAGCCGGAGACGCTGCTGATGGACGAGCCGTTCGGCGCGCTCGACGCGCAGCTCAAGCTGGTGATGCAGTCGGAGCTGCTGCGCATCTGGGCCGCCACGCGCAACACGGTGATCTTCGTCACCCACGATCTGGGCGAGGCGATAGCGCTGGCCGACCGGGTGCTGATCTTCTCCGGCCGGCCCGGCCACATCAAGGCGGTGCAGGAGATCGACCTGCCGCGACCGCGCGACGTGTTCTCCATCCGCTTCACGCCGCGCTATGCCGAGCTCTACGAGAGCCTGTGGGGCCTGCTGCAGGGCGAGGTCGGGAAGGGCGACAATGTCTAGCCCGGCCACGAGCGCCGTTGCTTCCGGCTTGCCGCGCCTGGCGATCTCGCGCTCGACGCTGGCAGTGCTGGCTTGCCAGGTGGCGATCGTGGTGCTGGTGCTGGGGACCTGGCAACTGGCCTCGGGCACGCTGATCAAGCCGCTGTGGATCAGCAGCCCGACCGAGATTTTCGCGCTGCTGGTCGAATGGATCGCCGACGGCTCGCTGTGGCCGCACGTGCTGGTGACGCTGAGCGAGATCGTCATCGGCTTCCTGATCGGGGCGGCCTGCGGCATCGCCGTCGGCATCGTGCTGGGCAGCCTGCCGACGGTGGAGCACATCCTCTCGCCGCTGATCGTCGGGCTCTATGCCATGCCCAAGGTGGCGCTGGCGCCGCTGTTCATCCTGCTGTTCGGCATCGACCTGGAATCGAAGATCGCGCTGGTGGTGGTGACGGTGTTCTTCCTGGTGCTGCTCAACACCATCTCCGGCATGCGCAGCGTCGATGCCGACCTGGTGAACTCGCTGCTGGTGATGGGCGCCAGCCGCTTCGACGTGTTCCTGAAGGTGACGGCGCCCAGCGCGCTGATCTGGGTGTTCAACGGGTTGCGCATCTCGGTGCGCTATGCGCTGACCTCGGCCGTGTACGGCGAGATCATCGCCTCCAACCAGGGGCTGGGCTTCCTGATCAACCGCTCCAAGAGCATGCTGGACGCGGCCGGCACCTTCGCGGCGCTGGGCGTGCTGATGCTGATCGGGCTCACCTTCACGCTGCTGGTGGCGCGGCTGGGCAATGTGGCGATGAAGTGGAAGGAAGAGTAGCGGCGCCGCCCGCCCAACGGCTTTTCCGATCCATGCTAGAGCGGATTCACACGTTCTGACGGAATCGCTCGCGATTCCGTCAGAACGTGATTTGCTCTAACCTGCGGCGATGGACAGGAACGCCTCCGTTGTCGTCATCGGCGCCGGGATCGTCGGTGTCGCCGTCGCCCGGGCGCTGCAGCGCGAGGGGCGCGCGGTCACGCTGGTCGACAGCGACGAGCCGGGCCGCGCCACGTCTTTCGGCAATGCCGGCTTCATCGCCATCGACCACCTGCTGCCGCTGGCCCGTCCTTCCACGCTGCGGCGCGTGCCGAAGATGCTGGCCGACCGCAACGGGCCGCTCAGCGTTCACCTGCCGAGCCTGCCGCGGCTGCTGCCGTGGATGGCGCGTTTCGCGCTGGCCGCCTGCCGCCCGGCCGAGCTGCGCAAGAGCGTCGATGCCTTTGGCGCGCTGATGGCCGAGGCCAATATCGCCTGGAAGGCCGAGATCCAGGCCTCTGGCCTGGGCGCGCTGTTCAAGAGCAAGGGCGCGCTCTACGTCTATGAGAGCGAGGCTTCGTTCGCCAGCGGCGCGGCGGAGCGGGTGCTGCAGCAGGAGAAGGGCATCGACTTCGAGATCGTCGATGGAGCGCGCGCCCGCGACCTCGCCCCCGGCCTGAGCCCGCATATCGGGCACGGCGTCTACTATCCGCAGGGCATGCACACCATCAATCCGCACGGCGTGGTGGCGTTGCTCGCCGAGCGTTTCGCTGCCGAGGGTGGCGCGCTGGTGCGCGGCCGCGTCATCGGCTTCGAGCGCGACGGGCGCAGGGTCGCTTCGGTATCGCTGGCCGACGCAACGCTGCCCGCCACCGCCGTGGTGATCGCGGCCGGCGGCGCCTCGGGCGCACTGACCCGGGCTTTGGGCTTCAAGGCGCCGCTGGTGGCCGAGCGCGGCTATCACGTCATGCTGGCGCCCGACAATGTGCGCTTCGACCTGCCGGTGTGCCCGTCGGAGCGCGGCTTCTTCGTCACGCCGATGGAAGAAGGGCTGCGGCTGGCCGGCACCGTCGAACTCGCCGGCCCGAACCAGACGCCGTCATGGCATCGCGCCGACATTCTGGTGCAGCATCTCGCCGCCATCTTCCCCGGCGTCGGCGGCGCCGAACGCAGCCGCTGGATCGGCGAGCGGCCGACCTTGCCCGATTTCCGTCCCGCCATCGGCCGCGCGCCGGGGCTCGCCAACGTCTATTGCGGCTACGGCCACAACCATGTCGGACTCACCCTCGCCACCGCCACCGGCCGCCTGATCGCGCGCCAGATGGCGGGGGAGGAATTGCCGGCGGCGCTCAGGCACTGCGATCCGGGGCGGTTCGGTTAGGTTGCCGCCGGATGCCCGCGAAATGCTGCGCGACAATGGGCGGCGCCTAGGCGCCGTCGCCGGTTGCGGGTGCGGTTGCCGGCCGCCTATCATCGCCTCCGACAACGGAGGATTTGCCGATGACCACCCCCACCGACTACACCCCGCCCAAGGTCTGGACCTGGAACAAGGGCGCCGACCACCGCTTCGCCAAAATCAACCGGCCGATCGCGGGACCGACCGCGGAGAAGGAGCTGCCGGTGGGCAAACACCCGTTCCAGCTCTATTCGCTGGGCACGCCCAACGGACAGAAGATCACCATCATGTTCGAGGAGCTGCTGGCGGCGGGCCACAAAGGCGCCGAATACGATGCCTGGCTGATCCGCATCGGCGAAGGCGAGCAGTTCGGCTCCGGCTTCGTCGCGGTCAATCCCAATTCCAAGATCCCGGCGCTGCTCGACCGTTCCGGGTCCAGGCCGGTGCGGGTGTTCGAGTCGGGGGCGATCCTGCTGCATCTGGCGGAGAAGTTCGGCGCTTTCGTGCCGAAGCTGGGCGATCCGGTGCGGGCGGAATGCCTGTCGTGGCTGTTCTGGCAGATGGGCAGCGCGCCCTATCTGGGCGGCGGCTTCGGCCATTTCTATGCCTATGCGCCGAGCAAGATCGAATACGCCATCGACCGCTTCGCCATGGAGGCCAAGCGGCAGATGGACGTGCTCGACCGGCGGCTGGCGGAGAGCCGGTACCTGGCCGGCGAGGACTACACCATCGCCGACATCGCGGTGTGGCCGTGGTATGGCGGGCTGGCCAAGGGGCTGCTCTACGGCGCCGGCGAGTTCCTCGCGGTGCAGGAGTACAAGAACGTGATCCGCTGGGCCGACGAGATCGGCGCGCGGCCGGCGGTGAAGCGCGGGCGCATCGTCAATCGCCTGGCGGGAGAGCCCTCGCAGCAATTGCGCGAGCGCCATGATGCCAGCGATTTCGAGCTCAGGACGCAGGACAAGATCGAGGCGGCGAAAGCGAACGGGTAGGGCTGCGCTTTCGCGCGGCAAATGGAACCGGCGGCAGCGATGTCGCCGGTTTTTCGTTGCGGCCGGTTGCGGCGCGCCTACTTCTCGCGCACGAAGACGTTGGTGCTGCGGGTCTTCTTGCCGGGGTAGAGGCTGCCCTGCTGCACGCCGGAGCGGATGGTGAGGTTGTCGCCGTCGACCTGGTAGTAGCGTACCTGCTTCTCGCCGACATAGGAGCCGGTGGCGGTGACGTCGGGCGTGGTGACGAATTTCTCTTCGTCGATCTCGAAGCGGCCCGAGTAGCCGATCAGGCTGCGCAGCAGGGCGGCCGCCTCGGTATCGTTGGTCGCGGGCTGGCGCTTGTCGCCCGAGGTGACCAGCGCGATGATGCGGTGGTTGGCGGTGATGACGACGAACCCTTGCGGATTCCTGCCCACCGGATAGCGCGGCTCGGCCTCGCCCTCGACCTCGGCCGAACAGCTCACCATCTTCCACGCCCCCACCAGCTCGGCGCCGATTCCCTGCTTCTGCTGCGACATGCGCTTCTCCCCGGCTACGCGTTACGCGATCCTTCAAGCGATCGCGGAGCGGGAGTGTGCGGCCTGGGCGGGACAGGGGTCAATGGTTGGGGCGATCAGCCCTGTTTCCGCCGTGTTTGAACCCAACCATGACTGACGGCATTGTGCAGTGATTGCCGTTCACCGTCACCGAGCCGAAAACATGCCCCGCCGCCCCCTCATCGCTCTCGGCACCGCCGGCTACCCGGAGAAAGTGGCGCGGCGGTTGCGGGCGATGAACGTGGCGGTGTGGTCGGTGGCGGGGCTGGTGGGGTTCTTCGGCATCGTGCGGCTGCTCGTCACCGGGCACTGGTGGCTGGCGGCGCAGAATCTCGGGGTCGCCGCCTGCTTCGCCGCGCTGCCGCTGCTGCACCGCTTCGGGCCGGCGGTGGCGCCGGTCTGCTTCATTCTGTCGTCCGGCGCTTTCATCGTCTGGGTCACGTTCCTGCTCGGCAGCGACGCGGGCGGCTGGCTGTTCGGGCTGGCGGTCGCGGCACTGGGCATGCTGTTCCTGGGGCTGGAGCGGGCGGTGCTGGCCGGGCTGCTGGCGGCGGCGGCGGCGGTGCTGATGATCGCGTTGTGGCTGCTGGCGCCGGAAAATGCCGGGCTGCTCTCCGACGCGCAGCTCGCCTGGAACTTCGCCGCCAATGCCGTCGCCAGCGCGGCCATGATTTTCTTCGTCGTGCTCTATGCCGTGCGCGCCATGGTGCGGGCGGAGGAGGTGGCCGAGCGCGAGCATCGCCGCTCCGAGGCGCTGCTGCTGAACATATTGCCGCCGGGCGTGGCGGCGCGGCTCAAGGGCGAGGCGGCGGAGGGTGCAGGCGAGGCGGCGCCGGTGGCCGATGCCTATGAAGCGGCGTCGGTGCTGTTCGCCGACCTGGCCGGCTTCACCGCGCGCGCGGCGCAGACGGAGCCGGCCGAGCTGGTGCGGTTCCTCAACCGCGTGTTCTCCGCGCTCGACGCGCTGGTCGAGCGGCACGGGCTGGAGAAGATCAAGACCAGCGGCGATGCCTACATGGTGGTGAGCGGCGTGCCCCGCGTGCGGGACGATCATGCCGCAGCCCTTGCCGACCTGGCGCTGGCGATGCGCGAGGCGCTGGCCGGGCTGGTGGATGCGCAAGGACAGGCGGTGGCGGTGCGTATCGGCCTGGCGTCGGGCCCGGTGGTGGCCGGCGTGGTCGGCACGCGGCGCTTCTTCTACGACGTGTGGGGCGATGCGGTGAACGTCGCCGCCCGCATGGAGCAGACCGGCGAGCCGGGCACCATCCAGGTGGCGCCGGAGATGGCGGCGCTGTTGGCGGATCGCTTCGTGCTGCAGGATCGCGGCGCGGTCGAGGTGCGCGGCAAAGGCACGATGCGGACCTTCGTGCTGGTGGGGCGGAAATGAGGGCGGCGGCGGGGAGCGTCCGGATAGGTTGAATACTGGAAGCTGGACCTGTCTGTCCTGCGGCCTCGAATGCGTCGGTTCAGCGTTTGGCGGCGGTGGCCAGAAAATCGTCGACTGCCTGCGTCGTGCGGTCGAGGTTAGCCTCGTCATGGACCAGCGATACGTACATTTTGGCGCCAAGATGGGTCATGATCCCGCGATCCAGCAGGAAGGAACGCAGCCGGCGTTTGAGCGCCTCGTCGTCGGTGCGCATTGAGCGATAGTCCCGGATGGGCGTGGCCGTGAAATAGATGTTGGCCATCGGTCCGGTTCCCAGGACCTGCGCCGCGACGCGGTGCCGCGCGGCCGCCCTTTCCAGGCCGGTGCGGAAGCGCTCGCCCAGCGCATTGAGCCGTTCATAGGCGCCGGGTTTGGCTAGCTGGTCCAGGACGGCCACGCCGGCGGCGGCCGCCAGCGGCAGTCCTGCCAGGGTACCGCTGATATAGGTCGATTGCGGCGTTTTCGGCCGTCGCGGATTGGACAGCTCCAGTATGTCGCGCCGTCCGGCAATGGCCGCCAAGGGCAGCCCGCCGCCGATGATCTTGCCGTAAGTGGCGAGATCGGGGGTCACGCCGTAGAGCGCCTGCGCGCCGCCATAGGCCACCCGGAATCCGGTCACCATCTCGTCGAACACCAGAACGATGCCCAGCCGTTGCGTCAGCGCCCGCAATCCTTCCAGAAAGCCGGGTTCGGGCCTGATGAGGCGGGTCTCCGGTTCGACGATCACGGCGGCGATGTCGCCCGCTTGGGCTTCGATCGTCGCCGTCATCGTCGCCAGGTCATTGAAGGGGACCACCAGGACGGTGTCTTGCACCGCTTGCGGAATTCCCGCCGTATCGGGTTCGCCTTTAGGGTATGGCAGATCCCGCGTCGGCCAGGTGCTCACCATCGTATAGTCGTGATGGCCATGGTAGCCGCCTTCGAACTTCACGATCTTGTTCCGGCCGGTGAAGGCGCGCGCCAGACGCAGTGCGTAGAATGTCGCTTCCGATCCCGTACTGCAGAACTTCACCGCCTGGGCGCAAGGGATCGCCTTGGTCATCCTGTCCGCCAGCGCGATCGACGCCTCGTTGAGCGCGTAATACGAGTTGCCCTTGCGGGCCTGGGCGACCAGCGCTTCGACGACGGCCGGATGGGCGTGGCCCAGGATCATCGGCCCCGAGCCCATGATGAAATCGAGGAAGCGGCGGCCTTCGACGTCGGTAACGAAGGCGCCGTGGCCGCTGGCGACGACGAACTCCCGCTCCGCCGGCAGGAAAAACGTGCCCAGCGACGCGCCGGGCAGCACGTCGTAGGCCTTGGCCAGCAGGGTCCGGTTGGCGGTGGGATCGGGCATGTCCATCCTGCGAACTTTCAAAAAAGGGGACGGCCGCAAGGCGCCGGTTCGGAGAGCGAGGAGGGTCAGTCGGCGGGAACCAGGCCGATCCTCGTCACCAGCGCCTGCCATACCGGCCTTTCCTTCTCGATCTGCCTGGTGACTGCCTCGGGCGGACCTTCGATCGTATCGAAGCCGATCGAGGCAAAGGCCTTGAGCGCCGGCGTTTGCAGCGCCCGCTGCAACGCCTGATGGTACCGGGCCACTATGGTCGGGTCGGTATTGCGGGGCGCGAGCAGGGCAAACCAGCTTGCGGCCGCGAAATCGGGATAGCCCGACTCCGCTACCGTGGGCACGTCCGGCAGCGCCGCCAGCCGCTTGGCCGACGTGACGGCCAGAATGCGGATATTGCCGGTGCTCACCCATTTGCTGGCGTATCCCACGCCGGCCAGGGAGGTCTCGAGCCGGCCAGTCGTCAGATCCGCCTCGTAGGCCGGCGCGCCCTTGTAGGGCACGTGCTCGATGTCGACGCCGGCGACAACCTTGAACAGTTCGGCTGCCAGGTGCGTCGTACTGCCGACGCCATCGGAGCCATAGTTGAGCTGGCCCGGCTTGGCTTGCGCTTGCGTCACCAGATCCTTCAGGGACCTGATGGGTGTCTGCGCATTGGCGAACCAGGCGAACGGCACTTCGCCCACCATGCCGATCGGCACGAAATCCTGCAGCGGATCGAAGCCGGGATTCTTCATCACCAGGGTGTTGGTCAGGATCGTTCCGGCGCTGCCCCAGCCGATGGTCAGCCCGTCCGGCTTGGCGGCGGCAATCTCGCGCGAGGCGATGGCGCCGGCCGCGCCGGGCTTGTTGTCCACGACGACCGGTTGCCCCAGATCGACGGATATTTCCTTGGCCAGGGCGCGGGCCACCACGTCGGTCGTGCTGCCGGGCGGAAACGGAACGATCAATCGGACCGGGCTTCCTGTCATCGATTGGGCGAAAGCCGAAGGTGTCGCCTGGAGCCAGGCGAGCAGGCAGACAAGGACCGCAATGGTTCGTTTCATTTTTTCCTCCCGGTTTGCCCGTCTGACGCGGGCGGCGATGTCGTCGGAGTCGGCGAGCCAGGAGGTGCGTTTTTCCTTGAAGCAATTTCCTGGTGACACCAAAAATGAGGCTTTGTTGACAGCATGAAAAAAGAAGCCGGCTGTCGCGTCCAATGCCGAAAGAGTAAAGCAACGATAGCGGAATGATATCGGCGGCAGTCGCGCACCGGTTGCGGCTGCAACACTTGAGTCGTGACGTCGGCAACGGCCTGCGGCGCGACGGCGTCAGGCCGGAATCACATCAGCGGCATGGCGATTTTCGATCGCATGCTCGGCGGCAACAAGCGTCGCGCGCTAGATCCTGGCGGCGCGCAGGCGCAGCGCATTGGCGATGACCGATACCGAGCTCAGCGCCATCGCCGCCGCGGCGAGGGCGGGGGAGAGCAGGATGCCCAGCACCGGGTAGAGAACGCCCGCCGCGATGGGGATGCCGGCGGCGTTGTAGAAGAAGGCGAAGAACAGGTTCTGGCGGATGTTGCGCATGGTGGCGCGCGAGAGCTTGCGCGCGCGCACGATGCCGGCGAGATCGCCGTTCAGCAGCGTCACGCCCGCGCTTTCGATGGCGACATCGGCGCCGGTGCCCATGGCGATGCCGATATCGGCCGCCGCCAGCGCCGGCGCGTCGTTGACGCCGTCGCCGGCCATGGCCACGACCCGGCCTTCGCCCTTCAGCTTGGCCACGATCGCCGCCTTGCGGTCGGGCAGCACGTCGGCCTCGATGCGGTCCAGCCCCAGGCGCCGGCCGATGGCTTCGGCCGTGGTGCGGTTGTCGCCGGTCAGCATGACGATCTCGATGCCTTCCCCGTGCAGGGCCTGCAGCGCTGCCGGCGTGGACGGCTTGACCGGGTCGGCGATGACGAAGATGCCGGCGGTCCTGCCGTCGATGGCGGCGAAGATCGCCGTCGCGCCGTCGCCGCGGGCGGCTTCCGCCTGGCCGGCCAGGGCGGCGGTGTCGACGCCCTGCTCGGAAAGAAACCGCGCATTGCCCAGGGCGAGCTGGCGCCCCTCCACGGCGCCGACCACGCCCTTGCCGATCGGCGAGTCGAAGGCGTCGACTTCGGCCAGCGGCAATTGGCGGGCGCGGGCGTGGGCGACGATCGCCTCGGCCAGCGGATGCTCGCTGGCGCGCTCGACGCTGGCGGCCAGCCGCAGCACGTCGGCCTCGTCGAACCCGGGCGCGACATGCATGGCCGTGACGGCGGGCCTGCCTTCGGTCAGCGTGCCGGTCTTGTCGATCACCAACGTGTCGACCTTCTCCAGCCGCTCCAGCGCTTCGGCGTTCTTGATCAGCACGCCGGCGCGCGCCCCGGCGCCGACCCCGACCATGATCGACATCGGCGTCGCCAGGCCAAGGGCGCAGGGACAGGCGATGATCAGCACCGAGACGGCGGCGACCAGGGCGAAGGCAAGCCGCGGCTCGGGGCCGAAAAACCACCAGGCGGCGAAGGCGAGAACGGCCGCCAGGATCACGGCCGGCACGAACCAACCCGACACCGCATCGGCCAGGCGCTGGATCGGCGCGCGGCTGCGCTGCGCCTCGGCCACCATCTGCACGATGCGCGCCAGCATGGTGTCGGCACCGACCTTGCGCGCCTGCATGACGAAGCCGCCGGTACGGTTCAGAGTGCCGGCGATGACGGCGGCGCCCTTCTCCTTGGTGACGGGCATGGACTCGCCCGTCACCATCGACTCGTCGATAGTGGCGCGGCCGTCGAGCATTACGCCGTCGACCGGAATTTTCTCGCCCGGCCGCACGCGCAGGCGGTCGCCGGGCATGATGGCATCGACCGGGACTTCCTCGTCGTCGCCGCCCTCGGCGATCCGGCGCGCCGTCTTGGGCGCCAGATCGAGCAGGGCGCGGATGGCGCCGGACGTGCTTTCCCGGGCGCGCAGCTCCAGCACCTGGCCCAGCAGCACCAGCACGGTGATGACGGCGGCGGCCTCGAAATAGACCGCGACCGTCCCGTGCGGGCCGCGCAGCGTATCGGGGAAGAGCTGCGGCGCCATGGTGGCGAGGACGCTGTAGCCCCAGGCCACGCCGGTACCCATGGCGATCAGGGTGAACATGTTGAGATGGCGCGTGCGCAGCGAGTGGAAGGCGCGCACGAAAAACGGCCAGCCCGCCCACAGCACCACCGGCGTGGCGAACAGAAGCTGCACCCAGTTCGACGCCTGCGGCGCGATCAGCCCGTGCAGATCGAAGACGTGCCCGCCCATCTCCAGCAGGAAGACCGGCAGAGTCAGCACGAGGCCGATCCAGAAGCGGCGCTTCATGTCGATGAGCTCTTCGTTGGGCGGCATTTCGGCGGTAACGGCGAGCGGCTCCAGCGCCATGCCGCAGATCGGACAGGAGCCGGGCCCCACCTGGCGCACCTCCGGGTGCATGGGGCAGGTGTAGATCGCGCGGGTGTCGGCGAGCTTCGATTCCTGCCGCCGCTGCTGCGGCTGCAGATAGCGGGCGGGGTCGGCGAGGAACTTCTCGCGGCAACCCTTGCTGCAGAAGAAGTAGTCGCGGCCGTCGTGCCGGACCTTGTGCGGCGTCGTGGCCGGATCGACCTTCATGCCGCAGACGGAATCGGTGGCCAGGGTGGCCTCCGGCCCGGAAGCGGTGCTTGCCTTGGCGCAGCCGCAGCCGCAACAGCCTTTGACCGGCTCGGCGCCCTGCAGATAGCGGGCGGGGTCGGCCACGAACTTCTCGCGGCAGCCCTTGCTGCAGAAGAAATAGTCGCGGCCGTCGTGCCGGGCCTTATGCGGCGTGGTGGCCGGATCGACCTTCATGCCGCAGACCGGGTCGGTTGCCGTCCTGGGGTCGTGGAAATGCCCGTCCTGGGGGCTGTGCATGACATTGCGCTCCTGAAGCGATGGCTGGTTCTAGACCTTCCAGCAACTGAAAGGTCAAGCGCCGATCTCCCCGGTGCGCGATGAATGCCGGGATGCGGTCCGTCAGAAATCCTCCGTCCGGCACGCCAGCAATTGCAACGGCTGGAACAGCAGGTCGTCGAGATACTGCTCGACCGTGGCGCAGGTAGCGTCGATGTCGTCCTTGAGCAGGCAGGCGCGGGCGACCGCCTGGGCGTCGGGAACGTGATCGAGCTCGTCGTTTACCGCATGGGCCGCCATCTGCACGGTCAGGCGCAAGGTGCGGCGGGCTTTCTCGGCCGCCAGATCGGCGCGCTCCCGCGCCTCCGTCAGGTTTTGCGCCACCTGGCGGCGCGCGTTCAGTTCGGCTCGCAGGGCTGTCGCTACCGTCATTCCCGCCTCCTTGCCGTTACCGTCCTATATTACGGGTACCGTAATTGATGCGCAAGTATAATTACGAAAAACGGAACTAGCGCGTAACAGAGGGGTTAATCCGCAGACCGTATCGGGTAGGAGTATCGCCATGTGCCGGCAAGCCACGCTTGAACAGATCGAGGCGCGATTGGAGGAACTGAGCATCGAACTGGCGGAGACCAGGGGAAGGCTGGCCAACGCGCCGTCCACTTTCCAGGTGCTGAGCTGGTTCGCCGGCATCGCCGTCGCGCTGGTCGGCGTCACCTTCACGGTGGCGCGGCTGATGTGAGGGGCGGAGGAGTCAGTCGGCCCGCTCGGAGCCGATGATGCGGAAGGCGCGCTGCCAGGTCTTGCGCGGCAGGTCGAACACCTTGGGCGGATTGAACTGCTGCACCTTCCAGGCCTTGTCGGTGACCTTGACCAGGCGCTTGACGGTGGCATGGCGCGTGCCGTCGGCGGTTTCGGCGATGAACAGCGCATCGCGGCCGGGCTTGAGCGGCCGGCCCGGATGGACATGCACCCGGTCGCCCTGCTCGTAGGCCGGCGCCATCGATTCGTTGACGATATAAACGCCATAGGCGCCGCGCACGCCGATCAGATTGGCCGGCCGCTCGCCGTACTCGATCGGATCGTTGTCGAGGATCATCACGCCGTTGCCGCCTTCGGCGGCGCCGTAAATCGGCAGGTCGCGGGCGGCCGCGGCGGCGAAACCGGGCTGGGTCCCCAGGCCCGGCGCCGTCTGGCCGGCCAGGGCGGATCGGCGCGCTGGCGTTTCGCCCTCGTCCGCGCCGGCGGAATCGGTTCCGGTCGACAGCGCAATGCCGAGATTGGCGGCGATCTCCGTCACCGGCAGTTCGAGGAAATCGGCCAAAGGCTGCCATTCGGCCGGCTGCACGCGGCGATCGCCGCGCACGATCTCGGTGATGCGCGGCGGCTCCACGCCCAGCGCAAGGGCCAGATCCTTCTGGCTGCGGCCCAGCGCGCGCAGGCGCAGCGCGATCCATTCGTTGCGGCGCTTACCCGGTGCTGTCGTCGTGCTGGCGGCCATGGTTGTGATTTTCGCAATATGCGGGTTGTGATATTCGCAATACGCTTTCCGTCATACTATTACTCTATTCGTAATTTCTGATAGACTCCAGAATTACGAACATCGTAATGTCTGGCCATCCAACCGCGGGAGGCAAGCGTTGCGAGGGAAAAAGGGGCGGCAGAACACGGGCCAGGCCACGCAGCTCGAGGCCGTATGGCAGGTCATGCAGGACCGGCAGTGGCATACGCTGGCGGAGATCGCCGAGCAGGCGGGCTGTCCGCAGGCCAGCGCCTCGGCCAGGTTGCGGGATCTGCGCAAGAGCGCGTTCGGCGCCCGCCGCATCGAGCGGCAATATGTCGGGCCCGGGCTCTATCGCTACTGCGCGGTCGATGCGCCGCTGCCTTCCGTCTCGCATTGCCGCCCGGGTTTGGGCGCGGAGGACGGCCGGTGAGCGGCCGCCGCCACAATCGCTGGACGCCGGAAATGCTGGCGCAATGCCGTCGCCTTTACGAGGAAGGGGCCAGCAACCAGGCGCTGGGCGCGATGTTCGGCATCAAGCCGGGGACCATTGCGGTGATGGCCTGGCAGCGGCAATGGCGGCGGGCGGCGCGGTCGGCCGCGCTCTGCGTCGGAATTAGCCGGCGAGACAGGGGCGAGGTGGACGCCGACATCAATCCGCCGATCCCGCCCAGCCGCGAGGAAATCGCCCTCAACGCCAGGCTGTGCCGCGCCATCGCCGCCTATTGGCGCGACCAGGGCAGGGGCATCGCGCTCAGGGTCGAAACCATGGGCAACGGGCTGCAATGCATCCGCTCGCGGTCGATCAACGGCGTGCCGCTCGATTGACGGCGCGCGCATTTCAATAACCGGAGGGGCCTATGGGCATGGCGGATCCGTTGCGGCGGGTGGCGGCGGCGGGCGACGCGCTGGCGCGGGTGGGCCGCGAAATCCGGCGCGTGGCGATCGCGCTCGAGATCGCGCGCGCCAATCGGCGCGATCCGCAGGCCATGGCCCCGACGCCTGAGCGGCTGCGGCACGGGCAGAGCGTCGAAACCTATGACGGGGCAGTGGCGGAAGCGGGGCTTATGGGGCATCGCGTGGTCGAAGCCTGCCTGCTCGACGCGCTGCGCGAACGCGGCGTGCTGGGCAAGGGCGAGGCGGCGCTGGTCCGCCATTCGGCCGGGCTGTGGCTGCGCGGGCTGTTCCACGATTCGGGGCTGGAGCGGGCGGCATCCATGCGGGTGGAAGGCGTGCAAAGCGGCGGCGATCCCACCGGCGCGCCGGTCTTCGAGCGCAGCCATCGCGCCAGCCGGACGCTGGCGATCTACCAGTTGGTGATGGCGGCGATGGAGCGGCGCGATCTCCATGGCGCCGACCGTCATGGGCGAGCGGCGATGCGCATGACGGCGCGGCAGAAGCGGCGCGCCACGCATGCGGTGCGCGAGATCGCCTGCTGGGATCGCTGGCCGTCCGGCTTCAGCGCCGAGGAGGTGCGGCGCGCCTTCGACCGGCTGGCGGCGATGGAGGATCGCGTCGCGATCGCGCCGGAGGATGAGGAATGACGGTGTTGCACGATGCAGTCGCGAGTCTTGAAAACCAAACTTCCATAGGTTGACTTCCGGTATTCGAGTTTGGCATTCTCCTGACGAGGCCAATCGCACCAAGCCCGCCCGATTTCCAATCGTGGCGGGCTTTTCGTCGTATAGAGTATGGAGTGAATGCACTCGATTAGGTCGCAGATGGCCGGTTTCGGATTTTCGCCGGCAGGGAGCCGGCTGTGGCGGCATGGCATGGCCGCATTGGCAGCGCTGTTTCTCGCCGGCTGCGGTTCTGCGGACGTGCGGACGGCGAATATCTGCGACGACCCGCGCATTGTCGCTGCCTTCGTTGCGCAGGGATCGAAGGATGGCTGCGAACGGCATAGCATCCACACCTATCGCGACTTTGCGGGCGAGCAGGAGATCCAGGTCGTTTTTCTGCCGACGGGGACGCGACAGGACGCGGATGTGATCTACTCCATCGGCGATATTTACGTTCGTTTCGAGGACAACCGGCTGGAAAACTGGGGCGATGCGAGAAAGCTGACGGCGCTATCCGATTTCCAGGGCGACTATTATGTCCGCGAACAGCTCGACGCCTATGCCGGCCTGACCAATTGTTGCAAGCCGCGCAGCAACCTCTATCGAACCTACTTGCAAAAGGAAGACGGGAAACTGTGCCGCTTCTTCGAGATGAGGCATCCGTTCCAGGGCCTGGGGCGCAATTGCGGCGGCTGGCTGGCTTCGTCGGGCAGCGTGGGTTACGCGCCGGGTGCGGTCACCTGGCGGCAGGCGCGCAAGATCGTCGAAGCGCTGGCGCTGGCGCAGATCGGCCCGCAGATCAGCCCGGCGGGCAGTATCGGCATGTTCGTCACCTTTCATCGCGATGCGCAGGGGACGGCGTATTACCTGGCCGAAGTGAGCGAGCCCGTGCGGCGGCGCAACGCGCAGACCGGCCGCGACGAACTGCGCTTCCTGTGGCACAGTTGGAGGGTTGAGACCATGGGCGGGAGCACTGCGTTCGTCGGCGTGCGCGAGGCGGATGCCAACGGCCAGTGAGAAGCAAAAACCAAACTCCCATGGGTTGACTTTCGGTATTCGAGTTTGGCATTCTCCTGCCGCCGCCAGTTGCGCCAGCCCGCCCGATTTCCAATCGCGGCGGGCTTTTCGTTGCATATACATATGGGCAGAGGCAGCCCGCCCGGTTTCGGCCGCGGCGGGCTTTTCGTTGCATGGAGAAAGGCGATCGTGTGGCCGCGAAACGCAAAGCGGCACGGACCGCGAAACGAAAATCAGTCGCGACTGGGTCGAAGAACGCCATATCCCTCGAGGTGACGCCGCTCGACGTCATGCTGGGCGCGATGCGCGAGCTGTGGGCGCGGGCGGCGGCGCTGAAGGGGCGGGCGGATTGCGCGGAGGAGCGGCTGGCGCTCATTCGCCAGGCATCCGCCGAAGCGCACAAGGCGGCGGTCTATGTCCATCCGCGCCTGGCCTCCATCGATTCGGCGGATGACGGCGACGATGTCGGCGCCGGGCGCGCCGTTTCGGCCGACGCTGGAAGCGAAGATCCGCAGCGGCGCCTGGGCAGCCGCGAACTGGCGCGGCGGCTGCTGTTCGCCGTCGCCTTCGCCGAGGAACTGGCGGGCGCGGCGAAGCCCGCGCGCGCCGAACCACCGATCAAGAGCAGGGAGAAACCATGACCTATCCGCATTCCACCGTCTTCGTGCCGAGCAAGCTGCTGGGCGATACCTCGGTCACCGCCTCGGGCGCCTCGATCGATCTCAACGCCACCATCTCGGGCCAGCCGGTCGAGGCCTATCAGCTCGCCGCGCCGCGCTGCGTGGTGCTGACCAACCGCTCGGCGGCGGATTTCGTCGATGTGGCCTTCTACGCTGCCGGCAGCACGACCACGCCCAGCTACGGCAGCGGCATTGCGATTCCGCCCGGGGCGCAGGTCGGCTTCACCCTGCCGCAGCCGCTGCACACGCGCATCGGCGCGGTTGCCGACAGCGGCAAGACCGTGGCGCTCAACGTGGTCGCGGGGTATGGGGTGTGAGGCTGCGGGCGTGAGCGACGGGGCGGCGCTGCTGGCCGAGGTGGTGGCGCGGATCGAGAAGATGGAGGCGCCCAAACGCGACGCCGTGGCGCGCGAGGTGGCGGCGGCGACGTCGGCGTTCTCCTGGGTGCCCAATCCGGGGCCGCAGACCCTGGCCTATTTCTCGCCGGCCGACGAGCTGTTCTATGGCGGCGAGGCGGGCGGGGGCAAGACCGATCTGCTGGTCGGGTTGGCCTTGACGCAGCATCGCCGCTCGCTGGTGCTGCGGCGGATCAATCGCGAGGTCGAGGGACTCGTCGCGCGGTTCGAGGAAGTGATCGGCTCGCGCCAGGGGTGGAACGGGCAGAAGGGCAAGTGGCGGCTTTCCGGCGGGCGGACGATCGAGATCGGCGGTTGCCAGCACGAGAGCGACAAGCAGGGCTATAAGGGCAATCCGCACGACCTGATCGCCTTCGACGAGGTCGGCGACTTCACCGAATCGCAGTACGAGTTCATCATCGGCTGGAACCGCTCGGTCGATCAGGGGCAGCGCTGCCGCGTGGTGGCGGCGGGCAATCCGCCGACGCGGCCCGAAGGGCTGTGGGTGGTGCGGCGCTGGGCGGCGTGGCTCGATCCGCGGCATCCCGATCCGGCGCGGCCCGGGGAGTTGCGCTGGTACACGACGGGCGCGGACGGGCGCGAGATCGAGGTCGAGGGGCCCGGACCGCATCTGGTCGGCGGCGAGCATGTCGGGGCGAGGAGCCGCAGCTTCATCCGCTCGACGCTGGCCGACAATCCCGACCTGGCGGAGACGGATTACGACCGCACCCTGGCGGCGCTGCCGCAGGAATATCGCGAGGCCTATCGCGACGGGCGCTTCGATCGGGCGCTGCGCGATGCGCCGTTCCGGTGCATCCCGTCAAGCTGGGCGATGGCGGCGCAGGCGCGGTGGAGCGCATCGCCGCCGAAAGGCGTGCCGATGACGGCGCTGGGCGTGGACGTGGCGCAGGGCGGGGCGGATCGCACCGTGATCGCAGCGCGACATGACGGGTGGTTCGCCGAACTGGCGGTGGCGGAAGGCAAGAGCACGCCGACGGGATCGGAGGTGGCCGCTTTGGTCGTCGCCAAGAGGCGCGACGGGGCGGATATCGTCATCGACATGGGCGGCGGGTATGGCGGGCAGGCGCTGCAGCGGCTGCAGGACAACGGCATTCAATGCCATGCCTTCAAGGGCGCGGAGCGGGCGACGTCGCGGACGGCGGATCGCAAGCTGGGTTTTGCCAACATGCGCTCGCAGGCGTGGTGGAAGCTGCGCGAGGCGCTCGATCCCGACCAGCCGGGCGGTTCGCCCATCGCGCTGCCGCCGGATCGCGAATTGCTGGCCGACCTGACGGCGCCGTCCTACGAGATCGGGCCGCACGGCATCCGGGTGGAAGCGAAGGAAAGCGTGACGGCGCGGCTGGGGCGTTCGACGGATCGCGGCGATGCGGTGGCGATGGCGTGGAGCCAGGGGGCGCGCGGCATGGCAGCGGGGCTGGCGTTGCCGCCGGGGCTGCGGCGCGCGCCGCTGCCGAAAGTCGTGCTGGGGCATAACGCGGTCAAACGCCGATCGAACGGAGGGCGATGAAAGATGGGTGGATTGCTGAAGAAGCCGAAAGTGCCGGAGCCGCCGAAGCCGATTCCCCTGCCCGACGAGGACGAGGCGCGCCAGGCGGCGGCGCGTCGGCTCAACGAGCTGCGCGCCCGCTCGGGCCTGCAATCGACGCTGCTGAGCGAGGGCAATCGGGAGACATTAGGATAGTTCCCTCATCCCGGCTCTCTCCCGGCGGGGGAGAGGGAGACGATTCAAGCGGAGGTCTGATGGAAGCGCGGGCGAGGGATATCGTGGGGCAGGGGGACAGGCTTTTCGCCAAGCGCCTGTCGCTGTTGTCGCTGTGGCAGGAGATCGCGCAGAACTTCTATGTCGAGCGCGCGCATTTCACCGTCACGCACACGCCGGGCGAGGAATTCGCCGACCATCTGATGTCGGGCTTTCCGCTGATGACGCGGCGCGACCTGGGCAATGCGCTGTCCTCCATGCTGCGGCCCAACGCCAAGGACTGGTTCTCCATCCGCACCGCGCGGCCGGAGCGCGAGGACAACCAGGCGCGGCGCTGGCTGGAATGGGCGAGCCAGGTGCAGAAGCGGGCCATGTACGACCGGCGCGCCCGGTTTGCGCGTGCCACCAAGGAGGGCGACCACGATTTCGTCGCCTTCGGCCAGTGCGTGATCTCGACCGAGGTCAACCGGCGCGAAGCCTCGCTGCTCTATCGCTGCTGGCACCTGCGCGACGTCGCCTGGGCGGAGGACGAGAGCGGCGAGGTTTCGCACATCCATCGCAAGTGGAAGCCGACGGCGCGCGAGCTGGTGCGGACTTTCGCCGGCCGCTGCCACGCCAATGTCGTGGCGGCGGCGGAACGCGAGCCGGAGCGCGAAGTCGAATGCCGGCATGTGATCATGCCCAGCGAGGACTGGCGCGGCGAGCGCAAGCTCAGGCAGCCTTTCGTCTCGCTCTACGTCGATGTCGAGAACGGGCACGTGCTGGAGGAGACCGGGAGCTGGACGCAGCACTACACCGTGCCGCGCTGGCAGACGGTGAGCGGCAGCCAATACGCCTATTCGCCGGCGACGGTGGTGGCGCTGCCCGATGCGCGGCTGCTGCAGGCGATCACGCTGACCTTGCTGGAGGCGGGCGAAAAGGCGGTCGATCCGCCGCTGATCGCGGTGCAGGAGGCGCTGCGCTCGGACGTGGCGCTCTATGCCGGCGGCATCACCATGCTGGATGCGGAGTACGATGAGCGGCTGGGCGAGGCGTTGCGGCCGCTGACGCGCGATCTGCGCGGCATCCCGCTGGGCGAGGCGATGCAGCGGGCGGCCGAGGGCCAGATCCGCGAGGCCTTCTTCCTCAACAAGCTGTCGCTGCCGCCCTTCACTGGCACGCCGACGGCGACGCAGGTCAACCAGATGGTGACGGAATACATCCGCAACGCCATGCCGCTGTTCGAGCCGATCGAGACCGAGTACAGCGCCTCGCTGTGCGAGCAGAGTTTCGAGCTGCTGCGGCGGGAGAACGCCTTCGGCGCGGCCGACGACATGCCCGATGCGCTGTCGGGCGCCGACATCCAGTTCCGCTTCGAAAGCCCGCTGCACGAGGCGGTGGAGCGGCAGAAGGGGCAGCGCGCGCTGGAGGCCAAGCAGATGCTGGCGCTGTTCGCCGATACCGATCCGGCGGTGGTGTCGATGATCGATGCGCGCGTAGCACTGCGCCAGTCGCTGGAAGGCATGGGTGTGCCGGCGTCGTGGATGCGCTCGAACGAAGAGATGGCGGCGCTCGAAGCGCAGCAGGTCCAGGCGGCGCAGGCGCAGCAGGCGATCGCGCTGGCGTCGCAGGCGGGCGAGGCGGCGGAAAAGATCGGCCGTGGCGGGGCTGCACTTGGCGTCGATGGCGGCGCGGTGGCCGCGGCGCTGGAGCAGGTGGGAATGAGTACCGATGGCTGAGAAGCGGGCAGGCGAGCGTCGCGCGGCCGCGATGCAGAGCTGGTTGCCGGCTGCATGGGAGGCGGCGGATGTTGCCGCGCTGCAGGCGCTGGCGCGCGGCGTCGCCAATGAGGGCCAGCAGAAGCGGGCGCTGAACTACATCGTCAACGTGCTGGGCATGACCTACGAGCACACGTATTTCCCGGCCAGCGAGCGCGATTCCTGCCATGCGCAGGGGCGACGCTATGTCGGCTTGCAGATCGTGAAGCTGGTCAACATGCCGGCGCATCTGGTGAAGAAGGCGAAACATGGCTGAAGTGGCAATGCAAACGACGGACGAAAGCGTGCGGCAGACGCCGACGATGCCGGAAGGCGTATCCGGCGCCAGCGAGACGCCGGCGAACTCGTCGTCGGCGAATGCATGGGGCGAGAACTGGCGGCAGGGCCTGGCCGGCGAGGACCGGGCGGCGCTGCGCACCTTGGAGCGGTTTCCAGACCCCAATGCGTTGTGGAAATCATACCAGTCCATGCGTGCCAAGCTGTCGTCGGGCGAGGCGCGCGCGCTGCCGGCCAACGCCACCCCCGAACAGCAGGCGCAATGGCGGCTGGAGAATGGCATTCCCGAGAGCTGGGACCGCTATCAGGTTGAGCTGGAGGACGGGGTGCAGATCGGCGAGGCCGACCGGGCGCTGGTCAACCAGTATCTGGAGGTGGCGCATGGGCTGAACCACACGCCGGCGCAGGTGAACGCCAACGTGAGCTGGTATTTTTCCGCCGTGCGCCAGCAGGAGGAGGCGGTGGCCGACGCCAATCTCGCCGCGCGCGGCGAGTGCGAGGCGGAGCTGCGCGGCGAGTGGGGGCCGGAGTACCGCGCCACGCTCAACGGCATCGCCGCGATGCTGGACGGGGCGCCTGAGGGGGTCAAGGAGTCGCTGCTGGCGGCGAAGAACGTGGATGGCACGAATCTGCTGAACCAGCCGGACGTGATGCGGTGGCTGGCGCGGATGGCGCGGGAGCTCAATCCAGTGGCGACGGTGGTCGGGGCTGGCGGCGGTCAGCTCGTCGGGATCGAGGACGAGATCGGGCAGATCGAAGGGGTGATGAAGAGCGATCGGGCGAAGTACAACGGGGATGAGCGGATGCAGGAGCGGCTGCGGAAGCTTTATTCGGTGCGGGAGAGGTTGCGGGGGTAGGGGTTAAGTACTGTACTGCTTCTGGCGGAACCGTTCGAGCCAGTGGATGCGCTTGCGGAATGCTTTCTATAGCCGCGAGCTGCGGGCGATCCTCAGCCTGGTTCTGCAGCGGTCGATCTCGCGATCGAGCTCGGCCAGGCTGAGCTTCGCCAGCTCCTCTTCGGTATCGATGACGCCGCTGCGTTTGCCCATGCGGCAAGTGTGAGGGCTTTCCGCTGCGCACGCCAGAGGCGTCAGCCCATGACCTGCTGCAGCCAGGGGATACGGGCGCGGGCTTCGGTGAGGGCGGAGTCTGGGCTGGCGAACACCTCGTCAGCATGATGCCCGATGGCGTACCAGCCGCGGGGGTCCTCGGGGTCGCGGCGGTATTCCTCGAAGCCGAAGGTGTCGTCGGGGCGGATGAAGATATCGACGCAGAGCTGGCCGTCGTCGCGGTTGATCGACCGCAGCACCTTGTTGATGTGGGCCATGGTTTGTCTCCCTCGTTGCCAGAGTAGGGGATCGGGTGATGCGAGGGAATGGCGGGACGTGCGTTTGTGCGCGGGACGCGATCCGTTGAGGCATGGATCCCCGCTTGCGCGGGGATGACGGATAAAGAGGATGAGCGGCGCTGAAGCGCCTGCCCCTCACCTTAATCCTCTCCCCGCACGCGGGGAGAGGAGACATGAAAAGGCGTCGCGCGTCAGCGCGGCTGTTTCCTGTCGTGCCTTTCGCGTGGCATTTTCATTTGCGGCGGACAACCTTTCGAGCCCCGCCGCTTTCTCGACAATCCAAGGCACGGTCCCGGCTGGCGTGGGGCGGTCCCGCTTCTGGCGGACAACCCGCTCGCGCGCCCGCATCGGACAACCCGGTTGCTGCGGTCAACGCAACCGATGGAGAGACGAATGGTCGATACGGCTTTTCAGACCCAATACCGGCAGGAATTCATCGCCGGGTTCGAGCAGACCGAGTCGCTGGTGCGCAAGCTCGTGACGACGGAGGCTGTCATCAAGGGCAACCAGGCCACGTTCCTGGTGGCCGATTCGGGCGGGGCGGAGGCGCAGACGCGCGGCGTCAACGGCCTCATTCCCGCCCGCGCCGACGAGCTGGAGCAGCTCACCGCCACGCTGGTGGAATGGCACGACCTGGTGCGCAAGACCAACTTCAACGTCTTCGCCTCCCAGGGCAACCAGCGCGAGATCATGCAGAAGACCACCATGGGGGTGATCAACCGCAAGATCGACCAGGACGTGATCGCCGAGCTCAACACGGCGAGCATCAACACCGGCTCGGCGGCGACGGCCTCGCTGTCGCTGGCGATGAAGGCCAAGACCATCCTGGGCAACAACGACGTGCCGCGCGACAACCGGCTCAACGCGCTGATCACGCCGGCCTTCGAGGCCTACCTGATGCAGACGGAGGAGTTCGGCTCCGCCGACTACGTCAACAACAAGCCCTTCACCACCGACATGACCATGTTCCGCTGGGCCGGCGTGAACTGGGTGGTGCATCCCAACCTGCCGGGCAAGGGCACCAGCGCCGAAAAGTGCTTCATGTTCCACCAGACCGCCATCGGCCACGCGGTGAACAAGAAGGACATGGAGAGCCTGGTCGGCTACGACGAGGAGCAGGCCTACTCGTGGGCCCGCGCCTCGATCGACATGGGCGCCAAGCTGTTGCAGAACTCGGGCGTGGTGGTGATCAACCACGACGGCTCGGCCTACGCGCCGGCCTAAAGCAGAGGAGGACCGAACATCATGGCTTACAATGCGAGCAATCCTCCGGCCTGCGTGACCGCGCGCGTCGGCTCGGGTCCGGCGCTGTGGATCTACAACAGCGAGGACGTGCATACCGACGTCGATGCTTCCAACTACTTCGCCAACGGCAAGAAGCTGGGCATGAAGGTCGGCGATCACGTCATCGTCGGCAAGACGACGGCGACCATCGGCTCGACGCTGCATTACGTCACCGCGGTGACGGCGTCGGGCGCGACGGTGTCGGCGGCGATCCTGGCCTGAGAACCGGAAGCGTCATCCCCGCCGGCGCGGGGATGACGCCCCTGGCCCGGGTCGATTGCCGGTCACTTCAGCAATTGCGCGGCGATCGAGCCGATGAAGGAATTGCCGTTCTGATCCTTCTGCGCCGGCGAGAGGGCGAAGTCGGAGCGCAGGCCCGAGGGCGAGATGAAGCTGAGGACGCGCAGGTTGCGCTCCGGCACGTCGTTGACGGCGAATTTCGACACGATCTGCGCCGCGCCGACGCCGGTGAAGTCGTCGGGCTTGCCTTGCGCCAGCCGGCGCTGCGCCGCCACCACGCCGGCCTGGTTCAGGATATGGGCCATCATGCCCAGATCCTTCCAGTGGACGGCCAGGTGGTGGGTGCCGCCCTCGTGGTCGGCAATGGCGAAGATCGCGTGCTCGCCGTCGTCGGTGACGGCGAAATTGCGGAAGGCGACAAGATGGGCCCGGCCCGACTCTTGCGGCGGCTGTTGCGGCTGATCCGACATCGCTGAAATCCCCCGGCTGCCAGTTGCGCAATTGGACTGTGGCGGCGGCGGAGCGTCAAGTTTTCCATTTCAGGAGAAGGCATGAGCGAGAAGCAGAACAAGGCGCTGGCGCCCGGCCGCCTGCGGCCGGCGGAAGCGATGTGGCGCACGCATGCGGTGCTGGTGGAAAGCAGCCTGCCGCGGGAGGCGATCCTGGAGCCGGACTTCTGGGGCCACGTGGTTTCCCGGCTCAGCCCGCTGGACCGCATCGAGGTCATGGACGACGGCGCCGCCTGGCTGGCGGTCTTGCTGGTGCGCGCGGTGGGCGAGCGCGAGGCGGTGGTGGTGCCGCTGTGGAGCGCGGAACTGCGGACCACGGGGTCGCTGAGCGCGCCGGCGGGCGACGACCTGCGGCCGCGCTGGGGTGGGCACAAGGCGAAATGGATCGTGGTGCGCGGCGAGACGGTGCTGCGCGAGGGCATGACGTCGCGCGAGGCGGCGGAGACCTGGATCCGCTCGCACCGCAAAGCGCTGGCGGCCTGACCATGACGGACCGGCTTTCGCTCTACAACGAGGCGCTGCGCCAATGCGGCCAGCGCAAGCTCGCCACCCTCTCCGACGAGACGCCGGCGCGGCACTATCTCGACGACGTGTGGGACGGCGGCGGCGTCGATCATTGCCTGCAGCAGGGCTTGTGGAACTTCGCCATCCGCACGGTGCGGTTCGATTTCGAGCCGGCGATCGCGCCGGAATTCGGCTACGCGCATGCCTTTACCAAGCCGGCCGATTTCCTGCGCCTGGTGCAGATCGGCGGCAACGGCGATTTCTCGCCGCCGCTCAACGCCTACGAGGACGAGCGCGGCTTCTGGTGGGCCGACGTCGATCAGCTCTTCGTGCGCTACGTCAGCAACGATGCGCTCTACGGCCAGGACATGTCGCTGTGGACGCCGGCCTTCGCCAAGTTCGCCGCCCTGCATTTCGCCTTCGAGATCGCCCCGCGGCTGACCTCCAGCGGCAGCGACCTGGAGCGGCTGGAGCGGCGGCTGCGCCGGGCGCGCACCGAGGCGCGCTCCTACGACGCGCAGGAGGAGCCGACGCGGTTCGCGCCGGCGGGGAACTGGACGCGGGCGCGGCGCGGCGGAGCGTCCGGCCGGCGCCAGGGGTAGGAGTCTTAATGAGCACGCAGCAATTCGTCCTGGTGACCTTCAACCGTGGCGTGGTCTCGCCTTTGGCGCTGGGCCGCGTCGATCTGGAGCGCACCAGGCTGTCGGCGGAGACGCAGACCAACTGGATGCCGCGGGCGCTGGGCTCGATGAGCCTGCGGCCGGGCCTGCGCCATGTCGGCTCGACCCGCAACGACGCGAAGGCGCAGTACATCCCGTTCGTGTTCGCGGTCGATGACACGGCGCTGGTCGAGCTGACCGACGGGCAGATGCGGGTGCTGGTGGACGATGCGCCGGTGAGCCGGGTGGCGGTGTCCACCAGCGTCACCAACGGCGACTTCACCGCCAACATCACCACCGGCTGGACCAGCGCGCACGAGGCGGGCGCCTCCGCCTCGCATGTCGCTGGCGGCTATCTCGGCCTGACCGGCACGCGCTTCAACGCCGCCATCATGCGCCAGTCGGTATCGGTCGCCGGCGGCGACCAGGGCAAGGAGCATGCGCTGCGCATCGTCGTGGCGCGCGGGCCGGTGCTGTTCCGGCTCGGCAGCAGCGCGGGCGGCGACGACCATGTCGGCGAGACGCTGCTGGGCACCGGCGTGCACAGCCTCGCCTTCACCCCGACCTCGGCCAATTTCCACATCCAGTTCGCCAACCGCAACCGGCGCGTGGCGCTGGTGGATTCGGTGGCCGTCGAGGGCGCGGGCGAATTGCTGCTGCCGGCGCCCTGGGGCGAGGCGGTGCTGCCGCTGCTGCGCTGGGACCAGAGCAACGACGTGATCTTCCTCGCCTGCGAGGGCCACCAGCAGCAGTGCATCGAGCGGCGCGCCCGGCGCTCCTGGTCGATCGTCAAGTACGAGCCGCTGGACGGGCCGTTCCGGCTGGAGAACGTCTCCTCGATCCGCCTGACGCCCTCGGCCCTGAGCGGCGACATCACGCTGACGGCCTCGGCGCCGCTGTTCCGCGCCGGGCACGTGGGAACGCTGTTCCGCATCCGCTCCATCGGGCAGCGGGTCGAACTGGCGGTTTCCGGCGAGAACCAGTGGACGGACCCGATCCGCGTCACCGGTGTGGGCGGCTCGCGCCGTTTCTATTCCGCCGTCTCCGGCACCTGGAGCGGCACGGTGACCATCCAGCGCTCGGTCGGCGAGCCCGGCATCTGGGTCGATACCGGGCTGGACTTCACCTCGAACGGCAGCGGATCGGACAACGACAATCTCGACAACCAGATCGTCTACTACCGCATCGGCATCAAGACCGGCGACTACACCTCGGGCACGGCCAACGTGTCGCTGGAATTCGGCGGCGGCTCGATCGTCGGCGTGGTGCGCATCAATTCGGTGGCCAGCCAGACCTCCGCCACCGCCGGCGTCATCCAGGAGCTGGGCGGCACCGAGGGCAGCGAGATCTGGAACGAGGGCGCCTGGTCGGACCATCGCGGCTGGCCCTCGGCGGTGGCGTTCTACGAGGGGCGGCTGGGCTGGTTCGGCAAGTCGGGCGTGTGGCAGTCGATCTCCGACACCGTCGATGCCTTCAACCCCGACACGCCGGGCGACAGCGGGCCGATCAACCGCACGATCCGCTACGGCAGCGCCGATGCGGTGGCCTGGGCGCAGGCGGCGCAGCGGCTGCTGGTCGGCACCGCCGCGGCCGAGCTGTCGATCCGCTCGACCAGCTTCGACGAGCCGCTGACGCCGACCAACTACAACGTCAAGCCGGCCTCGACCCAGGGCGCGCTGCGCACCGTGCCGGCGGCGCTGATGGACGGGTCGGTGGTGTTCGTGCAGGCCGGCGGCGTGCGGGTCTACGAATTGCGGCTGAACAACAGCCAGGGCTTCGACTACACGCCGATCGACCTGACGACGCTGGCGCCGGAGATCGGCCGACCCGGCATCGTGGCGCTGGCCGTCCAGCGCCAGCCCGACACGCGCATCCATTGCGTGCGCGCCGACGGCAAGGTGGCGATCGCCGTCATCGACCGCAACGAGGACGTGCTGGCCTGGGTGCTGTTCGAGACCGACGGCGCGGTCGAGGGCGCGATCCGCCTGCCGGGACCGATCGAGGACCGGGTCTATTACGTGGTGCGCCGGGTGATCGAGGGGCAGCCGCGGCGCTACCTGGAGCGCTGGGCGCTGGAAAGCGAATGCGAGCCCGGCCCGATCGTGCGGCTGCTGGACAGCCACAAGGTCTACGAGAACCACAACAGCGCCACGCTGGGCGGGCTGGGCCACCTGCAGGGCAAGACGGTGGCGGTGTGGGCGGACGGCGCCTATCGCGGCGAGGTCGAGCTTGCCGGCTCGTCGATCGTGCTGGACGGGCCGGTGCAGAACGCGGTGGTCGGCCTGCCGTACACGGCGGACTACCGGAGCGCCAAGCTGGTGCATGTCGGGCAGTTCGGCCCCAGCCTGATGCAGCGCAAGACCTTCAAGCGGATCGGCATCCTGGCGCGCCACCTGCATTCGCAGTCGCTGCGCTACGGCGAGGCCGGCGGTCCGCTTTACGCGCTGCCGGGGATCGAGGACGGGCGGAGCGTGCCGGCGGGCCAGGTGTGGAGCGAATACGACAAGGACGCGCTGCCGGTCGATGGGGCGTGGAGCACCGATTCGCGTATCCGCCTGGTGGCGCAGGCGCCGCTGCCGGCCACGGTGCTGGCGCTGATGGCGCCGGTGGAGGTCCATGAGCGGGTGTGAGGGGCGGCTGGAAGTGCGGCGCGCCACGGCGGCCGATCTGCGCCAGTACTACGGCGGCGACCCGCCGGCGACGGTGAAGGCGTTCGCCGCGCTGCTGGACGGCGAGGTCGTGGGCGTCGCGGGCATCGCCTTTGGCGGCCTGGCAAGGACGCGGCCCGCGCCGGAGGTCTTCTCCGAATTCTCGCCGGCGCTGGCGCCGCATCTGACATCCATGCCGGTGCTGCGCGCCGTCAAGAAACTGCAGGCGATGATCACCCGCACCAGGCCGGCGCCGATCGCCATCGCCGACCGGCGGTTTCCACAGTCGGAAGACCTGCTGCGCCGCCTGGGCGCAAGGCACGTCGATTCATGCGAACAGGGAGAGATCTACCAATGGCCCAGCTAGCAGCACCCCTGATGATCGCAAGTGCGGCCGTCAGCGCCGGCTCCAGCGTTCTGGGCGGCCTCTACGCCAATTCCGCCGGCAAGGCGATGCAGAAGCAGTACCGCCACCAGGCCAATACCGAACGCGCCGTGGCGCAGCGCCAAGCGATCAGGGACGCGCGCGAGGGCGAGCTGGCCCAGTCGCGCGCCGTCGCGCTGATGGCGGCCTCCGGCGGCGGCGGCATCGAGACGGCGGGCGGTGCGGGGATCGTGGGCGGGATCAACGAACAGAAATACCTGAACTACATGACCTCGCTTTGGAACGGCGAGAACCGGGCGCAGGGGCTGCTCTACCAGGGCCAGGCGGCGCGCGCCGAAGGGCGGCAGCGCCTGTATGCGGGATTCCTGGACGCCGGCAGCACGCTGCTGAGTGCGGCGGCGGGGGGAGGGTACAGATAATGCCGAGGCTGCCCGACAAGTTCTCCCTGCGCGGCGGTGCGGTGCCGGACGGACGGCGCGACATCGCCAACATCGGCTACGAGACGCCGCTGGCCGGGGCGGGGCGGCGCTTCGCCGGCGCGCTGGCGGACGTGGCCGGCGCCCTGGGGAAGGACGCGGCAGAGAAGGAGGAGAATCCGGCCGCGGAGGCGCGCGCGGTCGGCGAGGCGGTGCGGCTGATCCAGACGGCGCAGCAGGATTTCGACGCCACGCCCGATCCCGGCCAGGCCGGCATCCATGCCGCGGAGTTCCTGGAACAGGGCAAGGCCAAGATCCTGGGTGGGCTGGGCCCGCAGGCGCAGGCGCTCCTGGGGCCGACGATCGAGAGCCTGGTGGCGGGCAAGGCGGCGACCATCGGGCATCAGATCGCCCCGCGCCAGCGCGAACAGCGAATCGGCGAGTTCAGGACACTATCCGAGACGCTGGTGGCGCAGCACGCGGCGCTGAAGGACGAGACGGCGCGGCAGGAAATCGGCATGGCCGCGTTCGGCCATATCGGGAAGCTGCGTGCGGTGGGCGACATCGACGACGTGCAGGCGGAAGCGATGAAGCGGGACCTGCAACGCCGGCTGGTGCTGGCGGACGTGCAGGCGCAACCGGCAGCCTGGCGCATCGAGAAGCTGCAGCCGGGGCAGGAAGGCGAGGCACGTTGGTTCCGCGACACGCTGGGGGCGGAGGAGGCCGATTTCCAGCTCGCGCAGGCGCGACAGGAGCACGAGAGCGAGATGCGCGATGGGGCGGTGCGGTCGCTGCTGCAGGAATATGGCACGTCGCCGGCCAGCGAGCAGCAGGCGCTAGCGGCGATCCGCGACCGCCACGGCAATGATCCGAAGCTGCTGCGGTACTACGGCGGCGCGCTGGAAGTGCGGCGTTGGGAGGAGCGGCGCGGCATGGCGCAAGCGGCGGCCAATGCCTACCGGCTGGCGCTAGAAGGGCGTGAGGAGAAGATCGCACCGGCTGACCGCAAGAGGCTGCACGATACGGGCCAGCTCGAGGGTGTGCTTGAGGCGGCGCAATACGCGCGCGTTGCGCCGCCCAAGGGCGAGCTGCTGTTCAGGGAGCGGTTCCTGGCGATGGGGGAGGCGGAGCGCGTGCGGTATGGCGTGGCGGAACTGGCCAAGCGGCTGTCACCGCAGGATTTTCTCGAGGTGGTGCAGGGCGCGGCAGGCGAGGACGATCAAACGCAACACGAGCGCATGCGCGATTTCGTGCTGACGGTGCAGCCGATGTTGCGCGCCGTGACGCTGGGCGAGAAAGCTCGACCGGAACAGATCGAGAGCGATCGTCTGCTACTGAAGTTGATCCATGACGAACTCAACGTACGCGTGAGTGATGCGGAACAGCAGAAGAAGCGCAAGCTGTCGCCGAGCGAACACCGTCTC
Organism: Reyranellaceae bacterium; assembly: GCA_050181585.1. Classification (GTDB taxonomy): domain Bacteria; phylum Pseudomonadota; class Alphaproteobacteria; order Reyranellales; family JAQSWP01; genus JAQSWP01. Next base: position 204,708 of record JBFXDA010000003.1, read on the forward strand.
GCAGTCGAAGATGCGGCGCGCGTGGCTTTGCTGCGACAGGATCGTATGGAGCGAGAGCAGGCAATGAGTCTTTTGCGTGTCGAGAGAAAGGCACGCTGATGTCGGAATTGGGACGCTGGTTCGATCCGACGGTGGAAGAGGACGAAGCGCGCCGGCGGCCGACGGCGCCGCGAGCGGATGAGCTGACCCTGGCTGCACCGTCGGACACCGATCTACCCCCTACACCGGCGGACGAACTGCAAAACGCCGTACCTGGAGTCGAGAGTACGCGTTCGCGCATAGCCTCCTCAGCGCTGGACTTCCCGGAATCCGAGGCAGTAACTGCCAAAGCATCAGCTATCATCAGCAGCGATCCGCAAATGGACCGCGTGGACGCCGAGGCCGAAGCCGAGGCTGTAGCAAAGTATGACCAAGCGGTTCTTTCCGCGATCGCAGTCGAGCGCATGGTGGAAGATACCGTTACCAGCGAGCTCATCCATGACATCGCGCGCGAGTTCAATACCGATACGGAAACGGTGCGGCGCAATCTCAGAGATTACCGAAAACCATACTGGGAGAAACAAGCACTCAAGCTTTCTGAGCCACAGAAAAAGCTAGTGCGCGAGGATCCCGCATTAGCGTCGGACATTTTCAAGGATCGCAATAGCCTTGCCGAAGTCGAAGACGGCCTGACCAGTATGGGTGTCTTACAGAATAGCGACCCACCAATTGTGAAACTGCTGAAAACCATTGCTCATGCCAAACAAGGATTTGCCAACGCGCCTGGTCCGTATTTCGGCGGCGTAATGACTTCTGCGGCAAGCATTCGGATGGCGCAGCTGAAAGCCGACCTTGACAATATGTACGCCTACGACGCCGGCAAATGGAAACCGGGCATTTCAAAGGTTTCGGACCGGATGGCCAAATATCAAAGCGCTGGGCTTGATCAGCGTCCGGCACTGAAAGAGGAAGTCCGAGCGGAACTAGAGACGGGGATCAAGGAGAACGAAACCTATAAATTCGGCCGCAAGTTAGCCAGTCCGTCAGGTTTCATGCCAATGCCTGGATACAAAGGCGTGTATCAGTTTAGTCAGGAGGTAAGTAAGTCGATTCTCGACCTAGGATTCTCATCAACCATTCTTGGTATTCCAATCGCTATCATGGCAAACGCGGGAGAGCAGACACAGGAGGCAATTGATACCGGGGCTACCCAGGAGAAGTACTCCGAAGTGCACGATCGCAATACACTACTCGGGATTCTCATGGTCCTTCCTGGGGGCCGAATTGTCACTTCGGTTCCCGGCGTCAAGCAGGTGGTTGCGAGAGTGGAGAGTTTCGTCGGACCAAACGGCGTCCGGGTGCTTCGAGTGGGTGGCGAGGGAATCGAAGGCGGCGCGACAGGCGGCATCGAAACCTATTTTCAGAACGTTATCGCAAAGGACGTCTACAATCCAGATCGAGACACCAGTGACGGCGTGGTGCAAAGCGTTGTTATCGGCACTCTGATCAGCTCTGGTAAGACCGGAATCGGCGAAGCCGCCAAGGTGTGGCGGGAAGGCAGACAGGTACTGAGGCCGGTCGAAGTTGATACGTTGCGTGCACGTAGTGCAGCCAAGCTGGCAAGCGACTTGGAGGCAACGATGCATAAAATCCAATATGGATTGCGCATTTCGAAAGATCCGGCCACACTAGAGAAATACATCCATCTAGTTGCCGCCGACCGCACTTTGCAGATGTCGGTTCGCGATTTCCGGCGCCTGGTGTCAGATGGCAGGTTGACTGAGGATAACCTCAGACAACTGGGCATTGGCAGTCAGCTTACGCAGATTGAGAGTCTCGACGGCGTCCTGACCATTCCTTTGCGCAAGCTTCTGGGGACGAAGATTGCGCCTGATAATATCGGCGATGTCGCCCGTAGCGTACGGCTGCACAACAAAGCGGAAACTGGCCACGAAGCCGATGCATTCCTCAGGCAGCGCGACCGCCGTCTGGACGAACTGGCGGCACAAATGAGGGCTGCCAATCCCGAAACCGATGAGGGTGCTTTCGCCTTCGCCCATGCCAGCCGTGTTCTGCGCCGTGATCCGGCTCTGTCGGAGGAGGAAGTTCGGCGTCGGGCGGCGCTGTTGACGGAGGCACTGTTGGAGGAAGCGCGCGAGGGCGTGAGCAAGGCGGCGAAATATGGCGCGGATTTCCTTTTCTTCCGCCAGATTTCGCGCACGAAGCTTGTACGATCTGATCTTTCCGAGAACGCCAGGCTGGAACAGGAGTTCAAACTGTTCCGGGTGGTACGCCAAGGTACGGGTTGGCCGGATGCGTTGGTCGGTCCAGCCGACAAGTCTGGCATTGGCGGTTCCAATACCGATAGAGCTGATGCCAACAAACCGAATACTGGACAGCCTACACCTCCGCCCGCTTCTAACACAACCAGACGCCCGGCAAGTCCCAGCTGGTCGGACTATCCGACGACGACACCGGGGCTATCCGCCGTGGAATAAATGGCTGTCGGTCATTAAACGACTACAATCTATGGTTACAAAAAGCGATTGTGCAGTCTTCAGAAGCGAGAAAACGATTCTCTCCCAACGCCGAATGTTCTAGGATCGACGCATCTGAGGAGGATAATGTGTCGTTTGCACGTCGTGCTCTTACTGTCATTGGGTTGGCCTTAGCCATAATCTTCCTCTTTTTTCCGGCGCGGGCGGAAATGACTTTCCGTCAGTTGGAAAATCTTTATGCAACTAAGCAGTATGACATCCTCAATCTTTATCTTGGTGGGCTCTTTGAGGCGATGTCTCGGGTTGTTACCTCATATGAGGGCGATAGTCCCGAGAAGTTTTTCTGTCTGCCAAGCAAGATCCATTTTGAGGATGTACATGAAACGATTGCGCAAGAGATTGCAGCACGGCTTGAATTCTATAGCCAGAATCCGAACACTCCGATGACACAGATCGCTTTCGCTGCTGTCCAACGACGATATCCATGCAAGACGTGACGCATTCATCCGTGTCTCATCGTGCAATGCGATGGTTGGCAAGACACTGGCTGATGGCCTGGCCAATATTCGGCTTGGTGCTACTTTGCTCTGCGCCGGCGCAGAGCAAATTCACTTATCCCAGTCTTGGTTTGTATCAAGAGCTGCGCGAGGGCATGCGACAGAAGAAACCCGACATGGAGCTTCGTGTTAATGCCCTTCTCGACGGTGTTCTGGATGGCATCAAAATGATGCAAGCTGCCTATGTCGATATCGGGCGCAAGCCAAAGTTCTGCGTGCCGCAGGTTTTTGATTTGCAGCCAATTCATTTGAGAGAGGCGCTCGACAAGTTGTTGGCAGGCAATTCCAAGCTCTCTGAAGATAAGACCGTCAGTCTCGGCTTTTTGGTTGTGTTGGCTTTGAACGAGCGATTTCCCTGCGATAAGTGATCTTACCTGCTGCTGGTGCCGTGGAAATCCTTGACAGGATTGCCGTTCGACCAGAGCCGATAACAAAGTCATTTCTTTCCAACCCGCCCGGGCGACCGCGGCGGGGTTTTCGTTTTGGCTTTTCCAATGGAGAGAGACTGTATGGGCACCATAGACCGCTTGCGCGGCTCGTTGAGTTCGGTGGCGATCAAGGCGCCGGTGCGGGCGGCGACGACCGCGCCCATCACGCTGAACGGGCTGCAGACCATCGACGGGGTGGCGCTGGCGGAAGCCGATCGCGTGCTGGTCAAGGACCAGGCGGATGCGCGGCAGAACGGCATCTATCTGTGCGGCGGCTCGGCCTGGCGCCGGGCGTCCGATTTCGACGGCGGCGGCGATGGCGTGCGCGGCACGCAGCTTGTCGTGAACGAGGGCGCGACGCAGGAGAACTTCCGGTTTAAGCTGGCGAGCGCGGATCCCGTCGTGATCGGGGCCGACGCGATCGAGTTCGAGCAGATCAGCGACGGGCCGCCGGGGCCGACCGGTGCGGCGGGCACCGACGGCGCATCCTATCTCGGCGGCGCCGGGGCGCCTTCCGCCGGGTTGGGCGCGAACGGCGACACCTACATCAACCTCTCCAACGGCGACATCTACCAGAAGGCGGGCGGTTCGTGGTCGGCGACGGGCGCCAACCTGCGGGGGCCGCAAGGCGCCGAGGGGCCGCAGGGACCGCAAGGGGCCTCCGGCGCCGGGTCGGGCGACCTGGTGGCGGCGAACAACCTGTCGGACGTGGCGAGCGCCAGCACGTCACGGACCAATCTTGGATTGGGCTCGCTTGCCACGTTGAGCGCGGTCGGCACGTCGCAGCTCAGCAACGATGCGGTGACCTATGCCAAGATGCAGAACGTGTCCGCCACGTCTCGCGTGCTGGGGCGGAAGACCAGCGGTGCCGGCGATCCGGAAGAGCTGACCCTGTCTGAGGTTCTGGACCTCGTCGGCTCCGCTGCCCAGGGCGACATCCTCTATCGCGGCGCATCATCGTGGGCGCGGCTGGCAGCCGGGACAAACGGGCAGTTCCTCCAAACCCAGGGGGCGAGCGCCAATCCGCAGTGGGCCTCGGGCGGCACGGGGTCCTTTCCGGCCGGCCATATCTTCGGCCTGACGCTCTCGAACAACGGCAGCGACGCGAACAACGACATCGACATCGCGGCGGGTTCGGCGAGAGACGGCGGCAACGATACCGACATCATCCTGTCGAGCGGCCTGACCAAGCGCCTCGATGCGTCGTGGTCGGCCGGGTCGGGCAATGGCGGCATCGATTCCGGTTCGAAGGCGAACAGCACCACCTATCACGTCTGGCTGATCGGCAAGAACGCCGGCGCCGACCCGGACGTGCTGTTCAGCACCAGCGTATCGAGCCCGACCATGCCGACCAACTACACCAAGAAACGCCGCATCGGCTCGATCCTGACGGACGGGTCGGGCAACATTCGCGGCTTCGTCCAGATCGGCGATCTCTTCCTGTGGAAGGCCAGAATCACGGCCGGCGTCGGCAACGCGTCCAGTCGCACGCTGAACGCGATCAGCGTGCCGGCGGGCGTCAAGTTCCAGGCGATTTTCGAAGCGACGCTTGCCGAGACGGCGACTTCGGACAAGACAAGCGCGCGTTACGTCACTTTCAGCAGCCCGGACGAGAACGACATCACGCCCAGCTCATCGCCGTCCCTGATGAGCTACCCGACGCCGGTGGATTTCAACTCGGAAGTTGGCCAGTACGGCAGCCACCTCGTCTTCGCCGCCGGGCAATTCGAGGTCTCGACCGATACGTCGGCTCGCATCTACTACAGGACGGCAGGCTCCTCGGGAGTGTCTGTCGGCTTTTCCACCATCGGCTGGCGCGACACGCGCGGCCGGCATTCGGCTTGAGGGAGGAAGGCATGAGAGGACGTTCCCGCTTCCGCGCGCGCAATAGGGCGTGGTCTAGGGTGTTTGTTGGTGGAGGTGGCTCGCAGTACGATGCCGACTTCCAGGCCTACGTTACTGCGACCGGCTTGAATGACCCGAGTTACTTGGCGGCGCTCAACCAGTTCGTTCTCGACCTGAAGTCCTACAGTCTGTGGAGCAAGTTCGACCGACTCTGGGTGCTGGCGAACGCCGACTCAACCGCCGCCCTGACCTGCTTAAAATCGCTGACGACGGCCACAGCGATGCACAGCCCCATCTTCACGGCAGGCGAGGGATTTACCTTCAACGGATTGACACAGTATCTTAAGTCGAATTTCGCGCGCAATTCTGGCTCGCAGTATTCGCGCGACAGCGCATCATTTGGTGCATTCATCAGAAGTGGAACGATAAGCGGCGTCCATTCTCCGATTTCAGCCAGCAATCCATCAAAAACGAATGTTTCCTATTTTCTCCTCGGCTTTCCGGCATCGGACAGCTTCTATGGAGCGATTAACAGTACTGACATTTTGACGGTGACTACGGCAACAGGTGGGCCGATTGGCTTGTGGCATGTAACACGAACGGCCGCGTCCGGCACTGGAGCGGTTGCTGTTTACAAACATGGGTTGCTCAAGGGCGCCGGAACTACGACATCGGTTGATGTGGATACAGAGGAATTCGCAATCGGCGCTGTGGGCGGCTCAGGTGGTATTGGATCTGTGTGGAATGGTCAGATTTCTTTGGCGATGATTGGGGCGGGATTCAATGCAGCAGAGGCTGCCGACTTCAACACTGCTGTCGCCGCTCTGGGCGCTGCGATCGGTTTTTCTCCTAGCCTTGATCCGGATGCTATAGCCTACTTCTCCCGAGCTTCTGTCACCGATAACACGGTGAGAACGGCGACCAACCAGCTCGTGCTCGATATGAAGGCAGCATCGATCTGGTATGCCTATGACGTCCTGATCCTGCACGCCAATCAAGATGCAATCGCCGGCTGCTTCAACCTGATCAAGGACGATCACCACGCCACGATCATCAATGGCTGCACCTTCACGCAGTACGAGGGCTTTACCGGTAATGGCACCGACACCGGGCTCGAAATTGACTTCAACTGCTCTATCGATGGCGTAAATTTCACTCTGAACAATCATGGGATTAGCAGCTACGTCCGCACTGATCGTACAGCGGACCCTGAGACCGATGTATATTGCTCGATGGGCGCGCTCGCCAGCGCAGACTCCAATTTCAGGTCGATTGCACTCTTGGTCTGGACCTATAGCGCCAATTTCAACGACACGCGTCACTTCGGCTCGACGATGGGCGCGATTTACGAGCAGATTTCTGCCTTTCTGCCGGTAACATCCCGAGGACTGCACCAAGTTTCGCGCACCTCGTCGAGTGCTTCCGCTTATCATGTTAACGGTGTGGAGCGTGCCACGAGTTCCGCGATGCCAGAGGCATTTCCCGACGCCAACATGGGCATTTTGTTCTCCAAGTTGTTCAACGGTGGGCGCGAGCACTATTCGACGGACCAGGTTGCGATATCGGCTATCCGACGCGGTTTCAACACCACCGACGCGGCGGCCGAAACCGCTGCCTTCAAAGCCTGTATGACTACCCTTGGAACAGATGTGCTACCATGAACAATAGGTAAATCATCTTATCAGCAGACTAGGGGTATCTTTATTCGGCCACGTCGGCTAATCCGCGTTATCGTTTGGAACCAGATCCGCTTACCGACAGCACATACGGGGTGCCCGAGGCCATACTGCTTATTGCAGAATACGCCCAATGCCGCTTTTTACTGGCAGAATGTCAGGAACGCGCCGTCTGACGCTCAGAATATGAATGGGCAACAGGAGCTATCACTAAGTGAGCGAAGACATTCGGAAGCTGAGAACTGGTGTCATTTCCTCTGATTTGGCGCTTTTTGTGTTGGGGATTGCCGCAATCGGCTTCATTGCGATGGCTGCCCTTCGTGTCGCCTTCTACGGTCATTTCGGTCGCTTTATGTTGGACGATGCGTTCTTTTTCGTCCGCTATGCTAACAACTTCCTTAATACAGGTATTTTTGCATGGAATGTAGGAGAAGGGGCGGTGCATGGAAACACCTCCCAATTCTACCAAGCTTTGACAACTGTACTAATGTATCTGTCCGATCGCAATATGGTGCTCAGCCTAACAATTGCTTCCGTTCTAGGGATGGTGCTGGCAATCGCGGCCACGATCTGGGCGGCTGCACAATTCAAGGACGGCGACCTGCACGCCCGCTCACGGGTTTTCGCGGCAGCAATTGTAGCGCTGCTGCTAGTGTGTAATCTTCACACCACTGAACTAATCGGCATCGGCATGGAAACGACTTGGGCAA
>JBFXDA010000004.1:0-212264 GCA_050181585.1 Reyranellaceae bacterium
CCGCCTCCTGCTCCCGCAGGATGCCGATGATCTGCTCCTCGCTGAACCTCGACTGCCTCATCCTCCGTCTCCCTCAAGGCGACTGGACTCTACTCAAAAGCGGAGGAAGATCAGGGGCTCAGGTCAATCCGCATCACCTTAAAGACATTGTCGAGCGTCTTAATCGCTTACATTACAAAGCGGGCAATCGCGCCGCATTTATACGCTTGCATGAAATTGTAGGGCGAACATTTGAATTTGCCGCTTCTCAAGGCAATTCCATGCAAGCAGCGTCATTCTTTCAGACTGCCGAAAATTCATATCAAGACGCTGGTTTGGATGATGCCGCGAAGCGCGTCAGATTAGAGCGTGCCAGCGCTATTCAAAAATCGCGCACAGAAATGCAAGAAATTACTATCGATCACACCATAACCTTTAAAGATATGGAGGCATTTCTAACGGCGATCATAGGCGAAACCCCAGGATCAACCTTTGCTCGCATCGCCTCTCACTTTGTATGGCGAATAGAAGAACTGGAGCAACTACTTAAGGATATTTCGAAGAGCGCTCCTCTTCTTGCAACAATCCCAATTGCGGTAATGGCTGCAGATCACCAAGCAGCAAGCATTGGCGGAGTCGAAGATGATTTGGATGGGCGCATTTGTCAGCAAGCAGCTCAAAGCATTCAGTTGAATTCGATATTCCTCCGCAAGGCGTTAGATACGGCAATCGAGAAATTTGACCTCGGCCCTTATGAATTTGTCGACTTTGCAAGCCGGTCCGGCCTTTTCCACGATTTAACATTCTTATTGGAAGGAGTTAGCGCTTGGTTTAGTGGCGACTACTTCAAATCAATTTTTGTGCTAGCGCCTCAAATAGAACGAGGTCTCCGGCAACTCACCGGAAATCTCGGAGAGCCGGTAACTCGAAGACATCCGACAATGGCAGACCGTGAAGTATCCATCGGAATGGGTGAAATCTTTGGCAGTCCAGTGGTCAAAGAAACACTCGGAACAGATTTACTTTTATATTTCAAAGTAATTTATTCGGATCCACGCGGATTGAATTTAAGGAACAACGTCGCACACGGATTAATAGAACGTAGAATGGTTAATAGCGTCACCAGCGACTTGCTGATTCATACTCTTTTAGTTCTCGGGCTTTGGAGAGAACTGGCAGAACATCGAAAAAGAGAAAAAGCTAAACCCTAACCATCCTCTTTCCCCGATTCTCCCCCGCCAGCAGCCCGATCAGCGCCCGCGGCGCGTTCTCCAGCCCGTCGATGATGTCCTCGACCGTCTTGATCTTGCCGGCCTTGGCCCAGGCCAGAAGCTGCTCCTCCGCATCGTCGTCCTTGCCCATGTAGTCGAGCACGATGAAGCCTTCCATGCGCAGGCGCTTGACCACCAGCAGGCCGGGGATGCCGCGCGGGGATTGCATCTGGGCGGTGTCGTATTGCGAGACGGCGCCGCAGCAGACCACGCGGCCGCGCTGGTTCATCAGGAAGAGCGCGGCCTCGAGGACGGGGCCGCCGACATTGTCGAAGAAGACGTCGATGCCGTTGGGCGTGGCGGCGGCCAAGTCCTTGCGGAAGGACTTGGCCTTGTAGTCGACGGCGGCGTCGAAGCCCAGCTCGTCGACCAGCCACTGGCACTTCTCGGGTCCGCCGGCGATGCCGACGGCGCGGCAGCCGATCGCCTTGGCGATCTGGCCGACGAAGACGCCGACCGAGCCGGCGGCGGCGGAGACCGCGACGGTCTCGCCAGCCTGCGGGCGGCCGACATTGATCAGGCCGTGATAGGCGGTCTTGCCGGCGATGCCGATCAGCGACAGCAGGTGCGAGACCGGCTCGTAGTTCCGCGCCTTCTCCAGCTTCTTGGCGTCGCTGGCGTAGAATTGTTGCCAGCCCCCTTCGCCGAACACCAGATCGCCCTTGGCGAAGCCCGGCGCCTTGCTGTCGACCACCTCGCCCAGGGTGTAGGCGTGCATGACGTCGCCCGCCTTCACCGCCTGGCGATAGGTGGCGCCCTGCATCCAGGCGCGGTTGGCGGCGTCGAGCGAGATCAGCCTGGTGCGCACCAGCACCTGGCCGTCGCCGATGCCGGGCATCGGGCCGTCGACGGTCTTGAAGTGCTCTTCGCCCAGCCGGTCGGTCGGCAGGGTCTGGATCACGATCTGCCGGTTGCCGGTCATGGGCGTCTCCCGTCCTGCGCTTGCGTCAGCCGCGATTGAGCTCGCGCATCGCCTTGTCCAGCCCTTCCAGCGTCAGCGGATACATGCGGTCGGACATGAGCTGCTTGAGGAGCTGGATCGAGGGCGTGTAGGGCCAGTGCCGCTCGGGCACCGGGTTCAGCCACACCGCGCTCTGGTAGAGATCGGCGACGCGCTGCATCCAGACCTGGCCCGCCTCCTCGTTCCAGTGCTCGACCGAGCCGCCAGGATAGACGATCTCGTACGGGCTCATCGAGCCGTCGCCGACGAAGATCACCTTGTAGTCGTGCGGATAGGTGTGGAGCATCTGCCAGGTCGGCAGGAAGTCGGAATGGCGGCGGCGGTTGTCCTTCCACACTTTCTCGTACAGGCAGTTGTGGAAGTAGAAGAACTCCAGGTGCTTGAACTCGGCCTTGGCGGCGGAGAACAGCTCCTCGCAGACGCGGATATGGGCGTCCATCGAGCCGCCGATGTCGAACAGCACCAAGAGCTTGATCTTGTTGTGCCGCTCCGGGACCATCTTGATGTCGAGGTAACCCGCGTTGTTGGCGGTCTTGCGGATGGTCTCGGGCAAATCGAGCTCGACCTCGGCGCCTTCGCGGGCGAATTTGCGCAGACGGCGCAGGGCGATCTTGATGTTGCGGGTGCCGAGCTCGACCGTGTCGTCGAGGTTCTTGTACTCGCGCTTGTCCCACACCTTAACGGCGCGGCCCTCGCGGCCCTTCTCCTGGCCGATGCGCACGCCTTCGGGATTGAAGCCGTAGGCGCCGAAGGGTGACGTGCCGGCGGTGCCGATCCACTTGCTGCCGCCTTCGTGGCGCTTCTTCTGCTCTTCGAGACGCTGTTTCAGCGTCTCCATCAGCTTTTCCCAGCCGCCCAGCGACTCGATCTGCGCCTTCTCCTCCTCGGTGAGGAATTTCTCGGCCAGCGCCTTCAGCCAGTCCTCGGGGATCTCGGCCGTGGTGCCTTCGGAGACGTATTCCAGCCCCTTGAAGGAGGCGCCGAAGACGCGATCGAACTTGTCGATGTTGCGCTCGTCCTTCACCAGCACGGCGCGGGAGAGGAAATAGAAATCGTCGACGCTGTAGTTGGCGACGCCCTTGTCCATCGCTTCCATCAGCGCCAGGTACTCCTTGATGGAGACCGGCACCTTGGCTTCGCGCAGCTTGAGGAAGAAATCGATGAACATGGGCGCTCTCCCGCGTCGGCGATCCTTGCCTTACTGCTTCTCGCGGCGGGCCATGAAGGCCAGCCTTTCGAAGAGATGCACGTCCTGCTCGTTCTTCAGCAGCGCGCCATGCAGCGGCGGGATCAGCTTGGAAGGATCCTTGCTGCGCAGCGCGTCGGCCGGGATGTCCTCGACCATCAGCAGCTTCAGCCAGTCGAGCAGTTCGGAGGTCGAGGGCTTCTTCTTCAGGCCCGGCACTTCGCGCACGTCGTAGAACACGTTGAGCGCTTCGCGCACCAGGTTGCGCTGCACGCCCGGGAAATGCACGTCGATGATCTCGGTCATCGTCTCGCGGTCGGGGAAGCGGATGTAGTGGAAGAAGCAGCGACGCAGGAAGGCGTCGGGCAGCTCCTTCTCGTTGTTGGAGGTGATGATCACCACCGGGCGCTGCGTCGCCTTGACCACTTCCTGCGTCTCGTAGACGTAGAACTCCATGCGATCGAGCTCGAGCAGCAGATCGTTCGGGAATTCGATGTCGGCCTTGTCGATCTCGTCGATCAGCAGCACCGGCCGCTCGGAAGCGCCGAAGGCGTCCCAGAGCTTGCCCTTCTTGATGTAGTTCTTGATGTCGTGGACGCGGTCGTCGCCCAGCTGCGAATCGCGCAGGCGCGAGACGGCGTCGTATTCGTAGAGGCCCTGCTGCGCCTTGGTGGTCGACTTGATGTGCCACTCGATGATCGGCGCGTTGATGGCCTTGGCCACCTCATGCGCCAGCACGGTCTTGCCGGTGCCCGGCTCGCCCTTGATCAGCAGCGGGCGCTGCAGCGCGATGGCGGCATTGACCGCAACCCGCAGATCTTCGCCGGCAATGTACTTGTCGGTACCCGTGAATTTCATCGTTTCCTCTGGTCTCTCGAAAAACTGAACAGGAGTTCAGCCCACCCTAGGAGCGCGGGCCCGCCAAGGCAAGAAGGGGTTAAAATCGCCAGGCGGAACCTGCAAGGTCTTGGATTGCCTACCTATTTGAGGGCTGGCCAGCGCTGGTGGCCTGGCGGAAATCCCTGGGTTGCGCGCGATTGTTTCTGGTAGAGCGGGCTCTTGGGATTGGTGCATGCGCCGGTCGTTTCCGCCGACGCCACCACCACGTCCTGGCCATCGGCCGAGACCTGGCGCGGTCCGGTCCAGAAGGCGCAAGTGGCGCATTTCTTCTCGCTGCCCGGAATCGTCGCGGCCTGGGCCTGTCTCGCGATCGCGGCCGCGCTGATCGCAGCGCCCGCCAGCAGCAGCACGCCGCGGCGGCAAACCGGCGCCGGCGATCTCTGATCGGACTGTCGATTACGCATGCGGGTCCTCCCTTGGAGCGAGTTGCCGGCGAGTAACTGGCATTACGATTTTGTGGATCGATGGAATAGACTCGGCAGGGCAGTGTAATACCTGTGGAAGTCTGCCGCCGTCCGGGGGCCGACTCAACATCTGGAGGGCATCATAATGAAAAAACTGGGACTGATCGTCGTGGTGATTGCCGTCGCCGCCGTCGCGGTGTGGTACTTCGCGCTGCGCGGACCGAGCATGGACAAGCAGGTCTCGGCCACCGAAGCTGCCACTGTCATCAAGGCGCGCAAGGACAACCGCCAGCAAGTGCGGACCGCCATGGGCGCGATCAAGAAGGTCATCGACGACAAGGGCAACGCCGCCGACGTGGTGCCGCACGCCACCAAGATAGTCGAGCTGGAGAAGCAGTTCGTCACGCTGTTCCCGGCTGGCTCCGACAAGGGTGACACCAAGGCGCTGCCGACTATCTGGTCGGACATGGCCGGTTTCCAGGCCGCCTCGAAGGCGACCGAAACCGCCGCCATGAACCTGGCCGACGCCGGCAAGTCGGGCGACTTGACCAAGGTCGCCGCCGCGTTCGGCGCGGCGGGCAAGAGCTGCGGCGACTGCCACGACAAGTATCGCGCCAAGTAACATCGCTGGCGCTCCCGGAAAACCCGCGCAAGCGATTGCGCGGGTTTTTTGTCGTCAGCCGCCCAGGCTGACGATGCCCCAGACGATCAGCCCCGAGACGATCAGCACGGCCAATGCCAGCAGCGAACTCGCCATCTTGGGCGGCTGCGCGGCGAGATCGGCGGGCAGCGCCTTGCGGCCGGTGAACATCGGGCCGATCAGGTTGATCCGGCGCAGCACGAGATAGGACAGCACCGCCAGCACATGCAGGCCGATCATCACCAGGATGATCTTGATCAGCAGTTCATGGATGTCGGTCAGCCATTCGCGCGTGCCGCTGGAGACCAGTTCGCCCAGCGGCCCAACGGTGAGGATGGCGTCGTCGGCGAACAGCCCGGTCACCGCCTGCACCAGCAGCGCCAGGATCAGCGCCACCACCATCCAGCCGCCGATGGCGTTGTGGCCGACGTCGCGCATCTCGTGCCGGCCGAGCAGTTCGCGCAGATGGGCGAGGCCGGCCAGCGGCCCGCGCACGAAATCGGCGAAGCGCGCGGTCGAGCTGCCGACGAAGCCCCAGACGATGCGGAAGATCAGCAGCGTCAGGATGGCGTAGCCCGACCAGAAATGCCATTCGAAGCGCTCGTTCTCGCCGCTCCACCACGAGAAGGCGACCAGCACCACCAGCGCCCAGTGGAACAGCCGCGTCGGCAGGTCCCAGACCCGAACGAGGCGCCGGGACGGCGCCGGCGCCGGAGAAGCGGTGGTGCGTTCGCTCATGGCGGAAGTTTGCGCAAGTGCCGGCCGGTCCGCAAGCGCGGTGCTGGCCGCGATGGCGCTGGCCGCGATAGCGCGGAGAGGCCCCGACAGCGCGGAGAGATCGCTTGCGGAGACCGCTTGCGCCTGCGCCATCGGCTGCCGATGATGGCGCAATGTCGCGCATTCGCAATCCGCATCGGCTGGCCATCGCCGCGTTGGTTTTCGCATTGGTTTTCGCGTCCGTCGCCGGCCACGCCGCGGCCCAGGATCTGCGCGCGCAGGCGGAGAGCGGCAATCCGGCGGCGCAGCGGCAGTTCGGACTGGCGCTGCTGCAGGACGAGACGCCCGGCAGCGCCCGGGAGGCGGCGCGCTGGCTGACGCGGGCGGCCGAGCAGGGCGACCAGGAAGCGGCCAACCAGCTCGGCTACCTCTACGCCGCCGGCACCGGCGTGGCGCGGGACGAGGTGCGCGCGGCGCAGCTTTTCGAGCAGGCCGGCACGATGGGCCACGCGCGCGCCCGCTTCAACGCCGGGCTGGCCTATGCCACCGGCCGCGGCGTGGCGCGCGACGAGGCGCGCGCGGCCTACTGGTTCGGCGAAGCGGCCAAGCTCGACGAACCGGCCACGCTGGTCGCGCTGGCGCGGCTGCGCGAAAGCGGCGGCGCGGCGCCGGCCGATCCGGCCGAGGCGCAGCGCCTCTATCGCCGCGCCGCCGAGCGCGGCTATGCGCCGGCGCAGTACCATCTGGCGCTCGGCCTGGCCAATGGCAGCCTGGGCGCGCGCAATCCCGCCGCCGCCTTGGCGCAGATGAGCCGGCTGGCGCAGGGCGGCCACGAGGACGCCATGGTCAGCCTCGGCGACATGTACGCCGCCGGCATGGGCACGCCGCAGAATCTCGGCGAGGCCGTGACCTGGTACGGCCGCGCCGCCGAGCGCGGCCAGGTCGCGGGGCAGCTCAAATACGCCAATGCCTATTTCACCGGCACCGGCGTGAACCGCGACCTCGCCACGGCGCTGGGCTGGTATCGGCGTGCCGCGCGGCAGGGCGATCCCGAAGCCATGTATCTGCTGGGCGTCTTTCATGCCGGCGGCGTCGCCGGGCCGCGCCGGCCGCAGGAAGCCTACAAATGGTTCGCGCTGTCGGAGGCCCGCGGCTTCCGGCGCGCCGGCGAGCCGCGCAAGGCGCTGGCGGGACAGTTGAATGCCGGCCAACGCCGCGCCGCCGAGGCCGAAGTGGCTGCTTTCCGCCCGGTATTCGAACGGCCGGAGAACGCAAGCCTGCCGGCTTCGGCGCCGTCGGTACCCGCCGCGCCGCCTTCCGTTCCGGCCGCGGTCCCCGCTCCCCTCCGCTCGCCGCCGCCCGCCCAGGGCGCGCCGCTGCAGCTTCACCGGCGCTGATCGCCTTGAAATCGCAACTCGTCGATTTCAATTACGAACCAACCTGCTAAACTGGCGGAAATCCGAGGTTCGATCCGGGCGGAGATGGTCTTTTCAAGCCGCCACGGCGCGGTTGCCTTCTGCATCCACATAGTCCCACCACGGCTCAGGCTGATCGATGTCCACCAGGAATATCGCAATGGGCGAGCGTATCCGTCGCGCGCGCAAATCGCTCAATCTCACCCAGCAGGAATTCGCCGAGCAGCTCAAGGTGACCCAGCCCACCGTGCATCGCTGGGAGAAGGGCTTCTACGATCCCGACGAGGCGGCGCTGCAGTATCTGTCCGAGCTGAGCGGCATGCCGCCGGCCTATTTCCGCTACGGCGAGGACGCGGTGGCGCAGACACCGCGCACCGTCGCGGTGGTCGGCTATATCGGTCCCGGCGCGCAGATCGGCGCCGACGAGAAGAGCCGCGGCGAGGCCGTCGAGGCGCCGGTCGGCGATACGTTGAGCGCGCGGGCGCTGGTGGTGCGCGGCGACAGCCTCTATCCGGTCTATCAGGACGGCGACGTGCTGTTCTACGCCCGCAAGGGATTGGAGGCGGAAGCGGAGTATCTGGGACGCGAATGCGTGGTGAAGATCGCCAAGGGTCCCACCGTGCTCAAGCGCGTCATGCGCTGCAGCGAGCGCGGCTCCTATCTGCTGCTCTCCTACCACGCCTCGCCGATGGACAACGTGCGGCTGGAATGGGCCGGCCCGGTGCTGTGGATCAAGCGCGCCTGAAGCGACAGGAGGCAGCGCAAAATACGAACGGCCCCGAGAGGGCCGTTGCACGCGGCGATCGTTTCAGCGCCTCACGGCGGGCAGGTCGATCCCGGCGGATTGTCGGAGGGATTGTTGTTGGTCTGCGGACAGGGCGTCAGCACCGGCAGCGTCGCCTTGCTGCGATTGATCTTGAGCACGACGGGGGCGATGTAGACCGCACCGGCCGCCAGCCCCAGCTTCGCCAAAGCCCGACGGCGAGAAACCGCGGCAGGGTTTTCGTCGTGATCAGGGTTTTGCTGGCTCATGAAGTCCCCATGCAAAATGTCGCTGCCTTCGGCGCATGAAAGCAGCAACATCAATTGGTTAACAGAATGCCACAGGCCCCGGATCGGGTAAAGTAGTAATTTGCATCTGATTGCAAAGCCTTAGCCAGCGACCGGGCTCACGATGATGCGCCGCGGCCCGCCAGATTGCGGATGGTGCCGCTGGTGCTGTGGCCGGGACTGAGCTCTGCCAGCAGCACCCGCCCGCCATAGGATTTGACCAACTCGGCGCCCACCACCTGGGCTTCGGTGTAGTCGGCGCCCTTGACCAGAACCTGCGGCCGCAGGGCGCCGATCAGCGCCTCCGGCGTGTCCTGGGCGAACACCACCAGCGCATCGACGTCGGCCAGCGAGGCCAGTACGGCGGCGCGCGCGGCTTCGTTCTGCACCGGCCGCGCGCTGCCCTTCAGTCGCCGCACCGAGGCGTCGCTGTTCAGCCCCACGATCAGCCGGTCGCAGGCGGCGCGCGCCTGGCGCAGCAGCGAGACGTGGCCCGGATGCAGCAGGTCGAAGCAGCCATTGGTGAAGCCCACCGCCAGGCCCTGGTCGCGCCAGCGCCGGGCGCGCGCCACCGCCTGGTCGAGCGTCATCAGCTTCTGCGCCGCGGCCGCGCTGTGCTCGCCGTCGATGGCGGCGCGCAGTTCCTGGGGGCTGGCGACGGCGGTGCCGAGCTTGCCGACGACGATGCCGGCGGCGAAATTGGCCAGGCGGGCGGCGGTCTCCAGA
This sequence comes from Reyranellaceae bacterium, assembly GCA_050181585.1. GTDB lineage: Bacteria > Pseudomonadota > Alphaproteobacteria > Reyranellales > JAQSWP01 > JAQSWP01. Next base: position 9,250 of record JBFXDA010000004.1, read on the forward strand.
TCCGCATCGGCGGCCAGCGCGCCGGCCAGCATGGCGACGACCGTGTCGCCGGCGCCGGCGACGTCGAACACCTCGCGTGCCTGCGCCCGCACATGCACGATGCGCCCGCCGCTTTCGACCAGGCTCATGCCCTCGCCCGAGCGCGTCGCCAGCACCGCCTCGATGCCGCAGTCGGCGATCAGCTTGCGCGCCGCGGCGACGATCTCCTGGTCGTTCGAGGTCGGCAGGCCGGAGGCCTGCGCCAGCTCGCGCGCATTGGGCGTCACCAGATGCGCGCCGCGATAGCGGCCATAGTCGCTGCCCTTGGGATCGACGATGACGCGGCAGCCCTGGGCGCGGGCGGCGGCGATCAGCTCGCCGGCGATGCCGTCGCCCAGCACGCCCTTGCCGTAATCCGACAGCGCCAGCACGCGGCAGCCCGCCAGCAGCGCCTGGGCGCGGGCGAGCACCGCCTGGCGCAGCTCCGGCGGCAGCGCGCCGTTGCTCTCGTGGTCGGCGCGCAGCAATTGCTGGCCGGCGGCGACATAGCGGATCTTGATGGTGGTGCCGCGCCCGCGCAGCGGCACCAGCGAAGCCTCGACGCCGTGCATGGCGCCCAGCAGCCGCTCGATCTCGGTGCCGGCGGCATCGGCGCCGATCACCGAGACGAAGGCCGAGCGCGCGCCCAGCGCGGCGAGGTTGCGCACCACGTTGCCCGCGCCGCCCAGCATCGCCGCCTCGTGGTCGACCCGCAGCACCGGAATGGGCGCTTCCGGCGAGATGCGCTCGACCGCGCCGTAGACGAAGCGGTCGAGCATGACGTCGCCGACGCACAGCACGCGCGCCTGCGCCAGGCCGGCCAGTGCCGCGTGCAGCCCCTCCTCGCTCACCGCTGCTTCTCCGTCGCCAGGCCGAGCACGATCTCCAGCGCCCCGCACAGCATCTGGCCCAGCAGGATGTGCATCTCCTGGATGCGCGCCGTCACCGTGCTGGGCACCAGCAGCAGCGGATCGGCCAGGCCGACCATGTCGCCGCCGGCGCCGCCTGAGAAACCGGCGGCGACCAGCCCGTGCGCCTTGGCCTCCTGCAGGCCCAGCAGCACGTTGCGGCTGCGGCCCGAGGTCGAGATGCCGATGGCGACGTCGCCGCGCTGGCCGAGCGCGGCGACCTGGCGGGCGAACAGGCGCTCGAAGCCCATGTCGTTGCCGATCGCGGTCAGGGCGGAGCTGTCGGTGGTCAGCGCGATGGCGGCGATCGGCGGCCGGTCGGCGATGTAGCGCACGGAAAGCTCGGTCGCCAGATGCTGGGCGTCGGCCGCACTGCCGCCATTGCCGAAGAACAGCAGCTTGCCGCCCTTGTTCACCGCACTGGCGCAGACCTCCACCAGGCGCGCGAAATCGCCGGCCAGGCCGGCCTTGACGCCGGCCAGCGCCTGCTCGTGCTCGGCGATTTCGGCGGCGAAGAATTGCTTGAGGTCGAGCACGGCGCCTATCCGTCGATGATGGCGACGGCGCGCGTCCAGCCGGCGGAGGCGCCGCGGATCTTGGTCGGGAAGCAGGCGATGGTGTAGCCGCTGGCCGGCAGGGCTTCGAGATTGTGCAGCTTCTCCAGGTGGCAGTAGCCGATGTCGCGGCCGGCCTTGTGGCCCTCCCAGATCAGCCGGGCATCGCCGCTGGTCTCGTATTTGCGCCGCGTGTGGGAGAACGGCGCGTCCCAGCTCCAGGCATCGGTGCCGGTCACCTTCACGCCGCGCTCCAGCAGCCAGATCGTCGCCTCGTAGCCCATGCCGCAGCCGGCATCGACGTAATCGGCCTGGCCGTAGGCGGAACCGGCGCGGGTGTTGACCACGACGATGTCGAACGGCTGCAGCGTGTGGCCGATGCGCTCGAGCTCTCGCTCGACGTCTTCCGCCGTCACGACATAGCCGTCGGGCAGGGAGCGGAAATCGAGCTTCACGCCGGGGCGGAAGCACCAGTCCAGCGGCACCTCGTCGATGGTGATGGCGCGCTTGCCGCCATCCATCGTCGAGTGGAAATGATAGGGCGCGTCCAGATGCGTGCCGTTATGGGTGATCAGCCGCACGAACTCGACCGCCCAGCCCTCGCCGTCCGGCAGGTCTTCCTTCTTCAGGCCGGGAAAGAAGCCGGTGATCTGCCCCGCCGTCTGCTGGTGGTTCATGTAGGTGATCTCGGGCACGAAGCCGTCGGGATCCGACTTCACCCCGTTCTCCAGCGGCACGGACAGATCGATGAAACGGCGGGCCATGCGGGTTCCCCAGTCAAAGCGCTGTTCTACAACGCTTTCTAACCATTCTGGCGCAAGACGCCGGGCGCGTCGAGCCTGGCGCCCGGGGCGCCGCTCATTTGACTGGCGCCCGGGGCGCCGATCATTTGACTGGCGCCCGGCGCGCCGCTCATTTGCCGCCCGCATCGGGAATGCCGCTGCGGGCGCGGATCAGGCCCAGCCCGCGCCGCGCCAGCAACCGGGCGGCCACCCCCGGTTCGGCCGCCAGCAGCCACTCCCGCTCCAGGTGCCGCAGCAGGCCGGGCTGGGTCTGCTCGCTCCAGTCGCGCACCAGCCGCCGCAGGGCGGCGGAATTGCGCCGGCCCAGCGCGGGATGCAGCAGCGCCTCGGGCGTGCCGAAGGCGCGCAGCAGGCCGCAGGCGGTCTCCAGCGCCTTGGCCATGCGCGCGCGCTCTGCGACCGCGATCAGGTCGCTCCAGGAAAAATCGTGCTCGCTCGCCAGCAGCCGCGCCAGGTCGAGCAGTTTTCGCAGCCCGTCGGGCGCGAACTTGTCCTTGGCCAGGTTGGACACCAGGATCAGCGCCATATGCTCCGCACAGGGCACGCTGACCAGGCGATCGCCCGCCATGACCTGGCGGGCGCGCGCGAACACCGCCTCGGTGTCGAGCCCCAGCGGCAGCGGCCAGGAATCGGGCTTGACGTGGATGTCGACGTTGCAGTTGCCGTCCGCCGAATGCAGCGGCACGAAGCTGGCGTCGCTCAGAAAACCCCAAGCCTTCTGGATCGCGCCGCCGAAGCGGAAGCCTTGCGCCTGCAACGCCTGCGCCAGCGCTGCCGCCTCGGCCGGCCGCACCAGCAGGTCGAGATCGCCCAGCAGGCGCGAGGCGGGCGTCGGGTAGTAGAGGAACGCCGAGGCGAAGCCCTTGATCGCGACGCAGCTCACGCCGGCCGCGGCGATCCACTGCAGCGCGCGTAGCTGCAGCGCCTGCTGGAAGCGGCCGTAGAGGCGGGCCTTCTGCACCGCCTCGGCATCGAGCGCGATGTCGGCCGCGAGATCGGCCATCAGGGCCGGCGACAGGGCCGCGATCCAGCCGTCGCGCCCCGGCCAAGCCGGCGGCTCGCCGGTCGCCTCCTGTCCCAGCAGCCGTCGCCACAGCCAGACCGCGCCGGGCGGCGGCGAATGTGCTTGCGTCATGTGCGGGCCATTGCCAATCCCCAGCTTGCAGGCGCAGTGCAGGAAATCTAGCGGCAGGCGCGGCCAGCCGATAGAGTTGCGCCTTCCGCCCCGTCCGGCGAACCGCTCCAGTCTCCAACGCCATCGAATGTCGCGCATCGTTTTTTGGGCCCTGGTGGGGCTGGTCGTGCTCTCGCCCCTGCCGCTTGCCAGCAACCGTCCGGTGCCCTGGACGGCGCTGGCGCTGTGCACCGGCATCCTGCTGATCCTGTGGGCCGTCACCGCCCTGCGCAGCCGCCCGCGCGGGGCGCGCGCCGCCGACCGTTTCCTGCTGCCCGCCGCCCTGCTCTATGGCGCAGCGCTGGGCTGGATGCTGGTGCAGTCGCTGCTGCCCTTTCCCGCCGAATGGCAACCGGAAGCCCTGCAGCGCGCCCATGACCTGCTGGAAATGCAGGGCGCGGCCGGCCTCGGCCTGGATCCCGGCGGCGCCTGGCACGTGCTGCTGCGGCTGGGCACCTATGCCGGCGTCTTTCTGCTCGCCTGGGAGTTCGGCCGCCGCCGCGCCCGGGCGCAGGCCATGCTGGTGGCGGTGGTGCTGGCCGGCGCGGCCTATGCGCTTTACGGGCTGATCGTCCATCTCGGCGGCTACCAGATGGTGCTGTGGTATCCCAAGACGGCCTATGGCGACGGGCTGACCAGCACTTTCATCAACCGCAACAACTACGCCACCTATGCCGGGCTCGGCGCGCTCTGCGCGCTGGCGCTGATGTTCGGACACTGGCGCCGGCGCCAGGACCGGCGCCGCTTCGAGCTGGCGCGCGCCGCCGCGCCCGAACCAGGCAGCAACGACTGGCCGATCGCCGTCCTCGCCCTGGCGGCCGGCATGATCGCGGCGGCGCTGGTGCTGACCGGCTCGCGCGGCGGCTTCTACGCGCTGGCCATCACGCTCTCCGCCTGCGTGGCGCTGCTGGCGGCGGCGCGGCTGGTGCGCGGCTGGCAGCTCATGGGGCTGCTGGGCATCGGCGCGGCGGCGGCCATCGTGCTGCTGCTGGCGGTGGGCGGCGGGCTGGCCGGCCGGCTGGAGACGGCGGCGGCCAGCATCGACTCCTCGCGCGGCGATATTTTCGGCCCCACCATCGCCGCCATTCGCGTCCGGCCGCTGACGGGATACGGCGCGGGCAGTTTCCAGGGCGTGTTCGAGGCGGTGAATACCGGCGAGCTCTATCGCCAGGGCTACTCGATCGACAAGGCGCACGACACCTATCTCGAACTGGCGCTGGAGGCCGGCATTCCCGCCGCCGCGGCCATGGTGCTGGCTGTTCTCGCCTTCGTCGCGCTCTGCGTCCTCGCCCTGCTGCGGCGCAAGGCGGTGCGCTTCGCGCTCGCCGGCACGGCGGCCAGCCTGATGGTCGGCGTGCATGCGCTGGTCGATTTCAGCCTGCAGATGCCGGCGGTGGCGGTCACCTATGCGGCGGTCCTGGGCGTCTGCGCCGCGCAATGCCGGCGCCGGCTGAGCCAACGCGCCGACTGACTGCCGTTCTACCGGTGCTGCAAATAGAGCACGTCGAACTGGCGCAGCCGTTCGGCGTCCGCCGCCAGCGCCTCGCGCACCGGCCCCGGATCGCCGGCGCGGCGGGCCATGGCGACGACGCCGTCGACGCGCCGCAAGGCGCTCAGCCTGATCTGCTCCGACACCAGCGCGCGCGCCTGCGGCTCCAGCCACGGCCAGGCGCGCAGACCCAATTCGGCGCGATGCGGCGCCATCCAGATATCGTGCGGCGAAGCGCGGATGGCCTCGAGCAGGAAGGGCACGACGGCGCCCGGATCGCCGGTCCTGGCCAGCATCGCCTCGGCCAGCAGCAGCCAGCCGCGCGCCTGCGCCGGCGCGGCGGCCAAGCCGCGGCGCGCCGCCTCGATCGTCTCCTCGACCAGCGGCAGGGGATTGCCGCCGGCCCGGTATTCGCGCGCCGCCAGCGCCAGGGTGACGCGCGCCAGCCGGACCGCGGTGGCGCCGTCGCCTTCCCAGGCCAGCGCGTAGCGCAGACCCTGCCGCGCCGCCAGCAATTCGGCCGGGCCCAGGCCGGGATCGCTGGCGTCGAGCTGGCGCGTCGCATCGTTGGCGGAAACCGCATAGAGCGCCGCCATGAAGCGGGGAAAGCCGGCCACGACCAGCGCTAGCCCCAGCACCAAGGCCAGGGCGGGGGCGAGGATGGGGGCGAAGACGGGCGCGAGCGCGCCGCCCCGTGCGGGCGGCGGGCGGATGCGGGGGGCTGCGGCGCCGAAGGCGTTCACTCGATGTAGTAGCGCTTGTAGCCGCGATAGTAGTACACGCCCGAATCGGTGTAGTCGTAGCGGGCGTGCTTGCGCAGATTGACCTGGCTCAGCACCAGCCCGCCGACGCGCGCGCCCGCGTCGTAGACCGATTTCAGCCCGTTGAGCGCGATGTCGCGGCGGGTGCGCTCCCAGCGCACCACGAAGATGGTCTTGTCGACGGTGCGCACCAGCAGCAGCGCGTCCGACACCGCCAGGATCGGCGGCGTGTCGAGCATCACCATCTGGAACGCGGCCGAAAGCTGCTGCAATAGCTGCTTCATGCGGTTGGAGCCCAGCAGGTCGGTGGGCGAGGGCGGCAGCCGGCCGGCGCAGATGTAGTGCAGCCCGGAGCGGTCGTCGATATGGATCAGGTCCTCGAGCGCCGCATTGCCGGTGAGATAGTCGCTCAGGCCCAGCTCGTTCTTGGTGCCGAGATTGGCGTGCAGCGCCGGCTGGCGCATGTCGCAGTCGACGATGATGGTGCGCTGGCCCGAGGCGGCGGCCGCCGAGGCCAGCGCCAGCGCCGTCGTGGTCTTGCCTTCGCCGGGAACCGAGGAGGTCACCAGCACGGTGCGCGGCGGATGGTCGACGCTGGACAGCAGCAGCCCGGTGCGGATGGTGCGGATGGCCTCGGCGAAGGAGGAGTTGGGCTTGTCCAGCACCGTGTCCCAGGGCCGCTTGTTGCGCCCCATCTTGCTGGCCTGGAACGGCACCATGCCGAGCGCGGGCGCGCCGGCCATCTGCTCGAGCTGGTGCACGGAGCGGAAGCCGGCGTCGAGCAGCTCGATCACCACCGCCAGCGCCACGCCGACCGCCAGCGAGATCAGGAACGCCATGAACATGATGGCGTTGCGCTGCGGCGCGATCGGGCCGCCGGGCATGAAAGCGGGCTGCAGCACGCGCGCTTCCGCCTTCTGCAGGACGTTGTCGTCGGTGATCGACACTTCGTTGAAGCGCGCCAGCGTCGCTTCGTAGAGCTGGCGCGCGCTTTGCGCCGAGGTGCGCAGCTCGGTGAGTTGCACCTCGTGGTTGGCCTGCTTGCTGAGCTCGCCCTCCAGCCGCTTGATCTCGACGTTCAGGCTCTCCTCGCGCTGCTTCATCACCGCCAGTTCGTTGCCCAGATTGGCGCTGACCTTGCGGATTTCCGAACCGATCTTGCCCTGCACCTCGCGCAATTCGTTGCGCATGGCGATGAGCTGCGGATGGTTGTCGCGCAACTGGGTGCGCGCCTCGGCGATCTTGCGCTCGATATCGGCCTGCTGCGAACGGAGCTGGGCGATGAAGGGATTGGTCATCACCTGGCTGTTGGCCTCGATGCTGCCCTGCCCGCGCAGCATGTCGCGCAACTGGGTGCCGCTGCTTTCCAGGTTGCGGATGGTGGCGCGCGCCTCGATGAGCTGGCCGCGATAGGAAGTGAGCTGCTGCGCCACCGGCGAGGTCTCGCCGACCTGCAGCAGGCCGGTATCGGTGCGGAACTGCGTCAGCGCCCGCTCCGCCTCGATCATCTTGCCGCGCAGCTCCTCGACCTTCTCGCTCAGGAAGCGCAGCGCCGATTGCGTCGACTCGCCGCGATTGGAGACCTGGCCCTTGATGTAGACCTCGGCCGCCATGTTGGCGGCGTCGGCCGCCAGCTTGGGATCGGGCGAGGTGAAGCTGATGGTCACCCAGCGCGCGCCGGTGGTGGCCGGCGCCACGCTCAGCCCGCCGAGATAGGCGCCGATGATGCCTTCGAGCAGGCGGGCGCGCTCCTCCGGCGTCTGCGGCGCGATGGCGACGCTCCGGCTTTCCTCGACCGCCGGCGCGTCGGTGAACAGCGCGGTCAGCGGCGCCAGCAGCCGCTGCCACAGCGACGGCTGCGGCTTGGCGAGCGCGGGGTTGTAGAGCGGATGGTTGATCAGGTCGAGCCGGCGCACCGCCTGCACGGCAAGTTCGCGCGAGCGGATGATGGCGGCCTGCGTCTCCATCATCGTGTATTCCTGCCCCAGCCCCGGCGCCACCGGCGTGATCTTGGTGACGGTGTCGCGGTTGGGATCGATCAGCACCTGGGTCGAGGAGCGATAGATCGGCGTCAGCGTGCTGGCCCAAAGCGAGGCCAGCGCGGTGCCGACGATGGTGATCACGGCAATCAGAATGTAATGGCGCCGCAAAACGCCATAGACCTGCCGCAGGCGCAGCAATCCCTCGCGCTCGCCCGTGCCGATGGCGCCATTCTCGGACGGCGCGTCGGGCAATTGCGGATTGAAACGCGCGATATTGCTCATGATGTCCTGTCGCTTTCGTGCCGCCGACGAATTCGCATTGGCAACGCTAAATTAGACGAATGCCGGCCTTCTCGCTACGGCACCATAGCGATACTGCGCGGGATTCTCTCAGAAAAAGCGGCGCTGGATTTCGATGGTGTCGCCCGGGCGGACTTGCGAATCGATCTCGAGTTCCAGCTCCTTGCCGTCGCGGAACACCAGGGCGGAGCTGGTCGAGGCCCGCTTGTCGTAGCCGCCGGCCAGCGCCACGGCCTGGCGGATGGTGAGGCCGGAGGAATAGGGATAGCGGCCGGGACTCTTGACCTGCCCCAAGATCGTGAGGGGCCGATAGGCCACCATCAGCACCGACACTTTCGGGTCGACCAGGTAGTCCTTGTCCAGCCGGGCGCGGATCTCGCCCTGGACGTCGGAAATGGCGCGGCCGGCGGCGGCGACTTCGCCGATCAGCCCGACCACGATCTTGCCGGAGGCGTCGATTTCGGCCTCGCCCGTCAGGTCGGGCTGTCCGAACACCACGACCTTGACCTTGTCGCCGATGCCCAGCCGGTAGTCCGTGCCGCCCTGAGCAAAAGCGGGACCGGCGCCGCTCCACAGCGGGGCGAACAGAATAAGCATCATCAATGCGCGCAATCGCATCGCCGGGCTTGCCCCAAACCGTTGCAAAACGGCCAGCGCTAGAGCTGGCCGCCGATCGTCAGGATAAACCGGTTGTCGTGGTAATCCAACGAATTGACGTTGGAGTTGCGCCACTCATGGGCGTAGCGGACGGTGGTATAGAGATACTCGTTCAGGTACCAGCGCGCGCCCACGTCGAACAGGTAGAAATTGTCCGTCCGGTCCTGGTCGTTGTAGTTGTAGCGGTAGTAGCCGATGCCGGTGTCGAGCACGATGTTGTCGGCCACCGCCCAGCCGGCGCGCAGCTTGGCGCCGGTCGCCACCGCGCCGCCGGACGAGCCGCCGGTCTGCGTGGCGTCGGATTCGGAGATGCCGCGCGTGACCTCGCCTTCGAAACTCAGCGTCTCGGTGGGATTCCAGTAGAACCGGCCCAGCGCCGAAAGGCCGTTCTCCGAGCCCAGGCGCGAATCGCGATAGTTGCGATGGAAATAGCCAACGCCGGCCTCGATGTAGATCAGCGTCGACACGTCGTAGCCGACGCCGACGCGCACCTCGTAGCCCTGCGAATCCTGGTTGAAGCCGAAATCGTCGACCGGGTCGTCGTAGCGCACCCAGATGTAGGACGGATCGACGAACAGCGTGGTGTTGGCGCCCACCTTGTAGGCGAAGCGGAAGTCGAGCAGGTATTCCTGGCGATCGCGGTCGTCGTTGTTCTGGCCGCCCGAATCGAGGAAGTCGTAGCGGCGATAGGTGGGCGAGAAGCGGAAGGCGAACGGATCGCCCTGGTAGCGTATGCCGGCGCCGGCCTCGTACTCCCACACGATGGTGGGGCGGTCGCTGGTGTTGTCCACGTCCAGGCCGCGCCGCTGCAGGTCGCGCAGCACCGAGCCGTTGACGTCGAACGCCCATTCCTCGTGCAGGTCCCAGGACATGCTGGCGGCGGTGCCGAACTCCTCGTAGTTTTCCCCGCTGTACTGCACGTAGCGGCCGATCTCGCCGAAGGCGCTGATCGAGGCGTTGACCGGAAACCAGTCGTCGGTGGAGATCGTCACGCTGGGCCGCGCCCGCAGCACGAGGTCGTCCTTCTTGTTCGACTTGGTGCGGTAGATGTTGTCGTCGTATTCCGCCCCGACTTCCAGGCCGGGGCTCATGCGCAGGCCGCCGACCTCCAGGCCGGGCGCGCCGCCGAAAGTGTCGATCTTGCGCAGCACCGAGGCATCGCGCGCTTCCTGCGCCGCCGCGGCGCCGGCGGCCGCCACCAGCGCCAACAGCGACACGCCGCCGATCCGCGCCACCCGCCGCAGCGTCGTTGCCACCGAGTTGCTCCCCCGCATGACCAAGATCATTCCCCCGCTGGCCGGCCTCAGTTCGGGCTGCCGGACGGGCCGCCGCCGCCGCCGGGGTTGCCGCTAGCCGGCCCGCCCAGGAACGGCGAGCCGCGCGCCACGTCGCGGCCGATCCGGCGCTCGTGGTCGAAGCAGTCGTTGATCAAAGCCGGGCCGTTGCGCGCCGAGCCGACGAGCTGCAGGCTGGAGCGCTGGTCGGCCGGCTCGATGATGATGGCCGACAGCGCCGCCGCCGGCGAGAAGCCCAGGCGCAGCGCGCCGGTGGCGACGTCGACTTCGAGCTCGATGGCGCCGCCCTGGTCGGTCATCAGGTCGTTGGTGCTCAGCACCGGCGATCCGCCCGGCCCGCCGGCAGCGCTGGCCACGCCCGGCGCGACCGCCTTGTTGGTCAGATAGCCCTGCACCAGCCAGCGCGGCGGCGGCAGGTCGGCGATCAGCACCGGCATGTTGTTGGCGGTGATGGTGCGGCCGAACGGCAGGCGCGCGGCCTGTTCGCCCAGCTTGTCGGTGAACATCACGACGCGATAGCGGCCGTTGGCCAGCGGCGTGAAGAATTGCGTGATGCCCAGCAGCGCGTCGCCGACGATCGGCTGCGAGGGGTTGCGGACCACGCCGCCGAACGCCGCCACGCGCTGGTCGCCGATGGCGACCGGCGTGAAGCCGCGCGCCAGCACGCCGTTGCTCGGCTGCAGGTCGAAAGCCAGCGTCGTGCGCGGCGGCAGGTAGTCGCGGTCGAAATCGGCGTTGATGATGAGGCCGGAGCAGGCGTTGCGGCGCGTGGTCTCGCGCACCCGCTCGATGGCGGCGGGCGAGGCGCCGCGCCGCTGCATCTCGTACATCAGCGACTGGCCGCGACCGACCACCGCTTCGCGGTCCGGCAAAGGCTGGCCGATATAGTCGCTGACCGAGCGCTGCGCCTGCTCGTCGTCGCGCAGCGAGGTGTCGACGACGCTGCCGGGCACGTTCTCCAGCGCCGGCGGTGCCAGCGTACCCCCGCGCGCCGAGCTCTGCGCCCAGGACGGCGTGGACATGGCAAGACCCGCCATCGCCAGCACGCCGATGGCGATACTGCAAACTGCCGCTTCTCTGATCATGCTCGCCCCAAGCTCCCGCGCCAGATCACGACACATAGTCTTAATTTCGTACTCTAGGCTAAATGGCTAAATACCAGAAAAAACAGGCACTTTCCACACGCAATTTCAACTCAAGACGGTCTTCGGCGGCGCGAGGTGCCCTCTATTTGTGGTCTCGCGCCGTCCAAGCCCAAAATCCTGTGATCACTTGAAAAATAAACTTGGGGAATACTCGCACATCTCGCATAAGTGTAAATACACTAACAGCATTTTATTACCTTCGTATAAGCAAGCCGCCGTTCTTCAGCATAAGAATTTGTTCATCAGTTATGCGAAAACTAGCCCGGCGCCAATCAAAAGGGAAGGGGCGGAAAGTGGACCGGGTACGCGCAATGGTTCAGGAACCTGCCCTAGAAGCAAGTTTCCGCTATCGTTTCCCTATGAAATCGCTAAATTCAGCGCATGTCCCCGCCTGACCGTCCCATGTCTGCAGGAGCGTCAGGCTTGGCCGGCGACGGCATTTCCGCCGCAGCCCGCACTACCACGGTGGACCCCGAAATCGGTTCCGGCCCGTCCCGCCCGCGGCGCGACGCGCTGATGGCCTGCCTGCTCTACCTGACGCAGCAACTGGGCAAGCCGGTCAGCCAGGCCGATATCCGCGCCGTCTGCCCGATCGATGCGGCGGGCATGACCGAGGACAATTTCCTCCATGCCGCGCAACGCCTCGGCTACAAGGTCGGCCGCTCGGAAATCGACCTCAAGACCCTGGCGGCGGCGCCGACGCCTTTCGTGCTCCTGTGCAGCGGCGAGGTGCCGCCGGTAGTGGTGACCGGCGCCGCGCGCGGCGGCTTCACGCTGGTCGACACGGTGGCGGGCAAGACGCGCACCGCCAGCGCCGACGAGGTGCTGGAGCTGGGCTACCGCGTCATCCTGATCAAGGCGCCCAGCGGCGCCGAGGAGGCGACCGGCGCCAAGCCGCTGGGCCGCTCCGCCGGCACCGGCTGGCGGGCGCTGTTCAACGAGCGCGTGCGCCGCGTGCTGGGCGAGCTGATCGCCGCCTCCTTCATCATCAACGTGCTGGCGCTGGCGACGCCGCTGTTCATGATGGTGGTGTTCAACAAGATCATCGGCCAGGGCGCCATCGACACGCTGAACGTGCTGCTGATCGGCATGGTGGTGGTCTACCTGTTCGACTTCCTGCTGCGCGCGGTGCGCGGCTACATCGCCAGCCATACCGGCGCCCGGCTCGACGCGCTGATCTCGGGCGAGGTCGTGCACCACCTGGTGCACCTGCCGTTCCAGCATTTCGAGCGCACGCCGACCGGCCTGATCGCCGAGCGCCTGCGCCAGCTCGACGTGCTGCGCAACTTCTTCACCGGGCAGATGCCGGTGCTGATCATCGACCTGGTGTTCGTGGCCATGTTCGTGGCCGCCATCTTCCTGATCAACACGCTGATGGGCTGGATCACCGTCGCGGCCATTCCCTTCTTCGTGCTGCTGTCGTGGCTGTCGCATCGCGGCCAGCGCGACATCATCAACCAGAACTTCATGGCGCTGGCGGCCAAGGGCTCGGCGCTGTCGGAAACCGTCAACAACGCCGTCACCGTCAAGTCGCTGGGGCTGGAATCGGAGATCGAGAAGCGCTGGCAGGGCCGGGTCGCCGCCGCCGCCTGGACCGGTTTCCGCGCCAACAACCTGGCCAACATCGTCGCCACCCTGTCGGGCGTGCTGCAGGTGCTGGTGACGCTGCTGATCATCTATGTCGGCGCCGTCTCGATCGTCGAGAACACCATGAGCATCGGCGCGCTGATCGCCGCCAACATCCTGGCCGGCCGGGCGCTGGCGCCGATGCGCCAGGTGGTGGCCGCGCTGCATTCGCTGCAGGCCGTGCAGCAGGCCTTCCGGCGGCTGGACGAGATCATGGAGGTGCCGACCGAGGTGGCGCCGGGCGAGCTGGCGCCGCTGCCGGCGATCAAGGGCGAGATCGCCTTCGAGCACGTCTTCTTCCGCTTCGACGACGACCTGCCGCCGGCGCTGCGCGACATCGACCTGCGCATCGAGGCCGGCAGCGTCATCGGCATCATCGGCCCGTCCGGCTCGGGCAAGACGACGCTGTCCAACCTGCTGCAGGGCCTGTACCAGCCGACCAGCGGCCGGGTGCTGATCGACCAGACCGATATCGGCCACATCTCGCCGGCGCAGTTGCGCAGCCAGTTCGGCGTCGTGCCGCAGGACGTGCAGCTCTTCGCCGGCACGGTGCGCGAGAACATCGCCATGGGCGTGGCCGACAAGGATCCCGCCCGCGTCGTGGCGGTGGCGCGTTTCGTCGGCGCGCACGGCTTCATCCAGCGCCTGCCGCAGGGCTACAACACCGTCATCGGCGAGCGCGGCGTCGGGCTGTCGGCCGGCCAGCGCCAGCTCATCTGCATCGCCCGCGCCCTGATCCGCAATCCGCGCATCATCATCCTCGACGAGGCCACCTCCGCCCTCGATCCCGCCACCGAGGAGCAGTTGCTGCGCGCGCTCAAGCGCAACGCGCGCGGGCGCACCGTGGTGATGATCACCCATCGCATCGCCCCGCTCGCCATCGCCGACAAGGTGGCGCTGGTGATCGACGGCCGCATCGAGCGGCTGGGGCCGCCGCAGGACGTCATCGCCTACGCCAAGGTGCGCATGGCCGACGCCACGCGCGAGGCGTCGCCGCCCCAGCAGCAGACGGCGCCAAGCCTCAACCTGGCCCGCAACGCCTAGGCCCAGGACCGTTCCGCCATGAGCGACGCCGCACGCAAGCCCACCGACACCGTCACCGCCCTGGCGCCCGGACGGGCGCGGCTGCCGGCCGAGCGCCCCTCGCGCCTGGTCGAGGCACTGGCCAATGGCAGCGGCGTGGCGCGCGCCCAGTTCGTCGACTTCCTGCCCGACGTCGAGGCCATCTCGCAGCGCCGCCACTCGCCGGCCGCCACCTGGCTGGTGGCGCTGACGCTGGCGCTGCTGGTCGCCGTCGTCGTCTGGATGGCGTTCAGCACCGTCGAGCAGGTGGCCACGGCGCCGGGCATGGTGCGGCCGGCGGGCAAGGTGAAGATCGTCAACCACCCCGATGGCGGGCGCATCGCCGAGATCCTGGTCAAGGACGGCGACCGGGTCGAGGAAGGCCAGGAATTGCTGCGGCTCGACCCCGAGCTGATCCGCCAGGAAGTCGTCAAGCTCGAGGGCAACTGGCACAATGTCGGCACCGAGGTGGTGCGCCTGCAGGCCGAGCTGGAAGGGCGCGAGCCGGCGTTCGACGCCGCGTTCGACGCCCGCAAGGACCTGGTCGAGAACCAGCGCAGCCTGTTCTTCGCCCGCCGGCAGGAGCTGGCCACGCGGCGCAGCCAGGCCGACGCCGTCGTCGCCCAGCAGGGGCAGAAGATCGAGACCCTGAAGACCCGGATCGCCGCCAGCACCCGTTCGCTGGTGGTGCTGCGCGACCAGGAAGGCAAGATGCGCACCCTGGCCGGCCAGGGCTATTTCCCCGAGTTCCAGTACCAGAACATCAAGCGCCGCCTGATCGAGGAGGAAGGCGCGCTGGCCGGGCACCGGAGCGAGCTGGTGCAGGCCGAGAAGGAGCTGCTCGAAGCGCAGGACAAGCGCGCGGTGCTCGACCAGGAATGGCGCACCCAGTCGCTGAAGCGGCTGGGCGACGCGCTGGCCGAGCGCGACCGCATCGAGGGCGCGCTGCGCCAGCAGAACGCGCTGCTGCGCAACCTGTCGCTGCGCGCGCCGGTCGCCGGCATCGTCGAGAAGCTGAACTTCACCACCGTCGGCCAGTCGGTCAAGCCGGGCGACGTGGTGACCAACATCGTGCCGATCGACGACACCGTGATCGTCGAGGCGCGGGTGGGCAACGACGACATCGGCTACGTCGCGGTCAACCAGCCGGCCTCGATCAAGGTCCAGACCTACGACTGGGTGCGCTTCGGCACGCTCAAGGGCGTGGTGTCGCAGATTTCCGCCGACGCCGCGCTCGATGCCAAGACCAACGTGCCCTATTTCGTGGTGCTGGTGAACACCGACCGCAACTATCTCGGCGCCAAGCCCGGCGAGCGGCCGGTGCTGCCGGGCATGACCGCCACGGTCGACCTGCATCTGGGCGAACGCTCGATCCTGCAGTATTTCCTGCAGCGCATCGAGGGTACGATCGACTCCGCCTTCCGCGAGCGCTGAGTTCAACCTTAGAGCGGATTCACGCGTGTTGCTCTAGGCGTCCAGCACCAGCTTCTGCGCCACCATGTCCTGCAGGGCGGCCGCCACCTCGGCGTCGAGGTCGGCGGCCGGCTGGTCGGGAAACGCCTCGCGCACGATGCTCTGCATCTGCGCCAGCGAGCGCGGCTCGGACAGCAGCCGCCACAGCCCGCCGCCGACGCCCTCGAGGAAGAAAATGTCCTGCGTCTCGGGCTCGACCAGGAAAACGCCGTCCTCGATCTCGGTCGCCGTTACCGCCGCATTGCGCTTGAACTTGCTCATCCCGCCGGATCTCCAAAACCGCTGCGCGCCAGCGCCTCGATGCGGGCCGCCGCTTGCGCGCTGTCGTCGAAGCGCAGCACGAAGCCCGGAACCGCGTCCGCCGCCGCCCTGGCCACCGCCGTCAGCGCCGCCGCCGAGAAATGCGGCGCATGCATCTGCTCCAGCAGCAGCCGCATTATCTCCGATCGCGCCGCCCGCTCAAGGCCGACGCCGCCGCCCTCGCGCCGCACCGGCACGACGATGGCGGAAAGCGGCGCGCGCCGGCCGAACGGCGCCAGCTCGCCCGCCCGGAAGCCGATGAAGCCGATGCTGGGCGAGATCGCCTCGGCCGGCAGGCGGCGGGCGTCGACGAAGCGGGCGAAGGCGGCGCCGGCCCGCGCGTGCAGCGGATAGCGCACGCGCGCGTTCAGCCCCATCAGCACGCCCTCGATCGGCGCCGCCTCGTCGCCAACCAGCGGCCCGACCAGCAGCCGGTCGTCGCCGCCCATGACATGGCCGCGCATCACGAGCTGCAGCGCCAGCGTGCTCTTGCCGGCATGGCTGTCGCCGGGAAAAACCACCAGCTTGCCGTCGATCAGCACCGAGCCGGCATGCAGGCCAGCATAAGACGGGTCGTGCTCCAGACAGCGGCGCATCAGCATGTCGAGCAGGCCAGAGGCGCTTTCGATGACGCTGCCGGTGCTGCGCTCGATCTGCGGCGGCGCCGTCAAGCGCAGCGTCATGCTGCCGTCCGGCCGGCGCAGGATCTCCAGATCGGGGCTTGCCACGTCCGCCACCGCCCGCCACGGCCAGGCCCCGACATAGAGCTTGAGCGGCCCCGCGACGTCGACGTCGCTGCGGACGCCGAAACTGCCCGCCGGCGCGGCGAACTCGTAGCAATAGGGCATGGAGGCGGGAAAGGCGGCGCTATTCGCGCGGCGCGTGCTTGGAGAGGATGCGCTGCAGGGTGCGGCGATGCATGTTCAGCCGCCGCGCCGTCTCCGACACGTTGCGGTCGCACTGCTCGTAGACGCGCTGGATGTGCTCCCAGCGCACCCGGTCGGCCGACATGGGATTCTGCGGCGGCGGCGGCAGGTTGCGGCCTTCGGCGATCAGCGCCGATTCGATGGCGTCGGCGTCGGCCGGCTTGGCGAGATAGTCGACCGCGCCCTCCTTCACGGCGGCGACGGCGGTGGCGATGTTGCCGTAGCCGGTCAGGATGACGATGCGGATGTCGGGGCGCGCCTGGCGCAGCGGCGCCACCGCGTCCAGCCCGCTGCCGTCGGTCATGCGCAGGTCGAGCACGGCATAGGCCGGCGGCTCGGCGGCGGCGGCGATGGCCTCGGCGACGGTGGCGGCGGTGCGCACGATGAAGCCGCGCCCTTCCATGGCGCGGGCCAGGCGCTGGCGGAAGGGCGCATCGTCGTCGGCGATCAGAAGCGTGCGTTCGCCGGTGTCCTCGCTCATGTCTGCGCTCCCTTGGGATCTGTCTCTTTGAATGTAGGATTTTGCCATTTTACGACAACCCGCGCCCCGCCGGACGGGGCATTGGCGAAAATCACCGCGCCGCCGGCCCGACCCAGCAGGTTCTTGGCGATGAAGACGCCCAGGCCCATATGGCCGCCCTCGCCCGCCCGCGTCGACATATAGGGTTCGCCCAGCGATTCGAGAATGTCGGCGGCGAAGCCCGGCCCGTCATCGGCGATCTCCACCACCGCCTCGGCGCGCGTCCAGGCCGTCGTCACCCGCACCTCGCGGCGGGCGAATTGCAGGGCGTTCTGCAGCAGGTTGCCCAGGCCCTGGATCAGCTCCGGCGAGCGCAGGGCCAGCGGTGCGGTGGCGGGCGCATCGGGCGCAGCCGGGCCGGCGGCGAAGACCAGCGCCACGTCGGCGCGGCGATAGGGTTCGGCGGCGCTCTCGACCAGCGCCGGCAGCGGCACCCGCAGATAATGGGCGGAGACGTCCTCGGTCGGCTTCTGCGCCAGGCTGGTGAGGATGTCGCGGCAGCGCCGCGTCTCCTGGCCCAGCAGGCGCACGTCCTCGTGCAGCGGGCTGTCCTGCGGCACCGAGCGCTGCAGGTCGTCGGCGATCAGGGTGATGGTGCCCAAGGGCGAGCCCAGCTCGTGCGCGGCCGAGGCGGCCAGCGCCCCCAGCGCCGACATGCGCCGCTCGCGCGCCAGCGCCTCCGAGGTGGCGGCCAGCGCATTGGCCATGCGCCGCGCTTCCTCCGCCACCCGCCAGGCATAGAGCGCCACCAGCAGCGTGGTCAGCACCAGGCCGATCCACAGCGCCCCGACATAGAGGCCGGGCAGTTGCGGCTCCTCGCCCGGCCAGGGCAGCGGCTTGCGCATCAGGCCGATGACGCTGATGCAGGCGATGGTGAGCAGGCACAGCGCCAAGGTCGAGCGGAACGACAGGATGGTCGCCGCCACCGCCACCGGCGCCAGCAGCAGAATGGCGAAGGGATTGTGCAGGCCGCCGGTGAGATAGAGCAGGGCGGTGAGCTGGATGATGTCGAAGCCCAGGAAGATCGCCGCGTCGCGGTCGGTCAGCCGCGCCGTGGCCGGCCGGCCCAGGCTGACCACGACGTTGAGCAGGGCCGAGGTGGCGATCACCGCCAGCACCGGCAGCACCGGCAGCCCGTAGCCCAGCGCCCATTGCACCGTGCCGACGGTCAGGAGCTGGCCGGCGACGGCGGCCCAGCGGATGATGACCAGCGCCCGCAGCCGCACCCCGGTCTGCACCGTGTGGGGACGCTCCATGGCCGCCGGCCCCGGGCGCGGCGCGGCCGATGGCGCAAGATCGGGCGAATTCTGCGAAAGGCCGGCCATTTGCCGCCCGGGTTAGGCCGTCCCGGGGTTCGGGTCAAGTATGGCGCGCGACAAAGCCGCCGCCCGGGCCGGAAAACGAAAAAGCGCGGCCGGGGCCGCGCTTCGCGTGTCGGCCGGGGCGCCCGATCAGGCCAGCGCGTATTCGGTGCCGTTCCAGACGTATTGCTGGATCACCGGCGTGCCCGGCGGGGCGTCGTTGTTCCACAGCATGATGACGCTGATGTCCTGCTGGTCGAAGATCACGCTGCTGCCGGCCCCCGCCCCGTTCAGGATGTCCAGCCGGTACATGGTGCCGCTTGCCCCGTCGATGTCGACCAGCCGCACCATGTCGTCGCCGCCGGCATTGTCGTAGAGATTGTGGTCGGTCTCGACCACGCCGGTGCCGTTGCGCAACTGGTCGGAGCCGGCGGTCACTTCCGTGGTGTCGAAATCGGGGAACACCACCAGCGCGTTGACCCGCGCGCCGGTGATCGGCACCGGATCGGGATCCATGTCCATGATCATGTCGTTGCCGTCGGTGCGCGACCAGTAGTAGTAGTCGATGCCCGCACCGCCGACCAGCACGTCGCCGTTGCCGGCGCCGCCGTAGAGGAAGTCGGTGCCCGGCCCGCCATAGATCGTGTCGCTGCCCGCCCCGCCCCACATCACATCGTTGTCGGCGCCGCCGTCGATCACGTCGTTGCCCTGCCAGGTCGAGATCACGTCGTTGCCGCCCTGGCCCATGACGCGGTCGATGCCGGTGCCGCCGTTGGAGCTGCTGACGAACCAGTCGTCGCCGCCGCCCAAGGCGAAGCTGACGCTGCCGTAGGTGCCGTTCACGAACACCCGGTCGGCGCCTTCGGTGATGACGTCGGCGCCGGTGACCGACAGCGCCTTGTTGAGGGAGGCGTTGCTGAACTGCAGGACCAGCAGGTCGGCGCCGTCCTCGCTCATGATGCCGATGGCCGAGCCCTCGTCGAAGATCGTGTCGTCGCCCGCGCCGCCATAGAGCAGGTCGTTGCCGGCGCCGCCATAGATCGTGTCGTGGCCGTCGCCGCCGTAGATCGTGTCGATGCCGGCGCCGCCATAGAGCACGTCGTTGCCCGAGCCGACGCTCTGGCCGTTGTTGGCGCGCGAATCGCCGTAGATCGTGTCGTTGCCGCCGCCGCCGAAGATGGTGTCGTTGCCGGTGCCCGCGCCGGTGCCCAGGCGTCCGCCGATCAGCAGGTCGTTGCCGGTGCCCGAGACGATGACGTCGTTGCCGTCCTCGCCGGCGATGGTGATGTTCTGGGCGTAGATCGAGTCGGTGTCGTTGGGGCCCGTGTCGCGGTGGTTGAGTCCGATGATGTCGGCGCCGGCGCCGGCCAGCACGATCTCGATGCCGACCATGCGGTTGACGCCGCCGACGCCGAAATTGGAGCCGGTGTTCAGGTCGCCCGGCGAGTTGACGAAGACGTTGTCCTCGTCGTTCAGCACCAGCGTGTCGGTGCCGTCGCCGCCGAAGAACGTGTCGAAGGTGTAGGAGGCGTTGCTCAGCGCCAGGGTGAAGGAGGCGCCGCTGACGCCGTCCCACAGCCGCACCGCGCCGCTGGTGGCGGCGTCGCTGCTGAAATGCAGCTCGTCGTTTTCGGTGCCGCCATAGAGCGTATCGGAACCGGCGCCGCCGTAGAGCCTGTCGTCGGCGTCGTTGCCAGCGAGCGTGTCGTCGCCTTCGTCGCCGTACAGCAGATCCTGGCCCTCGACCCCGGTGCCGCCGAAGCCGCCGTCGATCCAGTCGTTGCCGGTGCCGCCATAGGCGGTGTCGGCGGTGATGATGGTGTCGTTGCCCGAACCGCCATAGGCGACGTCGCCGAAGCCCGACCAGTTGTGGATCGTGTCGTTGCCGCCGCCGCCGTAGAAGGTCTCGACGCCTTCGCCCGAACCGCTCAGATAGTCGTTGCCGCCTTCGCCCCACAGCGTGGCGTTGCCGCCCTCGCGGGCGTAGATGGTGTCGGCGCTGCCGCTGGCTTCGTTGACGTTGGTGCTGCCGTTGTCGCCCCACAGCCGGTCGAGCCCGCCGCCGCCGTAGATCGTGTCGCTGCCGCTGCCGCCATAGACGGTGTCGGCGGCGTAGGACAGCGCCAGCACGTCGTCGCCCGAGCCGCCATAGACCGTGGCGCCGCCGTCGTAGTCGCCCGGGTTGTTGCCGCCGGCATTGCGGTAGGTGAGATTGAGGATGTCGTTGCCGCCGCGCAGGTCGAAGACTTCGAAGTCGCGATTGTCGCTGCTGTTGTAGAGCCGCGCCCGCGTCGAGGAATTCTCGATCGACAGGCCCGAGGTGGTGTCCTCGTCCCAGAAGATGAAATCGTTGTCGCCGGTGGCGATCAGCGTGTCGCTATTGGTACCGGTGCCGCTGGAAAAGCCCCAGTCCTGGGGCCGGTAGCGCAGATGGCGGTAGCCGCTGAAACTCAGCGTGGCGAGGACGTCGCTGCCATTGGCGGCATAGATCGTCGTGCCGTCGTTGCCGCTGCCGACGCTGGTCGTGAGGGTGATGTCGCTGCCGGAAGACCGATCAATCGTATACGTCATAAGAATATTCCCAGCTGAATATCGCCTGCTCGTGCCGAAAATTCGGGCACTAGACCGCTTGGGGTAATACCGCCGTATGGGCCCGATGCGATCACTGCACAAATGACGGAAAAGCGGCAGCGGCGTCAATTTTTAGAAATAATCGCCAAACTGCCTGTACTACTTTGTTTTTTATGTGCTTTTGCGGTGCAAAAACCGCGCCGGGCAATTGCATATTGAATGAATAAATGACAGACCGTTCATTTTGCAGCGCTTTTGCGGCATGGATGGGAATCGCCCAAACTCTCCATTTGGCGTATATCTTCCGTATGGATGTTTATGTGCAAATTTCGCGTCAATGCGCCGCAGCAAATTCGCAACTGAGTGCAATCGACCAGTTATGTCTCGATTGCGTGCCGGAATTGAATCGCGGGAAATCCCTGCCTTGCGCTAGTCGCGCTGGCTGACTCCGGCTTCGCCGAACGTGGCCATGCCGGTATGGCAGGCGACGGCCGCCTTCAGCACGTTGACGGCCAGCGCCGCGCCCGAGCCCTCGCCCAGGCGCATGTCGAGGCGCAGCAGCGGCTGCAGCCGCAGGATTTCGAGCAGGCGCGCATGCGCCGGCTCGGCCGAGAGGTGGCCGGCCAGGCAATGGTCCAGGCCGCGCGGATCCAGCGCCTGCACGATGGCGGCGGCAGCGCAGCAGGCGAAGCCGTCGAGCAGCACCGGCGTGCGCGCCAGCCGCGCGGCCAGGATGGCGCCGGCGATAGCGGCCAGCTCCTCCCCGCCCAGCGCCCGCAGCACCTGCAGCGGATCGCCCAGCAGCGCCTGGTTGGCGGCGACGCCAGCGGCCACCACGGCGCGCTTGCGCTCCAGCGCCGCGCCGGCCACGCCGGTGCCCGGGCCAACCCAGTCCCCGGCCGCGCCGCCGAACAGCGCCAGGCACAGGGCGGCGGCGGCGGTGCTGTTGCCGATGCCCATTTCGCCCAGGCACAGCACGTCGATGCCCTGCTCCACCGCCATCATGCCGTAGGCCATGGCGCGCGCGCAGCGCGCCTCGTCCATGGCCGGCCCTTGCGTGAAATCGGCGGTGGGATGCGCCAGATCCATTTCGTAGACGCGCAGATCGCCGTCGATCTGCGCCGTGAGCTGATTGACCGCCGCGCCGCCGGCAATGAAGTTCTGCACCATCTGCGCGGTGACCGCGGCCGGATAGGCCGACACGCCCAGCGCCGCCACCCCGTGATTGCCGGCGAACACCGCCACGCGCGGCCGCTCGCAGCGCGGCGGATGCCGGCCCTGCCAGGTGGCCAGGAACTGCGCGATCTCCTCCAGCCGGCCCAGCGAGCCCGCCGGCTTGGTCAGCACCTGCTGGCGCTGCAGCGCCTTGGTCCCGGCCTCGAGATCGGGGCCGGGCAGGTTCCGCAGCAGGCGGCGGATTTCGTCGAACGTGGCGCTGGGCTGGGTCATGGTTGGCAAGGTGGCAAAGGACGCGCACTGTCCTATAAGAGAGCGACGATGCAAAGCCCCGACGACGAGACCGATCGCCCCGGCGCGCAGACCGCCGCCGCCGTGCAACCGGCGCCCTGGTTCGAAGCCTTCGCCGGCTCGCTGGCGTTCTTCACCCGCCTGCCGGTGCGGCCGGAGAAAATCCACCCGCTGGCCGCCTGCACGCAAGGCTTCGCCCCGGCCGGGGCCGCGGTCGGGCTGATGGTCGGCGTGCTGCTGCTGGCGCTGCAGGGGCTGGGGCTGCCCGGGCTGGTCTGCGCCTTCCTGGCGCTGGGCGGCGGGCTGCTGCTGACCGGCGCCTTGCACGAGGACGGCCTGGCCGATTGCGCCGATGCCCTGGGCGCGCGCGAGCGCGAGCGGGCGCTCGCCATCATGCGCGACAGCCGCGCCGGCAGTTTCGGCGTGCTGGCGCTGGTTCTGTCCCTGGCGCTGCGCGCTTCGGCGCTGGTGGCGCTGCCCGGCGGGGTGGCGCTGGCGGCGCTGATCGGCGCCCATGCCTTCTCGCGCGGCGCGCTGGCGATCGCGCTGGAACGGCTCGACCCGCTGCGCGGCGAGGGGCTGGGCGCCACCGCCGGCCAGCCGGACTCGCGCCAGGCCCTGCTGAGCCTGGGCATCGGCGCCGGCCTGCTGCTGCTGGCCTGCCTGTTCTTCGCCAAGCTCGGCGTCGGCCTCTTCGCCCTGGTGCTGGGCGGGCTGGCCCTGCTGGCCGCCATGGAATTGGCGCGCCGCCGCTTCGGCGGCCAGACCGGCGACGTGCTGGGCGGCATCCAGCAATGCGTCGAGATCGCCACGCTGGTCGCGTTCACGCTGTTCTACTGATCGCGCATCGAGGAGAGTGCCATCATGACCGCGCGTATTTCCCGAGCTGGCGCCCCCGATCCGGGCGCGGTGACCCGCTGGTGGTGGGTGCGGCATGCGCCGGTGCCCAACCCGGAAGCGCGCTGCTACGGACAACTCGACAAGGAAGCCGACTGTTCCGATCCCGAGCTCTTCGCCGCCCAGGCGCGGCTGCTGCCCAGGGACGCGGTGTGGTACGCCAGCAACCTGCGCCGCGCCATCCAGACGGCGGAGGCGCTGGCGGCGGCGGGCGCGGCCATGGACCGGCTCAACATCGAGCCGGGCCTGGCCGAGCAGAGTTTCGGCGACTGGCAGGGCCTGACCTATGCCGAGCTGGGCGAGCAGCACGGCGAGAAGCACCATTTCTGGCTGGTGCCGCCGGCCAAGCGGGCGCCCAACGGCGAGAGCTTCGTCGACCTGTTCGACCGCGCCACCGCCTCGATCACGCGGCTGACGCAGGCGCATCGCGGCCGCGACATCGTGGCCGTGGCGCATGGCGGCACCATCCGCGCCGCCATCGGCCTGGCGCTGAACCTGCATCCCGAGCAGGCGGTGCGCTTCGAGACCGCCAACGTGTCGCTGACCATGATCGAGCATCTGGAAGCGGCCGATCCCGAGCACGCCTGGCG
The DNA here is from genome assembly GCA_050181585.1 of Reyranellaceae bacterium. Lineage (GTDB taxonomy): Bacteria > Pseudomonadota > Alphaproteobacteria > Reyranellales > JAQSWP01 > JAQSWP01. The sequence continues at coordinate 33,069 of JBFXDA010000004.1, forward strand.
CGTGGCCTGGGTCAACCACGTGCCGCGGCTGGGCTGAGCAACGATGGAGCCTCGCCCGCCCGACCGGCTGCCGCCCGTCACCCTGGTGCTGGGCGGGGCGCGCGCGGGCAAGAGCCGCTATGCCGAGGCGGCGATCGAGCGCGCCAATCCGCCGGGGGCGGTCTATGTCGCGACCGCCGAAGCGGGCGACGTGGAAATGGCCACGCGCATCGCGGCCCATCGGGCGCAGCGCGGCTCGCTGTGGCGCACCGTCGAGGCGCCGATCGAGCTGGTCGAGGCGATCGAGGCCTGCGACCGGCCGGAGCATCCGATCCTGGTCGACTGCCTGACATTGTGGCTGAGCAACCTGATGCTGGGCGGCCACGACTGCGACGAGGCCTGCGACCGGCTGGCCGATCGCCTCGCCGCCCCGCCCGCGCCGCTGGTGCTGGTGAGCAACGAGGTCGGGCTGGGCATCGTGCCGGACAACCGGCTGGCGCGCGATTTCCGCGACCAGGCCGGCCGCCTGAACCAGCGCATCGCCGAGGTCGCGCAGCGCGTGGTGTTCGTCGCCGCCGGCCTGCCGCTGCTGCTGAAGGACCGGCCCTTCGCCTGAGAGCGCAGGTCGCGCGATCCGCCGGGAACCCGCCGGGCTGCGATGCGTTTTTGCGCAGTCGGCCCCCAGCGGGCGCAGCCACATTTCTGCTACAATAACTGGCGAGCATTGCCGGGCCGGATTCTGCACATGCCGTTTCCACAGATCGGGAGATTCTTCCAATGACCCAGACCAGTGTCGCCCGCAGGAGCCTCCTGCTCGGGCTTGCGGCTGGATTCGCCGTCGCCCTGGCTTCGCCGGCCTTCGCCGACGCCGAGCGCCAGGCGCTGGTCAACGACGCCACCAAGGCGGCCCAGACCCTGATCGAAGGCCCCGATTTTCCCGACATCAAGCGGCTGCTGCCGCGCGCCCGCGCGGTGATGATCGTGCCGGCGATGGTGCAGGGCGGCTTCATCCTGGGCGCCGCGGGCGGCCGCGGCGTGATGCTGGCGCGCCAGGCCAGCGGCGGCTGGAGCAATCCGGCGTTCTACGGCATGGGCGCGGGCAGCGTCGGCCTGCAGATCGGCGGCAAGGTCTCCGAAGTCATGCTGATCGTGCTGACCGAGAAGGGGCTGAACGCGCTGCTCGAGGACCGCTTCAAGTTCGGCGCCGAGGCGGGCGTGACGGTGGTCAGCGTCGGCGCCGGCGTCGGCGGCTCGACCACGACGGCGGTCGGCGCCGACATCGTGGCCTATTCCAAGTCGGTCGGCCTGTTCGCCGGCGGCGCGCTGGAGGGGTCCTACGTCGCGCCCGACACCGACTGGGACAAGCTCTATTACGGCGGCGCCCCCAACACGCGCGCCATCCTGTTCGAGAACCGCTTCTCCAACCCCGGCGCGCAGGAACTGCGCAGCCTGCTGGGCAAGTACTGAGCCGTCGACCGGCGCCGGCGATCCCAACAGCACCAACCGCGCGCGCGGTTGGTGCTGTTTTCTTGGAGCGTTAAAAGGGGGAGCGTTGAAGGGATAGAGCGGATGCGGCGGCCCAGCCCGGGCCGGCGCCAGCGGGAAGCCGGACGGAAACCCGGCGCTATTCGCGGCCGCCGGCGCGGCGGATCATGCCGGCCACGGCCTGCTTGTTGGCCTGGAGCGCGAAGCCCAGCGCGGTGCGGCCGGTATAGTCGGCGCGGTTGACGTTGGCCTTGTGGCGCAGCAGCAGGTCGACCAGGTCGACCGAACCGCGGCGCGCGGCGATCATCAGCGGCGTCGTTCCCTGCCGGTTCTGCGCATCGACCTTGGCGCCGCCTTTCACCAGCACCTCGGAGATCTCCACGTTGTCGCTTTCGACCGCGCGCAGCAGGGCGGTGTTGCCGAAATTGTCCGGCACTTCCGGATTGGCGCCGGCGCTGATCAGCACGGCGACGACGTCGGGGAAGCCGGCATTGATGGCGGTGATCAGGATCGGCCAGCCGCGGGTGTCGACCGTGTTGGCGCTTTCGCCCTTGAGCAGGATCTGCTTCACCCGCTCCGCGTCGCCCGCTTCGATGGCCGAGAGGATCGGCTTCTTGAAGTCGATGGTGAGCTGCGCGGCGGCCGGCGCGGCGAAGATCAGCGCGGACAATGTCAACGCGGCAGGGGCCAGCGCGACGGGGGCCAGCGCCGCCAGCAGGGCGGCGAGGACGAGGCGACCGGAGCGAACCATCGAGGCCTCCTTCCGCTGGCGCGAATCGGCACGGGACATCGGGTCGATTTAGCGACGCCGGCCGGACCCGTCAAGGCGGCCCCGCCCGGGCCGGCCCGGCCAGGCCCCTCCCTGGCCGCCTCAGGCGCGGGCGATCTTGTCCTTGCGCGCCTCGTAGCGCGCCTCGATGCGATCCCAGATGCGCGCCTCCAGATGCACGTTGTCGAAGCGGGCGATCTGCTGCAGCCCGGTCGGCGAGGTGACGTTGATCTCGGTCAGGTAGTCGCCGATCACGTCGATGCCGACGAAGATCAGCCCGCGCTCGCGCAAGGTGGGGCCGATCATGTCGCAGATCTCCTCCTCGCGCCGGGTCAGCTTGGTCGGCACCGGCTTGCCGCCGGCATGCATGTTGGAGCGCGCCTCGCCTTCGGCCGGCACGCGGTTGATGGCGCCCATGGCCTCGCCGTCGACCAGGATGATGCGCTTGTCGCCCTGGCGCACCTCGGGCAGATAGCGCTGCACGATCACCGGCTCGCGCGACATGCGGGTGAACATCTCCAAGAGCGACGACAGGTTCTCGTCGTCCGGCTTGATGTGGAAGACGCCGGCGCCGCCGTTGCCGAACAGCGGCTTGACGATGATGTCCTTGTGCTCGGCGCGGAACTCGGCGATCTGCCGCATGTCGCTGCTGATCAGCGTCGGCGGCATCAGGCCCTCGAAGCGGGTGACGAACAGCTTCTCCGGCGCGTTGCGCACCTCGACCGGGTCGTTGACCACCAGGGTCTGGGGATGGACGTGCTCCAGGATATGGGTGGCGGTGATGTAGGCCATGTCGAAGGGCGGGTCCTGGCGCATCAGCACGATGTCGAGCCCGGCCAGGTCCAGGACCTGCGAGTCGCCCAGGGAGAAATGCGCGCCTTTCTTGCGTTCGACCTTCAGCTCCTGCGCCCGCGCCAGCACGCGGCCGTCCTTGAAGCTGAGATCGGCCGGGCCGTAATGGAACAGCGCATGGCCGCGGCGCTGCGCCTCCAGCGCCAGCACGAAGGTCGAATCGCCCTCGATGTCGATGGTCGAGATGTGATCCATCTGGATGGCGACGGCCAGACTCATGACTGCCTCGTGACGCAACGGGAGCGGGGCCGGACGGCCCGGAGAGCGGGAGCGGGGTCTAGTTAAGCCGCTGCCGCAATTTCTGCAACAGGGCAGCGGCCCCGTAGCGCGCCTCGTCGGCGGCGGCGTTGCCGTCGGCCAGCGCCAGGAAACGCTCCAGGGCGGCGATGGCGGCGGTGGGCCGCTCGACCTGCGCCGCCAGCACGCCCGATTCGAACCACAGCTCGGCCCGGTCGGGGGCGATGGCCAGCATAGTCTCCAGCGCGGCGATGGCGCCGATCATGTCGTCGCGCTTGAGCAGCCGCAGCTTGACGTTGTTCTGCAGCCGCAGCAGCACTTCGGTGTCGGACACTTCGCGCAGGTGCTCGGGCGACAGCTCGGCCTCCGCCCCGCGCACGCCCTGGATCAGCTCGCGCAACTGCGCCGCCTCGCAGGTGCGCCCGGCATGGAAGGGATCGAGGATGGCGCGCTCGCGCCCCTCGCCGACGCGAACCAGAAAATGGCCGGGGAAGTTCAGCCCCGCCGCATCCCGCCCCAGCGCGCGGGCGACGTGGATATAGACGATGCCCAGCGCCACCGGCAGGCCCTTGCGCCGCTCCAGCACGCGGGCGAAATCGGCGTTCTGCAGATCGTCGTAGGTGGCCGAGTCGCCGGCGAAGCCGAAATCCTCCGCCACCGCGCCGGCCAGCGCCTCGCGCAGCGGCGCGCGGGCAAGGCGCGCGCGCGCGTTGTCGACCAGCAGCGCCAGCAGGCCGCGATAGGAATCGACGTCGGACAATTCACGGCGCGCGGCGCTGAAAAGCAGGGCGGCCTCGGCGATGTCGAGGCGCGCCTCGCCGTCGCAGAGCAGGCGCAGCCGCTGGTGCGCGGCGTTGCGAAGCCGTTGATCCATGCCGGCATCATACCGGGATCGCCTTGCCGCGATAGTCAATAAGACTCACAGCCTGTGTCGGCGCTCACGCCATGCCCGGACGCCAGGCATCGGCGATCAGGCGCGGCCAGCGGCGGCGGCCGACCAGCATCAGATCGAAGCGCAGGTCGCAGACGGCGAGCTGCGGATGGCGCGCGACCAGCGCCTGCGCGGCGCGCTCGATGCGCAGGCGCTGGCCCAATGTCAGCGCCAGCACCGCGCCGTCGCGATCGGGCCGCGCCTTGACTTCGACGATGGCCAGCGTGCGGCCGCGGCGCGCCACGATGTCGATCTCGCCCTGCGGCGAGCGGAAGCGGCGCGCCAGGATGCGATAGCCGCGCAGACGCAAGGCCAGCACCGCCAGCGTCTCGGCGCTGCGGCCATAGCGCTCGGCGCGGCGCTTGCGCTCCAGCCGCCCCGGCGGCCGCTTCACCCGTCCTCCTTCAGCCGCAGGGCGCGGGCATAGACCAGCTTGCGCGCCGCGCCGGTGGCGGCGGCGACGTCGGCCACCGCCTGCTTCAGGGAGGATTTTTCCAGCGCCGCGCGCAGCGCCTGGTCGATGGCCGCCGCATCGACGCTGGCGGCGGCGTCCGCCGATGGCGGCCCGATGGTCAGCACGATCTCCCCCTTGGGCGGTTCGGCTTCTCCCGCGTAGTGCCGCGCCAAGTCCGCAAGCGAGCCGCGCCGCACCTCCTCGAATTTCTTGGTCAGCTCGCGTCCCACCGCGGCCTCGCGGTCGCCCAGCATCTGCAGCGCATCGGCCAGCGCCGCGCCGATGCGGCGCGGCGATTCGAAGAACACCAGCGTCGCCGGCACGCCGGCCAGCTCGGCGAGCGCCCGCCGCCGCTCCGCGCCACGCTCGGGCAGGAAGCCGGCGAACAGGAAGCGGTCGGTCGGCAGGCCGGACAGGCTGAGCCCGGCCAGCAGGGCGGAGGCGCCGGGCAGGGCGGTGACCGGCAGCCCCGAAGCGGCCGCCTCGCGCACCAGCCGGTAGCCCGGATCGGCGATCAGCGGCGTGCCGGCGTCGGACACCAGCGCCACGACCTGGTCGGCCCGCAGCGCCTGCAGGATCTGCGGCCGCGCCCGTTCGGCGTTGTGGTCGTGATACGCCATGAGCGTCGTGCGGATGCCATAAATCGCCAATAGCTTGGCGGTGACGCGGGTGTCCTCGCAGGCGATCAGGTCGGCGCCGGCCAGCACGTCCAGCGCCCGCAGGGTGATGTCGCGCGCATGGCCGATCGGCGTGGCCACCAGATAGAGCCCTGGCTGCGGTTTACTTCCCGGAACCGCCTCGCTAGGCTTTGCGTTAGGGGCGGAATCGGCGGAGGAGAAACGATTTGGCACGCGAAATGAGCTCCCGTCTGGCCTGTTCCAGCCTGCGCCCCCGTTCCGGCCTGCGCCGCGGCGCCGTCCTCCTGGCGCTGTCGCTTTCGATCCTGTCGCTGGCCGCCTGCGGCGGCTACCGCCGCGACGCGCAGACTAGCACCCGGCCTGCCGCCAGCCCACCGCCGGTCGCCGCCGCACCCCTGCCCGCCAGTCCCATCGGCCCGCCGCCCTCGCCCGACGGCAAGACCCGCATCGCCCTGCTGCTGCCGCTGTCCGGCCCCAGCCGCGACATCGGCAACGCCATGCTGGAAGCGGCCCAACTGGCGCTGTTCGACCTCAACAAGCCCGAAGTGGTGCTGTTGCCGCAGGACACCGGCGAGACGCCCGAGGGCGCCGTCGCCGCCGCGCAGAAGGCGCTGGGCGAAGGCGCGCAGATCATCCTGGGCCCGCTGTTCTCCAGCTCGACCGCCGCGGTGGCGCCGCTCGCCGCCGCCGCCGGGGTGCAGATCGTCTCATTCTCCAACGATCCCACCGTCGCCGGTCCGGGCGTCTATCTGATGGGCTTCACCGCCCAGCCGCAGGTCGAGCGCGTGGTCGGCTACGCCGCCAGCCAGGGCCTGACGCGCATGGCGGTGCTGGCGCCCAGCTCGCCCTACGGGCAGACGGTGGTGGCGACCATGGAGGACGTCGCGCGCAATCGCGGCGGCGTGGTGCAGCCGGTCGCCTTCTTCGATCCGCAGGGCGCCGATCTCAACGCCAGCGTCACCGGCTTCGCCGCCTCGGCGCGCGGGGTGCAGGCGGTGATGGTGCCGGTGGGCGGCGCGCGGCTGTCGCAGGTGGTGCCGCTCTTGGCCTATCGCGATCTCGATCCGCGCGAGACCAAGTATCTCGGCACCGGCCTGTGGGACATTCCCAACATCTGGCGCGAGGGCGCGCTGCTGGGCGCCTGGTACGCCGCCCCGCCGCCGGAGACCCGCGCCGATTTCGAGAAGCGCTTCAACGAGACCTATGGCCGCCAGCCGCCGCGCCTGGCGACGCTGGCCTACGACGCCACCGCGCTGGCCGGGCTGATCGGCACCAAGGCGCCGGGCGGTTCGCTGCTCAACGCCCAGTCGCTCACCGATCCCAACGGCTTCGCCGGCGTCGACGGCATTTTCCGCTGGGGCCCGGACGGGCTGCCGCAGCGCGGCCTGGCGGTGATCGAGATCCAGCGCAACGGCGTGCGCACCGTCAGCCCGGCCCCCGCCAGCTTCCAGCAGCAGACCAGCATGCTGGTGCGTTAATCCAGCAGCTTCAGCAGCAGCGTGTTGAGCACCTGACGGCCGGCATTGGTGGCGACCAGCCGGCCGTCGTCCGTTTCCAGCAACCGGTTCTCGACCAGCGGCGCCAGCTTGCGCCGGTCGAGATCGATCGCGATGCCGCGCGCCGCCAGCGCCGCCAGATCGACGCCTTCCTTCAGCCGCAAGCCCATCATCAGCGCCTCGCGCTGCATCGTTTCGGCATCGATGGCCTCGCGCTCCGCCGTGCCGTGGCCTGACGCCTCGACCTGCTCCAGCCAGGCTTCCGGCCCGCTGGCGCGGCGCGTGCCGATCTTCACGCCGTCGCGCATGAAGCGGCCATGCGCGCCGGGGCCGACGCCGACATAATCCTGGTAGCGCCAGTAGACGAGGTTGTGCCGCGACTCGCCGCCGGGCCTGGCGTGGTTGGAAATCTCGTAGGCCGGCAGGCCGGCCGCTTCCAGCCGCGCCTGGGTCACCTCGTACAGTGCGGCGGCATGATCCTCGTCCGGCACGGCGAACTTGCCTTTGGCGTGGTCGGTCCAGAAGCGCGTGCCGCGCTCGATGGTGAGCTGGTAGAGCGAGAGGTGGTCGCCGGCCAGCGCGATGGCTTCATCCAGCTCCCGTCGCCAGTCGTCCAGCGTCTGGTCGGGCCGGGCATAGATCAGGTCGAAGGAATAGCGCTCGAAATGGCGGCGCGCCGTGTCAATGGCCGCCAGCCCTTCCTTCAGGTCGTGGGCGCGGCCGAGGAAGCGCAGCGGCTCCTCGCGCAGCGCCTGGATGCCCAGCGACAGGCGGTTGACGCCGGCTGAGCGCAAGGCGGCGAAGTTCCCGGCCTCGACCGAGGAAGGATTGGCTTCCAGCGTGATCTCGACACCGGGATCGACCCGCCACAGCCGGCCGATGCGCTCGATGACGGCGGCGACGGTGTCGGGCGGCATCAGGCTGGGCGTGCCGCCGCCGAAGAAGACGCTGGTGACGCTGCGGTCCGGCGCCTCCTGGGCGGCATGTTCCAGCTCGGCCAGCAGCGCGTGGCGCCAGCGCCCCTGGTCGACGCGCGCGCGCACGTGGCTGTTGAAATCGCAATACGGGCATTTGGCGACGCAGAACGGCCAGTGCACGTAAATGCCGAAGCCGGCCCGGCTGCTCACGCAAAGCACTTTCGATAGAGCGCCTGCACGGCCCGCGCGCGATGCGAGACGGCGTTCTTCTCGCCCGGCGCCATCTCGGCGAAGACCCGGGTCTCGCCCTCGGGCAGGAAATAGGGATCGTAGCCCCAGCCGCCCTGCCCGCGCCCGGGATGGACCAGCCGGCCGCGCACCTCGCCCTCGGCGGTCTCGACATGGCCGTCGGGCCAGCAGAGCGCCAGCACCGTGACGAAGCGCGCCGCGGTGTCGGGATTGCCGGCCAGCTTCTCCAGGATGCGCCGCATCGCCAGCTCGTGGTCGCGCTGCGGCCCGCCGATCTCGGCGGTGATCACCCCGGGCCAGCCGCCCAGCGCGAAGACCTCCAGCCCAGTATCGTCGGCCAGCGCCGGCAGGCCGCTGGCCGCCACCGCCGCGCGCGCCTTCAGGATGGCGTTGTCGCGGCAGGTGGCGCCGGTCTCCTCCGGCTGCGGCAGGTTCAGCGCCCCGGCGCCGATCAGCTCGACTCCGGCCGGCGCCAGCACGGCGGCGATCTCGGCCAGCTTTCCCCGGTTGTGGCTGGCCAGCACCAATCGGCTGTCGGTGAACCTGCGCATGGTCCGCCCCGGCCGCCGCTTCAGGTGCTGACCAGGCCCAGCGCCCGGCGCTGCAGGGCCGACAATTCGCCTACGCCCTTGCGCGCCAGGCGGAACAGTTCGGCGAACTGCGCGTCGCTGAACGGGTCCTTCTCGGCCGTGCCCTGCACTTCCACGATCTGGCCCTGCGAGGTCAGCACGAAATTGGCGTCGGCCTCGGCGGTGCTGTCCTCGGCATAGTCGAGGTCGAGCACGGCGGCGCCCTTGTAGAGGCCGCAGGAGATGGCGGCGACCTGGCCGGTCAGCGGCATCTTCACGATCCGGCCCTGCGCCAGCAGCCCGGCGAAGGCGGTGTGCAGGGCGATCCACGAGCCGGTGACCGACGCGGTGCGCGTGCCGCCATCGGCCTGGATCACGTCGCAGTCGATCTTGATCTGCATCTCGCCCATCAGCTTCAGGTCGGTGACGGCGCGCAGCGCGCGGCCGATCAGGCGCTGGATCTCCTGGGTGCGGCCGCTCTGGCGGCCCTTGGCCGCCTCGCGGTCGGTGCGGGTGTTGGTCGAGCGCGGCAGCATGCCGTATTCGGCCGTCACCCAGCCCTGGCCGGTGTTGCGCAGGAAGGGCGGCACGCGCTCCTCGACCGAGGCGGTGCACAGCACATGGGTGTCGCCGAACTTCACCAGGCAGGAGCCTTCGGCATGCTTGGCGAAGCCGGTGACGAATTCGATGGCGCGCAACTGGTCGGGCGCGCGGCCGGAAGGACGCATGGATCTATCCTGGGTTCGAGAATGGCCGCGACCCTATAGCAGGCGCTGGCCGGCCGCCATCCCGAAAACCCCTCGCATTGACGCCGGCAGGGGCGCTTACTAGATTCGTTTTCCACGGGAAAAACGGGAAATGCAGCGGATTCTTGGGCATATGGGCGGATTGGCGAGAGGCGGGGCGCAGGCCTCGACCGAGCGGCTGATCGTCGAGCTCAACGAGCGCAGCCGCGAGATTTTCCGCCGCGTGGTGGAGACCTATCTCGAGACCGGCGAGCCGGTGGGCTCCCGCGTGCTGGCCCGCCGGCTGTCGGAGAACCTCTCGCCCGCCACCATCCGCAACGTGATGTCGGACCTGCAGGAGCTGGGGCTGCTGTTCGCGCCGCACACCTCGGCGGGGCGCCTGCCGACCGACGCGGGCTTGCGGCTGTTCGTCAACGGGCTGCTGGAGGTGGGGCATTTGAGCCGCGACGAGCGCGAGGCGATCGACGCGCGCTGCGCCTCGGTCGGCCGCTCGGTCGGCGACGTGCTGGAGCAGGCCAGCGGCATGCTGGCCGGCCTGTCGCGCGCCGCCGGCATCGTGGTGGCGCCCAAGAGCGAGCGGCCGCTGAAGCACATCGAATTCGTCAATCTGGGCCCGGGCCGGGCGCTGGTGGTGATGGTCAACTCGGCCGGCGTGGTCGAGAACCGGCTGATCGAGGTGCCGCTGGGCGTGCCGCCCGCCGCCCTGATCGAAGCCACCAACTACCTCAACGCCCGCCTCTCCGGCCGCACGCTGGAGGAGGCGCGCGAGACCATCCTGACCGAGCTGCGCGAGCAGCGCGCCGCCCTGGACGATCTGACGCAGCGCGTGGTCGAGGCGGGGCTGGCGACCTGGGCCGGCGATGCCGGCTCGGCGCTGATCGTGCGCGGCCAGTCGCGGCTCTTGGAGGACGTCACGGCACTGGAGGACCTCGAGGCGATCCGCCGCCTGTTCGAGGCGCTGGAGCGCGGCGAGACCTTCATGAAGCTGCTGGACCTTGCCAACGCGGCCGAGGGTGTCCAGATATTCATCGGCGCCGACAATCCCCTGTTCGGCAATGCCGGCTGTTCGGTGGTCATCGCGCCCTTCACCGACGGGCGGGAGAAGATCGTCGGCGCCATCGGCGTGGTCGGGCCCACCAGGCTCAACTATGCCCGCATCATCCCGCTGGTCGACTACACGGCCAAGGTCATCGGCCGCATCGTCGGCTGAGCAGCAGAACAGTAGGCGTTGAAAGGTTTGCGCATGTCGCAAGAGGAAAAGGATTTGTCCCAGGCAGCCCGGCGGACGGACCGCGATTTCGACCCCGACGGCGACGACGGCACGCTCGACATCCCCAGCGCGCCGGAGGGCGGCGGCGGCCAGAGCGCCGAGCGCCAGCGCATCGCCGAGCTCGAGGCCCAGGTCGGCGAATTGCGCGACCAGGCGCTGCGGGCGCTGGCCGAGGCGGAGAACGTGCGCAAGCGCATGCAGCGGGAGATGGAGGACTCGACCAAGTTCGCCGTCACCAAGTTCGCCCGCGACGTGCTCTCGGTCGCCGACAATCTCGGCCGCGCCCTGCAGGCCGCCCCGGCCGAGCGCGACAATCTCGACCCGGCGCTGAAGGGGCTGCTCGAAGGCATCGCGGCCACCGAGCGCGAGCTGCTGGCGATCTTCGAGCGCAACGGCATCCGCAAGATCGATCCCGTGGGCGAGCCGTTCAACCCCGAGTACCACCAGGCGGTGATGGAAGTGCCGACCAACGAGCACCCGCCGGGCACGGTCGCCCTGGTGATGATGCCGGGCTACCTGCTGAAGGAGCGCTTGCTGCGCCCGGCGATGGTGGGGGTGGCGAAGGCGGGTTAGCCCGCCTCCTGGCGCCTCAGGATCTCAGGCGCGTCGTCCCGAAGATCTCCCCGATCAGCCGCACCAGCTCCGCCGGTAGCCCGACCAGGGATGCGCCAGGCCCTCGGCGATCAGCTGGCCGCCCAGCGACAGCCCGTCGCGCTCGATATCGGCCAGCAGGCGGCCATAGACGTCGCGCGGCCGGCCGCTGGCGGCGACGATCTCGAACGGGCCTTGGTTGAGCAGCTCGACCAGCCGCTCGCGGGCCTGCAGGCCTAGCCGCAACTCGCCCTCGCATTTGTAGTCGACGATTTCCGGCGTGTTGATGCCCGCCAGGCGGATGCGCTCGCCGCGATGCTCGATCGTGTCGCCGTCGATAACGCAGGTGGCGCCGGCGAACCGGCCGCAGACGGCGACCGTGTCGGCGCCCAGCGTGGCGGCGACCCGGGTCTTGACCTCGATCAGGTAGTCGTAGCCCAGCCAGACCAGGCCCGAGACGGCCACCATCAGATAGAGGGTGACGAAGGGCGAGCGCGTCCGGGCGGCACGCTGGCGCCTGGCCAGCGAGGGCCGCCACAACTGCTCCCGCCGTCGCCGGAAGGGCGCGACCCTTCCCATGATCCCGGTCTCCGCCTTGCTTGCCCCAATGCGGAAATTATTGGCGCGCGCCGGCCGGAAGGCGCGGCGGCAGGGGTAGCAGAAGCCCCGCCAAAAGGATCAGAAACGCGCCCCGGACTATACGAACCGACGCCGGTTGCAGCCTCAGCGCATGTTTCCCTTCAGCCAGGCGGTGATGGCATCGACCACCTGCTGGTCCATGCCGTAGAAGCCGTGCGGGCCCTGCGCCTCGCAGACGTTGCCCTGGCCCGGCGCGCCGCCGGACAGCAGCAGCGTGTCGACCTTGCTGGCGCCGGTCAGGCGGGCGGCGTAGACGGCGATGCCCGATGGCGGCGTGACGCGGCAGGTATCGTCGCGATGGCCGACCAGCAGCACCGGCACCCTGATGCGCGCCGGATCGCCCTGCGCCTCGGCCGAGGAGCTCTGCCCCAGCAGCACGCCGGAGGTGATGACCAGCGCATCGGGCAGCGCGTCGGACTGCTTCAGCATGACGTTGGCGGCGGACAGCGCGCCGCGGCTGGTGGCGACCAGCGCCACCGGCCCCTTGAGGGCGCGCATATGGGCGATAACGGCGGCGATGTCGCGGCCATGCGCGGGGTTGCCGCGATAGTCCGCCGTATCCTTGAGGTCGGCGGCGATGTCGGGCACGGCGACGGCGAAGCCGGCCGCGACGTAGAGCGCGCGGCTGCGCACGAGCTGGTTGTTGGAAAGCCCGCGCACCCTGCCCGCCGCGTCGATCTTCAGATCGCCGGTGCCGCCGGCCAGCAGCACCACCGAGCCGACCGGGTTGGGCGGCGCGTCGATCAGCACGCGCTGCGTGGTGCCGCGCGCGGTCGGCAGGTCGACGGCTTTCTCGGCCGCCCCGGCGAGCGATGGCAAGGCCAGCAGCAAAGCGGCAATGGCGATCTGGACGATGCGTTTCAGTTCCTTGTCATGTCGAGCGAAGCGAGACATCTTTTTCCACTCAATCCGCAGTCCGCCGGGTGCTAGGCCAAAAGATTCCTCGCTCCTGAGCCTGTCGAAGGGGCTCGGAATGACAATTTTGAGTGATCCGCTACGCCGCCCGCTTCTGCGGATGGCGCAAATCCTCGGGCAGGCCGTTGCCCATCAGGTCGACGAAGTTGTCGCAGTAGAAGCGTTGCTGCGCCCGCTCCGACAGGCCGGCCAGGGAATCGCCGAAGCGCTTCATCGGGTTGCGCCCGCCCTCGACATGCGGATAGTCGGAGGAGAAGAGGCAAATCTCCTCGCCCGCCTGCCGCACGATCCAGCCGGTGTCCTCGTGCGGATAGGGCGTGACGCGAATCTGGCGCTGCACGTACTCGCTGGGCCGCAGGCTCATCCGCTGCAGCCGCTCCTCGTTCTTGTAGAAGGCGGCGTGGGCGGAATCGAGCGACCGCATCCAGCCCGGCACCCAGGCCGCGCCTTGCTCGATGACGCCGAATTTCAGCCGGGGGAAGCGGTCCAGCACGCGGTCGAGGATCATCGTCGCCAGGGTCTGCATCGCCGGATAGGGAATGGCCATGTAGTCGACCGAGCGGAAATTCTCCGCCCCGCCGTGGAAATCGGGCACCGGCGGCAGGCCGTTGTTGAAATAGTCGGGGCTGAGCAGTTTGCCGCCGCCGCCGACATGGAACACGACCGGAATGCCCGCCTCCTGCGCCCGCGCCCACAGCCCGTCCAGCCCGACATGCGAGGGCGAATGGCCGATCGGGCATTGCGAAGGAATGAGCAGCGCCTTGGCGCCCTGCCCGATGGCTTCCTCGGTCGCGGCATCGACGCGCGCCAGGTCGGCCAGCGGCACGTAGAGCGTCGACAGCAGCCGCCGGTCGACGGCGCAGAAATCGACCATCAGGCGGTTGTGCAGCCGGGCCAGGGCGTAGGCGAAGTCGATGTCGTCGCCATGCTCGGCCTCGGCCAGAAAGCCCGACAGCATGGTGTTGAAGACGAGCTGGCTGGCGACGCCGATATGGTCGAGGGCGGCGGGACGGTCGGCGCGGCGGAAGGAGCCGATGCCGTCCCAGCTCTTGCGCAGCATGATCTCGGCCGCGTCGCGGGCGCGCCAGGCGGGATCGTCGTGGCGCGCCGCGACCTGCGGCATGCGGTCGTGATAGCCGGCGACGGCGCGGAACACGTCCAGCGCCCGGACCTTGTCGCGCCATTGCGGCTCGACATAGGCTTCGAGCATTTCCGGCGTTTCCATGATGTGCGCGTCGGCGTCGTGCACCAGGCGGTCCTGGATATAGGGCATGTTCCTCTCCCTGCGGCCGTTCCGGCCCTTGCCGGAATGATAGACCCGCCGCACCCGCATCGCCAATGCGCCCGCCGCCGGCCGCTTCGCGGCGCGGAACGGCTTGCGCGGGATCAACCCGTCGCGCGCGCCAGCCGCTATAGTGGCGCCATGCTCAGCCTGCGCCGTCCCGGCATCGACACCTACCGCGAGAACATCGCCTTCCTGCGCCGCGACTGCACGGCCTACCAGGCCGAGGAGTTCCGCGTGCTGAACCGCATCGAGGTCTTCGCCGCCGATGGCGGCGGCCGGCGCATCCGGGCCACGCTGAACCTGGTCGATCCCGGCCATATCATCGAGCAGGACGCGCTGGGCCTGTCGGACGAGGCGTTCCGCCAGCTCGGCCTGCCCGAGGGCGCCATGGTGGCGATCGAGGCCGCCGCCCCGCCCGCCTCGCACGAGGCGCTGCGCGGCAAGATCCTGGGCCGCACCCTGAAGGACGCCGAACTGCGCGGCATCGTCGCCGACATGGTGGCGGGCCGCTACTCCAAGATGGAGATCGCCGCCTTCATCGCCGCCTCGGCCAACGCCTTCACGCACGAGGAGGTGCTGGGCCTGACGCGCGCCATGATCGAGACCGGCACCACGCTGAGCTGGTCCGGGCGGCCCGGGCGCATGGTGGTGGACAAGCACAGCATCGGCGGCATTCCCGGCAACCGCACCTCGATGATCGTGGTGCCGATCGTGGCGGCGCACGGGCTGGTGATGCCCAAGACCTCCTCGCGCGCCATCACCTCGCCGGCCGGCACCGCCGACACCATGGAGGTGCTGGCCCGCGTCGAGCTCGGCATCGAGCAGATGCGCGCCGTGGTCGAGCACGAGAACGCCTGCCTGGTCTGGGGCGGGCACGTCAACCTGTCGCCGGCCGACGATCTCTTCATCACCGTCGAGCGGCCGCTGGCCATCGACAGCCGCGAGCAGATGGTGGCTTCCATCCTGTCCAAGAAGATCGCCGCCGGCGCCACGCATCTGCTGCTCGACGTTCCCGTCGGCCCCAGCGCCAAGGTGCGCAGCGGCGAGGACGCCACCCGCCTGCGCAAGCTGTTCGAATACGTCGCCGACGCCATCGGCCTGCGCATCGAGATCGTCATGAGCGACGGGCGCCAGCCGATCGGGCGCGGCATCGGCCCGGTGCTGGAGGCGCGCGACGTGATGGCGGTGCTGCGCAACGAGCCGGGCGCGCCCGCCGATCTGCGCGAGAAGTCGCTGCTGCTGGCCGGCCATCTGCTGGATTTCGACCCCGCCCTGCGCGGCGGCGAAGGCCTGCCGCGGGCGCGCGACATCCTCTATTCGGGCCAGGCGCTGGCCAAGTTCGAGGCCATCGTCGAGCGGCAGGGACGCAATCCCGATCCGCCGCGGCTGGGCGAGCTGGTCTGCGAGGTGACGGCGCCGCAGCCCGGCGCGGTGCAGGCGATCGACTGCTTCCGCCTGGCGCGCATCGCGCGGCTGGCCGGCGCGCCGGTGGCCAAGGGCGCGGGCATCGACCTACTGAAGAAATGCGGCGACAGGGTGCGCGCCGGCGAACCGCTCTACCGCATCCATTCCAGCCTGCAGACCGACCTGGGCTTCGCCTGCGCCCATGCCGCGGCCGGCAACGGCTACAGGATCGCGCCATGAGCCTGTCGCTGCAGTTCTTCGGCGCCGCCGGCACGGTGACCGGCTCGTGCTTCCTGGTCGAGCACGCCAACGGGCGGCTGCTGGTCGATTGCGGCCTGTTCCAGGGCTCCAAGACGCTGCGCGAGCTGAATTACGGCGCCTTCCCCTTCCACCCCGCCGGCCTCGACGCGGTGCTGCTGACGCATGCCCATATCGACCATTCCGGGCTGATCCCCAAGCTGACGCGGCTGGGCTATGGCGGGCGCGTCGTCGCCACCGAAGGCACGCGCGATCTGCTGGCCTATCTGCTGCCCGATTCGGGGGCGCTGCAGGAGGCCGATGTCGAGCGGGCGAACCGGCGCAACGCCCAGCGCGGCCGCAATCCGGTCGAGCCGATCTACACCCGCGCCGACGCCGAGCGGTCGCTGGCGCAGATCGACGGCGTCGCCTATGGAAGCTGGACCAAGGTCGCCCGCGGCGCGCGGGCACGGTTCTGGGATGCCGCGCATATCCTGGGCTCGGCCTCGATCGAACTGGAAGTCGAGACCGGCGAGGACAAGCCGGCGCGGCTGCTGTTCTCCGGCGATATCGGGCCGGGGCAGCGGCCGATGAAGCATGCGCCGACCGGGCCGCAAGGCTTCGACCTGCTGGTGATGGAATCGACCTATGGCGACATCGACCGGCCGGAAATCGGCGAGCGGCAGCGGCGCGAGGCGCTGCGCAAGGAGGTCAAGCTGGCGCTGAAGCGCGGCGGCAACCTGATGATCCCCTCCTTCGCCGTGGAGCGCACGCAGGAATTGCTGCTGGACCTGGCGGCGCTGATCGATGCCGGCGAATTGCCGGCGGCGCCGGTCTTCATCGATTCGCCGCTGGCCGCGCGCGCCACCGAGATCTTCGCCAGCCACGCCCTGCAGCGCAAGGACGGGCGGCGCATCGCCCAGGCGCTGCGCCGCTCCAACTTCCGCGTCACCGAAACGGTCGAGCAGAGCAAGGCGATCGGCCGCATCCATGGCGGCGCCATCATCCTGGCCGGCTCCGGCATGTGCGACGGCGGGCGCATCCGCCATCACCTGAAGGCCAATCTGTGGCGCTTCGACGCCACCTTGCTGCTGGTCGGCTTCCAGGCCGCCGGCACGCTGGGCCGCGCTTTGCTGAACGGCGCGCCGGCGGTGCGCATCCATGGCGAGGAAGTGGCGGTGAAGGCGGAGATCCGCACCATCGACGTCTATTCCGGCCATGCCGACCGCAGCCAGCTCGCCGACTGGGTGCTGGCGCGGCAGGGGAACCGGGACGGCGCCGGCCACGTCATCCTTGTCCATGGCGAGGCGGCGGCGCTGAAGGGCCTGCGCCTGGCGCTGATGCAGCGCGGCCTGGACCGCCGCCGCGTGTCGATCGCGCAGATGGACGAAAAGGTGGTCCTGGCCGGCGGCCGGCTCAGCCGCGGCCTGGAGCATCCGCGCCTGCCGCCCGAGCAGGCGGGCCGGGAGGACTGGCACAACGAATACGCCAGGGCGGTGCTGGCGCTGTCGCAACGGCTGCGCGAACTGCCCAGCGACCAGGCGCGCGCCGCGCTGCTGGCGCAACTGCGCCAGGACCTGCGGGCCAAGGGGCCCGCGCGCACGGTGGGAGGATCGCGATGAGGATGGTGAGTGCAGCCCTGCTGCTGGCGGCCGCCCTGCCGGCAGTGGCGGCGCCCGGCGACGAGCTGCCGCCGCGCGCGCCGCTGGTCGACTACGCCATGGTGTTCCAGTTCTCGCGCAGCGAGGCGGGCCACAGCGAAGGCGGCCGGCGCGGCATCGCCATCTCCGGCACGCGGGTGCGCGACGAGCTGCTGGACGGGGCGGGGATGGACCGCAAGGTCTATATCGGCGACAAGGCCACCGGCCAGGTGACCGAGTTCGATCCCGCCGATCCGGCACGCAAGGCGCGGCGCGGGCCGATGGGCGACGTGCTGCTGCCCATGGCCGACGGCTATGGCCGGGTGGTGCAGCTTGCCGGACCGCCCCGGACGCTGGGCACCGACACGGTGGCCGGCCGGCAATGCACGGTGCTGCGCTGGCAGCTTGGCGAGGACCGGCAGGACTGGTGCGTCGACGCCCAGGGCATCGTGCTGCGGGCCGAGCGCAAGGCCGGGCTGATCGAGACCCGGCTGGAGGCGCTGACGGTCAGGGTCGGGCCGCAATCGGACGCCCTGTTCCAGGTGCCGGACGGCTTCAGCGTCGAGGACGCCGATCCGTAAGGGCGGTTGCGGCTCCTCTCCGGCCCTTCCTGTCCTCTCCATCTCTTCCGGTCCCCTCCCCGTCTCCTTCCCGTCTCCTTCCCCTCTCCCTCCCCGTTTCCCTCCCGTCATCGCCCGGCTTGACCGGGCGACCCATGGGTGCCCCGGTCAAGCCGGGGCATGACGAGAAAAACTGCTCGGGCGTGGTTCCAGAAGTCGAAACTCTCTCCCCGTCCTCTCTCTGTCCCCTCCCCGCTCCCTCCCCGTCTCCCTCCCCGTCATCGCCCGGCTTGACCGGGCGACCCATGGGTGCCCCGGTCAAGCCGGGGCATGACGAGAAAAACTGCTCGGGCGTGGTTCCAGAAGTCGAAACTCTCTCCCCGTCCTCTCTCTCTGTCCCCTCCCCGCTCCCTCCCCGTCTCCCTCTCCGTCTCCCTCTCCGTCTCCCTCTCCGTCTCCCTCCCCGTCATCGCCCGGCTTGACCGGGCGACCCATGGGTGCCCCGGTCAAGCCGGGGCATGACGAAAAGGAGGGGCAAGAATCATCCCCGAGGGCCATTTTGCGGCGTTGCATGGGC
The DNA here is from genome assembly GCA_050181585.1 of Reyranellaceae bacterium. Taxonomy (GTDB): domain Bacteria; phylum Pseudomonadota; class Alphaproteobacteria; order Reyranellales; family JAQSWP01; genus JAQSWP01. Next base: position 51,509 of record JBFXDA010000004.1, read on the forward strand.
CAAACCGGCTCCTTATATACCCGCGTGACAGCCGGGGTTTTCGACCCCGGCCCTATTCTGGAAAGCCTGAACCTGGGGGGTTTGCGGGCGCCTTAGCGGGCCCGGAGCCCTGCCGAGAACACGAGGGACAGCATGTCGAAGATCATCGGTATCGACCTTGGCACGACCAATTCCTGCGTCGCGGTCATGGAAGGCAAGGACGTCAAGGTCATCGAGAACGCCGAGGGCGCGCGCACCACGCCGTCGATGGTGGCGTTCACGGAAAGCGGCGAGCGGCTGGTCGGCCAGGCCGCCAAGCGCCAGGCGGTGACCAACCCGCAGAACACGCTCTACGCCATCAAGCGCCTGATCGGCCGCAACAGCGCCGACCCGATCGTCCAGAAGGACATCGGCATGGTGCCCTACAAGATCATCAAGGGCGACAACGGCGACGCCTGGGTCGAGGCCCGCAGCCAGAAATACTCCCCGAGCCAGGTCTCGGCCTTCATCCTGCAGAAGATGAAGGAAACCGCCGAATCCTATCTCGGCGAGAAGGTGACCCGCGCCGTCATCACCGTCCCCGCCTACTTCAACGACGCCCAGCGCCAGGCAACCAAGGATGCCGGCCGCATCGCCGGCCTGGAAGTCGAGCGCATCATCAACGAGCCGACCGCGGCCGCCCTGGCCTACGGGCTGGAGAGGAAGGGTTCGGGCACCATCGTGGTGTACGACCTGGGCGGCGGCACCTTCGACGTGTCGATCCTGGAGATCGGCGACGGCGTGTTCGAGGTCAAGGCCACCAACGGCGACACGTTCCTGGGCGGCGAAGACTTCGACATGCGCGTGATCGAGTATCTCGCGGCCGAGTTCAAGAAGGAGAGCGGCATCGACCTGCGCGGCGATCGCCTTGCGCTGCAGCGCCTGAAGGAAGCGGCCGAAAAGGCCAAGATCGAGCTGTCGAGCGCCAAGGAGACCGAGATCAACCTGCCGTTCATCACCGCCGACGCCTCGGGGCCCAAGCACCTGACGATGAAGCTGTCGCGCGCCAAGCTCGAGGCGCTGGTGGACGACCTGGTCCAGCGCACCATCGAGCCCTGCAAGGCCGCCCTGCGCGACGCCGGCCTGTCGGCGGGGGAGATCGACGAGGTGATCCTGGTCGGCGGCATGACCCGCATGCCCAAGATCGCCGAGACGGTGAAGAACTTCTTCGGCAAGGAGCCGCACAAGGGCGTCAACCCGGACGAGGTGGTGGCCGTCGGCGCCGCCATCCAGGGCGGCGTGCTGAAGGGCGACGTCAAGGACGTGCTGCTGCTCGACGTCACCCCGCTGTCGCTGGGCATCGAGACGCTGGGCGGCGTGTTCACCCGCCTGATCGACCGCAACACCACCATCCCGACCAAGAAGAGCCAGGTCTTCTCCACCGCCGAGGACAACCAGACCGCGGTGACGATCCGGGTCTTCCAGGGCGAGCGCGAGATGGCGGCCGACAACAAGCTGCTCGGCCAGTTCGACCTGGTCGGCATTCCGCCGGCCCCGCGCGGCCTGCCGCAGGTCGAGGTCACCTTCGACATCGACGCCAACGGCATCGTGCAGGTCTCGGCCAAGGACAAGGCCACCAACAAGGAGCAGCAGATCCGCATCCAGGCCTCCGGCGGCCTGAACGAGAGCGACATCCAGCGCATGGTCAAGGAAGCCGAGGAGCACGCCTCCGAGGACAAGAAGAAGCGCGAGCTGGTCGAGGCCCGCAACCATGCCGAATCGCTGGTCCACTCCAGCCAGAAGAACCTGGCCGAGTACGGCGACAAGGTCTCGGCCGAGGACAAGGCCGCCGTCGAGGGCGCCATCGAGGCGCTGAAGGCGGTGACCGGCTCCGAGGACGTGGCCGCGATCAAGGCCAAGACCGACGCGCTGGCGCAGGCGGCGATGAAGCTGGGCGAGGCCATGTACAAGGCGCAGCAGGCATCGGCCGAGGCGGCGCAGCCCGGCGCCGACGCCGGCGCCGGCCAGAAGAGCGGCGACGACAAGGTGGTCGACGCCGACTTCGAGGAAGTGAAGGACGACAAGAAGAACTGAGTCGCCGGACGCGATGACGAGCCGCCCCGCTTCAGCCTCTGACGCGATCCAGGGCTTGCGGGGCGGCTTCGTTTCTGCGACGGGGATGAGGAAGCGGCGGCAGTAGCGTCAGACGGAGCGGGACGAGGCATGGCGGGGCAGGACTACTACTCGATCTTGGGCTGCGAGCGCAGCGCCAGCGCCGAGGACCTGAAAAGGGCCTATCGCAAGCTGGCCATGCAGCACCATCCCGACCGCAACCCGGGCGACAAGGCGGCGGAGCAGAAGTTCAAGGAAATCAACCACGCCTACGACGTGCTGAAGGACGAGCAGAAGCGGGCCGCCTACGACCGCTACGGGGCGGCCGCCTTCGAGAACGGCAATGGCGGGCGCGGCGGCCCGGGCGCGGGCTTCGAGTTCAATTTCGGCGCCGGCTTCGCCGACATCTTCGAGGAGATGTTCGGCATGGCGGGCAACGCGCGCCGCCAGCAGCAGGGTTCCGGCCGCGGCTCGGACCTGCGCTACAACCTGGAAATCTCGCTCGAGGAAGCCTTCAACGGCTCCGAGGCGCGCATCCGCGTGCCCAGCTCGGTCGCCTGCGAGGACTGCTCGGGCGCCGGTGCCGCCGCCGGCTCCAAGCCCGTCACCTGCCCGGCCTGCCAGGGCCGCGGCCGGATGCGCGCGCAGCAGGGTTTCTTCACCGTCGAGCGCACCTGCAGCCAGTGCCAGGGCGCCGGCCGGGTGATCGAGAATCCCTGCCGCAAATGCTCCGGTTCGGGCCGCGTGCGCCAGGAGCGCACGCTGCAGGTCAAGATCCCGGCCGGCGTCGAGGACGGCACCCGCATCCGGCTGGCCGGCGAAGGCGAGGCCGGCATGCGCGGCGCGGCCGCCGGCGATCTCTACGTCTTCCTCTCCATCCGCCAGCACGAGATCTTCCAGCGCGACGGCGCCAACGTCTTCTGCCGCGTGCCGATCCCCATGACCTCGGCGGCGCTGGGCGGCCAGATCGAGGTGCCGACGGTGGACGGCACGCGCGCGCGCATCACCATCCCGGCCGGCGTGCAGAGCGGCCACCAGTTCCGCCTGCGCGGCAAGGGCATGAGCGTGATGCGCTCCTCGGTGCGCGGCGACATGTACGTGCAGGCGGTGATCGAGACGCCGGTGAACCTCACCGCCAAGCAGCGCGACCTGCTGAAGGAGTTCGAGAAGGCCGGCGGCAGCAAGCCGACCAGCCCCGAATCGGAAGGCTTCTTCAGCCGCGTCAAGGAGCTCTGGCGCGAGATGAAGGAGTAGATCGCCTCAAATCAGTCTCGGAATTAAAGTTGCCTTTGGTCTGCGCAGATGATTTTCAATTGCCATGTCGAGGGAGAGAAAACCTTCTTGGCTTAACATTCCTATTGTTGTCGCATTGTAGTTTTTTAGAACCGAGATGTGCGCGTGAGAAAGCCTATTAAAATATAGAACTCCGCCATAAGGAAGATGAGGCGGAATTTCAGGTATGTAAGCAAGTTGGTAAATATTGCAGCTCGCAAGATGGGCTAAATAACTGCTCAATTGTGACTGCGTCATCATTTTCCGAAGTTCGTCAAAAAATATTGGGAACTCAATTATTGGACAGAAAATAAAATACTCGTTGTATATTTTGGAGTTGGTCGGATCGACGTCACATTCGTGGGTTAAAATAAGAGCAAAACCTTCTCCAGTTGCGTAGACGCCAGTCTGTTCAAGGAAGATTGGCATCCTCAAATCCCGAATAATTAAGCCTGCTCCAAAAGGCGTATTCCTGGGGGAAATATAAAAACGATTAAATAATTGTGGAAGACGTGCAGAAAGAAAGGAATGGGCCTCTTGCACGTTCTGCATATTTGTTCGCTTACTTAGCAAGAGCTCCTTGGTGAATGATTCGAATCCCCTTTAGGAAGGCAGTATCGACCGCTTTCTCCTCCTCAGTTGTCATAATGTACAAGTGACTTGCTGCAAGAGTTGACTCCATCGAAAAACTTTCGCTTACCAGAAGCGCGGAGTTAGAGGAATAGACTGCAGGATTTAGCTGAATACTAGCTAGGATGGACTGTTGATACATTTCCATTACTCCGCTTGAAGTTTGATCACGATGGATCTCGGCAAAATACTAAAGAAGATTTCTTTCTCGTACGTGTGTGCTCTTTCAAGCCACTTAGATATGCTTTTAACACCTCGGCGTACGAAGCCCGCAGGCGTATAAACATCAACGTCAACCAAAGCCACTGTAGATGTAGGTATGTTACCTTGAATAAATTCCACTGACGCCACTTTGTATTGGGCCATAAACTCCGACGAAATTTTGCGAAGAACTGCAATGTTCAAAGGATCGGTAATAGGCTGCGTCGCCAATGTGATCGCGAGATTTAAGTCTGAGACCGACGTTATATGATGCGCATCCGAAGTGAGCGCATTTAAATATCTGAGTCCTAAGCGCTCGATAGAGATATCGCTTATTGTTTTTTCGAGGTGCGCAACTAGATCGTCTAGCTCGGTTTTGAATTGAGTCCAGCCACAGTATTTTTTAAGCACATGATAGGAGACGATATTGGCTCCGATTTTAATCGTACGAGTACGATCGGGAGCCACCAAGTCCACGATAGCGTGAAATTTTAAAGCAGGATTACTATTTCGAATCTGCGCCGGAACATCCGCAAATGCGGTACGAGAAACGGTATATTTTTTCCATTCCTTTTTATCGCTGAGTCGGCCAACCACAATCTGTTCTGGTTGATTTGTTCGAAATCGAATTTCAAACAACGCTTCGACAATTGCGTCCTTTTTTAGCCGCCTAGGGGGCCATGGTAATGGTGTTTTTTTCTTAACAGCCATGCGCTCGATTTTATCCGTGAGTTAAGTTTTTAATTTTAGCATATTCTTAAGTGCTGGGTGGGCATCAATGATATCTAACAGATTGAATTTTATCCCTTTCTCCCGATTCTTTAATTAGCGTATATCATTCGAACTGGTAATTTTTTATCGATATTGAGCCAGCACCGGCCTGCCCTCGCCGTCGTCGATGCGCCGCCAGCCGTCTTTCTTCGGAAACATCGCCGGCACCCCCGTCCAGGCGAAGACGTCGGCCGAGCGCGCCCCCTCCTTGACCGGCGCGGGATAGGCCTGCACCGCTTTGGCGCCGCGTTCGAACGCCAGCGCCGTCGCCGCCTTCGCCAGTTCCTTGCCCGTTCCCCGCCCGCGCTCGCTGCGCGCCACGAACAGGCAGGCGACCGCCCAGGCCTGCTCCGCCTCGTGATCCCGCGCCATCCGGCTCTTGCGCAGGCGCGGGAAATCCTGGCGCGGGCCGACGCAGCACCAGCCCACCGGCTGCCGGCCGCGCCGCGCCAGGATGGCGTGCAGCGCCCCCGCCTCGACCTGCGCTTGCAGCGCGGCGCGGTTGGGCGCGCCCTTGCAGGCTTCCCAGGTCTTGCCGCCCTTCTCCACCCGCCACCACTGGCACCAGCAGCCCCCCGCCGCCCCGTTGGGGCCGAACAGGGTCTCGATATCGGCCCAGTCGGCCGGCGTCACCGGCGTCAGGGAAAGGGCGGCGGGGCGGGCGGGTCTGGGCGGCATCGGTCGGGCTCCACTGGCTGATCAGCTAGCGGCAAAAACGCAACATTGTCGCTGATTTCCATTCCCCTGGCTGCGGCGGAATTGTTTGCGCACAGGTCTCCGTGGCAGGGTTTGCGCTCCAGTCGACCGGGCCGGCGCCCTTATCCGGCCCCGGCCGCGGACGGAAACCAAGACATCCATGCGCCGCCGCCAGTTCCTCGCCACAGCCCCGCTCCTGCTCGCCGCCTTCGCCGCGCGCGCCGCCGAGACGCACTGGCTGGTCGGCGCCTGGGAAGGCGAACGCAAGAACGTCGGCGCGCGCAACCGCACCGGCGCCGAGCGCAGGCTGGTCGTCACCTCGGTCGATGCCGGCGGCGCCAGCGGCAAGGGACAATGGATCGTCTCGACCGGCACGGTGAACGTGACGCTGGCGATCGACGGCGACGCGGTGAGCTTCACCACGCCGGGCCCCCAGGGCAATGTCTACCGGCTGCTGCGCAACGACGCGGCGCTGCAAGGCTCCTGGACCAATCAAGGGCGCGGCAACAGCGGCGCCATCGAACTCCACAAACAGTAGCCGCAACGCGTTTCCAACCATGGGGCATCCGATGTCCGTCTTACGCAAAGCTTTCGTCGTTCTGTTGCTGGCCGCCGCGTCCGCCTGTCCGGCCGCGGCCCAGGAGCACTGGCTGATCGGCAAATGGACCGGCGCCATGACCAACCTGCCGACGACCAACCGCTTCGGCTCCGAGCGCACGCTGGAGGTGAAGTCGGTCTCGCCCGACGGCAAGGCGCAGGCGAGCTGGACCGGCGGCGCCGGCACGCAGCAGGTCGCCGTCACCGTCTCCGGCAACGAAATCACCTTCGCCACGCCGACCAGCGCCGGCGCCAGCTACAGGATGGCCCATAGCGGCGGCACGCTGAGCGGCACCTGGTCGGCCGCCGGCGGCAGCGCCAGCGGCGGCATCAACCTGAAGAAACAGTGATCGCCCGCCATGTCGCGCCCGGCCCTGGTCACCTTCGCCGACGGCAAGCCGCGCTGCGGCTGGCTGGGCGAGGACCCGCTCTACGTCGACTATCACGACCGCGAATGGGGCGTGCCGCTGCGCGACGACCGGGCGCTGTTCGAATTGCTGATCCTGGAGGGCTGCCAGGCCGGCCTGTCCTGGATCACCGTGCTGCGCAAGCGGGAGAACTACCGCCGGGCCTATGACGGCTTCGACCCGCGGAAGATCGCCCGCTACGGCGCGGCGCGGCAGGCGAAGCTGATGGCCGACGAGGGCCTGGTGCGCAACCGCGCCAAGATCGCCGCCAGCGTGCAGAACGCGCAAGCCTATCTGCGCATCGTCGAACGCGAGGGCGGCTTCGCCCCCTGGATCTGGCAGTTCGTCGGCGGCGTGCCGCTGGTGCGCAGCCCGCGCAGCCTGAAGGAGATTCCGGGCCAGACGGCGCAGAGCCAGGCCATGTCCAAGGCGTTGCGCGGCGCGGGCTTCAACTTCGTCGGCCCCACCATCTGCTACGCCTTCATGCAGGCCGCGGGCATGGTCGACGACCATGTCGTGGGCTGCCACCGCCACGGCAAAGCCGCTGCCCGCAACAAATCCTCCCGTGCTAAGGTCGCCCGCTGAAGCCAAGCGAAGCGAGCGGGACAATGAAGATCTGTATCGTCGGGGCGGGCGGGCGCATGGGCCAGATGCTGGTGCGCCAGATCGCCGGCCATAGCGAATGCACGCTGGGCGCGGCCACCGAACGGCCCGGCAGCAACCTGCTGGGCCGCGACGCGGGCGAGCTGGCGGGCGTCGGCCGGCTCGACGTCGCCGTCACCGACGACGCCGAAGCGGCGATCGCCGCCTGCAACGCGGTGATCGACTTCACCGCGCCGGCGGCCAGCGTGCGCCATGCCGAGCTGGCGGCCAGGAGCGGTGCTGTGGCGGTGCTGGGCACCACCGGGCTGGACGCCGAGCAGGACGCCGTGATCGCCCAGGCCGCGACCCGTATCGCCATCGTCAAGTCGGGCAACATGAGCCTGGGGGTCAATCTCCTGACCGCGCTGGTGCGGCGCGTGGCGGCCGCGCTCGACGACAGCTACGACATCGAGATCGTCGAGATGCACCACCGCCACAAGGTCGACGCGCCGTCGGGCACGGCGCTGATGCTGGGCGAGGCGGCGGCTGCCGGCCGCCGCATCGCGCTCAGCGACAAGGCCGCGCGCGGGCGCGACGGGCATACCGGGGCGCGGCGCGCGGGCGATATAGGCTTCGCCGCGCTGCGCGGCGGCGACGTGGTCGGCGACCACACCGTGATCTTCGCCGGGCCGGGCGAACGGCTGGAGCTGACGCACAAGGCGGCCAGTCGCGAGATCTTCGCCAACGGCGCCATCCGCGCTGCCTTATGGAGCCGCGGCAAGCCGCCCGGGCTCTATTCCATGTACGACGTGCTGGGGCTGGCCGATTAACGCCAGACCGCCGCCAGCCGGTTCTTGACGAAAGCCGGGGCGCGGCCGTCGACGCAGGCGATGCCGGCGAAGATCAGCAGCAGCGCCGGCAGCGCCAGGTCGGGCAGGCGCTGGCCGAAAGCCAGGAGATCGATCAACACCGCCGCCGGCGGCACCAGGAAGGTGACCAGCAGCGCGTTGGTCGGGCCGGCCTTCACCAGCAGGCGGAAATAGATCAGGTAGCCCAGCGCCGTGCAGAACAACGCCAGCGCCGCCAGCGCCGCCCAGACCGGCAGCGAGGGACGCAGCAGCCAGGCCTGGTCGAAAGCCAGCGCCAGCGGCAGGCCGAGCAGGGCGGCGGCCACGAGCTGGCCGGCGGCGATCACCAGCACCGGCAGGCCGCGGAAGCGCAAGCCCCAGATGGCGCCGACGGCGTAGGACAGGGCCGCGCCCAGGCCCGGCAGCAGCGCCCAGGCGGCGAACTGCGCCTGGCCCGACAGCGCCGGCAGGAACAGCACCGCCACCCCGGCGATGCCCAGGAACACGCCCAGGAAGCGGAAGACGGAGAAGCGCTCCTCGTTGCGCGTCAGCAGCGGCGTCAGCACGGCGCCGAACAGCGGCGCGGTGCTGTTGAGGATCGCCGCCAGCCCCGCCGGCACGTGGAGCTGGCCGAAGGCGATCAGGCTGAAGGGCAGGAGATTGTTCAGCAGGCCCATGACCAGAAACGCCACGCCGAGCCCGATCGTCAGCCGCACGCGCACGCCGCGCAGCGCCATCCAGCCGCACAGCAGCAGCGCCGAGAGCCCGTAGCGCAAGGCGGAGAGCGTCAGGGGCGGCAATTCGGCCACGGCGACGGCGGTGAAGACGAAGGAGCCGCCCCACAGCAGCCCCAGCACCGTCAGCAACCCCCACTCGCCTGCCTGCATGCGCATGAAAACCCTCCTGCCGTGTGGCCAGAATGCGCGCCCGTAGCGCTGCGCGCTATCCGGCGCTTGCCGGCAATCCTATTTGGCGTCGTGGAAGATGATGCCCAGCGTGTGGCGCCGGCCGGCCCGCAGGCGGCTGACGCCGTGGCGCATGACGACGCGGTACGGCCCGCGCGCGCCCTGCACCGGCCGCTGGCTGACGGCGAAGACCACCGCATCGCCCTGGCGCAGCGGCACCACCTGCACGCGCGACTGCTGGCGCGGGCGCTGCTCGGTCAGCACGAACTCGCCGCCGGCGAAATCCCTCTCCGGCTGCGACAGCAGGATCGCCGCCTGCAGCGGGAAGACGTGCTCGCCGTAGAGATCCTGGTGCAGGCAGTTGTAGTCGCCCTCGGCGTATTGCAGCAGCAAGGGCGTCGGCCGGGTCTGCCCCGCTTCATGGCAGCGGCGCAGGAAGGCCTCGTGCGTGGGCGGAAACCGCACTTGAAGCGTCATCGCCTCGTGCCAGCGATTGGCGATCGGCGCCAGGTGCGGATAGAGCGCGGCGCGCAGCCCGGCCACCAGCGCGGGCAGCGGATAGGCGAAATAGCGGTACTCGCCCCGGCCATAGCCGTGCCGCGCCATCACCACGCGGCTCCTGAAGCCGTCCTCGGAGCGGTAGAGCGCGGCCAGGGCGCGGCATTCCGCCGCCGACAGCAGGCCGGGCAGCACGGCATGGCCTTCCGCGTCGAGCGCGGCGGCGACGCGCGGCCAGTCGATGCCGGCCGCGCGCGCCTGCGCGTCGATGTCGCTCGTCCTCGCCATGGCGGCGATCATAGCGCGGCTTCCGCCCGCAGCAGCATCGCCTTGCGCGCCGCGCCCCAGCGATAGCCGCCGGGCGCGCCGTCGCCGCGCACCACGCGATGGCAGGGTATGGCGACGGCGATCGGGTTGGCGCCGCAAGCCTGCGCCACCGCCCGCACCGCGCGCGGCGCGCCGATGCGGCGCGCCACCTCGCCATAGCTGGCGGTGGCGCCGGGCGGGATCTGCCGCAGCGCGTCCCAGACCCGGCGCTGGAAGGCGGTGCCGGCCGGCGCCAGCGGCAGGCCGGCCGGCGTCGCCGGGCTGGCGATCATCGCCTGGACCGCGGCGACGACGGACGCCAGTGCGGCGCCGTCCTCGCGCGGCAGGACGGCGAAGCGCCGCTGCAGATCGGCCCGCAGCCTGGCCGGCGTGTCGCCGAACAGCAGGGCGGCGATGCCGGCATCGGACACCGCCACCGCGAACGGCCCGAGCGCGCTGTCGCCGAGGGCGAAGCGCAGGGAAACAGGATTGGATTGCATGACGACCTCCTTGGTTGTGGCCGTCATATCGCGCCTTTGGCCCCGCTTCTCTATCCGCCGCTTGCCGGCAATCGTCTTATTCGGTGCCTCATTCGGCAGCGGCGGCGCGGGCCAGCGCGATGCGCCGGCCGCGATTGATCAGCCACAGCGCCGCCAGGATGAAGAAGAAGGCCGCGAAATGGCGCAGCAGCAGCACCTCGCCGAAGAACAGCGCGCCCCAGACCAGCGCCAGCGCCGGATTGAGATACATCACCATCGACACGATGGTGGGTCCGTGCCGGGCGATGATGCGGAACATCAGCAGCGTGCCGAAGGCGGTGGCGATCAGCCCCAGCCCGGCCAGCGCGGCGAAAGCCTGCCACGGCGCGTCCAGCGGCACCGGCAGATCCCAGGCCGCCATGACCGGCAGCATGAACAGCGAGGCCAGCAGCGCGGTCATCGTCGCGGACTGGTCGGGCGGCACCGATTTGACGAAGCTGGTGTAGATGGTGCCGCAGGCCCAGCACAGGGCGGCCGCCAGCAGCGCCAGTTCGGCCAGCAGCGCCGAGCTCAAGCCCTCCAGCGCCGTCGGCCCGACCAGCAGCACGATGCCGATCAGGCCGCTGAAGGCGCCCAGCAGCTTGATGCCGTTGAGCCGCTCGCCGGCGCGGCCGCCGCCGGAGAAGAAATGCGTCAGCAGCACGGTCCATACCGGCATGGTGCCGACCAGCACCGCCGACAGCCCCGACGGCACGTGCAACTGGCCGTAGGCGACCAGCGAATAGGGCAGCGCGTTGCCGACGATGGCGATCGGCAGCAGCGGCAGCCAGGTCGAAGGCGGCCAGGGCAGCGACTTGCCGCTGAGGCGCAGGAAGGCGGCGAGCGCCACGCCGGCGATCGCCATGCGGATGGCGACGATGGTGACGGGATCGAAGTAGAACGTGGCGTATTTGATCAGCGGCCAGGACAGCGACCACACGACCGACAGCAGCAGGACGAGCGCGACCGCACGATTCATCGGCAGCCGGCTTGGCAGGGCGGGCGGCGGAAGGTCAGGCCGGTTCGGTCAGCGCGGCGGGGCGGTTGCGCTGGCGATGCAGCGCGCGGCGCAGCGCCTGCGCCATCTCCAGGCGCTCCTCGGGCGTGAGAAAGGACCCGACCGCCAGCCGCCGCTCGCGCGCGGCGAGCACCAGCATGCTGTCGTGGCGCGGCGGGTCGTCCATCTCCACCCGCAGCCAGTACGGCTCGAGCGACCAAGTCTGTTCCTCCCCGTTGGCGCGGATGCGGCGCACGACCAGCGCGTCGTCGGTCAGGCGCACCAGCTCCGTTTCATTGGCGTCACGGTAGTTCAACCGGAAGAGGAAATAAAGCAAAGCCACGTCCAGCCCCATGAAGCCGAATACCGGCCAGGCGCCAGACCAGAAGAACGCGATACCCACCGCCAGGTTGGCCGCCGCCACCACCGCGATCAGCAGGCGGAAGCCGCGCGCACTGAGACTGCGATGCGGCCTCAATTCGGCGTCGAAATAGCAGGTTTGCGGGGTATTCTCACTCATGGCTAAGTTTAGCGCCTGTGGCGTTCACGGTCTCGTGACTTCGCTTGCACTGAATCTACGTCTTTCGCATAGGCGAAGATTGCGGCAACCTGCCGCGCTACTACTGGAGGGAGAAAATGACAGCCGGGCTGACCCGAGCCCAGATCGCCGAATTCTTCCGCCGCCTGCGCGAGGCCAATCCCGAACCCAAGGGGGAACTGCACTACCGCAACGCCTATACGCTGCTGGTGGCGGTGGTGCTGTCGGCGCAGGCGACCGATGCCGGCGTCAACAAGGCCACCCCGGCCCTGTTCGACGCCGCCGACACGCCGCGCGCCATGGTGAAGTTGGGCGAGGCGCGGGTGCGCGAGCTGATCCGCACCATCGGGCTCTACCGCACCAAGGCCAGGAACGTCGTCGCCCTCTCGCAGCGCCTGCTTGACGAATTCGACGGTCAGGTGCCGGCCAGCCGCGAGGCGCTGGTCACCCTGCCCGGCGTCGGCCGCAAGACGGCCAATGTCGTGCTCAACATCGCCTTCGGCGAGCCGACCATCGCCGTCGACACTCACATCTTCCGCGTCTCCAACCGCACCGGCCTGGCGCGCGGCAAGACGGTCGAGGCGGTCGAGGAGCGGCTGGAGAAGGTGGTGCCGCCGGAGTTCCGCCTGCATGCGCATCACTGGCTGATCCTGCACGGACGCTACGTGTGCAAGGCGCGCAAGCCGGACTGCCCGCGCTGCGTGGTGCGCGACATCTGCAAGTTCAAGGACAAGACCAAGGAGCTGTAGACGGTCTTTCTCCTCTCCCCGCTTGCGGGGAGAGGGAACTAACCGCGCATCACCGGCTTGGATCAAGGAACCGTAACTCTTTCCGTCATGCCCCGGCTTGACCGGGGCACCCATGGTCGCTCCGTCTGCGCTTTTCGATAGGAGAACGTTTCCGTCGCCGGCATGGGTCGCCCGGTCAAGCCGGGCGATGACGGCGGAGGAATGGCAACTAGCCGCGCATCACCGATTTGGCTTTGGCCGCCACGATCAAGGACAAGACCAAGGAACCGTAACTCTTTCCGTCATGCCCCGGCTTGACCGGGGCACCCATGGTCGCTCCGTCTGCGCTCTTCGATAGGAGAACGTTTCCATCGCCGGCATGGGTCGCCCGGTCAAGCCAGGCGACCCATAACGGCGGAGGAATGGCGACTAGGTGCGCATCACCGGCTTGGCTTTGGCCGCCACGATGCTGTCGATGCAGGCGTTCTGCGCCACGGCGCGGAACTTGTCGTCGCGCGCCTCGACGTGCCGCACCTGCAGGTCGCGGTCGAAGCGGTAGAGCATCAGCTCCAGCACGCAGGCCTCGCTGCGATAGCGCCAGATCTGGGCCGGATTCTCCTCGCGCTTGAAGCCGGGCTCGCCCAGCATGGCGAGGATCTGCGCGCCGTTGAGGTTGTGCAGCCGGGTCGGGCCGCCGGTCGCCGCCCCGCCACGCAGGCTCTGGCCCGATGTGGCGGCGGTCTGGTCGAAATCCAGCGTGCAGCTTCCCAGCGCCGTCAGCAGAACGAACCCCGCGCTCAGCACCAGGCGCGGCAGCTTCGTTCCCGGCCGGCCCGGCCCGTTCGGCGGCTGCGTCATCGTCCCCCCAACGACGGCCCGCCTACTGGCGGGCGGGTATCTGCCAGCTATCCTGGCTCTCGGTCTCGCCGTCCAGCAGATCGTCCTCGCTCTCCGCGCCGTGGTCGAGCCCGTTGGCGGCATGGCTCGCCGCCGCCGGGCGCGCAGACGACTGGATGATCTGGATGTCGCCGCTCAACTGGCCGCCGCATTCGATCTCCAGCATGCCGTAGCGGATCTGGCCGGTGACCTTGCCCGTGGCGCGGATCAGCAGCCGGTTGCGCACCGTCAGGTCGCCCTCGAAGACGCCGCGGATTTCCGCCTCGTCGATCTCGGCGTTGCCCTTGAAGTAGCCGGTCTCGCGAATCTCGATCACCCGCGTGTCGGTCAGCGCCGCCTCGACGCGGCCTTCGACCACGAGCTGGTCGCAGGTGGTGATCTCGCCGCTCAGCACGATGTCGCGGCCGACCAGCAGCCGCTTGCCTTCGCTGGCCAGGGCGGGCGCGGGCGCCGGTTCGGGACGGACCGGGGCGGCGACGGCCGCCGCCGCGGGGCGCGTCGGCGCTTCCGACGCGCGCTTGGGGATTTCGTAGCGGGGCTGCACCGGCGCCACCAGGCTGGTGGGAGCGGCGGGAGCGGCAGGCGTCGCGGGCGCGCCCGCACCGCGCAGCTTCAGCGGCGGTGCGTTGAAATCGGATGCGGGTTCGCTCTTCGGCGTCTCGGGCTTCTTGCGTCCGAACATCGAGTTCCTTTTCTGGGATACGAGGGTACCTGATCCGGCGGCCCTAAGGCCCTGATCCGGACCGTATTTTTACCACGCAACAGCCATGGCGGCTACCGGCAAAAACCAGCACCCGGCCGGGTAGCGACCTACCGGGCTGCGGCAAGCGCGCGCTGGCGGCTGAAATCCTGGAACAGATGCACCATCACCGCCGTGGCGATGACCGGGGCGATCAGGTTGACGATGGGAATGACCGCCAGGAAGGCGATGGCCGCGCCGGCCAGGGTCAACTGCACGGTGAAGGGCCGGCGCAGCTCGCGCGCCGCCGCCTCGCCAAGCCGGCGAAAGGCCACGGTCTCGAAGTATTCCCGCCCCGCCAGCCAGCCATTGACGGTGTAGAAGACGACGGGAACGAGCGGCGACAGCACCACCGTCGCCAGCAGGACCAGATAGACCACCAGCAGCAGCAGGTTCACGCCGATCAGCAGGCCGGCGAACTTGATGCCGGTCCAGACGCCCGCCAGCGTGCCCTGGCCGGGCGCCTTGGGCAGGCCGGGATAGTGGCGCGCCTCGACGGCATCGGCGACCTGGTCGAGGAAGATCGACATGACGATGACCACCACCGCGGGAAACAGCAGCAAGGCCAGCACCACCGAGGCCAGCCCGCCCAGCCAGCTCAGCGCGGTGTCGATCCAGTCGATGCCGACCAGGCTGAAGACCGAGAGCAGCACGCTGACCGCCGCCACCAGCGCCACCAGCACCGCCAGCGAGGCGAGCAGCGAGTAGAAGATGAAGCGGCGCAGGCGCGGGTCGCCCAGTTGCTCGAAGGCTTTGACGAAGGCCGAGATCATGCGCTCTCCCCACGGCCGGGACGGCGTGCCGGCCACAGATAGGAATTCCCGCGCGGCTTGTCGAGGGCGGAGGCTGTGGCCATACTCCGCCAGCATATCCGTCCGGAGTCCGCGTTCCGCATGACCGCCGCCCAATGACCGCCGCCAGGTTCGATGCCCCGCAATTCGACGTCGTCGGCATCGGCAACGCCATCGTCGACATCATCGCCAATTCGACCGACGCGTTCCTGGCGCGCAACAAGCTGGCCAAGGGCAGCATGCGGCTGATCGATGCCGCCGAGGCGGAACGGCTCTACGCCGCCATGGCGCCGGCGATGGAGATGTCGGGCGGCTCCTGCGCCAACACCATGGCCGGCATCGCCGCGCTGGGCGGCAAGGCGGCCTATATCGGCCGGGTGCGCCAGGACCAGTTGGGCGCCGTCTTCACCCACGACATGCGCGCAGGCGGCGTGACGTTCGACACGCCGGCGGCCCAGGACGGGCCGCCCACCGCGCGCTGCCTGATTTTCGTCACCCCCGACGCGCAGCGCACCATGAACACCTATCTCGGCGCCTGCGTCGAACTGCAGCCCGGCGACGTCAGCGCCGAACGCGCCGCCGCCGGCAAGGTGCTCTATATCGAGGGCTATCTGTGGGACCAGCCGGCGGCCAAGCAGGCCTGCCGCAAGGCGATCGAGGCGGCGCACGCCGCCGGCCGCGAGGTGGCGCTGACGCTGTCGGACGCGTTCTGCGTCGAGCGCTGGCGCGAGGAGTTCCGCGAGCTGGTGCGCGAGCACGTCGACATCCTGTTCGCCAACGAGAGCGAGATCGTCGCCCTCTACCAGGCGCGCGACTTCGAGACCGCCGCCGCCCATGCCGAGCAGGACTGCGCCATCGCCGCCCTCACCCGCTCCGAAAAAGGCTCCGTGGTGCTGCGCGGGCGCAACAACCGGCGCGACGGCAGCAGCCAGATGCACCGCATCGCCGCCATCCCGGTCGGCCGGCTGGTCGACACCACCGGCGCGGGCGATCTCTACGCCGCGGGCTTCCTGGCCGAATACTGCCGCAGCGGCGATCTCGAGCGCGCCGGCCGGCTCGGCAGCCTGTGCGCCGGCGAAGTCATCTCCCATTACGGCCCGCGCCCGCAGCAGGACCTGAAGACGCTGGCCCGGGCCAAGCTTGGAATGGAACTGGGGACGCCGTGAGCCCAGGCGCGCCGCCACCGCCCGGCGTCGCGCGCGCGAAGCCCGGCTGGATCGAATCGATCGGCATCTACCGGCATCCGCGCGTCGTCGGGATGCTGTTCCTGGGCTTCGCCGCCGGCCTGCCCTTCCTGCTGGTGTTCTCGACGCTGTCGGCCTGGCTGACCGAGGCCGGCGTCTCGCGCACCGAGATCGGCTTCTTCAGCTGGATCGGCATCGCCTATTCGATCAAGTTCTTCTGGGCGCCGGTGGTCGATCGCTTGCCGCTGCCGCTGCTGCACCGCTGGCTCGGCCGCCGCCGGAGCTGGATGATGCTGGCGCAGATCGGCATCGTCGGCGGCCTGATCGGCATGGCCCATGTCGATCCGGCGACCGACACGGTCTCCATCGCCCTGCTGGCGCTGGTGGTGGCGTTCTCCTCGGCGACGCAGGACGTGGCGCTCGACGCCTATCGCATCGAAGCGGTGGACGACGACCTGCAGGGCGCCATGGCGGCGACCTACCAGCTCGGCTATCGCGTGGCGGTGCTGGCGGCGAGCGCCGGCGCGTTCTACACCGCGCAGTTCGCCGACTGGCCGACCGCCTACAAGGCCATGGCCGGCCTCGGCCTAGTGGGCATCGTCGCCACCCTGGTCGTCGCCGAGCCCAAACCCCGCAGCAATCCGCAGACCGCGGCGCGGGAGAAGCGGGTGCTCGACTACGCGGCGCGGCTGGGCCGCATGCCGGGCTGGCTGAAGGACGCGCTGGTCTGGTTCTACGGCGGCGTCGTCTGTCCCTTCGTCGACTTCTTCCAGCGCAACGGCGTCGCCGTCGCGCTGACGATCCTGCTGTTCATCAGCCTGTTCCGGCTCAGCGACATCACCATGGGCGTGATGGCCAATCCGTTCTATCTGCAGCTCGGCTTCGCCAAGGACCAGATCGCCGACATCGCCAAGATCTACGGCTTCCTGATGACGATCTTCGGCGCCTTCGTCGGCGGCGTGCTGGTGTTCCGCATCGGCGCGCCGCGGCTGCTGGCGCCGTGCGTGATCCTGACCGCGGGCACCAATCTGTTCTTCGCCCAGCTTGCCGCCGGCAGCGTACCGGATATCGGCCTGCTGACCTGGACCATCAGCGCCGACAATTTCGCCGGCGGCATCGCCGGCACGGTCTTCATCGCCTATCTCTCCAGCCTAACCAACGCCGCCTACACCGCCACGCAGTACGCGCTGTTCAGCTCCTTCATGACGCTGCTGGGAAAACTGCTGGGCGGATTCTCCGGCCTGATCGTCGATCGGCTGCAGGCCGCGCTCGACGAAGGCGCGTCCTGGGCGCCGCTAGTGGTGTCCTACGTCGCCGCGCCGGAGCGCTATGGCGGCTATTTCGTCTTCTTCCTCTACACCGCCGTCCTCGGCATCCCGGCGCTGGCGCTGTCTTTCGTCATGGTGCGGATCGCGGCGCGCGCCAAGGCGGCCGCGCGCGAATAGCCGCCCGCCTTTGATCTCGCCGGATCGCGGCCGGGCCGCTAGAGCGGATCAGGATTGGATGGAAGCGCTGGCGATTCCGTCAAAACCTGATTTGCTCTAACATCGGCCCATGTCGATCGCCAACCTGCAGTCGCTGTTCGCGCCGCAATCGGTGGCGCTGATCGGCGCGTCGCGGCGGGAGAACTCTGTCGGCGCGGTGCTGGCGAAGAACCTGACCAGCGCCGGTTTCGGCGGGCCGGTATGGCCGGTCAACCCGCGCGCGGCCCAGATCGCCGGGCTGAAAGCCTACGCCAAGGTGGCCGACCTGCCGCAGGCGCCGGAGCTGGCGGTGATCGCCACCCCGCCCGAGACCATCCCCGACATCGTGAAGACCCTGGCCAGGCGCGGCACCAAGGCCTGCGTGGTGATCACCGCCGGCTTCTCCGAAGCCCGCGACGGCAGCGGCGCGCGGCGCACGCAGAGCATGCTGGAAACGGCGCGGCCGACGCGCCTGCGCCTGATCGGGCCGAACTGTCTCGGCATCCAGGCGCCCGGCATCGGGCTCAACGCCTCCTTCGCGCATGTCCAGGCGCTGCCCGGCAGCTTGGGCTTCGTCACCCAGTCGGGCGCCATCATCACCGCCATGCTCGACTGGGCGGCGGAGCGGCGCATCGGCTTTTCGCACGTGGTGTCGCTGGGCGACATGTGCGACGTCGATTTCGGCGACATGCTGGACTGGCTGGCGCTCGATCCCGGCACCAGCGCCATCCTGCTGTACATCGAGGCCATCCGCCATCCGCGCAAGTTCATGTCGGCCGCCCGCGCCGCCGCCCGCTCCAAGCCGGTGATCGTGGTCAAGGCCGGCCGCAGCGCCGCCGCCCAGCGCGCCGCCCTGTCCCATACCGGCGCGCTGGCGGGATCGGACGCGGTCTACGACGCCGCCTTCCGCCGCGCCGGCATGCTGCGCGTGCAGGACATCGACGAGCTGTTCGACGCGGTCGCCACGCTGGGCAGCGGCCGGCGCATCCTGGGTGAGCGGCTGGTGATTCTCAGCAACGGCGGCGGGCTGGGCGTGCTGGCGACCGACGCGCTGGACGAGCTGGGCGGCACGCTGGCCAGCCTGGCGCCCGACACCATCGCCCGGCTCGACCTGGTGCTGCCCGCCGCCTGGCCGCGCACCAACCCGGTCGACATCATCGGCGACGCGCCGGCGGAGCGCTACGGCGCGGCGCTGGACGCGCTGCTGGGCGATCCGGGCATCGACGCGGTGCTGGCGATCAACGCCCCCACCGCCGTCGCCTCCTCGCAGGACGCCGCGCGCATCGTCGCCGAGCGCGCCGCCCAGGCGCCATGGCCGGTGCTGACGAGCTGGGTCGGCGCGCAGGTGGCGGCACCGGCGCGGCGGGTCTTCATCGAGGCCGGCCTGCCGACCTTCGAGACGCCGCGCCAGGCGGTGCGCGGCTTCCTGCACCTGGTGAACTACCAGCGCAACCGCGAGGCGCTGATGCAAACGCCGGTCTCCGCGCCGGAGGACATCGCCGTCGACGCGGCGGCGGCGCAGCGGGCGATGGCGCCGGCGCTGGCGCAGGGCGGCGGCCTGCTGAGCGAGCCGCAGGCCAAGGCGCTGCTGGCCGCCTGCGGCATTGCGGTCAACCGCACCCTGCCGGTGCGCGACGCGACCGAGGCGGCGGCGGCGGCGCGCAGCCTGGGCGGGCGGGTGGCGCTGAAGATCGTCTCGCGCGACATCAGCCACAAGACCGATGTCGGCGGCGTGATCCTGAACCTGGCGCCGGACGAGGTCGGCGCCGCCGCCACCGCCATGCTCGAGCGGGTGCGCGCGCGCCTGCCGCAGGCGCGCATCGACGGCTTCTCGGTGCAGACCATGGTGCGGCGGGAGGGCGCGCACGAGCTGATCCTGGGCATGAGCGTCGATCCCACTTTCGGCCCGGTGCTGCTGTTCGGCCATGGCGGCATCGCCGTCGAGCGCATCAACGACGCCGCCATGGGCCTGCCGCCTCTGAACATGGCGCTGGCGCAGGACATGATGCGGCGCACCCGCATTCATCGCCTGCTCGAGGGCTATCGCGACCGGCCGCCGGCGGCGCTGGACCAGATCGCACTGACCTTGATGAAACTGTCGCAGG
Organism: Reyranellaceae bacterium; assembly: GCA_050181585.1. Classification (GTDB taxonomy): domain Bacteria; phylum Pseudomonadota; class Alphaproteobacteria; order Reyranellales; family JAQSWP01; genus JAQSWP01. Next base: position 71,252 of record JBFXDA010000004.1, read on the forward strand.
CGGCGATCGAGCTGCCGCAGATCGTCGAGCTCGACATCAACCCGCTCTTGGCCGACGACAAGGGCGTGATGGCGCTGGACGCGCGCGTGCGGGTGGCGCCGACGGCGCAGAGCGGCGAGGCGCGGCTGGCGATCCGGCCCTATCCGCGCCAGCTCGAGCACACCGCCCGGCTGCGCGACGGACGCCAGATCTTCCTGCGGCCGGTGCGGCCGGAGGACGAGCCGCTGATCCACGCCTATTTCTCCCGGCTGGACCGCGAGGACGTGCGCATGCGCTTCTTCGCGCCCATGGGCCGCCTGCCGCACAATCTCGCCGCCCGCCTGACCCAGATCGACTACGACCGGCAGATGGCGTTCGTCGCCTTCGGCGCCGGCGCGGACGGCAAGCCGGACGGCTGGGGCGTGGTGCGCATCTCCGCCGATCCCGACAACCGGCGCGCCGAATACGCCGTCACCGTGCGCTCCGACATGAAGGGCACCGGCATCGGCTACGTGCTGATGCAGAGCATCATCGACTACGCCCGCCGGCGCGGCATCGGCGAGATTTTCGGCATCGTGCTGCGCGAGAACGAGCGCATGCTGCAGATCTGCCGCGAGATGGGCTTCGCGCTGCGCAGCGTGCCGGAGGAGCCGTCGCTGGTGGAAGTGGTGCTGGCGCTGAACGAGGCGAAAAAATAGGGGCGCGGAAGCCTGTACGCCGGCTGCCGCGCCCCCAGTCAGGGGACGTCACTCAACGCGCAAACTAGCTGCCGATCTCGCCGCCGTCCGGGCGGGTGATCGCCACCACCGACGGCCGCGGCGGCATGCCGGGCTGGAAATCGGGCCAGCGCGTGGCCGGGGTGGCGAAACTCGAATCCTTCACGCCGTCGGCGGCCGGGTGCTGCACGGCCACGAACAGGGTGCGCCCGTCGGGCGTGAATTCCGGGCCGCACATTTCCGCCCCGATCGGCACGCGATAGAGAAAGCGGGTGACATAGGCGGCCGTCCCCTCCACCTCGCAGGCCCAGATGCCGTCGGCGGTGCCGGTCTTGGGCCAGGCGCCGCCCTGGTCGGTGGCGACGTACATGCGGCCCCTGGGATCGAAGGCGACGTTGTCGGGCGAGGCGAACCAGCCGTTCCTGGTGGTGGCGCGTCCGTAGCGGGCGCCGATCTCCGGCTTGGACGGATCGCCGGCCAGGATCGGGATCGACCAGGTGTACTTCGCCGCCGCGTGGTCGGCGTCCTTGCCGCGGCCGCCCGGCGGCACCATGGCCACGATATGGCCGAACTCGCTTTTGGCGCGCGGATTGGCGGCGTTGGTCTGGCCGTCGGCGCGCGCGGTGTTGTTGGTCAGCATGACGTAGACCGCGCCGGTCACCGGGTTGGCCTCGACGTCCTCCGGCCGGTCCATCTTGGTGGCGCCGAGCAGGTCGGCGGCGCGGCGGGTGTCGATCGCCACGTCGGCCTGGCTGCGGAAGCCGTTCTCCGGCGTCAGCGGTCCCCGACCCTGCACCAGCGGCAGCCAGGTCAGCGAGCCGTCGATGTCGAAACGCGCCACCGACAGCGTGCCGCTGTCGAGCAGGTTCATGTTGGCCCGGCGGTCGCGCGGATTGAAGCGGCCGGCGGTGACGAAGCGATAGACGTACTCGTTGGTCTCGTCGTCGCCGGTATAGACCACGACGCGGCCGTCGCGGTTCAGCACGCAATTGGCGGCTTCGTGCTTGAAACGGCCCAGCGCGGTGCGCTTGACCGGCGTCGAGGCGGGATCGTAGGGGTCGATCTCCACCACCCAGCCGAAGCGGTTGGCCTCGCGCGCCTCCTTGCCGATGTCGAAGCGGTCGACGTTCCGCGCCCACCAGGAATAGACCGAGCGGCCGACGCCGTAGCGGGCGTAGTTGCCGGCCTCGGCGGTGCGCGTGATGTCGCCGGCGAAATACTGGTGGAAGTTCTCCTCCGCCGTCAGCACCGTGCCCCACGGCGTCTTGCCGCCGCCGCAATTGTTCAGCGTGCCCAGCACACGCCGGCCGGTGGGATCGGCCTGGGTGACCATGCGCTCGTGGCCGGCGGCGGGACCGGAGACGCGCATGGGCGTGTTCATGGTGATGCGCCGGTTGTATCGGCTGTCGCGCACCGCCTGCCACTTGCCGCCGCTCTTGCGCACTTCCACCACCGAGCCGCCATGGGCGTTGAGCTCGATCTCGACCATCTCGCGCGTGACCTTCTCGCCCTTGCCGTCGACGCCGGGGAACATCAGGCCGGTATTGGTGTATTCGTGATTGACCCAGAGCAGGCCGCTTTCGGAGCTGTTCGAGCCCAGCGGCAGCGGCAGGTAGGCGAGATAGTCGTTGTTGTAGCCGAACTGCGCCGCCTGCGCCGCTGGGCTCTGCCGGGCGGGATCGAAGCCCGGCGCGCCGGCCGTCACCGGATCGCCCCAGCGGATCAGCACGTCGGCGCTGTAGCCCTTGGCGACGTGGTGCGTCTGGTCGGCGCCATGGGCGATTTCCTCGAAGGTCAGGGGCGCGCCGGGGGCGTCCGCCGCCCGCGCCGCGCCGATCAGCGCGCTGCCCAGCGGGCCGCCCAGCGCCGTGCCGGCGCCCAGCGCCACCAGCCCGCGCAAGGCGGCGCGCCGGCTCAGGCGCGCGGCGACGACGGCGCGGAATTCGGGATTGTCGGAACGGTTGCTGCCGATGTCGTCCTGCGGATCGGCGTAGAGCAATTCGGTCGTGGGTTCGGTCGTGGGTTCGATCGTGGGTCCGGTCATGGGCTCGCCTGGGCTGATACCTGGGTGGGGCAAGCCTAGCCGGGCTCGGTAAATCCTGCGTGACGCGGCCATGAAGGGCCGGTGACAGGCTGTGGAAAAATCAGGATTCGGCCGAATCCAGCGCGTAGCCGGCGGCGCGCACGGTGCGGATCACGTCCAGCCCGTCCTCGCCGTTCAGCGCCTTGCGCAGGCGGCGTATATGGACGTCGACGGTGCGGGCCTCGACATAGACGTCCTTGCCCCACACGGCATCGAGCAGTTGCTCGCGCGAGAAGACGCGGCCGGGATGCTCCATCAGGTAGCGCAGCAGGCGGAACTCGGTGGGACCCAGATGGATGTTGCGGCCGCCGCGGGTGACGCGGTGCGCCGTCAGGTCCATGCGCAGGTCGGCATAGGTCAGCACGTGGTCGGTCAGCGCCGGGCGGATGCGGCGCAGCACGGCGCGGATGCGCGAGATCAGCTCGGTGGGCGAGAACGGCTTGGCGACGTAGTCGTCGGCGCCGGCGTCCAGGCCGCGGATGCGGTCGCCCTCCTCGCCGCGCGCCGTCAGCATGATGATCGGCAGGTTGGCGGTGTCGGGCTGGCGGCGGATCTGGCGGCAGACCTCGATGCCCGACATCAGCGGCAGCATCCAGTCCAGCAGCACCAGGTCGGGGCGGTGCTCGGCGATGGCGGTCATCGCCTCCTCGCCGTCGTTGGCGATGCCGACCTCGAAGCCCGCCCGCTCCAGGTTGTAGCGCAGCAGCTCGACCAGGCCCGTCTCGTCCTCGACGATCAGCACCGAGGGCTTCACCGAGGTCACGGTTGCCGCCCCGTCCATCACACCGCCTCGGCCCGCGCGTAGTTGGCGCTGTCGCCCTTGGGCCGCTCCCCGGTTATCTCCTTGCCGGTGACCTTGAACTCGATCAGCTCGGCGATGTTGGTGGCGTGGTCGCCGATGCGCTCGATGTTCTTGGCCATGAACAGCAGGTGCGTGCAGGGCGTGATGTTGCGCGGATCCTCCATCATGTAGGTCAGCAGCTCGCGGAACAGCGAGGTGTACATGTCGTCCACTTCCTCGTCGCGCAGCCACACGCCGTGCGCCTTCTGCACGTCGTTGTTGGCGAAGGCGTCGAACACGTCCTTGAGCAGGGTCAGCACCAGCCGGCCCAGCCGCTCGACGCCGCCCAGGCTGCGCATCGGCGGGATCTGCGACAGCACCAGCGAGCGCTTGGCCAGGTTGGCGGCGTAGTCGGCGATGCGCTCGATGTCGGAGGAGATCTTCAGCGCCGAGACGATGGCGCGCAGGTCGATGGCCATGGGCTGGCGCAGCGCCAAGAGCCGCACCACCTGGTGCGCCACGTCCTTCTCGAGCTGGTCGACGCGGGCGTCGCCGGCGATCACCCGCTGCGCCAGGTCGGTGTCGCGGCGGGCCAGCGCGTCCAGCGCCGTCTGCAGCTGCGACTCGGCCAGGCCGGCCATCTCGCTGATGGAGGCGTTGAGCTTCTCGAGCTGCTCATCGAAGGATTTGACGAGGTGTTCGGGTGCCATTTGCTCTGTCTCCTGACGTCGGCCGGGCTCAGCCGAAGCGGCCGGTGATGTAGGCCTGGGTGCGCTCCTCGCGCGGATTGGTGAAGATCTGGTCGGTGTCGCCGACCTCGACGATGTGACCGAGATGGAAGAAGGCGGTGCGCTGCGAGACGCGCGCGGCCTGCTGCATCGAATGGGTGACGATGACGATGGTGAAGTTCTGCCGCAGCTCGTCGATCAGCTCCTCGATCGTGGCGGTGGCGATCGGGTCGAGCGCCGAGCAGGGCTCGTCCATCAGGATCACCTCGGGCGAGACGGCGATGGCGCGGGCGATGCACAGGCGCTGCTGCTGGCCGCCGGACAGGCTGGTGCCCGGCTGGTCGAGGCGGTCGTGCACTTCCTTGATCAGCCCGGCGCGGGTCAGGCTGGACTGCACGATCTCGTCCAGCTCCTCCTTGCCGCGCGCCATGCCGTGGATGCGCGGGCCGTAGGCGACGTTCTCGTAGATCGACTTGGGGAAGGGATTGGGCTTCTGGAACACCATGCCGACCCGGGCGCGCAACTGCACCACGTCGACGTTGCGGTCGTAGATGTTCTGCTCGTCGAGCAGGATCTCGCCGCTCACCGAGCAGCCGTCGATCACGTCGTTCATGCGGTTGATGCAGCGCAGGAAGGTCGACTTGCCGCAGCCCGACGGGCCGATCAGGGCGGTGACCTGGTTGCGGTAGATCTCCAGATCGACCTCGAACAGCGCCTGCTTGGCGCCGTAGAAGACGCTGACGGCGCGGCCCCGGACCTTGGCCTCGGGCTGGCTGGTCAGGGTCGCCGGCGGCGCGCTCGGCGCGGTGACGACGGTGTGCATGTCGGCCATGGTCTTTGCTCCAGTCCGCTACCAGCGGCGTTCGAACCTGCGCCGCAGATAGACCGCCAGCGCGTTCATCAGGATGAGGAAGACGAGCAGCACGATGATGGCGGCGGAGGTGCGCTCGACGAAGCCGCGCTCGGACGCGCCGGCCCACAGATAGATCTGCACCGGCAGCGCCGTGGCCGGATCCAGCGGCGTGCGCGGATGCTCGACGACGAACGCCACCATGCCGATCAGCAGCAGCGGCGCGGTCTCGCCCAGGGCGCGGGCCATGCCGATGATGGTGCCGGTCAGGATGCCGGGCAGCGCCAGCGGCAGCACGTGATGGGTGACGGTCTGCATGTGCGAGGCGCCGACGCCGAGCGCCGCCTCGCGGATCGAGGGCGGCACCGCCTTCACCGCGGCGCGGGTGGCGATGATGATGACCGGCAGGGTCATCAGCGCCAGCACCAGGCCGCCGACGATGGGCGCCGAGCGCGGCATGGCCAGGAAATTGATGAAGATCGCCAGGCCGAGCAGGCCGAACACGATCGACGGCACGGCGGCCAGGTTGTTGATGTTGACCTCGATCAGGTCGGTCCAGCGGTTCTTGGGCGCGAATTCCTCGAGATAGATCGCCGCCGCCACGCCGATCGGCAGCGCCGTCAGCAGCACGATCAGCATCATGTAGAGCGAGCCGATGGCGGCCACGCCGATGCCGGCCAGCTCCGGATCGGACGAGGCGCCGGCGGTGAACAGCACGGAGTTGAAGCGCTTGGAGAGCTGGCCCTTGGCCGCCAGCGCGTCGAGCCAGCCGACCTGCTGGTCGTTCAGGCGCCGGTTCTGCGAGGCGATCTGGCGCTGGCGCTGGTCCTTGAGGATGGCGTCGGCGTCGCCGCTGGCCCACAGCCACACCGATTGCGTGGTGCCGATGACCGACGGGTCGGCCAGCACCCGGTCGCGCAACTGGATGTCGGCGCCGTTGCTCAGCAGCGCATTGGCGTCGCGCCGCGCCTGCCGGTCGTCGCCCACGCCCAGCGCCTGGCGCAAGGCGGCGCGGGCCAGCGCGGTGTAGTCGGCGCCGGCCAGCGCGTCGGGGTCGCGCGCGCCGGAGGGGTCGATGGTCTCCTTGTCGAAGTTCACGTCGAGGCGGATGGCGCTCTGGGTGAAGGCGCCGTAGCCCGCGCCGACGATGCTGACGAACAGCACGGCCAGGAAGAACAGGCCCAGGATCACCGCGCCCAGCCCGTAGAGGCGGAAGCGGCGCTCGGCGGCGTAGCGCCGGCGCAGCCGCGTCGAGCCGGAAGCCGGACGGGAGAGCGTGGGAGCCGGCGCGGTCATCTCAGTCATATTGCTCTCGGTATTTGCGCACGATGTGCAGGGCGTAGACGTTCAGCACCAGGGTGATGAAGAACAGCGTCAGGCCCAGCGCGAAGGCGACCAGGGTCTGCGGGCTGGTGAATTCGAGGTCGCCGGTGAGCTGGCTGACGATCTTGACCGTCACTGTGGTCACCGATTCGAAGGGGTTCATCGTCAGGTTGGCGGCGATGCCGGCGGCCATGACCACGATCATGGTCTCGCCGATGGCGCGCGAAATCGCCAGCAGCACCGCGCCGACGATGCCGGGCAGGGCGGCGGGAAAGATCACGCGCTTGATGGTTTCCGACTGCGTCGCGCCCAGCCCGTAGGAGCCCTCGCGCAGCGACTGCGGCACGGCGTTGATGATGTCGTCCGACAGCGAGGAGACGAAGGGGATGATCATGATGCCCATGACCACGCCGGCCGCCAGTGCGGAGGTGGCGGACACCTCCAGCCCCAGGGCGGCGCCGAAATCGCGCAGGAAGGGGCCGACGGTGGTCAGGGCGAAGAAGCCGTACACCACGGTCGGGATGCCGGCCAGGATCTCCAGCAGCGGCTTGGCCGAGGCGCGGAACTTGCGGCCGGCGTATTCCGACAGATAGATCGCCGACAGCAGCCCGACCGGCACCGCCACCAGCATGGCGATGAAGGAGATGAAGATGGTGCCCCACAAGAGCGGCAGCAGGCCGAACTGGCCCGAGGCGTCGGGGTTGTCGGAGGCGGCGAAGCGCGGATCCCACACCGTGCCGAAGAAGAAGTCGAACGGGTTGACGAAGGTGAAGAAATGGATGGTCTCGAACAGCATCGACATGACGATGCCGAAGGTGGTCAGGATGGCGATGGTCGAGCAGACGATCAGCGCGTAGCGCATGACGCGCTCGACCACGTTGCGGGCGCGCATCTGCGGGCTGATCCGGCGGCTGGCGAACAGCAGGCCGGCGGCGGCGGCGAACAGCACCAGCGCCGCCATGGCCCAACCGCCCAGCGCGCGCAGCCGGCCCAGTTGGGCCGCCGCTTCGCGCATGTAGGGCTCGATTTCGCCGGCGACGATGCCGCCGCGCGACAGGCTGTTGATGGTGTTCAGGATCAGGCCCAGCCGCGTTTCCGGCAGCGCCCGCACCTCCGGCGGCAGGCCGCCGCGCACCATGCCCTCGACGATGAGCGGCTGCAGCAGCAGCCACAGGACCAGAATGGCCAGCGCCGGCAGCGCCGCCCACAGCGCCACGTAGGAGCCGTAATAGCCGGGGCGGGAATGCAGCGCCTGGGCGCGGTTGTTGACCAGGCGCAGCGAGCGGCCCATGCCCAGCCTGTAGCCGATGGCCGTCAGGACCAGCAGGACGGCGACGATGATGGGCAGGCTCATGGGCGGAAATCCGATGCGGGTAGCGGCGGGAACGGCCGGGGCGGAGGACCGCCCCGGCCTTGGCTTCGATCAGGAGCCCAGCGTCTGGCCCTTGGTGAACTGCTCGCGCTGCGACTTCAGCTCGCTGGCGGGCATCGGGATCAGGCCCTTGTCCACCGCGGCGCCCTCGGGCCCGACCATGCGGTCGGAGAGGAAGAAGTCGACGTATTCCTTCAGGCCCGGGATGGCGCCCAGATGCGCCTTCTTGACGTAGAAGTACAGCGGACGGGAGACCGGATACTTGCCGGTGGCGATGGTCTCCAGCGAGGGCACCACGCCGGCGACCGGCGCGACCTTCACCTTGTCGCGGTTCTGCTCGTAGAAGCTGAGGCCGAACACGCCGATGCCGGTCGGCGTGCTCTGGATGCGCGCCAGGGTCTCGGTGTAGTCGCCGTCGATGTCGATCGAGCGGCCGTCCTTGCGCACGGAGACGCAAGCCGCGTGCTGCGCCTTGGCGTCGGCCAGCGCCTTGACCTCGGCGAACTCCTTGCAGCCGATGCTCATGACCTTCTCTTCGAAGACCTCGCGCGTGCCGTGCTTCTCGCCCGGGATGAACAGGCGGATTTCCTGGTCCGGGAAGGAGGCATCGACCTGCTTCCAGTTGGTGTAGGGGTTGGGCACCAGCTTGCCGCCCTGCGGCACGTCCTTGGCCAGCGCCAGATAGAGGTGCTTGGGCTCGAAGGCGAAGGAGGCGGCCTTGACCGAGCTGGCGAAGACGATGCCGTCGTAGCCGATCCTGACCTCGATGATGTCCTTGACGCCGGCAGCCTTGCAGGCGTCGACCTCGGTCGGCCGGATCGGGCGCGAGGCATTGGCGATGTCGATGGTGTTCTCGCCGACGCCGGCGCAGAAGGTCTTCAGCCCGGCCGAGGAGCCGCCCGATTCGACGATCGGGGTCTTGAACTTGGGATTGGCCTTGCCGAACTGCTCCGCCACCACGTTGGCGAAAGGCAGAACGGTGGACGACCCGGCGATCTTGACCTGGTCGCGCGCTTCCGCCGCTCCGGCGAAGCTCAGCGCGGCCAGGGTCGCCAGTGCTGCAGTAGAAATCCGCATCGATGAACCTCCTGGAGTTCGCTTGCGGCCCACGGGATAGGCGACGGGCCGGTGGTCGCGCTGCGACTCATAGTCAGGGGACGTCATCAATTTACTGCAGTTTTGTTACGGATTTATGAAATCGAAAGCCGCGGAAATCCGCGACTCTTTCCGCAAGGCATTGAAAATACTGCCTGTTTTTCCTGTGGACAGTCTCAGGCGCTGCGGCGCGCCGTCGCGGCGGCCTCTGGCGCGGCCGCCGTCCCCGGCGGGGCCAGCGGCAGGATCACGGCCACCGTGGTGCCCTGGCCCAGCACGCTGTCGATCTGCAGCCGGCCGCGATGGCGGTTGACGATGTGCTTGACGATGGCCAGGCCCAGCCCGGTGCCGCCCAGCTTGCGCGAGCGGGCGTCGTCGACGCGGTAGAAGCGCTCGGTCAGGCGCGGCAGGTGCGCTGCCGCGATGCCCTCGCCCTGGTCGATGACGGCGATGCGCAGGGCCGGGGCGCCGGCCAGCTCGGCCGGCTCCAGCACGCAGCGCACCAGCGCGCCGCTGCGGCTGTATTTGATGGCGTTGTCGACCAGGTTCTGGAACACCTGCGCCAGCTCGTAGCGGTCGCCCGGCACTTCCGTCGCCGCGCTGGCGATCTCCAGCTTCAGCGTCAGGCCGCGCTGGCGGGCGCGCAGCTCGAACATGTCCAGCACCGAGCCCAGCACGGCGGCGGCATCGACCGGCGTCTGCGGCCTTGTGTGCTCGCGCAATTCGATGTCGGACAGCGACAGCAGGTCGTTGACCAGCCGCGACATGCGCTGCGCCTGCTCGTCCATGATGGCCAGGAAGCGCTCGCGCGCGGCGGCGTCCTCGCGCGCCGGCCCGCGCAGGGTCTCGATGAAGCCCAGCAGGGTCGAGATCGGCGTCTTCAGCTCGTGGCTGGCATTGGCGACGAAATCGGCGCGCATGCGCTCGGTGCGGCGCAGCGCCGTCACGTCGTGGAACGCCAGCAGGACCGCGGTGCCGTCGCCGGCCGGCTGCGGCAGCGGCACGGCATGCACCAAATGCGCCGTCTCGATGCGATCGGCCGAGCGGGCCAGCTCGACCGGCGCCGGCTTGCCGCCGGCCAGCGCGGCATCGGCCGCCGCCAGCGCCTGCGGCTGGCGCAGCACGGCGGCCAGATCGCGCCCCCTTGCCTGGCCGCCGAACAGGGTTTCCGCCGCGACGTTGACATGGGTGATGCGCCGTGCGCGGTCGATGGCGATCAGCGGATCGGGCAGGCCGTCGAGAATGCGCTTGGAGGCGGAGGACGCCGCCGACAGCGCCTGCTGCTGAAGCTGCCAGCTGGCGTGCAGCGCCGTCGCCGCGCGCGACAGCTCCTCCATCGCCATCGACAGCCGGAACGGCGGCGGCTCGCCGGTGCCGTCGGCGGCCGACAGGCGGGAGATGAAAACCGAGAAGGCCCGGATGTCGCCGAGATAGAGCCGCACCAGCGGCAGGCTGAGCAGCAGCAGGCCCAGCGCGCCGCCCAGCGCCCACAGCCCGGTCAGCTCGCCCGCCAGCGCCAGCCCGCCCAGCACGGCGAAGCCGGGCAGGCACACCAGCAGCGTGGCCAGGATCTGGCGGCTGAACGGCAGGTTGGGACGCTGCATCACGCCTCGCGGGCCGGAAACCGGCATCAACTGCACAGTGTAGCAGCTTCCGGTTACAGCCGCATTAAAGCGGTCTCTCAGCGTCAGTCGCTAAGCGCCTCGTAGGCCACCAGTACCGCGGCATTGACCAGATCGTTGACGGTCGAGCCCATCTGCACGATCTGCGCCGGCTTGGCCAGGCCCAGCAGGATCGGGCCGATCACCGTGCCGCCGGCCAGCTGCTGCACCAGCTTGGAGCCGATATTGGCCGCGTTCAGCCCCGGCATGATCAGGATGTTGGCCGGGCCGGAGAGGCGGCAGAACGGATAGACGCTCTTCATCAGGTCGAAATCGAGCGCCACGTCGGCCTGCATCTCGCCGTCGTACTCGAAATCGACCTCGCGGCTGTCGAGGCTGCGGATGGCGTCGCGGATGCGCTCGGTGCGCTCCATCAGCCGGCCGCCGAAATTGCTGAACGACAGGAAGGCGACGCGCGGATCGTTGCCCATCTGCCGCGCCAGCGCCGCCGCCTGGCGGGCGATGCCGGCGAGCTGGTCGGAGCTGGGCGTCTCGTGCACCGAGGTGTCGGCGATGAACACGGTGCGCCCGCGCGCCACCACGATCGACAGGCCGAAGGTGACGGCGCCGCGCTGGCTCTCGATGACGCGGGTGACGTCGCCGAAGCACTCGCCGAAGCTGCGCGTCAGGCCGGTGACCATGGCGTCGGCGTCGCCCGAGGCCACCATGCAGGCGGCGAAGACGTTGCGACCCTGGTTGACGGCGCGCTGCGCGTCGCGGCGCAGCAGGCCGTTGCGCTGCTGGCGCTTGTACAGCAGGTCGGTGTAGCGGGCGTTCGACTTGGAGAGCCGCGCGTTGTGGATCTCGATGCCGGCGGTGTCGCCGGCGATGCCGATCTGCGCCATCGCTTCCAGCACCTGCTCCTCGCGGCCGATCAGGATCGGCGTGCCGTAGCCGGCGTTGCGGAAGGCGAGCGCGGCGCGGATGGTGCGCTCCTCCTCGCCCTCGGCGAACACCACGCGCTGCGGCCGGGCGCGCACGGCGTCGATGATGCTCTGCAGCCAGGCGGTGGTGGGATCGAGGCGGCCGGAGAGCTGGGCCTTGTATTCCTTCATGTCGACGATGGGCCGGCGCGCCACGCCCGAATCCATCGCCGCCTGCGCCACCGCCGAGGAGACGGCCGAGATCAGACGCGGATCGAACGGCACCGGGATGATGTATTCCGGCCCGTAGCGCAGGCGCCTTCCGGCATAGGCGCGGTCGACCTCGTCGGGCACGTCCTCGCGCGCCAGCTTGGCGATGGCCTGGGAGGCGGCGATCTTCATCTCGTCGTTGATGGTCGAGGCGCGCACGTCCAGCGCGCCGCGGAAGATGTAGGGGAAGCCCAGGACGTTGTTGACCTGGTTGGGATAGTCCGAGCGGCCGGTGGCGACGATGGCGTCCTTGCGCGCCAACTTCACGTCTTCCGGCGTGATCTCCGGGTCGGGATTGGCCATGGCGAAGATGATCGGCTTGGCGGCCATCGAGGCCACCATAGCCGGGCTGACCGCGCCCTTGACCGACAGGCCGAAGAAGACGTCGGCGCCCTTCAGCGCCTCCTCCAGGGTGCGCGCCTTGGTGCGCACGGCATGGGCCGACTTCCACTGGTTCATGCCCTCGGAGCGGCCCTGGTAGATCACGCCCTTGGTGTCGCACAGCACCACGTTCTCGTGCGGCATGCCCATGCTCTTGATCAGCTCGATGCAGGCGATGCCGGCGGCGCCGGCGCCGTTCACCACCATGCGCGTGTCCTCGATCTTGCGCCCGGTCAGGTGCAGGGCGTTGATCAGGGCGGCGGCGGAGATGATGGCGGTGCCGTGCTGGTCGTCGTGGAAGACGGGGATGTCGAGCAGCTCGCGCAGGCGCTGCTCGATGATGAAGCATTCCGGCGCCTTGATGTCCTCCAGGTTGATGCCGCCGAAGGACGGGCCCAAATAGCGCACGCAGTTGATGAACTGGTCGACGTCGGTGGTGTCGACCTCGAGGTCGATGCCGTCGACGTCGGCGAAGCGCTTGAACAGCACCGCCTTGCCTTCCATCACCGGCTTGGACGCCAGCGCCCCCAGGTCGCCCAGGCCCAGCACTGCGGTGCCGTTGGAGATCACCGCCACCAGGTTGCCCTTGGCGGTGTAGTCGTAGGCCAGCGCCGGGTCGGCGTGGATGCGCAGGCAGGGCGCGGCGACGCCCGGCGAATAGGCCAGCGCCAGGTCGCGCTGCGTGGTCAGGGGCTTAGTCGGGGTGACTTCGATTTTCCCCGGCCGGCCCGAGGCGTGCATGATCAGCGATTCGTCGTCGAGGCTGCCCGATTCGCTGACCATTGCTTCTGTATCGCGACGCGCGGTCGCCATGGCGTTGCTCCAGACGTCTTGTTCTAGGCTGCAAACAGCTTCCAGGCTGAAAACAGCGGATTCGCAGTGTAGCCGTTCCGGCCGGCATAATGGCGGGAAAAAATCGGCCATGCTACGGTCGCCATTGGTTTTTTCGCTCTTTTTCGCCGACCGGAACCCAATTGCGCGCCGAGCCCTCCGCCGCCGAATCGATCCAGACCGAGCCAGGCGGCAGCCTGGCCGGCGCCACGCCGATGATGCAGCAGTACCTGGCGATCAAGCGCCGGCATCCCGACCATCTGCTGTTCTATCGCATGGGCGATTTCTACGAGCTGTTCTTCGACGATGCGGTGCGGGCCTCGACCGCCCTCGACATCGCCCTGACCAAGCGCGGCCAGCATGCCGGAAGCGACATCCCCATGTGCGGCGTGCCGGTGCACTCCCACGAGGCCTATCTCTCGCGCCTGATCCGCCAGGGCTTCAAGGTCGCGGTCTGCGAGCAGACCGAGGACCCCGCCGAGGCCAAGAAGCGCGGCGCCAAATCGGTGGTCAACCGCGAGGTGGTGCGGGTCATAACCCCCGGCACCCTGACCGAGGACGCGCTGCTCGACGCCCGCGCCCACAACTATCTCGCCGCGCTGGGCGAGGCGCAGGGCGAGCTGGCGCTGGCCTGGCTCGACCTGTCGACCGGCGAATTCGCCGTCCAGACCATCGCCCCGGCGCAAGCCGCCGCCGCCCTGGCGCGGCTGGAGCCGGGCGAATTGCTGCTGCCCGACCGGCTGCTGGGGCGCGAGGAATTGCGCGCGGCGCTGCAGGAGCGGCAGGCGGCGCTGACGCCGCTGCCCGGCAGCCGCTTCGACAGCGACAATGCCCGCCGCCGGCTGCAGGAGATCTTCAAGGTCGGCACGCTGGAAGGCTTCGCCGCCTATAGCCGCGCCGAACTGGCCGCCGCCGGCGCGCTGATCGACTATGTCGAGCTGACCCAGGCCGGCAAGCTGCCGCGGCTGGCGCCGCCGCAGCGCATCGGCAGCGCCGACACCATGGAGATCGACGCCGCCACGCGGCGCAACCTGGAGCTGATGCGCACGCTGGACGGCGGTCGCGCCGGTTCGCTGCTGGCCTGCATCGACCGCACCCTGACCGGACCGGGGGCGCGGCTGCTGGCCGCCCGCCTGGCCGCGCCGCTGACCGATCCCGTCGCCATCGGCGAACGGCTGGACGTGGCGACGCTGTTCGTCGAGCAGCCGCGCCTGCGCCAGGATCTGCGCGATCTCTTGCGCCGCTGCCCCGACATGGAGCGGGCGCTGGCGCGGCTGAGCCTGGGCCGCGGCGGCCCGCGCGACCTGGCGGCGCTGCGCGAGGGTTTGCGCCAGAGCGGCGCGCTGCGCGCCCTGCTGCTGAGCCACGACGACAAGCTGGCGCGCCAGCCGAAGGAGATCGCCCAGGCCGTCCGCCGGCTGGACGGGCATGGCGAGCTGGTGGCCCTGCTCGACCGGGCGCTGGCGGAAGACCTGCCGCTGCTGGCGCGCGACGGCGGTTTCGTGGCGGCGGGCTATCGCCAGGAGCTGGACGAGCTGCGCGCCCTGCGCGACGAGAGCCGCAAGCTGATCGCCGGGCTGGAGCAGAAATACAAGGGCGCGACCGCGATCGCCGCGCTGAAGATCCGGCACAACAACGTCCTGGGCTATTACATCGAACTGTCGCCCAACAACGCCGAGAAGCTCGACGCGCCGGCCAACGGCTTCATCCACCGCCAGACTTTGGCAAGTGCTGTGCGCTACACCACCGTCGAGCTGGGCGAGCTGGAGAGCAAGATCGGGCGGGCCGCCGATCTGGCGCTCAACCTGGAGCTGGAAATCTTCGACCAGCTCGTGACCGCCGCCGGCGAGCGCGCCGAAGCCATCTCGGCCGCCGCCGCCGCCCTGGCCGGCATCGACGTGGCGGCCGGGCTGGCGGAGCTGGCGGGCGACGGCCAGTGGGTGCGGCCGCTGGTCGACGACGGCAGGGAATTCGCCGTCGCGGGCGGCCGCCATCCGGTGGTCGAGGCGGCGCTGAAGGCGCGCGGCGAGGGCGCTTTCGTCGCCAACGACTGCACGCTCTCGGGCGAGAAGCGGCTGTGGCTGGTGACCGGCCCCAACATGGCCGGCAAATCGACCTTCCTGCGCCAGAACGCGCTGATCGCCGTGCTGGCGCAGATCGGCGCCTACGTGCCCGCGCGCGCCGCCCATATCGGCGCCATCGACCGGCTGTTCTCGCGCGTCGGGGCGGCCGACGACCTGGCGCGCGGCCGCTCCACCTTCATGGTCGAGATGGTCGAGACCGCCGCCATCCTCAACCAGGCCACCGCCCGCAGCCTGGTCATCCTCGACGAGATCGGGCGGGGCACCGCCACCTATGACGGGCTTTCCATCGCCTGGTCGACGCTGGAGCACCTGCACGACGTCAACCGCTGCCGCGCGCTGTTCGCCACGCATTACCACGAGCTGGTGGCGCTGGCCGGCCGCCTGCCGTCGCTGGCGCCGCACACCATGCGGGTCAAGGAATGGCAGGGCGACGTCGTGTTCCTGCACGAGGTGGCGCCGGGCGCGGCCGACCGCTCCTACGGCATCCATGTCGCCAAGCTGGCCGGGCTGCCGGCCGCGGTGGTGGCCCGCGCCGAGGAAGTGCTGCGCGGGCTGGAAAGCGGCGAGCAGTCCGGCGCCGTCACCAGGCTGGCGCAGGACCTGCCGCTGTTCGCCGCCGCGCCCGTCCCCGCCCCGCGCCCGGCGGCGAAGAAATCGGCGGCGCTGGAGGCGCTGGCGCAAGCCAATCCCGACGAGCTGACGCCCAAGGCCGCACTGGAGCTGCTCTACCAGCTCGTGGCCTTGCGGCGCGAGGAAAAGGAATAGCCATGATGGCGACGGCCAAGTTCGCCTTGCTCGGCGCGGCCTCGGGCGCGCTCTACGCCTGGTGGAATTTCCGCTTCCTGGACGCGCAGAGTGGCGACGACGGGCTGATCGACGCCATTGCCGCCCTCTCCAGCCAGGCCGGCGCGGGCATTTTCTACGGCGTTATCGTCGGCGCCGCCTTGCGCCGGCCGCTGGCCCTCTCCGGCATCAAATGGCTGGCGCTGATCACCGCCGCCGCCTTGTCCTATTACGCCGCGCTCAACGTCGCCATCGCGCTTTACGACCGCCAGAACGATACGATGTCGGCGCTCGCGGGCGGGGCGGCGGGCGCCGCCGGCGCGCTGCTGCTGGGCCTCGCCACCGCCCTTCTCTCGCCGCTGGCGCGGCGGATGCCGTTCTTCGCGACGACCATCGCCGCCGGCCTGCTGGTCGGCCTGCTGCTGCCGTTCGGCATCAACGCCGATTCGCTGGCGATGTGGACCGCCTTCTTCGCCCTGTGGCAGGGCGCCTATGCCGGCGCGGCGGCTTACGCCACGCGCATTTCCTGAGTGCCGATGAAATTGCGGCCGCGCGCGCCCGACTGCGCCTTGTCGAGAATGGCGTCGATCTCGGCGGCGGAGAAATCGTAGCGCCGCAGGTCGGTCGCCACCTCCACGCTGTGCAGGAACGCTTCCAGCCGCGCCGCCCCTTCGCTGGCGGGGCAATCGAAGACCTCGCCCAGCACCCGGTCGCGGTCGGCATCGCAGCCCTGCGCCAGTCGCCATACCAGCGGCAGGGGCGCGCTGCAGGCGATGCCATGGGTGATGCCGCGCTGCAGGGTCAATGCATAGGAAATCTCGTGCGCCAGCGCCGTCTTGGTGTTGGAGAAGGCCAGGCCGGCCATGGTCGCCGCCAGCGACAGCGCGCTGCGCCCCGCACGCTCGGCCGGCGCGGCCAGCACCTGCGGCAGATGCGCGATCACCTGGCGGGCCGCCCCGACCGCCAGCCGGTCCGACACCGGATTGGCGTTGCGGTTCCAGATCGCCTCCAGGCTGTGCGACAGCGCATCCAGCGCCCCGGCCACGGTGGCGCCGCGCGGCAGGCTGCGCGTCAGCGACGGATCGACCAGCGCCGTCTGCGGCCAGGTCTGCTGCCGGTGCAGCGACAGCTTGCGCGGCGGCACAGCGTCGGGATCCCACACCGTGGCCCAGGGCGTGACCTCCGAGCCGGTGCCGGCGGTGGTCGGCACGGCGAGCAGCTTCCGCCAGTCGGTGACCGGCGCCGCCGCCTCCAGCGCGCCGGTAAAACCGGTGGCCGTCGTCACCGACAGGCATTTGGCGGTGTCGAGAACGCTGCCGCCGCCGATCGCGACGATGAGTTCGGCATGCTTCTGTTCGGTCCAGAATCGGCGGTGCAGGGCTTCGACGTGGCGCAGCGCCGGGTTGGGCTGAACCTCGTCGATCACGCCGACCAGACGCGGCAGCAGCTTCTCCAACTGGTCGCGCAGGCCGAGGCTGGCAGCCTCGGGAAACAGCACCAGCAGCGCCGGCCTGTCGCCGACGATCCGCGGCAGGCGCTGCAAACCGCCCCAGGCGAAATCGACCGCCACCGGATTGTGCCAGGCGAAGCCGCCCGCCGCCGTCAGATCGCCCATTGCCTGATCCTCGCCGAAACCATGTCGATCAGCGTCACCGATACGATGATGATGAGGATGACCGCACAGGCCTGAGGATACTGGAAACCGCGCAGCGTATCGAACAGGATGACCCCGATACCGCCGGCGCCCACCATGCCGACCACCGAGGCCGAGCGCACGTTGGATTCGAAGCGGTAGAGGGTGAAGGAGATCCACAGCGGCAGCACCTGCGGGATGATGCCGTAGACGATCTCCTCGACCTGGTTGGCGCCGGTGGCGCGGATGCCCTCGACCGGGCGCGGATCGACCGCCTCCACCGCCTCGGCGAACAGCTTGGCCAGCGTGCCGGTGGTATGCACCCACAGCGCCAGCACGCCGGCGAACGGCCCCAAGCCCACCGCGACGATGAAGATCATCGCGAACACCATCTCGTTGATGGCGCGGCAGGCATCCATCAGCCGGCGCACCGGCTGGTAGACCCAGGGCGGCGCGATATTGGCGGCCGACAGCAGGCCGAAGAAGGCGGCGCTGATCACCGCCAGGAACGTGCCCCACAGCGCGATATGCACGGTGACGACCATCTCGCGCAGGAAGATGCGCCAGTCGGTGAAGTCGGGCGGCATGAAGTCGGCCGCCAGCGTCGCCATGTTGGCCGAATCGCGGATCAGCTCGACGGGGCGGATATCGGCGCCCTGCCAGGCCCAGCCCATCAGCAGCGCGAACCCGCCCCAGCCCAGCGCCCATAGCAGGCCGCGTTTGCCCGGCGGCGGCGGCAGGGGGGCGGTTTGCGCCGTCATGTGGGAAACCGAACGGGCGGAAAACGGAAGGGGCTCCAGCCGGCGGTAGCGCCGCCGGAGCCCCGGCTCCTAGTTGGTGACCTGGGCGGCCTGCTTGGCCAGATCGGCCAGCTTGGCGTCGATCTCGGCCAGCTTGGCCTTCTTCTCCTCGGCGCTCAGGGCCGCGTTCTGCTCGATCTTCTGCCGGTCCTTGTACATCTCGAGCTGGCGGATGGGCAGGAGCTGGGCGTTGGTCGAGGGACGGAACGAGCCGTAATTGTAGATCTTCTTCAGCACCGCCTTCTGCTCGTCGGTCTGGCCGTAGCCGTAGACGAAATCCTTCAGCTTCTGCTTGGTCTCCGCCGGCAGGTCCTTGCGCCAGACGAAGGGATCGGACGGGATCAGCGGCGATTTCCAGATGGCGCGCAGGTCCTTGACCTTCTCCGGCTGCTGCGTCTCCAGCACGTGCCACTGCTCGGTGTTGTTGGTGGCCACGTCGACCTGCTTGTTCAGCACCGCCAGCATGTTGGAGGCATGGCTGCCGGCGCGCACCGCCTTGAAATGCGTGGTCGGATCGACCTTGTTCATGGCGAAGACGTAGTAGGAGGGCACCAGGAAGCCGGAGGTCGAGTTGGGATCGCCGTTGCCGAACGTGTACTGCTTGGGCGCCTTCAGCAGGTCGTCGAGCGACTGCAGCGGGCTGTCGCGATGGACGATCAGCAGCGAGTTGTAGCCCACCGAGCCGTCGGCGAAGACCACCTGGGCGAAGACCTCGCCGTCGGCGCGGTCGACGGCTTCCATCGCCGACTTGTTGCCGAACCAGGCGACCTGCACCTTCTTGAAGCGCATGGCCTCGATGATGCCGTTGTAGTCGGGGGCGAAGAAGGCGGTGATCTTGTAGCCGGTCGCCTTCTGCATGTCGTCGAGGAAGGGTTGCCAGCGGTCGCGCTGCACGCTGACCGCGTCGGTGGCGATGATGCCGAAATTCAGCTCCTGCTGCTGCGCCGCCGCCGGCGCCGCCAGGGCAACCACGGCGCCCAGCGCCATGAACAGTTTGCGGAACATTCTTCCTCCTCCTTGCTGGAAATTCAGCCCGCCGCCGCCAGGGCCATGGGACCCCGCACGGACGGTTCGGACGCCGAAGACAGATGATCGGTCGCCAGCAGCTCCTCGGCGCTGGCGCCGTAGAGGCGGCGCAGCAGCGCCGGCGTCAGGGCGGCGGCCGGCCCGTCATAGACGACGGCGCCGGCATGCAGCGCGATGACGCGCGGGCAATAGCGCAGCGCCGTCTCGACCTGGTGCAGCGACACCAGCACGGTCAGGCCGCGGCTGCGGTTGAGATCGGCCAGGATGTCCATGACCTTGCGCGCCGATTCCGGATCGAGCGAGGCGATCGGCTCGTCGGCCAGCAGGATGCGGGCGCCTTGCACCAGCGCGCGCGCCACGGCCGCCCGCTGCTGCTGGCCGCCGGACAGGGTGGCGGCGCGCTGCCAGGCGGTCTCGGCGATGCCCACCGCCGCCAGCGCCTCGAGCGTGGCGGCGATCTCCGCTTTCGAGAAGCGCATCAGCAGGCTGCGCCACAGCGCCATGCGATGCAGGCCGCCGGCGGCGACATTGGCCAGCACCGACAGGCGGTTGACCAGGTTGAACTGCTGGAAGACGAAGCCGATGCCGGCCCTGATGTCGCGGATGTCGCGGGCGATCCGGCCGTTTTCCTGCGCCAGGCGGCCGAAGACCTCGACCCGGCCGGCGCCGCGGTCGGCGGCGATGAAGCCCGATATGTGGCGCAGCAGGGTCGACTTGCCCGAGCCCGAGGCGCCGATCAGCGCCACCATCTCGCCCGGCGCTATGGCGAAATCGACCGCCGACAAGGCGCGCTTGCCGGCGTGAAAACTCTTGCTGAGCTGCCGTACCGCGATCGCGTTCGCCACCGCACCTTCCCCTGCAAGCCGACGCAGACAGCGTCATACACAGGAGGTGTTTTGGTTTTGTGACAGCGTTTGGGGATAGATCCGCGCTCAGTCGCCCAGGCCGCGATGGGCCGGCAGCGACCAGTGGAAGATCAGCGCCGCGCCGCGAATGACGAAGGCGGCCAGGAAGCCGGCCAGCAGCGCCGCCGATTGCGGCGCGCCCAGCTCGGCCAGCAGCACGAACAGGCTGGCGCCGGCCGCCGCCGCCGTGGCGTAGATCTCCTGCCGCAGCATCAGCGGCACCCGCACGCACAGCACGTCGCGCACGATGCCGCCGAAGGCGGCGGTCAGCACGCCCATCACCACCGCCACCAGGGCCGTGGCGCCGGCGTCGCGCGCCCGCTCCGCCCCCAGGACGCAGAACAGCGCCATGCCCAGCGCGTCGGCCCACAGGATGACCTTTTCGCCCCGCGCCAGCCGGGGGGCGGCGAAAAAGGCCACGGCGGCAACCGCCACGCAGACCACGATATAGGCGTGGTCCTCGATCCAGAACACCGGCCCGATATCGAGCAGCACGTCGCGCAGGGTGCCGCCGCCGATGCCGGTGACCGCCGCCAGCAGCGCGAACCCGAATATGTCCAGCCTGGCCCGCGCCGCCGCCAGCGCCCCGGTCAGCGCGAAGACGCCGACGCCCAGAAGCTGCAGCCCATGCAGGAATTCGCCCGTCACCTATGCCCCCAAACCCGCCTGCCGCCGCGGGAAGCCGCAGATTGTGGACCCAAGCCGCGGGCAGGTACAATGGGCCGGACAGCCGCCTATATATAAGTCCCATGGAAAAGCCGCACGACACGCTGCGCGACCGCCGCGCCATTATCAACCGCCGGGGGCTGATCGCCGCCCTGGAGGCGACGGCGCGCGACATGTCCGAGCTGCCGGCCAATCGCGGGCCGGTGCTGGCCGAGCTGAAACGGGCCATGGAGGCCGGCCGGGCCGAGATCCGCCGCCGCTTCGATCTCGACGGCGACGGGCGGCAGGCGACCCTGGGCACCGCCTACCTCACCGACCAGATCGTCAAGGTGCTGTTCGACTTCGCCAACCAGCACGTCTTCCCCACGCCCAACCCGACCGCGGCGGAGCAGATCTGCCTGGTCGCGGTCGGCGGCTACGGGCGGGGCGAGCTCTATCCCCAGTCCGACATCGATCTGCTGTTCCTGCGCCCCTACAAGCAGACGCCGCGCGGCGAGCAGATCGTCGAATACATGCTCTACACGCTGTGGGACCTGCGGCTGAAGGTCGGCCACGCCACCCGCACCATCGAGGAGAGCATCCGCCTGGCGCAGGCCGACCACACCATCCGCACCGCCCTGCTGGAGAGCCGCTATCTGTGGGGCGTGCCCGAGCTCTACCACGAGTTCAAGCGCCGCTTCGCGCAGACCTTCCTGGCCGGCGACGGGCGCGACTTCCTCGAGGCCAAGCTGGCCGAGCGCGACGTGCGCCACCGCAAGATGGGCGATTCGCGCTACGTGGTGGAGCCCAACGTCAAGGACGGCAAGGGCGGCTTGCGCGACCTGCAGACGCTGTACTGGATCGCCAAGTACCTCTACCGCGTCGACAGCGCGGCCGAGCTGGTCGACAAGGGCGTGCTGACGGCGGAGGAGGCGCGCAAGTTCGACCGCGCCGAGAACTTCCTGCGCACCGTACGCTGCCACATCCATTTCCTGACCGGCCGCGCCGAGGAGCGGCTGAGCTTCGACCTGCAGGCCGAGATCGGACGGCGCATGCACTACACCGACCACGCCGGCACGCGCGGGGTCGAGCGCTTCATGAAGCACTACTACCTGCACGCCAAGACGGTGGGCGACCTGACGCGCATCTTCTGCGCCGCGCTGGACGAGGCGCACAAGCGCAAGCCGCGCTTCGGCATGTTCCGCCTGGCCTCGCTGCGGCCCAAGCAGCTCGACGGTTTCGTGGTCGACGGCGAGCGGCTGAAGATCGCGCATGAGGCGGACTTCGCCCGCGATCCGGTGAAGCTGATCCGCCTGTTCCACGTGGCGCAGGAGAACGGGCTGGAGATCCATCCCGCCACGCTGCGGCTGGTGACGCAGAACCTGCGGCTGATCGACCACGCCCTGCGCGCCAACCCGGAGGCCAACCGCCTGTTCATGGCGATCCTGACCTCGAAGCACGATCCGGAAACGGCGCTGCGGCGGATGAACGAGGCCGGCGTGTTCGGCCGTTTCGTGCCCGATTTCGGCCGCGTCGTGGCGCAGACCCAGCACGACATGTACCACACCTACACGGTGGACGAGCACACCATCCGCGCCATCGGCATCCTCTCGCGCATCGAGCGCGGCGAGCTGAAGGAAGACCATCCGCTGGCCTGCGAGATCGTGCACAAGGTGCTGTCGCGCGAGGTGCTGTACCTGGCCGTCCTGCTGCACGACATCGCCAAGGGCCGCGGCGGCGACCATTCGATCCTGGGCGCCGACGTCGCCAACCATCTGGGACCGCGCCTGGGCCTGTCGCCGCAGGACACCGAAACCGTCGCCTGGCTGGTGCGCTACCACCTGGCCATGTCCTATACCGGCTTCCAGCGCGATCTGCAGGACCCCAAGACCATCCAGGATTTCGCCGCCCTGGTGCAGTCGCCCGAGCGGCTGCGCCTGCTGCTGGTGCTGACCGTGTGCGACATCCGCGCCGTCGGCCCCAACGTGTGGAACGGCTGGAAGGCGGCCCTGCTGCGCCAGATCTACTACGCCGCCGAGGAAGTGCTGTCCGGCGGCACGCTGGGCGGCGGCCGTGCCGAGCGGGTGAAGCAGGCGCAGGAGGCGGCGGCCAGGCTGCTGCCCGACTGGGCCGCCGAGGAGCGCGAGAAGATCTTCGGCTACGGCTATCCCGCCTACTGGCTGAGCTTCGATCCCGCCACCCATGCCCGCCACGCCGACCTGATGCGCCGGGCGGCGCGCGACAATTCCCCGCTGATGGTCGAGCACCGGGTCGATCCGGTGCGCGCCGTCACCGAGGTGACGATCTACACCCAGGACAGCCCCGGCCTGTTCTGGCGCATCGCCGGCGCCATGGCGCTGACCGGCGCCAACATCGTCGACGCCAAGATCTTCACCATGTCCAACGGCATGGCGCTGGACACTTTCGCCATCCAGGACACCGAGGGCGGCGCCTTCGAGCGCTCCGACAAGCTGGCCCGCCTCTCCGCCCGCATCGAGCAGGCCCTGTCCGGCCAGTTGCGCATCGCCGAGCAGCTCGAGCGGCAGAAGCCCAACTATCCCACCCGCGCCAACGTCTTCACCGTCGCCCCGCGCGTGCTGGTCGACAACAGCGCCTCCAACACCCACACCGTGGTCGAGGTCAACGGCCGCGACCGGCCGGGTTTCCTCTATCTCGTCACCCGCACCCTCTCGCAGCTCAACCTGCAGATTTCCTCCGCCCACGTAACGACCTATGGCGAGCGCGCCGTCGACGTGTTCTATGTGAAGGACCTGTTCGGCCTGAAGATCGTGCATGCCGGCAAGCTGGCCGAGATCAAGGAGAAGCTGGAGAGCGTGCTGCTGGTCGCCGACCGCAAGGAAGGGCTGGAGGCCGTGCCGCCCGAGGCCGCGCCGTCCACCCGCCAGCCCCGCCGCACCCGCACGGCGGCGGAATAGCGGCCGCAAATCGGGCGCAATCGCCGTCGACCCTTGGCTCCCGATGATCCGCGCCTGCCTCTTCTTCCTCGCCGCCGTCCTTGCCGCATCCTTCGTCCAGGCGCAGCCCGTCGCCTCGCTGGCCGACGGGCGCAGCGGCGATATCCAGTTCGCGTCCAGGACCCCCCGCGGCCCCAGCGACCTGGTGCGGCGCAGCCCGTCGATGCCGGAAGCGACCGTCACCGGACGCCTCGTGCTGCCGTCCAGCATCGGCCGCTTGCCGGCGATCGTCATCGCGCATGGCAGCGGCGGCATCCTCGCCGGGCGCGAGCACGACTGGGCGGCGCGGCTGAACGCGCTGGGCTACGCCACTTTCGTGGTCGACAGCTTCGCCGGCCGCGGCCTGCGCAACACGGCGGCCGACCAGAGTCGCCTGTCGACCATGGCCAATGTCGCCGACGCGCTGGCCGCCCTGCAGCTTCTCGCCACCCATCCGCGCCTCGATCCGCAACGCATCGCGGTGATGGGGTTCTCGCGCGGCGGCCAGGTGGCGCTCTATACGGCGCTGGAGCCGGTCCGCGCCGGGGTCATCGACGGCGGCCTGCGCTTCGCCGCGCATATCGCGCTCTACCCCTCCTGCTCCATCCCCTATCGCGCCGAGGCGCTGGCCGGCGGGCCGATCCTGATGCTGCTGGGCGAGGCCGACGACTACACGCCCGCCCCGCCCTGCCTCGACTATGCCGACTGGTTCCGCCGCCGCGGCGCTGCGGTCGAGACCCGCGTCTATGCCGGCGCCTATCACGATTTCGACATTCCCGCCCCGCCGCGCCGCTACGCCAACCTGCAAAGCGCGCGCAACTGCCAGGCGGAGGTCGTGGTCGGCAACGGCACCATGAAGCGGCTGGACACCGGCGAGGAAATGGCCGACCAGGCCGCCATCAACGCCTATCTGAAGACCTGCATGGAGTATGGCGCCACCTATGGCGGCAATGCCGCCGCGCTGGCGGCCGCGCAGCGCGACGTGGCGGCGTTCCTGAAGGGAGCGTTGGGCCCGTGACCCCGCTTGGCAAGCGCGCCGGGCTGCCGCTATGACTGGCCGCGCATGAGCTTCGCCCGCGCCGTCGCCTCGATCGGCGGCTTCACCCTGCTGAGCCGCGTCGCCGGTTTCCTGCGCGACATGGTGATCGCCGCCGTCATGGGCGCCGGCCCGGTGGCCGACGCCTTCTTCATCGCGTTCAAGCTGCCCAATTTCTTCCGCCGCCTGTTCGCCGAGGGCGCCTTCAACCAGGCCTTCGTGCCGCTGTTCGCCGGCGCCCTGCACGAGGGCGGGAAAGAGGCGGCACGGCGCTTCGCCCGCGAGGCGCAGGCGGCGCTGCTGGCCATCCTGCTGCCGCTCTTCGCGCTGATGATGATCTTCATGCCCTGGGTGGTGGCCGCCATCGCGCCGGGCATCTACGACGACAAGCCGCAGACTTACGCGCTGGCGATCGAGCTGTCGCGCATCACCTTCCCCTACCTGCTGTTCATCTCGCTGGTGTCGCTGCAGGGGGCGGTGCTGAATTCGCTCGATCGCTTCGCCCATGCCGCCGCCGCCCCCATCCTGCTCAACCTGACCCTGATCGCCGCCGCCCTCGGCCTGACGGCGCTGGTGCCGACCGCCGGCCACGCCCTGGCCTGGGGCGTGCTGGCCGCCGGCGTGCTGCAATATCTGTGGCTGGCCGTCGCCTGCGCGCGGGCGGGCATGAGCCTGACGCCGCTCTTGCCGCGCTTCACCCCGCGCGTGCGCAATCTCCTGCTGCTGGCGATGCCGGCGGCGCTGGGCAGCGGCCTGCAGCAGATCAACTCCATGCTCGACGTGGTGTGGGCCTCGTTCCTGCCCACCGGCTCGATCGCCTATCTCTACTATGCCGACCGCATCAACCAGTTGCCGCTGGGCGTGGTCGGGGTGGCCATCGGCACCGCCCTGCTGCCGCTGCTGTCGCGCCAGATCAAGGCCGGCAGCCACGAGGCGGCGCTGGCCAACCAGAACCGCGCCATCGAATTCGCCCTGCTGCTGACCCTGCCCGCCACCGCCGGGCTGGTGGCGCTGCACGAGCCCATCATCCGGGTGCTGTTCCAGCGCGGCGCCTTCGATGCCGCCGCGACCGTGGCGACGGCGGACGCGCTGGCGGTGTTCGCCATCGGCCTGCCCGCCTTCGTGCTGGTGAAGGTGCTGATTCCCGGCTTCTCCGCCCGCCAGGACACGCGCACGCCGCTTTACATCGTCGCCGTCGCCATCGCCGCCAACGTCGCGCTGATCGTGGCGCTGATCGGATCGCTGCAGCATGTCGCCATCGCGCTGGCCTCCTCGCTCAGCGGCTGGCTGAACGTGGTGCTGATGGGCGTCGTCCTGCACCGCCGCGGCCATCTGAAGATCGACGCCCTGCTGGCCCGGCGCGGCCCGCGCCTGCTGCTGGCCGCGCTGGTCATGGGCGGCGCCCTGTTCGGCGCGCTCCACGCGCTGCCCGGCTTGGCCCAGATGCGCTTCCTTTGGCAGGCGCTGCTGCTGGCGGCGCTGGTCGGCGGCGGCGCGCTGCTCTATGGCGGGCTGGTGCTGGCGCTGAAGGCCGGCAGCATCGGCGCCTTGCGCAACAGCCTCAAACGCCAGCCCGGCGTGAGGCCGGCGCCGACCGATACGGACGCTTGACCTGAACCTCGCCCGGCGCGATAACCCGCGCCGGCCGGCGGCACGCCAAACCGTTGGCCCGTTACCATATAGCGAGGGTCCAAACCGTGAATCGCATCTTCTCGGGCGTGCAGCCCACCGGCAATCTCCATCTCGGCAACTATCTCGGCGCCATCCGCAACTTCGTGCGGCTGCAGAACGAGTACGAGTGCATCTACTGCGTCGTCGACCAGCACGCCATCACCATGTGGCAGGAGCCGGCCGAGCTGCGCCGCGCCACGCGCGAAGTGGCCGCCGCCTTCATCGCCGCCGGCGTCGATGCCAGGAAACACATCGTCTTCAACCAGAGCGCCGTGCCGGCCCATTCGCAGCTCGCCTGGGTGTTCAACTGCGTCGCCCGCATCGGCTGGCTCAACCGCATGACCCAGTTCAAGGAGAAGGCGGGCAAGGACCGCGAGAACGCCTCGGCCGGGCTCTACGTCTATCCCAACCTGATGGCGGCCGACATCCTGGCCTACAAGGCCACGCACGTGCCGGTGGGCGAGGACCAGAAGCAGCACCTGGAGCTGACCCGCGACATCGCGCAGAAGTTCAACAACGACTTCAACGCGCCGGGCTTCTTCCCGCTGACCGAGCCCCTGATCCTGGGCGAGGCGACCCGCGTCATGAGCCTGCGCGACGGCTCGAAGAAGATGAGCAAGTCGGACCCGTCCGACTATTCGCGCATCAACCTGACCGACGACGCCGACGCCATCGCGCTGAAGATCCGCAAGGCCAAGACCGACCCGCTGCCCATGCCGGAAACCGAAGCCGACGCCAGGCAGCGGCCGGAGGTCGACAACCTGCTGGGCATCTACGCCGCCCTGTCGGACCGGCCGCGGGCCGAGATCCTGGCCGAGTTCGCCGGCAAGGAGTTCTCCGCCTTCAAGAAGGCGCTGACCGATCTGGCGGTCGACAAGCTGGGTCCGATCAACGCCGACATGAAGCGGCTGCTGGCCGATCCCGCCTATGTCGACCAGGTGCTGAAGGACGGGGCGACGCGGGCGCGGGCCATCGCCGAGCCGATCCTGCGCGAGGTCTACGAGATCGTGGGCTTCCTGCAGCCCTGAGCGGGGGAGGATGGCGATGCGCGTTCTGGTTCTGGGGGCGGGCGGCACCGGCGGCTATTTCGGCGGCCGGCTGGCCGAGATCGGCCGCGACGTCACCTTCCTGGTGCGGCCGAAGCGGGCGGCCGAGCTGGCCGCGCGCGGACTGGTCATCAAGAGCAAGGAAGGCGATGCGACGCTGCCGGTGAAGACCGCCAGCGCCGAGCGGCCGGGCGGGCCCTACGACATCGTGCTGCTGACCTGCAAGGCCTACGACCTTCCTTCGGCCATGGATAGCATCGCCGGCGCGGTCGGGCCGGGCACCGCCATCGTGCCGCTGCTGAACGGGCTGAAGCACCTGGAGGCGCTCGATGCGCGCTTCGGCAAGGAGCGCGTGGTCGGCGGGCTGTGCCAGATCGGCGTCACGCTGGGGCCGCAGAACGAGATCCTGCACCTCGATTTCGCCCAGAACCTGGTGTTCGGCGAGCGCGCCGGCGGCGCCAGCGACCGGCTGGCGCGCTTCGCCGCGCTGTTCGCCGGCACCAAGGCCACCGGCCGGCAGAGCGGCAGCATCATGCTGGAGATGTGGGAGAAGTTCGTCTTCCTCTGCGCTCTGGCGGCCATGTCGACGCTGTTCCGCAACACCCTCGGCAATATCGTGCAGGCGCCGGAGGGCGAGGCGATCGCCCGCGAATGCTTCGACGAATGCCTCGCCGTCGCCCGGGCCTCGGGCTTCGCGCCGCGGCCCGACTATGTCGCGCGCATGGTCCCGCTGCTGGTCGAGAAGGGCGCCCCGCGCAAGGGCTCGATGGCGCGCGACATCGAGCGCGGCAACCGGGTCGAGGCCGACCACATCGTCGGCGACATGCTGGCGCGGGCCCGCGCCCTGGGCGTGAAGGCGCCGATCCTGCGCGTCTCCTACAACGCGCTGAAAGCCTATGAAGTGGCGCGCGGCTAGGAATTAGTCGAACAGCGCCTGCTTCAGCGCCGCGCCGGCGGCGGCGATGGCGCGGTTGGCGGTGGCGACCACGCCGCCCATGCCGAAGAAGCCGTGCACCATGCCGCCATATTCCACGTACTCCACCGTGTTGCCCGCTTCCGCCAGCCGTCGGGCATAGGCGTGGCCCTCGTCGCGCAGCGGATCGAAGCCGGCGGTGACGACATAGGCCGGCGGCAGATCCTGGAGCGACGGCGCCAGAAGCGGCGAGGCGCGCGGATCGCGCCGGTCGGCGCCGCTCATGTAGTGGTCGATGAACCAGGCCATGGCGTCGCGCGTCAGCAGGTAGCCGTCGGCGAAGCGGTGCAGCGAATCGTGCGCCATGGTCATGTCGGTGGCGGGATAGACCAGCAATTGCAGGCGGAAGGCGGGCGCGTTGCGCCCCGCCGCCAGTTCGTCGCGCGCCAGCAGCGCCACCGCGGCGGCCAGATTGCCGCCGGCGCTGTCGCCGCCCACCGCCAGGCGATGCCCGTCGATGCGCAGCGCGCCGCCATTGGCCGCCAGCCAGGCAGCGATGGCCCAGGCATCGTCGATGGCGGCGGGGAAGCGGTGCTCAGGCGCCTTGCGATAGTTCACCGACACCACCGCGCAGCCGGAAGCCTCCGCCAGTTGCCGGCAGGCCACGTCGTGGGTGTCGAGATCGCCGATCACCCAGCCGCCGCCGTGATAGTAGAGCAGCGCCGGCACCAGCTCGTTCTCCGGATGGCCCCGCGGCCGGTAATGGCGCAGCGGAATGGCGCCGTGCCCGGCATCGGCCACCAGGTCGGCGACCAGCGCCATGGCCGGCGGCGACGGCTGCAGCGGCACGCGGGTCTCGCGGAACATGCGGCGCGCTTCCTCGGGCGCCAGCGTATGCAGCAGCGGCCGGCCGGCCTTCGCCGCCGCTTCCAGGAGGGCCGCAACCTGCGGATCGAGCGCCATGAACGTCCTGCCCCGGTCGATTGTCGATCAAGCTGGCGCAATGATCGCGCCGGCGATATTCGTTCGCAAGCCTTGGCGCGGCGTTGACGCGCGGCCCCGACGCCCCACATAGGGTTGGCCGAGATGACCTTCGAACCGGAATTCACCCCCGAAGCCGCCCCGCGCCTGTCGTGGTGGGAGCGCATGCGCCAGCGCCTGGCCACGGGCGGCGGCGGCAGCGCCAGCCCGGCGCGCGGCCGCACCTGGCGGCGGGTCGGCTGGGCGGTGCTGGCCGTGCTGCTGCTCTACTACCCGGTGGGCATGGCGTGGATCCACACCATCGACGACAATCCCGACTTCCAGGCGCCGCAGACCGCGCCGGGCGAGAGCCGCACCGTCGCCGTCATGGCCGCCCTGATCGACCGCGAAACCAACCGGTATCGCTGGACGCCCAACGATCCCTTCTTCGTGCCGTCCTGGATGCTGGACAACATGCCCAACTACCAGACCGGCATGATGGCGGCGATGGCCCGGCTGGCGGTCGAACTCACCGACCATATCGGCCGCGCCCGCGGCACCAGCCAGGCCGACCCCGACCTCGAGAAGGCGGCCGGCAACCTGAAATATCCCGGCCATATCTGGATCTGGGACCCCTCGATCTCGATCTGGCCCACCGCCACCTCCGAGCAGCAGTACCAGGCCGGCATGCGCTCGCTGATCGCCTACAACAAGCGGCTGGGCCAGGGCCAGGCGGTGTTCGAGCGCCGGGCCGACAATCTGCAGGCCGCCCTGGAGCGCATCGCCTCCGATACCGGCTCGATGTCGGCCACCACCGACCAGCACGTCGCCCAGTACGCCGGCTCGCTGTTCGACCTGCAGGTCGACGACATTTTCTACGCCAACAAGGGCCGGCTCTACGCCTACTACCTGATCCTGCGCGAGCTGGGGCGCGACTACGAGGCGGTGATCCGCGAGCGCAACATGGCGACGGTGTGGAACCAGATGGTCGAGAGCTTCCGCACCGCGGCCCTGTTGCAGCCGCTGGTGGTGCTGAACGGCCGCCCCGACGCGCAGCTCATGCCCAACCATCTCACGGGCCAGGGCTTCTACCTGATGCGGGCCCGTTTCCAGCTCTACGAAGTCATCAACATCCTGCTGAAGTAGCGCCTCGACCCATTCTGTGGCGCGATTGCCGCAACGGCGCGGCATTTGCCGCAATTGCCGCAAGCAAGGCTTGAACCGGCACCGCATGAGGCGCAAAAAGACGGAAAAACCGCGCCGCGCCCGGAGCTGGAGTGGAACTGTACCTGCCGATCGCCGAAATGTCGGTCAATGTGCTGGCCCTGCTGGCGCTGGGTCTGTTCGCGGGGTTCCTGTCCGGCCTGTTCGGCGTCGGCGGCGGCTTCATCCTCACCCCGGCCCTGATCTTCATCGGCGTGCCGCCGGCGGTGGCGGTGGGCAGCCAGGCGCCGCAGATCCTCGCCACCTCGGTCTCCTCGCTCGACCAGCAATGGCGGCGCGGCAACGTCGACCTGCGCATGGGCTTCACCATCCTGGTCGGCGGCCTGGTCGGCTCGGCCCTGGGCGTGCGGCTGTTCGGCTACCTGAAATCCATCGGCCAGATCGACGTGGTGATCGCCCTGGCCTTCGTCGTCATGCTCTCGGTCATGGGCTCGCTGATGCTGGCGGAGAGCTCCCGCACCATGCTACGCCAGCGCCGCCAGAACGCGCCGGCGCGGCGCAAGCTGCACCAGCACTACTGGGTGGCGCGCTGGCCGCTCAAGGTCCGCTTCCCCAAGTCCCGCCTCTATATTTCGGTGTTCCTGCCGCTGCTGCTGGGGCTGGCCGCCGGGGTGCTGTCGGCGATCATGGGCATCGGCGGCGGCTTCCTGATGGTGCCGGCCATGATCTACCTGCTGGGCATGCCGACCCTGCTGGTGATCGGCACCTCCGCCCTGCAGATCGTCTTCGTCGCCGCCAACGTCACCGTGCTGCAGGCCTGGCAGAACCAGACGGTCGATCTGTTCCTGGCGCTGGTGATGATCGCCGGCGGGGTGATCGGCGCGCCTTTGGGCAGCCGGCTGTCGGTGAAGCTGCCGGGCGAGCAGCTGCGCGGCCTGCTGGCGGTGCTGCTGCTGGCGATGGCGGTCAAGCTCCTGATCGACATGGTGGTGACGCCGGAGGAGATCTACCTGCTGAGCGAGGCCGGCCAATGAGGCGGCCGGGCCGCATCATCCTGCCGGCCTTGCTGGCGCTGCTGGCGCTGCCCCAGCTCGCCTGGGCGCAGCGCTCGCTCAGCGTCGACATGGCGCGCGACAGGGTATCGATCAGCTCCGGCTTCAGCGGCACCGACCTGCTGCTGTTCGGCGCCGTCGACCAGCCCTCCGACATCGTCGTCGTCGTCACCAGCCTCGACACCGAGCGGCAGACCGTGGTGCGCAAGCAGCGCGTGCTCGGCATCTGGCTCAACCGCGGCGCGGCGGAATTCTCCAAGGTGCCGCCGCTCTACACCTATGCCAGCACCCGGCCGTTGCCCGAGGTCGCCCCGCGCGCGGTGCGCCAGGACAACCGGCTGGGGCTGGATTTCCTCGACATCGAGCCGCGCGACCCGGCCTATGCCGACTACCGCGCCGGGCTGATCCGGGCCAAGCAGCGCATCGGCCTCTATTCCTCGCTGCCGGCCCGGGTGTCGTTCAAGGATTCCCGCCTGTTCCGCACCAGCCTGCATTTCCCCGCGCAACTGGCGCCCGGGCGCTACCGCGTCAACGTCTACCAGTTGCGCGAGGGGCGCATCGTCGACGCCGCCGCCCTGCCCCTGCTGGTCGACAAGGTGGGCGTGGGGGCGAGGATTTCCTTCCTGGCCGAGCGCCACGGCCTGCTCTACGGCCTGTTTGCCATCGCCGTCGCTGCGGTGGCAGGATTGCTCAGCGGCTACGCGTTCCGGCGCACCTGAATGGTTCCGCCGCCGCGGGAGGAGACCTTGAACGAAGCGCCAGCAGCGAAAACAGCCGCCAAGACGGCAGAGACGCCGGCCGAACGGGTCTTTCTGGTCGTGGTCGACGATTCGCCCGAACTGCTGACGGCGCTGCGCTACGCCAGCCGGCGGGCCAAGCGCACCGGCGGGCTGGTGGCCATGCTCTACGTCATCGAGCCGATCGAGCAGCAGCTCTCCTCCGCCGTCAACGACCTGATGCGCCAGGAAGCGCGCGAGCAGGGCGAGGAGGTGCTGCACCGCTTCTCCGAGCTGGTGGTCTCGCTCACCGGCCAGTTGCCGCGCACCGTCGTGCGCGAAGGCAACAAGCGCGAGGAGCTGCTCAAGCTCATCGCCGAGGATCCCACCATCTCCATCCTGGTGCTGGGCGCCGCCACCGGCGCCGAAGGCCCCGGGCCGCTGGTCACCGCCCTGGCCGGCAAGCATGCCGGCAGCCTGCGCGTGCCCATCACCATCGTCCCCGGCAGCCTGAACGAAGCGCAGATCGACGCCATCACCTGAAAACCCGTGCAGGGGTTTGCGGCCGCGCTAAGGCGGGATTCAAGGCTGATCGTCCGTTTTTGGCCATAATTCCGACCAAATCACTCAACAATCAAATCCATTGTTCCTCAGATACTTAGTAAGTCTCTTTTGAGGATTTCCTGACTGGTCGCGGAAAAAACGCTTGATCGGGGAACCCGCTTTCCCTATGTCGGCTGAACCCCATGGGCGCCACGGCGCCCGGTTTTGACGGCAGGGTCCGGCTGCGACGGGTTTCGTCGGCGCGCCCCGCCCCGGCCAAAGGAGTACCGGTCATGTTCATCCAGACCGAACAGACCCCCAACCCGGCGACGCTGAAGTTCATCCCGGGCCGGGCGGTTCTCGACAGCGGCACGTTCGATTTCCCCAGCGCCGACGCGGCCGCCCGCTCGCCGCTGGCCCGCCGCCTGTTCGACGTCGATGGCGTCACCCGCGTATTCCTGGGCAGCGATTTCGTCACCGTCACCAAGGCGGCCGACATCGACTGGCCGGTGCTGAAGCCGGCCGTGTTGGGCGCCATCATGGAGCATTTCACCTCCGGCCAGCCGGTCATGTCCGGCGCCGAAACGGACGCCCCCGCCGCCCCGGAGGCGGAAAACGAGGTCGAAGCGCAGATCCGCGACCTGCTGGACACCCGGGTGCGCCCGGCAGTGGCCCAGGACGGCGGGGATATCGTCTTCCAGCGCTTCGAGGACGGCGTCGTCTACCTGCACATGCAGGGCTCGTGCTCGGGCTGCCCGAGCTCGACGGCGACGCTGAAGATGGGGATCGAGAACCTCCTGCGGCACTACGTGCCGGAGGTGACGGAAGTTCGCGCCGTCGATTAGTCCAAAAAACAGTTCCGGCCGGCGGGGACCGAAACGGTCCCGCCGGTTTTCTGCGACAGCCCCCGGTCGGGGCGCAACAGAACGGTATGAGATGCCGATTGATCCGCGTTTTCTGGCGCGTCTGCGCGCCCACGGTTCGCTGCCGCTTGCCGTTCTCGCCGTCGGGGCGTTCGCCTTCATCTCCTTCAATCCCGCCCGCCATCCGGTGAGCGCCGCCCCGGCCGACGTGGCGCGCATGCTGCCGCAGCTCGACGCGCCCAGCGGGCTGCTGCTGCCCCTGCCGCAGGACGCCGCGCCGCCGATGCCGCCGCAGGCCTTCGTCGACCTGCCCGACACGCCGCCGCCGGCGATTCCGGTGGCGGTCGAGCGCAGCGAGCAGCTGG
Organism: Reyranellaceae bacterium; assembly: GCA_050181585.1. GTDB lineage: Bacteria > Pseudomonadota > Alphaproteobacteria > Reyranellales > JAQSWP01 > JAQSWP01. The sequence continues at coordinate 105,344 of JBFXDA010000004.1, forward strand.
CGCAGCTTTTCGACAACCACAACTATTCGCTGAAGGACGTCGTCGCCGGCGGCCTGCCGGTGCCGGCCATCGCGGTGATGCGCATGCCGGCCGATCTCGGCAAAATGGTCGACATCGAGAAGCGCAAGCGCCTGTTCGTCAAGGCGCTGCTGCCGGTGATGCTGCAGATCAACGAGGAGATCCTCGCCGACCGCCAGCACCTGGTGAAGCTGCGCGCGCAGACGGAGGCCGGCGAGCCGATCGGCGACTGGGAGCAGATCTGGCTGGAGGCGCTGGCGCAGCGCTACGGCGTGGCCAGCGGCGAGCACGAGGAGCTGCTGCTGCGCGTCGATGTCGTGCCGCCCGCACTGGCCATCGCGCAGGCGGTGACCGAAAGCGGCTGGGGCACGTCCTATCCGGCGCGCACCGGCAACGCGCTGTTCGGGCAGTACCACTTCTCCTCGGCCACCCCGAGCAGGGTGGTGGGCACGCACGTGCCGGGCCGCTTCCAGATACGCGCCTTCGACAGCATCGTCGAGGCCGCCGCCGCCTATGCGCAGAACCTCAACACCCACAACGCCTATCGCAAGTTCCGCCAGCAGCGGGCGGAGATGCGCGGCAAGGACGCGATCGTCGACGGCTACGTGCTGGCCGGCACGCTGCTGGCCTATTCCGAGCGCGGCCAGGACTATATCGACTTCCTGCGCCTGATCATGCGCACCGAGAACCTGCGGCCGCTGGACGAGGCGCGGCTGCAGCGCGAGTAGAACCTCCGGCTACATCATCGGCCGCGGCAGGTCGGCGTCGGGCCACAGCCGGTACTGGCGCGCGTCGAAGAGCTGATAGTGCCACCACTCGTTGCGGTAGAAATCCCAGCCCGCCCCCGTCATCAATCCCATCAGCAGCAGCCGGTTGCGCTGCGCCTGCGGCGAGACCTGCAGGTTGCCGTGGTGCGACAGCGGCGTGAAGGCGTCGAAGCCGGTGCCCATGTCGAGATCGCGGCCGTCCTCGCCGATCAGGGTCAGGTCGACCGCCACGCCGCGCGAATGCGGCGAGCCGCGCCGCGGATCGGCGAGGAATTGCGGATCGGGATTGAAGTTCCACAATTTCCATTGCGCCTCGGTCGGGCGCAGCGCGTCGAAGATGCGCAGCCGCAGCCCCAGCGCGGCGGCCTGCGCGATGGCGCGCCGCAGCGCTTCGGCGGCGGGCTCCAGCAGGTAGCAGTCGGCGCGGCGATAGACCGGCTGGCCGGTGATGTTGCCGGCGGTGGCATAGGCCAGGCTCAGCTCGACGTCGAATTCCGGCCTGGCGATGGCGACGAGCCGCACGTTTCCCTCTCTCCGGCCAGTTGCGCGCCTCTACCTAACATGGTCGATTGGCGGCGATGAAGCCTTCCCCGTTCATGCTGGCCTTCGACTGCGCCTGTTCGGCCCTGTCCGTGGCGGTGCTGGAAGGCCAGACGGTCGTGGCGCAGCATTTCGAGACCGCCGCCACCGGCCAGTCGGCGACCCTGGCGCCGGCCATCCAGCGCACCCTGCAACAGGCCGGCATCGGCAGCGACCGGCTGGGGCTGATCGGCGTCACCAGCGGGCCGGGCAGCTTCACCGGCATCCGCATCGGGCTGGCAATGGCGCGCGGGCTGGCGCTGGCGCTCGACGCGCCCTTGGCCGCCTGCTCGACCTTCGAGGCGGTCGCGCACAATCTGCCGCCGCACGGCGCCGATCAGGCGAGGACCGTGCTGGCGATCGACAGCCGGCGCGAGGAGATGTTCCTCGCCCTCGACACGCCGCAGCAGCCCTTCATCGCCCGGCCCGACGATGCCGTGGCGGCGCTGCCGCGCGGACGCTATGCGCTGGCGGGCGACGGGGCGGGGCTGCTGCGGGCGGCGTTCGAAACGGCCGGACGCGGCGGCGAAATCGCCGCCAGCGACGAGCGCCCGCCGGTCGCCGCCATCTTCGCGCCGGCGCTGGCCGCGCTGGGCGCCGAGCACTGGCGCCAGCGCAACCGGCGCGAGGGCATGCCCCGGCCGCTCTATCTGCGCGAGGCGGACGTGACCCTGCCGCGGCCGGTCGGCTGGCAATGACGGCGCCGGGCTTCGATATCCGCCCCTTCGGCGGGCTGGAGCTGGCCGACGCCGAGGCCCTGCATCGCGCCAGCTTCCCCGCCGCCTGGGACCGGCCCTGGTCGCGCCAGAGCTTCGCCGAAATGCTGGCCATGCCCGGCACGTTCGGGCTGATGGCGCGCGACGCGGGCAATGCGGCGCTGGGGCTGATCGTGGTGCGCGCCGCCGCCGACGAGGCGGAAATCCTCACCATCGCCGTCGCGCCGGCCCTGCGCCGGCAGGGCATCGGCGCCGCACTGATCGCGGCGGCCAGGACGGAAGCGCGCGGCCGCGGCGCGCGGCGGCTGCATCTGGAGGTCGCCGAGGACAATTTCGCCGCGCGCAAGCTCTATGCCGGGCTGGGCTTCGCCGCCGTCGGCAAGCGCGCCGGCTATTACGCGCGCGGCAGCCTGGGCAGCGCCGCCGCCATCCTCATGGCGCAGCCGGTTTAGGGTTTTTGCGTATATCAAGCCGATGTATGCCGTTGCCTTCGGCCCGCAGCGCCACGATCTCGTGGCCCTCCTGGCGCAGCGCGCGCGGCACGTTGGCCAGCGGTTCGCCCTCGCGCAGGCGCACCGACAGGGCCTCGCCCGGCCGCATCGACTGCAGCTTCAACTTGATCCGAACGAAGGTCATCGGGCAAACTTCGCCGGTAATGTCGAGATGATCCGCCATATCCATTTACTATAGAGCGGAATGAATTCTGCAAATACCGTGTAATCACTTAAATGATACTCGCCTTTTCGACTCCCGCTCTCCATAATCCGCCGCTCTTGAGCGGACCACTACCAGGAACGAGGCCTGCAGAATGAGCGCCCAAAACACCGCCGACAATCTTCTGACGCTGACGTCACAGATCGTATCGGCCCATCTCTCCAAGAATGCGGTCGCCATGAACGACGTGTCAGAATTGATCCAGCGCGTCTATGCCACGCTGCAGGGCCTGACCGGCGCCACGCCCGCCACGGTGGCGACCAAGCCGCCCGCGGTGCCGGTCAAGAAATCGGTGACCAGCGAGTACATCGTCTGCCTCGAGGACGGCACCCGGCACAAGATGATGAAGCGCTACCTGAAGACGGCCTTCGACATGACGCCCGACGAATACCGCAAGAAATGGGGCCTGCCGCCCGATTACCCGATGGTTTCGCCGAACTACGCCAAGACCCGCAGCGCGCTGGCCAAGAAGAGCGGCCTGGGCTTGCGGACCAAGCGCCGCGGGCGGCGGTAGTGCAAACCGCGTTCTGACCATCGCCTTGCGATGCCGTCAGGACGCGTGAATTTGCTCTAAAAATTAAAAAATGGCGCGAATTCGCATGATTTGACGGAAGCGTAAGCGCTTCCGTCAAATCATGATCCGCGCTAAACCGCGGGCGGCGCGGAACTTTCCGGCGCTGGCCACGGGATAGGCGCGGCCGCCGGTTTTGCTTTATACTGCCGGCGATTTCGGGTCCCGGCCCTGGCGGGGCCCTGGCGGGCCAATGGAGAAACATGCCCTCACGGCTGGAAAAACGCTGCATCGAACGCGGGCTGAAGATGACCGAGCAGCGCCGCGTCATCGCCCGCGTGCTGTCGGATTCCTCGGACCATCCCGACGTCGAGCAGCTTTACCGGCGCGTGACGGCCATCGACCCGCGCATCTCGATCGCCACGGTCTATCGCACCGTGCGGCTGTTCGAGGAGGCCGACATCCTGGAGAAGCACGATTTCGGCGACGGCCGGGCCCGCTACGAGGAGGCGCCGGAGGAGCATCACGACCACCTGATCGACGTGCAGACCGGCAAGGTGATCGAGTTCACCGACCCCCAGATCGAGGAATTGCAGAAGGCGATCGCGCGCAAGCTCGGCTACAAGCTGGTCGACCACCGGCTGGAGCTCTACGCCGTGCCGCTGAAGGGGGAGAGCGGTGACGCCTAGCGTTGCCCCGCGCCTGCACGGCGAACGGCCGGCGCCGATCGTCGCCAATGGGGTCGAGATCAGGCTGGCGGAAAGTGCCGCCGAGATCGACGCCGCCCAGGCGCTGCGCTATCGCGTCTTCTACGACGAGATGGCGGCCCGCCCGACGCCGGCCATGGCCGCCAGCAAGCGCGACTTCGACGAGTTCGACGACTATTGCGACCACCTGCTGGTGATCGACCACAAGCGCGGCCTGGGCGCCGAAGGCGTGGTCGGCACCTATCGCCTGATCCGCCGCGCCGCGGCGCAGAAGCTGGGCCGTTTCTACTCGGCGGCGGAATACGACATCGACGTCCTCACCAGCTATCCCGGCGAAATCCTCGAGCTGGGCCGCTCCTGCGTCGACCGCGCCTTCCGCACGCGGCCGACCATGCAGCTGTTGTGGCGCGGCATCGCCGCCTACGTGTTCCACTACGACATCGCCGTCATGTTCGGCTGCGCCAGCCTGCCCGGCACCGACGTGCGCAAGCTGGCCATGCCGCTGTCCTATCTGCACCACCATCACCTGGCGCCGCCGGCGCTGCGGCCGCGCGCCCTGGCCGGGCGCTTCGTCGGCATGGACCTGCTGCCGCCCAGCCAGATCGACACCCGCGCCGCGCTCAACGCGCTGCCGCCCTTGATCAAGGGCTATCTGCGGCTGGGCGGGTTCGTCGGCGAAGGCGCTGTGATCGACGAGCAGTTCAACACCACCGACGTCTGCGTCGTGGTAAAGACCGACCTGGTCACCGACAAGTACTTCAAGCACTACGAGCGCACCGCGCGCGAAGGCGCCGAAGCGACCGCCTCCTGAGCATGCTGATCGGTTCGCCCGCCCGCGCCATGCTGCGCATCCTGGTCTATGCCGCCCTGACCCTGCCGCTGCTGCCGCTGCAGCTGATCGGCGTGCTGCTGTTCCCGCCGCTGGCGCGCTGGCTGCCCGTGCCCTACCACCGCGCGGTGTGCTGGGTGCTGGGCATCAAGCTCAAGGTCAACGGCCGCATGTCGCGCAAGCGGCCCACCCTGTTCGTGGTCAACCACGTCTCCTATCTCGACATCGAGGTGCTGGGGGCGCTGATCCCCGGCTCCTTCGTCGCCAAGAAGGAGGTCGCCTCCTGGCCGTTCTTCTCCACCCTGGCCAAGCTGCAGCGCTCGGTGTTCATCGACCGGCGCATGACGGCGACCAAGGAGGGGCAGGAACAGATGTTCCGCCGCCTCTCCAGCCGCGACAACCTGATCCTGTTCCCCGAGGGCACCAGCGGCGACGGCACCCGGGTGCTGCCCTTCCGCAGCGCGCTGTTCGCCGTGGCGCAGGTCAAGGACCGCCAGGGCAAGCCGATCACCGTGCAGCCGGTGTCGCTGTCCTACACGCGGCTGGACGGCATCCCGCTGGGCCGCCACTGGCGGCCGTTCTACACCTGGTTCGGCGACATGGAGCTGGCGCCGCATGCCTGGCAGATGGCCGGGCTGGGCGAGGTCGAGGTGATGGTGAATTTCCACCCGCCGGTCAGCCTGGCCGACTTCCCCGACCGCAAGGCGCTGGCCGAGCACTGCTTCAAGGTGGTGTATGCCGGCGTCGCCGCCTCCAATTCCGGCCGGCTCGAATTGCTGCCGCCGCCGCGCAAGGCCGCGTGAGCCCCGGCTTGACTCCGGCGGCCTCGCGCCGCATGTACCGGCCGAACCAAGCTTCCGGCCGGCAGACCAGCGCAGCACCGTGAACCCGAGCGCCCGCAAGAAACTCTTCATCCGCACCTACGGGTGCCAGATGAACGTCTACGATTCGGCGCGCATGGCCGACGTGCTGGCGCCGCTGGGCTTCGAGACCTGCGACGCGCCGCAGGACGCCGACATGGTGATCCTCAACACCTGCCACATCCGCGAGAAGGCCTCGGAGAAGGTGTTCTCCGAGCTGGGCCGGCTGCGCGAGGAGCGCAACGCGCGCGCCGACGGGCGCGGCATGGTGATCGCGGTGGCCGGCTGCGTGGCGCAGGCCGAGGGCGAGGAGATCGTGCGCCGCGCCCCCTTCGTCGACATCGTGGTCGGCCCGCAGGCCTATCACCGCCTGCCCGAGATGGTGGCGCGCGCCCAGCGCGCCGCCCACAGTAACGGCGGCGGCGGCGGCGGCGGCAGTGGCCGGCGCGGCGCCGGCGTGCTCGACACGGAGTTTCCCGCCGAGCCGAAATTCGATTTCCTGCCGGCGCCCTCCGCGCACGGCGCGGCCTCGGCCTTCCTCTCGGTCCAGGAAGGCTGCGACAAATTCTGCACCTTCTGCGTCGTACCCTATACGCGCGGGGCGGAATATTCCCGTTCCGCCGCCGCCATCCTCGAGGAGGCGCGGGCATTGCTGGGCAGCGGCGCGGTCGAGATCACGCTGCTGGGCCAGAACGTCAATGCCTGGCATGGCGCGGGCCCGGACGGGCGCGACTGGAATTTCGCCCGCCTGCTCCGCGCCCTGGCCGGGCTGCCGGACCTCAAGCGCCTGCGCTACACCACCTCGCACCCGCGCGACATGGACGAAGAACTGATCGCCGCCCATGGCGAGGTCGAGAGCCTGATGCCCTATCTGCATCTACCGGTGCAGTCCGGCTCGGACCGCATCCTGGAGGCGATGAACCGCCAGCACCGCGTCGATTTCTATCTCGGCATCGTGCAGCGCCTGCGCGCCCGCCGGCCCGACCTGGCGCTGTCGACCGATTTCATCGTCGGCTTCCCGGGCGAGAGCGAGCAGGACTTCGCCGCCAGCCTCGAGCTGGTGCGCCAGGTCGGCTTCGCCGCCGCCTTCTCCTTCAAGTACAGCCCGCGCCCGGGCACGCCGGCGGCGCTGCTCGAGCGGCAGCTCCCCGAAGCGGTCAAGGAGGAGCGGCTGCAGGCGCTGCAGCAGGCCATCGGCGAGAGCCAGATCGCCTTCAACCGCGCCAAGATCGGCACGACGATGCCAGTGCTGTTCGACAAGCGAGGCCGCCGGCCCGGCCAGCTCCTGGGCAAGAGCCCGTGGCTGCAATCGGTGCATGCCGAGGGCGGCGAGCGGCTGGTCAACCGCATCGTCGATGTCCGCATCCTGCAGGCGCTGCCCAATTCGCTGTCGGGCGAGATCGTCGCCGGCGGGTTCGCGCCGGAACAGGCGGTCGCTTGAAGCGCGCCCAGCCCACGCGCGGCAAGGCCGGACGCGACCCCGTGGTGCGGCTGGAGTTCGACGACAACTCGCTGCTGCCCGCGCTCTACGGCGAGCACGACCGGCATCTGGCGCGCATCGAGCAGTTGCTGGACGTGTCGATCCAGTCGCGCGGCAACCAGACCGCCATCGAGGGCGACCCCACCATGGTGGCCGCCGCGCGCGGCACGCTGAACGCGCTCTACGAGCGGCTCAAGCGCGGCCTGGCGGTCGACATGGCCGAGGTCGACGCCGCCATCCGCCTGGCCCATGCCGGCGGTCCGACCGAGGCGCTGGCGATCCGCACCCGCAAGCGGGTGATCATGCCGCGCTCGCCCGGCCAGGAGGCCTATGTCCGCGCCCTGCGCAGCAAGGAGCTGGTGTTCGGTCTGGGCCCGGCCGGCACCGGCAAGACCTATCTCGCCGTCGCCATGGCGGTGGCGCTGCACATCACCGGCGCGGTCGACCGCATCGTGCTGTCGCGCCCCGCCGTCGAGGCCGGCGAGCGGCTGGGCTTCCTGCCCGGCGACCTGCGCGAGAAGGTCGATCCCTATCTGCGCCCGCTCTACGATGCGCTCTACGACATGCTGCCGGCCGACCAGGTGATCAACCGGCTGGCCTCGGGCGAGATCGAGATCGCCCCACTGGCCTTCATGCGCGGGCGCACGCTTTCCAACGCCTTCGTCATCCTCGACGAGGCGCAGAACACCACGCCGATGCAGATGAAGATGTTCCTGACCCGGCTGGGCGAGGGCTCGCGCATGGTGGTGACCGGCGATCTCTCCCAGATCGACCTGCCCTCGGGCGTCACCTCCGGCCTGCGCGATGCGGTCGACACGCTGTCCGACATCCGCAACCTGGAGATCGTGCGCTTCTCCGCCGCCGACGTGGTGCGCCACGACCTGGTGGCCGAGATCGTGCGCGCCTACGACGCGCGCGACGCCGGCCGCAAGCGGGCGCGCGATACGGAGTCATGACGACCAAGGCGGCCCCCGTCGACGTGGTGGTCCTGCATGCGCCCTGGCGCGGAGCCCTGAAGGCGCATGCCCGCCTCGCCCGCCAGGCGGCGCGGGCGGCGCTGGAAGGCGCCGGCAGCCGGGGCGAGCGGCGGGCGATCGCCATCGCGCTGGGCGACGATGCGCTGCTGCAGGAGCTGAACCGCCGCTATCGCGGCAAGGACCGGCCGACCAACGTGCTGTCCTTCGCCGCCGGCGAGCCCGACCGGCTGGGCGACATCGCTTTGTCGCTGTCCAGGCTGAGAACCGAAGCCCGGGCCCAGGGCAAGACGCTGGCCGCCCATTTCCAGCACCTGGTCGTGCACGGCACCCTGCACCTCTTGGGCTTCGACCACGAGGCCTCCGCTGGCGAGGCCACCCGCATGGAAGGCCTGGAACGGCAGGTGCTGGCCGGGCTGGGGGTTGCCGACCCCTACCGCCCACAGCCGGTAAAAATACCGAAAAAGAAAGCGAAATCAATCCGTTGAGCCTATTTTCCGACCCCGGGCCGGTTTGTGCTACAGTCCGCCCGCTATGACCAGTAACCGAAGCAAGCCGGCTTCCTCTTCGGACGGAGCCGGCCACGCCTCGCAGCCCACCGCGACTCCGGCTCCGGCCCCACCTGCGCCTGCCCTGCAGCCCAGCCCGCTCGCCACCCCCTCGGCCGTGGCCGCACGGCCGACCGGCCTGCGCCGCCTGCTGCACCGGCTGCTGCGGCGCAAGGAACCCGACGAGATCCGCGAGGCCATCGAGGAGCTGATCGAGGAGCAGCCCACCCAGGAGGAGGGCGGCATCGGCGCCGACGAGCGCACCATGCTGCACAACATCCTGGCGCTGCGCGACCTGACCGTGTCCGACGTCATGGTGCCGCGCGTCGACATCGTCGCCATCGCCGCCGCCACGCCGCTGGACCGGCTGGTCGAGATCATGGGCAAGGAGGCGCATTCGCGCCTGCCGGTCTTCGCCGAGACGCTCGATAACGTCACCGGCATGGTGCACATCAAGGACGTGCTGCCGTACTGGAGCAGCCACAAGCGCTTCAACCTCTCGGACGTGGTGCGCCGCGTGCTGTTCGTGGCGCCGACCATGCCCGTCCTCGACATGCTGCTGGAGATGCGCCGCACGCGCATCCACATGGCGATCGTGGTCGACGAGTTCGGCGGCACCGACGGGCTCTTGACCATCGAGGACCTGGTCGAGGAGATCGTCGGCGAGATCGACGACGAGCACGACATTGAGGAGACCACGCCGCTGGTGGAGCGCAAGGACGGCACCGTCGACGCCCGCGCCCGCGCCACCATCGAGGAGTTCGAGCGCCGCTTCGGCAACGTCTTCGAGGAGGACGAGCGCGACAACATCGACACGCTGGGCGGGCTGGTGTTCTCCATCATCGGCCGCATGCCCGAGCGCGGCGAGATCGTGCGCCACCCCTCGGGCGTCGAATTCGAGGTGCTGGACGTCGACCCCCGGCGCATCCGCCGCCTGCGCATCCGCAACATCCCGCATCTGCCCGACGCCCGGGCGGCGCATGCCTGAGCGGAGAGTCCGCCTCCATCAATCCGCCATCATGACGCGCTAGCAAGGCTTCCGGTTGCGCCCCCGCGCCGCCCATCGCATAAGCCTTCTGCCATGACGGTCGTTTCCGCCCCTTCCCGCATCCCCGGCATCGCGGCCCGCCTCTCCGCCCTGCGCGGCTGGCGCCGCCTGCTGTTGGCCGCGCTGGCCGGCGCCGTCGGCACGCTGGCCATGCCGCCGGTGGATTTCCCGCCCGCCCTGCTGGCGGCGCTGCCGGTGCTGTTCCTGCTGGCGCGCGGCGCGGGGGGATTCTGGTCCGCCTTCTGGGCCGGCGCGTTCTGGGGCACCGGCCATTTCATCACCGGCCTCTACTGGATCGTCTTCGCCTATCTGGTGCCGCCGGCCGATTTCGCCCTGATGGGACCGCCCACCGTGTTCGGCCTGGCCGTGCTGCTGGCGCTGTTCGTGGGCCTGGCCTGCGGCCTGTTCCGCCTGGTGCTGGCCCGCTGCGCCGGCCGCTTCGCCGCGCCGTGGCGGCAGGTGCTGCTGTTCGCCGTCTGCTTCGTGGTCTTCGAATGGCTGCGCGGGCATGTGCTGACCGGCTTCCCGTGGAACCAGGTCGGCCATGTCTGGAACCTGTCCGACGCGATGTCGCAATCGGTGGCGCTGTTCGGCATTTACGGGCTGAGCCTGCTCAGCCTGCTGCTGTTCGTGCTGCCCGTCGCCGGCTGGCGCGGCACCGCCGCCGCGCTGGTGCTGCTGGCCGCCCTGGCCGGCGGCGGCGCGCTGCGGCTGGCGCTGTCCGACGATGTCGATCAGCCGGGCGTCTATGTGCGGGTGGTGCAGCCCAGTATCGACCAGAGCGAGAAATGGCTGACCGAACTGGCCAACGCGCATTTCGGCAAGACCCTGCGCCTCTCCGGCCTGCCCTCCGACAAGCCCGTCACCCTGGTGGTGTGGCCGGAGACCGCCATGTCGTTCCCGCTGGCCGGCGCCGAGTTCGCACGCGACGCGATGTCGCGGGTCACGCCCAAGGGCGGTTATCTGCTGACCGGTGCCGTGCGCCTGGTCGACAAGCCAAATAGCAGACGTGAGGCGTACAATTCGTTGCACGTGCTCGACGATGCCGGCCGCATCGTCGCCGACTACGACAAGTTCCACCTGGTGCCGCTGGGCGAATACCTGCCGCTGCGCGACTGGCTGCCGCTGGAGGACACGGTCGGGCGCGGCTCCTTCGAGGCCGGTCCCGGGCCGCGCACGCTGAGCCTGCCCGGCCTGCCGCCGGTCTCAGTCCTCATCTGCTACGAAATCATCTTCCCCGGCGCCGTGGTCGACGCAAAACAGCGGCCGCAGTGGATTCTCAACGTCACCAACGATGGCTGGTTCGGCGTCTCCAGCGGCCCCTACCAGCACCTGGCCAACGCGCGCATGCGGGCGATCGAGGAAGGCCTGCCGCTGGTGCGCTCGGCCAACACCGGCATCTCGGCGGTGATCGACGCCTATGGCCGCACCCTCTCGCGGCTGGGGCTGAACAGGACCGGCGTCATCGACAGCGCCCTGCCGCGCGCCCTGCCGCCGACGCCCTATGCGCGGCTGGGCGACTGGACGTTCCTGGCGTTGTTGCTGGTTGTAACCAGTTTGTCCATTCGCGTACGCCGCGAGATTGGTGGTGGAGCCAACAACATCGGTTGAATAGTGAACAGTGTTTTTTCGCGTGACTTAACTCGCCAAGTGCATACATTTGTATGCAGCCTGGAGCGGCTGCATGAGCGTTCGGTCGGCGGACGCCCGCTGTGGACGCCCGCTGCGGACACTCGCTGCGGCGACCAAGAATAAGAACCGGGGAAGCTTGGAGAAGGAACAATGGGCAAACCACATCCGGTCGACGTGCATGTCGGCAGCCGCGTCCGCCAGCGCCGCACGCTCCTGGGGATGAGTCAGGAAAAGCTCGGCGACGCCGTCGGACTGACCTTCCAGCAGATCCAGAAATACGAACGCGGCACCAACCGCATCGGCTGCAGCCGCCTCTACGAGTTCAGCAAGGTGCTCGACGTGCCGGTGGCCTACTTCTTCGACGAGATGCCGGTCAACGTGCTGGTCGGCCGCCCCGGCGGGCGCGGCCGCCGCGGCATGGCCGAAGGCGCCGCCGACTTCCAGCACGAGAAGGATCCGCTGGCCAAGCGCGAGACGCTGGAGCTGGTGCGCGCCTACTACAAGATCACCGAACCGCGGGTGCGCAAGCGCATCTTCGAAATGGTGAAGACGGTCGGCCAGACCAGCGTCGGGCCCGGCCGCAAGTCCAAGCGCTGAACCGGGCAAGCCGGACTCCGCAGGCGGGACGGCCATGGCGTCCCGCTTTGTTTTTGCGCGGATTTCCCCGCCTGCGGCGCCCCGTTATGGCCACTTGATTTTTTCGGCACGCGCGACGCAAATAGGGCGCTCTTCGGAAGGGCTCCCTTCCGGCCGTGGATGAATTTGGACGACTTGCGACCACGCAAAAAAACGCTAAGCGGATTGGGCGGCCGCGCCGACGATCCCTGTGTCCAGCGACCGATGGGAGACGTCAGTCTATGGCTGCGCTGAAGGACTATCTGTTCACCTCCGAATCCGTTTCCGAGGGCCACCCCGACAAGGTGTGCGACCGCATCTCCGACGAGGTGGTCGACCTGTTCCTGGCCGCCGACCCCTATGCCCGCGTCGCCTGCGAGACGCTGACCACCACCAACCGCATCATCATCGCCGGCGAGGTGCGGGGCCCGCGCAAGCTGGTCGAGAAGGGCGGCAAGGTGAAGGCGGAGAAGATCGAGGCGCTGGCGCGGCGCGCGGTCAAGGACATCGGCTACGAGCAGAAGGGCTTCCACTGGAAGAAAGCCAAGGTCAGCATCTACCTGCACGGCCAGTCGGCCGACATCGCCCAGGGCGTCGACGCCAAGGGCAACAAGGACGAGGGCGCGGGCGACCAGGGCATCATGTTCGGCTACGCCTGCAACGAGACGCCCGAGCTGATGCCGGCCCCGATCCAGTACGCCCACAACATCCTGCGCGAGCTGGCCGTCGCCCGCCACTCGGGCAAGGAGAAGCTGCTGGGTCCCGACGCCAAGAGCCAGGTGACGCTGCAATACGAGAACGGCAGGCCGGTGCGCGCCACCGCCGTGGTGCTCTCGACGCAGCACGCCGAGGCCGCCGACCAGGACGAGGTGCGCGCCATCGTGCGACCCTATATCGAGAAGGTGCTGCCGGAGGGCTGGATGCCGCCGGAGGACCATCTGTACGTCAACCCGACCGGCCGCTTCGTCATCGGCGGTCCCGACGGCGATGCCGGGCTGACGGGTCGCAAGATCATCGTCGACACCTATGGCGGCGCCGCGCCGCACGGGGGCGGCGCCTTCTCGGGCAAGGATCCGACCAAGGTCGACCGCTCCGCCGCCTATGCCGCGCGCTATCTGGCCAAGAACGTGGTCGCCGCCGGCCTGGCCGAGCGCTGCACCATCCAGCTCTCCTACGCCATCGGCGTGTCGCATCCGCTGTCGGTCTACGTCAACCTGCACGAGACCGGCAATGTCGACGAGGCCAGGCTGTCGAAGCTGCTGCAGCAGCTCGTCAACCTCACCCCGCGCGGCATCCGCGAGCATCTGAAGCTGAACCGCCCGATCTACGCCCGCACCGCCGCCTACGGCCATTTCGGCCGCAAGCCGGACAAGGACGGCGGCTTCTCCTGGGAGAAGACCGACCTGGTCAAGGACCTGAAGGCGGCGTTCGGGGCTTGATACTCCCCTCGCCCTGAGGGGAGCGGTTGAAGCAAGGCCGCAGCGCCAGCCCTACAGCAGCGGCGCGAACAGCCGCGCCGCGCCCGACAGCAGGCCGCGATAGCGGCCCGCCGGCCTGATGCCCTGGATGCTGGCGTCCATCACCAGTTGCAGCACGTCCATCACGTTCTTCACGTCGGCCCGGCTGTAGAGCATGGCCGTGACCTCGAAATTGAGGAACAGGCTGCGGGCGTCGAGATTGGCGGTGCCGATGCCGGCGATCTCGTCGTCGATGACGAAGGCCTTCAGGTGCAGGGTCGGCCCCTTGTGCAGCAGGATCTTGGCGCCGGCCGCCTGCAGGTCGCGCAGATAGGTCATGCGCGCGATGTCGACCAGCCGCGAATCGGACTTCAGCGGCACGATCACCCGCACGTCGACGCCCAGCCTGGCCGCCAGCAGCCAGGCATGCATCAGCGAATCGTCGGGCACGAAATAGGGCGACACCAGCCAGATGCGCTGGCGCGCGGCGAAGCTGGCGGCCAGGAGCGCGCTGAACAGCGGATCGTCCGGCACGTCGGGGCCCGACGGCACGATCTGCACCTGCGCCTCGCCCGCCGCCGCCGCCGGCGGCAGCGCCGGCAACGCGGCGCTGTCGGGCGGCTGGCCGGCGGCGAAGCTCCAATCCGACCAGAACACCTCCTGCAATCGCAGCGCCACCGGCCCGACGATGGTGAAGGACAGGTCGGTCCAGCAATCGGGCGGGCATTGCGGGCGCAGGTAGTCGACCGAGAAGTTGCGCCCGCCGCTCCACGCCACGGCGCCGTCGGCGACGATGATCTTGCGGTGGTTGCGCAGGTTGGCCAGGCCGCGGAACACGCCCAGCAGCAGCGGATTGAAGGTCGCCACCTTGCCGCCGGCTTCGCGCAGCGCGTCGAGCATCTTTTCCGGCAGGTCGATCGAGCCGACGCCGTCGATCAGCAGCCGCACGTCGACGCCCAGCCGCGCCCGCTCGGCCATGCGGGCGACGATGTCGCGCCCGGCCTCGTCGTCGGCCAGGATGTAGATGGCGGCATGCAGGCTGCGCTGCGCGCCGTCGATGATGCGGCACACCGCGCGATAGGCTTCCATGCCGTCGCGCTCCAAGCTCACCCGGTTGCCGCCCGAGGCGCCGGGGATCTGCAGCCGGCGCAGCAGCCGGTCGAGATCGCAGGCGTCGCCCTCCGCCAGCTTGCCGGCATCGGCCAGGCGCAGACGCGCCTTGATGCGCTTGCGCCGCACGCCGGGCAGCTTGCGGCCGGAGAACACCAGATAGAGCGGCACCACCAGATAGGGCAGCAGCACCACGCCCAGCAGCCAGGCCAGCGAGGCGGTGGGCGCGCGGCGCGTGCGCAACAGGTCGGGAATGACCAGCAGCGGCAGCACCACCGCGCCGATCACCAGTCCGTACTGCAGAAGAATGTCGAAGGACATCGAAGGTCCGTGCCTGTCGCTATCATTGTAGGAGCGGCAAGGCGGCCTGTCATGGCCGAAGCCATCATGACCGAAGCCGCCATGGCCGAAGCCGCTGGCCTTGCTGCACTTGCGCAGCCTATGCTGGCCAAGAAACGCTTGGCGAGGAGACGGCGATGAACGGCGCGGAAAGCCTGGTGCGCACGCTGGTGGCGGGCGGGGTGGATGTCTGCTTCACCAATCCCGGCACGTCCGAGATGCATTTCGTGGCGGCGCTGGATCGCGTCGAGGGCATGCGCTGCGTGCTGGGCCTGTTCGAGGGCGTGGTGACGGGCGCGGCCGACGGCTATGCCCGCATGCTCGACCGGCCGGCCGCCACGTTGCTGCATCTGGGGCCGGGCCTGGGCAACGGGCTGGCCAATCTGCACAACGCCAAGAAGGCCGCCGTGCCCATCGTCAACATCGTCGGCGAGCACGCCACCTACCACATCGGCTACGATTCGCCGCTGACCGCCGACATCGAGGGCATCGCGCGGCCGGTGTCGCACTGGGTCAAGACCTCGCGCAGCGCGCAGGTGGTGGCCGCCGACGGAGCGGCCGCCATCGCCGCCGCCCGCACCGCCCCGGGCCAGATCGCCACCCTGATCCTGCCCGCCGACACGGCGTGGAACGAGGGCAGCGGCATCGCCCGCACCGCCGCGCCCGCGCCGCGCCGCAGGATCGACGATGCCGCGATCGAGAACGCCGCGCGGGTGCTGAAGGCCAATGGCAAGGACGCCATGCTGATGCTGACCGGCCCGGCCCTGCGCGAGCGGCCGCTGGAGCTGGCCGGCCGCATCGCCGCCGCCACCGGCTGCCGGCTGTCGGCGCAATGGTCCAACGTGCGCATGCAGCGCGGCGCGGGCCGCGTCTTCATCCCGCGCCTGCCCTATGCCGTCGATCCCACCCTGGCGATGCTGAAGGACGTGCGCTACCTGGTGCTGTGCGGCGCGCGCCAGCCGGTGGCCTTCTTCGCCTATCCCGACAAGCCCAGCCTTCTGACGCCCGATGGCTGCGCCATCCATAAATTCGCCGCGCTGGAGGACGACTTGCCCGATGCGCTGGAACGGCTGGCCGAGGCGCTGAACGCGCGCCAGGCAGCGCCGGTGCTGCAGCAAGCGCAGCGCCCGGACGCGCCGACCGGCGCTTTCACCCTCGACAAGCTCGGCGCGGCGCTGGGCGCCACCCTGCCGGAGAACGCCGTCGTGATCGACGAATCGGTGACCTCGGGCCGCGGCTTCGCGCCCTTCACCGCCGGCGCGCCGCCGCATGACTGGATCACCAACATGGGCGGCTCGATCGGCTTCTCGACGCCGGTGGCGGTCGGTGTGGCCATCGCCGCGCCAGAGCGCAAGGTGGTGTGCCTGACCGGCGACGGCAGCGCCTTCTACACGCTGCAGTCGCTGTGGACCATGGCGCGCGAGAAGCTGGACGTCCTGGTCGTGATCTTCGCCAACCGCTCCTACGCCATCCTGCGCGGCGAGCTGGCCGGCGTCGGCGCCGGCAATCCCGGCCCCAAGGCCATCGACATGCTGACCCTGGACCGGCCCGATCCCGACTGGGTGGCGCTGGCCAAGGGCATGGGCGTGGAGGGCGTGCGCGTCGCCGACAGCGACCAACTGGTGAAGGCGCTACAGGCAGGTTTCGCGGCGAAGGGGCCGCGGCTGATCGAAGTGTGGATGTAGCGCCCGACCGCGAACCGACAGAAATTCCGTCATCGCCCGGCTTGACCGGGCGACCCATGGCGATGGCAACGCCGCTTTCCGTTCAAATGAAACGGCGCGGTAGCACGATGGGTCGCCCGGTCAAGCCGGGCGATGACGAAAGAAGAAGAAGAAGAACAACGCCTCATTGACGCGTCGATCCCTTGCGCTATACCCGCGCCATGAGCGACACCGAATCCCCCGAACAGGCCGCACGTCGGCGCACGCTTTACGGGCGGCGCAAGGGCAAGAAGCTGCGGCCGGGGCAGGAGGAGAGTCTCGAGCGTGCCTTGCGCGAGCGCGCCATCGCCGCACCGCAGGAAGGCGAGCGCGTCGAGCCGCGCGCCCTCTTTCCCGGCAAGCGCGCCATCTGGCTGGAAGTCGGCTTCGGCGCCGGCGAGCATCTGCTGTGGCAGGCCGAGCACAACCCGGATGTCGGCATCATCGGCTGCGAGCCCTTCGTCAACGGGCTGGCGCGCGGCATGGCCGGGGCCGAGCAGCGCGGGCTGTCCAACATCCGCTTCCTGGCCGACGACGCGCGGCTCTTGATCAAGGCCCTGCCCGAGGCGGCGCTGGAGCGGGTCTTCATCCTCTTCCCCGATCCCTGGCCCAAGACGCGCCATCACAAGCGCCGCTTCGTGGCGCGGCCGACGCTCGATCTGCTGGCCCGCGTCATGGCGGACGGGGCGGAGCTGCGCTGCGCCACCGACGATCCCTCCTACCAGCCCTGGATGGTGGAGCATGCCTGCCAGCATCCCGACTTCGACTGGCTGGCCGAGCGCGCCGTCGACTGGCAGCAGCGGCCGGCCGACTGGCCACCCACACGTTACGAGCAGAAGGCCCTCGCCCAGGGCCGCACGCCCATCTTCCTCCGCCTGCGGCGGCGGGCGCGCGCGGCAAGCGCTTGAGTCCATTGCGACTCCGGTCCCGCCGCAAAACCGGCCAGAATCAGCTTGCGTCGGCCGCTGCCATGGCCTAAACCCTTGCCCAACATAGGGTTCGGTCGAAGCCGGGCCCCAAAAGCAAAGGGTGGGCCAAAAGCCCACCCTTCGCTTTTGGAGCGCCCGTCCTGCGATCGGACCCGCCGCCAACCGGGCAGGGCGAATGGTCGTCAAGGGGCAGGAACAGGCCGCCAAGGTCGAAGCGCTGATCGCGCCCGCCGTCGAAGCCATGGGCTACGAGGTGGTGCGGGTGATGATCGCCGGCGGCCAGGCGGTGACCCTGCAGGTGATGGCCGAGCGGCCCGACGGCCGGGCGATGACGGTGGACGACTGCGCCGAGATCAGCCGCACCGTCTCCGCCCTGCTCGAGGTCGAGGACCCGATCTCCGGCCCCTACCGGCTGGAAGTGTCCTCGCCGGGCATCGACCGGCCGCTGGTGAAGCCGCGCGATTTCGAGCGCTTCGCCGGGCACCGGGTGCGGATCGAAAGCGGCGAGATGGTCGACGGCCGCCGCCGTTTCCTCGGCGCGCTCAAGGGCGTGCGGGACGGTTCGGCGGTGGTGGTTCTGGATGGCGGCGAGGAGGCGGCGATCCCGCTTCACTCGATCGTCAGGGCGAAACTGGTGCTGACCGACGAATTGCTGGCGGCACACAAGGCTTAAATAGAGGCGCTGGAGAAGATCATGGCGACGAAAGTGCAAGTCGCGGCGGAAATGCCCCGCATCGAGATGCTGCAGGTGGCCGACGCCGTCGCGCGCGAGAAGAGCATCGACCGCGAGCAGGTGCTGCAGGCGATGGAGACGGCGATCGAGAAGGCCGGCCGTTCCAAATACGGGCTGGAGCACGACATCCGGGCCGAGATCGACCGCAAGAGCGGCGACATCAAGCTGCTGCGCTACCAGGAGGTGGTCGAGACGGTCGAGAACGAAGCCACCCAGATCGGCCTGAAGGAGGCGCAGCGGCGCAACCCCGACGCCCAGGTCGGCGACTTCCTCACCGACATCCTGCCGCCGATCGATTTCGGCCGCATCGCCGCCCAGACCGCCAAACAGGTCATCACCCAGCGCATGCGCGAGGCCGAGCGCCAGCGCCAGTACGCCGAGTTCAAGGACCGGGTCGGCGAGATCGTCTCGGGCGCGGTCAAGCGGGTCGATTTCGGCAACGTCATCGTCGATCTGGGCGGCCGGGCCGAGGCCATCATCCGCCGCGACGAGCTGATCCCGCGCGAGGTATTCCGCCCCTCCGACCGGGTGCGCGCCTATATCTACGACGTGCGCGAGGAGCAGCGCGGGCCGCAGATCTTCCTCTCGCGCACCCATCCGCAGTTCATGGCCAAGCTGTTCGCCCAGGAAGTGCCGGAAATCTACGACGGCATCATCGAAATCAAGGCCGTGGCGCGCGATCCGGGCAGCCGCGCCAAGATCGCCGTGCTGTCGCACGACAGCAGCATCGACCCGGTGGGCGCCTGCGTCGGCATGCGCGGCAGCCGCGTGCAGGCGGTGGTGCAGGAGCTGCAGGGCGAGAAGATCGACATCATCCCCTGGTCGCCCGACCAGGCCAATTTCGTGGTCAACGCGCTGGCCCCGGCCGAGGTTTCCAAGGTGGTGCTGGACGAGGAGAACGAGCGCATCGAGGTGGTGGTGCCCGACGAGCAGCTGTCGCTGGCGATCGGCCGGCGCGGCCAGAACGTGCGGCTGGCCTCGCAGCTCACCGGCTGGGACATCGACATTATGACCGAGGCGGAGGAATCCGAACGCCGCCAGGCCGAGATGAAGCAGCGCTCGGAAGAATTCAAGGAAGCGCTGGACGTGGACGAGGTCATTGCCCATCTGTTGGTGGCCGAAGGCTTCACCTCGGTCGAGGACGTGGCCATGGTGCCGCTGGAAGACCTCACTTCGATCGAGGGCTTCGACGAGGACATCGCCGGCGAATTGCAGCGCCGGGCCCAGACCTTCATCCAGGAGCGCGACGAGCGGCTGGAGGCGGAGCGGCTGGAGCTGGGCGTCAGCGACGACATCGCCGGCATCGAGGCGTTCGACAAGCAGGCGCTGGTGCTGCTGGGCAAGGGCGGCGTCAAGAGCATCGACGACCTGGCCGACCTGGCCAGCGACGAATTGCGCGAGATGCTGCCCGACCTGGAGCTGGGCGAGGAGCAGGCCAACGAGATCATCATGGCCGCCCGCCGCGCCGCCGGCTGGTTCGGCGACGAGGAAGAAGCGGGCGACGCGGCTGTCGCAGAGCAGGAATAGGAGAAGGCGGGCTTGCAGCGGATCGGGATCATGGACGAAGGCGCGCCGGACGCGGACGCGGCCGATGCGGGGCCGCTGCGCCGCTGCATCGCCACGGAGCGTTCGCTGGCGCCCGAGCGGCTGATCCGCTTCGTCGTGGCGCCCGATGGCACGCTGACGCCGGACATCGAGCGCCGCCTGCCCGGCCGCGGCCTGTGGGTGGCGGCCGAAAAAGCGGCGCTGGACAAGGCGGTGGCGAAGAACCTCTTCGCCCGCGCCGCGCGGCGGGCCATCGCCGTCCCCGCCGACCTGCCGCAGCGCCTGCAGGCCCTGCTGCTGCAGCGCCTGCTCGATACGCTGGGGCTGGCGCGGCGGGCGGGCCAGGCGGTGGCCGGGCACGACAAGGTGCAGGAATTCCTCGTCCGCAACGGCGCCGGAGCGCTGCTGCTGGCGAGCGACGCGGGTAAGGACGCGCGCGGCCGCATCGGCGGCCTGGCGCGCGGTGCTGCGGTGATCGAAGCGCTGGATGCGGCCGAGCTGGGTGCGGCATTCGGGCGCGAACAGGCGGTATTCGCCGTGGTGGCGCCGGGCAGGCTGGCGCAGCGGCTGACCATGGATGCGGCGCGTCTGCAGGGCCTGCGAGGCCTGCCGACAGCGCCCCGGGAACAGGTGTAAAGTAGGCCAGATGAGCGACACGAAAGAAAACAAACCGACCAAACCGCTGAGCCTTGCGGGCGCCGGCAAGCTGGATCTGAAGCCGAAGGCCGAGGCCGGGCTGGTGCGCCAGAAATTCTCGCATGGCCGCACCAAGGCCGTGACGGTCGAGGTCAAGAAGAAGCGCGTGCCCGGCGCGCCGACGCCGGCCGCGCCGGCGCCGGCTCCCGAACCGCCCGCCGCCGAGGCGCCGGCCCGACCCGCCCGCGCCGTGAGCGGCGCCACGCTGCGCCCGCGCCCCGCCGCCAAGCCGGCAGGCGCCCCCGCCGCCCAGCCCGCCAGGGGCGACGGCGCCGCGCGGCCGGCCGGCGGCAATCGCCAGGGCATCGTGCTGCGCGCCCTGACGGACGAGGAGCGCCAGTCCCGCGCCAAGGCGCTGGAAGGCTCCAAGCGCGACGCCGAGCTGGCGCGCCAGCGCGCCATCGAGGACCAGGCCCGCCGCCAGGAAGAGGAAAAGCGCCAGGCCGCCCAGCGCGAGGAGGCGGCCCGCCGCGCCGCCGACGAGGATGCGCGCAAGAAGGCCGAGGCCGACGCCAAGAAGAAGGCCGAGGAGCAGGTGCAGAAGCGCCTGCAGGCCGCCCCCCCGGCCGGCACCGCCGCCGCCCGCCGCGTCGCCGAGCTGATCGAGCCGGAAGAGCCGGCCGCCGCCAAGCGCGGCATCAAGGTCGAGGTCAAGCGCCCGACGCTGGGCCGGCGCGAGGAGCCCAAGCGGCGCGGCAAGCTCGACGTGCAGCGCGCCATCTCGGGCGAGGACGATTTCAAGGTCCGCTCGCTGGCGGCGCAGAAGCGCGCCGTGCAGCGCCAGCGCAAGCAGATCCTGGGCATCCAGGACGACCAGGCGCAGCAGAAATTCGTCCGCGAGGTGACGATCCCCGAGACCATCACCGTGCAGGAGCTGGCCAACCGCATGGCCGTGCGCGGCGCCGACGTCATCAAGTCGCTGATGAAGATGAACGTCATGGCGACGATCAACCAGAACATCGACGCCGACACCGCCGAGCTGGTGGTCGGCGAGTTCGGCCATACCTTCAAGCGCGTCACCGAAGCCGACGTCGAAATCGGCATCGAGGGCGAGCAGGACACGCCCGAGCAGCTCAAGCCGCGCCCGCCGGTGGTCACCATCATGGGCCACGTCGATCACGGCAAGACCTCGCTGCTCGACGCGCTGCGCGAGACCGACGTCGCCGCCCGCGAGGCCGGCGGCATCACCCAGCATATCGGCGCCTACCAGGTGACCTTGCCCTCGAGCGCCAAGATCACCTTCCTCGACACGCCGGGCCACGAGGCCTTCACCGCCATGCGCGCCCGCGGCGCCAAGGCCACCGACATCGTGGTGCTGGTGGTGGCGGCCGACGACGGCATCATGCCGCAGACGGTCGAGGCCATTCACCACGCCAAGGCGGCCAAGGTGCCGCTGATCGTCGCCATCAACAAGATCGACAAGCCCTCGGCCGATCCGCAGCGCGTGCGCACCGAATTGCTGCAGCACGAGGTGCAGGTCGAGAGCCTGGGCGGCGAGGTGCAGGACGTCGAGGTCTCGGCCAAGGAGAAGCTGAACCTGCTGAAGCTGGAGGAAGCCATCCTGCTGCAGGCCGAAGTGCTGGAGCTGCGCGCCAACCCCGACCGCACCGCCGCCGGCGTGGTCATCGAGGCCAAGCTGGAGCAGGGCCGCGGCCCGGTCGCCACCTTGCTGGTGCAGCGCGGCACGCTGAAGGCCGGCGACATCCTGGTGGCGGGCAGCCAGTGGGGCCGCGTGCGGCGCATGCTGGACGATCGCGGCCACACGCTGGCCAGCGCCGGACCGGCCATGCCGGTCGAGGTGCTGGGCCTGCAGGGCACGCCGGCGGCCGGCGACGACATGGTGGTGGTGGAATCGGAGGCGCGGGCGCGCGAGATCGCCGAGTTCCGCCAGCGCCGCGACCGGCTGCAGGTGGTCACCACCGGCCGCTCCTCGCTGGAGCAGATGCTGAAGGACATCAAGGAGGGCACGGCCAAGGAACTGCCGGTCGTCATCAAGGGCGACGTGCAGGGCTCGGTCGAGGCCATCGAGGGCGCGCTCAGCAAGCTGGCCACCGGCTCGGTCGCCGTGCGCGTGCTGCACAAGGGCGTGGGCGGCGTCAACGAATCGGACGTGACGCTGGCCAAGGCGTCCAACGCGCTGATCATCGGCTTCAACGTGCGCGCCAATCCGCAGGCGCGCGACATGGCCAAGCGCGACAAGGTCGATATCCGCTACTACTCGATCATCTACAACGTCACCGACGACGTGAAGAACCTGATGGCGGGCCTGCTCGACCCGACCTACAAGGAGAACTTCCTCGGCACGGCGGAAATCCGCCAGGTGTTCCGCATCACCAAGGTCGGCGCCGTCGCCGGCTGCTACGTCACCGAGGGCAGCGTCAAGCGCGGCGCCAAGGTGCGCCTGCTGCGCGACAACGTGGTGGTGCACGAGGGCTCGCTCAAGACGCTCAAGCGCTTCAAGGACGAGGTGCGCGAGGTCAACCAGGGCTTCGAGTGCGGCATGGCGTTCGAGAACTACGACGACATCAAGGTCGGCGACGTGATCGAATGCTTCGACGTCGAACAGGTCGCCGCGACCCTCTAGTCGCGCGCGACCCGGACCGGACCTGCCCGGCGGCCCAAGCCGCCGCCGGGCGCTGTTCCTGCGGAGGCCGGACCATGAGCAAGCAACGCAATCGCGAACATTCGCAGCGCCAGCTCCGCGTCGGCGAGGAGCTGCGCCACGGCCTGGCCGAGCTGCTGGAGCGCGGCGACATGCGCGATCCGGTGCTGCGCGAGGCGCGCATCACCGTCACCATGGTCGATGTCAGCCCCGATTTGCGCAATGCCACGGCCTTCGTCGTGCCGCTGGGCGGCGAGCACGCCGAGGAAATCCTCGCCGCCATGCGCCGCGCCGCGCCGTTCTTCCGCGCCCGCCTGGCCAAGATGGTCGACCTTCGCTTCGCGCCGGAGATCCGCTTCGAACTCGACCGCTCCTTCGACAACGCCGCGCGCATCGACCGGCTGCTGCACGATCCCGAGGTGCAGCGCGACCTGCAGTCGGGCGACAGCGACGAGGAGCGCGCCGCCGGGGAGCGCGCCGCCGGGGACCGCGCCAAGGAATGAAGCGCAAGGGCGAGCGCGTCGACGGCTGGCTGGTGCTGGACAAGCCCGCCGGCATCTCCTCGGCCCGGGCCGTCGCCATCGCCCGCCGCGCCTTCAACGCCGCCAAGCTGGGCCATGGCGGCACGCTCGATCCCCTGGCCAGCGGCGTCCTGCCACTGGCGTTCGGCGAGGCGACCAAGACCGTCAGCCTGGTGATGGACGGGCGCAAGTCCTACCGCTTCACCCTGCGCTTCGGCCAGCAGACCTCGACCGACGACGCCGAGGGCGAGATCGTCGCCACCTCCGGTCTGCGGCCCGACGACGCGGCCATCGCCGCCGTCCTGCCCCGCTTCACCGGCACCGTCGAGCAGACGCCGCCGGCCTTTTCGGCCCTGAAGATCGACGGGAAGCGGGCCTATGCGCTGGCCCGGCAGGGCCAGGCGCCCGAGCTAAAGCCCCGGGCGGTCGAGATTTTCCGGCTCGAGCTGGCCGCCCGCCCGGACCCCGACCGAGCAGATTTTGAGGTCGATTGCGGCAAGGGCACCTACATACGGTCGCTGGCCCGCGACCTGGCCTTGGCCCTGGGCAGCGTCGGCCATGTCGCCGCGCTGCGCCGCACGCAAGTCGGCAAATTCGGCGAAAAACAGGCTATTTCGCTGGCAAAGCTGGAGGCTTTGGGCCATAGTCCGGCCCGCTTTGAGCACCTGCTCCCGGTCGAGACCGTGCTGGACGACATCCCGGCACTGGCCGTGACCGAGGAAGAAGCTGCCCGTCTGCGGATGGGCCAGCCTCTGCCGGCGCTCCGTACCGGGCTCCGCGATCGAGTGCCGCCGATGCCAGACAGTGCCGCGCCGTTGCGGGCCATGTCGGGCGATCGGCTGGTGGCTCTGGTCAGGAGCGAAGGCGGCGAAATCCGTCCGGTGCGCGTCATCAACCCCTGACTATCTAGGAGTCCACGATGTCGGTAACGGCCGAACGCAAGACCGAACTCGTCAACGAATACGCGACCAAGCAGGGCGACACCGGTTCGCCCGAAGTCCAGGTCGCCATCCTCAGCGAGCGCATCAAGAACCTCACTGAGCACTTCAAGGGCCACAACAAGGATCACCACTCCCGTCGGGGCTTGCTGAAAATGGTCAGCCAGCGCCGGCGCCTGCTCGACTACCTGAAGCGCAAGGACGAGCAGCGCTACGAGAAACTGATCGACCGTCTGGGGCTGCGCCGCTAGCGCGCCAGACGACACCGGCCGGGCCGCCAGGAGCAGAACGCGCTGGCGGCCTTCGGCTTTTTGCAGCAATGCCGACCCGCTGAAGGCAGTACGCAGGAAAGGGTCGGTCCTGGACGGCATCGGGCCGTTCGGGCGGGCCGCCGCGCATGGGGCGCAAGCGGGCTCGACAAGAGGAAGGACGAAAAGAGAATGTTTCAGATTCATCGCAAGGAACTGATGTGGGGCGGCCGCAAGCTGGTGCTGGAAACCGGCAAGATCGCCCGCCAGGCCGACGGTGCCGTCATGTGCACCTACGGCGAGACGACGGTGCTGGCCGCCGTGGTCGGCGAGAAGCAACCCAAGCCCGGGCTCGACTTCTTCCCCCTGACCGTGCACTACCAGGAGAAGACTTTCGCCGCCGGCAAGATTCCCGGCGGCTTTTTCAAGCGCGAAGGACGGCCGACCGAGAAGGAGGTGCTGACCTCGCGCCTGATCGACCGGCCGATCCGGCCGCTGTTCCACGCCGATTTCCGCAACGAGACGCTGATCCTCTGCACCGTGCTGAGCCACGACCTGGAGAACGATCCCGACATCGTCGCCCTGATCGCCACCTCCGCCGCGCTCACCATTTCCGGCATTCCCTTCCTGGGGCCGGTGGGCGGCGCGCGCGTCGGCTACTTCAACGGCGAGTACAAGCTCAACCCGCAGATCGACGAGATGGCCAACTCCAGCCTCGACCTGGTCGTGGCCGGCACGCGCGAAGGCGTGCTGATGGTGGAATCCGAGGCCAGCGAGCTGCCCGAGGACGTGATGCTGGGCGCGGTGATGTTCGGCCACAAGGCGTTCCAGCCGGTGATCGACGCCATCATCGGCCTGGCCGAGAAATGCGCCAAGGACCCCTGGCCGCTGCCGGAGCCCGCCCCGGCCATGGCGGCGGTGCGCTCCCGCTTCAAGGGCGAGCTCGCCCTGCCGCTGGGCGAGGCCTACAAGGAGCGCGTCAAGCAGGCGCGCCATGAAAAGGTGGCGGCGGTGAAGACCCAGGCCAAGGCGATGTTCGCCGAGGATCTGGCGGCCGCGCCGCTGGTCTCCGAGGCCTTCAAGGACCTGGAAGCCGACGTGGTGCGCAACGCCATCCTCGACACCGGCATCCGCATCGACGGGCGCGACACCAAGTCGATCCGCCCGATCGTGGCCGAGGTCGGCGTGCTGCCGCGCGCCCACGGCTCCGCGCTGTTCACCCGCGGCGAGACCCAGGCGCTGGTGGTGACCACGCTGGGCACCGGCCAGGACGAGCAGATCATCGACGCGCTCGAGGGCGAGTACCGCGAGCACTTCATGCTGCACTACAACTTCCCCTCCTATTCGGTGGGCGAAGTGCGCCGCGTCGCCCCGCCGGGCCGCCGCGAGATCGGCCACGGCAAGCTGGCCTGGCGCGCCGTCCGGCCGCTGCTGCCGGAAAAGACCGCCTTCCCCTACACCATCCGCATCGTCTCGGAGATCACCGAGTCCAACGGCTCGTCCTCGATGGCGACGGTGTGCGGCTCCTCGCTGTCGATGATGGATGCCGGCGTGCCGCTGGCCCGGCCGGTGGCCGGCATCGCCATGGGCCTGATCAAGGAGGGCGACCGCTTCGCCGTGCTGTCCGACATCCTGGGCGACGAGGACCATCTGGGCGACATGGACTTCAAGGTCGCCGGCACCGAGCAGGGCGTCACCGCCCTGCAGATGGACATCAAGATCACCTCGATCACCGAGGAGATCATGAAGGTGGCGCTCGACCAGGCGCGCGACGGCCGCCGCCACATCCTGGGCGAGATGGCCAATGGCCTGGCCGCCGCGCGCGAGGGCGTCAACGAGAACGCCCCGCGCATCACCGTCATCTCCGTGCCGAAGGACAAGATCCGCGAGATCATCGGCACCGGCGGCAAGGTGATCCGCGAGATCACCGAGACCACCGGCGCCAAGATCGACATCGAGGACGACGGCACCGTCAAGGTGGCGGCGGTCGACGCCAAGGCGGCGCAGGCCGCCATCGACTGGATCAAGGGCATCGTCGCCGAGCCGGAAATGGGCGTGATCTACAGCGGCAAGGTGGTGAAGGTGGTCGATTTCGGCGCCTTCGTGAACTTCCTCGGCGCCCGCGACGGGCTGGTGCACATTTCCGAACTGGCGCCGCGGCGCGTCGGCAAGGTCACCGACGTCGTCAACGAGGGCGACCAGGTGAAGGTCAAGGTGCTGGGCATCGACGACCGCGGCAAGGTCAAGCTGTCGATGAAGGCCGTCGACCAGCAGACCGGCGAGGACATCTCCAAGCGTCCGCCGCCGGCCGAGGGCCAGGTCGCCAACTAAGCCGATTTCCGGCAGAAACCCGCCAGCGCCGGCCGGACCCGCCAAGGGTCCGGCCGGTCGCCGTTGCGCCGACCCCGGTGGCATGGGGCGGCGAAAGCGCCTATATAGGCATCAAGAAACTGGGAGGCGCGGCAGGCACCAGCGGCGGCGCACAAGGCCGAAGGGCTGCCGCCCGCATCGGAACCGGCCGCAAGGGAGTTTAGGGCTTGCGATGAAAGCTTTGCGTCCTCTGGTGATTTCGGGGAGAGAAGTGCTGCCTCTGGTCGAGGGCGGCAAGGGTATCTCCGTCTCCAACGGGCAAAGCTCGGGCGCCTGGGCGGCGGCGGGCGGCGTCGGCACCTTCTCCGGCGTCAACGCCGATTCCTACGACGAGCACGGCCGCGTCATTCCGCAGATCTACAAGGGCCGCACGCGGCGCGAGCGGCACGAGGAGCTGGTCGCCTTCGGCATCCAGGGCGGCATCACCCAGGCCCGCATCGCCCACGAGCAGGCCGGCGGCGAAGGCCGCATCCACATGAACATATTGTGGGAGATGGCCGGCGCGGAACGCATCCTGAACGGCGTTCTGGAAGGCGCCAAGGGGCTGATCCACGGCGTCACCTGCGGCGCGGGCATGCCCTACAAGATCGCCGAGATCTGCGCCCGCTACGGCGTGCACTACTACCCCATCGTCTCCTCCGCCCGCGCCTTCCGCGCCCTGTGGAAGCGGGCCTACCACAAGTTCAGCGACTGGCTGGGCGGCGTGGTCTACGAGGATCCGTGGCTGGCCGGCGGCCATAACGGGCTGTCCAACAGCGAGGACCCCAACCGGCCGGAAGACCCCTTTCCGCGCGTCGCCGAACTGCGCCGGCAGATGATCGAGTTCGGCCTCACCGACGTTCCGGTGGTGATGGCCGGCGGCGTCTGGTACCTGCGCGAGTGGGACCACTGGCTGGACAATCCCGAGATCGGCCCGGTGGCGTTCCAGTTCGGCACCCGCCCGCTGCTGACCCAGGAGAGCCCGATCAGCGACGCCTGGAAGCAGCGGCTGCTGACCTTGAAGGAAGGCGACGTCTATCTCAACCGCTTCAGCCCCACCGGATTCTATTCCTCGGCGGTGAACAATCCGTTCATGGAGGAGCTGCGCCAGCGCTCCGAGCGGCAGGTGGCCTATTCCGCCCACGAGGTCGGCGAGCACAACGCGCCCTTCCCGGTCGGCGCGCGCGGCCGCATGGTCTACCTGACGGCCGAGGACAGGAAGCACGCCGAGGCCTGGGTCAAGCAGGGCTACACCCACGCCATGCGCACGCCGGAAACGACGCTGATCTTCGTCGCGCCGGAGAAGGAAAGCGAGATCCTGACCGACCAGATCAACTGCATGGGCTGCCTCTCGCAGTGCCTGTTCTCCAACTGGTCGCAGCATCCCGAGCACAACTACTCGACCGGCAAGAAGGCCGATCCGCGCTCCTTCTGCATCCAGAAGACCTTGCAGGAGATCAGCCACAGCGAGAAGCTGGACAACCAGCTCATGTTCGCCGGCCACAACGCCTACCGCTTCGCCTCCGACCCGTTCTACCGCAACGGCTTCATCCCCACCGTGCGCGAACTGGTCGACCGCATCGCCACCGGCGACTGACCGAGATCTCTCGAATTACGCCCTTCTCCCGCTTGCGGGAGAAGGTGGGCGAAGCCCGGATGAGGTGTTGTCTCATCCTGACATACGCTTGCCCGTGAGCAAACACCGCTACACCCTCATCCGCCCTTCGGCACCTTCTCCCGCAAGCGGGAGAAGGGTGTAAAATAAAGAACGCCTGAAATAATTGCTGCCCGCCCCAATGTCCCTCGCCTCCCAACCGCCGCTCGTGCCGCATCCCTGGCGGCTGGTGTGGCTGCTGTCGGTGGGGCAGCTCGTGTCGTGGGGCGCGTTCTATTACGGCTTCTCGCTGTTCGTCGAACCGATGGAGCGCGAGCTGGGCTGGTCGCGCACCGAGCTGACGCTGGCGCTGTCGGGCGGGCTGCTGGTGGCCGGTTTCTCCGGCGTGCTGGTGGGCGACTGGATCGACAAGCGCGGCGGCTTCTGGCCGATGACCCTGGGCTCGATCGTCGGCGCCGCCCTGCTCGTGGTCTGGTCGCAGGTCGATTCGCTGCCGGTGTTCTTCGGCCTGTGGCTGCTCCTGGGCGGGGTGCAGGCCTGCACCCTCTACGATCCCGCCTTCGCCGTCATCACCGCCAATCTCGGCGGCCAGTACCGGTTGGGCATCACCTGCATGACCCTGGTCGGCGGCTTCGCCAGCACGATCTTCATGCCCGCGACGCAGGTGTTCATCGACTGGTGGGGCTGGCGCGAGGCGCTGCTGGCGCTGGCCGGCCTCAACCTCGCGGTGGGGCTTTTCATCCATGCCTGGCTGCTGCGCGGCACCCAGGGCAGCCTGGCGCGGCGCACGCCGGAGGAGAGGACCGCCGGTCCCTCGCCGCTGCGGCTGGCGCTCCGCCGGCCCGTGTTCTGGCTGCTGTCGCTGTCGCTGGTGTGCCAGGGCGCGGCGGTCCTGTCGATCACCTTCCATATCGTGCCGCTCTTGGGCGAGCGCGGCTTGAGCACCCGGCTGGTGCTGCTGGCGATCGCGCTGATCGGCCCGGCGCAGGTGGCGGGGCGGCTGGTGCTGCTGACTTTGGGCCGGCATGCCACCACCAGCGTCCTGGGCAGCGTCACCGTGGCCTTGCTGCCGCTGTCGATGCTGGCGCTGCTGCAGGTCGAAGGCAATTCGATCTGGCTCTACGTCTTCGTCACGCTCTATGGCGCGGGCAACGGCTTGATGACCATCGTGCGCGGCGCCTCGGTGGTGGAATTCCTGGGCGCGGCGGGCTTCGGCGCGGTCACCGGCGCGCTGGGCCTGCCCACCACCATCGCCCGCACCCTGGCGCCGCCCCTGATCGCGCTGTTGTGGGAGTGGCGGGGCAATTACGACCTCGCCATCTGGCTGGTGGGCGCGCTGGGGCTGGTCGGCGCCGTGGCCTATTGGCTGGCGGCGGCCACCGCCCGGCGCGACCGATAGGCCCTTTGCTTTTCCCCCGGGCCGAGCCTATTTATAGGGCCATGTTGCAGGATCGCAGTTTCGCCCCCGTGATCGAGCGTCTGCGCAGCGCCGGCTTGCGGCCCACGCGCCAGCGCCTGGCCCTGGCGCGCCTGCTGTTCGGGCATGGCGACCGGCATCTGTCGGCCGAGGACCTGCATGCCGAGGCGGTGGCGCACAAGGTGCCGGTATCGCTGGCCACGGTCTACAACACCTTGAACCAGTTCACCGCCGCCGGGCTGCTGCGCGAGGTGGTGGTCGAGCACGGCCGCTCCTATTTCGACACCAACACCTCCGACCATCACCATTTCTTCCACGAAGGCGACGGCAAGCTGCGCGACATTCCCGGCGAATCGGTGGTGCTGGAATCGCTGCCGCCGGCGCCGGACGGCACCGAGGTGGCGCGCATCGACGTGGTCATCCGCCTGCGCAATCGGCAATAAAATTTCTAGAAATATCAGCCGATAGAAACCTAGTCTGGAACGGTTCCAGACTATTGACGGCCTGCTCCCCCCGCTCCTAGTATTTTTCCCGAGACGGTTCTCGTTTCTGCCGAGACGAAACCAGCGGCGCCGGTCCGGCGCCGCCGCAATCCATCGCCGGATTTTCGTCCGGCCGTTCAGAGGGAGAGGGAAATGGCATCACTCAAAGGCTCCAAGACCGAGGGCAACCTGAAGGACGCGTTCGCCGGCGAAAGCCAGGCCAACCGCCGCTATCTCTATTTCGCCCAGAAGGCCGACGTCGAAGGCTTCAACGACGTCGCCGCCGTGTTCCGCTCGACGGCGGAAGGCGAGACCGGCCATGCCCACGGGCATCTGGAATTCCTGGAAGCCGTCGGCGATCCGGCCACCGGCCTGCCGATCGGCGAGACCGGCAACAACCTGAAGGCGGCCATCGCCGGCGAGACGCACGAATACACCGACATGTATCCGGGCATGGCGCGCACCGCCCGCCAGGAAGGCTTCGACGAGATCGCCGACTGGTTCGAGACGCTGGCTAAGGCCGAGAAGTCCCATGCCGGCCGCTTCCAGAAGGCGCTCGACACGATGAGCTGATCGGGCGCGGGCCGTCGGGCTCGCAACCGCCATTCCGCGCCAGCCCTTCGTCCGTCCGGAAACGGGGGCGAAGGGCTTGTCGCTTCGCATCCCCGCATCAAGCACGTCCGAACAGCGGAGAACGGCCCATGCGCGAAGGCAGCCTCGACGCCCCCACGCGTCATCCCATCGAGTGGCAGAGCGAGGAGTTCTACGACGAGGCCAGGCTCGATGCCGAGATGCACCGCATCTTCGACATCTGCCACGGCTGCCGGCGCTGCTTCAACCTGTGCGATTCCTTCCCGCGCCTGTTCGACCTGGTCGACAACTCGCCCACCGGCGAACTGGACTCCGTCGACAGCAAGGATTTCAAGCCGGTCGTCGATGCCTGCACGCTGTGCGACATGTGCTTCATGACCAAGTGCCCCTACGTGCCGCCGCACGAGTTCAACCTCGATTTCCCGCATCTGATGCTGCGCTATCGCGCCGTCGAGGCGCGCAAGCAGGGCGTGGCCTTCGCCGACAAGCAGCTCGCCATGACCGATCGCAACGGCAGGCTGGCCGGTGCGGTGGCGCCGCTGGCCAACTGGGCCTCCGATACCGGCAACGGGCTGACGCGGCCGCTGCTGGAGAAGGTCGCCGGCATCCATCGCGAAGCCAAGCTGCCGCAGTTCCACGGCAAGACCTTCGCCCTGCAGGCCCGCCAGTCCGCCCCGCCGGTCAACCGCGAGGCTCCCGGTTTCGGCCGCAAGGCGGTGCTCTACGCCACCTGCTTCGTGAACTACAACAATCCCGGCATCGGCCTGGCGGCGCGCCGGGTGCTGGCGCTGAACGGGGTGGAGACCGAGGTGGTCTATCCCGCCTGCTGCGGCATGCCGCAGCTCGAGCAGGGCGAGATCGGCAAGGTGGCCGACAAGGCGCGCACGGTCAGCCAGGCGCTGAAGCCGTGGATCGACAAGGGCTACGACGTCATCGCCCTGGTGCCGTCCTGCGCGCTGATGCTGAAATTCGAATGGAAGCTGATCCTGCCCGGCGATGCCGACGTGGCGCGGCTGGCGCAGGCGACCTTCGACATCAGCGAGTACATCGTCGACATCGCCAAGAAGAACGGCCTGGCGCCGGGGCTGAAGCCGCTGGAGGGCGGCGTCAGCGTGCACCTGGCCTGCCATGCGCGGGCGCAGAACATGGGACCCAAGGCGGCCGAATTGCTGCGGCTGATCCCCGACACCAGGGTCGCCGTCATCGAGCGCTGCTCGGGCCATGGCGGCTCCTGGGGCGTCAAGAAGGACTGGTTCGAGGTGGCGCTGAAGGTCGGCAAGCCGGTGGCGCGCCAGGCGGCCAAGAACAACCTGCCGCATGTCGTCTCCGAATGCCCGCTGGCCGGCGACCACATCATCCAGGGCATGGAAAAGCTCAACGACGCCGACGCGCAGGTTCCGAAACAGGCCCAGCATCCGGTAGAATTGCTGGCGCGCGCCTATGGGCTGGCGTGAGGGGAGCCTCGCATGCGTCCGTTGCCGGTATTGCTGTGCGTCCTGCTGTTCGCCGCCGTCGCCTCGGCGCAGGCGGCCGACCCGCGCGGCCGGTTCCGCGCCAAGGGCGTAGGCTCGCAGACCTGCGCCAGCTTCTCCACCTTCGACAGCGACGACCGGCTGATCGTCGAGACCTGGTGGGCGGGCTACGTGACCGCCATCAATATCGAACGCGACGACACTTACGACGTTCTGCCCGATGTGAAGCCCGAACTGGTGAACCGCTGGCTCGACGGGTATTGCAAGGACAATCCCGACCATTTGCTGGCGATCGCGGTGTACCGGATGATCGAGACCTTCTTCCCCAACCGGGCGAGATCCTCGCCCAATCCATGAACGCACGCGAGAATGCCATGAGCGCCGCCCGCAAGATCACCGAGAAAGACATCCTGCCGCTGCCGGAATACGTCAAGCAGCGCGCCGAGCGCCGCCGCAGCATTTCGGCGCTGAAGCGCAACCGCCGCGTCGAGCTGGGCCCGGTGGTGACGTTCTATTTCGAGTGCTACGAGACCATGCTGCACCAGGTGCAGGAGATGCTCTATATCGAGAAGGGCGGTGCGGAGCAGGTGCCGGACGAGCTGGCGGCCTACAATCCGCTGGTCCCCAATGGCTCCGAGCTGACCGCCACGGTGATGATCGAGATCGACGACGAGCTGCGCCGCCGGCGCGTGCTGGCCGAGCTGGGCGGCATCGAGGAGAATTTCTGGCTGCGCGTGGCCGGCGAGACGGTCAAGGGCGCGCCGGAGCAGGACCAGGAGCGCACCAACGAGCAGGGCAAGACCTCGTCGGTGCATTTCCTGCATTTCCCCTTCACGCCAGCGCAGATCGAAGCTTTCCGCCAGCCCGAGGCCGAGATCGTCATCGGCTGCGCGCATGCGCAATACCGGCACATGGCGATCATGCCGCAGAACGTACGCCAGGCGCTGAGCGCGGATTTCGCCTGAGCGCCGCCGGGAGGCAGCCATGCTCGACCACATCGGCATCACCGTCGCCGACCTGGAGAAATCGGATGCCTTCTACCAGGCGGCGCTGAAGCCGCTGGGCATCGCAGCGATCATGCGTTTCGAGACCTTCATCGGCTACGGCATCGGCCGCCCGACCTTCTGGATCGGCCAGGGCAAAAGCGCCGCCGCGGCGCCGCCCGTCCACATCGCCTTCGCCGCGTCCAGCCGCGCGCTGGTGGACGAGTTCTACAAAGCGGCCATCGCCGCCGGCGGCCGCGACCACGGCGCCCCCGGGCTGCGCCCGCATTATCACGCCAATTACTACGGCGCCTTCGTGCTGGATTTCGACGGCCACAACATCGAAGCCGTGTGCCACGCGCCGGCGTGATTTCTTCCGCCATCGCCCTCCGTCATCGCCCGGCTCGACCGGGCGACCCATCTTTGCCCCAGTAAGATTCCTCGCCCTGAGCCTGTCGAAGGGCGAGGGATACGCACGTTGCCTGTGTAACCCGCCCTTCGACGGGCTCAGGGCGAGGCCGTGTGTATGTTACGGAGTAAAGCGATTAACTACAGAGGCACAGAGACACAGAGGTCGATTCCCTCTGTGTCTCTGTGCCTCTGTGCCTCTGTGCCTCTGTGGTTTCGTTTTGCCCGGGCTAGAACGAAATGGAATGCGTCAGCTCACCGCCCGCTCGCGGCCGGTCCAGAACTTGGCCCTGATCTCCCGCTTCAGCACCTTGCCGACGGCGCTCCTCGGCAGGTCGGGCCAGAATTCCACGCTCTTGGGCGCCTTCATGCCGCCCAGCTCGGTCTTGGCGAAGGCGATCAGCTCCTCCTCGCTGGCCTTGGACCCGGGCGCCAGCAGCACCACCGCCTTCACCGCCTCGCCCCATTTCTCGTCCGGCACGCCGACCACGGCGCAATCCTGCACCGCCGGGTGCTTCATCAGCACCTGCTCGATCTCGAACGGGAAGATGTTGAAGCCGCCCGACACCACCATGTCGCGGATGCGGTCGACGATATAGATATAGCCGTCGGCATCGCGATAGCCGACATCGCCGGAATGGTGCCAGCCGAACTGGCGCGCCTGCGCCGAGGCCTTCTCGTCGTTGAGATAGCCGCGCATCACGGTGGGCCCGCGCACCACCATCTCGCCCTTCTCGCCCGCCGGCAGCAGATTGCCCTTCTCGTCCATGAAGTCGATGGCTTCCACGTTCAGCGTCGGCCGGCCGCAGGACAGCAGCCGGTGCCGCAGCTTGGGATCGCGCGCCGCCGCCAAGGTCTCGGCCGGCGACATCCAGGTCAGCGGGAAGCCGGCCTCGGTCTGGCCGAAGGACTGCGCCATCACCGGGCCGAAGGTCTCGATGCCTTCCACGATCTTCTGCGGCGCGATCGGGGCGGCGGCGGAGATGACGTAGCGCAGCGAGGAGAAATCGGTCTTTTTCGCGTCGGGATGGGCCAGCAGCATATAGATGATGGTGGGCGGCAGGAACAGGGTGGTGACCTTGTACCGGGCGATATTGGCCAGCAGCTCGGCCAGATCGACCTTGTCCATCATCACCACCGTGCCGCCGAGCGGGAACTGGGCGATGGCGATCATGCCGGCGGCATGGGTGATGGGCGCCACCGCCAGGTTGACCGGCGGCGCGTCGAAATTCCACGCCGCCATCCATCCCAGCGTGTTCATGGTCAGGAAATCGGCCGGCGAGGCGGTGATCTTGGGCAGGCCGGTGGTGCCGCCGGTCGAGCCCTGGAAGCCGATGGCGCGCGGATCGTAGTCGATGTCGAGCGGCGCCGCGTCGTGGCCGTCGACGAACTGCGCCAGCGACGGGCCGAATTCCGACGCCGCGTCGAGGCACACCGCCAGCTCGATGCTCCGCACCCGCGCCAGCATCTGGCACACCATGTCGGCGGTGCTGGAATCGAAGAACAGCACCCGGCACAGGCCGCGCGACAGCACGTCGATATTGGCCTCCACGCCGTTGCGCAAATTGACGTTGCACCAGGCGCCGGCGGCGCGCAGGCCCCCCAGCATGGCCAGCATCGCCGGGCCGGTATTGGGGCCGAACACCGCGAAGGGCGTTTCGGGCCTGAAGCCCCTGGCGATCAGGGCGCGGGCGATGCGGACGGTCAGGGCGGCGCCGTCGCGATAGGTGAAATCGCCGCCGGCGCCGCGCAGCATCAGCCCGTCGGGATTGAGCCGCGCGCCGCGATCGAACAGATGGACGATATGCATGTCTGCCTCCCCGTTTGCCTCACGCCGCCACCGGGCCGCGCACGTGGCGCAGCAGGCCGAGGAACACCTGGGCATGGCCGCGCGCGTCGTCCAGCGCGCGATGGGTATGCGGCGTGTCGTTGCGGAAGCGCTCGGGCAGGCTGCCCTTGCGGCAGTCGCGCAGGTCGCGATTCAGGGCGGCCATGGCGAAGGTGGCGACGTCGATGCCGCCGTCGATGAACAGCCGCTCCTGCCGTCCCGGCGGGGGAAACAGGCGCAGGCCGACGAAGCGCTCCAGGTAGTAGTCGATCCACGGCCCGTCGAACAGCAGCGGATGGGCCACGATCACCTTCTCGCCGGGCAGCGCGCGCACCCAGTGCACGAAGCGCGGCAGCACCACCTCGGGCAGCTCCTGGTCGCGGTTGGCCGCCGCCCAGGCCTCCGGCTGCGTCCACCACCACGACAGCGTGCCTGGATCGGGCGCGGCCTCGGGCAGCGGCGTCAGGTTGGCGCAGAACTGGCCCAGGTCGCGGCCCCGCTCGTCGGCCGCCACCGCCGCCAGGCTCATGATTGAATTGCGACCGGGCAGCATGCCATCGGTCTCGACGTCGACGACTACATAGGCCAGATCCGGCCGCCCTTGCGCCACGTGATGTCCTCCCGCCTTGCCGCTTTCATTGTCGTTGTTGGCCGCCGCCCCGGCTCATTCGCCGAGCTCCAGCCCCATCTGCCAGAACCGCGCTTCCAGCCGCGTCGCGATGGCGAAGCTGGCGGCCAGATCGGCGAAGCGCGCCTGCCCGCCGCGCCGCTGCGCGCTGCGCTCCAGCGCCGCCATGGCGTCGCGCGCCACTTCCTGGTACGCCGCACCGGCATACATCTCGATCCACGCGTCGTAGCGGTTGCCGGCGCGCCGGCGGCCGGGCCAGGCCTGCAGCCGGCGGCCGATCTCGGCATAGCCGACGATGCAGGGCGCCAGCGCCACTTGCAGATCGAGCAAATCCCCCGCCATGCCGCGCTCCAGCACGAAGCGCGTATAGGCCAGCGTCGCGGCGGCTTCCGGCGTGCCCGCCATCGCGGCCTCGTCCAGTCCCCAGCCGGCACAGTAGCGCACATGCAGCCCCATCTCGACATCGACGATGCCCGCCATGGCCGCCCCCGCCGCGCGCAGCTCCTCCAGGCTGGACGCCTTGTAGCCGGCCAGCGCCCAGGCGCGCGCGAACTGGATCAGGAAAAGGTAGTCCTGCACCAGATAGTGCCGGAACGAGGCCTCCGGCAGGCTGCCCTCGGCCAGCCGCCGGACGAAATCGTGCTCGACATAGGCCAGCCAGGGGTCCAGCGCCGCTTGCCGCAGCCGGCCGAAGAATCCGGCTTCGAACGCCGACAGCTCGGCGGCCTTGGCCATGGCCCCGCTCATGCCCCCGTTCATGCCCCCGCCGCTCAATCGATGGTTTCGTTGGGGTAAATGCCCCACAGCGCCTTGCGCTCGATCCAGCCGCGATGCTTCTGCACCTCGATGCGGCAGAAGCCGCCCTTGCAATTCAGCACCTCGGCCTGCACCGCGGGCTCCAGCCGCGCCACCGCCGTGGCGCCCGGCTCGGGCGTGCGCAGCAGCACCGCCTCGCGCGCGGTGACCACGACGGTGCGCTTGCCGGTCAGCATGCTCTGGTGCACCCAGCCGGTGGCGCCCTGCCAGTCGCGGATGCGCCGCCAGGTGTCGAATTCGGAGATCACCTCGACCGGCATGTTCTTGCGCTGGAACACCCATTCCACCGGGTAGCGCGTGCCCGGCCCGGTGCGCACATTGACCTCGTCGGAGCGCACGGAGGCGAAGCGCGGCACCGGCAGGCCGGAGCCTTTGCCGGCCTGGGCGGCCTTGCTGGAGGGGTCGGGCGGATCGTCGGCGGCGCGCGAAACCGGCGGCGCTGCCAGGAGCGCCAGCACCAGGCCGGCCGCGGCAATGGCAGGGGAAAAGCGCATGGCGCATCATAGCAAACGCGCGCCGGCGGTTCGAGCGCGCCGCCGCTTTGCACGCCGCGGGCATGACGCAGGAGCGGCGGCCTGCCAATGGTTCAACCATCGACCTCGATCGCGCCCGCGCCGGCCGCAGCAAGCCGTTTCGCCGCCCCGCCCATGAAAGCGGCGGCGGCCTGGCCGGACGCCCGGAAAACAGGCAGTTTTCGCCCTGATTTCCGAGGCTTGCCAAAGCCCGGCCCGGCTTGGTATCCCGAACCATCGGCCGCGTCCGGCGGCCGCATGTTGTCGCCCGTGCCAGGGCAGAGGTCGCGCCAATGCCCAGCAGGGACAAACCGCTCGTCATCGTCACCCGCAAGCTGCCGGACGTCATCGAGACGCGGATGATGGAGCTGTTCCAGACCCGCCTGAACGTCGAGGACAAGCCGATGACGGCGGCGCAGCTGGCCGAAGCGGTGAAGACGGCCGAGGTGCTGGTGCCCACCGTCACCGACCGCATCGACGGCAAGATCCTGGCCCAGGCCGGCCCGCAATTGCGGCTGATCGCCTCCTTCGGCACCGGCGTCGACCATATCGACCTCGATTCCGCCCGCCAGCGCGGCATCACCGTCACCAACACGCCCGGCGTGCTGACCGAGGACACCGCCGACATGACCATGGCGCTGATCCTGGCCACCGCGCGGCGGCTGGCCGAGGGCGAGCGGCTGGTGCGGGCCGACAAATGGACCGGCTGGGCGCCCACCGCCATGCTGGGGCGGCGCATCTGGGGCAAGCGGCTGGGCATCATCGGCATGGGCCGCATCGGCCAGGCGCTGGCGCGCCGCGCCCGCGGCTTCGGCCTGGCGATCCACTACCACAACCGCCGCCGCCTGCATCCGGAGATCGAGCGCGAGCTGGAGGCGACCTACTGGGAGAGCCTGGACCAGATGCTGGCGCGCATGGACGTGATCTCGGTCAACTGCCCGCACACGCCGGCCACCTACCACCTGCTGTCCGCGCGCCGGCTGAAGCTGCTGCAGCCTTCGGCCATCGTGGTCAACACCGCCCGCGGCGAGGTGGTGGACGAGAACGCGCTGACCCGCATGCTGCGCAACCGCGAGCTGGCCGGCGCCGGGCTGGACGTGTTCGAGCACGAGCCGGCGATCAATCCCAAGCTGCGCGAGCTGGACAACGTGGTGCTGCTGCCGCATATGGGCTCGGCCACCATCGAGGGCCGCATCGACATGGGCGAGAAGGTGATCATCAACATCAAGACCTTCGCCGACGGGCACAAGCCGCCCGACCGGGTGCTGGCGGCGATGTTCTGACGGAGGGGCGATGAGCGAGCAGGAGAGCAGACCCGCCGCCCGTCGCCCGAAACTGCGTGTCGCGGCCGAACGGCGCGACTACGACGACACCTTCGCGCTCGATCCCGACAAGCCCGAGCAGCGCGCCCAGCTCATGACGCGGCTGCGCCACCATCCCGACCCCGAGGTGCGCTACCTGGCCGCCGCCATGCTGCGCGAGGAGCCGGTGCTGGCCGAGGTGGCGCTGGGCGATCCCGACCCGCGCGTGCGCCGCGCCGCCATCCTGCATCTGGCCGACGCCGATCTGTGGGTGCTGGGGCCGATCCTGGCGCGCGAGCCCGATGCGCATGTGGCGCTCTTGGCGCTGGCCTGCGTGCGCGCCGGCACGGTGTGGGGCGAGGCGCTGCTGGCGCGCACCGCGCTCGGCCATGCCGCGGCCGAGCTGCGGCAGGAGGCGCTGATGTGCAAGCGCTGGGACAAGGAGGCGCTGGCCGTGCGCATGCTGGCGCGCGAGCCGGACCACGACACCGCCGCCAAGGCGCTGCGCGAGGTGCGCGACGGCAAGGCGCTGCGGCACCTGGCCGAGACCCTGCCGACCCCGGCCCTGCGGGCGCTGGCCGCAAGGCGCCTCACCCTGCTCGACGAGATGAAGAAACGCGACACCCGCGACGGCAAGCCGCCCCGGGACAAGGGTTGAAGAAGAGCTCGCCTCCCTTTCCCTTAAAATCCGTCCTCTAAAACTCGTCCTCTAAAATCCGTCCTTTAAAATCCCTCCTCTAAAATCCGTCATCGTAAAATCCGTCATCGTAAAATCCGTCATCGCCCGGCTTGACCGGGCGACCCATGGTGCCGCCGCACCACTCCATACCAATGAGCAGGGGCGGCCGATCTGGGCATGGGTGCCCCGGTCAAGCCGGGGCATGACGAAAGGAAGCGATGGCCGCCCCCATCCGTCATCGCCCGGCTTGACCGGGCGACCCATGGTGCCGCTGCGCCACTCCATGCCAATAAGCATGGGCGGCCGATCCAGGCATGGGTGCCCCGGTCAAGCCGGGGCATGACGAAAGGAAGCGATGGCCGCCGCTTCTCCCTAATCCGTCACCCCAATCCGTCATCTTAGTCCATCATACTAATCCGTCATCGCCCGGCTCGACCGGGCGACCCATGGTGCCGCCGCGCCACTCCATGCCAATGAGCAGGGGCGGCCGATCCAGGCATGGGTCGCCCGGTCAAGCCGGGCGATGACGAAATGAGGCGGAAGTCGAAATTAAGCCTGCGCCATCACGCGGTGGTCCTCGATCGCCGGTGCGGCGAGATGGGCGATGGAATTGGCGTAGTAGCGCAGCAGCTCGGCCTCCTGCGGATTGGCGGTCCACGCCCCGTCCGTCTCCTCGACCAGATGGCGCAGCGCCAGCATGCGCAATCCCACCTCGATGGCGTAGTCCTCGTCGCCGCGCGGCAGATAGACATGCGCGCCCACAGCGCGCAGCCGTTCCATCTCCTCCTGGCACTCGGCCTTCAGCTCCAGGAGCGACAGCGGCGCGGAAGCCTTGAGCAGCACCCGCGCCACCAGCGGCACCGGCAGCACCGGCACCACCGCCGCCACCGCGCCCATCAGGTCGGCGGCCAGCGCCTGCATCGCCTCGAAGCGCTGCTCGCGCGTCAGCCCGCGCAGATCGCCGTGCAGGCGGCGCGCCAGCCAGTCGCGGGTCGAGACCGGCGTGCCGAAATTGACGCAGGCATAGCCGAAGCGGTACCAGCGCCCGCGCAGCATCAGCCCGAGCTGGCGCGCCAGGAAGCCCAGCGTGGTCTTCAGCGCGAAGCCGGCGCTCTTGCGCGGCGCCTTCTGCGCCGCCAGAAGCTGCGAGCGATCCTCGACCACGCGGTCGTAGTTGATGCCGACCGGCACGAACACCACGTCGCGCTTGCCCGCCGGGTCGAAGCTTTTCAGCATGTAGTCGAGCAGGCCGGTGCGCGGGGCCGACAGCGTGCCGTCGCGCGTCAGCCCGCCCTCGGGATAGACCGCCTGCGCCACGCCGGCCTCGGTCGCCATGTGCACGTAGCGCTCCAGCACGCGGCGATAGAGCGGGTTGTTGGAGTTGCGGCGCACGAAATAGGCGCCCATCGACTTGATCAGGCTCTGCAGCGGCCAGATGCGCGCCCATTCGCCCACCGCGTAGGACAGGGCGGTGCGGTCGGCCGCCAGGAACGCCACCAGCACGTAGTCCATGTTGGAGCGGTGGTTCATCACGAACACCACCGTGGAATCGGGGCCGACCCGGCCCAGCCCGGCCGCGTCCATCCAGCCCAGCCGCACGCGGTAGAAGCTGCGCGCCAGCAGGCGGGCCAGCGCGTAGCCGAGGCGGAAATAGAGATAGGCGTTGAAGGCCGGCACGATCTCGTGCGCGTAGCGATAGACCTCCGCCATCGCCGCCTCGCGCGGGATCTTCTGCTCGGCGGCGTGCGCGTTGGCCGCCGCCACCACGTCGGGATCGTAGATCAGCCGGTCGATCAGCACCTGCCGCTTGGTGAGCTGGAAGGGCTGGATGCCGATCTGCAGGCGGCGATTGACCTCGTCGATCAGCCGGTTCAGCCGCCGCCGCACGAACCAGCGGCCGGAGGGAATCAGCAGCCGGTCGAGCAGCGACCAGGCCGCGAACAGCGCGATCGGCACGAACAGCCAGAGCGGAACGGAGACCGGCTCGTCCATCGGCGTCTTGCCTCTCCCCGCCGGGGAGCGGGAGAAGAATCAGGCCGCCAGGCCGCGGAACCAGACCAGGATCAGCAGCACCGCCTCGACCAGCAGGATCACCAGGGTCAAGGTGGCGCCGCCGGCGCGGCCGAAATTGGGCGAGCGCCGGTTCATGCCATAGGCGTGCAGCAGGCGCGCCAGCACCAGCGCGATGCCCAGCGCGTGCAGGATGATGGCGCTGTGCCTGGTCGTTTCCAGCAGGTACATGCCGATCAGCGCCAAGGGCACGTATTCGACGAAATTGGCGTGGGTGCGCATGCGCTTGAGCATGTCCTGGTTGCCGGCGTCGCCCAGCCCGACCTTGTTCACCCAGCGGCCCTTGACGACGTAGAGCGAGAGCACCACCAGCATCACCAGCAGGATGCCGGTATAGAGCGCAGTCACGTTCAGCATGTTTCCCCCAAGGAATGGCTCTTACAGAACCGTCGGTTGCGCGCCGGCCGGCAGCGCGCCGTAGAACGTCACCAGCCCGGCGATCTCGAT
Source organism: Reyranellaceae bacterium (assembly GCA_050181585.1). Taxonomy (GTDB): domain Bacteria; phylum Pseudomonadota; class Alphaproteobacteria; order Reyranellales; family JAQSWP01; genus JAQSWP01. Next base: position 147,761 of record JBFXDA010000004.1, read on the forward strand.
CTTGATGTCGCTGCGCAGATCATTCGCCGCCAGCGCCATGGTCCGCAAGCCCATTTCGCAGGCGATCAGCCGCCCGCCCAGCGCCGCGCAGGCCTCCAGCAGTTCCGGCAGCCCCGCGACGCCCGCCGCCTTTCGCCTGGCTTCCTCGCGCAGCGCATCGCCTTGCAGGCGCCGCCAGCCCTGCTCGCCCGCCAGCGCCAAGAGCGCGCCGTTGGTGAAGAACAGCACCGCCGGCCGGTTCACCGCCAGGGCGGACGCCGCCATGGCCAGCCCGTAATGCACCCGCTCGTAGGACCCCTCGAGCAGGATCAGGCCCAGCGGCGCCGCCTCAGCCATGCCCGCCTCCGCACAGCGCGCAGGCCGGGTTCTTGGCCAGCGCCAGTTCGTTGACCGAGCCCTCCAGCGCGTCGAACAGCACCAGCCGGCCGGACAGCGAGCGGCCGATGCCGAGGATTTCCTTCACCACCTCGCCCGCCTGCCAGGCGCCCATTGTGCCGGCCAGCGCCCCCAGCACGCCGGCGGCGGCGCAGCTTGGCACCTGGTCGGGCGGCGGCGGCGCGGCGAACAGGCAGCGCAAGCAGGGATGGCCCGCGCCCTGCCAGGCCTTGTAGGTGGTGAGCTGGCCCTCGAAGCGCAGGATGGCGGCGGAGACCAGGATCTTGCGCGCCGCGAAGCAGGCGTCGTTGAGCAGATAGCGGGTGGCGAAATTGTCGCTGCCGTCGGCCACCACGTCGTAGCCGGCGATCAGGCGGGCGGCGTTGTCGCCGGTCAACCGCTCGCGATGGGCGGCCAGCGTCACGCCGGGATTGATGTCGGCCACGGCGCGGGCCGCGCTGTCGACCTTGGCCAGGCCGATATCGGTGCTGCGATGGATCACCTGGCGCTGCAAATTGGAGAGATCGACCGTATCGTCGTCGACCACGCCCAAGGTGCCGATGCCGGCGGCGGCCAGGTATTGCAGCAGCGGCGCGCCCAGCCCGCCGGCGCCAATCACCAGCACGCGGGCGGCCAGCAGCTTCTCCTGCCCCTCGCCGCCGATCTCGCTCAGGATGATGTGGCGGGCGTAGCGGCGGATCTGGTCTTCGCGCAGCGACATGCGCCCCTTATAGCACGCCGCCCGCTCACAGCCCGTCGAACAGCGCGGTCGAGAGATAGCGCTCGGCGAAGTCCGGGATGATGGCGACGATGCGCTTGCCCTCCATGCCCGGCCGCCGGCCGATCTCCAGCGCGGCGGCGAGGGCGGCGCCGGAGGAGATGCCGACCGGCACGCCTTCGAGCGCCGCCAGCTTGCGCGCCACGGCGAAGGCGGAATCGTTGGAGATGCGCATGACCTCGTCGAGCAGCGCGCGGTCGAGGATTTCCGGCACGAAGCCCGCGCCGATGCCCTGGATCTTGTGCGGGCCGGGCTGGCCGCCGGACAGCACCGGCGAATCCTCCGGCTCCACCGCCACGATCTTCAGGCCGGGCAGGCGCGGCTTCAGCACCTCGGCGACGCCGGTGACGGTGCCGCCGGTGCCGATGCCGGAGACGAAGACGTCGAGCCGGCCGCCGGTGTCGCGCCAGATCTCCTCCGCCGTGGTGCGGCGATGGACGGCGGGGTTGGCGGCGTTCTTGAACTGCTGCGGCATGAAGGCGCTCTTGTGCAGGCGCAGGATCTCCTCGGCCTTGGCGATGGCGCCGCGCATGCCCTGCGCCGCCGGGGTCAGCTCCAGCTCCGCGCCCAGCAGCAGCAGCATCTTGCGCCGCTCCAGCGACATGCTCTCGGGCATGGTGAGGATCAGCCGGTAGCCCTTGGCGGCGGCGGCGAAGGCCAGCGCGATGCCGGTATTGCCCGAGGTCGGCTCGACCAGCACCGTCTCGCCCGGCCTGATCCGGCCCGCCTGCTCGGCCGCCTCGATCATGGCCAGCCCGATGCGGTCCTTGACCGAGGCCAGCGGGTTGAAGAACTCCAGCTTGCCGACGATCTCCGCTTTCGCGCCATAGGCCTGGGCCAGCTTGCCGAAGCGCACCAGCGGCGTGGCGCCGATGGTGTCGACGATGTTCTCGTAGATCCTGCCGCGGAATTCCCCCGGCTTTTCGCCCGCCGGATCGGCCTTGGCTGCCAGACTCATGGCGCCCTCCATTTCACGATGATTGTCGTTGTTTGCGGCGATTCGACGCCATGCAAGACATTAGAGCGGATCGCGGCTCGGCGGAAAGGGTCTACGCGGCCTGTTCGCCGAACTGCCAGTCGCGGCCGGGGGCGGCGGCGAACAGCGCCTTGGTGTAGTCGTGCTGCGGACTGGCGAAGACGTCGCGGGCCAGGCCGTATTCCACCACCTTGCCGTGCTGCATCACCGCCACGCGGTCGCAGATCTGGGCCGCCACGCGCAGGTCGTGGGTGATGAAGAGCATGGCCAGATTGAGCCGCTGGCGGATGTCGTCGAGCAGGTCGAGCACCTGGGCCTGCACCGACACGTCCAGCGCCGACACCGCCTCGTCGGCGATCAGCAGTTCGGGCTCCATGGCCAGCGCGCGGGCGATGCAGATGCGCTGGCGCTGGCCGCCGGAGAACTGGTGCGGGTAGCGGTCGAGCGAATTGGGGTCGAGCCTGACCAGATCCATCAGCCGGCGGGCGCGCTCCTGCGCCTGCGCCGGCGACAGGCCGTAGTTCATCGGCCCCTCGACGATCGAGGCGCCCACGGTGCGGCGCGGGTTCAGCGAGCGGTAGGGATCCTGGAACACGATCTGGATGCGGCGGCGATGGCGGCGCAGGCGGCCGGTGGAGAGCCGCGCGATCTCGTCGCCGCCGAGCCAGATATTGCCGTCGGTGGGGTCGATCAGCCGGGCGATGCAGCGCGCCACGGTCGACTTGCCGGAGCCCGATTCGCCCACGATGCCCACCGTCTCGCCGCGGCGCACCTCGATCGTGACGTTGTCGGCGGCGCGCACCGGGCGGGCCTTCTGGAAGAAGCCGCCGCCGGCATAGACCTTGCCCAGCCCCTCGGCGCGCAGCACCACCGCCTCGTGCGAGCGGTCCTCGCGGTGGCGCGGATGGATCGAGGGCACGGCGGCCATCAGCATCTTGGTGTAGGGATGCTGCGGGCGCTTCAGCAACTGCTCGGTCGGGCCCATCTCGACCAGCTCGCCGAAGCGCAGCACCGCCACGCGATGGGCGATCTCGGCCACGACGCCGAAATCGTGGGTGATGAACAGCACGCCGGTGCCGTGCGCGGCCTGCAGGTCCTTGATGAGCTGCAGGATCTGCGCCTGCGTCGTCACGTCCAGCGCGGTGGTCGGCTCGTCGGCGATCAGCAGGGCCGGCTCCAGCACCAGCGCCATGGCGATCATGATGCGCTGGCGCTGGCCGCCGGAAAGCTGGTGCGGATAGGAATCGTACATGCGCGCCGGGTCGGGCAGGCGCACCTGCTCCAGCATGGCCAGGATGCGCTGGCGGCGCTCCTCCGGCGCCAGCCTAGTGTGGGTCTCCAGCACCTCGTCGATCTGCTCGCCGCAGGTCATGACCGGGTTCAAGGCCGTCATCGGCTCCTGGAAGATCATCGACATGCGCGTGCAGCGCAGCTCGCGCAGGCGCTCCTCGCTGGCGGCCAGGATGTCCTCGCCCTGCAGCAGGATCTGCCCGCCGGCCGGCGTCAGCGCCTTGGGCAGCAACCCCATGGTGGCGAAGGCGGTGACCGACTTGCCCGAGCCCGATTCGCCCACCAGGCAGACGATCTCGCGCGGATTGACGGTCAGCGAGATGCGCTCGACGGCGTTGGCCCGGTCGCCGCCCTTGGGCAGGGCGACGGTCAGCGCGCGCACTTCCAGGACGGGCGCCTCGCTCATCAGCCGGTCCGTTTCGCCATCTTGGGGTCGAGCGTGTCGCGCAGGCCGTCGCCCATGATGTTCACCGCCAGCACCGTCAGCGCCAGGAAGATGCCGGGGAACAGGATGTTGTGCGGGAAGATGCGGAAGAGCTGGCGGCCCTCGGCCATGATGTTGCCCCAGGTCGGGATAATCGAGGGGATGCCGATGCCGAGGAAGGACAGGATGGCCTCGACCAGGATGGCCGAGGCGCAGATATAGGTGCCCTGCACGATCAGGGGCGCGATGGTGTTGGGCATGATGTGGCGCACCAGCAGCACCGGCGTGGGCGTGCCGAGCGAAATGGCGGCCTCGACATAGGGCTCCTCGCGGATCGACAGCACCACGGAGCGCACCAGCCGCACCACGCGCGGCACTTCGGGCACCACGATGGCGATGATGACGGTGAACAGGCCTGCGCCCCACAGCGACACCAGCGCGATGGCGAGCAGGATGGCGGGAATCGCCATCAGCCCGTCCATCACCCGCATGACGATGCCGTCGAGCCAGCGTATGTAGCCTGACACCAGCCCGACCACCAGGCCGATGGCGATGGAGATGGCGGCGACCGAGATGCCGACGATCAGCGACACGCGCGCGCCGTAGAGCACGCGCGAATAGACGTCGCGGCCCAGCGTGTCGGTGCCCAGCCAGGCGGTGCGCTCGACCCTGCTGCCGTCGTCCAGCCGCATCGAGATTTCGGTGCCGGGATGCTTGTTGCGGCCACCCGGGTTGATGGCGGCGGGATCGATGGTGCCGAGCAGCGGCGCCAGCAGGCCGATCAGCATGATCACCAGCAGCACCGCGCCGCCGGCCAGCACCGAGGGATTGCGCGCCAGCTCCTTCCAGACGTTGCGCTTGCGCAGGCCGATCGGGGCGGCGTCGGGCGCGGCATGGTCGGCCAGGGCGCTCAATAGCGGATCCTCGGGTCGAGCAGGGTGTAGATCAGGTCGATGCCCAGGTTGATCCCGACATAGGCGAAGGAGAACACCAGGATCACCGCCTGGATGGTGGGATAGTCGCGGCCGGTGACGGCATCGACCGTCAGCCGCCCCAGGCCGGGGATGTTGTAGACCGTCTCCGTCACCACCACGCCGCCGATCAGCAGCGCGATGCCGATGCCGATCACCGTGACGATGGGCACCGCGGCGTTGCGCAGCGCGTGCTTCATCAGCACCACGCGGTTGGACAGGCCCTTGGCGCGGGCGGTGCGGATGTAGTCCTCGTTCAACACCTCCAACACCGAGGCGCGCGAAATGCGGGCGATCAGCGCCACGTAGATCACGCTCAAGGTGATGGTGGGCAGCACCAGGCTCCTGAGGAAGGCGACGAAATCCTCGCCGAGGCGCACGTAGCCCTGCACCGGCAGCCACTCCCACTTCACCGCGAAGAGGAAGATCAGCAGATAGGCGAAGACGAACACCGGCACCGAGAAGCCCAGCACGGAAAAGCCCATCACCGTGCGGTCGATCCAGGTGCCCTGCTTCCACGCCGCCAGCACGCCCATCGGCACGGCAACCAGCACCGAGAAGACGATGGTGACCAGCGCCAGCGCGATGGTCGGCTCCAGCCGCTGCACGATCAGGGAAGCCACCGTCTTCTTGTAGAAGAAGCTCTGGCCGAAATCGCCCTGGATGACGTTGCCGATCCAGATGAAGAACTGCTCGTGCAGCGCCCGGTTGAGCCCCAGCTTGTCGCGGATCTCGGCGATCTGCTCGGTGGTGGCGTAGTCGCCGGCGATGATGGCGGCCGGATCGGACGGGGTCAGCCGCAGCATCATGAACACGAAGAGGGCCACCATCGCCATGACGGGGATGGTGGCGAACAGCCGCCGGCCGATGAAAGTCAGCACTGCCTGTTCCTCTTCGCGTTCGTGGCAAGCCGCTGGCGGCTTACTTCTTGGTCATGGCCCAGAACACCGGCGCCGGGGCGGCGAGCCAGCCCGAGATGGTGTCCTTGTGCGCGCCCGAGCGGTACCACTGGCCCAGCGGGATGTGGGTCACCGCCTTCATGGCCTCGACCTGGACCTGCTCGGCGATGGCCTTCTGCTTGGCCGGATCGGTTTCGCGCGAGAACTGGTCGCGCAGCTTCTCGATCGTCTCGCTGCACGACCAGCCGAACATGGCCTTGTCGCAGGCCGAGTTCATGAAGCCGATCATCACCGGGTTCAGGATGTCGGCCGACACCCAGGAGGTCAGCATGGCGTGCCAGCCGCCGGCATTGGCCGGATCCTTCTTGGCCCGGCGCGCCACCACGGTCTGCCAGTCCATCGACTGCATGTCGACCTTGAAGCCGCCGCGGGTCAGCAGGTCGCGCGCCACCGGCGCCAGGTTGGTCAGCACCTCGAGGTCGGTGGAGTGCAGCAGCACGATCGGCGTGCCGTCGTAGCCGCCTTCCTGCAGCAGCTTCTTGGACTCGTTGAAGTTCGATTCCAGAACCTTGTCCAGGCCGGTGGTGACCGAAAGCGGCGTGCCCTTGGGATAGAAGGACTTGTAGACGTCATAGTACTTCTTCTCGCCGTGCACGGCCTTCAGGAAATCCTCCTGGTTCAACGCCATGGTGACGGCCTGGCGCACCTTCTCGTTGTCGAACGGCTTCTGCGTCCAGTTCAGCCGCATGGTGTACTGGTTGCCCAGCACGTTCCAATTGTAGAACTTGACGCTCTTCTCGGCTTCCAGCAGCGGGATCAGGTCGGCGGCCGGCGATTCGATCAGGTCGATCTCACCCTTGATCAGCGCATTGACCTGGGTCTGCGGATCGGAGATGGCCAGCCATTCGACGCGGTCGAAATTGACCACCTTGCCGCCGGCCAGGCCGGAGGCCTTCTCGGCCCGCGGCTTGTACTTGTCGTTCTTGACGTAGACCACCTTCTCGCCCGGCTTCCACTCGTCCTGCTTGAAGACGAACGGGCCGGAGCCGACGAACTCCTTGATCTGCTCGGTGCCCGGCGTCTCGGCCACCCGCTTGGGCATGATGAAGGGCACGTTCGACGACGGCTTGCCCAGCGAATCGATGACCAGGCCGTACTGCTCCTTCAGCACCAGCTTGAAGGTCTTGTCGTCGACCTTCTCGAAGTCCTTGACGAAGGACAGCAGCTTCTGGCCCATCGAGTCGCGGCTGCCCCAGCGCTTGATCGAGGCGATGCAGTCGTCCGACGTGACCGGCTGGCCGTCATGCCACATCAGCCCGTCGCGCAGGGTGAAGGTGTAGGTCAGCTTGTCGGCGCTGACGTCGTACTTCTCCACCATCTGCGGCTGGACCACCCATTTCTCGTCCATCGCGAACAGCGTGTCGTAGATCATGTAGCCGTGGTTGCGCACGATATAGGCGGTGGTCCAGATCGGATCGAGGATCTTCAGATCCGAATGCATCACCGCCTTCAGCGTCTTGGCCTGCGCCATGGCCTGGGTCCCGCCCAGCACCAGCGGCAGCGCCACCAGCGCCGCGGCCGCGCCTTGCCACAAAGTACGTCTGCTGATCATTTGCTTGCCCTCCTCGTCTCACCTTTGGTTTCGCAACGCCTCACTCTTCTCGCCGCCGACGCTTCTTCGCTTCAGGCGTCTAGCGGATAGGCCGGCCGCTCCAGCTTCTCGAAGCGGAAGCGGCCGTAATCGGATGTCGTCACGCCCTCGCCGTCGCATTCGACGATGGCCTTGGCGATGGGCTTGAAGCCGGCGCGGTAGTGGATGCGCGACTTCAAGAGCACGTAGCGCTTGTTGGTCGGCTCGACGCCCAGCGAGCGCAGGCAGCCGAGGTCGAACGGCTCGTGGTGGCGCTCGATGACGGCGATGTCGATGCCCTCGACGTGCAGCACGCCGGAGCGGCCCATATGCGCCTGGGTGCCGGTCGCCATCGGCCCGGTGATGGTGTAGTTGCCGTCGGTCAGGGCGCGCACGATGCCGGTGATCTCCAGCGGCTCGCCCCTGGCGCCGATGGTCGGCATGTCGGTCTTGCCGCCCAGCTTCAGCGTGACGCGGCTGCCGACGCCGGCCTTGGCCATCTCCTCGACCGCCTGCGGATCGCAGATGGCGAACACGGCCATGTCCTTCAGTCCCTGCCGCAGCGCCTCGCGCAGCACGGCCACCGTGTCCTGCGTGCCGCCGGAGGCGCAATTGTCGGCATGGTCGATCAGCAGCACCGGGCCCTGCTCGATCTTCCTGGCCCGGGCGATGGAGTCGGCCAGCTTCTCGGAGCGGTAGACGAATTCGGCCCGCCGCGCCCAGCCTTCCTCGAGGATGGCCTGCACCGCGTCCTCGGTCGCGGCCAGGCTGGCGGCCGTCCTGGCATCGGCCACGCCCACCGCCGACAGGCCGGGGCGGGGAATGTCGGCCAGCGGGAAACCGCCGAACACCGACAGCGCCAGCGCGCCGGCCGCCTCGCCCTGGCGGGCGCGCGCGATCAGGCTGCGCATGGGCTCGTCCTCGTGCCCCATCTTCAGCGTGTGCGGCAGCATCGGCTGGCGGCCCCAGACGATTTTCGGCTCGATCTCGCCGTCCAGCGCCCGCATCAGTATGTCGCCGGCCAGCCGGCCGGCCTCGTACATGTCGATATGCGGATAGGTCTTGTAGCCGGTCAGCACGGTGCAGTTGTCGATCATCGCCGGCGTGATGTTGGCGTGCAGGTCGAGCGCCACGGCGATCGGGATGCCGGGCTTCAGCTTGCGGATGCGCTGCAGCAATTCGCCTTCGCCGTCGTCGCTGTCCTCGCTGACCATGGCGCCGTGCAGGTCCAGCATCACCGCATCGCAGCCCTTGTCGACCGCTTCCAGCACCGCATTGGCCATCTTCTCGAACGCCTCGCGCTGCACCGGACCCGAGGGCGGCGCGTTGCCGGCCACCGGCGTTGCGACAGACGCACCGCGTTGCTCGGCGATATCGAGATAGGCGGCGAAGGGATTGTTGGTGCCGCGCAGGTTCTCCGCAGCGGAATTGCCGAAATCGGGCCCGGCTGAGCCGAAGCGCGCCAGCGGCGTGGGCACCGGCGAGAAGGTGTTGGTCTCGTGTCTCATCATCGCGACGACGAGGCGCACGCATCCCCTCCGCTAAACAAATATGACGACGCAACGATCTTTCACGACGGCGCGCGGACGAGTCAACCGACTGCAACGCCGAATCGCGAAAAAAAGCGGCGATGCAAGCAAAGCTTGCTGCAATTGCGAGCGGTATGACGAATTGCTGAGCGCGACTTTGCGCGCGCGCTGGGCATCGGTTCGAGGACCGCCGATTCCTACCAGACCTAGTGGGTGGTTGGTCTAGAGCAAATCATGTTTTGACGGAATCGCTTGCGATCCCGTCAAAACATGTGAATTTGCTCTAAACTTTAAAGAATAGAGCGGATTCACACGATCAGACGGAAGCGTCTACGCTTCCGTCTGATCGTGATCCGCTCTAGATGGTGAAATCGAGTCGCGCCGGATCGTCCTGGCCGATCCGTTTCTCGCGCGCCTGCGCATGCAGGTCGTCGATGGTGATGGCGTCCAATGTCGCCATCAGGTTGCGTTCGGCTTCGGCCAAAGCCGGGCCGATCACCTGGGCCTGCAGCTCGGAGAAGGCCTGCGGCTCGTCGACGCCCTCGACGGCGGCGACGATGCGCACGATCTCGCCCAGGCTGATGCGGCGGCGCTCGCGCGCCAGCTTGTAGCCGCCGCGCGGGCCCCGCACGCCCACCATCACGCCTTCGCGCACCAGCGCCTGCAGCACCGGCTCGAGATAGCGCTGCGGCACGTTCTGGCGCTGGGTGATCTCGCCCGAGCGCACGGTGCGGTCGACCGCGTTCAGCGCCACGTAGAGCACCGCTTCGATGGCGAGGGCGGCCTTGCGCGAGACTGCCGGCATGTCAGCGCCCTTTCACGGCGGTGCCGGTCGAGCCGAAGCCGCCGGCGCCGCGGTCGGTTTCCGACAGCGACTCGACCGCATGCCAGCGCGCCTGGGCGTGGCGGGCGATCACCATCTGGGCGATGCGCATGCCGCGGGTGACGGTGAAGGCCTGGCCGCCGTGATTGATCAGGATGACGGCGATCTCGCCGCGGTAATCGGCATCGATGGTGCCGGGCGAATTCAGCACCGTGACGCCGTTCTTGGCCGCCAGGCCCGAGCGCGGCCTGACCTGGGCCTCGAACCCCTCGGGCAGGGCGATGGCCAGCCCGGTCGGCACCATGGCGTGCTGGCCCTGCTCCAGCACCAGGTCGGCGGAAATGGCGGCCATCAGGTCCATGCCCGCGCTCTGCGCGGTGGCATAGGCGGGCAGCGGCAGGTCGGCGGCATGCGCCAGCCGCACCACGGCGATGGTCGGCGTGTCGATCATTCGGCGGCCTTGGCCGGCGGGGCCGCGAAATGCTGCGCGATGCGCTGCGCCAGCCGGGCAGCCACCTCGGCCTTGCTCATGGTCGGCCAGCTCTCGATGCCGGCATCGGACAGCAGGTGCACGGTATTGCTGTCGGAGCCGAAGGTGCCGACGGACGGCGACACGTCGTTGGCCACGATCCAGTCGCAGCCCTTGCGCCGGCGCTTGGCCTGGGCGTTGTCGAGCATGGCCTCGGTCTCGGCGGCGAAGCCCACCACCAGCGCCGGCCGCGGCGCCTCGCCCTTGGCGATGGTGGCCAGGATGTCGGGATTGGGCACCAGCTCGAAGCGCGGCGGCGGGCCGTAGAGCGATTTCTTGATCTTGGCGTTGGCCTGCTGCGCCACGCGCCAGTCGGCGACGGCGGCGGCGCAGACGGCGATGTCGGCCGGCAGCGACGCCAGCGTGGCCGCCAGCATCTGCTGCGCGGTGTCGATCCGCACCACCTTCACGCCAGGCGGATCGGCGAGCGCCACCGGGCCGCTGACCAGAACGGTCTCCGCCCCCAGCCGCGCCAGGGCGGCGGCGATGGCGTGGCCCTGCTTGCCCGAGGACTGGTTGGAGATGTAGCGCACCGGGTCGATGGCCTCGCGCGTCGGGCCGGAGGTGACCACCGCGCGCCGGCCCTGCAGCGGCTTCTCCTGCGGCGACAGCAGCGTCTCGATGGCGGCCACGATGTCGTTGGGCTCGACCATGCGGCCGGGCCCGTGCTCGTTGCAGGCCATGGCGCCCTCGACCGGGCCCAGCACCTCCACGCCGCGCGCCTTGAGCGTGGCGAGATTGGCCTGGGTGGCGGGATGGGTCCACATGCGCACGTTCATGGCCGGCGCGATCAGCACCTTCTTGTCGGTGGCCAGCAGCACGGTGGCGGCCAGGTCGTCGGCGATGCCCGCCGCCATGCGCGCCATCAGGTTGGCGGTGGCCGGCACCACCACCAGCAGGTCGGCCTGGCGCGAGAGCTGGATATGGCCCATCTCGCTCTCGTCGGTGAGCGAGAACATGTCGTCATAGACCTTGTCCTCGGAGAGCGACTGCAGCGACAGCGGCGTGACGAACTGCGCCCCCGCCGCGGTCAGCACGCAGCGCACCCGCGCGCCGCGCTCGCGCAGGCGGCGGATCAGCTCCAGCGCCTTGAAGGCGGCAATGCCGCCGCCGACGATCAGAAGGATGCGCTTGTCCTGCAGCATGACCTCATCCACGCAAGGCGCTGTCGCCAGAAATTACGAAAACGGAGTGTGGGAAAACCTAAACCCCAGACGGAATATGTGCAAGCCGGATACCGCTGGCGCCGGCGTCAGAGGATCAGGGCCAGCAAAGCGAGGCCCAGCGCCGCCAGCGCCACCAGATCGACCGGCCGCCAATTGGCGAAGCGGGGCGGCGGCTGGGGCGCTTCGGCCTTGCGCCGCTCGGCGGCGGCCAGCACGGCGATGTCCTCGATCAGGCCGGGGCCGCGCTGCACGAGCTGGCGCAAATCCTGCGCCGCCCGCTGCAGCTGCGCCCGCGGGCCGAAATGGGTCAGCATCCAGTCCTCGATCAGCGGCTGGGCGAGCTGCCAGATATTGACCTCGGGGTTCAGCTTCACGCCCATGCCCTCGGCCATCAGCATGGTCTTCTGCAGCAGCAGCAGCTCGGGCTGCACCGCCATCTCGAACTGCTCGGTGACGCGGAAGAGCTGCGCCATCAGCCGTGCGATGGAAATCTCGTTCGACGGCTTGCCGAAGATCGGCCGGCCCACCGAGCGGCAGGCCTGGGCGAAGCTCTCCACCGACTTGTCCGGCGGCACGTAGCCGGCGCGGAACTGCACGGCGGCGACCTCGCGGTAGTCGCCGCGCAGGAAGGCGACCAGCAGCTCGGCCAGGTAGCGGCGGGTGGCCGGCTCGACCCGACCCATGATGCCGAAATCGACCGGGATCACCGTGCCCTCTTCGTCGACGAAGGCATTGCCGCCATGCATGTCGCCGTGGAAGAAGCCGTCGCGGAACACCTGGTAGAAGAAGGCTTCGGCGCTCTTGCGCAGGATTTCCGACGGATCGTGGCCGGCTGCGATCAGCGCCTCGCGCTCGTCGATGGGAATGCCGCGCACGCGCTCCACCGTCAGCACGCGCTGGGCGGTGCGCTCCCAGTCGACTTCCGGCGTGCGGTAGCCCGGATCGCCGGCAAAATTTTCGCCCAGCTCCTCGCAAGCCGCCGCCTCCAGGCGCAGATCCATCTCGATGCGCACCATCTCGGCGAAAGCGCGCACCGAGGCGATGGGGCGCAGGCGGCGGAACTGCGGCTGCGTCGCCTCGACCAGCTCGGCAAGCCAGTACAGCAGGTCGAGATCGGCGGCGAAGTCGCGCTCGATCTGCGGCCGCAGCACCTTGACCGCGACCTCCTTGCCGTCGCTGGTGACGGCGAAATGCACTTGCGCGATCGACGCGGCCGCCGCCGGCCGGTCGTCGAAGCTGGCGAAGACGCTGTCCACCGGCTTGCCCAGCTCGTCGGCGACGATGCGCCGCGCCGTGGCGGCGGGAAAGGGCGGCAACTGGTCCTGCAGCTCGGCCAGGTCGTCGGCCACCTGCGCGCTCAAGAGATCGGCGCGGGTCGACAGGGCCTGGCCCAGCTTGATGAAGCTCGGTCCCATCTCCTGCAGGGCGCGCGCCAGGCGCTGGCCGGGCCGGCCGGGCGCGTTGCGGCGCGAGATCAGCCGGGCGAAGCCGATCACGCCGGGCGCCACGTGCAGCGCCTCCAGCGGGAACAGCGCATCGTGGCGCGCCAGGCTGCGCGCCAGGCGCAGCAGCCGCAGGAAATTGCGCAGGGCGCGGAACATGCCGGGCCGGCCGCCGCCTAGAGGCGCCAGCCGGAATGGATCGCCACCACCCCGCCGGTCAGGTTGCGATAGGAGGCCCGCTCCAGCCCCGCCGCCGCCAGGCGGGCCAGCAGCGCCTGCTGCGGCGGAAACTTGCGGATGCTCTCGGCCAGGTACTGGTAGGACTGGCGATCGCCCGCCACCAGGCCGCCCAGCAGCGGCAGCACGGTGAAGGAATAGCGGTCGTAGAGCCGGGCCAGCCAGGGCAGCCCCACCTGGCTGAACTCCAGGCAGAAGAAGCGCCCGCCCGGCTTCAGCACGCGGCGCGCCTCGGCCAGGGCGGCGTCGATGTCGGTGACGTTGCGCAGGCCGAAGGCGATGGTATAGGCGTCGAAGCGGGCGGCGGCGAAGGGCAGGCGCTCGGCATTGCCGACGACCCAGTCCAGCCCCGACAGGCGGCCGCCATCGATGGCGCGGTCGCGGCCGGCCGACAGCATGGTCTCGTTGATGTCGCACACCGCAATGCGCGCCTGCGGCGCGCGGTCCTGCAGCCGCAAGGCGATGTCGCCGGTGCCGCCGGCCACGTCCAGCAGCGCCTGGTTGGCGCGCGGGGCGACCATGTCGACCAGGGCCGCCTTCCACAGCCGGTGGATGCCCAGCGACATCAGATCGTTCATCAGGTCGTAGCGCGGGGCGACGCTGTCGAACACCCGCCGCACCAGCGGCTCCTTGTCGGCGCGCGGCACCTGGCGATAGCCGAAGGAGGCGGTCGCTTCGCTGTCGGACGGGCGGGACGGGTCGGACGCTTCGCTCATGGGCGGAAAACTAGCCCATGCCCCGGCCCGAAGCCACCGAGCCCCCCGCGCCCGTGCGCGACATTTCGCCAATCCAAGCAGGGATTTCAGCGCGACGCCGCCGCCGGCAGTCCCAGCTCCACGGCAACCGGATAATGGTCCGACCCCATCGGCGCCAGGCGGCGATACTGGCGCACCGCCAGAAGCGGGGAGACCAGCACGTGGTCGATGGGAATGCCGGCCAGGCCCAGCGCCACCGGCCAGGTCGGCCGCCAGCCCCGGCCCAGCCCGGCATCGCGCAGGCCAAGGGCGGAGAAACGGGCCAGGGCGGGCGCGAACGGCGTGGCGTTGAGGTCGCCGACGACGATGACGTTCGCCGTCGCCTGCCCCGCCAGCCGGGCGCGTTCGAAGGCGAAGCCCAGCAGGCGATCGCGCAGCGTATCGAGGGGATGCGGCCGCACCGCGTGCAGGGCGATGACCGCGACGCAGCTCGCTGGCGCCTCGTCCAGGCAATAGCGGAACTCGGCGACGGGGAAGTCGGGGCCGAACGGGCGGTGGATCGCGGCCGCCTGCAGCGGCCGGCGCGCCAGCACCAGCAGGCCGAAAGGATGGTGCCGCCCGCCGCTGCTGCGCAGCAGATGCGGCAGGCGCTCGCGGCCGGCGGCGATGGCCGGTTCGAGCTGGCCCGCCAATTCGGTCAGCACCACGATGTCGGCCTCGGTCGTGCGCAGGAAGTCGCGCACCGCGCCGGCATCGGCGTGCATGTGGTTGAGATTGGCCGCGACCAGGCGCAGGCCCGGTCCCTCGGCCACGACGCGCGGCGGGGCGGCCACGACATAAGGCCACAGCGGCGGAAGCGCGCTCAGGCCCAACCCCAGCGCCAGGACGAAGGCCACGAAGCGGCGCGCCAGCACCGCCAGAAGCGCCAGCCCGATGCCCGCGGCGAGGTACTGCGCCTGGAAATGGACGAACAGTTCCAGCAGCGGGTGGAACCGCGCCAGCAGCCCCGCCGCCACCGCCAGAGCCAGCAGCGCCACGGCCAGCCACAGCGCGGGCGCGGCAATTCTGCCGAGGCGCGAGTGCAATGATGTCTCGACCGGAGGTTCCATGCGCGGGCGGCCGTGGCGATTTGCGGGACTGCGGGCTATAGCTATTAGCGTCCCTCTGGCGATATCAGGCAATGCCCGAACTTCCCGAAGTCGAAACCGTCTGCCGCGGCCTGGCGCCGAAACTCGAGGGCGCGCGCATCGCGCGCCTGCTGCAGCGGCGCAAGGATTTGCGCCTGGCGCTGCCCGCCCGCTTCGCCGCCCGCGTCGAGGGCCGGCGCGTCGTCAAGCTGGAGCGGCGCGCCAAGTACATACTGGCGCATCTGGACGACGGCACGGTGTGGCTGATGCATCTGGGCATGTCGGGCCGCATGATGGTGCTGTCGCACAACGAGGCCGCCGTCACGCCGTTCGACGCGCACGACCACGTGGTGTTCGAGACCGATAGCGGCTGGCAGATCCGCTTCCGCGATCCGCGCCGCTTCGGCCTGATGCTGCTGTTGAAGCCGGGCGAGGCGGCCACCCACAAGCTGCTGCGCGGGCTGGGGCCGGAACCGCTGGAGGAGGCCTTCACCGGCGCGGTGCTGGCCGGCGCGCTGCAAGGCAAGCGCACGCCGATCAAGTCGGCCCTGCTTGATCAGCGCGTGGTGGCCGGCATCGGCAACATCTATGCCTGCGAGGGGCTGTTCCTGGCCGGGCTGAAGCCGGGGCGGCTGGCCGCCACGGTGCAGGGCGAGAAGGCGGCCAAGCTGGTGGCGGGGCTGAAAGCGGTGTTGAACCGTGCCATCGCCGATGGCGGCTCCAGCTTGCGCGACCATGTGCAGCCCGACGGCGAGCTGGGCTATTTCCAGACCCGCTTCAGCGTCTACGACCGCGAGGGCCAGGCCTGCCCCGGCTGCGGGCGGAAGGTGAAGCGCATGGTGCAGGCCGGCCGCTCCACCTTCTACTGCGCCCATTGCCAGCGCTGAGCGCGATATGGGCGGCCCCGATATGAGCGCCCCGGCATGAGCGAGGAGGAAATCCCGCTCGCCGGCGGCCGCGTCACGACCGGCGTGGTCCGCATCGGCGACACGGTGCGCCGGCCGATGGCTTCCGATCGCACGCTGCAGCAGGACTTCCTGCGCTTTCTCCAGGCCCGGGGGTTCGCGGGCGCGCCGCGCTTCCTCGGCCGCGACGAAAAGGGCCGCGAAATCCTCTCCTTCCTGCCCGGCCAGGTGCCGGACGATCTGGGCCATTACGAGGACGGCCAGCTCGCCGCCGCTGCCCGGCTGCTGCGCGCCTTCCACGATGCCGGCAGCGGCTTCGCCGCGGCGGCCGCGGCGGGGGCCGAAACCATGTGCCACAACGACTGGGGCCCGCCCAACGCGGTGTTCCGCGACGGCCTGCCCTGGGCGATGATCGATTTCGATACGTTGCAGCCGGGCGCGCGGCTGTGGGACCTGGGCTATTCCGCCTTCGCCTGGCTCGACCTGGGCAACGAGGATTACGCCGGCGCCGAGCAGGGCCGGCGCCTGCAGCTTTTCGCCGCCGCCTACGACCGGATCGATTGTGACGCAGCCGCCATCGCCGCCTATGCGGTGGCGCGCCAGACCGCCCTGGCGGTATGGGCCACCGCGCGCGGGCAGACGGCAATGGTCGACTGGGCGCGACGCTGCGCGGCGTGGACCGTCAGGCATCTGCTGGAGCGCCTGAACCCGACCGGCTTCCCGCGTTAAGGCGCGATTGCCCGGATCATTCTTTGCCGCTAGGTAGAACACGCAGAATTTCGGAGGAACGACATGACGTACGAAAACATCCTGGTCGAGACCAAGGGCCGCGTCGGCATCATCCGGCTGAACCGGCCCAAGGCGCTGAACGCGCTGTGCAAGGCGCTGATCGAGGATCTGGGCCAGGCGCTCGACGCCTTCGAGGACGACGCCAATATCGGCTGCGTGGTGCTGACCGGCTCGGACAAGGCCTTCGCCGCCGGCGCCGACATCAAGGAGATGAAGGACCGCGACTACATGGACGTGTTCATGGCCGACTTCATCACCCGGGGCTGGCAGCGCGTCTCCACCTTCCGCAAGCCGATCGTGGCGGCGGTCGCGGGCTACGCGCTGGGCGGCGGCTGCGAGGTGGCGATGATGTGCGACTTCATCATCGCGGCCGAGAACGCCAAGTTCGGCCAGCCCGAGATTCTGCTGGGCACCATTCCCGGCTCCGGCGGCACGCAGCGCCTGCCGCGCTTCATCGGCAAGTCCAAGGCGATGGACATGGTGCTCACGGGGCGCAACATGGACGCGACCGAGGCCGAGCGCTGCGGCCTGGTCAGCCGCGTGGTGCCGCTGGAGCGGCTGATGGAGGAGGCGGTGGCGGCGGCGGAGAAGATCGCCTCGCTGTCGCTGCCCATCACCATGATCGCCAAGGAGGCGGTGAACCGCGCCTTCGAGACGCCGCTGGCCGAGGGCGTGCTGTTCGAACGGCGCACCTTCCACGCCACTTTCGCCACCAAGGACAAGTTCGAGGGCATGGACGCCTTCGCCAACAAGCGGCCGGCCAAGTTCGAGCACCGCTAGATAGGGTCCGGAATGCCCCGCCGGACCGCTAAATATGCGGCGGATTCAGCCGTTTATCGGGCGGCCCGGCGGGCCTTGACGCGGTGGTGGCCGGCGTCTATAAGCCGCCGCTCCAAAGGTTTAGCAACCAAGTCGGGCCGCCACGGCCCGCGAACGGAATCCTGAAGAATGGCCAACCACAAATCGGCTGAGAAGCGCGCGCGCCAGACCAAGCGGCGCACCGCGGTCAACAATGCGCGCCGCAGCCGCGTGCGCACCTTCATCAAGAAGGTCGAGACGGCGATCCAGGCCGGCGACCAGCAGGCCGCGCAAGCGGCGCTGAAGGACGCGCAGCCGGAGATCGCGCGCGGCGCGGGCAAGGGCGCGCTGCCCAAGAACACCGCCTCGCGCAAGATCTCGCGCATGAGCGCGCGCATCAAGGCGATGGGCGCGAAGTAGTCCCTCGCACTCCCCTTTCGTATTACGGCAGAACGCGTCGGCATAGCCGGCGCGTTTTCTTTTTCCGGCATGCGCACGCGCGCGTTCGGTTCCCGCGCCGTCCGTCCTTCGCCAGCGATCATCGGTGACCAGCGGCGATCATTGGTGATCCGCGATGCCGGCGTTACGTTTGGTAACGACGGGCAACGTTACGTTTGGTAACGACGGGTAACGACATTGCGCGCCGCCCCGGACGCGCGCGGCAGCGAATGTGAATCGTGGGAATCAAGAGCCGTGTTTTTAGGCACGGCGATGCGTCGACAGGCGGCGACGGCGCTGCCGCATTGCGCGCACGGCTCAGCGATTGCTTCATTGCTTTGCCGCAACACGCTCATTCGGCGCGAAGTTTTCCGGCACCCGCGCTGCACAACGTCGACGCCGAACGCGCAGCCGACGCGCGCCGCCGCCATCGTGTTGAATCGGTACCACCGGCAAAAATTCTTCGGCCGAACCTTTTGACAAGATTGTAACGCTTTCGAGTCGTCGCTAGAGTCGCCCCACTTGCGGATGCGGCCTTCGCGTCGCGTTTCGCGGGAGCAAGCGGCGGAACCGTCCGAGCCGTCGCAACCAAAAGCAAATGCGTTGCGCGTTCCGGCGGCGCTTCAGCGATCCAACGAATCGCTGAATGCCGCACACGACGCATCCGGCAAGGGAACTTTCCCGCACCGGCGCGTCGCGGAACAAACGACGGCGCGGTGCATCAAAAAGGACCGGGGGCGCAATTGTTATGGATGGCATTGTCGTGAAGTCCATTGATGTCATCCAGGGCCAGGGTTACGCGGGCGACGTTTCGCCGCTTGATGCCTGGCGGCTGCTTTCGGAAAACAAGGATGCGGTGCTCGTCGACGTGCGCACGACGGCGGAGTGGAGCTATGTCGGCATCCCCGACCTGTCGCCGCTCGGCAAGCAGCCGGTGCTGCTGGAGTGGCAGGTCTATCCCGCCATGCAGGTGAATGCCGATTTCGTCGCGACGCTGGCCAAACACGGCCTGGACGGGGAGCGGCCGATCCTGTTCCTCTGCCGCTCCGGGGTGCGGTCGAAGGCCGCCGCCCAGGCGATGACGCGGGCCGGCGCCAGCCGTTGCTACAACGTCAGCGACGGATTCGAGGGCCCGATCGACCAGGCGGGCCACCGCGGCACGGTCGCCGGCTGGAAACAGTCCGGCCTGCCGTGGCTGCAGAAATAATGATCCGCCCAGGGGAGCGCATGCAGACGATGTCGGAGCGGACCACAAACAATTCCAACAACGGCAAGGCGCAGATCGACGCTCAATGGGCCCGCGTGCGCGCCCGGCTGCGCCAGGAAGTGGGCGAACTGGCCTACCGCTCCTGGCTCAAGCCGCTGACGCTGGGCGAATTGCGCGACAACCGCCTGCGCCTGGTGGTGCCGACCCGCTTCATGCGCGACTGGATCAACGGCCACTACGCCGAGCGCCTGCATGCGCTGTGGGCGATCGAGAACAGCTCGATCGCCGCCGTCGAGGTCTGCATCCAGCCCGCCGTGCCGCTGCGCAAGCCCGAGGCGGAGGAGCCGGCCGAGGCCGTCCCCGCCGCCCAGCCGGCGGCCGAGCCGCGCAAGGCGCCTGCCGCCCTGCGCGCCGGGGCGGAGGCGCTGGACGACGACATTTCCGCGCCGCTCGACCCGCGCTTCACCTTCCGCAATTTCGTGGTCGGCAAGCCCAACGAGCTGGCCTATGCCGCCGCCCAGCGGGTGGCCGATTCCAACGCCGTGCCGTTCAACCCGCTCTACCTCTATGGCGGCGTCGGCCTGGGCAAGACGCATCTGATGCACGCCATCGCCCACGCCATCCGCGAGCGCGACCCTTCCCGCCGGGTGATCTACCTCTCGGCCGAGAAGTTCATGTACAAGTTCATCCGCGCGTTGCGGTACCAGAACACGGTGGCGTTCAAGGAGCAGTTCCGCAACGTCGATGTGCTGATGATCGACGACGTGCAGTTCATCGCCGGCAAGGACGCCACCCAGGAGGAGTTCTTCCACACCTTCAACGCGCTGGTGGACCAGAACCGCCAGATCGTGATCTCGGCCGACAAGTCGCCCTCCGATCTCGACGGGCTGGAGGAGCGCATGCGCTCCCGCCTGGGCTGGGGCCTGGTGGCCGACATCCACGCCACCACCTACGAGTTGCGGCTGGGCATCCTGGAAAGCAAGGTCGAGGGCGCCAAGTGCAGCGTGCCGCCCAAGGTGCTGGAGTTCCTGGCGCACAAGATCACCTCCAACGTGCGCGAGCTGGAGGGGGCGCTGAACCGGGTGGTGGCGCATGCCACGCTGGTCGGCCGCGAGGTGACCTTGGAGACGGTGCAGGAGGTGCTGCAGGACCTGCTGCGCGCCAACGACCGGCGCATCACCATCGAGGAGATCCAGCTCCGCGTGGCGCAGCATTTCAACATCAAGGTGTCCGAGATGCATTCGCCGCGCCGCGCCCGCGCCGTGGCCCGGCCGCGCCAGGTGGCGATGTACCTGGCCAAGCAGCTCACCTCGCGCAGCCTGCCCGAGATCGGCCGCAAGTTCGGCAACCGCGACCACACCACCGTCATGCACGCGGTGCGCAAGATCGAGGAGCTGCGCTCCACCGACAGCTCCATGTCGGAGGACATCGAGCTGCTGCGCCGCATGCTGCAGAGCTGAGTCTCCGCCGCTAAACACCAACGCCGTCATCGCCCGGTTCAACCGGGCGACCCATCTTGCAACCGCGACGCTCTATCCAGCGAGCGCGTCGACCGCATCCGCCATGGATGGCCCGGTTCAACCGGGCCATGACGAAAAAAAAGAGCGCCAAGCCTCTCCCCACCCCGTCATCGCCCGGTTCAACCGGGCGACCCATTTCGCAACCAGGGCGCTCTGTCCAGCGAACGCGTCGACCGCATCCGCCATGGATGGCCCGGTTGAACCGGGCCATGACGGAAAAAGAGCGTCAGGCCTTCTCCCCACCCCGTCATCGCCCGGTTCAACCGGGCGACCCATCTTGCAACCACGACGCTCTGTCCAATGAGCGCTTCGACCGCATCCGCTATGGGTGGCCCGGTTCAACCGGGCGACCCATTTCGCCACCAGAGCGCTCTGTCCAGCGAACGCATCGAACCGCATCCGCCATGGGTGGCCCGGTTGAACCGGGCCATGACGAAAAAACGGAAAAAGAGCGCCAAGCCCTCTCCCTACTCCGTCATCGCCCGGCTTGACCGGGCGACCCATGTCGGTCTCGAACTCCGCCGGTGCTAGGCCGGTCCCAGCCGTTCATACAGATCGTCCCAATCGAGATTGGTCTTCTCGACCAGCTCGATCTTCCAGTCCCGCTTCCATTTCTTCAGCCGCTTTTCGCGCTGGATGGCGGCGGCGGCCGTCTCGTGCTGTTCGTACCAGACCAGTCTTTTGACCTGGTACTCACGCGTAAAGCCGGGAAACGCGTCGTTGCGATGTTCCCACACCCGCCGCATCAGGTCGCCAGTGACGCCGACATACAACGTGCCGCGCGGCTTGCTCGCCATGATGTAAACGAAAAACGTGCTTCCCATCGGATCTTGTTTTTTGATTGTATGTAAATGTATTTTTACAACTATGGGTGGCCCGGTCAAGCCGGGCCATGACAGGGGGAAATAGACCGCAAGATGCCGGCAACGACGCAAGGTGCGGAGCGAGCGGCCAAACCGCCCCTAAGCGACTGATTATCCGGCCGTATTTTCCCCTTTCCGGACGCGGATAGGGCTTCGCAACACCCCCATCTGTGGTATATTTCCAGACCGTTCCCCAAGCCGGCCCCGGGCGGGTCTTTCGCAGCAGGGCAGGGCTGGCAGCCGTCGAGGCGCCGGACGGTCGTGCCGGGGCCTCGCGCGGGCTGGCGGCGCGGCGTTTTCAACCCCCGCGCGCGGCATCTTTTTCTGGACCAGACATGAAACTGACGATCGATCGCGCCGCCCTGCTGAAGGCGCTGGCCCATGTGCAAAGCGTCGTCGAGCGCCGCAACACCATCCCGATCCTGTCCAACGTCCTGCTGCAGGCCGGCAAGGGCAAGCTGAGCCTGTCCGCCACCGACATGGACCTGGCGATCGTCGAGAGCGTGCCGGCCAACGCCGCCAAGGCCGGCGCCACCACTGCCCCGGCGCACACGCTCTACGACATCGTGCGCAAGCTGCCCGACGGGTCCGAGGTCGAGCTGGAAGCCGTGCCCGACAAGGCGCAGCTGGTCCTGCGCGCCGGCCGCTCGCGCTTCACGCTCGCCTGCCTGCCGGTCGAGGATTTCCCGGTGATGAGCGACGGCGACCTGCCGCATGCCTTCGCCCTGCCCGCGGGCGAGCTGAAGGCGCTGATCGACCGCACCCGCTTCGCCATCTCGACCGAGGAGACGCGCTACTACCTGAACGGCATTTTCCTGCATGCCGCCACCGCCGACGGCGTCGCCGTGCTGCGCGGGGTGGCGACCGACGGCCACCGCCTGGCCCGCGTGCAGCTCGCCCTGCCCGACGGGGCGGCGAAAATGCCGGGCGTCATCGTGCCGCGCAAGACGGTGAACGAGATCCGCAAGCTGCTCGACGAGCACGACGGCGGCGTCGAGATATCCCTGTCGGAGACCAAGATCCGCTTCGGCGTCGGCCCGATCACCCTGACCTCCAAGCTGATCGACGGCACCTTCCCCGAATACGAGCGCGTCATCCCGCAGAACAACGACAAGATCATGGAAGTGCGCTGCAAGGAGTTCGCCCAGGCCGTCGACCGCGTCTCGACCATCTCGACCGAGAAGTCGCGCGCCATCAAGCTGGCCATGAGCAAGGGCGCGCTGACCCTGTCGGCCACCTCGCCGGAAGCGGGCTCGGCGACGGAAGAGATCGAGGTGTCGTATTCGGCCGCGCCGATCGAGATCGGCTTCAATTCGCGCTACCTGCTCGACATCACCGAGCAGATGACCGGCGGCGACGCGCAATTCGCCATGGCCGATGCCGGCTCGCCCACCGTGGTGCGCGACGTGGCCGACGCCTCGGCGCTCTACGTGCTGATGCCGATGCGGGTATGAGCGGCGTCGCGGCCAGCGCGTTCCAGCCTGCTCCCGCCTCGCCGCAGCCGGCGGCCGACCGCGCGCCGCTGGCGGTGCGCTCGCTGCGCCTGACCGGGTTCCGTTCCTATGCCGGTTTGCGGCTGGAGTCCGGTCCCGGCTGCGTGGTGCTGAGCGGGCCCAACGGTGCCGGCAAGACCAACCTGCTGGAGGCGCTGTCGCTCCTGGCGCCCGGCCGCGGCCTGCGCCGGGCCAGGCTGGAGGAGATGGCGCGACGGCTGCCGGGCCAGGACCCGGGCGAGGCGGCGCAGGCGGGCTGGGCCATCGCCGCCCGGCTCGACACCGCCCAGGGCGAACTGGCGATCGGCACCGGGCTGGAAGCGGGCGCGGCCAGCACGCGCCGCGCAGTGCGCATCGACGGCATTGCCGCCTCCAGCCAGCTCGCGCTCGGCCAGCACGTGGCGGCGGTGTGGCTGACGCCGCAGCTCGACCGGCTGTTCGCCGAGGGCGCCGGCGGGCGGCGTCGCTTCCTCGACCGCATGGTGACGGGTTTCGATCCCGACCATGCCGGGCGGGCGGCGGCCTACGACAACGCCCTGCGCCAGCGCGCCCGCCTGCTGGGCGAGGGCCGCGCCGATGCCGCCTGGCTGGCGGCGCTGGAGGACACCATGGCGCGTCACGGCGTGGCCGTCGCCATCGCCCGCCAGGAGATCGTGGCCCGGCTCGACCAGGCCTCGCGGCTGGGCGTCGGGCCCTTCCCGCGCGGGGCGCTGGCGCTGAAGGGCGAGATCGACGCCTGGGTGGCGCAGATGGCCGCCATCGACGCCGAGGAGAAGCTGCGCGCCGCCCTGGCGGGCTCGCGCCGCGCCGATGCCGAGAGCGGCGGGGCCGCCATCGGCCCGCATCGCAGCGATCTGGGCGTCACGCATCTAGATCGCGGCCGGCCGGCGGCGGAATGCTCGACCGGCGAGCAGAAGGCGCTCTTGGTGGCGCTGGTGCTGGCGCATGCGCGGCTGGCCGCCATCGCCCGCGGCGCGCCGCCCTTGCTGCTGCTGGACGAGATCGCAGCCCATCTCGACCGCGGCAGGCTGGCGGCGCTGTTCGCCGAGCTGCTGGCGCTGGGCGCGCAGGCCTGGATGAGCGGCACCGATGCCGAGACGTTCGCCCCCTTGCGCGGGCGGGCGCAGTTTTTCGCCGTCGAGGACGGCGCGGTGGCGGTCGATGCCTGACCGCCGGACGAAGTGAAGCGAAGGACAGCATGAGCGAGCGAAGCGACAACGGACAGGGCGCCGAATACGGCGCGGAGTCGATCAAGGTGCTGAAGGGCCTGGATGCGGTGCGCAAGCGGCCGGGCATGTATATCGGCGACACCGACGACGGCTCGGGCCTGCACCACATGGTCTACGAGGTGGTCGACAACGCCATCGACGAGGCGCTGGCCGGCTATTGCGACCGCGTCGAGGTGACGCTGAACCCCGACGGCTCGGTCACCGTCACCGACAACGGGCGCGGCATCCCGACCGAAATCCATGCCGGCGAGGGCGTGTCGGCGGCCCAGGTCATCATGACCCAGCTCCATGCCGGCGGGAAATTCGACCAGAACTCCTACAAGGTCTCGGGCGGCCTGCACGGGGTCGGCGTCTCGGTGGTCAACGCGCTCTCCACCGTGCTGGAGCTGCGCATCTGGCGCCAGGGCAAGGAGCATTTCATGCGCTTCCGCCACGGCGAGCCCGAGGCCGACCTGGCCGTAGCGGGCGAGGCGCCGGCGGGGAGGCGCGGCACGCAGGTCACCTTCCTGCCCTCGCCGCAGACCTTCACCATGACCGAATTCGACTTTGCCACGCTGGAGCACCGGCTGCGCGAGCTGTCGTTCCTCAATTCCGGCGTGCGCATCGCGCTGACCGACGCGCGCGGGGTCGATCCCAAGATCGTCGAGATGCATTACGAGGGCGGCGTCGAGGCCTTCGTGCGCTATCTCGACCGCTCCAAGCAGGCGCTGCATTCGCCGCCGATCTCGCTCAAGGGCGAGAAGGAAGGCATCACGGTCGAGCTGTCGATGGAATGGAACGACAGCTACCACGAGACCATGCTGTGCTTCACCAACAACATCCCGCAACGGGACGGCGGCACGCATCTGGCCGGCTTCCGCGGCGCGCTGACCCGCACGCTGAACAACTACGCCAACGAATCGGGCATCGCCAAGAAGGAGAAGGTCTCGCTCTCCGGCGAGGACATGCGCGAGGGCCTGACCTGCGTGCTGTCGGTCAAGGTGCCCGACCCCAAATTCTCCTCGCAGACCAAGGACAAGCTGGTGTCGTCCGAGGTGCGGCCCGTCGTCGAGAGCGTCGTCGGCGAGCGGCTGGAGCGCTGGCTGGGCGAGCATCCTGCCGAGGCGCGCAAGATCGTCACCAAGGTGGTGGAGGCGGCCGCCGCCCGCGAAGCGGCCCGCAAGGCGCGCGAGCTGACCCGCCGCAAGGGCATCCTCGACATTTCCTCCCTGCCCGGCAAGCTGGCCGATTGCCAGGAGCGCGATCCGGCCAAGTCCGAGCTCTTCATCGTCGAGGGCGATTCGGCCGGCGGCTCCGCCAAGCAGGGCCGCAACCGCGCCTACCAGGCCATCCTGCCCTTGCGCGGCAAGATCCTGAACGTCGAGCGGGCGCGCTTCGACAAGATGCTGTCCTCGGCCGAAATCGGCACGCTGATCACAGCACTGGGCACCGGCATCGGCCACGACGATTTCGACCTCGCCAAGCTGCGCTACCACCGCATCATCATCATGACCGACGCCGACGTCGACGGCTCGCACATCCGCACCCTGCTGCTGACCTTCTTCTACCGGCAGATGCCGGCGCTGATCGAGGCCGGCCATCTCTACATCGCCCAGCCGCCGCTCTACCGCGCCAAGCAGGGCAACTCCGCCGTCTATCTGAAGGACGAGAAGGCGATGGAGAACCACCTGATCGGCAACGGCATCGACGGCGCGACGCTGACCCTGGCCAACGGCACGCAGATGGGCGGCGCCGATCTGCGCGACACGGCGGAGCTGGCGCGCATGGTCAGCAACCTGATCAAGCCGCTGGCGCTGTCCCGCCGCGTCACCAGCCAGACGGTGATCGAGCAGGCCGCCATCGCCGGCGCGCTCAACCCCGACATCCTGGCCGACCCGCAGCAGGCCGCCGCCGCCGCCAGCTACATCGCCCGCCGGCTGGATTCGGTCAGCCCGCCGGCCGAGCGCGGCTGGCAGGGCGAGCCGACCGCCGATGGCGGGCTGGGCTTCTCGCGCAGCCTGCGCGGGGTGCAGGAGCGGCACGTCATCGACGGCGCGCTGATCCGTTCGGCCGAGGCGCGCAAGCTCGACGGCATGGCGCTGGCGCTGCAGGGCATCTACGTCAAGCCGGCGCGGCTGGCGTGGAAGGACCGCGAGGCGGTGATCCACGCCCCCACCGCGCTCCTGGCCGCCATCCTGGAGCAGGGCCGCAAAGGGCTGTCGGTGCAGCGCTACAAGGGGCTGGGCGAGATGAACCCCGACCAGCTTTGGGAGACCACGCTGGATCCCAACGTGCGCGCGCTGTTGCAGGTCAAGGTCAGCCACGCCGACGAGGCGGAGGAGATCTTCTCCACCCTGATGGGCGACGTGGTCGAGCCGCGCCGCGAGTTCATCCAGACCAACGCGCTGAAGGTCGCCAATCTCGACGTCTGAGGTCCGCCATGCCGCGCCCGGGACTAGCCGTTCTTCTCGCCCTGCTGGCGCTGCTCGGCCTTTCCCTGGCGGCCACCGCCGCCCGCGCCCAGGGCGGCTATCACAGCCCCGCACTCGGCGTCACCTTTCCCGCGACCATGGGCGGGCTGCGCTTCGTCAGGACCACCGATTTCGAACAGCGCCAGCGCGGCCTGGGCGTCGGCGTCTACTACAACAACCCCTCGCCTTTCGTCGCCGTCGACGTCTTCATCTACGACAAGGGCGGCCGCGTCCCCAGCGGCTACGAGCCGGCCGCGATCCAGGACGAGGCGCGCCAGGCGGTGGCCGACATCCATTCCGTGGCCGCCAGCGGCCTCTACGCCAACGTCAAAGTGTTCCAGGGCCCCACGCCGTGCCGCGCCGGCGGCGGCGTCTTCCAATGCGCCACGCTGGAATACGTGCGCACGCCTCAGGGCCAGCCGGCGGTGCCGACGCGCTCGCTGCTGCTGCTGCGCGGCGCCAAGGGCAATTTCGTCAAGGTCCGCCTGAGCTGGCCGCAGGCGCAGGACGTGCAGGCCGAGCCGGTCGTGGAGCGCTGGCTGACGGAGTTGGTGCGGCTGCTGCCGACAACTTAAGCGCCTGGCAGGACAGGTATTTTTAGAACAACTCGGAAAATGAGGTTTGAGGGTTGATGCACTAAAATAGTGTATTATATTGATCAAATAATGTGTGCAAATGGAGTATCCCTCATGTCTGTCCGTCTTAACGTAATTCTCTCCGACGATCTGAACCGCGAGATCGATCGCGCAGCCGAAGAGACTGAAACCAATAAGAGCGAGATTCTCCGCAAGGCCCTGCAATTGTTCTTGGCGGCACGCGAGGGCAAGCAGCGCGGCCTGAAGCTCGGCCTTGTCGAGCCTAAAACGGAAAAGCTTCAAACCGAGATTATTGGTCTGTGAGCACCATCGACCTCAACAATCCGCCGCCGAATCACAAATACAGCGTTTCGGTTGAACGGGAGGAAACCGTAGGAGAGCGCTGCGTTCGGCTGTTCAAGGAAGTGGCCCTGTTTGTCGTCGCCATCGGATTCGTCTCTCTGATCGTATGGTTCTGCTACAGCACCTTGACCTCGGGCGCGGCAATGCCGGAAGAAAAGAAATGGGCCATGTCCATATTGTCGGCGGCGGCCGGCGGTCTTATCGGCTATTTGGTTCGAAGATAGGGATAGGGACGTAGGCTTTCGAACCCGCGGCAGAAGGCATCTACCCCTCCGCCGCCCCCGCGAGCTTCGCCGCCAGCACCTTGTCGATGCGCCTGCCGTCCATGTCGACCACTTCCAGCCGCCAGCCGTCGTGCTCGATCGTGTCGCCGGGCTGAGGGATGCGCTTGTAGAGGGCCAGGAACAGGCCGGCCAGGGTGGTGTAGTCGCGCTCCGCCGGCACTTCGATCTGCAGCTTGTCGCGGAACTCGTCCAGCGACATGGCGCCGTCGAGCAGCCAGGAGCCGTCCTCGCGCTGGTGCGCCTCCTCCTCGCGCTCGTCCTCGCCCGGCAGGCTGCCCAGCACGGCGCGGGTCAGGTCCGAGGTCGAGACGATGCCCTCCAGCGAGCCGAACTCGTCGACCACCACCAGCAGATGCACCGAGGAGGCGCGCAGCGAATCCATCGCCTTCAGCGCGCCGACCGAATCGGGCACCACGCGCGGCGCGCGCATGGCGGCCTGGATGTCGAACGGCTTGCCCTCCAGCATGGCCTTCAGCAGCTCCTGCGAATCGAGCACGCCGACCACGTTGTCGATGCGCCCGCGCCCCACCGGATAGCGGTCGAAGCCGTATTCCACGATCTTGCGCTTGTTCTCCTCGACCGGCGCGTCGAGATCGAGCCACACCACCTCGTTGCGCGGCGTCATCACCGCGCGCACCGAGCGGTCGGCCAGCCGCATGACGCCGCCGATCATCTCGCCCTCGGCCTGGTGCACGATGCCGGTGCGCGCCGCCTCGGCGATCAGCGCCCGGATCTCCTCATCCGTCACCGGCCGCTCGGCGGTGCGCACGCCGACCAGCCGCAGCAGGGTGCGCGAGGCCCGGTCCAGCGTCCACACCACGGGATAGGCCATCTTGGCCAGCAGGCGCATCGGGCGCGACACCACGACGGCGATGCGCTCCGGGCTGGCCAGCGCCATCTGCTTGGGCACCAGCTCGCCCACCACCACCGACACGGCGGTGATCGAGGCCACCACGATGCCGACCGCCAGCGATTGGGCGATCGAGGCCAGGGCGGGAATCCGCGCCAGCTCCGGCGCCAGCCGCTCGCTCAGCGTCGCCCCGCCATAGGCGCCGGCCAGGATGCCGACCAGGGTGATCCCCACCTGCACCGCCGAGAGGAAGCGCCCCGGCTCGGCCGCCAGCGCCAGCGCCACCTGGGCGCCCTTGTTGCCGCGCTGCGCCAGCGGCTGCAGCGCGGCCTTGCGCGAGGAGACGACCGACAATTCGGCCATCGCCAGAAAACCGTTGAGGAGAATGAGAACCAGAACCAGAGCCAGTTCCAGGCCCAGCATGAGGAGACCTCGCAATGTCAGGAGCGAGGCAGTATCGCCGCCGCGGGGCGGTTTGAAAAGACAAGCCTCTTTGCCTCTCCCCCGCGGGGAGAGGTCGCGACGTCGAACGCAGTGAGACGGCGCGGGTGAGGGAGAGCGGCGCGCAAGGCGTTGAAGCCCCCCTCACCCCGGCCCTCTCCCCGTTGGGGAGAGGGAGAGGAGGCTCAAGATTTCGGCAGCAGCACCATCTGGGTCTGCGTCACCACCGCCGCCAGCCGTCCGTCGCTCTGGCGCGAGATTTCGGTCTGCCACACCATGGTGGTCTTGCCGCGATGGAACGGCTTGGCGCGCGCGATGGCGGTGTCGCCCAGCGCGATGGCGGCCAGGAAGTTGGTCTTGCTCTCGATGGTGGTGGTGGAGGCGCCCGGCGGCAGGTTGATGACGGTGGCCGCCGCGCCCACCGTGTCGGCCAGCGCCATCACCGCGCCGCCATGCAGGATGTCGGGCCGGGTGCAGATCTCCTGGCGCACCTTCATCCGCGCCTCGACCAGCTCCGGCCGCGCTTCGGTGAACTCGATGCCCAGCGTCATGGCCAGCGGCAGCGGCTGGGCGCGCAGTTTCTGCAGCAAGTCGCTCATGGTTCCTCCCGTGCCGGCCTGATCGTCCGGGCCCGATCATCGCCCATGGCGGCATAAGGTCAATGCCATGCGCTGCCAGCCGGGCTGCCATCCGTTGCGCCGTCGGCCGGCCGGGGGCGCGGGCCTTGTGGCAGCCGCGGCGCTGCGGGCATAATTCCGTCCGGGAGCGCCGCCCCCGCTTGCAAACGGGGCAAATCCAGAAGGCACGTCATGTCCAAGCGTCCGTTCGCGCCGGTCGGCCCGCATCGGCTGGTCGCCGCCAGCCTCTTTGTCCCGCCGCCGGCGGAGGGCTAGAGCATGCAGCGCAACTACTGGGTCGCCGTCCTCTGCGGCGCCACCATCCTCACCATCGGCATCGGCGCGCGCGGCAGCTTCGGCATTTTCCAGGCGCCGATCGCAGCCGACCTGCAGGTCGGCCGCGAATTGTGGTCGTTCGGCAACGCGCTCTCGATGCTGCTGATGGGCGCCTTCGCGCCTTTCGTCGGCGGCATCGCCGACAAGTTCGGCGCCGCCCGCACCATCGCCATGGGCGGCGTGCTCTACGTCGCCGGCATGGCGATGATGGCCTCGGCCACAGAGGGCGTGATGCTGACCCTGGGCAACGCGCTCTCCGGCATCGGCATGTCGGCGGCCGGCTTCGGCCCGATCTTCGGCGTCATCGGCCGCGCCACGCCGGCGCACAAGCGTTCGCTGGCGCTGGGGCTGGCCACCGCCGGCGGCTCGTTCGGCCAGTTCGCCATCGTGCCCTTCGCCGCCGTCATGCTCGATTTCTCCGACGACTGGCACGTCACCATGCTGACCCTGGCGCTGGTCTCCTGCATCATGGTGCCGCTGGCCTGGGGCCTGCGCGAAACCAAGGCCTCGCTGGCCGCCGCCGCCGGTCCCCGGCCGCAGACGATGAAAGCGGCCCTGTCGGAGGCGGGCGCCACGCCCGGCTTCTGGCTGCTGACCGCCGGCTTCTTCGTCTGCGGCTTCCACGTCGCCTTCGTCGGCCTGCACCTGCCGGCCTACGTCTCCGACAACGGCGTCGGGCTGGCGATCTTCGGCAAGACGGTGTCGCCGGCGCAGCTCGGCGGCTGGGCGATCGGGCTGGTCGGCCTGTTCAACATCGCCGGCTCCATCCTGTGGGGCTGGCTGGGCGGGCGCCACAAGCGCAAGGACATGCTGGCTCTGCTCTATTTCCTGCGCGCCGTGGCCTTCATCCTGTTCCTGATCCTGCCGCTGTCGGCCGGCTCGGTGCTGGCCTTCGCCGCGCTGCTGGGTTTCCTGTGGCTGGGAACCGTGCCCTTGACCTCGGGCCTGATCGGCTACGTCTTCGGCCCGGCCTACATGTCGATGCTCTACGGCATCGTGTTCCTCTCGCACCAGCTCGGCTCGTTCCTGGGCGGCTGGGGCGGCGGCAAGCTGTTCGACCTGACCCGCTCCTACGACGCCATGTGGTGGATCTCGGTGGCGCTGGGCCTGACCGCGGCCCTGCTGAATTTCGTCATCCGCGAGAAGCCGGTGGCCCGGCTGGCGCCGCAGGCGGCGGAATAGCCGCTCTGGCGCCTGCCCGCCGGCCGACCTACATTGTCGCCATGAGCATCGCCCCCACGCCCCCGGACCAGCCAGCAGACCAGCCAGCCCCGCGCTGGCTGTTGGCGCTGTTGGGTACGGGAGCGGCGGTGCTGCTGCTGGGCGCCGGCCTGGTCTGGTGGCAGCGCGGCGCGGCCATCGTGCTCGACATGGCGGCGTTGCTCTGCCTTTGAGGCGGGCTTCGCACACCATCGTCTCAAAACGCCAGCACCATCCAATTTCGCCCTTCTCCCGCTTGCGGGAGAAGGTGGGCGAAGCCCGGATGAGGGTGTTCTTCGGCATCTGCCGCCGCACACCCTCACCCGCCCTTCGGGCACCCTCTCCCGCAAGCGGGAGAGGGGTAGAAAATAAAAACTAGATCTTCTCTTCCCACTCGATCTTCGGCTTGAAGTCGAAGACCTGCTTCATGATCCGGCCGCGGCGGTCGGGATCGAGCTTGTCGCGGACCAGCGCCAGCGACTGGTCGGCCGCCTGCTGCAACAGCGAATCCTCGGGCTCGAGCTGCTTGGCCAGCATCAGCCATTTGAAGGCTTCGGCCGCATCGGCATCGGCCAGCTCGCCCTCGGCATGCAGGCGGCCCAGGATCGCCATGGCCCAGGGGAAGCCCTGGTTCGAGGCGCGCTGCAGCATGGCCTTGGCCGCCTTCAGGTCCTTGGGCAGTTCCTTGCCTTCGACCAAAGCCTGGCCGACGACGAACTGCGCCTGGGCGAAGCCGCCATCGGCGGAGGCCTTGAAGTGCTTCATCGCCAGCGCGATGTCGGGCTTGGGCGGCTTGGTCTCGTCGCCGCGATAGGCCATGACGGCGAGATGGAAATTGGCCAGCGGATGGCCCTTGGCGGCCGGGCCTTGCAAGAGCGCCCGCGCCTTCTTGTAGTCGACGCCGATCACGTCGCCCTGCACGTAATAGCCGCCCAGCCGCACCGCGCCGTCGACATGCCCGTGCTTGCCGGCCAGCTCGTAATAGCCGGCCGCGGTCCGGCCGTTGCGGCGCACGCCGCAGCCGACCTCGTAGATGACGCCGAGGCGGAAGGCGGCCTGGCCGTCGCCCTTGTCGGCCGCGGCCAGCAAGGGCTGCAGGCTGCGCTGGCAAGCCTGGTCGGCCTCGCTGAGTTCGGGCGGCTTGCCGCCCTGGCCGCGCCCGGTGCCGACGCCCCGCACGCGCCCGTCGATCTTCTCCTCGTCCGCTGCCGGCTTCGCCGCGGCCTGCTTCTCGCGTTCCGCTGCCAGCAATTCGCCCCAAGCCTTGGCCATGCCGGCGCGCGGCGGATCGGCCGGCGACGAGGCGGCCGGCGATGACGCGGCAGCGGGCGAGGCCGGCGGCGAAGCGGCGGGCGCGGGCGCGACCGGCTTTGCCGTGGCGGGCGGGGCGGCAGCGGGCTTGGCCGGCTCGGGCTTGGCCGGCTCGGGCGTGGGCGACACCACCGGCTGAGGCCCGCCAACCTGCGGCACGATCACAGCCGGCTCGCTCACCTGCGGCACCGTCTGCGATGCCGCCGGCTGCGACGCCAGGGCCGCCAGAGCCAGCAGCAGCGCGCCTGCGAAACCCACGACACGCTGCCGCATGGCTGCCCCCGACCGCTAGAGGATGAACTTGGACAGGTCCGCGTTCTTGGCCAGCGGCGAGACCTGCCGGCGCACGTAGTCGATGTCGATGGTGATGCTCTGGTTGGCCTTGTCGGAGGCCTCGAAGCTGATGTCCTCCAACAGCTTCTCCATCACCGTGTGCAGGCGGCGGGCGCCGATGTTCTCCACCGTGCCGTTGATGTCGGCGGCCAGCTTGGCCAGCTCGTCGATCGCCTCGTCGGTGAAGGTCAGCTCCAGCTTCTCGGTCTGCATCAGCGCCTTGTACTGGGTGATCAGGCTGGCTTCCGGCTCGGTCAGGATGCGGCGGAAATCGGCCTGGGTCAGCGGCTGCAAGGTGACGCGGATCGGCAGGCGGCCCTGCAATTCGGGCAGCAGGTCGGACGGCTTGGCGAGATGGAAGGCGCCCGAGGCGATGAACAGGATATGGTCGGTCTTCACCGGCCCGTGCTTGGTGGCGACGATGGTGCCCTCGATCAGCGGCAGCAGGTCGCGCTGCACGCCCTCGCGGGAGACGTCGGCGCCCATGCGCTCGGAGCGGGCGCAGATCTTGTCGATCTCGTCGATGAACACGATGCCGTTCTGCTCCACCGCTTCGCGGGCCTCGCGCAGCACGCGCTCGTCGTCGACCAGCTTGTCGCTCTCCTCCTGCATCAGCACGTTGTACGAGTCCTCGACCGTCATGCTGCGCTTCTTCTTGCGCGGCCCGAACGCCTTGCCCAGCATGTCGCCCAGGTTGATCATGCCGATGCTGGCGCCGGGCATGCCGGGCACTTCCACCGTCGGCATGCCGCCGCCCGAATCGGCGACCTCGATCTCGATCTCCTTCTTGGCCAGCGTGCCCTCGCGCAGCATGCGGCGGAATTTCTGCCGCGTGTCGGGGCCGGCGCCGGGGCCGGTCAGCACGTCGAGCACCCGCTCCTCGGCGTTGAGCTCGGCCTTGGCCGCCACTTCCTTGCGCAGCCGCTCGCGCGTCATGGCGATGGCCGCTTCCAAGAGGTCGCGCACGATCTGCTCCACGTCGCGGCCGACATAGCCGACCTCGGTGAACTTGGTGGCCTCGACCTTGATGAAGGGCGCGCCGGCCAGCCTGGCCAGCCGCCGCGCGATCTCGGTCTTGCCGACGCCGGTGGGGCCGATCATCAGGATGTTCTTGGGCAGCACTTCTTCGCGCAGGGTCTCGTCGAGCTGCTGCCGGCGCCAGCGGTTGCGCAGCGCGATGGCCACGGCACGCTTGGCGTCGGCCTGGCCGACGATGAAGCGGTCGAGTTCGGAAACGATCTCGCGCGGCGAGAAATCACTCATCTGTTCGGTACTCTGCCTAGAGGCTTTCGACGGTCAAATTGGTGTTGGTGTAGACGCAGATATCGGCGGCGATCTTCATCGCCTTGCGCGCCACCGCTTCCGCATCCAGTCCCGGCTGGTCGATCAGGGCGCGGGCGGCGGCCAGCGCGTAGTTGCCGCCCGAGCCGATGCCGATCAGCCCGTCATCCGGCTCCAGCACGTCGCCGGTGCCGGTCAGCACCAGCGAGGTGGCATGGTCGGCCACCGCCATCATGGCCTCCAGCCGCCGCAGATAGCGGTCGGTGCGCCAGTCCTTGGCCAGCTCGACGCAGGCGCGGGTGAGCTGGTCGGGATACTGCTCCAGCTTGGCCTCCAGCCGTTCGAACAGCGTGAAGGCGTCGGCGGTGGAGCCGGCGAAGCCGCCCAGGATGCGGCCGTTGCCCAGCCGGCGCACCTTGCGCGCGGTGGCCTTGATGACGGTCTGGCCCAGGCTGACCTGGCCGTCGCCGGCCAGCACCACCTTGCCGTCCTTGCGGACCGCCAGGATCGTCGTGCCGTGCCAGGTGGGGATGCCTGCGTGAGGCGAATGCGGATCGGACATGCCGCATAGATAGGTGGTAACGGGCGGGTGCGAAAGGGGGCCGGCAACCCCCCGGAAAATCCGGCTTCTCAGCCGCCCAGCTTGAGGTCGAGGCTGGCCAGTGCCGCCTCGATGGGAATGAAGAAGTTCAAGCCCCCGCCCATGGTCGCCACCGAGACGCCGACCACGTTGCCGTTGGCGTCCAGCAGCGGGCCGCCGGAATTGCCGAAGGTGATGGAAACCGAGGCCTGGATGTATTCCTGCCCGTCGCCGGGCCGCTGGCGATAGGCGCTGACGATGCCGTCGGTGACGGTCTGCGACAGGCCCAGCGGATTGCCGATGGCATAGACTTTCTCGGTCAGCGTCAGCTTGCCGGGGCGGATCGGCAGCGGCCGCAGCCCGGCGCGGGCGGGGCCCAGGCGGTCGACCTTCAGCAGCGCCATGTCGCGCAGCGTGTCCTTGCGCAGCACCTGGGCGGTCTGCGACTGCCCGTCGTTGAAGCGCAGCGTCACCGTCGCCTCGTTGCCCACGACATGGGCGTTGGTCAGGAAATAGCCGCGCCCGTCGATCAGGAAGCCGGTGCCGGTGCCCGTGCCGCGCCGCACCTCGACGATCGAGGGCAGGATGCGGTTCATGTTGGCGGTGATGCCGCCGCTGTGGCGCGGCGCGCCGCGCAGCGCCAGCACCGGCTCGCGCGCCACCGCGGCGGTGCCGGCGGCGGCGACGGCGTTGCGGAAGCCGCCATCGGCGGCCAGCCGCTGCAGGGCGTCGCGGAACGTGCCGGCGAAAACCTCGCGCGCGCCTTCGCTGCTGCGCGCGCCCGGCGGCAGCTCGAAGCTGCCGGGGGTGGTGGCCTGGTAGACGCTGCGCCCGCCCGCCAGCGCCACCACCGTCCAGTCGACGTTGACCGACCCCTCGCCCGAACTCTGGATCGGGCGGGTGTGCTCGCGCACGCAGAAATCCATGCGGACCGAGGTGACCTTGCCGACGATGACGTAATCGGCCGGCTCCTCCGGCGTGCGCCGGGGCGTGTAGCCCGCCGCCGCCATGACGCGCTCGAATTCCTCGCCCAGGGTCTTGGCATTGGGCTGCGTGCCGACCTGGTGGCGCAGCGGCACGAAGCGGCCGGAACTGCCGCAGGCGGCCAGCCAGCTTCCCGTCGTGACCTGGCCGATGGTCGAGCCCGGCTCGATGGCGTAGGTCACCGAGCCCAGGCGGATCGGCCGCGTGCCGGCGCCGAAACTGCCGGAAACCGCCGGCGCCGGCGATGGCGGCGCAACGGGGGGCGGCGTCGCCGATGGCGGCGCCGGCACCGCCGCGACGCCGGCGCTCGGCGGTGCGCCGGAGACGCGTTTCAGATCCATCTCGGCATAGGTGGCGTAAAGGCCGCAGGTGCCGCTGGCGGCGATGGTGGCGGTCTGCGCCCGGCCGCGCAGCGTGCAGTTCATCGGCACGCCATTGCCGGCGGCGCGGATGGCGATCTCCGCCGACACGCTGCCGTCGGCGTTCATCGTGAAGGAGGGAATGGCGGTGCCGGAGCGCACGCTGGGCCGCCCGCCGCTGACCGTGAGCTGCACCTTGCAGGGCGAACAGGGCAGGTCGGGGTGCCGCAGCGTGCCCTCCCATTCGCCGTCCCAGGGCGCGGCCTGCGCCGGATCCGCGGTGGCGCCGGCCAGCGCCAGTCCCAGTGCCGGTCCCAGCACCAGTCCCAGCGCGGCGATTGCCGCCCGCCAACCGATCCATCCGCCGCCCATATCCGCCACCGCCAGCGCGAGATTTGGCAAAAGCATAGCATACCCGCCACTTTGCCCATTGGTATCTGCCGCTTAGCCCTTTTCGGCGCGGCCGGACGGCGGCTGGAATAAAGCGGCCATTGCTGTTACAAAGCCCCCGCGCCGGGCTTGCCGGCGCAGGAAGAGCATGACCATGGCGCCCGATACCGCCGGCGCCGGCCGCGGCCGTACGGCCAGGGTCGAGCGCAGCACCAAGGAAACCTCGATCTCCGTTTCCGTCGATCTCGACGGCAGCGGCCGCTACGACGTGGCCACCGGCATCGGTTTCCTCGACCACATGCTGGAGCAGCTCTCGCGCCACTCGCTGATCGACATCACGGTGCGCGCCAAGGGCGACCTGCACATCGACTACCACCACACCACCGAGGATACCGGCATCGCGCTGGGCGAGGCGTTCTCGAAGGCCCTGGGCGAGCGCGTCGGCATCGCCCGCTACGGCGAGGCGCTGATCCCGATGGACGAGACGCTGACGCAAGTCGCGCTCGACGCGTCCAACCGGCCCTACCTGATCTGGAAGGTGAATTTCACCAAGCCCAAGCTGGGCGAGATGGACACCGAGCTGTTCAAGGAGTGGTTCCAGGCCTTCGCCCAGAACGCCGGGCTGACGCTGCACGTGTGGAACCATTACGGCGAGAACAACCACCACATCGTGGAAAGCTGCTTCAAGGGCTTGGCGCGCGCGCTGCGCCAAGCGGTCGAGATCGACCCGCGCAAGCGCGACGCCATCCCCTCGACCAAGGGCAAGCTCTAGATGCGCCCCTCCCTTCCGGCCCTCGTCGGGCATCGACACTGACGCTAAGGGCGCGCCGCAGCGCCCCGCGCCTGTCTGTCGTCCATCGCCTGAGGATCGCCTTCCAATGTCTGTCGCCATCATCGATTACGGTTCGGGCAATCTGCGCTCCGCCGCCAAGGCCTTCGAGCGCGCCGCCGGCGAGGCCGGGCTCGCTTTCGCCGTCGACGTCACCGCCGACCCGCGCGCCCTGGCGCGCGCCAGCCATATCGTGCTGCCCGGCGTCGGCGCCTTCGGCGACTGCCGCGCCGGGCTCTACGGCGTGCGCGGCATGGTCGAGGCGCTGCAGCGCGAGGTGATCGAGCGCGGCAAGCCCTTCATCGGCATCTGCGTCGGCATGCAGCTGATGGCGACGCGCGGGCTGGAGCACGGCGTGCATGCCGGGCTGGACTGGATCAAGGGCGACGTGGTGCGCGTGGTGGGCGAGGACAGCCCGCTCAAGGTGCCGCAGATGGGCTGGAACGCGCTGGCCGATATCGCCCGGCATCCGGTGCTGGACGGCATCACGGACGGCGCGCACGCCTATTTCGTGCATTCCTACAAGCTCGACGCCGCCGACCCGGCGACCGTGCTGGCCAGCGTCGAGTACGGCGGCCAGGTGGCGGCGGTGGTGGGGCGCGACAACCTGGTCGGCACCCAGTTCCACCCCGAGAAGAGCCAGCAGACCGGCCTGCGCCTGATCGCCAATTTCCTGAACTGGCGTCCTTAGAGCAAATCATGTTTCGACGGAATCGCGAGCGATTCCGTCGAAACATGTGAATTTGCTCTAAACTTTAATGAATAGAGCGGATTCACACGATCGGACGGAAGCGCAGACGCTTCCGTCCGATCGTGATCCGCTCTAAAGGTCACCAGCGGCGGCGTCCGACAGGAACGGCCGTTGCGGTGACGGCCGCCTGCGGCCAGAATGCCGGCACCCAGCCTCAAAGCCCGGCAATCCCCTTCGCTTCCGCCTCGCGGCGGGCGGCGCGCCTTCGCGCCGTCCGCGCAAGGCGCGTCCGCGCCACACGAAACTGGAAAGAGAGACTTACGAATGCATCTTCGCCTGCTCGCCCTGCCACCCCTTCTCGCCTCGCTTTTGTGCGGAGCGCCGACGCCCGCCCCGGCGCAGCCGGCCAGCGAAGGCCTGGTCGTCTGCGGCGGCCAGAAGACGACGCCGGGCGAC
The DNA here is from genome assembly GCA_050181585.1 of Reyranellaceae bacterium. Taxonomy (GTDB): domain Bacteria; phylum Pseudomonadota; class Alphaproteobacteria; order Reyranellales; family JAQSWP01; genus JAQSWP01. Next base: position 186,224 of record JBFXDA010000004.1, read on the forward strand.
AAGAAGAACGGCGTGATGGTGACCTACGACAAGCGCACCAAGACCATCGAGAAGGAGCTGCGCGCGGCGGGCTACGGGCAGATCTTCGCGGCGATGTCGCATTGGAGCGACGTCTATCCGTCGCTGAAGGTCTATGCCGACAAATATGCCGCCTTCTACGACCGCAACATCGCCAGCCACGGCCCCAACCTGGCGTTCGGCGAGCTGGGCCAGCGCAACAAGCTGGCCGAGGTGGCGAAGTTCTGCACGCTGGTGAAGCCGATGAAGGTGTGCGAGGACTTCACCGCCTGCTGAGGGCGGGCGGGCGGCGGCGGCCGTCTTGGCCGTGCGCCGCCGTCGCCCCGTTCCTCACACCCGCAGGCCGGCGCGGTCCGGGCGGTTGTCGTTGGAGGCGGCGGCGAAGATCGCCGCCTCGCGATGCGCCGGCGTCAGCCGCTTGTCCATCAGCAGCAGGTCGATGGTGGCGCCGACCGCCTCCAGGCGGCCGGCGTCCTGCACGCGATAGCCCAGGCGGCGATAGAAGGCGACGGCCGAGAAGGCGGCGGCGACGCGCATGGTGCGGAAGCCGGCGCGGCGGGCGGCCAGTTCGGCGGCGGCGGCGATCTGCCGGCCCAGCCCCTGGCCGTGCGTCTTGGGATGGGCGAAGACCGAGCGCAGCAGCGCGATGCCCTCGCCATGCTCCGCCGCCGGCGCCCAGCCGGCGGTGGCGACGATCTCGCCCTGCTCGTTCTCGGCCACGAAATAGCGCGAGGCCAGGATGAGCGAGTCCATGCCGCGGGTCGGCTGCTTCTTCCACGCCGCCAGTAGCGGGGCGTCGTAGGGATAGCCGACGGGAATGGCGCCGATGGCGGCGCGCTGGCAGGCCAGGATGGCCTCGCGGTCGGCGATGCGGGCGGGACGGATCAGCAGACTCTCGGACATTTCCACTTCTACTCCTGTGCTCGGGCGTTATAGCCAAAGCCCTGCGTGGCCTCTAAAGCGTCGATGTTTGGAGCAAATTCACGCGACCCGGGACGATCGCTCGCGATCGCGCCGGATCGCGATTTGCTCCAGCGACCACGATCAAACCCTACGATCTCGGAGGAATCGTGGCTGTGAACCCGATCACAGGGAAATCCCACCGGTTCTCACCGCAAAAAGCCAGCGATTCCGCCGCTTTACCCCCCGGCGGATTTCGCCGATAGTGCGCCGCTTTCGAAAACCGCCCGGACGCCGCCGACGCCATGATCCTGTTCCCCGCCATCGACCTTAAGGACGGCAAATGCGTGCGCCTGCTGCGCGGCGAGATGGAATCGGCCACCGTGTTCGACCTGGAACCGGCCGAGCAGGCGGCGAAATTCGCCAAGGCCGGCTGCGACTGGCTGCATCTGGTCGATCTCAACGGCGCGGTCGAAGGCCGGCCGGTGAACGAGCAGGCGGTGCGCTCGATCCTGCAGGCGATCGGCATTCCCGCCCAGCTCGGCGGCGGCATCCGCGACATGGCCACCATCGAGCGCTGGTTCGAGGCCGGCATCGCGCGCGTCATCCTGGGCACCGTGGCGCTGCGCCAGCCGCAGCTGGTGAAGGACGCCTGCAAGCGCTTCGCCGGCAGGATCGCGGTCGGCATCGACGCGCGCGGCGGCAGGGTGGCGGTGCAGGGCTGGACCGAGACCTCGCAGGTCAAGGCGCTGGACCTGGCGCTGCGCTTCGAGGATGCCGGCGCGGCGGCCATCATCTACACCGACATCGACCGCGACGGCGCCATGGGCGGCCCCAACGTCGACGCCACCGTCGACCTAGCGCATCACCTGCATACGCCGGTGATCGCCTCCGGCGGCGTCTCCTCGCTCGACGACCTGCGCGAACTGCGGCAGCATGAAAAGGCCGGCATCGTCGGCGTGATCTGCGGCCGGGCGCTTTACGACGGCCGCATCGATCTGCCCAAGGCGCTGACGCTGCTGAAGTGAGGGTGGCAGATCGAGACGAATCTATTACAGTTATGTTACAATTAATTCCGCGAGGGGGAATTGCCAGGGGGCGCCGCCGTTTCCTTCCTCGCCGCAACCCCGGCGACGCCCGTCCAGTATTCTGAGTTCATGCTGAAAATCCGCATCATCCCCTGCCTCGACGTCCATGACGGCCGCGTCGTCAAAGGGGTGAAGTTCGTCGATCTGGTCGATGCCGGCGATCCGGTCGAGCAGGCGCGCGTCTACGACCGCGCCGGGGCCGACGAGCTGACCTTCCTCGACATCACCGCCTCGTCCGACAACCGCGCCACGCTCTACGACGTGGTGGCGCGCACCGCCGAGCAGTGCTTCATGCCGCTGACCGTGGGCGGCGGCGTGCGCCAGGTGGAGGACATCCGCAAGCTGCTGCTGGCCGGCGCCGACAAGGTGTCGATCAACACCGCCGCCGTGAACCGGCCGGAATTCGTGGCCGAGGCCGCCAACAAGTTCGGCGCGCAATGCACGGTGGTGGCGATCGACGCCAAGGCGACGGGCCCGGGCAAGTGGGAGGTCTTCACCCATGGCGGGCGCAAGGCGACCGGGCTCGACGCCGTCGACTGGGCGCGCCGCATGGTGGCGCTGGGTGCGGGCGAAATCCTGCTCACCTCGATGGACCGCGACGGCACCAAGGAAGGCTTCGACCTGGCGCTGACCCGCGCGGTGGCCGATGCCGTCTCGGTGCCGGTGATCGCCTCCGGCGGCGTCGGCACGCTGGAGCATTTCGTGCAGGGCGTGCGCGAGGGCCACGCCAGCGGGCTGCTGGCCGCCTCGGTGTTCCATTTCGGCACCTTCTCGATCGGGCAGGTGAAGGCCTATCTGACGGCAGCCGGCGTGCCGATCCGGCCGCTGGAACTGGCGGCGTAGTTTCGGAGGAACCGGCAGCAATGGCCAAGCAGAGCAAGAAGAAGAAAAAGCAGCCGCGCGCGAGCAGCAAGAAAGCCGTGCCGAGCCGGAAGAAGAAAGCCGCCGAGCCGCATGCGCTGGAGCGGCTCTATCAGGTCATCGAGAGCCGCAAGGGCGCGGACCCCAACTCCTCCTACACCGCCCGCCTGATGGCCAAGGGCCCGATCAAGCTGGCGCAGAAGCTGGGCGAGGAGGCGATCGAGGCGGCGATCGAAGGCGTGCGCGGGGATCGCAAGAAGCTGGTGGCCGAAAGCGCCGATCTTTTCTACCACCTGCTGGCGCTGTGGGCCTCGCGCGGGGTGAAGCCGGCGCAGGTCTGGGCCGAGCTGGCGCGGCGGGAGGGCCGGTCCGGCCTGGCCGAGAAGGCCGCCCGCGGCAAGACGCGGGGCGGCGCGCGCTGAGCGGCGGTTTTTTTCCGCACCGGCCTGGGATAGTGCTAGACGACAGCGCAACGCCGGCCCGGCCGGCGCTCCCCTCGTCGACAGCCGGGAACTCGGCCCGCTCCATGCCGTCCACTAGCCCCGATAGCCCCGCCGCGTCCGCGGCCGACACGCGGCCGCTGGTCTGGGTCCTGACCGGCGCCAAGGCCGGCGACAACGCGCAGATCGGCGCCCTGGCCGAGGCCACCGGGCTGCGCGTGAAGACCATCCCGCTCGCGTTCAACTGGCGCTATCGCGTGCCCAACGTCTTCCTCGGCGCCACGCTCGGCACGCTGACGCCCCCGGCGCGCCAGCGCCTGGCGCCGCCCTGGCCCGACCTGGTGATCTCGGCCGGCCGCCGCAGCGTGCCGGCGGCGCGCTGGATCGGCGCGCGATGCGGCGCGCGGCTGGTGCATGTCGGACGCCCCTGGGGCCTGCTGCGCTGGTTCGACCTGGTCATCGCCATGCCGCAATACCGGGTGTCGCCGCGCGCCAACGTGCTGCAGGCGCGCATGCCGTTCAACTCCGCCCCCGCCGCCCGGCTGGACCGGGCCCGGGCGCAATGGCGCGAGGCCTTCGCCGCCTGGCCGCGGCCCTATCTCGCCGTGCTGCTGGGCGGCTCGATGCGGCCGCTGTCGCTCGACGCCGGGACGGCGGCTTCCATCGCGCGCTGGGCCTCGGACTGGGCGCGGACGCGCGGCGGCAGCGTGCTGGCGCTGACCAGCCCGCGCACCGACGCCGAGGCCGCCGACGCCTTCTTCGCCGCGCTCGAGGCGCCCGGCCTGCGCCATCGCTGGCGCGCGGGCGAGCAGGACAATCCCTATCTCGGGGTGCTGGCGCTGGCCGACGAATTCGTCGTCACCGGCGACAGCGCCTCGATGCTGGCCGAGGCGGTGCGCCGGGGCAAGCCGGTGCATATCGCGCGCCTGCCGCTGCGGCTGCGCGGCAAGCGCTGGCGCGCGGCGCTGGCGCAGCGGCTGCTGCCCGAGCCGGCGTTCCGCAAACTGGCGGAATGGTCGCTGGTCACGCCCAACCGCGACCTGCAACTGCTGCACGAACGGCTGATCGGCGAGGGCCTGGCGGTCTATCTCGGCGATCCCGCGCCGCCGCCGCGCCCGTTCCAGGAGGACATGGAGCAGGCCGTGGCGCGCATCCGCGCCCTGCTGCCGCCGGCCCGCCGCTAGAGCAAATCGTGTTTTGACGGAATCGCTTGCGATCCCGTCAAAACATGTGAATTTGCTCTAAACTTTAAAGAATAGAGCGGATCAGGACGGCGTCAGCCCGACGCCGCGCGCGGCGCCAGCAGGATGATGCCGGCCCCCAGCAGGCACACGCCCATGCCGATCAGGTCCCAGCGGTCCGGCCGCGCGCCTTCGGCCAGCCACAGCCACAGCAGCGAGGCGGCGATATAGACGCCGCCATAGGCGGCATAGGCGCGGCCGGCGAAATCGCTCTCGATGCGGGTCAGCGCCAGGGCGAAGACCACCAGCGCCAGCACGCCGGGCAGGGTCCACCATGCCGACTTGCCCAGCCGCAGCCAGGCCCAGAAGGCGAAGCAGCCGGCGATCTCCGCCGCCGCCGCCACGACATAGGCCCAAAGCGAAAACGCCGCCGCCATCGCGCCTCCTTGTATCCGTCTCTTCTCTTTCTAATTAGGCCAAATCGCGCCGCGACGGAATCGTTTGCGATGCCGGCCGATCCCCGGGATATATACTGCCGCACGGGATTGGGACGGAGCGGAAGACCTTGAACTCGAGACTTTGCCGGAAACTCGGAATCGAGTTTCCCCTTTTCGCCTTCTCGCATTGCCGCGACGTCGTGGCCGAGGTCACCAATGCCGGCGGCTTCGGCGTGCTGGGCGCCGTCAACCTGACGCCGGAGAAGCTCGACGTCGAGCTGAACTGGATCAGCCGGCGCGTCAACGGCAAGCCGTTCGGCATCGACCTGCTGATCCCGCAGAACATGCTGGGCAAGGACTCCGACCTGGACGATGCGGCGCTGCGCACCAGCATTCCCCAGGAGCATCGCCGCTTCGTCGCCGACCTGCTGGAACGGCACGGCATCGACAGCTCCGACGTCTGGGAAGGCGACTACGAGTTCCGCGATTCCTCCTTCATGCGCGAGAGCGGCGCCGCCCGCATGCTGGAAACCGCCTTCGCCTATCCGATCAAGATGTTCGTCAATGCGCTGGGCGTGCCGCCGGCCTCCATCGTCGCCCAGGCGCATGACCGGGGCATCCTGGTCGGCGCCCTGACCGGATCGCGGCGCCACGCCGTCAAGCACGCCCAGGCCGGCGTCGACGTGCTGGTGGCGGCCGGCGGCGAGGCGGGCGGGCATTGCGGCGAGATCGCCACCATGGTGCTGGTGCCCGAAGTGATCCAGGCCGTGCAGGAATACCCGCACGTCGACGTGCTGGCGGCGGGCGGCATCGCCACCGGCCGCCAGATGGCGGCCTGCATGGCGATGGGCGCGGCCGGCGTGTGGTGCGGCTCGGTGTGGCTCACCACCAAGGAGGCGGAGACCACGCCCGCGGTCAAGGAGAAGCTGCTGCAAGCCTCCTCGGCCGACACGGTGCGCTCGCGCAGCCGCACCGGCAAGCCGACGCGGCAGTTGCGCTCGGCCTGGTCGGACGCCTGGGGCGCCAAGGGCGCGCCCGAACCCCTGCCGACGCCGCTGCAGGGCATGCTGACCCGCCCGGCCATGGCCAAGGCGATCAAGCTGGCCGAGACCGGGCACGAGGGCGCCCGGCGGATCGCCGCCGGCTATGTCGGCCAATGCGTCGGCCTGATGGACAGCGAGCAGTCCGTCCGCTCGGTGGTCTACGAATTCATGCAGGACTATGCCGCGGCGGTCGAAAGACTGTCCGCCACCCTGGCCGACCCGCCCCCGGCCGTGGCATAGCAGAGCCTCCAGTCGCGTAACGGAACCCCCCATGAGCACCAGCCCGCCCTACGATCCCAACAACGTCTTCGCCCGCATCCTGCGCGGCGAATTGCCGTGCAAGAAGGTGTTCGAGAACGAGTTCGCGCTGGCCTTCGAGGACATCCAGCCGGCCGCGCCCGTGCACGTGCTGGTGATCCCCAAGGGCGAGTTCGTGTCGTCGGACGATTTCTTCGCCACGGCCTCGGAAGCGATGCAGGCCGGGTTCTGGCGCGCCGTCGGCGCGGTGGCGCGGCAGACCGGCGTCGACCGGACCGGCTATCGCATCGTCGCCAACCACGGCGCCGACGCCAACCAGATCGTGTTCCACTTCCACGTCCACGTCATCGGCGGGCGGCCGCTCTCGGCCAAGATGGCGCAGATGCCGCGCCACGACATGCCGTCCGAAGCGAAAATGGCCGAACGGAAATAGCCGGAGACAGACGCGCCATGTTCTACGACCCCGCCAATCCCGGCGCCGACGCGCCGCTCAGCCCGTTCCGCGCCCTGGTGGCGCCGCGCCCGATCGGCTGGATCACCACGCTCGACGCGCAAGGCCGCGTCAACCTGGCGCCCTATTCCTTCTACAACGGCGTCTCCGAGTCGCCGCCGATGGTGATGTTCGCGCCCGGCGGCTCCTACGGCAGCGCCCCGGCCAAGCATTCGCTGCTCAACGTGCAGCAGACCGGCGAGTTCGTGGTCAACGTGGTGTCGGAGGAGCTGAAGGAGGCCATGAACATGACCGCCGCCATGGTCGAGCCTGGCGTCGACGAGATGAAGCTGGCCGGGCTGGAGCCCGCCCCTTCGCGCTACGTCAAGCCGCCGCGCGTGGCGCGCGCGCCGGCGGCGCTGGAATGCAAGCTGTGGAAGATCGTCGAGCTGCCGGGCGATGGGCCGCAGAAGCCCTATTCGCTGGTGATCGGCACGGTGGTCGGTATCCATATCGACGAGCGCATCGTCAAGGACGGCCGCATCGACACGGGCAGCTTCCGGCCGGTGGGCCGGCTGGGCTATTCCGAATACACAACGGTCGACAACGTCTGGAGCATGCGCCGGCCGGAGTGATCCTTGCCGGGTCCCAGAGCGAATCGTTGGAGGATAGAGCGGATTCACGCGACCGGACGCAAGCGCCCGCGCTTCCGTCCGATCGCGATCCGCTCTATTTCATGAACTCGCTCTGGTCCTCGCCCCAGGCGAATTTCCTCTCCGCGTCGATCCAGTCGAGATAGTCGGCGCAGCCGGCGCGCCGGCAGAGCTGCCAGGCGACGGCCTCGACGCTGGCGATCTCCTGGCGCGCATGGGGCAGGCTCTTGCGCGCCCCGGCGCGGCCGGCGATCACCGCCACCGACTTGTCCTGCAACAGATCGTCGGGCAGGCCGCTGACCATCACCGCGCCCCAGCGATCGTCGCGCAACAGCGCCGTGCCCGGCGCCAGCATGCGCACGAAGCGCGAGGGAAAGGCCACGATCCGGCCCTGGTAGCGGAACGGGTTGGCGTCGAGCTGCCTGGGCGTCACCCACAGCGCCACGCCATGGGCGCGGCTGAAATCCTGCCAGTTGCGGCGGCTGTCGGCCCGTTCCTGGCGGCGGCGATCCTCGATCGCCTGGCCGCGGCGGCCCTGGTCGCTTTCGCCGGTGGCGACGTTGCGGAAATCGTGGATTGCGTCGGCCGGCGCGCCCTGCCGCAGGCTGGCGCGGGCGACCACGTCGGTGGCGCCGGCGAACGATCCCACGCCCAGCGCGGCGCGCTTGCCCTGCTCCACCACCGCCAGAAGCAGCGGCAGGGGCGCGGGGCAGGCCTGGCGATAGGCGAGGATGGCGCGCTGCATCATGCCGCGCAGCCGCGCCTCGTCGCTCGCCACCAGATCGGCCGGCGCCTCGACGGCGAGCTCGGCCGTGCCCGACCCGCAGCGTTCGAGCGGCGCGCCGTCATGCGGCAGGCGCGCGTGCAGCCAGACCGTGCCGTCCTGCGGCGCGTTGTGCGCCAGCTCGATCAGCGCGGCGCGATCGCCCAGCGGCACGATGGCGCCGCGCAGTGCCGCATCGCCGACGAAGAAGCCGTGGCGGAAATGGCCTTCCCAGCGCTTGTTGGGCGGGCTCTGCGCGGTGGCGGCGAAGCTGGCGACGCCTTTGCCGTCGGCCAGCCCGTCGCGGCAGGCGCCGCTCCATTTCAGATGCGGATAGGGCCGCGCGATCGCCGCCGGCGCGAAGACGCCGCAGCGCGCGGCAGGGTCGATCAGCGGCCGCGGCGGCGCGGCAGATTGGGCCGCCGCACTGGCCGCCAGCCCCGCCGACAGCCCGGCAGCCAGGGCAAAGCCAGACAGCAGGGAGGGCGTCGCGGCCGGCGCAAGAGGCATGCAGCCAGCAGACCATCAAAAGTTGCTTTTTACAATTTATATCCGCGCACCGGCTCAGAGCCGGCGCATGGTCACGGTGCAGGGGCGCTCGGGGCGGCCCTGGACGAAGCCGTTCACCGCGCCGCCGCCGCGGAATCCGTTGGGGCCGGCATTGAGGCTGAAACTGCCGCTGAAGGAGTTGCCGCCGCGGCCGGTGAAGCTCATGCGATAGGACAGGCTGTTGCCGGCGATCGTGCCGTCACCCTTGCCGTCGCGATAGAACGAGGCGGAGAATTGCGGCCCGGCGATCTGCACCGAATGATCGACGAAGGGCGACACCGGTATGTCGGGACAGTCGATCACCAGGCGATAGGTGCCGGCATAGGCGAAGCCCGGCGTCGCCGGCGCGACGGCGGCCTGCTGCGTGGTGCCGGCGGCGTTGCGTATGTCGGCCGAGGTGACCGGCGGCGGCGGGCTCGGCGCCGCGGGCGCCGGCACGGCCGCCGCTTGCGTCCGTTGCCGCGCCTCCTGCTCCGCCTTCGCCTTGGCGTCGGCCTCCGCCTTGCGCCGGGCCTCGGCCTCCGTCCTGGCCCTGGCTTCCGCTTCGGCTTTCGCCTTGGCTTCCGCATCCGCTTTCGCCCTGGCCTCCGCCTCGACCTTGCGCTTGGTCTCGGCCTCCGCCTTCGCCCGCGCCTCCTGCTCGGCGCGGGTCTTGGCCTCGGCTTCCTGCCGCCGCTGCTCCTCCTGGCGCGCCTTCTCCGCCTGGGCCCGCAAAGCGTCGGCCTGCTGGCGCGCCTCCTCGGCCTGGCGGCGGGCCTCGGCTAGTTCCACCTCGGCCTTGGCGCGCGCGGCTTCCAGCGCCTTGCGCTCCTGCTCGAGCTTCTCGGTTTCGGCTTTGCGCTGGGCTTCGGCTGCGGCGAGCCGGCTTGCTTCCTCCTCGGCGCGACGCTTGGCGTCGGCGTCGTTCTCCCTTTGCGCCTTTTCCGCATCGCGCCGTGTCTGCTCGGCCTGGCGCGCCAGCTCGGTATCGGCGCGGCGGCGCTCCTCCTCCTGGGCTTCCTGCCGCGCCTCCTGCTCGGCCTGGCGCCTGGTCTCCGCCTCGACCGCGTCCTGCGCCTTGCGCGCCTGCTCGGCCGCCACCCGCGCTTCTTCCCCCAGGCGCTGGGCGCGCTGCTGCGGCGTCTCGTCGGCGGCCACCATGGGCTTCGAATCGCCGCCGGAGAGCGCGAAGAAGGCCGCCGCACCACCGCCCGCCAGCACCAGCGCCACCGCCGCCGCGATCAGCCCGATGCGCCGGCCGCCGCCTCTTTGCGTTTGCGGCGCGCCCTGGCTTGCCGGTCCGCCTTGCGACGGCGCGCCGTATTCGTTCAGCGTCGGCACCGCGGTCGGCGGCTGGCTGGGCTGGGTGCGCGGCGCCTCATGGCCCGCGACGGGCATCGGTGCGGCGCCTTGCGGCGACTGCGGCGGCACGGCAAGCGCTATGCCGCCGCTCAGCATGTCGCGCCAATGGGCGACGTTCTGCGGCCGGCGGTTCTCGAACACCTCCAGGCCGCGATCGATGGCGGCCAGGAATTGCGGCGAATAGCGCCCCGCGCCCAGCCGCACCGCCGGCTCCATCGGATCCTCGCGGATGCGATCCGTCGCCTGCGGCGGCGCCTTACCGGCGATGCCGTGATAGAGCGTGGCGGCCAGCGCGTAGATGTCGGTCCACGGCCCCTGCTTGCCCGAGGAGGTGTATTGCTCGAACGGCGCGTAGCCCGGCGTGAACACGGACGTGATCGAACGCGATTTCTCGCCCAGCGCCTGGCGGGCGGCGCCGAAATCGATCAGCACCGGCTGGCCGTTGGCGCGAAGGAGGATATTGGCCGGCTTGATGTCGCGATGCAGGAAGCCGGCCTCGTGCACGTCCTGCAGCCCGTCGAGGATGGGCAGCATGATGGCCTTCAGCCGCTCCTCCGACAGCGGCGCCTCGCGCTTGTAGACGCTGGACAGCGGCGTGCCGTCGATCAGGGCCATGATCATGTAGGCCGTGCCGTTGGCCTGCATGTAGTCGTAGACGCGCACGATGGAATGCGAGGCCTCGAAACGGGCCAGCGCGCGCGCCTCGTCGAGGAACCGCTCCAGCCCCCACTGGAAGCCTTCCTCGTCGTGGCGCGACTTGGCGCGCACCGTGGTGCCGTCGACCCGCACGGCGACGTCGGAGGGCAGGTATTCCTTGATGGCCACGGCGCGGTTCAGCGCGCCGTCCCAGGCCTTGTAGGTGATGCCGAAGCCGCCCTGGCCCAGCACCGCCTGCAACTCGTACTTGCCCAGCACGAATCCCGAATGCAGCGCGACGAAATGCTCGTCCGCATCGGCTGCGATCCTGGTCTTGTCGTCGGTCATGGCTGGCTTCTGTTCCCACGCCCATTTTCGCGCATCCGGCCGCGGCAAGGAAGGGCGCAGGGCGCAGCGCGCAGCCCTTGGGAAACCCTGGCCATCTTCATTGCCGGTTCTCCGGCATTCGCCCAGAGAGGCTCGGGAAGGTTCCGATATTCGCCAGCATCGCGGCGGAAACCCGTCTGAGCTGGCGCGCACGGTCGAACAAGACGCTCTCGCGCCGCCCCTTGTGCGTCGGAGGAAGGAAGGAACTACGACGCGCCGGTGGTCAGCGACAGCATCCAGTCGTGGAACGCCTTCACCTTGCGCCGCTTCAGCGCCGCCGGCGGGCAGACGAAGTAATAGGCCGCCTCGATCGGCAGGCTGAGATCGAAGGGCTGCACCAGCCTTCCGGCCTCGATGTCGCGTTCCACCAGTTGCGTGTGGCCCAGCGCCACGCCGACGCCGTCGATGGCGGCCTGCAGCGCGGTGAAGAGCTGGTCGAACACCGGGCCGCGCGCGGCGTCGACGCCCTTGACGCCGGCCGCCGTCAGCCACAACCGCCAGTCGTCGCGCGCGGTGGTGGTGTGCAGCAAGGTGGCGCGCGCCAGGTCGGAAGGCTGCTTCAGCCCGTTGCGGCCCTTGACCAGGGCCGGGGCGCAGACCGGAAACATGTCCTGGCCGAACAGCCGCTCGATATGCACGCCCGGCCACTTGCCCAGGCCCCAGCGGATGGCGGCATCGACCGCGTCGCGCTGGAAGTCGACCAGCTCGAAGGAGGTGGAGAGCTGCACCTCGATCTCCGGATGCAGCGCCTGGAAGGCGGAGAGGCGGGGCACCAGCCATTTGGTGGCGAAGCTGGCGGTCGAGGAGATCACCAGCGAGCCGCCCTCGTCGCGCCGCAGCAGCCGGTCGGTGGCCTGGTCGATCATGTCGAAGGCGTCGCGCAGCGCCGGCAGATAGGCCTGGCCCGCTTCCGACAGCAGCACGGTGCGGTTGCGGCGCACGAACAGCTTCACCCCCAGCCGCTCCTCCAGCATGCGGATCTGATGGCTGATCGCCGCCTGGGTCACGTTCAGCTCGGCGGCGGCGCGGGTGAAGGAGAGATGGCGGGCGGCGGCCTCGAAGGCGCGCAGGCCGTTGAGCGGGGGCAGGCGGCGAAACGCTGTCATTTCGATAAATCTATCTCATGGATGAATGAGAAACCATCGTTTGTTGGCGGGCCGGTTTGGCCCCAATTTCCTGCCCATAGACGAGCGAAAAGGACACGGACCATGAGCGATCTTACCCTTACGCACCATAAGGAATTCTGGGCCGAGAAGCCCTTGCTGGCCGGGCTGGCCGTGGTCGGCGAATGGCGCCGGCGGGCCCGGGCGCGCAACGAGCTGGCCCATCTCAGCGAACGCGACGCGCGCGATATCGGGCTGACCGCGGCCCAGATCTCGTTCGAGGCCAGCAAGCCCTTCTGGCGCGCCTAGGGCCTTCGACCGGGGCGTTCCGACCCCTCGGCGCCCCGTCCGGCCGGGGACCCGGGTATCCCTGCCCGATGCTCCCCTCTCTGGCCGGCGACACCATTTCCGCTCCCAGGTGTCGCCGGCCTTTTTCTCTCTCTCTCGCTTCTTTCCCTGGCACCGCCGTCGCCAAACCCGCATCCTGCGGTGGCGATGACCGCCTTCCTGCGCCTCCTGCTGTTCTGCCTCGTGCTTGCCGCCAGCGGCGCGGCCCTGGCGCAGGATGCGCTGCGCGAAGGTCTGCAGGCGGTGCAGCGCGGCGACTACGAGAGCGCCCGCCGCCTGCTCGAGCAGGTCGAGTCCGATCCGCGCGCCGCCTATGCGCTGGGCCAGATGAAGTCCAACCCCCGTTACGGGCCGGTCGATTATCCCGCCGCCGCGCGCCATTACGCCCAGGCCGTGGCCGCCGGCCATGTCGGCGCCATGCTGGGGCTGGGATTCCTCTACGACAATGGCTGGGGCGTGGGTCGCGACGGGGCGCGGGCGCAGGAACTCTATATCGTCGCCGCCGCCCAGGGCCTGACCATGGCCAAGAACAATCTGGCCTATCTCTGGGGCCGGCAGAACGGGTTGCTGGAGCAAGCGCTGTGCCTGTCGGCCCAGACCCTGGCCGAGGAGCCGGACAATCCCTACTACCTCGACACTTACGGCTTCATCCTGCTGCGGCAGGGCCGGGCGGCGCAGGCGCGCGCCTATTTCGCCAAGGCCATCCGCCTGCTGCCCGACTATGCCGACGCGCTGGAGCATCTGGGCGACGTCGCCGCCATGACCGGCGCGGGCGATGCGCGCGACTGGTGGCGGCGGGCCCAGGCCAATCCGCGCGACGAGCGCCAGGCGGCGCGGGTGCAGGCCAAGCTCGGCGGCGCGCCGGGCCTGGGCGACCTCAACGAGCACCCGCAATTCGCGCTGCGCAATCCCGGCCTGCCCGCCGAGTGCGGCATGCCCAGCGTCTAGAACGGATTCACACGTTGCTCTGGCGACGCCGCCGTCGCAAAGGAAAAGGCGGCCCCGGGCGCGAACCCGGAGCCGCCCCGTTTCAGGCGGTTGCCCTCGCTTCGATGGCGCCGAACCTGCCGGCCTGGTAGTCGGTCACCGCCTGGCGGATCTCCTCCATCGTGTTCATGACGAAGGGGCCGTAGGCGGCGACCGGCTCGTCGATCGGCGCGCCGGTCAGCACCAGGAGCTTGGCCGCGCCATTGGCCTCGATCTCGATGCCGCCGCCGTCGCGGCCGAACACCGCGGTCTGCGATTCGCGCACGATCTCGCGGCCGTCGATCTGCACCGTGCCCGACAGCACCAGCACCGTCAGCGTGTGCCCTTCCGGCACGTCCAGCCGGGCGACGCCGTCGCGGTTCAGCCGCAGATCCCACACGTTGATCGGCGTGAAGGTGCGGGCCGGACCCTTGGCGGCGGCGAAGTTGCCGGCAATCACCCGCAGCGTGCCGGCATTGCCCGGCAGTTGCACCGTGGGGATGTCGGCGGCGACGATGCTCTGCCGGAAGAGGCGATGGAGCGAGTTCGGGCGGCCGGTTGCACCGTGGGGATGTCGGCGGCGACGATGCTCTGGTAGCCGGCCGGCGCGGTCTTGTCCCTGGCCGGCAGGTTGACCCAAAGCTGCGCCATCTCGAAGGCGCCGCCCTTCTGCGCGAAGGCCGAGGAGTGGAACTCCTCGTGCACGATGCCGGAGGCCGCCGTCATCCACTGCACGTCGCCCGGGCCGATGACGCCGCCGGCGCCGGTCGAGTCGCGGTGCTCGACCTCGCCGTCATAGACGATGGTCACCGTCTCGAACCCCTTGTGCGGATGCTCGCCGACGCCGCGCCGCGCCGTGGTGGCGGGGAAATTCGTCGGACCGGCATGGTCGAGCATCAGGAACGGGCTGACATGCGGCCCCTGGCTGGCATGCGACAGCAGGGTGCGGACGGGGAAACCGTCGCCGACCCAGTGCGGCCGGGGGGCGCTGTAGATGCCCATAAGCTTTCTCATGATCCTCTCCTTTTCCGGCGGCACGCGGGCCGCCCCTCGTTACCGAACAAGATGTATCGTGAACGATCCCGGGGCTAGACTGCGGTTTCGGGCCTCAGCGTCCTGTCTGGTGAACGATGCGCGACCTCAACGACCTCTATTTCTTCGTCCAGGTGGTGGATCACGGCGGCTTCGCCCCGGCGGCGCGGGCGCTGGGCATGCCCAAGTCGCGCCTGTCGCGGCGCGTCGCCTTGCTGGAGGGACGGCTGGGGGTGCGGCTGCTGCAGCGGACCACGCGGCGCTTCGCCGTCACCGAGGTGGGACGGGAATATTACCGGCACTGCCTGGCCATGCTGGTCGAGGCCGACGCCGCCGAGGAGGCCATCGCGCGGCTGAGCGCGACCCCGCGCGGGCGGCTGAAGCTGAGCTGTCCGCCGGCCCTGCTCTATTTCCATGCCGGCGACATGATCGGTCGCTTCATGGCCGCCCATCCCGAGATCGAGATCCAGCTCGAATGCACCAACCGGCGGGTCGACGTGGTGGCGGAAGGCTTCGACATGGCGCTGCGCGCGCGCCTGCCGCCGCTGGAGGACAGCGAGCTGGTGATGAAAGTGCTGGGCGACAGCCGCCACCGGCTGATCGCCGCCCCCGCCCTGCTGCTCCGCCATGCCCGGCCGCTGGTGCCGGCCGACCTCGCCACCCTCCCCAGCCTCGATCTGGGCGCGCAGTTCGGCGAGCATTTCTGGCTGCTGGACGGGCCCGACGGCGCCAGCGCGCGCGTACCGCACCGGCCGCGGCTGGTGGTGGACGACATGGTGGCGCTGTGCTTCGCCGCCCGCAACGGGGTGGGCATCGCCGAGCTGCCGACCATGATGATCGGCGCCGAGCTAGCCGGCGGCCGGCTGGTCGATGCGCTGCCCGACTGGACGCCGCGCAGCCGCATCGTGCACGCCGTCTTCCCCTCGCGCCGCGGCCTGCTGCCCGCCGTGCGCGCCCTGCTCGACCACCTGGCGCGCGAATACGCCGCGCTGGAAGCGGCGGAAGGCGGGGTGTAGCGCGATGCGCGGGCGCGGGATCGCGTCGATCGCGATCCGTTCCGGCCCGCTTTATGCCGCCAGTTTCCAGCCGCCGCGCAGACGCAGCCGGATGGGCGCGTCGGCAGTGTCGTGGCTTTGCGCCAGCGTCTTCAGCATGTCCTCGATGGCGGCGCTGCCGTGGAAGCGCTCCTGGCACCAGGCGCGGATCAGCCGGTCGACGCCGGCCGGCACCTGGCTCACGCCGCGCTCCCAGCGGCCGATGCCGTTCTCGTCGGTCTCGACCAGTTCGGCCAGCGCCTTCTGCGACAGGCCCAGTTCGAGGCGCAGGAAGCGGAACTCGCGCCCGCTCAGCCGGCCGGGCTTGCGCACCAGGCTATCGACGATGGCGGCGTGCAGCTTCTCCACGTTCTTGAACGACATGCCGTCGCCATAGGACGTCTTGTGCTTCGTGTAGCCGTTCACCAGCCATACATTGTCCAGCCCGCTTTCGGTGTAGTGGTACATGGCTTCTTCCGCTCCTCAGAACACCGTGATCACGATCAGCCGGTTCTCGATCGCGACGACGACGGCGATCTTCTGGCCGGCGATGACACGGTCCATCGTGGCTTTCCAGTTGCCGTGAATGTCCAGCGCCGGCCCCTCGCTCACCCGCCCGCCACGCAGCACGTCGAGCACCTGCATCAGACCGATGCCGCGTTCGCGCATGCGCTGGGCGGCATGGCGCAGGATTGCCACGTTGTCGGAGACCGCCGCCAGCTCCCGGACTGCCGCCGTGAATTGCTGGGCCGTCATCCGGGAAGCCGGGCCGCGCCGCGCCATACCCATTAAAATAATGGGTGTCCCCGGCAAGTCAATGGATCTGCGCGCTGTCTAATAAAGCCGCATCGTCTCGCCGCCGTCGATGCGCAGGACGGCGCCGTTGACGAAGCTGGCGGCCTCGGAGCAGAGGAAGACGATGGCCTTGCCCACCTCGTCGGCCTGGCCCAGCCGGTTCATCGCCGTGTGGCGCGGCATCAGCCGCTGGTAGCGTTCGGCAGCGCCGGGACGCTCGGGATCGACCATCTCCGAGCGCGTCAGGCCGGGCGCCACGGCGTTGATGCGCAGGCCGGCCTGGGCGTAGTCGATCGCCGCCGTGCCGGTCAGCCCGACCACGCCATGCTTGGAGGCGCAGTAGGGCGCATGGCCCAGGTCGGACGCCTGCAGCCCGTAGATCGAGGAGACGTTGACGATGGCGCCCGAGCCCTGCTTCAGCATCGCCGCGATCTCGTGCTTCATGCACAGGAACACCGCCTTCAGGTTCACCGCCATCACCGTATCCCACTGCGCTTCCTCGATCTCGGCCAGCGGCCGGCTCACCGGGCCGGCGATGCCGGCGTTGTTCACCGCGCAATCCAGCCGGCCGAAGCGGTCGAGGGTCTTCTGCACCATCGCCTCGATGTCGGCGCCGCGCGCCATGTCGGCCTGGATGTAGAGCGCCTCGGTTCCCAGCGCCTCGATCCGTTTGGCCATGGCCGCGCCCTGCTCGGCGCGTCGGGCGGCGATCGCCACCTTGGCGCCCTGGCGCGCGAATTCCAGCGCCGTCGCCGCGCCCAGGCCCGCATTGCCGCCGGTGACCAGCGCCACCTTGCCGTCGAACTGTCCCATCGAACGCTTCCTCTTAACCGTTGCCGTTGCTTCAATCGCCGGCCACGAACGCCGACCAGGCGCCGTCCGGCTCGATCACGCCGCGCCAGCCGACGTAGTAGCCCTTGGCCCGGCCCTCGACATACCATTCATCGATGGCCTTGCCGTAGAGCGCTTCCATCGCCTTCCTCTCGGCCGCGTTCAGACGCTTCCACTCGATCTCGGCGGCGGGCGGAAAGAAATAGCCGCGCGTGTTGGTCACCGTCACGCAGCCCATGGCGAACACCGCTTGCATCATGCGCAGCACGTCGGTGCCTGCCGCCGCCGCCTGCCGCCAGTAGGCGATCGCATCGGTGTCGTCGCCGAAGGAGAAGGCGAATTCGCCCGGGCCGGTGAGCTTTTGCAGCGTCGCCCAGTCGCGCGCTTTGGCCGCCGCCACGATGGCATCGCGCTTGGCCGCCACCGGCGCCGGCAGTTGCGCGGGGCAGCGCCGGGGCTCCTGCGCCTGGGCGGTCGCGGCGAAAAGCGCCAGCATTCCCGTCGCCAGCAGCGTGCGCGTCCTCATTCGGTATCTCCGTCCGCCTACCTTGCAGGTAATTGTGCCGCTTCCCCGCCTTGGGGCAAAACCTTCTTCGGCAGACGAAGAAGGAGGAAATCATGACCGCCATCCGAAACCCCGCTCCCGCCGATGCCGGCCGCGTCGATCCCGCCATGGCGCAGTTCGTCGAGCATGTCCTGGCCGGCTCGCAGGTCGCCAAGCGGCTGGGCATCGTGCTGCGCAGCGTCGAGCCGCAGCGGGTGGTGATGGCGCTGCCCTACAGCGAGGCCAACATCACCGTCGACACCACGGTCCATGGCGGCGTCATCGCCGCGCTGATCGACATCGTCGGCGCGGCCTGTTCCGCCTCGGGCGCCGACTCGTCCAAGATCAAGGGCGGGGCCACGTCCTCGCTGGTGGTGAACTATCTCAATGCCGCCAACGGCGTCGACCTGGAAGCCGAAGGCAGGGTGATCAAGCGCGGCCGCGACACCACGGTGAGCGAGATCGCCGTGCGCGATCCGCAAGGCCGGCTGGTCGCCACCGGCACGGTGACCTCGCGGCTGTGGTGAGGCCGCTCAGGCGGCGAAATACTCCCAGCTCCACTTGAAGAGCGGCAGGCCGGCGGCTTCCGCCAGCCCGACATCGTCCCAGTCGGCCCCGACCATGAAAGTCTCGCCCGGCGCGCGGCCCATCTCGCGCAGCGCGCCGGCGAAGGCGCCAACCGCGCCTTTCGCATCGCGCACCGCGTCGATCTCGACCAGCCGGCTCACCTTGCCGCCCAGCGCTTCGTTCACCGCCGCCGAGTCGGTTGCCTGCAGGAAGCGGCGATGGCGGATGCGGTCGGCCAGCACCACGATCTCGCAGTTCAGCAGCCGGCCGATCTTGGCCGCCACCCCGGCATCGGGCGTCCAGCGTGGCCGGTTGGCGAAGCGGGCCCCGGTCGGCGTCTTTGGCGTCAGCGGCCCCAGCGCCGGCAAAGTCGTTGCCAGCACCGACAGCGAGCGGCCGCGATCGAGCATGACGCCGACATAGTCGCGATAGGACAGGCCGAGCTGTTCGGCGCGGCGCAGGCGCAGCAGCGCCACCTCGCGCGAGGGCGGCCGCCACGCCTTCTCCGCCGCCTGGCGCCACAGCAGCAGCGATCCCAGCCCGTCCAGCGGCGGGCCCAGATTGTGGCCGATGCCCGGCCGTCGCAGCAGCGCGTGGCTGTTGCGGTGGAACTCGGAACGCTGGATGCGGTCGCCCATGACGGGAGGATTTTAGCCCAAGCCCGGCCAGCCGGAAGCCGGTCAGCCGCGCAAGGCGCCGCGCTGTGTCAAATCCGCCGCCAATTGCGCCGGGCTGCTGAAAAACAGGGCATCGAAGCCCAGACGGGCGGCGGCATCGACATTGGCACGGTTGTCGTCGATGTAGATCGAGCGGGCGGGATCGACGCCGTGGCGGCGGCAGAGCAGGTGGAAGATGGCCGGGTCGGGCTTGCCCAGCTTCTCGCGGCCGGACACCAGGATGGCCTCGAACAGGGACAGCGAAGGCAGGCGCGGCAGGCCCTCGTCGAAGGTGTCGGCGGCCCAGTTGGTCAGCGCCAGCAGCCGCTGCCCCTGCGCCTTCAGCGCCTCGAGAATCGCCACGCTGTCGGCGATCTCGCCGCGCAGCATCTCGCCCCAGCGCGGCCGGAAGGCCTCGATCTGCGCCCGGTAGTGCGGGAACTTCGCCACCAGTTCGGCGGTGGCGGACCGCCAGTCATGGCTGCCGCCATCGGTCAGCAGCATCCAGGGCCCG
Source organism: Reyranellaceae bacterium (assembly GCA_050181585.1). Classification (GTDB taxonomy): domain Bacteria; phylum Pseudomonadota; class Alphaproteobacteria; order Reyranellales; family JAQSWP01; genus JAQSWP01. Next base: position 205,599 of record JBFXDA010000004.1, read on the forward strand.
TTGCAGACTTCCTTCAGGAAATAGTCGAGTTCCGCCTTGTCGGCGAAGATCGTCTCGTAGACGTAGCGCGGCTGCCAGTCGACCACCACGCCACCGAGATCGAAGACGATGGCGTGATGGGCGGTTTTATGCGAAGCGGTCATGCAGGCCCCGTGCTGCGGCGGGGCGGATTATGCCACCATGGCTGCGGGGAAATGGAAGCGAAAATGACCGGCGGCTGGACCGAATCGGCGCAGGCCTGGATCGACAACACCGGCGAGCAGGGCGACAACGCGCGCCGCTTCATTCTCGATCCGGTGATGCAGGAACGACTGGCTGCACGTTCATACAGGCGGGCGCTGGACGTGGGCTGCGGCGAGGGCCGTTTCTGCCGCCTCATGCAAGAGCACGGCATCCAGACCGTGGGCATCGATCCGACGCTGCCGCTGCTGGAACAGGCGCGCAAGCGCGACCCGGCCGGAAATCCCCTGGGCGGCGACTATCGCGAAGGCGTGGCCGAGAAGCTGGATTTCGCCGACGCCAGCTTCGATCTGGTGGTCTCCTACCTGACGCTGATCGACATCCCCGACATCGCCGCCGCCATCCCCGAGATGGCGCGCGTGCTGGCGCCGGGCGGCGCGCTCTTGATCGCCAACCTGAACCCTTTCCTCACCGCCTGCCTCGACCGGGACTGGCAGAAGGACGCCAACGGCAAGCGCCTGCACTGGCCCATCGACGACTACCTGAAGGAGACGGCGCACTGGCTGACCTGGTCGGGCATCCGGGTGGTGAACTGGCACCGGCCGATGGAGACCTATCTGCGCCTGCTGCTGGCGCAGGGGCTGACGCTGGCCTTCTTCGCCGAACCCAGGCCGGCCGGCGGCGACGCCGATTTCGTCGAGCGCGGCAGCCGCGTGCCGTGGTTCCACGTCATGGAGTGGCGCAAGCCGGCCTAGAGGAGGGTTCATGGCATCGCAGCGGATGAAGGTCGCCCTGGTCACCGGCGCGGCGCGCGGCATCGGGCTGGCGACGGCGCGGCTTTTTCTCGCCGAGGGCTGGCGCGTGGCGCTGCTGGACATTCTGGGCGACACGCTGCGCGCGGCGGTGGCGGCGCTGGAGCGGCCCGACGACACGCTGGCGCTGGAAGCCGACATCGCCGATGCCGCCTCGGTCGCCGCCGCCGTACAGCAGGCGATGGCGCGCTTCGGCCGCATCGACGCGCTGGTCAACAATGCCGGCATCGCCGTCTTCAAGCCGCTGCTGGAGGTCAGCGTGGAGGAGTGGCAGCGCGTGCTGGACGTCAACCTCACCGGCCCGTTCCTGGCGACGCGGGAAGTGGCGCCGGTCATGCGCCAGCAGGGCGGCGGCGCCATCGTCAACGTCACCTCGATCTCCGGCCTGCGCGCCTCGACCCTGCGCGTCGCCTACGGCACCAGCAAGGCGGCGCTGGCGCATCTGACGCGCCAGCAGGCGGCGGAGCTGGCGCAATACGGCATCCGCGTCAACGCTGTGGCGCCCGGCCCGGTGGAGACGGAGATGGCCAAGCAGGTGCACACGCCGGCGATCCGCGCCGACTACCACGACCATATCCCGCTGGCCCGCTACGGGCTGGAGAGCGAGCTGGCGCGGGCGATCTTCTTCCTGTGCGGCGAGCAGTCGAGCTACATCACCGGCCAGGAGCTGGCGGTCGATGGCGGCTTCGACGCCACCGGCATCGGCCTGCCGAGCTTGCGCGGGACGCCGCGCAACGGCTGACCGAATACAACTTCCGGTATATTTTCTTTCTGTCAGATCGTTCTATGATTGTTCCGTCCTTGGGCGAGATCCTTGGGCGAGATCCTTGGGCGAATCCTTGGGCGAGACGGGAGCGAGGCATTCATGGCGGCGCGGATCGGGACGGTGGCGTTTGCCGGCATCGACGTGATGCCGATCGACGTGCAGGTGCATGTCTCGGCCGGCGCCAACGCCTTCCTGGTGGTCGGCCTGCCCGACAAGGCGGTGGGCGAGAGCCGCGAGCGGGTGCGCGCCGCCCTGGCGGCGCTGGGCATCGCGCTGCCGGCCAAGCGCATCATCGTCAACCTCTCGCCGGCCGACGTCGCCAAGGAGGGCAGCCATTACGACCTGCCCATCGCCCTCGGCCTGCTGGCGGCCATGGGCGTGCTCGACGGCGAGAAGCTGGACGGCTGCCTGGCGCTGGGCGAGCTGGCGCTGGACGGCGGGCTGACCCGGGTCGCCGGCGTGCTGCCGGCCGCCCTGCATGCCGCCCGGCGCGGCCTGGCGGTGATCTGTCCCCAAGCCTGCGGCGGCGAGGCGGCCTGGGCCGGCGACGCCGCGCAGGGCCATCGCGTCATCGCCGCGCCCACGCTGCTGGCGCTGATCAACCATCTGCGCGGCCTGCACCGCCTGCCCGCGCCGCAGCCGAAGCTGGCGGAAGAGGACCGCGCCCGCCTGCCCGACCTGGTCGAGGTGAAGGGCCAGGAGGGCGCGCGCCGGGCGCTGGAAGTGGCGGCCGCGGGCGGCCACAATTTGCTGATGATCGGCCCGCCCGGGGCGGGCAAGTCGATGCTGGCGGCGCGCCTGCCCGGGCTGCTGCCGCCGCTGGCGGCGCGCGAGGCGCTGGAGGTCTCCATGATCCAGTCGCTGGCCGGCGGCCTGCCGGAAGGCAGGCTGACGCGGTGCCGCCCGTTCCGCGATCCGCATCATTCGGCCTCGCTGGCCGCCCTGGTCGGCGGCGGGGCGCGCGCCCGGCCGGGCGAAGTGTCGCTGGCGCATCACGGCGTGCTGTTCCTCGACGAATTGCCCGAGTTCAGCCGCCCGGCGCTGGAGGCGCTGCGCCAGCCGCTGGAGAGCGGCCGCATCTCGGTGGCCCGCGTGCAGGCCCATGTCACCTATCCCGCCCGCTTCCAGCTGGTGGCGGCGATGAATCCCTGCCGCTGCGGCCATCCCGGCGATCCCACCCGCGCCTGCCGGCGCGGCGCCAGATGCGGCGCCGATTACCGCTCCCGGCTCTCCGGCCCGCTGCTCGACCGGCTCGACCTGGTGGTCGACGTGCCGCCGGTGCGACCGGCCGACCTGGCCCTGCCGCCGCCGGCCGAGGACAGCACCGTCGTGGCCCAGCGCGTCGCCGCCGCCCGCGCCCGCCAGCGCCGGCGCTTCGCGGCATTGATGAAAGACGAGGCGGCCAACGCTCCGGCCTGCAATGCACAGGCCGACGGCGCGCTGCTGAACGAGATCGCCGCCCCCGATGCCGAGGGCCGCGCCCTGCTCGCCCGCGCCGCCGAGCGGCTGGGCCTGTCGGCGCGCGGCTGGCACCGCGTGCTGCGCGTCGCCCGTACGCTGGCCGATCTCGACGACAGCGACCCGGTGCGCCGCCTGCACATCGCCGAAGCCCTGGCCTGGCGGCACCAGGCCGCCGGTGCAACCCAGCCCGCGACGCCAGCGCCGCAACGTTTCGCCGCGGTGGGCTGAGCAAGATGCCAGGGCGCATCGAATTCCGGATCGCCGCCATCGTCGCGGCCAAGAACGCGGCCAAGAACGCGGCCAGAACTGCCGCGCATTGAGGCGGCCGCGGGTTAGAGGCTAGGCTTGCGGTCTCGGTAGAGGAGCCGCCGCCATGACCGACACCCTGCACGACCTGCTCATCCAGCCCAAGTCGCGCGATCTGGGCGGGTTCTCGGTGCGCCGCCTCCTGCCCCATGCCAGGCGGCGCACGGTGGGGCCGTTCATCTTCTTCGACCACATGGGGCCGGCGAAATTCGCGCCCGGCCAGGGCATCGACGTGCGGCCGCACCCGCATATCGGGCTGGCCACCGTCACCTATCTGTTCGCGGGCGAGATCGTGCATCGCGATTCGCTGGGCTACGTGCAGCCGATCCGCCCGGGCGACGTGAACTGGATGACGGCCGGGTCGGGCATCGTCCATTCCGAGCGCACCGATCCCGCCCGCCGCGACGGGCGCGAGGTGCTGCACGGCATCCAGACCTGGGTGGCGCTGCCGCGGCAAAGCGAGGAGGCCGCTCCCGCCTTCGTGCATCATCCCGCCGCGACGCTGCCGGAGATCGCCGATGGCGGCGCGCATCTGCGCATCATCGCCGGCACCGCTTACGGCCAGGAATCGCCGGTCGCCGTGTTCCAGCCCACGCTCTACGTCGCCGCCACGCTGCAGGCGGGGGCCAGGCTGAAGCTGGACGACACCCATGAGGAGCGCTGCCTCTACGTCGCCGAGGGCGCGGTCGAGCTGGGCGGCCGGTCCTTCGCCGAGGGCGACATGATCGTGCTCAAACCGCGGGCGGAGGCGGTCGTTTCGGCCACGGCGGCGGCGCGGCTGATGCTGGCCGGCGGGGCGCCCCTCGACGGGACGCGCCATATCTGGTGGAATTTCGTTTCCTCTTCGGCCCAGCGCATCGAGCAGGCCAAGCGCGACTGGAAAGAGGGACGGTTCGCCAGGGTGCCGGGCGAGACCGAGTTCACCCCGCTGCCCGAAACCTAGAGCGCCCGGCACGGCGCGCCGGAGGTCCGATGCGCGCTCTCTTCGCCCTGCTGCTGCTGCCCTTCCTGTTCCTGCCGGCGCGGGCCCAGACCGAGGTCGATACCGCGCTGGTGCTGGCCGTCGATTCCTCCGGCAGCATCGACGCCGAGGAGTTCAAGCTGCAGAAAGAGGGCATCGCCCAGGCCATCACCAACGCCCGCGTGCTCGACGCGGTGCGCTCCGGCCCGCACCGGCGCATCGCCATCGCCTATGTCGAATGGGGCGGGCCGGGCACGGTGCAGACCGTGGTCTCCTGGCACGTCGTCTCGGATCCGGCCTCGGCCGAGGATTTCGCCGCCAAGGTCGTGGCGGCGCAGCGCTCCTACCAGTCCTACAACGCCATCGGCGACGCCATCGACCACGGCGTGGAGCTGCTGAAAGCCTGCCCGTGCCGGCCTTCGCGGCGGGTGATCGACGTTTCCGGCGACAACATGGACATGCGCAGCCTGCGCCCGGCGCCGGTGGCGCGCGATGCGGCGGTGGCGCAGCGCATCACCATCAACGCGCTGGCGGTGCTGTCCTCCGGCGGGTCCGGCGGCCATCCCGACCTGGTCGGCTACTACGAGACCAACGTCATCGGCGGGCGCGGCGCCTTCGTGCTGCCGGCCAAGGGGCGGGAGGATTTCGTGCGCGCCATGCGCGAGAAGATGATCCTGGAAGTCGCCTGGGACCGGCCGCTGGCCGATCCGCAGGCGGCGGGGGCGGCCGAGTGATCCGCTCTATCTTTTAACGATGAGAGCAAATTCACATGTTTTGGGGGGATCGCACGCGATTCCGTCAAGACATGGTTTGCTCTCGCCGCGCCGGGCGGCGGCGAAACCGCAACCCTGCCGCGCGCCGCCGTGATGGGGTGCGACAGCGACGGGGCTTGCCAGCCGCGGGGGCCGGCCCCAGTTTCTGCCCAGGAACACCATGAGCCGAATCACCAAAATCGTGCTGGTCGTCTGGGCCCTGGCGCTGATCGGCGCCGGCGCCTGGATCGCGCAGGACGCGCTGCTGAAGCCCGAGCCCACCATGTCGTCCGAGCAGCGCGGCTTCTTCACCACCGAGTCGGCGGCCTCCATCGGCGGGCCGTTCCAGCTCACCGACCAGAACGGGCGCAAGCGCAGCAGCGCCGAATTCCGCGGCAAGACGATGCTGATCTATTTCGGCTTCACCTACTGCCCCGACGTCTGCCCGACGGCGCTGACCGTCATGACCACCGCGCTGGACCAGCTCGGCGAGCAGGCCGATGCCGTGGTGCCGATCCTGATCACCGTCGATCCCGAGCGCGACACGGTCGCGGTCCTGAAGGACTACGTGGCGCAGTTCTCCCCGCGCATCGTCGGCTTCACCGGCTCGGAGCGCGAGATCGCCGAGGTCGCCAAGCTGTTCCGCGTCTACTACGCCAAGTCGCCCGGCTCGGGCGGCGCGCCCTACCTGATGGACCACACCTCGCTGGTCTACCTGATGGACCAGAACGGCCGCTTCGCCACCCATTTCACCCATAACAGCCGCGCCGAGGACATGGTCGCGGCGGTGCGCAAGCTGTTGGCCAATCCGCCGAAACAGGCCGTAAGCAACTGATCCGCCTTGGATTCTATCGCCGATTTAAGCGTGACAGCCGGGTGAAGGCTGCTAGAATGCTGCGCCGCCGAAACTGACGGCGGCGCGTAACGTTACGACAACAGCGCGATCCTCTTCGGGGGGAACGGCGATCGCCGCACCAGGCGATGGCGGAGGACGCGCGGAGACCTGAATGCTGCTGTACCAGTTGCACGCGTGGCAAAAGCAGATGGCCCAGCCGCTGCGCATCGCCTCCGAGACCCTGCACCATCTCTACACCCATCCGCTCAACCCGCTGGCCTATACGCGGGCCGGACGCGCCATGGCCGCCAGTGCGGAGATGTTCGAGCGCATGACGCGGCACTTCGCCAAGCCGGTCTTCAACCTGCCGACCACCCGGATCGACGGGCGCGAGGTGGCGGTCACGGAAGAGATCGTCGAGCGCCGCACCTTCTGCCAGTTGCGCCACTTCAAGCGCGACAGCGGCCGGCACGATCCCAAGGTGCTGCTGGTGGCGCCGATGTCGGGCCATTTCGCCACGCTGCTGCGCGGCACGGTGCAGGCCCTGTTGCCCGCGCACGACGTCTACATCACCGACTGGCGCGACGCGCGCC